>JAQTSV010000037.1 GCA_028711115.1 Candidatus Omnitrophota bacterium
AACATATATAACCAGTTAATAATGTTTTAAACATCTTAATACATTCATCGATATTGCCGTGCACTCCTACTATGAATGGATTACCTAAGTGAGTACTTCTATCAACCTTGACAGTATTCTCAGGCATCCGCCATCCTTTTTCCCGGCTTAATCGGACTCGGTATGGTTTTATTTTACCCATTTATTTTTTTTCAATCCATCGTTTGATCACATTCACCGGAATTACGTATCCGTTTTTGTTCCGACATTTTTTATCCTGTTCTTGGCTGGCAAGAAATTGTTCCTTGAATTGCTGATGAAGAGAATATGCACGTTTAGAACATTTCGTTCCTTCGTAGCAAATAGATTCATCATCTTTATTAGTAATTGGCAGGAATATATTTAGAATATTTAAAGCGAAGTCTGCGGGACCACTACCAGCATAGCCGATCTCAAATCCTGTGTTTGAATGTTGAACTACTCTGCGTTCAATATTCGTAGCCAGTTTACCGTTCGGCAACCGTTTAATGATCACTCCAACTTTGAGAGGATTGCCCGGCAATAACTCAGGATCATATAATGATTTTTGTTTTTCCGATTCAGCTTGAGACTTTGCAAGGCAAACCTTGCCCATCCCTATTGCTACATAAATAGGGTTTTTTAAAGTCCTATGACAACGGGAACAAGAAGTAGACATGACATTTTCTCCTTTACGTTATTATTATTGGTTGGTGTGGGAACATAGTGCCATTCAAGTCGATCTTGTAAATCAATTAAACAATCCGCACATATCTTTTTATTACTATCAATCATTGGAATAACTTCTTTTTCTATTCCACAAAAACTGCATTCAGCTATGATTTTTACGTCTTCCATCGGACACCTCTCTTGCTTTCTTACGAACTATCGCCTTTCTTCATATCATCTAAAATCAACTTTCGTATATACGCTGATTCTGTGATTATGATGTTTTGCTCTTCGCTTATTTTTTTTAAATATGCCTCTAACTTTTTATACTCTTCCTTGCTCACGCTCGATTGGAGAGTTTTTCTATCTCCATTTTTCTTGATCTTCGCCATGCTCTCCTCTTATATACTTTGCTTTATCATTATGTTATAATATATAATATTGTATTTTAATATACAATAGTACGTTATATTATCTTTATTTTATACTTTTTATACTCTAACAATAGACAATAAATCTTGTCTTCATCGTTACTGTCGGTCGGAGTCTCGTTTATTAACAATGTAGATACATCGTCTTTGCCCTTTATTATCCTACACCGATAAACTAATATCATTGTGCGGTTCCGGCTGTGTTTCGTCTTGAAGACCGTGAAAGAAATTATTCTTTCACCCTGTTGTGTGATACTCCTACTCGGTTTACAGACTTGCTTTGCTAAGGATTCTATTTTCCGTAATGTATCTTGATTGTTCATTGCTTACGGTTGCCCTTCCGCCTATCAAAGACACAGGTTATTCCATGCCATCTGCATACTTGTTTTCTTGGAAATGGGCAACTACTAACACAACAATATCTTGGACTCTTGCCATTTTTACCCCAGCGGTTACGCTTTTCACTCTTTGATAAAGAAGTTCTTGAATTTTTCATCGGTTGTTTCCTTCAGTTGTTTTTTATTGGATGAAATAGATTTTTCTTCTCTTTGTCGTTTTTTTCATAGACCTTCGACACCTTGAGAATTTTTGCTCCCCTTTTCATGGCTTCAACATCTGCAAAAGCCGGAGAATCACATCTTACTTCAATGGCTTTAAATTTCCTGGTTAACTCCTCGTAGTACTCAACCACATATTCTATCCCGATATATTCAACCTTCTCGCCTTTTAATGGATTCCCGATCTTCCGCGAATCACAGATTTCATTGATCTGTTTGATAAGTTTTTCACCTTCAGCTTGGATCCCCAGTAATCTATTACCTGTTGCCTTCGCTGATTGCTCTCCATACTTTTGAAACATCTCAAACTTTCTTTCCACTAAAAGTAATGGACTTTCTTTTATCCCTTGATTAATAAGCTGTGTTCTTATGTCTGAATGAGTCATAGTATTTTATCCTTTATGTTATCTGGTAATTGCCTTTTATATTTAATTATAAGTTTTTTTGCAATCACTGCCTGTTTCGCAGATAATGTTTTAAATTCTGCCAATGAATGACCAATAGCAGTGTCTATCTTTGAAAAGCCCATTCCATCAAGCGCATTAGCACCATCGCAATAAGAAGCCAATATTTTTATAGCTGAATGTATTATACTTATTTCATCTACCTTGATGTTTGATGCTTCTTTGTCTATCTGTTTTCTTGTTATATCATCTGTGATAGACTCTGTAGTTGGAATAGCCGGCATAGTTTTCAATTCATATTTTGTTTCGTTGTCGAGAGCTTTGTCAATTATTTCTTGTTTATTAACAAGCGTTTGCGCCATTTTTGCATCAAGAGACTCATCAACAACAAGATGTTGTATCAGTACGCTATCTTTTTGCCCTATTCTATGTGTCCTATCTTCGCACTGACTTATATTTCCTGGAACCCAATCAAGTTCACCAAAGATTACAGTATTGGATGCTGTTAATGTTATTCCAACCCCAGCAGCATGAATGCTTCCTATAAATAATTTTATTCCTACATCATTCTGAAATTTATCAACCGCTTTCTGTCTTTCTTCTGCGTTTTCTTTCCCGGTGAGTTTAACAGAAATACCGCTAAATTCTTTTTGTATTGCCTCCATTACATCATGGTGATGGGCAAAAAATACTATCTTTGGGATTTCTTCAAGCATATTCTTTAAGTGATCTATCATTAATGGTATCTTCGCAACCGCTGTTTCATGCCTGAGCTTGGATATTTCGGAGAATATAACTTTCATTTCACCATTCAATGCCCTAACTGCGTTTTCATAAACCCCCTCTTTATCACTCGCTTTTGCAATTTCGACCTGAGCTTTTAAAAAATGAATCTTCTCTTGTAATTTCTGGTATGATTTTTTCTCATTTTCAACAATATCCTCAAGCATCGAATCTGCCGGAAAAGTTATTATCTGTCGTCGTTTCGGCGGTAACTCGGTTAACACATCCTCTTTTAATCTTCGTATCATAAAACTCATTCTTAATTTTTTTTGTAACTCCTCCAGGTTACTCGCTCCAGATGTATTCCAGCCAAATCTATCTAAGTAAGCATCACAATATCTTTCTATGTAATATTTCCAGCTTTTTCCGATCCCCTCTGGATCCAGCGCATGAACAAGCGTCCAGAGTTCGATAGGTTTATTTAGTATTGGAGTCCCAGTCAAAAATAATTTCTTTCTGGCTGTGATAGGTGATATTCTTTCTTCCAACTTACCCTTTTGAAAACCAAATACTTCTTTTGTTCTCAGAGCTTTACTATTTTTTAAATAGTGTACTTCATCAATAATAAGAATG
>JAQTSV010000003.1 GCA_028711115.1 Candidatus Omnitrophota bacterium
AACAGAGAAGTTAAAACAAGGGAAGCAAACAAAAAAAGGCGGGGGCGAATAAGGCGCTTACCCCCCCGACGGCAGGCGATACAAGAAACAGATTGTTTTTCTCTACGGAAGATATTGTTTTATTTCTTAAATAAACGGTGTTTTCGGCAAGGCGCCCCTTAGGGCGCCCTCTCGCCCAAAGGGAGGGGTCGCCGCTTCCTTCTTCTTGGGTGGGAGGGAATAACCTTTGATTAAACGCTTTTTTCGTCCCCGCAATATCAATTATTGCGACAGCAAGGAGCGAGGTGCCTTGCCAGAGCTACCTTCTGCGGGGCGGATATGTCGAATTCCGCTTAAAACCCGTCTGGTTGGTTCGCGATGAAATGCGAATTTTTGTTGGGTTCTAAAAATTCTCATTGCGGAATTCGACTATCCGAGAAAAAAGAGCATGAAGGCTGGCGAGGCCAGGCACTGCGAGCCAGCCTTCAAATGCGGCAAGTAGAGGGCGACAGCATACGAGGCGAGGTATGCGGAGCCCTCAGCTCCCCCCTGTTGAGCACTATAACATTCATCTCGGAAAAGGGGGGTAAAGCCTGTGCGGCTAAGGGGGGAGCGATACTTGCTTGCCTGAGACAAGCCCCGCAGGGGCTTGGCGAGGGCAATGACTGGCGGTGTGTGTGTAATCCAAACCGATTATTGCGGTTTCTGAGGTTTGGTGTTTACGGGAGGGGTGCGGGGGGGGAACGCCCCCGCCAACACGTTAGTGTTGACTCTATATGTTTCCCTTTCCGTCCCTTGACAAATAGACGTTCTTTTTTGTTAAAATGATCTATATGAAGACGACGAATTTTGGCACAATGTTGATGGTTGAAGACACCGAAGGCTTGATTACTCCTCTGCCTGGTCAAACTTTTATCAAAAAACTAATTGAAGCTATTTCTCAAGCTAAATACTCGATTGATATTATTCAATTCCAATGGAATTTTTATCCTCACCGGACTACTAGCCCTATCCAGGAGTTAAACAGGGCCTTGCTTGCTCAACTTGACGTTGGTAAAAAGGTGCGTGTTTTGTTAAATAAAGAGGGTAGGGGGCAACACTTAATGGAAATCAATATGAAAGCCAGCCAGTATTTATCTGAAGCTGGCGCTCAGGTTAAATTTACCAGAACGTTCCCTATTACTCATGCTAAGCTGTGGGTTTTTGATGACGATATTACTATATTAGGCTCGCACAACCTCTCTAATAGGAGCGTTACGGTGAATAATGAGGCTTCAGCACTTATTAAGAGCAGGGTTGTTGCCAGGGAGTTTAAGCGTTATTTTGAGGCTTTATGGTCTGTAACATAGGTTGTTTTTAAACCAACACATCGTGTTTTTTTAAGTTAATCCCCGTGTCTTTTACTGTTTTATTGTAGTTAAAGCTTCTCACCGACCACTTTTCTTTACATTACCAACCAACTACATGATGGTTTATGACTGAGCAGGTTATTGTTCTATGGTCTTTTCGAAGTGGTTGAAATTTCGTTTCGAGTTCGTTAAAATCAATCAAAGGAGGTATAAATTGGAGGTATTATCTTTAATCCTAGCTGGGACTGCCGGTGCCCTAACTAAAGATATTTTCAAAGACAATAAGCTCATTTTACCTTGCGTTAAGGATGGCGCTATTGTCTTAGGCTTTTTAGGCGGAGCAATAATTGGCGGAGCTGTCGGCTTTCTTGTTGACCATTCCCCTTTAGTTGCTTTCTTGTCAGGGTTTACTGGGTATCAAATCCTGGCTAATCTTATTCCTAAAGAGGGAAAAAAGTAGATTATGGCGCTGGTGATGGGCATTACCTTGCCGGCAGGGCTCGAAATTATCTACAACAAGACTCTTAGGATGTATGATATTTCTGTCTTCTGTAATGTTGGCAAAAACCCCCGTTTTTTCCCTCGTAAAAGAAAACTAGAGCTTCGTGAGATTTCTTATCTTTTTGCGATTGCTCAAGCTTGGGCTAATTTTACAGATGAGCAAAAGACTGCTTGGAAGACTGCTGGTGATGTTATTGGTGAGCATGGCTATAATCTCTATGTTCAAGACAAATCTTATCGAATTAAACACCTGATTGGCGGCGACGCTACCCCTTCTATTTACCACCAGTATTTAATTGGCCATCTTAACCTTGCTGGTGCGGCTACTTCAGCTTTAATCGTCCAATATAATAAACACCGGCTTTATTGGCCATGTTCTTTTAAAATTAGTTTTAAGAGCAATTTAAGCGCTTCCGGTCCCGATCCTTATGCTCGGCTCAAACTCATTTGGACGAGGTATTATACCGGCCAAAACATTGAAGAAACCGAGACGATCGAAATTCCCCTTTCTCAAGCTTGGACGACAGAAACTAAAGATATTACCATCCAGCCAGGGTCAAAGGGTCGCTGGCGCCTAGAAATCGAATTAAACGATGTTCAGGGCGATCTCTACTTTGATAATCCTTGGGTTGAATATCGTGGCCAGGTTAACACTAATGACGCCTACTGCGATGATGTGGTAAAATGGTGGGAAGGAGTCAATTTGCCCGTAGGGGCAACGTTAGAAACTATTTATCCGACCGGAGGAGCTTTATAAATGCCTATTATTTGTTGGGGAAATCTAGCTAAAAGTGCCGACGATACTCAAAGGATTGAACAATCAATCCAGGACTACGTAGAAAATCATAATGACAATGAAAACGCGCACCAGGTTTATGGTTCTTCGCTCTATATGCACAGATTTGAGTCGCTTTTGGATCATCAATTTGGCTCTGTTGACTTCCGTTATCTTTCTTTAAATAAAATTCTTATCATGAGTTGTTTTGAAAGCATGGACGGCTGGGAAACTTCCGGCTTTATTGAAGCGCGGATTTTGGGCACTAGGTTTTATACCGGATCTACTATTCATGATACTGCCGTCGCTCGTGCTCAGTATTGGACGCCTCAAATTGTTTTAACGTTTGCCAAAAATCCTTTTTTCCAAACTACGGCTTGTTTTATCTCTGATACTTTTCAATTAGCCTATTTGGCTCTTGGTGATCCATTAAATGAAGCTGAAGGTGAAGGTTTTGGCTTCAAGATTTCTAACGGCAATTTATATGCTTTCACTATTCATGGCGGTTCTGAAACAACAGAGCAAATTACTGGCATTGATATTACTGAAGCTCATGTTTACAGAGCTTATATGGATTCCGGTGAAGGCAAGATTTACTTTTATGTTGATGGCGTTCTCCGCTCTACTTTTTCTAGTGATTTACCAACCGGCGATTGCACCTGGTTTATTTATTATTATATTGAGACTACTACTAACGGCAGTAGGTCTTTTTACCTCGCTGATTTATTGTTTATGCAGGATAGATAAAAAAATGTTAACTGGCAAGGTCCCCCTCGATTTTGGCGCTCTTTATCCCAAGCTCTACCCTCTTATTGCCGGTATTTCTCATGGTCGCCTTAGCGATTGGTGGATTTTTAGGCATTATGGAACTTTTACTCAAAAAGCCAGAATGTATTATCCCTATAATCCTCGCACTGAGACTCAGCAAACTTGGCGAAATTTTTTTGCTTATGGTGTCTCTAACTGGCAGGGTTTTGATTCGGCTACTAAGAATTTTTATAATCAACTCAAACGTCCAAAATACATGCTTGGCTTTAATCGCTATTTGAGATTATATTTAAACGCTAATTATCCTCCCTCTTGACAAGGCTTTTAGCGTTGTTTTATAGTATTTCTTAAGAGGCCACCCCTTGACCTCTAAAAACTTTAAAATCTAGCAAGGGGAGAAAGGAAATCAAAAGTCATGGCCAGATTGACCGGACCTTTAATGTCTCTTGACGCTAGAGGCTCCATCTTCAAGACAATCACTTATTCCATTTGGAAGGGTCTAAACTATGCGCGTTTGCGCGTGGTTCCTTATAATCCAAAATCGGATTACCAGGTTGGTATTCGTGAAACCTTGACTTGGGGTGTTCTGTATTACACCAAAGGCGACTACGTTGCCGCCGCTCAGAAAACTTGGTGGAATACGTATGCTGAAGGGACTAACATGAGTGGTATTAACCGCTTCATGAAATTCTTTGTCGCTGCCAACTATGACGAGGGAACTGGTACGTTTATTTACGACAGCATTCCGAGTCCGCAGTAAAGATAAAGGATTTTTGGTTTGGGTCTTTATGCCCGACTGAAGTTTCCTTAAAGTGTTAAAACAAATTAAGCTAGAATCCGGCGATGTCGTCGTTATCCATCCCGATGTTGTTGGTCATCTTTCCCGTTGGATTGACTCCCTTTACCGCGCTTCAAAAAAACTCAAAGATTTTGGTGTTCTTTCTGCTCTTATCCTTGATCAAAACAAAAAGATTTACTTTCATGGTGGTTTTCTGACTTCTCATAGCTGTATGCCCCTTTCTTATGCCATGGGGCAGGAGTATTACGGCCAATATCCTGGCACTCGCCAAGTTGATGTTGTGCCTTTTTATTGTGCGATTATTAGTAAAAAACTAATTGATAAACTAGGCTTACCCGAAACACTAGGGGACGATATTTTTGAAGACTCAAACTATTGTCTTCAGGCAGAAGCCAATAAATTTAAAATTTATACTACCGATAAATTAGCCGTTGTTTATCAAGGCGGGCCACAAGACAAAGCCAGCCTTCAAGCTTATTCTCTTAATTTTTTCCAGAAATCAAATGCTTTCAGGGATCGCTGGGGAGCTGTTATCAATAGCCACTATAAATATCCGGTTCTTTTTCAGGCTAAAGTTGAAGGCCCTAGCGGCTTTGCTGGTGTTGCCCGTAATTATTTAAGAGGATTGACCGACAATGGGGTTAAAGCCTTTTTTGAGCCTTTAGATACTGTTTTAGACGCCTTAAATCCAACTGGCGACGAAAAGGTCAATAGCTTGTTTGAAGAACGAGGCGACATGTTCATGCCTCAAATTATCTGGGGGCAGGCGCCGTTTTTTATTAAAAACTCAGGGACCTACAAAATAGGGCACTGCGAGTTTGAGGCAACTGAAGCGCCTGAAGTCTGGATCAGATATTGTAATATGATGGATGAGCTTTGGGTGCCGACAAACTGGGACAGAGAAAAGTTTAGAAAAGCCGGCGTTAACGTGCCAATTTATGTCATCCATCAAGGGATTGACCCCGATTATTTCCATCCGAATTATGCCCCGATGAATACTGACGCTAAAGAGAATTTTAAGTTTTTAGTCAACGCCTCTTGGTTTCCCAGAAAAAACCTTCATAATTTGATTGTTGCTTTCCAGAGCGAATTTAAGAGGGGTGAAGACGTCTGTTTAATTGTTAAAACCATTGATTTAGGCCTAAATAAAGGGATAAAAAACGAGTTAAAAAACGTTCCTTCAAATCCTGACTCGGCTCGTGTTTACGTTAAGGAAGAAGAATTACCTGATTATAAATTACCTTCTCTCTATACTATGGCCGACTGCTTCGTCCTGCCCTCTAGGGGCGAAGGTTGGGGGCTACCTCTCTTTGAGGCGCTGGCTTGCGGTGTTCCAATTATTACTACCGGTTATGGAGCCCCGAATGAGACGCTACGGGATAAGACTGGCAAGCCCTTTCCCGGCGTCCATTTTATTGATTATCGTGAAACAATCGCCACTGACCCCTACGTTTATATGGAAGGTAAAAAATGGGCTGAGCCAAGCATGGTTCAATTAGCTAAAAAGATGAGGTATTTATTCGAGCATAGACGAGAAGAAAAGGCCAAGGCTTTGGAAACAAGTAAAATCATTAGAGAAAAGTTTTCTTGGCAAGCCGTTACCCTGCCAATGGTTGAAAGATTAAAAGATATTTATAAAAATAAATTAACTAAAAAGGACTAAATGAGCAACATTGATTTATTCAAAAAAGCTGTTCGTGAACATAGAACCGTTGGCTCCGGCGTAATCACTAAAGATAATTTTGGCAGTGTTAAATTTAAGCCTAAAGAAATTAAATTAGTTTTGGGCCCGAAAATTGCCCGTGGCCAAAACGTAGAAGTTTATAAGCCGAAGGGTCTAAATGAGCTTTATGCCCGAAAAGACCTCTGCTTGAAGGTTTTTACTAATTCTAAAGAAGTTTGGGGTCATCCCAGGGGTGTTGGTCGTTCGCCTATTCTTGAAAGCACTATTGTCCAAAATTTAATGGCTTTGCGAAACTTTGCGCCTAGAGTTTACGATATCGTTTTAATCAACGGCAAAACTGCTCAGGTAACTAAATTTATTACTGGCCGTGGTGGTAGAGTAAAAATCAGTGACGAAAGATTTCATATTGACCCTATGGAAATTCAAACAGGCTATAATTTTATTGGTGGTAAATTAGTTGACTGGCAAGGAAGTGTTTTCAAAGACTTCAAAGCCTACAAAGAAAAAATTCTTAAAAAAGCGATTACTGGTGTTTCAAATCGAGGGGCTGGTGTTGGCGCTTACCAGTCACATCCAGTTTTTGAGGGGCTTAGAGACACAGAAGAACGGCTTAGAAAATATAAACTTCCAGATTTTAGGGGAAAAACAGTTTTAGATATTGGTTGTAATTATGGGATGATAAGCCGTGCGGTTTGTGATAGAGGGGCCAAGAGAGTTGTTGGTATTGACTGGCCTGAAGTAGTGGCTATTTCTCAAGAATTAGCTTTCCTAGATGGTTATTTTAACATTGATTTTATCGGGGCAGATATTAAAGGCTTTACTAAAGAGAAGCTTAAATCGGCTACTGACATTGATAAATTTGACATTCATCTTTTCCTGGCCATGGAAAATTGGGTAGGCTGGCCAGAATTTGTTAAAAATTGCGATACCCTTGTTTATGAAGGCCACGGCGAAAACCGACCTTTTAAAATTTATGACTATACAAAACAAAATACAAATTAAATACTACGGAACTTCTGATGACCCCATGTGGCAGATGGAAGTTGAAAAACTGTTTCCTTGGATTGATGGCAAGGGGGCTGATATTGGCTGCGGGCTGAGAACGATTGATGACAAGATTATTAGGGTAGATATTGACGAAAAGGTTCAGCCGGAAGTTTTAGCGTCCGGTGACAAACTCCCCTTCAAAGATGGTGAGCTTGATTTTATTACTTCAATCCATAATTTTGAGCATTATCCCAACCAAAAAGAGGTTTTAACTGAGTGGCTTAGGGTTTTGAAAGTTGGAGGAATTGTGGCCATCGTCCATCCGGATATTGACCATACTAAAAAACAAAATCCAGAAATTGATAATCCAGGGCTAAAAGCTAACCCCTTTAATCGTCATTACCATGAACACAATCCAGCTAGTTTTATTAAAGAGATCAAGAAATGGGCTGATTTACCCTTTCAGATTGTTGATTATGGTCCCGCCTGTATAAATTGGAGTTTCTACGTTATTCTTAAAAAGACCGAAAGGAGTTAAAACCATGGCTATTTGCGGTCGGTGTAAAACCGAAATAAAAAAAGTCATTCCAGGCTGGAATAAATGCCCCGTCTGCGGGTATTCTTTCTACATTCCTGGCAAGGCAAAGAAAAAACCAGTTAAAAAGTAAAGGAATCCCCTCCCCCACTCCACTTTACCCCTTTTCTTCAGGCATAAAAGGAAAGACAACAATGAGTGGGGGAGGGTAGGGGAGACCCTGCGGAAAATATGCGTGTTTTAATTAACTATTCTTACCAGTATTATCCTTTTACTACGGCTTCTTATTTAGAGATGGCTCTTAGGGATTATCCAGGTATTGAGACGTTTCGGATTGGCGAGAACCGGATCCCTTGCGCCGATTTAATTATTAACGTTGAACCCTCTGAATTTATTATTTCCTACCCAGGTAGAAAATCTTGTTTTTGGGAAATTGATAATCACATCCATCGAGGGCAGGACGTTGATAAATACCAAAAAGTTGACAAAGTTTTCGTAACTCAAAAACACTTTTTACCCCTTTATCCAAAAGAAAAAACTCACTGGTTGCCGTTGGCGGCCGACCCTGAAAAACACAAACTTTATGATGATGAAGATATTAAATTTGACGTTGGTTTTCTGGGAAATGACACCTATCCTGAAAGAAGGGCTTTACTTGAGCAAATAGCTAAAAAGTATAAATTACTGCGATCAACGGCAAAACCAGGTGAGGAGTATTCTCGCAAACTTTCTAGCTGTAAAATCCTTTTTAACCGGAGTATGGACAACGATTTAAACATGAGGGTTTTTGAGGCAATTAGTATTGGTCGTCTTTTACTAACCGACAAGGTTGACGGCCAAGACGATTGTTTTGTTGACGGCGAACATTACGTTTCTTATAAAAATTGGAGCGATTTAAATGATAAAATCGCCTATTATTTGTCTCACGAAAAGGAGCGTGAGAAGATTGCCAACGCAGGGGCTAATTATGTACGCGCAGAGCATACCTACCAGCACCGACTCGAAACAATCCTCAAAACCTGTGGTTTCTACTAAAGACCCATCGGTTTTAGTGGTTCAGGTTTTTACCCACCATAAGCAGTATTGCCGGTGGATGTATCCGAAGTTTTTTGAGACTTTAACCTATGGCAATAAATATGGTGCTTTTATTGACGAAAAAAAGTATCCGGAGTTAAGCCGACAGCCAACTGGTGAACAGAGGGCTGCGTGTGGCCGACAGATCGGAATTGATTTGGCCCGAAAAGGCAATTTTGACTGGCTTTTTATGCTTGATTTAGACACTGAACCGGATCCTGATTGTATAGAAAAAATGCTTGCTTTAGACTATCCTCTCGTTGGCGGGCTTCATGCTGCCAGGGGAAATGCCTGGCAATCAATTGGCCATAACTACACCAGCCGAAAAACACTTGAGCGAGTTTGGTTAAGAGAAAACGATTTAAAGGGAAATCCTATTGTTGATGGTATTTCTGGTGGCATGCTTCTTGTGGCCAAGGGTATATTTTGTCGAGTTGATTACTCCGGCTATTTAGGGCCTCATACGATTCCCTTGAGATACACCGCAGACGACGAATTCTACGAAATTAAAATTTTTAACAGCCTCAAGATACGGCCTAAAGTTGCTTCTAATTGTAGGAGCTGGCATTATAGCGATGATGGCAGAGCTTATCGTCTCTGGGGTGAGGTAAAACAATGGCGGGAATTTTAAAGAAAAGCGATCTAGCAATTATCATGCCTGTGCTTAACTGCTTGAATTATACCAAGCAAATGCTTCCAACGATTAAAACTAAACATCCCTACAGACTAATTATTATTGACAACGGCTCCACCGACGGCACAAAGGAATTCTTTAACTCTGGTGTTAGAAATTTTTTAATTGATTACTTTTATTTTAAAGAAAATAAAGGTTGTGCTGCTTCTTGGAATTACGGGATTAAATATGCGATCCGACATTTTGGATCCACTCATTTTTTTATTCCGAATAATGATATTTTACTTCACCCCGAAGCAATTGACATTCTTTTAAAAACAATACAAAAAAAAGACGTTGTTTTAGCTACCGCAATCGACGTGGCAGGTAAGATAAGTGGTCAAGAGGAGTTTAATGGTCTTCTACCCCCCGTGAAAACCCTTCTAAGTGAAGCTCCGGAGTTTTCCTGCTTCATGTTGAATTTAAAGGCTATAGAAAAGGTTGGTTATTTCGATGAAGCATTTTATCCGGCTTACTTTGAAGACAATGATTATCACCATAGAATTAAATTGGCTGGCTTGAAAGCGATTAAGACAAACCGAGCTTTGTATTTTCATTATCATTCCCGAACAATAAAAGAGAATGAAGATATTCGCAATAAATCCAATTTAGGCTATAATTTGAATCAGGAGTATTATATTAAAAAATGGGGTGGTTTGCCTGGCCATGAGAAATTAAGTAGTCCAGGCGCGAATTCTTAACTTTTTCAATATGACTTTTCCTTTAGATAAACTTAAAAAAGTTTTAGAAGAAATGACACCTGAGTATAAGGCGAAATTGATTAAGGCTTACGATGAATTTGGCCGGCTAAAATCGTTTTGTGAGGCTAAAGGCCAGATTGAAATTATGCCCCAGCTACAAGGGATAAGAGTTTTAAAGAAAACGCCCGAAGTTAAGAAGTTGAAAGAAATTATTGACTTCTTAAAACCTGCTAATTTTAAATGGTTGGATAAATAGCTCCTTTTTACTACTTGACACGCATTTCCTACTTTTGGGATAATTAGACATAATGAAAGAGCATGTAATGGTTTGGCTAATACTAGGTTGTCTTCTTTTTTTTGGATTATCCCTTTATTTTATAAACGAACGCTTACACGCAGTTGAATGTGCTCGTTGCGGTGTTATGAAGTGGGAGGTCTGTAGCCAATTAAAATGCCCATAGGAAATAAAAATTACAAAGCAGGTTGGCGTGCCGAACATAAAGCAATTGAAATTCTTAAGAATTACGGCTATATTGTTGTGCGATCCGCCAAGTCCGGCGGACCCTTTGATTTAGTCGCTTTTAACGACACTCAGTTTGTTTTGGTCCAAGTTAAACTCTGTAAATTTGGCAAACTTCTTTCCTACAATAAAGTTAAAGATGAGCTTAGAGCAATCCAGGTTCCTGTTAATTGTAAAAAGGAGCTTTGGGTCTATGAAAGAAGGGTAGGTTTCCACCACTATAGTTTATGAAGATTGAAATAATTAAACCATTCGAAAAAGACTTTCCGATCTCTTTTAAATTCGGCGCTTCACCAGATTGGTACGTCAAAATCTTTGGTTATCCTCACAACGGAGTTGATTTTGCTTGTCCTATTGGCACTCCAATTTTAGCCTGTGATGATGGCAAAGTTTGTTATGCTGACTCGGTTCCCGACAGAGACGGTATAGGTATAAATATAGGCCATGACTGGGGAATGAGCCAGTATTGGCACTTGAGCAAACTATTCGCTAAATATGGTGCTGTTGTCAAAAAGGGCGATGTTATCGGCATTTCAGGGGCTACTGGAATTGCCACTGGCCCTCATCTTCATTTTGGCACTTATGTGCCAGAAGATAGTCCCGCCGGCATGCGAGGATGGGCTAACCCTTTAAAATACATTATAGGCACTCCAACACAACCTCAACCTAATCCGGTTTCCCCTCAGTATTATTTAGTTAGACCTGGCGATACTCTTTGGAAAATAGCCGAAAAATTTTATGGAAGTGGTATTTATTGGTCCCGAATTTTTGAGTTAAACAGAGATAAAATAAAAAATCCTGGCTTGATATTTCCTTTACAAAAATTGTTAATTCCTTAATGAGAGGGGGTGGTAAAATGAAAACTCAAATTGGTCTTGTTGGCTCACCAGAAGTAATGGGAGTTAAAGAGACTTATCAAACAATCAAAAGACGTTTGTTTAGCGAAAGCGATTTTATTGAGATGACAAACGCTGAAGGCAAATTAACCATTTCGAAATCCGTTATTGGAATGATTGCGCCGATCGTCAAAAGGGTAGAAGAAAAAAAGCCGGTAAATAAACAGAAAAAATTTTAAAATTGTCTTATGGGTAGATACGCAAATCACCGGAGAAGATTGGAAAAGAAATTAGGTCGTAAACTTAGGGAAGATGAGGAGTGCCATCATAGGGACCATAATCCCCTAAATGGCAATCCTGATAATCTTGAAGCGATGATCATTAAGGAGCACAAAATAGAGACTTTTAAGGGTAAAAATGCGCTCCGATTATATAGGAAAAAGAAAGGAGTTTAATCATGGAAGGCAACATTGATTTAAAACAAAGAATAATTATTGCTCTTTCCGCCGGCTTTGTTGGCTGGATTGTTGGTTACTTAATTTTGCGCTTATCCAGTAATTTTAGTTGGTTTTAAGGGAAGGGGGTGAATTTATGAGTCTTAAAGATTGGGCTGACAACCACAAATTTTATATTAAACTTGAAGAAGGTGAGCCTTTGACTTGCCGTTTTTTGCGTTACCAGGAGTTTGTTGACAAGGATAATGAAGACAGAGAAAAGGTGCGCTATTTCCTTGAAGTTAGCGGGATTGAGAAAACCCTTGAAAGTCAAAGCGTTAAATTAGCCGAAGAAATGAGTAAAGCTAAAGAGGGTGATTGGGTTAAGATTACCAGAAAAGGCCAGGGAAGAAATACAACCTATTCTGTCGAAGTTTTACCGGATCCTAACGAACCTATTTCTGATGAAGATTTAGAAAAGATTGACAAAAAAATCGGATCTAAAAAACAAGGTTAAAATTTATTTATCTTTCTTATGCCTGAAACAGCAAAGGAACGATTTATTAGGCAGTTAGAAGCTCTTAAAAAAAGAGACTTTGAAGAAGTTAAGAAAATTGGTAGGGGAGCAAAATCTAAACTGATTTTAACCTCTGCCAGCGATTTTTTTAACACAAGACAATCAAAATTAGCCGGATTTAAATAACCTTATATGATAATTTCTTTTAATTGTTTTTTAAAAAAACCCGACCGACGGCTACACTAAATTAAACCTGCTTTGAGGAAGACGAGATTCTTCCGCAGGGATCTACACATTTAGGAAGCCAGAGAGAGGGGAAAGCCGAGAGGGGGGCTTCTTAAGGGGGGGTCGCACAATGTGAGAATATACCTATATTGTGCGACATTGTTAATTAAACAAAGCTAAGTCTTACCAAAGTGTTCCATCCGGCAATTTATAGGCATTTACTCCGGCTTCGATGTTCTTAATATATTGTTCCATGAAGCAGTGATAGCCAGTAAAAGCTTTTTTATTTGGTTTGTAGATAGGCGGTTGTACTGGAATATGGTAGTTAATTGTTAGCCTGGCCGCATTGTCTTGCCCGTATCCGTCGTAGCTGTAAAACTCTAACCACCAATCATTATTTGACAGTGGCACAAGAATTAACGTTAAATAGTTGTTGGCTGCCCAGCCATCCCTAGAGATGATTTCTTGAATCACATTTTTAATATCCGGTGAATCTGACCTATAGTCGTAGTTTTCATCTACTTGCCATTCTTCAAAATTAGTCGTTCTTGGCCTGTAAACTTCAGATACAATGTGTGGATTGTCGCCAAAATTCTCCGAATTGTCAACCGCATTGCCAAAAATATTTATTCCCCATGCCCAGCTCCAGTAAGCGCCAATGTTTAAGATTGCCGAGTCAATGATGGCTCCTTTGGGTATATTTAGTTGGAATCTTACTCCTCCATAAACCGCCGGTGGCCATGAAGGTGTGAAATAAGTGTAGATGTCGCTTTCGTGATCCCGAAGATTTCCATCCGTATCTTCACTGGCGTCATCCTGGTAGTGAGCAATTTTAGCGATTATTTCTGTCATGCTTTTATTTTAAATTAAGACTTTAAAAAATCTCTCCATTCTTGTTTTTGTTCTTCGGTTAATGATTGCCACTTTGAGACTGCGTCGGCGATAATGTCGCGGTGTGATAGCTGATAGGGGCTTTTTGGATCGTATGGTGTAAAGCGAATAAAAACGGCGTGCCCAGAAGGCCGTCTTTGGAAGGTGAGCGTTTTTCCGATTGTTTTTCTCGCTCCTAGTGAAAAAAGCGGGCCAGTGACTTTTGGCATATTTCCTATTGTATTACTTTTTCTGCCGATGTAAAGTTAAAGCATGAAGGTTTTAGTTGCCGGCGGCGCAGGCTTTATCGGCTCTCACCTGTGTAAAAAGCTACTTGAAAACGGCCACGACGTTTACTGTGTTGATAGCTTAATTACCGGCAATTTTGACAACATTAAGAGTCTTACCGCTTTTGACCGCTTCCACTTCCTCAAAGCTGATATTTGCGCCCCTTTAGACGCTGAATTTACAAAAGACGGATTTGACTGTATCTTTCACCTTGCCTCTCCGGCTTCTCCTAACCCCAAAAGCCCGCTTAGCTATCTTAACCACCCGTTTGAGACTTTGAGTGCCAATTCAATCGGGACCCGAAATTTACTCTATTTAGCCCAGATGTATCATGCCAAGTTTCTCTTTGCTTCTACCAGTGAGATTTACGGCGATCCAAAGATTTCACCTCAAAAAGAGGATTATTGGGGAAACGTCAACCCTAACGG
>JAQTSV010000038.1:0-1761 GCA_028711115.1 Candidatus Omnitrophota bacterium
CCAGATTTACCTAGAGAAGTTTCGAGAACAGTTGAAGTAAAAAAATTAGTGGCAAGAGCTAAAACAATAAAAAACCCTATGATAGAAAATAACCAAATTGAGAGTAATCGTTCCCTTTCCACAAAATTACTTAATCTTAGACAACTCATTACTGTATTTCTCACTATCTATCTTTATAACGCCAATTAACGAGTGAGAGCGGTAAATCAAAGGTTATACTAATAACTTTATCCCCTTTCCAGTAGACATTTACTACTCTAAAGTAAGGTTTCAGCAACCAAACCGCCAGTTTTAATCGTAAATAATCAAGTTTGTTCATGATTAAATTCTTATTTTTACTTCCTTTCTCTTGTGTTTTTCACCAGCCAATTTGGAGAAACTCACCCCAACCCGGTGAATATTCAATGAGTAAGGTTTCAGTAACCAAAGTGCCAGTCGAATTCGTAGAAAATCAAACTTGTCCATGATTAAATCCTTATTGTCTTCCCCTTCCAATTCAAAATAATCTCATCCGTCAACCCTACCTTCTTTAAGGTCTTCTTCTGCTCAATAATCTTCCCAATAGCATACTCAATCGCCTGGTCACCCGACTCAAAGCCGTTGCGTTTCCAGTTAGGAATAAAGTCGTTCATGTCTTTCCACCTCCTTAAAATCTTCTGGTTTAAAAGAAAGTAATACAATATTAACCACAAGAACCCCCGCCATAGGACAACTATTCTTGGGACAGAAATAGACCTGGTTTTTAAAAGTAGGAAGCCCCTCCTCCAGATTCAGGATTTCTAATTCTGTATCGCACATCCGGCATTTCATTCTATCTCCGTCACCTCCGTCCCCTCGTTCTCCGCCTTACGGACATGGTACTCACACAGGTTCTTAATCTCTTTCTTCTCACCCGAAGACCAATCATAGACCACCAAACTATACTTCCCAAGGGCGGGCTTGGCACAATAATCACACTTAATGTTCCTATGGGTGGCATTAATGAAGCTTACGGCACAATTAACAAGGAGAGCTGACCGGGGAATCTTCTTTTCCTCGCAATAAAGGTCAATTACTTTGAGTTTCATCGCGGGAACATACACGGTCAGCTTTGGCATACCTCTCAATATACCGCAAGATATACCCCCATGTCAAGAACCAACTGTTTTAGCCTCAGAACCAAAGGATTCTTTACTTGGGAATCATATTTTACAGTCAGAAAGGATGCTTTGACAGATGGGGACCCCAGATAGTGACTTTGGGAAAATTTAGCCGATATAAATGTATGTTTAGTAGATTTGTGCCGATCCGATGTCGCCTTAAAGAAATTTAGCCGATCCAGATGTGTGGGGACTATATATTGTAGCTATGAGGTGGCGAGGCTCGTGGGGGCGAAGGGGGTGCGTGCCCGTGCCTGTCTGTGCCTAGCTGGCAGAATTAGAGCATTAATAATATACAATAAAATTTCCCAGCAACATTAGAGTATTATAGGGTAAAATATAGGGAATTTATGGTTATAGGATAGCCATTTGAAGCTGACTGAGTATAATATAGTTTATGCCCATAACCATTTTAGCCATAGCACTATTCTAATAAGTCTTAGTTAGTAGAATAAGTTAATCAATTAAGATATTAAAGGCTGAAGAAACCATACTTGTAAGCCTCTACAATGCCCACTGAAGGTCACCGTGGCCTGGCCATTCTTGACCCACGCGGGCGCAATGAGCGGCGTCGGCACGAGCGGCGCCACCGTGTCCACGCTCACCTTCCGGACAGCGCTCG
>JAQTSV010000038.1:1771-3357 GCA_028711115.1 Candidatus Omnitrophota bacterium
CCCTAGAAAGGCCGGAAGAACCAGAAACCGACTACTTGACCTCCCCTTGCGACTTGCCAAAATTAGGATAGTAAACCTTGATTTGCCGGTTATCGCCTATATTGATGTTAGCGACTGCCTCGGCTTGGTTCAAGCTAGGCATAGCCTTATCGTGTAAGATACCATATAAAATACCGGCCGTGTGAGGCGGAAGCTGACCAGCCTTCGACTTGATGTTTTTAAGCAGTGTTTCGAGAACATCAAACGAAAGCAAAGCTAAACCACGCCTAACTTTTTCAACGTGTTTGTTCCAGACATCATCACTATCGAGGACTTTACTCAATGCCTTAACTGGAATTCCTAAAGTTTTACTCCACTTTATTTTACTAGCACTATCCAACGCCTTCAATGCAGTTAGAATACCATCAGCGCGGATTAATTTTTCTTCTTGGGTTAGCCTCGGCCGGCCACCAACCCGCTTACCATTCCTATAATAAACAATTTTGTTGCCTTCGATTACTTTTTCAGTGCCAACCTGGACTCTTATTCTCATCTTTGTAGGGATCGCCGGCAAGGTTGTAGAAGGTTTAAGGACTTCAACTGGCGCGGGGTTTGCCACTGGCTTTTCTAGTTGTTTGTCTAGTGTTACCGGCAAATCGCCAATAGCTTTTGAAAGCTCATCAGTTATTTTTGAGGGTTTGACACGACCGGAATTATTTTCAGACATAAAATAATTATATCAAACCGGCCGGACTTTTGGAAACTTCACAAAATCAGCTTTAAATTCACCCCTTGACAAACAGAAAGTTTTCTGCTAGTATTTTTAATTAGTGAAGAAACGAAAACCAACCAAAGAGCAAAAAGTCAGGATTTTAAAATTTATCAAAAGCCACTACCAGAACATAAATCGAAACTGGTTAACAAAATAACCACTCCACAAAAGCGGAGTAAAAACAAAACAATGACAATACAATTTAAAACAAAATGGATTTACCCGCCAGGATTTGACTATCCGGCTAAAAACGCACTTTCAGTTTTAGTGCCGGATAAACCTTCTCTACTTCACGAATTTTTAACTGGAGTCGTCTTTGGATTGCTGATGTTAGTCTTTTACTTTTGGATTTTAATTTTGTTCGTTTAATATGGAAGTTTTAAACGCCCAACTAGCAGAATTACCAGAACCGACACCTTGCCCGACTTGCGGGATGACATTGTTACTCAAACACGACACTTGCCCCTCTTGTAAAGCAATAATCCCCCAGGAAGTTTATCAGGCTTTGACCGGATCAGAAATCACCCCAACAACCCCGACCACCGAAACAGCCGAAGCAAACGAATTTAACACAATAGAGATCAAAGTTTGCCAGAAATGTAAAAAGCAACACATTTTCATTGATGACGCTAAAGTTTGCCGGACTTGTAAGGCCGAAGCAATCAAAGAACTTGAAAAAGAAGTTAAAAACAAAAGCCGGAAGAAAGCCGGAAAGAAAGCGGGGAAAAAATGAATACCTACTCAATACTCAAAAGGTTGACACCCTTTAAAACTCCATTCCTAGATGACTTAGAGGTCTTTGACCTTCTCTTTAAAAAGAAAGAGGACAACGAAC
>JAQTSV010000039.1 GCA_028711115.1 Candidatus Omnitrophota bacterium
TTTAAGGCAGAATGAATTAGCGGAAAAATCGGACTTGTTTATATTCTCGGACGGCGGTAAGACTGAGACCGAATGGGGAATAGTAAATTTTATCCGAGACTACTGCAAGAGACTCGAAGGGTTTAGGTCTGTTAAAGTCATACCAAGTGAACATAATTTAGGGCTTTCGCTTTCGATTAGTGAGGGAGTAAGGTATGTCCTTGCAAGATATAAGAAAGTTATTGTTTTAGAAGATGACTTAGTAACTTCTCCATATTTTTTAAAATATATGAACGAAGCCCTTGATTTTTATGAAAATGACGATAAGGTAATTTGTATATCTGGATATGTTTATCCTATAAAAGACCTACCAGAAACTTTTTTCGTCAGAGGTGCGGATTGCTTGGGTTGGGGTACTTGGAAAAGGGGATGGGAGTTATATGATTATGATAGTGAAAACTTGTGCGGTGCGCTCGCCAGACATCGGCGGGAATTTGACTTCAATAATTCCTATCCCTATTATAAAATGCTTAAAAAGAAAGCGAAGGGCAAATTAGACTCTTGGGCAATAAACTGGTACGCTTCTGCATTCTTGCGTAATAAATACACACTATATCCGTGCAAGAGCTTGATTAAACATATAGGGAATGACTTATTAGCAACTCATAGACAGCATGGCGATTGGCTTGGCGCGGAATTAAGCGATAGACCAATCAATGTCCATAAAGCTGATTGGGTTATTAAAGATGCCTTTGCTGAGTTTCTAAAAGATAATAGACCATGTTTAAGAAATTATTTGAGGAGATTATGGGTATATTAAAAGACCTGTTAGAAATCAAGCAATTACTTTTAGACGGGAAAGACAACGCCCTGATAGAAGATGCTATTGAGAGATTGGATAAATTGATACAAAAAGTCAAGGATTGGATAACAATATAGGAGTCCTATGAGGAGATTATTCTTAGACATAGAAACCTCGTTTAAGGAGATATAATGAAAGAAATTGCACTAAGCGGCAAAAAGGGAATCGGCAAGTTTGTATTGGTGGACGATGAAGATTTTGACCGGCTAAACAAATATAGATGGTGCTATAACGGAGCCGGATATGCTTGTAGGGGTATAAATATTGGGAACGGGAAAGTAAAACCTATATTCATGCATCGTGAAATCATAGGCACGCCGCACGGAATGTACACCGACCATATTGACGGCAATAAATTAAACAATCAAAGATTTAATATTAGGGTTTGCAACCAAAGTCAGAATAGTTTAAATCGCAATAAACAGCCAACCAATACAACGGGGTATAAGGGCGTGTCAATCAGAAAGACAAATAAATATAAAAAATTCCGTGCTCATTTAACAGCATACGGGAAACAATATGATATTGGATGCTTTCATACTGCGATTGAGGCGGCAAAGGCGTATGACGCAAAAGCGAGAGAATTATTCGGCGAATTTGCAAGATTAAATTTTCCACAACCATAGAGGACTCGTTATGTATGCAGATGAAACTTTTACAGTTGTATCGACAGAAATAAAAGCAGATGTTAATGAAGAGTTTCATATTATACCATTAGGGGATGTGCATTTAGGCTCGGAGGCTTGCGATGAATCAAGATTTGATTATATGTGTCAATGGATAACCAGGAAGAAGAATGTCTATGTTTATGGTCTTGGCGACTATACAGATATGATGAGGGCGCATGACAGATATGCAGTTGAAACACAAACAGCAGAAAGCACACAGAGAATAATGGATAGGATATACCGGGAAGAGGCTGAAAAGTTTATTAAAAAGGTTATGCCGTTTAAGGATAGAATATTAGGGCTTGGCGAAGGCAATCATAGGGGGCATTTAACGTCCGGCATCACAACAACCCAATATATGTGCGATAGATTGAACACGAAATATTTGGGTTATATGTGTTATTTTGGTTTAACCGTTAGTCCTCGTAGTAAAAGAAATACGGCATTACAATTAGTTCTACTGACTCATCACGGCATTGGAGGCAACGGAAGATTAGCCGGAGCGTCAATAAACAGAGTAGAGAAACTTGAACGCATAGCTGTGGCAGATATTTACATGATGGGACACGACCATCAAAAAGGCGTGCGTCCGTTGTCAAAATTTGTCCCCTGCAACAAGGGAGGATTTAATATCAGAACAAGAAAGCAGTTGCTCATAACGACAGGCGGGTTTTTAAAATCTTATATGGCTAATATGCCAAGTTATGCCGTTCGGGTAGCTTATCCCCCCGCAGATTTAGGGTGCGCTAAAATCTCTGTTGTAGTTAGGCGAGACCGGGATGGCGGCAACGATATGTCATATTTTGACTTACACGCAAGCGTATGAAAAATACAAAGCAGAAAAAAGCTAAATATATTCGCTACGGAGTCAGGTCTGAAGGAGTAGTTTTAATTGGACACTCAGGGCTGCCTTTAATGGAGTCAACCCGGAAAGAAGCTAAGAGAACTTGGCACAAGAAGGGCGACAAAATAATAAGAATATTAATAGAGGAGTTATAAATGGATGCCGACAAAGATACCGTTGAAAATTATCACTATAGCTTGCGAGAGTTGCGGAAAATCGCAAACGATGAGCTACCGGATTCTGTTGCCAATTTCTTGGAAGTGCTCACTGTGCGGGCACATATCGCACTCGGAAGCGATGCCTACAGAAAGCAAGAAGAAGCCGAAGAGCGACAAGAGTTCCGAAGCGAATGATGTATAAGTATGGCACATATAATTTAAACTGCCTTATTAATACAAGGACAAAAACACGCTTATTTATCCTTTTAAGAAGGACAATTTTTATATACAAAAGTATATGTATATATACATTGTTCACAACTACATAGCAGGAGAAAAATTATGAGTCGTCAACAAGTCGTAGCCGCAAGAAGCATTCTTAATCCAAACTCGCCGACTATCCAAGAGGAGGTTGAGGACGATTGGGAGCAATTCAAAAAAAACTTAAAGAATAAAGACTTGGCTGAAGCATTGGTTCGTGTTCAAGAAATAAACAGTATTTTAGTCAGCATTATACACACTATCAAATTGTACCAAAGCTATAAAGAGGAATTAAATGAAAAATAAATATCTAATTTTGCTTATCATTCTCTTAGCCGGATTTTTGAGATTCAGAAATCTTGGAGACTACGGTCTGTGGATAGACGAATGTCTCTATGTAGGATATGTCGAGGACGGAGCTACACAGGAATACGTTCCTCAGTTGCTTGGATATATATTCGGTACCAGTACGGACTTTCAAACGAGACTACCATTCGCTATATGCAGTACTCTGACAGCACTTGCTATCTACTACGTCTTAGAGGATAAGAAATCTGCATTAGCTCTGGCTTTTGTTT
>JAQTSV010000004.1:0-2602 GCA_028711115.1 Candidatus Omnitrophota bacterium
GGTATGAAAAAATGGGTTATCGGCGGGATGGCCGGGCTGCTTATTCAAGTCGTGGTGTTTATCGGTGGTCTTTTATTCAAGCATGCGGGAATGTAGAGGAGCATATGAATATTACCAAACAGCTTGCCCTTGCAACTTTACATCAGTGTATGAGAATTGGTGGCGATCAAACAGGTGAAGAAAAGCCGGTTATCATTAAATCGAAACATACCGATGCAGAAACAACTATCGTGATTGACGACGATCTGAAAATAATTTTCTGCATACATAGCGGAAGCGATCATCCGAAAGACTTCATCCTTGACGCGAAGTTTCATAAAGACGTTATAGGGTTTTTTGACGATAAGCCGGTTAAGGTGCATTGCGGATTTTCTGAAAGTGAGTATTCGATTCACGAAACTACAGTGTCGATGCTCATGGACGCAGTGTGCAGGTATCCGTCACATCAAATAGTGGTTGGAGGTCATTCGCTCGGAGGATCTTCAGCAGAGCTATTCGGGTATCGTATGCCGTTTGAACTGTGCCATAACTGCATGATAATTACATTCGGAAAAGCTGATACCGGGAACGAAAATTTTGCCGATGCTCTTGAATGGAGAATACCGCATAATTTCAGGTTTTTTAACGAGAATGATCTTGTTCCGAAACTGCTTGCAGGGAAATTCAATTATGCCAAATCTGGAATACCTATAATGCTGAAAAATATTTCAGATGACAGAAAAGCGGCAAAAAACATAGCCGCCGCCGTTGTTAATCACGACACTCATCTTGATTATTGGTTACCAATACAGGCGCTACCGTGCGAATTAAACGAAGGCATTAAGGTGTAAAATGAAAACCATTCTAATTATCATTTCGACCTGTTTAATGGCAGTTGTTATTGCCACCGACCTGAACACTGATTCTGTCGCTCGGCATAGCATAGCGGCCATAGAACGAATCAAGGTGAGCGATGTAAGGGTATGCGGTCCAGATCGGGACACGATACGCTGGATTGAAAACGGAATGGAAAAAATAACTGTCCGCCGGGGTGGATGGTGGCATTTTGACGGTTGGAAGGTTCCGGAAAGAAAGGGTAAGAAATGAAAATAAACGATTTTGATATGTTTGATATTACAAAAGAAGAGGTGTTAAGCACTGGCGCAAATATCGACGGGCTTGACTATGATGCAATGTGTATCCATGATTCTTTCAGAAAACTACTACCATCTGGATGCAGGGTTGAATTTTTACCGAATGGTTTGAATTCTGGTGACCATAAAAGCGAGGGGCACAGAAAAGGGACGGCCCATGATTTTACTGTATCTGGTTCGGTTCCACTATTTACCATTCTGTATTCAATGGTTCGGGCTGGTTATGACGGAATTGGAATTTATCATAATGGTGTATGCTATTCTTTTCACGGTGAGACGGGGACTATTCGGTCGTGGATGGGATGGAAAAAGAAGGGTGAAAAAAACTGGAGAAAACCGTACCTTGGGTTGATAAATGATCCGAAGAGTTATTCTTACGGTGATGGAAAATGAAATACCTGTTTTTAATTCTTATATTTTGCTTTCAGCTATTTGGTGCGCAGAAGGTTAATTATTTGGTAGCAGGTAACTCAAATCTTAAATTCTGGTGTGAAAAAGGCGGATCTGAAACGTTTCTGAACATCATGAAATTGCAGTATCCAGATTATTTATTTGGTACCATCGAATACGTTCATTTGTCTGCAGTTATTGCAGATATTGATGACGGTTACTCACGGTATTCGAGATTTATTTCAAATATCGCAGGAGTTAATGATACTGAAATAATTGGTGGATTGATTATGGCTTACGGATTTGTCGAGGGGAGAAGTAAGGCAGAAGCAGACTCTTTTGAAGGGAACTTAAAACGTTTTATAAATACGATCAGGCGTGTTTCCGGAAATAACGAACTTCCGGTATTTTTGAACAGGTACGATAAAAACGTTTCTGCTCAAGAGGCGAGGGGGTATCAGGTTTTCGCCGTAATAGTTGACTCTGCGATAATAAACACATCTAAAACAATGAAACATGTTTACATTTTTCCTTTGCGGTACATGCCGTCACAGCGGTACATTGCGAACGATCACCATTACGATTCAACAGGTCACTGGTTGGCAGCATTGCAGATACCGTACATCATTCAGAATTACAACGAGGATTTCTGGTTTAAATAACATGGTCAATCTGATAAAAATATACATGTGGGGATTTCTCGTTTTTTTCGCGCTGGTAATGATTGTCTGTACCATTACAAATGATTGCAGCGGATTGGATGATTGCCTAAATTGTTTTATAATGAAAATCGATGCTACGATTCTGATATCATTAATTGCGCTGTCGGGAGGATATTATATATTATCTATTGTTTACAAGATAATAAGAGGCACGTTATGAACGATGATTGGAAAGAACACGAGGAAAAGGAATGAAATACCTGTTTTTAATAATCTCAATTTCTCTTGCGGCGACATTTTATTGCTTCAGCGAAAAGGCTGTCCTTGATGGAAAGGGTAAGTTTCTTGACTACAAGATAAAAACATTCACTTCGTTCTGCACCGGTGGACTTGAAAATCATATTAAACAGGTATATC
>JAQTSV010000004.1:2702-9734 GCA_028711115.1 Candidatus Omnitrophota bacterium
AGGGATGGATAGAGTAAATGAAAAATAATAAAAGAAAAAGATATGATGACCTTGAAGAATTACTCAAATTCTTTGATGATTGCGTTTATGTTTTAGAGGTCCAAAAAGAAAATCTTATAATCGTTCCAACATCTGAATACAATGATGTAATTCATAGACAGAGAAATTTATGTGTTGTGGAATTAAATAGGTTGGATAACAAAGTATCGATAATTACAAAAATAATGGTACTTTTAAAGAAGATAACAGGTACATTATGAAACAGGATTTACTCACAGTTTTAGGAATGATTTATCTGGTAGTAACATTATCGTTGCTATCGTTTTTATAGGAGGTAGAGTATGAATGAGTTTAAAAAAATGACGATGCTTTTTAAAGGTGCAAAGGCTCTCCCATATTTTGGAATCGTTATAAAACTGTCAACTGTGCTTTCGGGAATAATTCTGGCAAAGGCTCCCGGAACTATTGATTTTATCAACTCACTCGGAATGGGTGTGATAATTCAGGGAATTGGAATAAATGAACTGGACAAAGAAACATTTCCTATTTTAGTAGGATTTATTATTATATCCATTGTGGCAATGATTATCAATTGGTGGAAAAGGGTTTTTGTTCCATGGTTTAAAAGTATTGATGCGTCATTTTTTATTAAAAAGAAACAAGGAATAACATGAGACAATTATTGATACTGTTGATTCTTGTCGTGTCGGCATTCTCTGCAAATTATTATGTCGCTACTACAGGTGACAATGGAGATCCAGGTACATCCGGCGAACCATGGCTGACCATAACATACGCGGAAACGCAGGTTTCGGCAGGGGATACCGTATTTATTGCGGCCGGAAATTACGCAGAAACCGTGACGATTGACGTTTCTGGATCGAGTGGCAGCCGCATAGTTTTTGTAGGGGTCGGAACGGTCACGCTGAAAAACATTATTCTCAACAGCGCCGATTATATTACGGTTAATAATATAGGTATCGGTAACGGAACATTAGCGGGAGGATATCCGCCTGGAGCAGCTTTATTCTATTCAGATCAGCCCAGTGACTATGTTTTAATTACCGGATGCCTTGTCAATGGGTATAATGACGAAGGTGTTGATGGTATAATAATAACAGGTAGTCATTGTCGCATTGAATCTACGACGCTGAAAAATTATGCGGATAATGGAGGCTTTGGTGGTTCTGGAACCAATGGTATTATGCTCGGATACTACTTGACAAACGTTGCGCTCGCATCGACATGTAACTCGATAGTGAATTGTACTATGGATAGTATGGTAAATCCTGATGCTGCCATTTATTTCTGGGGGGACAGTATAACCATCTCGGGGAACACGATCAGGAATATATCAGAGACAGATAACGCCATTCAACATGTCGATGTGTTCCAGACATATACCGACAACCCAGCTCCGGGAACTACGCGACTGCTTATCCAGAAGAATTATGTTCACGACGTGTCAGGACAGCTTGGTTTCTTTAACAATGTTACCGACCAGACAAGCGATGAATGGGTTTTTGTTAATAATATTTTTTACAATATAGGAATGCCAATCAAGACTTACGGAAGCGATGACCCAATAACCAACGTCAAATTTTATAATAATCTGTTTTATAAGGTGGGGTACATGTACTGTGTTCCCCCGCAGGCATACGATGAAACTCCATGCTCTCAAACAAGCGGATCACGCTTCCCAATCCAAATGGGGACGGGGACGACAGGAGAAATAATCAATAACGCTTTCATTGAATGCGGTGATTTGACGGGGATTTATTATACCGACCTTACCGCATTGGGTTGGTATTCATTTTATGGCACGTGGACGCACGATTATAATTATGCCGGGAGGGGTTCGGCTGGTTCTTATGCTGGAAAGGGAACTGATTTTACAAACGGAGAAGCTCATGAAGTAAACGGTGGAGACCCAAAATTCACAAACGAGGGTGGACTTGATTTCCATATATTAACAACAAGTCCTTTGAAAGATGTGGCTAACACACTGGCCTCTTACGCTACCGATAAGGATGGGTACGATAGACCGTTCGGTAGTGCGTTTGATATCGGGCCTTACGAGTACCGCAATTCGAAAGTTGGGAACGTATGGTTAAAAACACAATACTAATACTACTGTCGGTTTTTTCTTTGTCGTTTGCAACTACATTGACAAAGACTGTAAAAACAGGTGGTGACTACTCACGTCTTGGCGAAGCATGGGCGGCAAATGAGGACATGACGCAAGATACAATAATATTTTACTGTGACACTTGTGCAGTAGGATTTTCAGATAGCGGATTTCATGCCGATGGATACGCTGATGCGAAAACTGAAATAATAACCGTATCGGATAGGTGTCGAAGCTATGGGCTTCCCGACACCTCAAAATATAATATCAACAGCCAAATAGTTATATCTGTTGCTGGTATAATAATCGAAGGGGTTTATTTAAGACCGCCCTTAACGGTACATGCAATATCTGATGCAGGAGCGAATAGGGCGACACGTATTGCAGTGGTTGGGTGCCTTGTGCAAACAATATCAGCTATCGGAATGGACATGGGGGGAGATTCCCGAAATTTCCGTGTGATCTCGACCATTTTTTATGACACAAATGCGGCGAAGGGCTACAATGCTATTTACGAACACACCAACGCTTCCGCTGATTGGGGGGCATATAATTGTGTGTTTGTAAATTACGATAATGCCGTTAGGCATTCTTATGGAAATGCGCGTATCATTAACTGTGGAATATACGCAAGTACTGCCGACTCGCTTGGCCCCGGTACTTTTGCGGAGTGGACGACGAATAGCCACGATACGCCGAAATTTGTGGATTCTGCAAACTATGATTATCATATAGCGTCAGACGATGCGGTCTGGGTTGGCAATGGAACTGATTTGTCGGATTCATTTACTGTTGATATTGATAGTACTGCCATAGGTACTCCGTGGTGTATCGGCGCAAACTGGATAAGTTCATGTACACCGACAGCAATTACCTATACCGTAAAAACAGATACCATCGGAAAGCCCGGATATCTCACCCATACATTTACCAAAAATGATCTTGATTCATTCGTTGTCGTTGATGACGGTGGCGACTCTATTAAATTTGTTAATTATACGAATTCTGATTCTATTTATTATGAGGTAAGATCAAAGGAAAAACATGCCATCCATCTCCGTAAGTACTCCTGCGAAACGTCAACAGATTGGTACGATTCACTGACTGGAGTTGACGAGGTACTCGAAGTTCTCGGCCATTCTGCTGATACCGCATATTCAGGGGATTCAGTTCAGTGGTATTTTGAAAGATATAATCCGATAGCTGATATCGATTCGGCTTTCATGGGCGATTCTGATATAGTTTTTTATGATTCAGTTGGGGATACCATTGGCGGAATCATTCCATCGGGGATCGATACCGGAGAATATCCGATAGCTTTTCATGTTGGAACTCAATCCGACACCGATACTATTTATTTTGCCGGACTCTACGATACGGCAACTATTACGCTCGATCCGCATGACACCACAGCAAGCAACGGGCAGACGGTTATTTTTCACATCGACGCAACAAGTTCCGGAACATTGTCGTATCAATGGCAAGCAGACGCCGGGGGCGGGTGGGGGAATCTTGGTGGAGAAACTAATAATACCTTGACCTGGGCGGTTGTAACCGCAGAAAATGGATATTTGTACCGATGCATAGCAACCGACGCAAGGGGGGCAGACACCAGTACTGCAGCTACTCTTACAGTGTCAGAAACTATTTACACTGTTACCGTTACCGACGCCGGTAATGGCTCTACGGACCCCGTAGGAGGCCAAGCGGTTGCTGATGGTGATAGCATCCAGATAATAGCCATACCCGACGCGAATTATCATTTTATGCGATGGACACGATCGGCTACCGATGTTGTGCCGACCGACTCTTCGAACGATACCACGATGGTTACTGCCAACGGAAATGGAACGATGACAGCCGTTTTCGTGATTGACACTTTTGCAATTACCCTTTCCGACGATGCTCATACTACTCTGTCCTGCAAAACCGACTGCATAGGATCGTACGGAGAGTTGGATACTGTTATTTTGTCAGTAGACGCTGGCTGGCAGGGGTTCTGGCCGGGAGGGGACGGGGTGACTGGTAACGATACCCTTATCGTAACCGTGACAAAGGACAGTACCGTAACGGCCGCTTCATACGTTATTCCGGTAATTGATTCTATTAAGGCTCACACGCGCCGGGATCTCAACCGGATAAGCTGCGCGCGCCGGCTCGATACTGTTACTTTCATAACAGCAACCGATATTTATGATTCGACGGACCAAGGCGCCGTTTTTATCGGCAGAGACACTACCGGACAGATGACTATTACCAGATGGTTCAATTCCGGTTCCGGCCTTGACTCTATTTGGGCTATCGTTCCTGCCGATGCGACGGCAAACAAAAATTTCCGCCCGATACTTCGAAATGGATACGGGATCTGTTCAAACGTTCGCACCCCGGTTACATGGCGCGAACCGTGGATTTTGAACGTGAAAGTGATGGTGCCATAATGCCTGATATCAATTTGAACGAAACGTTGACACTGACTAGTGATAAGCAGGGTGTAACGGAATGGCTGATTGAGAGAAAGGAAGATACCGGGTCCGGGTATGGTGCATATTCCACGCTGAAAAATTACGAATGCCCAAGTTCTAACGTAAACGAAATTGAGGTTTATGTTTTTGCTGCAACCGATGACACCATTACATCTCCGACATTTAAAGAGGGCGACAGGGTGATGTATCGGTGTACTCCGAACGGGAACGATGCCGGTATGGGGGCTGCGTGGGAGAGCGCTGAATACAATGTGGTTGTAGTGGATTCTACCGCAGTTCAACAGCAACCGATGGCGCTAGCTAATGGGCTGATGATGTAACGGTTCGCGGCACAGCAGACAGCTGACGCATTTTTTCTATAACACGATCAAAATACGGAAATTTCATCCTTATACACCCAAACGCACTGACCGGCCTTTGGTAACTGCAATGAACTTTTTATCCACTCCATAGCCAACCACCTATTTGTAAATTTTAAAGCGAAATTGCCTATAACGGCCCCGCACACAGCCGATCATTTTAATGTCAGCTTGCGCGTGTTGTGGGTTGTAAAGCCCACTTCCTTATTATTCTGCCGCCGAATCACTACAGTTGATACAGCGGGAAAAATCGTGCCCATGAGAACAATGATAGTAACGAGTACACGTATTGCACTCCACCGGTTGATGAAAATAACCGAGAGTATCGTAATACCCATTACCACAAAACATGAGTGTGCAAGTAACTACGCCCGGTGTTACAGTACTTACGAAGCCACTATCCTGGCATGCACTACATAGAACACGTTCAGGTTGAACCGGATTAAAACCTACTTGACCAAAACATAGTACTGGTATAATTAAAAATAACTTAAATTTCATACAGTTCCTTTCGGCGGCCTATTTACATAAGAGTGGGCTTTATTACCCACAACGGCCCCGCGCACAGCCGATCATTTTAATGTCAGCTTGCGCGTGTTACCCGATGTAAACCGCGCTTCCTAATTGCCTTTCGGCGCATACACCGTTACGACCTGTTCTTTTGCTTCGTATTCGCAAATACTTCCGGTATCGAACTCAAGGCCAGTTTCTTCTGCCGACATATCGCCGGTTGTTTCTGCATCACGATACCCAATGAGCATGCCGTTTAATTCAACGACGGCGGTATAGTCAATCCACCAACGCCCCTTTGATTCGTTGCCGCGCCATACTCGCTTGGCCTCACGTATAGATTCAATGATTGTGGCCTCGTCGGCAGAGTATCCGTTTGCAGAATTGAACGCTGTAACATGCCGCAATACTTTTTCGTTAATCACAAATGTTCCTTTCTTTTTGCGCCGAACTACAGTCTCCAGCTTGGTTTATTTTTGCTAACGTGCTCAGGCTCCCGCCCGAAGTTGCTTGCCGCACGTTGGACAGAACATAAAACCTGTTGACCTCCACCACCAATGCTCGCAAAGGCACTTATCGGCAAGCAATTTTGGGCTGCCTGTGTTATCGGCCTGTTGCTCGGCGCTCCCCTTGTCCTGCCGGGCATCTTTCAAAGCAAATTTTACTGTTGCCCAATCGAGCATACAGGGATGATTCGCAGAAAAGCCAGTTTCTATAAATAATTGATCGAGCCGAGATTCAGCTTCGTTCAGCAATTTAAAATCGTTGTTTGACATAAGCCACTTAACTCCACGCCCGGCCTTTAACATGGCCGCCGAGCTATTGCCGCTAACGTGCTCAGGCACCCGCCTGAAGTTGGTTGCGTAACTCGGTTATAGTATCTAAAGCCTGATGCAATGACATAGTTTTTAACTGGCTAATAGCACGATCGGCAAGAGCAACTAATTTTGGGCTGCCTGTGTTATCGGTCTGTTGAGCGGGTTCCAAATTATCCGTGGTTGGCGGATTTGGTAATGACACCCACAGATCGAAAAAAGGATTTTCAGGATCAAAAACTGTGGCATGACAATATGATCCGTTATACACCCAAACGCACTGACCGGCCTTTGGTAACTGCAATGAACTTTTTATCCACTCCATAGCCAACCACCTATTTGTAAATTTTAAAGCGAAATTGCCGATAACGTTTGACGCGCGGCAGAAGTGCCCTACGCATGAATCTGAAACGGAGGATGACCTCCGATGTCGCCACGAGTTTCTGCTACAGCACGGAAGACCGAGGGCATTTTTGCCTGCGTTTGTTGTACGACAGTTTTGCCGGATTCCTTTTTATCCTTCCGGCGCAACCTAAATAACTCTGGTAACTCCCGACGAAGTTCGATTAAAACGATTGCGGCCTGATCGAAACTGATATGAACATTGACCTTTTGTAAAGCGTTTTGAATGGCATTACAGTTTGAACCGTGCTCCATGGCCGCATCTGTTGGTAACATAGATAACCTTTCTTTTGCGCGGCCTCTAATAAAAGAAAGCCGGTTTATTTCGTTTAACG
>JAQTSV010000004.1:9834-13522 GCA_028711115.1 Candidatus Omnitrophota bacterium
TAACGGACTGCGCAGCACGAAGCTTGCGCTTCGCAAGTTTTGGTTGAGGTTTCCGAACCGTGCTGCGTTTGTTAGACGACGGTTTGGAAATCACCTTAGATTTCAGAGGTCGGCGTATCGGGTTGTGCATAGAACTATGATATATTTCGCCCTGATGCCATAACGTATTTACCGATAGCTGCTTCCATTTATTATCGAATCGTAGATTTCTTTGCTGATCCGAATTAACGTTAACTGCTTCGCCATCTTTTAAAAACCGGTATTTCACAGCCGACCTCATCTAATATAAAAATTTACAAACTGTTGTCTAACGTTTGCGCTATGCTGACGTGCCGGTTCCTCCGCATTTTGGGCTACCGCTGTTATAAGCTGTTTTGGGCGACTCATAATGACCCGCCCGCCGACTCTACCGACCGCGAACTGAATGACAGTTTGTGCATTCAACAACCTTTGAATACCGAACCGGAACAACAAGCTCGACACCATCTTTAAAAACACGGCCAGGTGCACCGATAACTTTTACCGAAGCAGAACCGCACTTCGGACACGAAGAATCTTTGTTGAGATCGATTGACTGAGACATAAAAACCCTTTCGTTTATTAGGCGGGCCTACAATAGCGCTCTCGCCCAAAATTGATTATAACTGACTCAGGCACGGCTGAAGTGCCGCCAGAGCTTCGAGTCGCAATTAACAGTACCGTATGTCTCGTTACACCAGTTTTTAATCACACACTCGGTACAAGATGGCGGCATTTGCAAAACGCACTGCCTGCCTGTGTTATGCGATGCGGATGGAGTGCCTTCCTCTTTCAACCAGTTGCGAAACTTCTGACACGACATGTAAAGCGTGATAAAAACCACACAATATATTAAAACTACTAATGTTACGATTTGCACAAGCAACCTCCAATTTCAAAAGCACGACTGAATTTTTGCATAACGCACGACAAGCTTATGCCGTGCGCACCTTAAATTTGCTACAATTGACACCGTATAATGGACACAAAGTATTCCCGCAATTACAACAAGAGTGCCTTTCGCATGGCATAATTTGTTTGTTGGTTGGCGAACGCGCACTGTTAAACTTTTCTTCCGCTGACTCTGTGGCCGCATTCCATATAACTTCCGCAGTAGGATGCACTCCAAAGTTGTCGTCGTAATATTTTATAAACTCGGAAAATGTTCTTAATGCGGCCACCTACAACCTCCAGATAAAAGTTTAATTGCAACCAACGGCCCCGCGCACAGCCGATCGTTTCCAGTGTCGGCTTGAGCGTGTTAGCCGACAGTTTTTGCGCCTTCCACATTTTCTTTCGGGCGTGATTTATCTCCACGAACGATGAGCCTCTTCAACAGATTCGTTACCATCGTATTCGTCTATTTCCCACGAAATTCCTTCCGGAATATCTACAATTGACAGTTTAGCACACCCGCCGCCAGAATTTTCAATACCTACTTTCTCTATAGCGTTAATTAAACGGGGATCAGATCGATACGCATTATAATTGTCGGAAAATATACCGAGATCTTCGTTTGAAAGATAACCATACCCATCATATTTTATGCCCAGCTCTTTGTAAACGGCCTCTGATAACGAAAAACCCCCGAAGCAAACGTTGATAACTACTTTCATGCCACCTCCGTAAGCGCCCGAACTATATTCTCAAGGCGCAAAAATTTTGGCTAACGTTTACGCAAAGGAAGCTGTATGGCCCTTTGCAGAACAAGAACCATGAAAATTACAATTATTCTCGGGACCGCGATCTTCGCATGGCTTATCACTTTCGCAGGGCCATATTGCTACCTTGCGTTGTTGCAAGGGGCGCTTCGCCCGAACTGTTCGGCCCGCCTCCTTAATGTAATGGCGCGTTGTTAATTGATCGGCGCATTCAGCTACCGCTATAGACCACAGGCGACATCGTTCACATGCGCGTTCAGCTTCTCGTATAATTAATATACGAGTTCGTTTTGATACGCTTTTTGGAAAATTATAATCTTCCGCATATTCTGAAGGCATCCCCTCACGCCTCGCCATTTGTGCGGCAAGTTGAATCAATCTTCCTTTTACATCAAGCGCCATATAATAACCTGCCTTTCAAGGGCCGAATTGCGTGCAACGTACGATGCAGGCAGACGTTTTGCTTCAAAATGTGCGGAGCGAACTGCCTGCATTTGTTGGTTGACTGTTTGCGACCGCTCCACATTCGACTTTCAACCGCGATTTGCTGCACGACGCTTACCGCGAGCGGACACCGCCTTTTCAGGGAGACGACCACCCGGCGGAAAATCACAGGCACATGGAACCAACTTGTTTACTTTGCGAATCGCATTGAGCATCTTCAATTCACGTAAATTCACTTAAAACCTCCACTGTAAGCGGTTGAACTATTTACATGGTCGGTCGCAAATTGCAACCAACGGGTTGCCGCACCCGCCCGACGTGGGCTTTGGCATGTTGGGCTGCGGCTGTTATAAGCTGTGGCTACCGCTACCTTGATTTTCTGCGGCGCGGCCCCTAAACTTACGATGAGCACACCGTGAAGGATCATTATAACGATAGTCTTTTTCATCCAAATTCGACAGTTCGCATTCACCAACAATGCAACGCGGACAATCTGCTACTTCACATTTCATATGTATCCTTTTTAGCGCCGCCTACAATAAAAAAGAAGGTAGGCATTGCTTATAACGTCCTGGGCTATGCGACGTTGCCTTGCAATGTGCGAAGCGAACGTATAGCCCGTGTTATAAGCTGTTTTGGGCGACTCCTAATGATCCACCCGCCGACTCTACTTTCTCAAAAAGGCACGAATTAAACTGCCCATGAACGCCATCCAAGGTAAGTTTTGTATGCCATGAATGGAGTTCAACGTCAGTCACTTTATATTGACCACCTTCGGAAATATCAGAAAGCTTCCCGGAGTTACCTCCGTACCGTTGAGTAGCTTCTGACACGCTCACACATTTTACCACATCACCAACTTGACACATCTGAACCTCTGTTTATTAGGCGGGCCTACAATGGCGCTCTCGCCCAAAATTGATTATAACGTGCTCAGGCACCCGCCTGCTGTTGTTGCGCATATAGTACAAACGCATTAACTGCGTGAATAGTTTTCTGACTGAGACTAGGATAATCTTTCTTGAAACCGTCAAGCAACAATTGCAGGCTGCCTGTGTTATGCGAAGGTTTTGACGCCTCCGCAACGCTTTTTGAAAATGGATTCTCAAATGTTTTTGGAGAAACCCAAACTTCGTTATCTGGTACAAGGCTATTAGCTACTAAAAACTTCTCATCCATTTTCAACTCCAATATAAGAGCGGTAAAACTTTTGTATAACGTTCGCGCATACTTGATCGTTTTAATGTCAAGCTACCGCTGTTGTACGAAGTGCCTGGCCGTCCCCTTGGCTTTCGGCTGGCTGTGATTCAAATTTAATCTGCTTGACACCAATACTGATGCACTCCCCGATTAATGTTTCGACAACGGCAACCGGATCGATTCCACCATCGTTATTACCTTCCTGAAAAAAACCATGAAACCACCCCTCTTTGATGGGGCCAGGTGCATAACTGTTCTGCCCACCGAAAAACCCATGTGTTACGAATTTAACTTTCCTCACTCGAAGCCTCCAATGTTAAGCCAGCCGAACTATAATTTTCTCCGGCCAGGCATTTTGTACAACG
>JAQTSV010000040.1 GCA_028711115.1 Candidatus Omnitrophota bacterium
AACATGTGATTCACACAGTCGGCCCTGTCTGGCGCGACGGCAAGCACAACGAGCCGGAATTACTCGCCTCATGTTATCGTAATTCTCTCAACCTCGCGAAGGAACACGGCCTCAAAACCATCGCTTTCCCGTCTATTTCAACCGGCGTCTACAGATTCCCGATCGAACTTGCCGCTCCCATTGCCATCAAGACTGTGAAGGATTTCATCACCCAAAACCCCGGTGCTTTAGAGAAGGTCATCTTCGTCCTTTTCTCCGCGCAGGATTTGAGGGTTTATGATAGTATATAGGAAGGATAGGGCATGTGCGGAGTGTCCCAAACCGGCACGTCCGTATTAAATATATGATTAACAGTAATCCAAAAAAAGAAAAAAGGTTTAAGGCTATGTTTGATATTTCTTTATCTTCTGCGAATAGGATTTATGCTGTGGCTAGTGCGTTTGCGATCATCGGAGCAGTATTTACTCTCGGTGGTGTAATAGGAGCGATTTGGAGTGGTTCTATTCGCGAACGATTTGCTAATGAACGAATTTCAAACAATGAAAAAGAGACCGCAACTGCAAAAGCTGTAGCTGCAAAAGCTAATGAACGAACAGCCGAATTGGAAAATGAAGCAGCCAAAACAGCACTTCAGCTTGAAAAAGAAAAAATGCAACGACTGGAATTAGAACAAGCTGTAGCGCCCCGAATAATGGAGCAATATCAATCATCAAACGCATTAAAAAAATTTAGCAATGTAACGGCAATTATTTCTAGTATACCTGACATAGAAGCAAGGAGGACTGCCGCGCAAATTAATGCTACACTAAATATGGCTGGATGGAAAACGAAACTCATTCCGTTTGACCCTCAACAGATTTTCCAGGATGGCGTTATTGTAGAAAGAAACGTCGGAGCAATTTCAAAAGATGACATTTCCGGCGATGCAGCAGACGAACTTATTAAACAGCTTCAAGCAAGTAAAATCGAAAGTCATACTATGCCAGCCATGGAGTTGCCTAATAATACAATATTTATAAAAGTAGGTTTTAAGCCATACCAATATTTTTCTGACAAAATGCTCAAGGATGGCAAAACAAATATTTTCGGAAATATGCTTTATTAAAAAAACAGCTAACATTTCACTCCAGCGGCTTGTTCCAGCCATGTTATAATAACGCTGAGTTCAGACGTTAAGCATTTTCGGAGGTAATAACGAATGGAAGATTTAACAGTCGCGATTCCTATCGTTAGGGAATCTATCGCCGCCATTTTGAGGCTTCGACTCATAAAACCAGAGAAGATCGGAGAGGGTAAAACGCTCCCACCACAATTTAATTGTTCCTGGGGTTCGGCTTTTTGTGTCGTGTCTAATCGGTACCTTCTTACGGCTTTTCATGTGCTCAATGGTGGCGAAGCCCGAAATGTAACAGATAAATTTTATGCCCTCGTAGTTCCAGGAAATGGGAGTCCTTTCTTTTTCTTTCCACTAGTTGCATTTCCTCTGGAAAGACCCGACTTAGATATAGCGGTTATAGAGATCGGTGCATGTTCCAACCCAAGCGTACATCTACCTGCTCTTCCAGTGACTTTTGCACCTCAATCCGATGGAATGCGTGTTATAACCGTAGGATTCCCGGCACCGATTGTTGTTGGATTAAATGTCGACGCACAAAGCAATTTTCTTGGCGGCCAGTTCTTTTTAAAGAGTCATGCGAACGAGGGGATAGTATCTGCTCAGTATATACATGGTTCTGTTCCAGTCTATGAATTAAATATAGGTTGGCATCACGGCGAAAGCGGTGGCCCAATTGTAGCATTGAGCGAGCGACCAGCCGTTTTTTCAATAATGCAGCAATATAGGAATATTCAGAGCCCGCACGGGGTACTACCTGGCCCCCATCGAGGTTGCTCACTCTTCGCCATTCAAGGGGAGTTAGAAGGTCTTGGTGTCAAGGGTATTTAGCAAAGTATCAAAGAGAGACGTGGATAACGTTATGGGGTTAAGTCCAAAATAACTTTTAGTGTAAAATTTATAAGATGATAGATGACATTGAAAAAATCATGACGGAACTTGCGAAGGCGGGTAATAGGATCATTGTAAATCCCAAAACGCTCGAAGAACTTAAACAACATGGAATTCCTTTAGATAATATTCCAGCACCAAGCATTGAAGAGTTATTTGAAAAAAGGAAACAGAGCGCTCTTCTTAAACTGCAACAGCTTCCAACTCTACCTCTTGGTTTACAGCCGGATATCCAAGCTTTATATCAGGAAATCAGAGAATGTATTTTCTTCGATCTTAACGGGGCTGCTATAACGATGTCAGCTATTTTAATTGAATTTGTATTGAAACGCGTAACTTTCATAAAAGAATGCGGTGGCTATCAGGCTGTTGATTTAATAAAATTGGATGAATTTGAAAATATGGAGCTCGGTCCAGCGATAAATCGGGCCAAAAGTGCTGGTATACTAGACTCAAAAATGGCAGAAAGACTCCATTCTTTTAGAGAAATAATTAGGAACCCGTACAGCCATTATAATATTAAGAAAATTACCGAAAATATTGTTGCTGAAAAGGTTAAACAAGTAAACATGGAAACAGGAGAGATCAAGGAAATAGATATTGCTGCAAAAGATAGCCCTATGATTCAAGCGCAAGTGAAACCTTTTATGGATGAGTATCACGTGATGACTGTTTTCGGTTTTGCCGATGAGGTTGTTAAGTACCTCCTCAATAAAATATAAGATTTGAAGTAAATAGAAGGTCACATCAAAACAGGACGGCTAAATTAGAAGCTCCCTGTTTTTGTTTGTAAAGTTATTTTAAAAACGGAGATTTTCGTCCTCGTAGGGATTGGGAAATTCGAGCGGGCACGGATGACCCGTATACAGTTTAAGGCAGAGCGAGAATTTCCCTAAGCGCAGCTCGCCTCGCAGGGGCGAGCCAGCGACCCGGAGAGGACAAAATCGACGTTCGTAGGATGACTTGTCCGGGCAAGAATTTATTGACACCCGCCTCAATTTAAGGTATAATTTCACCTCATTCACAGTTAATAACCGAACAGAAGGAGTGTTTCTATGTACGCCGTAATAATGACAGGCGGGAAGCAATATAAGGTAGAAAAGGGCGCCACTATCACGGTCGAGCGCCTGACGCATCCCGAAAAAGACAAAGAAGTTACGATAAAAGAAGTGCTCATGGTCCATGACGGCAAGGAAGTCAAGTTCGGCAAGCCTTTCCTCAAGGACGCCAAGGTGGTCG
>JAQTSV010000041.1 GCA_028711115.1 Candidatus Omnitrophota bacterium
TTGTTATCGGGATTTTCACATTCACATTCGGCCCCCAGGAAGCTATCTTTAAAGCCTGTTTGTGCATTTCTGAAAAGTAATCAGATAACACTTCAAAGGCAATAGGCTTATCTGTTATTTTCATCAGTATTTGTCGGGCAAAGGCTTCATAGCTTACTACACCAGCTTTTTTTAGCAGCGAAGGATTTGTAGTATAACCGCTTATTAAGTTGTTGCTGGCATTTTCGAGAATACAGTCAGCTCCATCGAGGAAAATTTGAACATCAATCATATTTTCTCAATTATAAATTCTATTTTTTTAACCTTTTCTTCATCGGAGAAATTTCTAATAGCAATGGTAATATGCTCTAGCATTTTCTCAAAATCAAAATGTCCATATTCGCCACTAACTGTAATAGTTGCATTATTAAGTCCAGTTGTTACCTTTTTCATCAATAGTGTGTCCATTTTTTACCATTTAGTTTTGTTAATTGCCAAGCGTTGATCGCTGACTAATAAATGCCAGATTATTGCCTGTACGGATTCTGTTATGGGTGTTACATAGCCTTTTGTCTGGATCAGGATTGTTGCATCTGCCATCTGTCTTGTTATACCTCCGTCCCTTCCGACAATACCTACTACCTTTGCACCTTCTGACTTTGCAAACCTGACAGCATTAACAAGATTCTGGCTTACACCTAACGTACCGCCTCCGACTGAAATAACGAATAGACAGTCATTGCTATTAAAACGTGATGTTTTTAGCCAACTTAATGTAGTTAAAGGCCAACCATCATCATTTGTTACGGCTGTTAAAAAACTTAGATTATCAAGGCTAAGTGCGTCAATCCCGCATAGCTTACGAAAGTCGCATACAGCATGTGAAGCGTGTCCGGCCCCGCCACCGGAACCGATGACAAACAACCTTCCCTTTGGCCTTACTTCAATCAATATGTCAATTATCTTTTCAACCTCAGTACAATCTATGTAGCGGATTGAATCAATAACCTTGTCCAAGAATTCTTTTGAAAATGTCATATGTTTGTTAAGACTTTACAACCTTCAAATTCAAAACGAAAATCCATAAACCGTAATCCCTGATTTAACATTGCACACTTAACGGCTTTCCTTTTGCCCTCTTTGACACACAAAAGTATAAAACCAGATCCCCCTGCCCCGATTATCTTGCCTCCGATTGCTCCGTTTATCTGTGCTACTCTGTAAAGTTCGTCAATTTTATCAGAACTCATCTTATTCGACACTTCTTTTTTTATTGTCCAATGATGATGAAGCAACCTTCCGAATTCTGTTATATTGCCATTTAACAACGCCTGTTCTATTTCTATACCTATCTGTTTAATGGTGTGCATGCAGTTAAGACTTGTTTTGTCCTTTATCTTTTTACCCTGTTCGGCAAGTATTTCATTGGCATCCCTGGTTACTCCGGTATAAAACATTAAAAGCCTGTTCTCGAGTTCAAAGATCGTTTCTTTATCGAATTTCAAAGGCGTGACCGTCACCCGTCCTTTTTTATCAATATAAAGCTTGTTTATCCCTCCGAATGTAGCTGCGTACTGATCCTGCTTACCGATAGGCTTACCGACTAAATCTATTTCGACCTTACATGCTTCTTCTGCCAGATCGTGAGGGGAAATGAATTTACGTTCCAAGGTATTCAGCCCTGCCAATAAACCTACTGTAAATACTGACGAAGATCCCATACCAGTACCGGATTCTATATCGCTGAATGATGATATTTCGATAGGCCGTTGTATATTATGCAGTTTTAATGATTCCCTGATTATATTATGCTCAATCTTACCTATCTCGTTAATATTAACCGATTCTTTTGAGTGATGATACAGTTTTATCTTATCTGACGTTGCGGGTTCCCCGACAAAAACGTGCATGTACTTATTGATGGTGCTGGTTATTAATAATCCTCCATACCTCTTTTGATATTCAGGCAAATCTGTTCCGCCCCCACCGATTGAAACCCTAAAAGGTACTTTGACAATTACAATGCTCATAGCTCGCTGATCTTAATTGCCCTATCATCTATTATATAGTCAAATGAAGGTTTGCCCATCTGTAAACTATTGAATTTACAGCCCCAAAGTAAAAGTTGCCCAAGTGTTAATTGGTAACAGTCCCTTCCTGAAGATGATCCCCTAGCGGTCCAGTAAATAATATTATTCCCTTCATCAAAGAGCCTGTTTATCTTTGCTATTGCCTCAAAATCGGGTTCTGCATTTTTATAATCATTGCCTTCTGTATGACAAATGGTTCCGTCAATATCTACACGATATGTCTTATTCATTCTCTTTTATTATTTCCTGAATAGCTGTAAGAACGGCCTGATCAGATGTTTTTTCGGTATGCCAGCCCAAGTTCTCAAGTTTTGCCTTTGAAGGATAATACCTGGGTGAATCGCCCTGCCATCCCCTGTCACCGCCCGTATATCTTATACTTGTATTTGTCCTCATTGCAGATATTACCATTACCGCTATGTTTTTAACAGAGCTGGTGCTTTTACCTGCCAGATTATAGTAATTAACCTTCTCTTTGGCGTTTTGCCAGATAAATACCATTGCATCTACTACATCTGATACGTGCATATATGGTTTTGTCTGCGATCCGTCACCGAGTACCTCAAGTTCCTTCGGGTTCTGCTTTATCTTGTTTATGAAGTCAAGAATAACTCCATGCGTGGCATGTGATCCGATCACGTTTGGAAGTCTGCAAATAAATGCTTTTATGTCATAGTAACTGGCAAAGCTGGAAATGAAGGCTTCTGATGCAAGTTTAGCAGCTCCATAGTGCGAAATAGGCAATAAAGGGCCGTAATTCTCTTTTACATAGGCAATCTCTGTCAGGTATGCTTCCCCGTATATGGCTCCCGATGAGGCAAAGACAAACTCCTTAATTTCGTTTTTCCGGCAAAACCTTAATAGTTCATAGGTAGTACAAAAGGTGTCTTTTATCTCTATCTGAGGATCAGGATTGTTTATCTGTGAATTGGCTGCCAGATGAAAGACGGCATCAATCTTATGACATGGGAAGGGGAATTCAATGGTGTTTATTTTATAAACGTCCTGTTCCCAAAATTCAAAGTTCGGACTTCTTTTCAGTTCGTCAACAAACGACTGTCTGCCATTGCTCATATTGTCTATTCCAATAATGGAATTGCCCAAATCAAGAAGTTTTTTTGCAAGATGATAACCTAT
>JAQTSV010000042.1 GCA_028711115.1 Candidatus Omnitrophota bacterium
GAGCTGGCCTCCGCCGGAATCGAATGCATCCTCGACGACCGCCCCGAACGCGCCGGCGTAAAGTTCAAAGACTCCGACCTCATCGGCTTCCCGATCCAAATAATCATAGGTGAAAAAAGAATCGCCACCGGCGAAGTGGAAGTGAAAGACCGAAAGACGAAAGAGATCAAAGTAGTAAAGATAGAGAAGGCAGCGCAAGTAGTTAAAGACTCATTGAAAGCTTAATAGCAAAGTAGTCCAGGCGGGTCCTGCCTGCCGAGCACCTCGCCCGCTCACTATGGTTCGCGGGCAAGGGCTCCGTCGGCAGTCACCCGCTGAATAGAATAAAGTGCAAAATGTGGAGTGTCCCAAAGTCACACGTCCCCAAGAAATCCACTAAAAAGGAGAGCTAATGGATATCCTATCTATTCTTTTATCTCTGGGAAATATAGCAGTTGCATGCGTCAATATACGCGCTATCAAGAGGTTAAAATCAATAGATTATACTAAAATATTTAATGGTGCTAAATTTCAGAATCCTGGAGAAAAAGAAAGAGAGAAAGGAAAGGAAATATCTGCCTTTGATTGGCAATTTTTAAGCAATATTCTTTTAATAATTCTCAATTTAGTATTTATTATAGGTGTCATTAGCAACAGAGTGTTGACAACCCTTGCCATACAGAAAATGTAGTTGATAGTAAAATAGGGGATGTGTCAAAACAAATAATTTCGGTGACAGCATACTTAATTCTCTGATTAACAATTCAGCGATTAGCGTATAGAAGATAATTATTGTGCAGAAAATAAAGGCTCTTTTGGTTTAACATAAAATGAATAAATCATCGTGTCTTTATCTCGATACCTCAGCAGTAGTAAAATTGTTAATTGATGAGGATGGAAGCAAACAAATGAAAGCATTTTTTTGTAAATTTGGGAAGTTTCACATGCTTTCTTTATGCTTTGCTGAAACGCTAGGTGTATTAAAGACTAAATATTTTTATCGTAAAAATATATCCAAAATAAAATATTTTAGAGCAGAAACTCTGTTATCAATATATTGCAAAAAATACATTAAAATTCATGATGTCAAAATAGCTCACATAGATAATGTTTTTTGTAATATTGCGGATTTTGTAACTAAATACAAGGTAGATTTTATCGACGCATTTCAAATATACTATTAAAAAAAGAGTCATTATTGCAACATACGCGGTTAATAACGGCTGATAGCGTTCTCGAAAAAGCAGCTAAATCAGAAAAACTTAATGTATGGAATTGCCTTAAAGATAAGATTCCATAATCGAGGCAAATATTTATTAGATTGAATGTGAGAGATTAATTAGAAGCGGGTAGAGGGACGTTTTCAAAATTGAACCTAGATATGTCCCCACCTAAAGAATAAGGGGACACATCTGGGATTAAATAGGAATATATTTGGTGACAGTATACTTAATTGTGCCCCGACGGCGGGAACAAACCTGCCTACAAGGAGTGGGGCAAGGAGCAGGAACTCACGTGCTTTTGCCTGGAGAGCGTGTTTTGAATAAATTAATAATAGTTATTACAGGAATGTTCATTCTTATGACGAATACTGGTTCTGCCAATACAGGGGTATTCTACGGTGCCGGCAACCAAGTAGTGCCAATAAAAAACAATAAAATACAATTGGTTAGAGAAGAGGTTAATATCAGGCTTACCGTTGAAAAGAATGGCGGGCAATCTGGATTACCGCTCATCCCGCAGGCAAACGTAACGGCGACATTCTTTTTTAAGAATACATCGGCAGACAGCGTTTCTTTGCAGATGGGGTTCCCATTCTTAGATTTACAAGGATTTGGTAATGAGAAAGAAGTATTGGGGAGAATGGATTTCCGTGTGATAAATAATGGTCGGCAGGTCCCGACTGAGTTGAAGGAAGGCCTGATAGAGAAAGAGCTTGATCCCCATGGCTTATTTAAGAAGGTTTTTGCGTGGGATGATATCTTTGGCCCGGGAGAGACGAAGACGGTCCTAGTTACTTATAAGTTACTTATGAGTGTTGTTTCTGTTAATTCCAACGACAGAACCTTCGATGAAATAGGAGAAAAGTATTATGAATTGGACAAACTTTTTCCCGCTCTAAGTTATAGTTTTGGATATATCACAAAAACTGCCTATACCTGGAAAGGGCCTGTTGAAGAAGCCGTCTTCCGGTTTGATGCAAAAGAGCTGATGGAAGAGTTTGATAAATCGGCGGTCTTTGGTGAATCTACACCGGACAAATTGCCTTTATCGCGGCCGGTATATCTTGAGAATATTATGCCGTCAGGATATGAAAGGCAAGACAGCGTTTATAAATGGATATTTAAGGGAAAACTGCCGGAGGAGGGCCTGTCCGTAAATTTTATTGTGTTTCTCTTGCCCTCAAAGGCCGCAGAGGTAAAACAGTTCATGGGTTCGCGCATATCTAAGCTGGAAGGGATCACAAAAGGCGAATATATCCCTGTATTTAAACAATACTATACATTACTCGTTTCCCGCGGAAATTCAGCCGATAAGTTTACCGCCGGGTATTTTAAAGGTGTCAGGTTTATCAATGATAAGACCAGATTTATTTTTGATGAAGACAAAAAGAATGTCACAGATATCTTGAACCAGTTTGAGAAATTGACAAAATAACTATGTAAATAATTCCGGTGACAGTATACTTAATTCCCTTTTTAAAGAAAATGTTTTGGTGACAGTATACTTAATTCCCGTAAGCAAATAGAGACGCATCAAAAAGGGAAAGGAGCGCCATGAAACTACAAGTACTTCTTTTGGTAGTCGCGGTGATTCTGGGCGTTGCCTCTGGCTGTGCGCCGAAAGCGCCCAATTTTAATCTCTCAGGAACCGTGACCGATGCGGTAACAGACAAGCCCATTAAAGGCGCAGTGGTCTCTGACGACAACTACGGGCCTAAACCCTGGAAAAGCGCATTAACTGACGCAACAGGGAAATATTCCTATATGACCTGGGGCGAAGAGCACAAAATTATCGCGCAGGCACCCGGATATAAGCTGAAAGAAGAAATGTTAAAAGATAACCAAAAGGTCCTGGACTTTAAGCTTACCAGGGGCAAATAGGAGGCAAATATGACCGACTCGCAGTTATTCCAGTTAATGGGCGTTGTCTATACGGCGGCAGGGCTCGGGATGCTCATCAATCCCGACTATTATAAGAAGATAGTTGATTCTTTTGATAATA
>JAQTSV010000043.1 GCA_028711115.1 Candidatus Omnitrophota bacterium
CAACGTTGATAGATTTTAAGGTTTATCCGATGCTCAAAAAGATTGGTGACGTGATTACCAATAACATTATGCCTGATTATGGGGAAAACTTAGTATGCGAGCCAGAGGACATTAGGGTTACTGACAGAGTACTACTTTTGAAGGAAATTGAGATTTATTCAAAGACGCACACGGTTGACGAAGTAAGAGAAAAATATTATCAGGACAAACCAATCGAGGTACAAGAGGTTGGGCGGTCTATTGTCAACGTAGCTCAACAGGCTCCAAAACAATTACCTACGCAACCAGCTCAAATTGTGGACGTTACTCCAAAAGAATTACCAGCCGAAGTTTCTAACGAGATTCCAAAAGTAAAGGATATTCGTCCTGCCATGTTAGAACTTGAAAAGTGGGAACGAAAATTCAAACGGTCTGGAAAACTAAACGATTTTGATGTATATAATATTCCAGACGAGATTGTAAAATCAATCAAGGCTGGCATGTCTTTTGAGAAAGCGCGTGATGAATTAAAAATGCGAGCCGTTGTTACTTATGACGAGGTCAAACCAGAATCAGTGAAAGTATATTCAGGCGACGCTATCTTGAAACTTGCAGAATCAATTGACAAGGCTTTTGTAAAGAGTGAATAGGAGAGAATATGGGTGAAGTAAAAGTCAAAGAACAAAAAGAACTTAATGAAATGACCGCCACTCAATTAAAATATCTTGCAAGTAAATTTGAAAACAATGAATTTAATTATATAAGCGGCGGTTATCCACAATATGAACTAATTGATGACACTAAACCAGGAGATAAGGTTAAGAGTTTTGTTATATCTACTAAAGGGCATATTGAGTTAGATTTCAATAGGGGATCGTGAATAAATCAATCCTGTTGTCTATCTGTGATGCAATACCTGTCTTATGGCACCACGTATCCATTAAGACTCTTGAAATGTTTGACCGTCAACTATGGTCATACTCCCTTGAGTTTTTCAGGGGCGAAATATCAGATGATCAATTTGAGTCTGATTTTATCGCAGCTATTGAGAATCAACTTACAAGGGCGTGGAATGAGGGTGCTGATGAAGTTGGTGTATTGCCTGAAGAAATGACCGAAGAGGACTTGGGAGTGTTACAGGGGTTGATCGATGAAGAGGTCGGATACTTAACCGGGCTCGGAGTTGATATAATTGATATAAAAAAATCAACCGAAGGAATGAGTGAAAAAGAGGCGCTGGATGAATTCAGGTCACGGTTTAGGAACCGGATTGACATTTGGGCTTCGAAGTACAATGAAATGGTAAACAGAGCGAAGATCCATTTTGGTAATAAAACTAAATTACGGTGGGATTTGGGGGCGACTGAAAAACACTGTGAAACCTGTTTAGCGTTAAATGGCATTGTGGCTTATGCTTACGAGTGGGAGCAGTCAGGTATACGCCCCGGAGAATCAGGATCGGCTATTTTAGCGTGCGGTGGATGGTCTTGCGATTGTAAATTATCAGAGACAGACGAACGAAGATCGCCTAACGCATTAGCAAGTTTACTGGCTTTACGAGATGCAGGAGTATAGGAGAGAATAATGGACACAAATAAAATAATCGAAACTTTAGCTCGTTGGCTTGATGATTTAAATAGTTGGCGTTGGCCTAAAGATATGCCATTTAAACCTATTGGCTATGATGAACTACCCATGTTTTCAAAAGATAAAAAAGCAAGGACAAAATACAGAACTCAAAAAACTATATTTATTTTTTTATTACATATTATAGGAGACAAAGAGAGTCTTAGATACCACTGGATACATAATTTACATAAAAGTAATTTTCAATTTGAATTGTGGTATAAAGATAAAATGCCAATATTCCCTGAAATAAAACCAGTTATTAAAAGAAAAAATCAATATGCCTAATAACTCACTAATAGGTATCGACATTCAAGGAATAGCAACTATCCAGAATAGATTAAATAAACTACCTGGACTTGCCAAAGACATGGGTGTCGAAGCTGCTAATGAGTACATTGTAAACTTAATGCAAGTACAACCGCCAGTACCAAATAAACCTTTTGTTTGGTCAAGCGATAAACAACGTAGGTATGTCATGGCTAAAATATCGAAGGGCGGGTATACCAGAAGGACGCAGGAATTAAGGAACGCATGGAAAACAGTAGGGAACGGGTATCAACAGATGGTTGTCAACGAAACCCCTTATGCTGATTATGTACAAGGGGATAACCAGATCATCGGACACAAAACAAACAACTGGCAGACGATTGAGATGAACCTAAAGAATAAGGGGAAAGAAATCCTAAAGAAATTTGAAGGCGGCGTAAAGAGTGCGCTTAAAAAGTTGAAACTGAATTAGTGTATAATTGAGTTATTCAAGGAGAGATTGAATGAATGAAAAAGAGTTTGAGAAAAAATATCCAAATGGAATAAGGTTAGATGTAACATCGTTTAGTGATAGCGAGCGTCAATATCAACCAATTCAATGTTGTATGTGTGATAACTATGCCGTTTATGGTCACGAGCAAAGAAACGCGCCGATGTTATATTTTTGCGATGGACACAAACCAGATCAGAGACAACTCTTGACACAATGAAAAAAGGTGTATAATAGAAACAACTAAATAGCGAACACGCTAGAGACTCTTACGAGTGGCGCGTTGCAAGATGACAACCTGAATAAGGTTTGATTTTGCATCGCGTCGTTTTTGTTAATGAGGTAAAACATGCCTTACGAAGTAAAACTTAAAGACGGTGAATTCTGTGTTTTCAAAGAGGGTTCAACTGAACCCATGAAATGCTATCCAACAGAGCCAGAAGCCAAAGAATACATGGCTGCTTTGTATGCCAATGTATCAGACGCAAAAATGGGGGCAAGGAATAGCGCAAAAGACAAAGAGAGAATTCAGACGATCAAGGATGCTGCGAAAACGATCAATGAAACTGCGGACGAATTGCAACCAGAAGAAAACGAGGCGTCTGTAAAATCGAGTATGTCAATTCCGTTGACTCAATTTCATATAAAAGCGTCTACTGAAATTAAGGCTTCTGGGGACATGGAACTTGATGTATTGTTAGTTCCTTTTGGGGGGCCTGAAAACGGAAAGGATACAGACGGTCAATATTTTGATGAAACTACTGATACGCAGCATAATATTTATAAAACGATCCCTGC
>JAQTSV010000005.1 GCA_028711115.1 Candidatus Omnitrophota bacterium
CATCCCAATGCTGCAGAAGTATTATGTAAAAAAACAGCCGTTAAGCAATTTACAACCAAAAAAAACAGGGCTATTAAATATAATATTATCATATTATTCAAATTTTCTGAGTGCAAAAAAGTAAGCATCGGATGACCGGAGCTCGACAAACTCGAGTTCGGGCATTTTGAGTTTAAAGTAGCGTTTGAGCCACTTAATGAATTTAGCCTGGTTGAAGTACCGGCTTTTTTCAAAATCAGGAAAGGCTTTGATAAAATCAAAATATTCGTCCTTTTTATTATAGCGTGTGAGATTACGTATTTCGGTGCCGGCATCATTAATAAACCAAACATTACCGTTAGGCTCGCCTGTATCATCGTATTTCGAAAATTTTGCATCGATATACATTACAAAATCTTTGTGTGTGTGATCAATTAATGTGCGATGCTGTAGGTTTATTGATCCGGGGCGTATTAGTCCATGTTTGAAGAAAACCATCAGGCAGTTGATCATGAACCTGTCGAAGCGTGCCCATTCCTGGTGGTCCCAGTCATCAAAGAACCAGCACCCAAACTCTGTTGCAGGTGACCGATCGGCGTTGAAGTAGTCGGAAAATTCGAAAATAATGGTACGGTCCTTAGCGCTTTCACCTTCGATCCGGATAGTTTTATTAGTAGAGATAAGTAGTTTAACAAACTGCCTAAATGGTTTTTCATTTTTTTTATTGACGGAGATCCCCTCAGTGATATCTGAAAAAATATGTTCAATATTAAAATAGTTAAACATATCATTGAGATGTACCAGCTTTGTGTTGAGATTAGCAAATTCATAGCGGAATTTATTTTGAATATTGAAGTCACGGCCGGATATTTCGATATATACGGTACTTTCTTCTTTAGTATTAAGCATGTGGCCCAGGCCTTTTCCGTACAGGGTTTTGCCGGTACGTCCGTTAGCTTCGCCATCTTCTCCGGTATTTGCATCGGTAAGGATTGTGGCGTAAGATTTGCCGCGAGTGTATCCGTGGAGATTATAGCCTGTGATAGACATTATCGAAAGTATCCTGTCAATATCATTAGAACAAACCTTTTCAATAAATTTTTCGAACATTGATTTTTTACCATCATCTTTAATAAAATTGCGTTGCAGGATACCGGATTTCCAGATATAAGCATCGGAGATTGACTCGTAAGGCAGGAAAACAAACTGGTCTTTATTAACTTTTATCAATCCATTTTGATAATAAAGGTATTTTTCCGGGCGTGTATCCTCAAAGAGGGTGATTTTAAATTTTGGCGTTGTTCGCCTTAACAGAATTGGAGAAAAAAGATAGTTTAAAGAGTTAAAAACCTTTGATTTCAGCATCTCAGGGGTGATTGTGTACTCTTTGTTTGCCCCTTCGCGTACAGGCAGCTTTTCGATGTATGCAATAAAAAAATCAATAATATTCTCCTGCGATATTTCTTCAATAATATTATCCTGGATCCGGATAAATTTAATTGTTTCCAGGTTAATGTCGTATCGATAGATACCGTTATCTTTTAGCAGCTCAACAAACTTAACCTTATCAATTACAACACCGTTAAATTCATCAATACCGTCCTGGTTTGTGGTCCATTTAATATTATAAAAATTATGGAGTTTTTTAATAATCTCATAATCTGTTTCTTTAGGATTGATTTGAGCCAGGTCTTCAAATTTAAGCATATCCGGGGATTAAATATTATCAACAAAATTTGAATATGAAATTGAAGCTATACGGAGTTGTTCTTTATTAAGTGATAAGTCGGGTTGAGGGTAGTTGTTATTAGAAAATTTCTGTTTAGCTTTACTAAAACCTTTTAAAAATGCTTGCTTACGATCTGCTTCAACTTCTTGAACATAACTTTCCAGGAAATTGAAGTAATTGATAATAACAGCGAGTTCTTCTTCCTGGCGCTCGATCCATACCCGGCTTGCTTTCGGGTGAACGCTATATTTCTCCAGGTCTTGTTTTTTGCGTGCCATAACCTGCAGGAACGTTTCGGTTTGACTGGCCAATAAAGGAATTAATGTCATATTTTTTCCTCCATTAATTGTATAATTTTTCTTTTATCTTCGATTTGCTCTTTTAAATTCTCGATATAGTCATCGGAATAATTAGGCATTGATGTTTGTGCTTGTATTATTTCTTTAGATTGTCGGGCAAGAGGAGTGCCGGTATATCCGATTGTTAATAGAAAATCATTAAGCGGGACGTTAAGGATTTTAGCAATTTTTAAACAGACATCAACGCTGGAGCGTTTTTTAACAATACTATTTGTGAGGCCGGTGCGCGTGTAGCCAATAGCTTTACTAATCGAATTGATTGATTGATTTTTACTTTTCAATAAGTAAACAAAATCGATATAGTATTTTGGCATATTATTAAGTTTTTGTAAGCTCATAAAAATCATTAATGGTTTTTAATGGTTGCGTAACAGAATCGATAACATCGCTTAATAAACTTTCGTTCGAATAAGTAAGTAGCTTGCAGCCACGAAGCTTTAATTCAATGGAAAGTTGCTGGTAGTCGTAAAGTGTTTTATGAAGTATAGCAGGATCATTATGTGAGTGACTGAGAAAATCGACACCATATAGTACAATCTGTTGAGGCTTAAACCATGACCAGGCGAGGCAAGCGGCAGTAAATGGGGCGTTGGTAGAAAATGGGATAGCATGAGGATTGTCGAGAGTTATCAGGTTTCCGCGCATGCACTCTTTTAGAGGCACCGTGCGTATTTTGGTAAAACCGGGGATATCTTTATAAGCATCTTCGGTGCTATAAAAAACCTCAGGCCGGCTCTGGAAAATAACATCAAAAACATTAAGGCGATCATCATTATAGCCAGGCATATGCTTAACCTCGCATGGATGATCGGTAACAAGCAGATGAGATGTATTAATGTATCGCCAAATATCATTGATACCAATAGAGATAATACCTTCGATAGGCTTGTAATACTTCCTGGTTTCGCCAAGGCCGACAATGGCAATAATATCAATCATCTTAATGAATATTATAGCGACTGTTACGCTGGTTCTTAAAAAGATTAGCCAGGGAGCGTTTTTTCAGATCTATTACTATTTCAGTAATGTATTTAAAAACCATTTTTTGCTCCAGGGCGACAGCTTTATCTTTTTCGATGTTGAGGATGCCTGTGAGGTCGTCAAGGTCGATAAATACTTTATTCCCGATAACTTTTGTGTCAATATTCATATGTTTAGCTTTTGATTTTTCATAGCTTATAATTTTATTTTAAAAACCGGCCTCTTAATAGGCATCGAGGCCGGCCGAGCATTACTGATTTTTATTTACCAAATTAAAACCAATCAATCTGCCTATATTTTAAGTTTCTTTTTTCTTGCGCTGTTTAAAAGCCGGATAACCGTTTTACGGTTCTTGTTCCTTTTTTCAATTTCCATTTCATATAAAAAATCCTCTGCTGAATAATGTTTGAAATTATGTTGCAAATGATATTTTATATCCTCAACACTTCCTGTATTAATTATATATCCCATTGAAAAGAAATTTTAAAAGGCCGGCCATGTTTCGCCGACATGACCGGCCTAATTCACTAATAAAAACTACTTATTATGAAAAATATCTCTTATATCATCGATAAGCTTATTATATTCTCTGATCCAAATAAGAGGTACTGCTTTTTTTTCTTTGATAAAATTTTGGATATGTTCGCTTAATACATCGATACGTTCATCAACCCATGTGTTGTAAGGCAAAACATATTTTGAAAAATCTGTAAAACTGTCTATAGGGAAGCATTTATCACAACATAGTTCGCCATTTATATATCCCCAGTTAGCCAGGTTTAATTGTTTGGCCAATTCTTCATCGTTATTATAATTGACGCTTATTTTGGTGTGGCACAATTTATAGTTTGCGCATTTAATAGTTTCAGTCATACTATTGATGTATTAAGGTTTCCATTTCGACAGCTTCGGAAATAGTGATTGTATCGCGGCCACAGCCCAGGTTGATAAGTTCGCTTGGGGCGGCTTCGAGTAAGAAAGCAAGGCGGAGTATCTCTTTTTGAGTCATGCGGCCAGGGTTGTTTAATATTTGAGTTTTACGAGTTTTGGTGATATTTAGAATTTTATGTAACTGCTCGTAGTCGGCTACAGTAATTTTTTCTTTAATAAATTCTTTTATTTGCATGTTTGGCAAAACTTTTGTACTTTTATATATAAAACTATTGTACTTTTGACATATAAAGCCGATGACTTTCGGGGGTAAAACTAAACAAGTTTTAAGTATTTGTCAAGTAAATTTTAAATATTTTAGTCAAAGTTATTAACAATTAGGCAAAAGTGGTTGATACAGAAAAGATTAGGAAATTATTAAAGAGTAGCAGATATACGCAAGTTGAGTTTGCGGAAAGAGTCGGGTTATCTGAGCAGGGTTTTATTAAGGCTCTAAGGATTGGCGATTTTCGGATTTCTCAATTATCAAAAATTGCAGAAAATCTAAATGTCGATATTACTGAATTATTTATAAAAGATAAGCTCATCCAGTACCAATCCGAAAATAAGAAAAGCTACATCAAGCGCCGTCTTGATAGCAATTTACAGGAATTATCACAGATAATATTGATGATAGTAGAATCGGAAGAAGATAGAGAAAATGGAAAACCGGAGAAAATATAAGTAATTGAGAGGTAAAATATTATAATTCTTTCAAAATAAATATCGCTAAAACTTTAAAATAAAAGATTAAACAAATATGGTATAAGATGTTGAGATTGTGTATAATATAAATTATAAGACTATTATCAGAGGCAAATCAATGTATGATAGTAAATTAACAAAATCAAACTTAACCACTATTTGTATTTAAAATGAAAAAAATTAACATCACTCACTATTCAATGCCTGATAAACAAAGCATACGGACAAAAAACAAGATGGCGTGTTTTTGTTTTGGAAATGAACATAAAATATACAGCCAGAACATCAATACTATTAAAAGGATTATTCAGAAAACTAACAAATTTTATAATCAGAAATTGATTGAATTAAATACTCATTATATCGAAGTGTTTGAATTGTGGCGGCTTACGTGGCCTTACTTTGATAAAAAAGAGTTTGGTAATGAGAACCGGATCCGGGATAATTTGAATAGTGTTGATCATTGCCTGGGGATGTGTGCCAGGCGATCGGGCGGAGAAAATGGCGCCTTTTATGTTTTTGACTGGTTAATGAAAAGCTGTGATTTTTTAAATAAATGCCTGGATAATATAATAGTGGTGTCGCAGGTGCAAAAAAACCTGGTGATATTGCAGCGGATCCGACTCCTGGAGCTTCATTTTGAAAGAATAAAATCAGAACTTTGTAATTATGGAAGTGATTAATTTTCTTAAATTTACATATTATTAACTAAAGCTTTAAATTATGAAAAAATTAATTGTTATTTTGGTTTTATTAATGCCAGTACTGGCATTTACACAAAAGCAAACCAGCTTAAAAATTAAGCTTGGAGCAGGCGTTCCCCTGGGTGATTATGGAAGCACAGAAGAAGAAGGAAATTTTGCGAAAACAGGATTTTTCTCTGATTTCTCGGTGGAGCATAATTTTAATAAGAATGTCGGAATTAAAACTTCGTTGTTGAGTAACTCCAACAAAATTGATAATGATGCTATCCTGGAATATTATGAAGATCCAACGGCCTATTATTCGATGACAAGCGGTGCATTTTCAGTTAATTCATTAATGTTTGGTTTATTATTAAGCATACCCATGACCGGTGCTTTAATTGAATTTTATGGTATGCCTGGATTAATGATTATGAAGGACCCCGGAATGTCTATTGAAGGGCGCAGTTACCAAACCGCTGATTATGCGAAAATAAGCTATGATGAAGCTTTTGCAGGTGGATTTTGCTACAAATTTGGGCTTGATATTAATTTTCTGGTTTCAAAAAGAGTGTATCTTACTCCAGGAATTAGTTATTATGGAACAAAGGCGAAGTTTAAAGACGTTCCTACCAAAATAATACTTAACAGCGATTATACTACTATTAATATTGATTACGAATACAAACCCAATATTCTTAATATTGATTTTGGGATAAAAATATTATTAGGGAAACTGGAATAATTACTTACAAGATTGTAAAATATTCATTTACATTTAGCTTTACAGGTATTTTTCTTTTTGAGGTTTTTCCATTGCTCCATCTTTCAAATTTTATTACTATTGGTTTTTTTGAGATTTTGGATTTTTTCCCCATTTTTTTTAAAATATCTTCTACGTGATTTTGAGAATAAGCGATTTCGCCATTAACAGTATAGTGGTAACCCCAGCGTGCCATAGTTTATGTTATTTAGTTTGTATTTAGTGAGTTAATATAGTTTCTATGAAATTCTGCAGCTTTTTTTAAAACATCTGCAAACATTAATTCATATTCTTTTTCTGAGTCATTATGTTTTACTCCAAAATCTTCAATAATGAATAATTGTGCAGGTATTGTCTGGTGGATCCATATGATACATTTTGGATTTCTTGTATGCAAAATATACAGTTCATCATTATGAGCGTCCGGAGCAAAAAGGAATTCGGGTAATACAGGCATTTTCATAAATAAAATTTTTATAAAGATAAAAATTATTTATGATATACCGGTACACCAGCGAATTTTGATTTTGATGTCCCTGAAATTTTCCATCGTTTGCCTGATGTGTTGAATTTAACCCAGAGCTTAGTCTTTGGGTTTTTTACTTGTACAAATTTTTTCATATTATCGAAATTTTGTAACAGAAATAATCCTGTCAAATGATTTACTGGCTCTATTAAATTTTATAAATTTTGTTTTTGCGGCAGCTGCTGATTTTGCCGAAATACCTGTATCTACATACATCCTACCGGTTTTTGTTGTATAAACAATTTCCCAAGTAGAGTCGAATTTTTTCTTTGCCATTTTTTAAAGATTTTATCTTAATATTCGATTTATGATAATTGCTATTAGAATAATAAGCAATACCTGTATTAATGGATTATTTTTCATTTTACCTTTTATTTTTGATTAAATAATATAATATTCCCAAAATTCCGCTAATGGCTAAAATCCCAAAAAAAAGAGCGAGCCAGGGAAATTTGGCTTTATTAGATGCGTTCTGGCGGTCGATCTCAGTTTTTTTGATATATACCATTAAAGAGTCTATCCGCTTTTTGTAATTGTTTATTTTAAGCTCAATTACAGTATCATTCTGCCCCAGGCGGTGGTATAGCTCTCCCCTATTAATCACAGCCCATGACCAGCAGAATTGTGTTTGCAAGTGCGAGGTATCGGAGTTGATCAGTAAGCGGTTGCCTGGTGCAGGAACAAAAACTTCTGTAACTTTATAAACAGTATCTCCAGGTAAATGAATATAGATAACCGTGTCGCGGTAAATGATTAACGTGGTCCGGACTACAGAGTCGGACAGGATTATACTGTCGTTTGCTGGTGGAGATATAACCTGGTGGCGGTGGATCTCAAAGAGCTTGCAGCCTTGAATGAATACCAGGACAAAAAGCAGAAAAGCTAACCTGGTTTTATTCATCTTTTCTTTTTAGTCTGCTTTCCATAACGTGGCGTGTGCCATTTCTGCCCAGGTTAGGGAAAATGATGTTGATGATTTTGATCAGCTTATTGATCAGATCCCAATCGTTGAGGGTTGGGATAAAGCGTGCCAAAAAGGTATAGATAAGAATCAAAATACCTGTGAATTCGGCCCAGTTGGATGTTATCCAGGTGATGATAGTTTGCCACATAGTTTTTAGTGTTTTTTGTTTAGTTCAAAAAGGAATTTATCTAATTTATCGTTCAAATTTTTGATGTCGGAGCGTAACTCGATCCGGATGTTGATATCTGATTTTTTCAGATCACGTATGTCTTCTTCATATTGTTTCAGCTTGGACCTGGTTGTAAAGTAAAATCCGACCAGCGGCGCCAGGTTAATAATTAAAAAAGGAAACAGTATCTGCCATATTTCAGGGGGTATTTCAAATATCATGTTGTTAATGTTATATCAATTTAGTTATTTTACCTAATTTCTTAATATTCGCTTCAACAACTCCTGCTATCTTTTTTACGCTGCTCCATGTTATTGTGCCGAATTTTTTGTACGCTGAGGAGGCTTCGGTGTAGTCTACAACAATATAGTATTGTGAAATGTTTGAATAAATTGTACTCACTCCAGCCATAAGCTCATTGCTGGAAGAACATAATAGATTTAGATCACTTACTGTCCAAGCACTGGATGATAGCGGATTAGTGTTATATGTTAAGCTGTGTGTCGTATATGCCATTGTAATAGATAAAACTTCCGAATCACCTCCACTTGTATTTGAATAAATATATATATTAACACTGCCGATACTGACATCATTATGTCTTACATATATAGTTAGTGAATTAATTGTTGACCCTGCAGCGATTCCATGACTACCAAATTGCCAAAGTACATAATACTCTTCACCAGATATAGCTGCAGTAGTTATATAATCTCCATCATCAGCAACCACTTCATCAACTACTGAATAGAGATCGGTATTTCCGAAATCCTGATCCTTCATTCCATAGTTAACCAAATCTGCAACTGGTCTTAATGTTACTGTAGCCATATTAGTTCAATTCTATTTGCATTAAGTTAGGTGTAAACAATATCATATCTGCGGACAAAGCAACTCCAAGTATCTGAACTACATCATCAGTACCTGTCGGTGCTGTTTGTGATAATGTATTTCCTGTCGTTCCTGTTACGCTTAAATAAATCAACCCTCCTACAGTCCAATTCCAAGTATCATCACGTATCACCCCCTGGAACAGAAAGTTACCTGTAGCATCAGCAGCTATTGTAGCATCAGCAACAATAAATATAGCAGAAGCTGTCGCAATAGCATCAGCATCAGCAAGTGCCATCTTCCCATCACTCTTTATATAGCAAGCATCACCTATAGCCATGTTAACAGCTGCTGTCATAGTTATTGTTAATCCACTTACAGCATGGTCATCTATACTTTTTGAAAGTGATAAACTATTAGGGACGTTATATAGATCATCATAATCATGTTTGGCGAATATTGTATCAGAAGTGAGATTGGCATTAATAGTGGTATTGCCTGTTCCACTAACTTTAAAAACCGTATCACCAGCCACTGACTGCAGGGCGAGTATTTCTTCATCATCACTATTACCCCCTGCCACTATCAGCAGCCCTGCTCCCTCCCCTGCAGAGATATCTTGGTTATCGATGACCATAGCCGGCTCTGTTGTCCAGGTAGCCTGGGTGTTAACGTGAAGCTTTCCCCTGTTTGTACCTGTGCCTATGGTAACGCGGCTGCCTGTAGAGCCTGTAGATTCAACCATTCGTACATCTCCGTCTGTATCTATAGCAAAAGATGTAATTTCATTGCCTGCATCTGATTCGCGCTGTGTAAGGTAAATATTGCCGCGTAGTGTCTCGGTACCAGATGATGTTAGCCGTAATCCTCCCGGGGATCCCTTTTCATATTCAAGATATCCTGTTTTCTCATCAGCGTCAGGAGTAGCGTCTCCATAAAACTTTAGCGCACCTCCAACATGTAATGCCTCATCGGGGTCAGCTATAGCAACGCCAATAGCTGTTAATCCTGTTTTTGTAGTTATTTCTGTTCCTGAAAGGTTAAAATATGAGCTATCTGCAGCAATCTGCTGCCAGGTGCCGGTACCATTAGCATCGGAAGTGAGTATATATCCATTTGAAGGAGATGTAGTAAGCTTAAATCCTGTCATGGTTGCGGTACCATTGACATCAAGCTTTGAGGTTGGGTTTGCTGTTCCTATTCCAACATCTCCCGCTGCTTCAATAGATATGCGCTGTGTGTTGTTGGTTAGTATTGCCAGCGCATAGTTGTCAGTGTTCCCTAAGGTCCTGTCAGCGCCTCCTGCTTCTCCGCCATCGGCAAAATATCCACCTCCTGCTATTGACTGCCATGTGCCATTGCCTGAGGCGTCAGAGGTTAGTACGTAGCCATTATTAGCACCGGTTGTCATCTGGAAAGTTGTAGCTTTAAGTTTACCATTAACTGCGAGTGAGTCTGATGAGAAGTTACCATATATCAAAGGATTGGCGGTGTTTGTATTATCAATAAACAGAGTGTTGCTGGTAGTGTTGTTTTTCCCGGCATCGAATCCGATATAAACACATTTGTCTGATGAGGCGGCATATCCCGCCCAGGCACCAATAGCCACTGTTCCTTCTCCGTCATTATTGCCGCCGGCGGCATAGCCAATATATACTGATGAATCAGTATTAGCAGAAAATCCTGCCGAAGGTCCTAAGAAGGTGTTATAGTCGCCGGTGGTGGCAGAGAGTCCTGCTTCCAAGCCAATATATGTGTTGTTGCTGCCGGTGGTGTTAAACTCTCCGGATCCTTCGCCAAAAAATGAATTATTAGCTCCTGTAGTGTTTTTCCACCCTGATAGAGCTCCAACAAAGGTATTAAGCGAGCCGGTGTTCTCATGTCCTGCCTGGCGACCAATGAAAGTATTTGCGCCTCCTGTTTGTGTCGCCTCGCCAGCTTCCTGCCCGATAAAAGTATTGTTAACAGCGCTTGTTAGTGAGGTGCCGGCCAGGTAGCCCATTGTGGTATTACCTGTTCCTGATGTGAGAGATGTATTTTGTGCGCCAAAAAAAAAGTTTCCTTTTATTTGCCGGGCCAGGGATGTGTCGGGATATAATAATGAGTAAGTGGATGCTATCCTGATATTACCGCTAACCTCCAATTTTTCGGCCGGATCAGAAGTACCTATTCCTACGGCCGTTAATCCCGGCTTTAGATATGCTTTTGTTGTATTTAAGGCAAATAAACTGCTATCAATATCTGTAAAATTAGCTTGCCTTATAAAATTATCCCATGAGATAGTCAGCGTGCTATCCTCATGAGTTCCTGTAATACAATAATAATATAGATTAGCATCAGCATCATATACTTTCGTTCCCTCAGAGACATTAACTCCAAAGGCAGTGGTCGCGTCAGGAACTGTTATTATGCTTTTTTGCCCGAAACTGCAAACTGATATAAAAATGAAAAATAAAAAAAATATTTTCTTCATTCTAATTTGAGTAATAGTAATTTATTGTAACACGATCATATTGATATACTGTTATACCTATAGTTAATGTGGTCCCGGAAAGCACAAACTGATCAGTTGTAAGTGGTGTGCCGTTAAGCATAACAAGGCAGTTAGCCTCTCCGCCAATCGGTGTTTGTGCGAGGCTGTGACCTGTTGGAGTCCCGCTGGTTTCTTCAAATTTTTCAGCTATCGGTATTCCTACGCCAAGATCGGCGCGAACCTCTGTATAGCTCCTGCCTTCCACCCCGCTCGCCGTAAATTTGGCGAAATCGTTGTCGGCAGCATCTGCATCATCGACTTTAACTATGTTGGTATTAGCAATTCCACCTTGAATAGTGACAACACCTGCAGTGGCATTGAAGTCAGCATCTGCAAAGGTGGCAACTCCTTTTGTTGTGCCATCATCATCGGCATCATCAACCGCAATGGTTGTCCCTGAACCTATTACCGCTCCTGTTCCTCCGGTTATTGTTAAAACACTTGATGTTGTTTCAGTTAAATTACCTTTAGTTACAGTAGGCTCTAACCCGGTTGCAGCAATAGTAATTGTGCTGCCGGATTCGGTAACATTAATATTACTACCACCTGAAATAGTAACATCGGTAGATCCGGAAGTATTACTCTGGATTAATGATGTGTTTGCGGCGCCGGCACCAACAGATAAAGAGCCTTCGTTTGCCACATCTCCGTCAACTTCCGCAGTTAAAAAACCCTGTGCATTAACCCATGACTTGGCAGCATATCTTGAGCTATCTGTTGGCCATTGCTCTGTCGCATCGCCAAACTCGGTAAAGTTGTCATGTGAAATAGTTAAGGTGCTGTCGCCGTGTGTTGCCGTGATGCAGTAGAAGTATTTATCTGCATCATCATTAAATACAATTGTTCCTACAGGTACATTGACGCCAAAAGCGGTGGTTGCATTGGGTACTCTTATGCCACCTACCGGTGATCCGGTTTGTCCAAATGATAATCCTATCATCATCAGGACACCGATTAAAATTAAAATTGTTTTTTTCATTGTTGTAATTATTATTTTAATACTAAAATTTTATCGTATTTTCTGGTATCTATATAAAGTGTTAATGTTGTTGTTCCGCTGCCGGTCCAGAGAGAGCTTCGAAGAGCGTTTCCATTGTAAAATACTACAGAGGTGGCCTCGATAGTAAATGAAACAGTCCAGTTGTTCTCGCTGTCATTTGCAATCTCCTGTTCCCATGAGGCAACCTTTGAGCTGGTTGCGGATGAATAAATTTTATATTTCAGAGTATCATTATCGCAAACTATGACAGAGTCTCCATCGGTGATATATCCTGATTTTTGTGGTATATCATAAATTTGCAGCCATCCATATAATTTGAGATCGCCAAGTATTTTATATGGCACCTGGGCAAATCCACTTATAGTTAATGTGAAAAATAAAATCATATATATTAATATTTTTTTTTTCATTATTAAAAAAACAATATAATAGTGGCATTGGTCATTTCCGGACCTGCATTTGTTAAATTTACTTG
>JAQTSV010000006.1 GCA_028711115.1 Candidatus Omnitrophota bacterium
GAAATAGCGGTTACTACTCCGATTTTAAAAAGGGGATAAAAATACAGGTGGTTTAGGAGGGATATGAGCAAATTAGATAATTTATTGGCGTTATCTATAGCGGCAATTGGAGGAGCTTTTGATAAAAAAACAAATATGGCATTTCTGAGAGCACAGCAAATGCCTCATGCTTGTATTTTCCACAATTACAGCCGACCAAACCAGCGGCGCCATAGAAAACAAATGCGCCGGTCAGTTTTTGCAAATAGAAGAATAGCAAGAGGGTTTTAAAAATGAAAGGCGACTGGATTCAAACATATACAGGAAAGAAGTTCTATCCGCTCGATCCGCGGCCGGAAGATATCTGCATTGAGGACATTGCTCACGCTTTGGCAAATACTTGCCGTTACAATGGGCATAGCAGGGTATTTTATAGCGTCGCTGAGCACTGCGTAAGAATGAGTTTGGCTAATCTTCCCGGTTGCCCAAAATGGCTTCTTATGCACGACGCGGCAGAAGCTTATATTTCAGACGTGCCAAGACCGGTAAAGCCAATGCTGGAAGAATTCAAAGCTATTGAGAATTCCATTTTGTCTGTCATTGGTGAAAAGTTCAATTTAGGAGAAATGGATCATAGGCATATAAAATGGGGTGATCTGGTAATGCTGTCAACCGAAAAGAGGGATGTTCTTTTACATGATCTTGATTGGAATTTGAATCTTCCCGAACCTTTAATTGGAATTATCAGACCAATGGAACCACGTATGGCAGAGGTTTTATTTTATAAAAGAGCTCAAGAATTGGAGATAATTTAATGTCTGATCTACAAAGAGAATTGGAAAATAAATCTCAAAGTGGAATTGGAAAGGCTGAAAGCATGACCTGTTGTCCAACACCAATAATCAACGGTGATACCTGTATTAAGTGCGGCACGGTTTTCTTTCCGGCTAACTTTGTGCCGTATAAAAAGCGATCAATCGATGTTTCCCATGCAAAAAAATCTTATCAAGATCAAAAGAAATACAGAGTAAGACCTTGTAGTAATTGCGGAAGGGTAAAATGGAATGTTGGGGGCGGCATTTGTGGAGCCTGTAAAGCCCAGGTTTATAATCCGGCTAAGAATATTTACATCGCAAAAGGGACCAAAGAATATACGGCGGCGCTGATTACTTACAGAGAAAAACGCTGGCCGGAAAAGTTTAAAACAAGTGCCTACGGTAGCCCCGGAAAAGGCGGAACTTCTCCCGCCCTGGCACTTTAAACCAGAGAATTATGCTTCAGATGAGAAGGGGAAGCAAAAAATGAGTAAAGAAACATATTATTTTTCACATGATTATGAACCAACAAGTGATCCTAAGATTCAGGCTCTTTTGGGTGAATATGGAGGCCTTGGTTATGGTGTTTATTGGCGGGTAATTGAAATGCTACATTCAGATAAAAATCATAAATTACCACTAAAGCAATATGTATTTTTAGCAATTGCCAAGCAAATGCTGGCAAGTGCTGAGCAAATTCAAGCAATAATCACTTTTGCCACAACACAGTGTGAACTGTTCATTTCTGATGGTGAAAATGTGTGGTCAAAGCGTGTAAATGACAACTTATCACGCCGAGAGGAAATATCAGAAAAACGCGCACTTGCAGGACGTGCCGGAGCAATTGCTAAGCAAAATCTAGCAAAACCTAGCAAAGGAAAGGAAAGGAAAGGAAATAAAAAGAATATATATACTCCTGAATTTTTATCTTTTTGGTCTACCTACCCCAAAAAATCAGGATCAAAAAAAGATGCTTTTAATAACTGGCAAAAATTAAACGGCGAAAGACCGGCTATTGAAATTATTCTTGAAGCAATTAGAAAACAAATCGAATGGCGAGAAAATGCCAACGGTAAATTCAGGCCGGAATGGAAAGACCCGGAGCGCTGGATAAAGGCGAAAATGTGGGAAGTTGAACTTACAGAGGAAAATAAAGCAGCATGGTAACTGAGCGTCAAGCATATATTTTGAGAATAATAGATATTCCCTATGAACTGGATAATATTAATTATTACGCAAGAGAAATAGGGGATTTTAAAAAAATGCTTGAGGGTGAAATAGCACAAAAAAACGAAGAAATTAAGCAATGGTTTCAGTATTTTTTAACTTACGCGGAAATAGAATTAGAGGCAGCGAATGAACGGCTCACAGAATACCGCCAAAAACTTAACGATTACGAACAGCGACAAAGAGAACTTCAGCCAGTACAGTGAAGACGATCGCGTTGTAACTTCATTTGAGTTAAGGGATAAACTTTTAAGTGAAAAAAGGAATCCGCACGTTTCCATTAAGTCGGGAATTCCAAGTATTGACCATGCTTGTGACGGATTTAGGGATGGAGAGCTTATAGTTATTTCCGGTCCGACAAAAAACGGAAAAACTCTTTTGGCGCAATCGTTCACGGTTAATTTTTCCAAGCACAAAGAATATCCTGGGTGGTTTTCCTATGAAGTTCCGGCAAGACAATTTTTAGATCAATTTCCCATTTTGCCACTTTTCTATTTACCGCAAAAAAACAAGGCGCAAGATTTTAACTGGTTCCAAGAAAGATGTATCGAGGCATATCACAAATACAACACCAGAGTTTTCTTTATAGATCACCTTCACTACCTGATTGATATGGCAAGAGTGAAAAATCCTTCTTTGGACATTGGAACTATTGTTCGCCGGATTAAGAGATTTGCCGTTGATAACGATTTTGTAATTTTTCTTTTGGCACACATCGGAAAGAACGAAAGCGATGATTTGTCATACAGGGATTTAAGGGACTCGTCATTTATCGCGCAAGAATCGGATTGCGTTATCATGGTCAAGCGAACACCAAAAGATGGGCAGAATTCAGCCAAGGCACGGGTAGAATTCCATCGTAGGACCGGAGTAATGGAGTGGGTTGTCTATCTAGAAAAGAAACACGGTTATTTATGTGAGGTGATTAAAGATGCCGAATAAATACAAAGTAGTATTCAATTATCACGGTGAATTAAACGAAATGACCACAGAGGCAGCAGATAATTATCATGCAATTCTTAAATGCCTTCCGGTAATGGCTAAGAAATACGGCGTGAAAAAGGATTCAATGATTCGTTATTTTTCATCGGAGAAATTGAATTGTGAAGCGAAAATATTAAAGGCGGCTTAACATGGGGTGGCGCTCAAAGAAATATTGCAATATTGGGGTAATGTGGAAGGGGGCGCTGCTCCGTGGGCAAAGGGAAATGACAGTAGATGAATGCAGGTGATAGTAAATTACGAAAAATAAAAATTAAAGGTGAAGAAAATGGAAACCAAAGAATTTTTGACGATTGATGAGATGGCAGCACGTTTGAAGGTAAAAAAATCCTGGCTGTATACCAGAACAAAGCAAACCGGCAAGGATGCAATTCCACGTATCAAACTTGGTAAATATCTGCGTTTTAATCCCGGCGCGGTGATGGAATGGATCGAAAAGCAATATGGTGGATGATTAAATGAGAAATGGATCAATAAAAACCATATATCAAAAACCATACATCTGGATGCTATTGCAATTTCATGGTGATAAATTAACTGAAAAACAACGGGCAGATGCTCAACATTGGCTAAATGATACAGGGCATATAGACAAACGATATCTATATGCTAGTTTACAGAGGTTAATACAGTTTGAAAGCGGTGCGGACATTCGGAGAGCCAAAAATGATTGGAATAAGATTAGGTAGAAAAGAAATATTAGATTTTATGGGTCAAGAATTTAAAATATATTCCTGGCAAACTGTAAAACGATGGAAAAAAAAGGGAATGCCTATTTCGACAGGATATAATACTCAGCCGGTTATTATTGAGGCTGAAGTAAAAAGTTGGTTTTTAAAATGTTTTAAGTGATGTACCCCATCTGATACCCATCTGTATCATTTTAAGATTTCCTGTTTTAAATTAAAATTAAGCCATGAATAGCATTGAAGCTGGTGTTGAAGCTAGAAAAGAAACATTAGCGGCCATGAATGAAATGGATTTAGGGCTTACCCGTGGCTTGTCTAAACTCAACGATTTACTGGAAGCGCAAAAACCAATTGCGGCTTTAATAGTCGGTAAGCCGGGGAAAGATAAAAAATCAAAAGACGCAGACGAGGCAACCCATGACTTTGTGGATGTCCCGGACAATCAAACACAGATCAAAGCACTGGATATGCTTTTTAAACTTGGCGATCACTATCCCAGCCAAAAGATTGACGCGAATGTGAATCATCAGGGTAACATCATGGCGGCAGTCGTGAATCACTTATCAGGGAATAACAAGCAACCCACAGCACCTAAAGTTAAAGAGAAGTCAAAAAAGGCGAAGAAATGAACACAGACGAAGACTTAACTTATCAGATTGACGAATGTAAGAGTGTCATAGAATCGTTTGTGTATTTCCTCGATAAGTACGTCTATATCGAAGACAAAGAACTTAATCGAGCAATCAAGCTTGAACTCTGGCCTGCACAACGCGAAATCATACCGCAATTAACAACAGAACAGCTTTTAATCCTTCTCAAGACCCGTCAGGTAGGCTTGACATGGCTTACCGCTGCATTAATCGTCTGGCTGGGAATCACAAAACCCTTGCATCTTTCAATCATAATTTCCGCTTCTGAAGACCATGCAATTGAGTTTATCAACCGCGTTTATTTCATCCTTGACCGGCTCCCTTCTTTTCTGGTCCCGCCGGTGAAGACCAGAACCAAACAAGTATGTGAGTTTTTACATCAAGATAATCTTATCTCCACTATCAAATCAATGCCGACGATTGAAATGGGCGCGGAAAGTAAAACACCAAACGTGTTGGTAATTGACGAAGCACACACAATTAGGAGCGTTCAGCAAATCTTTAATTCATCTTATCCGGGAATCGAACAAGCTAAAGGCCGCGTGATTATCATAGCCAATAGCGTCAAATCCGGCGCTGGCTGGTCTTTTGTGCGTGACCTATACACGGCAAGCATGAAGGGGATAAATCGCTTTAAACGGATATTCCTTGCATGGACAGCGCACCCACTAAGGCCGAAGAACTTTAGGGCAATGATGGAAGACGCGGGTATGACGAAAGAAGATGTTATCGAGCATTATCCCGAAACGGAAGAAGAAGCGATTGCGGCAGCGTCCGGCTCTTTCTTTGGCTCTGATATTGTCCGGCACAATGACTTTAAATCAGGTGTCAAGGGTGATTTAATCAGGAACAAAGAAAAAGAAATTGACCTCTTAGATAATAAACAGGGCATTGTTGAACTCTGGCACTGGCCTTATTACCTAGTTGAAGGCTGGAATCGGAACAAATGGGAAAGACGCTATGCGATAGGCTCTGATGTTGGGGAAGGATTGGGAGAGGATTACTCTGTCGCTTATGTTTACGACCGTAAATTTGACAGAATAGTTTGCCGGATGCGTTCAAACAGAATTGACGCCTACACCTGGGGAACACTGCTTTATCGTCTGTCGCTTTGGTATGACAAGGCTTTAATCGCCGTTGAACGTAACGGCTCCGGTATCACCACAATCAAACGCCTTGAAGCATTAAAAGCAAATCAGTACGTCAGAATCAACGCCGGTAAAATCGGTAAGGCCATAACCAAAGAATACGGTTGGCTAGCCACCGGCGGAGCAAACGGCACGAAGTACGAGCTTTGCGGAGATTTACGCACATGGTTCAAGAAAACAAAAAGTACAATTTATTGTCCTATTCTGATTGACGAAGCAAGCACGTTTATTCGCTTTGAGAATGGGACGCTGGGCGCGGAAATAGGAAAGCATGATGATTGTGTTATTGCTGGTGGGCTTACGATTCAGGCCGATAAATACTTAGGTGAACCGGCCAAAGAGATTATTCCTAAAGGCACAGGTTGGCGGGATCGACTCAAAGACGAAGCAAAGGGGAGTGTATGGGCGCATTAAGACCGATGGAACGCAAAGACCGGCGCAAAATGGTATTGCCGATTGAGAAGAAACTCAAAAAGGCGTGTGAGGACTTGCGTTATATCGTGGAACACCCGAACCGTGAAGGGCTTATCTTAACTCAGACAGGGGTAACGGTAGAGCGTGACCCCAAAATCGTTATGACGACCAAAGTGGACGGAGTGGAAGTAGGTTATAGAGTAGTACCGTCTTCACCGTTGGAACTCAATGCTTATTTTGATCGTGACATATTCGTCAAGATACCGGGGTACAAATTCAGCGATTTGTCGGAAGAAGAACGTGAGAAGTTTCTTACTACTATCTTTGAGTGTTTCATTGAAGCGCAGCAAAGCCACCCTGTCATAATCCCGATTTCAGAGGATTGCGTTAAGATTTCACAACGGTTCATGGTGGCATTTTTCCATAAATTCCAACACGCAACAATACAAGTTCCTGGTAAGGTACAGTAATGGACATTAACCTTGATAAATTAGAAAAGACTGACGCGCCAAAAGAAGTGATTGAGGTTTACAAGCGTGTCAAGACTGATCTTATTGACGATCCCGACCGCAAGACATGGGAGCGCATAAGAAAGCGCTGTTGGTCTGCTGCTTATCCCCTAGACCCGAACAAAGAAGATTCCATTTGGACAGCGAAAGAACGTGAGGAAATGACCAACAGGGGGCAGATACCAATTCAGGTAAATGACCTTGCGCGGGATATTCAGGGAGCAAGCGCATTAATCACATCCAAAAATCCCGGATTAAACTTTTTACCGATTGGTTCAAGTGATCTTTACATCGCAGAACTATTCAAACGTGGCTGGGATTTCGTCATTAACGGCAATCAGGGCGCGGTCACGTTTTACGATTTCATCAAAGAGAAGAACATCGGCAATCTGGCTGTCTTGGAAGCCAAACATGACCCCTCTTTAGGGATATTTGGTAAGATTATAATTCAGGACATTGACCCCACGACTTATTATTTTAGTAAGGATTCAAAACAGCGTGACCATTCAGATGTATCTTTCGGCAAGGCGCATCTTGTAACCAAAGATTACGCTCTGGAAACTTACGACGAACTGAAAGAAGAAGACCTGCAATTTACCGCTATTAAGAAAGAGGAATCAGAGGGCGACGTACCCGACCGTAAAACCGGAATGGACAATTACGCCGTTGACACAAACGAGGAACCGACCACAGACCCCGACGAGAAAGAGCCGGAGGATATTTGGGAAATTGAGGATTGGGAGTTTAAGAAAGAAAAAGAAATCTGGGTGATGATTCCCGATCCTAAAGAAACATACGGCTACAAACGGAAGATTTATAAAAACTATTCTGACATTGAAAAAGATGGCTGGATTCTTGACCCCGACAAAAAGACCGCGAAGGACACAATGGGCGTTGTTGCTCTTGTGTGGAAACGGATTGTCACCAAACGCATTCAGCGGATTATCGTCGGCAAGAAAATGATTTCAAAGGTTGTCAATCCGTTGGGGATAGATACAGAAGGCGCTCCGGTATTACCTTTAATCGCGCTTCAGGAAGACAGGACATTAAGCGGTTATCCTACAGGGAAAACCGCAAGAGCCTTAGAATTGAACAGAGCAGCCAATAAGCGCCGGATGCAGTCAATTTATCTGGCAAGTAAAAACATTGACGCTTTAAAGTTGTTCCCCGCCGGCATTAAATGGATTGTTGACGAAAAACACGGCGATTATGTGGAAGTACCGAAGGACGCGGCTTTTGCTCCAACTCAAATGGGACCGGTCAACACAAGTGCCGAATTGATTAATCTACTTCAAGTTGACACACAGAGTATACACGATGAATATCAGATCAACGATATTATTCAAGGCAAGATACCCGCAGGCCAGAACAATATGGCGCACAGAACCGTTTTAAGCCTTACTGAAATGGTCGGCGTTATATCCAGTCCCGGCGTCTTAACTTTTGAAAGCGCCCTTGTAAGATTAGGCAAAGCTGTGGCAGCTTTAATGCTGATGGTGTGGCCTCGTCCGATGTGGGAAAGACTGATCGAACCTGACGAATTAGGAACATGGACACCGGATAAAGAGAAACCACAGGTTGACCAGAACGGACAACCAATACCGCCAGAAGCTTCAGTTGTTCAACAAAAATGGAAAGACGCCATTGATAAACTTACCGGAGAGAATGGGCAGACAAAGACCGACCTGATTGATATTGACGTTAAGATAATCGCAGGCAGTACCCAGCCGACAAACAGGATGGCGAAACAGGGTGTTGCAATTGAAATGATGAAAGCAGGCGCTTATGACGTTCAGGCTGTTCTTGATTACACGGACGACCCAAAGAAAGACGAAATCACCGAGCGCATGGAGAAAAAGCGCCAGGAAGAACTTGATGCTATACGGCAGGGACAGGCAGTAAAAGGAACCAAAACTACATGAAAACTGCAATAATTGAATTATCCAACGAGGATATTTTGAGAATAACGAATAAACCAGTTGAGGATGTTCTAAAGAAATGGGCGGAAGAAATTGATTTTCATAATTACCTGTTAAAGGGAAAACTGGAAATCACTTTGGAGGAAATAGATAAATGAAGTGGGATTTAGATTATCAGCGCATACTAAGAAAACAGGTTGCTGCTGGAATACTGAATATAAAAATTAAGGGAGGGGAGAAAAATGGCAAAGAAAAAAGAAGAAGCAGGGGAAGTAAAAGTTGAATTAATCAGCAAAAGCGAAAGTTCCTTAAAGTATAAGAAAATATCAAGCGAGGGTATTTCCTTTTCAACAGAACTGGATAAGGCCGGAATCGTGGCCTTTCGCAACGATTCAATAGTCTTTGATTTGAAACAATTACCGGCTGATTTTGATTTCAGCAAACACACGATTTCAGGAAAGGTTGTAATTACTTTGGAGGCAAAGGACAAAGAATAAAAACTAGGGTTCCCTGATTCTCCGGCCAGAGATAGGGGACGCAAGAACATTTAAGGACAGCCGTGTAGGGCTACACCTCTACGCAGTTGTCCTTTTTTGTTGCCCTTTAAAAGATATGCCGTCATTGAAGGCTTTAAACTCAATGCAATACGCCACTTGACGGGCAAACGTCATGCACAAAAGGAGAATGGGAGAAATGGAAGACGCTTTTAAAGACGAGATCACAGACGAAGAAAGAGCGATTCAGATGGGGGAGAAACCAACTGAGCCGGAGAAGAAGGAACCGGAAAATCCAGATCAGCCGGAAAAGACGGATAGCCTTGAGAAAAAGGACGACCCAGAAAAGAAGGACGACAAAACCGAGAAAGAACCTTCACCGGAAGAAAAAGAAAAAGCGGAGGTAAAGAAAGACGCGGAGTCAATGGGATTCAAGGTTGAAACCGACAAAAAGGGAAGAACCTATTTCATTGACGATGAAGGCACGAAGATTCCCGAAGCGAGATTCGCCAAGATTTACGGGAAAAGTAAACAGGCGGACGTACTACGCCGGGAAAATGAAGAACTAAAACAGAAACAGACTTTGTTTAAAGAGTTGGGAGCTGATGAATATTATCGGCTTTACCCTGATGAAAAACCCGAAGGTTATAAGGAGCCGGAGCCAAAACGTCCCGCGCATACGGAAACTACCGAAGATTACAATTCAATGGTTGTCTCCGGCGGGAAATACAACGGTTTGACTATCGGCGAAGTGGCCAGGGGAACGGAAGATTTTCCACCTGATCCCGTATCGGCGAACCTCATGGTTAATAACTACCTTGAAGGCAAACGGTCGGCAGCGGCAACGGAGAGCCAGAAGAAAGCCAAATTTGATGAAGATTTTAAGAGAGAGAAAAACTTATTCCTTTTTGAACGGGCGAAAGAACTTACCGGTAAAGAGAAAGATTGGACACCGGAAGAACTTGTCAAAATCAACGGGGAATATGACCGGCTTTCCAAGTGGATGATTGCCAATAAGAAAGTCCACTACAACCTTGAAGACGCTTATCTGTTAGCCAACAAGGACGAGATTTTTAAACGTGAGCGAACCAAAGCCGCAGAAGGGGCGATTAAGAGTATTCAAAAATCCGGTCCCGTTTCCATTGATACGGGTAACGGAGGCGACAATAAACCTTCAGGTTGGGAAGCAATAGCCGAAATGGACGACAAGGCGCTTGAGAAGCACATTGACGGTCTGGACGATGCCGGACTTACGAAGTTTCTCCAAGAGGCGCCGGCAAGCATCAGGGCAAAACATCCCGAAATAGGATGGAAATAAACAAGGTCTGACCAAACATAAAAGGAGATTTTATCATGGCTGATTGGTCAGTAGCAACAGGGGACGCGGTGGCGCGAAAGGTATGGGCTAAAGACGCCTTTATCGAGGGCAAAACCGAGTCTTATTTTTACGGTCAGGGTCTTGTAGGTCAGGGACCAAACAATATTGTAATGGAGCGTCCTGAACTTGAAGGAAACCAGGGCGACACGGTTCATGTTTTCCAGATCAGGGAAATAAGCGGCGCGGGTGTGGCTAATGACGGAATGATGGAAGGCGCCGAAGTTGCGCCTAATGTGTACGATGATGCAATCGTCTTAACACAGATCCGCCAGGCAATCAGAACGGCAGGCCGCGAAAGTGAAATGCGTTCACTTCTCGATATGAGGAAGTGGATGAAAGAACTGCTTGCCCGTTGGTATGGCGCTTATATTGACCAGCTTATCTTTACAGCGGTCGAAGGCAGCGCAACAAAAACCATCTACGGCGGGGACGCCACAACTACCGGCACATTGGAAGCAGGGGATTACATGACCCTTTCCCTGATTTCCAAATGCGTCACATACGCGAAGAAAGCTACTCCGTTGGTAGTCGGACCTACTTATAAAGGTAAACAGGTTCCCGGCATTATCGTTATTTCCCCGGATCAGGCTGCCGATTTAATGGAACGTGATGCTTCATGGAATCAGTCACGCATGGAAGCGGCCATCAGAGGAAACGACAACCCCATATTTACGGGCGCATTGGGCGCACATCGCAACGTTCCGATTCATGAACATTCACGTTGCGCCACTTCGACTACATGGGGAAGCGGAGCAGTAAACGGCGCACAGGCGTCTTTTATGGGCTGTCAGGCAGCGGCAATAGCTTATTCCAAGAAGAAAATCTGGGAAGAAAAGACTTTCGACTATCAGAATAAGACAGGCTTCTGCATCGGCGCAATTCTCGGCGTGACCAAGTTGGTTATGAACAGTAACGATATCGGATATATCGCCGTTGATACCATGAGGAGCAATAACTAATCGTTTATGTGGCGGGTAGGTCGATATTGATCTTGTTGACCGAAAGAGAGGAACTCCCGCTTCTCTACCCGCCGCCAATTACGGGAATCCTGGGAGGGATTTTGAATTATGGCAAAACCAAAGATAGACCCTGTTGAGGGAAAAAGTGAAATACCTGAAGAAACATTTGAATCATTGGATGTTTCCAAGATTAAGGTCGGAGTGTTGCCGGATGCGGTCGCTAAAGTTGCGCGACCGTTCGACGGCTACCCTGTGAAGAAAATTAAAATTCCAATGGAAGAAAGAGACAAGGCCGGTAAAAAGGCCATGATTCCGAAAGAATTTGTTTTGACTCATTGGGTATTGCACAACCACATAGCCGACCCGATTCACCAAGACCCCAGCAACAGGAGAACGAAGACTTATCATAGCCGGTCAGTAATGGATATTTTAGGCGGCAACAACGTGCCTAATGTTTCCATTCAGTTTTCAACGCCGGTTGAAACGGCTTCCGGTATGTTTTACGGGGCGCTGGTCCCCGATCCTTACATAAGGGCGCAGTTGATTTTCAAACGAGACAGCAAGTCGGGAAGTGTTCTTGTTGATAAGCGTTATATGCTTTTGGACACAGACCAAAGCAATAAACTGAAACAATGTTATTTCCAACTGATTAAACCTCAATTGGAAATGGAAAAGGCGGCGGATCAGATAACCGCCGGTGAAGACTTAACCGCCCCGATCCGCGAAGTGGCGGAGGGCGAAGACTTATAACGAGGTAAGAGATGTCGAATTTAGAAGTCCAAATAAAACCGCAAGGAGTAACCAAGCGTAACCTCGTTGATTGTTTTTATGCGGTAGTCAGTTCTATCAAGGGGATTTGTGCGAAACTCGATGATGATGGCGGCGTTCCATT
>JAQTSV010000044.1 GCA_028711115.1 Candidatus Omnitrophota bacterium
GATAGTAAACGTCGTTGCACAGTACTGTCTTGTTTGTTTAGGATTTCATACCTTTCTTCTTTTCCAGAAACACTATTAGACGCAGCAACGATAAGAATATCAAAATCATTAACATAAGGCGTCCAAATCATCCAGGCTTTGTTTTCCTCTACAGCAACTTTACCTTCTTCATTTAGAATAAGATCTCTAGTCGTTAACGGCATGCGAACAAGAATTTGATGCATATTTCTATGCATATCTGTATTATAATTCAAATATTGTTCCCAACCAAAAATACTTTGGCTACTGTCTTCACCTTTCTGCATCCTGACATTATTAATATAAGGTTGTATTGTTGAGAAATAACATTGAATTGTATGTGCAGATGCATCAAAACCAGTATTAAATACTATTTCTACTCTTCCTGGTAAACTTAAATCTTTTCTTTCTACTACACAAAATTCTAAATCAGAAGATATGTCATCGATTGTAAGTACACGTAGAGCGGAAGCCCCGTCTATTAAGACACCAATATTACCTAATCCATTATTAACATATGGTCGAATATCTGGACGGTTATCACCAGATTCCCAAATAACTGCTCTATAATTAGGTGAAGTTTCTATATAAGTAGAAATTGTATAAGGAGAAGCAATTGTACCTATTACACTTCCAGAACTCTTTCTCTGTAAGAGATAACAAGGAGTGGAAGAAATTCTACTCTGTATTTCATGATTTTCTTGTATGTAATCCAAAATTTCAGGATCTATTCCAAGCGTTCCATCGTAATCTTCTTCTGCAACAATAAAAGGATTAGACATTTATTAGTCCCTTTCTATTTTTCCAATATTCTTTTTTAGTTATAGACATTTTTAATTTGGTTTCTTCAGAATGTTTTCTACCAATTTGGCCTGCGGACATGTTTATTTTAGCTTCTTTAGAAAACACCCTTCCTTTATTAGCATTACTTATTTTAAGCCTTGTTTCTACAGAAACAGGATGGCTTTTTTGAGGATGAGTTTGAAAATATACCTTTAATTTAGAAGAGATTTCTTTTCTTGCTTTCGCTGAGTGGGTAACTCCTAACATACCATTATTATGATTAATATACCAATTTTTTCTACATGCTGACATTTTTTCAAGAGTTTCAGGAGTATGTTTTTTACCAAAAAAGGTTCCGTGTTGATTAAGAAATCTATTCTTTGCTATTTCAGACATTTTTTCTCTATCTTTTGCTGCATGTTTTCTACCAAGATTAGCCAACCGAATTTTTTGTTTAGTTTCTTCTGAAAGTTTTTTACCGAACCTCGGGTTTGTAATTCCAGGTAAAGACCCTCCAGCTCCTCCTAAATGTAAATTAGTTAGTTGTTTGAATCCAAAATAATTTATATGTTGTTTTTCTATTTCAAACGCTTCTGTTCTCGATAAATCAATAGCAACCTTTTTATGAATAATAGGTATATCTTGAGAAAGCATTTTTCTAATCCACATGTACTTTTTTGGATTTTTTAAAGTATCGTTTCGTAGAGCAGCTTTAATATGATAATACATTCTATTCTTAGTACCTACTCCAACATATTTTACAGTATAATCCCTAGAATCTATTAAATGATATACATAGTAAGGATTTGTTGTGGATACAGAATTAAGATCTATTATATAATCATATTGTTCTTCTTGTGGATTCCTGACACCCATAATTTGTTCCTTTAAATTGGTAAAGCAATAAAAATACCATCCCCCCCTGAAAGCCCATCCTCTCCATAGCCAGCGCTTCCGCTGCCTCCACTACCTCCATCTCCACCATTATAAATAATGTTAACAGAAGGGTATAAGGTTCGATAAACCATTCCTAAATAACCTCCACTTCCGCCATTTCCACCGGCTCCTCCACCACCGCCTGTAGCATAACCCCCGTTTCCTCCTCTACCCCCTTTTACAGAAATAGAACCACTGCCTTCAATCGTTCGTGCGCATAAAACAATATATCCACCATTATTGCCCGCAGAAGCTCCACCTCCACCCCCCATAGAACCGCTTCCTCTACCCCCACCAGATCCTCCGCTTCCTGCATTTCCTATATACGTACCTGCGCCAGTGGAAGAAAAATATCTATGTAATGTTAGATTAACAAAATTTCTAACCCCTCCGTAAAGTGCGGATAATGCGCTCCTTGTACCACCACTACCTCCTGCACCTCCGTTGTAGCCCCCTTGAGAACCAGCAATTCCTGTAGATCCTATAGAATTTGTAGTAGAGTTTCCATTATTACCATTACTTCCCGCTCCGCCTGAAGTACCTCCTACACCACCGTTAGCCCCTTTAATTGGAGCAGGAAGATAGCCAGCGCTTCTTACGGAAGGAGAACTACCTGCACTACCTCCCGCACTAGTTGTACTGTTGCCTCCATTACCACCCGCAGACCCGCTATCGGCAATTGTACCTGAAAGGTATAATCTATCCTGAACGAAAATTCTGTAACCTCCAGTAACTAAAAACGCATCTTCGGGTATGGTTAAATTCTGATAATGCATATCTCTTACAAGTGTTGTATTGCCTGTGTTTAATATAACATCCCCATCAAATCCAGATCCAAAAAAACCATAACCTAATAAATAATTAGCTAAAGTAGCTTCCAAGTTTATTATTTGAGACATTGCTAATTGTACTTCATCATTACCTCCTTCTTCGTGCGTAGTATGATGTCCTAAAGGAGTACGAGCATCTGAATTTCGAGGATCATTATCTCCAACTGCAATAGGATTAGTAGGAACTTCTGCCTCTACAGATAATTTAGCCACCCCTTTTCTTGTTGATGACGCATCTGGTAATCTCATTTTACTTCCTTTTAATAACTATAAACATTTTAAAACCTAGTAATATATATATAACTTACTGTATCTGTTGTACCATC
>JAQTSV010000007.1 GCA_028711115.1 Candidatus Omnitrophota bacterium
AAATTATAACAGGCGATCCGCTCATAATCCAGATGGCCGAAAATGAAGCCAGGAAAAACCTAACAGCGGCAGAATATGAAAATGGTGTGGCTAAAATGATGAACGCTGGCATGAGTCAATCAGAAATCGCAAAATGTTTGGGCAAGCAAATCCAAAATATCAGCGACACTCTGAAAGCCTGGCAAGCGCGGCAAGGATTTGCCAAACAAGGGCTCGATACTTCCGGTATGAGCACCGCTGCTCTGTCTGCTCTGCGTAACACTCCAGAATCCGAAGCGCCTGAAATTATCAAGGCGGTAAAAGAAAAAGGTGGAACGGTCAGAGCAGCCAGAGAAGTCAAGGAAGCGAAAAAGAAAAAAGATAATCCGTCTATGTTTGTTGCGCATGAGCCGGAAATCATCGAAGAAAAACAGGAATTATGGGAAAATAAAAATCAAGATGAAATTGTCAAAGATATAGAAAAATTGGTAGATAAAATTGAACAGGATCCGGTAGAAATCAAACAGGCTCCCGGAGTACTGGAATTAAAAGAATCAATAATACATATCGAATGCGCCTTTACCCCCGTTATCCTGGAAAGCCCGTTTAAAGATTTTTGCATGGAAAACGGAGAGTTTAGACCTGCCGGTATTAACGTGCAGTATGCGCAAGCCTGTTGTATAGATTGTATCCGCAAGGGTGAATCACCTTACGCATCACATTTACAATTCCCACAATTTCTTGATGAAAATACAGAGCGGGAAACCGGCCTTGCTGCCGGTCAAGCCTGGTATGCACACGCCGTCTATATGGTAGTATATGATGATTATGGCATTACTCCTGGAATGCAAGCCGGAATTGATTATTTTAAATCCATTAAGCCGGATGCTAAAATCGAAATGAGAAAGCTTTATGCCGACAAACCGTAAGCGTTTTTATTCAAAAGAATTAAATATGCAATTTGATGCTTATGATGATGGTACAGTCATTACAGCCGATCATATAACATATTCACCGGCAGAAACATCGCTATTACATGCTAACGGTGAAAAAATTACGCTTGCTTTGCATCAATTAAAATCAGCGTTTAATGGTAAAGTGGTTAATGATCCGTTTATTATACCGGATAAACAAATTAAGGAAGGTGGAAATGAGTAAGAAAAAACCTGAAAGAAAAGGAATCCTTGTTAGGCTGTTATTGCCTGACTTTGAAAAATTGGAAATGCTTGCAGAGATTGAACGACGGGCATTAGGTCCATATGTAGAAGGTTTAGTTTCAGAACATATCAAAGAAAAGGACAGCGAAAAATGAAAGAATCAAATTTTGCTAAAACCTACCTACCTAAATGGCAAGCAGAAAATCCAGGCAGTAGACTATTCAGAAATAATACCGGTATGGCCTGGCAAGCGCTTAACAATCCCGGATCAAAAAATCAAATGACTATAAAAACTATCTGGAAAGGTTTGCGGGCTTTAATTTTGATATTACCAAAGCCCATCTTTTACGGAATCGGCATAATGAAAAAGTCAAATAAAAAAGGCCGCAAGCGTCCCGTAGGTGGTGGTGATTATATCGGATGGACTGAAAAAACGTTATGTGATTTAATTTGTAATAATTCAAAAATAGGCGGTTGCCCGATAGAAATTGGATGTGATAATTGCAATTTTAATAAATATAAAGTAGCCATCTTTACAAATCTCGAATTTAAAACCTCCGGTGTCCCAGAATCAACCGATCAAGTAAAATTTCGTAAACTGGTTGAGAAATCAGGCGGTATAACAAAGGTTATAAGGGAGTAAATTATGGCATTATCATCTTTAGAAATCGTTTTAAACTATTTAAAATCAGCTTTACCGGTAGTATGCGGTATGATTTTATTTACCTGGTTATTTTTTACCTGTTTTAAAATCGATTCGGATAACAAGCTTAAAGGAAACTATTTTATCTGGAAAAATCTTAACTACATAAAAGATGACCCAGAATTAAAAGCCCGTATTATTGAGCATATGGAAAAAATGGAAGAGGTGCAAAATGAACCAAAAGCATGAAAAAAAGCTACGCCGTGAAATGCGCAAAGCATCTAACAAATGGGCAGCCAGTAAAGGAGCAAAAGCAGCCTGGCAAATAGCAAGGCAACGCGATATTATTTTTTTAATCTGTTTGGGTGAGCTTGTCATTATAATATTATTATTTTGGAGGCTATTTTTATGATAGTAATTTATTATCAAAACAAGGAAACTAAAAAAACTTATATAAGAGAGTTTCCTAATGTTTATCCAATTTATGCTTTAGAAGCATTCAGAAGTTTATGGAATATTGAATACTACTCATGGTTAGGTGAAAAATGATAAAAACATATTTAATCGGATTGATAATTTTTTTAATATTGCTTTCACTAAAAACTAAATCAGGAATAAAATTAAAGCCAAAAGTTATAATTGTAAATTCTTTTTTATGGCCTTACTTTTTATGTTACTGCATATACCACGCCATAAAAGAAATCAAACAGCAACGCTTCATTAAAAAAATCCGCGCATCGAAAGGAAATAAGAAATGAAATACTATATTCAGGATACAAGATCATTTGTTGGTAATTGTATGGTTTTTTGGGGTATTAATAGAAGCGGTTATGTTACAGATATTTCTAAAGCTGGATTATATGAAGAAAATGAAGCAAAGCAAATTTGCACTAATCGCAAAACAGATATAGCATGGCCTGAAAATTATATCAAATCAAAAATAATACAGGTAGTAGATATGCAATATGTTGATAAAAATAAAGCAAGGTGGAAAAAATGATCCATCTGCGAAAATATCAAACACAAGGTGAAGATGATATCCGTGCGCTTACCCACAAAGGCCATAAGCGGATAATCTGGACATGCGCAACCGGAGGCGGTAAAACAGTAGTAGGTGCTGACATAACCGATAGGGTAATGAAACGTAAAAAGCGTGTTTTGTGGTTGGTGCATCGGGATGAAATCAGCACGCAGACTGTAAAAAAGCTTGTCCTGTTCGGTCATAATCCTGGAATAATCCAGGGTGATAACTATATGGCAAATTCTTTATGCCATGTAGCTATGGTACAAACATTAAGCAGGCGCATAGATTTTCTTTCTAAAAATGATTTGCTTCCTGATTGTTGTATTACCGATGAAGTGCACCACTGCGCAGCCGATAGCTGGTTAAAAATCTATGATGCAATCGCAGCCAAAAAACCTGATTGTTTATTTATAGGATTAACAGCCACCGGCAGGCGTACAGATGGTTTAGGATTAAATACTGCTGGTTATACGGCACTTATCAATGGCCCTCAGTACGCGGATCTGCTTAATCCATCTTATACAGGCGGTGAAGTTTATCTTTCTGAACCGGTAGTAGTATACTCTCCCCTAACATTCCAATTATCACAAGCCAAAGGAAAAAAGAAAAACAAGGATTATGATCCTAATGAAGAGCAGAAAATATTCGGTGAAAAGATTGTCATAAATAATTGCGTTGACCTTTACAACAAATATTTTTTAGGCGCTCCCTGTATAATTTTTGGCGCATCGGTTAACGATTGTTTGGAAGTAACGGCGGCTATGCGTGCATCCGGCTGGAAAGGTGGCACTGTTTACGACTCGATGGACATAGCAGAGCGAAAGGATTATATCGAAGGATTAGGAAACGGTAAGTATAACTTTTTATGCTCCTACGATATATTAGGCGAAGGTGTTGATATTCCTGTAGTTGCTGGTTGCATTAAGCGCCGTCGTACAACATCTATTATTATTGAAATGCAACAAAATGGCCGTCCAGCTCGAAAATATCCTGGTAAAAAATATAATCTGATAATTGACCAGTGCGGAAACTCTCTCATTCATGGACACCCACTAACAAGACGCGAATGGAGCCTTGAAGGTGTAGTCAAAACTATCGGAGAACCTGAAATAAAAATGACAATCTGTCCCGGCTGTAATGTTTACCTTGCGGGAAATCCGTCTATATGCCCCTATTGCGGTGAAGTCTTAAAAGGCGATGGTTCAGGATTTCAAGAAGAGTCAATCCGGGAAGTACCGGCACCTATGGAAATTCTACCGGCTCCCGCACAACAAGGATTTTACGAAGCTACTGACATAGAAGAGTTTGAAATAAAAGACCGCGAGCAGGAAGTTATTAACCGCATAGCATCCGGTCACCTGACAAGCTTTGACCGTTTCGGTGAGCTTGCAAAGATGATCGGAAAAGATAGAAAATGGACTGATTTAGTATGGAGGAAATATCATGCAGGAAATTAAATATAGATATTTTGATAAAAAAGAAAACAAGTTTTATTATTTTTCAATTAAAGATTTATTTGATGGGTTTGGAACAGAATATAATATGCCAGATAACGTTCCCTGGATTGATTGCGATGCTATTTCTGAAATAGAGCAATTCACCGGCAAACAGGATAAAAATGGAAAAGATATTTATGCAGGGGATATTGTAAAATGCAATCCAGACAAACATGAGATATGCTATACTGACGGTACAAAACGGAATCAATTACCAGAAACATATGCAGAAAACGGAGATATATTTCTTGTTGAATATGATAATGATGTGTGTGGTTATGCTCCATTTTGTAATTATGATAGCGATTGCGGATTATCAAATCATCCATCATATTTTGAAATCATCGGTAACGTTCATCAAAACCCGGAATTATTGGAGGATAAACCTTGACCATGTCAATATATCGTCTATCGTCAATCAAGCTTTTATCCCTTGAAATAATAACATTGGCCTTTAGAGATTTGACAAAAAGCGCATATAAAAAAAATGGAAAAATTTCAAAAATAATTTTTTTTCAAAGGCAATCTGCAAGATATTTTCTTCAAAGCGAATGGGGAGAGTTATGCGCTGATTTAGCAGGTATAGAGGATTTAAAAGGATTGTATTATAAAAATCCAAATGGAATTAAATTAAGTAATTTTGAAAGGACAAGATATTCTCGCAAACCGTATAAGAAAAGGAGGGTGAAGGAATGAAAAAACATTATGAATATCTTAAAGATTATACTGACGCATACAGACAATTATATTATAATCTTAATTTGACCGAAAGGACAAGAAAAGAGATAGTAAAGAAAATAGATAAAAAGTTTAGTATTGTCCGTGACGGGCATAATATAATATTTTGCAATGAAAAAATCGAGGTATCAAAATGAATCCATATACTTTTTACTCCGATCAGGTAAGAAATACAAAAGAAATTATTATAGGCTCCTGTGATCTACCGGTAATAATAAAATTACCAGATAGCAAAATTAAAAAAACCACATACGAACTATTTGAAGAAAAACGCAGGGAATGCGAACCTTTTACCGGCAACGATGCGACAGAATGGGGCCATGAATTAGAGCCGCTTTTATTATCCCATTTTATTCGCAGCCGCACTAATCGTAAAACAGCGCACGAATTTAAAGTAGATTATATTTTACATGAAGATTACCGCTATCCAGGATACGAACCACCTACTTTGTATCATCCATTTACAGAATGCCGTCATCCTAAATTACCCTGGGCCGTCGCTCATGCCGATTGTACATATAATGATGGAAACATAACATGGACAACAGCTACAATCGATGAAAAAGAATATACCTGCCCCGTTTTTAATAATACTAAAATATCATATTTAATCGAAGCAAAAACCGGCGGATATTTTGCGCGCGTAAAGCGTGAAGGCGTCGAAGGCTTTGACCTGGAAGACCATTCTGCTAATGGTGTACCTGGTGATATACTTTTGCAAGTACAGTGGCAAATGCTTGTTTATAATGTACCATTGACTTATGTTTTGTTGTTAGTCGATGATAATAAATTCCATGTCTATGAAGTGCCTGCAATTTTCAAATGGTGGCCGTTAATGCTGGAAAAAGCAAGTCGTTTTTATAATTGTTGTATTACAGGCGAAAAGCCGCAGCCTGAGACGTTTGACGATGTTAAAAAATTACTTCCAGAAGTATTTGACCGTGCAACGTATATCACAGGCGATAGGGCAATTATAGCCGAAGAAATGAAAGCAGAAAAGAAAAGCCTGCAAGCGAAAATAAAAAAATATAACGACCGTATAGATGATATTAACGACGCAGCAGGTTTGCTCATGGGTGATAATAAATATTTATATAACGGTGAGACTACGGAAAAGATTTTTCAACAGGTTATATCAAAAGATCAATATTCCCTTATTCATCCATCAACAATCGAAAAACAAGCGCCTGAAGAATTTAAAAGCCTTGTACAAAAAGGATTGATTAAAAAATATGATAGGAGGTATGTTTTATGAAAGTAAAAATCAGCTTTGAAATCGAATATCATAATCCGACTAACATAAGGCATTATGACGGTTTAATGGAAATTATAAAAAACTTTTATGAAAATGAAATGCCTATTCCTTGCAGGATTATGTTTAAGGAATTGTCACAAATAAAAATAACCGATGATTATAAATCACCGGAAAAGGAGTAAATATGCCAAAAGAAAATGAAAATCAAAACCTACCGCCTGAATATCTTCCGGTAGTATCTATGACAAAAAAAGAAGACAGTCTGCGCACTGCTATGCTATCCATGAAATCAAAAATCATGACGGCAGCCTGTGAAGAATTTTGCGAATGGCCTACCGAAAAGCAGGATAGATTTTTAGAACGTGCAATAATTTCAATTGCAAAAGACGAAAAACTGATCCCATGCTTTGAATCGACAGAGGGAAAGCTATCGATAATCAAAGCTTTTGAATCGATGGTTAGCACCTGCCTTGAAATAGACGGTAAACACGCTTATCTTGTGCCGCAAAACAGGAATACAAAGCGCAAAGGAAAAGATAATAAAGATATATGGGTAACCGAAATTCGTTTTTCGATTAAAGACGTAGGATATCTTGCTTTGTTATGCGGAGGTAAATATCCAATTTTTAAAGACCTTCGATGGAACCAGGTATATAAAAATGAAGCGTCGAATGTTATCATAGATTCCGGTACAGGTGAGGTAAAACATCCTCAATTTTTGGGTGAGGATAAAGGCGCTATGATCGGATGCTGGGTACAGATTATAAAAATGAACGGTCAAAAAGAAGTTACATTTTTTCCTCTCTCAAAAATTAACCAGTGGAAAAATGACAGCGACGCCTATCAATACGCAGTCAAAAATAATTATTCCACTCCCTGGAAAGACTGGCCGGAAGAAATGGCCATGCAAGCCTGCATCCGGCACATGTGCCAAAAATACGAAAAAGCCAGAGAGCTTTTAAAATCTGCGATTTATGATGAAGATGAAAAACAGGATACTACAGAAAAAACCAGCATGGAAAAAATTGATGCTGCCCTGAAAAAGCCGGGTCCCTTGCCAGCCGAAAAGCAAGCTCAGCTTCCAGAAGTCAAGGAAACTATAACAACTGAAACAACTGGAAAAAAACCAGATAAAATGACGGTTGAAAACACAAGCAACGCAGGTGAGCTTTTTGCCGAAGAAAAAGAAAAAGATCCGCTTGATATTTTTTGATTTGTGTAGTATAATTTAAGTTGATTTCTGGAGCCGTTGGCTTCCAGTTTCAAAATAGTAATAATAAGCAACAGGCGGCCGGGTTCCGTGTCCGCCTGTTATTGATGCACCGTGGCGAAATGGCAGACGCAGCATAAAAGTAGGAAAAGTCGTAGGTAACCGGCTCCAAAATTATGAGTACCTTTCGCAGGTTCGATTCCTGCCGGTGCAGTATGGATATGAAAATTGATATTAAAGATTTTTCAAAACTTGCGCGCGGCTTTGTTGATATTCCGAAAGCTTGCGCTACGGCGTTAAAAAATACTTTTAATGTCCAGGCAGCGCTTACCCGTAAAAACGGAATCGAAGAAATCAAACAAGATTTTATTATCCGAAATAATTTTTCTGAAAAAAGCATAGCATACGATCGATGCAAAACAGATGAAATTTCTACCATGCAGGCAAGTGTAGGCGCATTAACAAGGGCTGAATATTTAGCCTTACAACACGAAGGCGGACAACGCAGGCCGAAGGCGCTTTTTAAAAAGCTTGCAATACCTCAGGATGCTGCTCGAGGAGGATCACGAAAACGGCTTGTTTCACGCTCTCATTATCTTGAAAAAATAGCCGGTAACGTTGTTAGGGGTAGATTTAAAAAGCATTATAAAAGCAAAAAAGCTCAGGCAGTTGCACGTGCATATGTAGCAAAGCAAAATAATTTATTTTTAAAATATGACAATAATATTTTTTCCGTGACTTCATTTTCAAAGTTTAAAAAACGTGTAAAGTTTAAGAGCAAACACCTTTACAACGTAGGCGAACGTACAGCAAAAATTAAAGGTAAGCCATGGTTAACAACATCAGCACAAAAACCGGCAGCAGATGGTCAAGCCATTTTTAACAGCCAGGTAAAAAAACTACTAGCACAAAAAAAGATTATTTAAAGTGGGTGAAATATGGAAGTAGAAAATATTGATGAAAAACTTGTTTTAAAAATATGTAATGAATTAAAATTGCATTATCATTTTTCAAACTATTTTGTTATTAAAAATAAAGACGGAATAGAATCTATTTTTTGTTATGCCGGTAGCGATATAATAAATGCTGATAATATTTGTAGTATTATGAATCAAGAAGATAAAACAGCAGAATATTATTTTAGCCAAGAAGTTACTGAAATTAGTTAATAATTCGCAAGTAAGCGAAAAAAATATTTTATGGAGGTTTTCAAGATGAAAACAAAAATTTCTTTTATCTTTTTTTTAATTATGCTATTCACAATCATTTTTACAGGCTGTCCGGTTAATCCTGGGCCTGAGCCTACGGCTGAGCCAACCGCTGCTCCTACTCCTACTGCAACTCCTGAACCGGCGCCTGTAATACCTGCTGAAAATCCCGTACAATTTGCGTTATACGATGGAACTAATCTGCATTATTGGGATGGGGTGACAAAAAAAATTGTATATACCGGTAACGTAAAATCAGCTGCTCCCCGGGTGCTTGCAATCGATAACGTGCTAAATTATTTTGATGAATATGGAAGTGTCGAATATGCAAGTTGGTTAAAAATCGTACCGACTGCAATCACGATACAAAAAAAGCAGGCAAAATTATTATCCAGGGAAATCGTTTATGATGACGATGTGTGGATGTTAGACCATATAACTCCTGAATGGGCTTATGCAAATGGTGGAATGTATCGTGATTATTGCGCAATTTATTATAATGATGTGATGATCGGCAACTGGTGGGATAATATGTGGAATCCTGCAGAAGTCTTTGTAACCGAATCCGAAAATATAATTGCCAGGAATGATTATTTGTCGTTTCACAATATAAATGGAACGGAAAATATTTTTAAAGCGTATCCGAATGGAATGATAATTTATAATGTCAATACCAGTTCCCGGAATGGATATTTTAAGGATAATGAAGGAACTACCTTTTCGCAGTGGGGTACAAATTATTTTAATGGTGGAAGATGGCAGGAAGCGGATAACGTATGGTACTCGCATAACGGATATGAATGGAGTTATACGGCAGGGGTAACAGAAAATGCTAATGCGTTATGGTGCTTTAATTTCCAGGCACAATATCCGGTTTGGGTACAACTGGCCAATGCACAAACGGCAAGCATAGCAACAGCAGGAGTGTTAGAAGAAAATGGGGAAGAGGTTTTATATTGGATCGAATGCAATAAAGGAAATCTTTTTAGATATATCCCAAGCATTAACCAGATTGATTTTATTTTCAGAATCTATATCGGTGACGGTACAAAAGCCTATGGAGGGAATCAGATTAACGTCATAAAGCCGGTATGGAATGAAGGGTTGATGTATTTCCACCATGACGGCAGCATAAAAGTTTACGATCCAGTGGCCGGTACTGTTGAGATTTTTTCAGAGGACATGGAAATAATCGAATGGAATTAAAGCCTTGTCCTTTTTGCGGTCATACTCCAATTGAGGATGAAAAGAAAACTAAAAATGGAATTATGCACTTTATAAAATGCTCTTGCAGCATACATACAGGATTTTATGTCAATCAAGGATTGATGCAAAAATTCTGGAATACAAGGAAATAAAATTATGCCCGGTGTTGCCGGGCTTTTTTTATTTATATTTATCTTCAATCTTAATCAGTTCAGCATCATACCAATCTTGCGCCTGCTCTAATGCATCCGGCACTCTCTGAATTTCTAATCGTGAGCGCATGGCAATCGATTCATTTAAAACAGATCCGATTCGTGACTGCTTTTCAAGCTCTTTTTCTTCCGGAGTAAAATTTGCAATCCGATCAGCTTCAAGTTGTTCAGCAATTTCTTTTTTTTGTTCATCGGTTAAATCATCTTCTAACACTTCGAATGTTTCTATTTTTTCATTCAAAAACTGAATAATTCTTTTTTTCCATTCTCCTGGAATATCTAAACCCATGTTGATATTATTCCAGGCAATTTTACCGCGTAAATCGTCAACCACTTCACCGGTAAGAAGCACTAACCGCCGCTTTTGTGTTTGGTTAAAATATTGGACAGCCGCGCAAAGTTTTTTATTAAAATCATAGGCTTGGCTTGCTGTAAGATCAACCTGGCCGCCGGGTGTTTCAAAATATACCGCATGTTCTGTAATAAGCGATAATCTTTTTGCTTTCAGTTTTTCATTTAATGCAGGCAAATCTTGCTGTAAGGTTTCGATCTGTTTACGATTAAAATCTTTTTTTTCTTTGTATTTTTGGAATTGTTCACGCTGTGCAAATGTTATGTGTTTATCTTCGATCAGATTCACAGGCAATCCTTTTTCGGATGAAATAACAAATAACAGCTGTTTTTCCTGCGATGTTACTGCTTCAATGTTTTTTACGTAGACTCTGATTTGATTCTGACGGGCTTCGATTGCTCTTTGTTCGGATGATTCCTGAAGATAAGGCTTGATTGATTTTTCAGTTTCAACCTGGTCTATTCCTTTTTTATCAATTCCTGTAATGACGGGTAAGCCGTCGATTTCTAAAATATTTGCTGTATACATATTTTTATACCTCCTATTTAATATACAATATAACAGTCGAATGATGCGTTAGTCATGCGGGTTTCGGTTGATGTTAGCGGAGCACCTGTTACGCCGTCTGTAACGGCATCTTTAACAAGCGTATTGAGATTTACGCCTGTGCCTGCTATATTGTCCATACCTGTCGTGGATGCCGTTACAGCGATATTGTCTAATCGCTCGGCCTGAAAATTATGCCAGTGTTTCATAAATGCGTGATTTTGCAGACTCCCC
>JAQTSV010000045.1 GCA_028711115.1 Candidatus Omnitrophota bacterium
GTTTTGTCGTGCAAGATTTTGTGTGTCAAGTTTCTGATGTTCCTTCTTTACCGCAATTTGAATTGCTTTTATTCTTTCGTCCGGTTCGGGTAGGTCGCTCTTTACGTCGTTCTTCGCTATCTGGTGCGCATGTTTGTTTTCATCGATAATACCCGCCTCGTTACCATGTTTGTAGAATGTAACCCCTCTCCGGATTCTACCGAGCTTTACATCGTCAACTACTGCGCCTTCGCCTGTCTTGATCGATTTCCAAACTTCATCCTTGATAATCTTGACTATCCCTTCTTTAAATAAATCTTCCTGGTTAAGTCCCTCAATAAGTTCGAGTGAAAATTCTTCACCCTGTATATTCTTGATTCTCGCATTGCCTTCAGCGTCCAGGATTATCTGACCCCTGTATTGATCAAGTTCGTTGTTTTTTATCGTCTGTTTGTTTCCAAACTGATCCTTGATATCTATCTTGTCTTGATCCATCCCTACTATTCGATAATCTTTACCCTGATAGGTGACATTAAAGCCCTCGCCCTCGAAGTAATAGTCGTAATCCTTCTTTTCCGGTCTCCATACCTTCTCAGCGGTCCCGCTGCGGAGATTTCCCATCGAGGATACAAATGAAATGTCCTTTACAAATCTGAATGGTGTCGCTATATCTTTCGTCCATCCCTCTTTTTCGTTCTCGGACTGGAATGTCTGATATTCCGGCAATTGTTCTTGTTCTTTGATAATCGCTTGTTGCTCATCGTAATATTTATTTCTCGGTGTCTGTGAATGAATATCAGTCTCAAGTCTTGTCTTTGCCTCTCTGGTCTCCCGTTCTTTTTTGGCAAGTTCTTCTGGAGTCTCTGTTGTCTTCTTTGGAGTAATTTTCTCTGGTTGCTGTCGTTCTGGATTATATTCACTGGCTCTAACAGTGGTAGTTGTTCCATCATCCTTTCTAACCGCAATAACATCGTCTCCATAGTCAATGACTTCTGCTTTTCTTCCGCCGACAAATATTTCTTTACCGATTCTAAATAGCTTGCTAAGTGTTCCGGTCCGTCCACCAGTATTAATACCTTCAGCATATTTTGTCCTTTCTTTTTGCTTACTTTCTTCTGCCTGTGCTTTCTGTTTGGCTTGCTGGAGTTTCGCCTTTTCGTCAATACTGATCCATCTTAATTGTCCGGCTTTACCTCTCGATAGTTGCCGGAGATCATTAGGACCAAACTGTCGCGTTTCACCTTCGGTGTGTTCCTGTGTAGGTACTATCTGGGCTTTCGGGCTGGCAAACGATACCCTGAATTTAGGTGCTCCTTGCTTTATCTCCGGTGTCGTTGCTGTTAAAGACTTATGGAGTCTTGCTCTGTAGATTATTGCTTCATTCTCTTGCAGTGCTAACTCCAGGTTGGTTTCTATCGGGAGTAATGATTTTTTAAAATATAGCTTTTCACCTTCACCGTTTTTGCAGATCGCCAGATCGTCACCGAGTTCAATTACTATCCCTTTGTTTGTTGCTATTCCCTTTTTAAGCCAATTAGGACTCAGTTCTATCAGCTCAAAATTGGAGTTATATCGATATGTGATATTTGACTTTTGGAAATAATATTCCTGGCCGGTCGACGTTTGGAGAGATCCAATAAATTCCAGCGGTTCCTTATCCGCAAGAAGATATAAATCTTCTCCATGCTGGAAAGTCTCAAAATCTTTGGCTATAACTGGTGTTTGATTGCTGGCAGTTGGTTCGGGAGTGAGAACGCTTCCCCTGTGAATCATTCCACTCGTGGACTTGGCAAAATATAGTGTATTCATTTTTTTAATATTTAAGTTTTCATGGCTTTATCCTTTTCATTGTCTGGCTGTCTTAATTGTTTTAATATCTCATAGATCGCGCAAGCTCCTGAGCTTCTTCGTTCAAGGCTTCACGTTCCGCCGTTAAATCCCTTACGTTAGGTATATAATAATTGCATTCATTATTCCATCTTGGGCTTGTAGGAAAATATTTCTGTTTCTTTACCGCTGGCTCTGTAAATCTCTGACAAGAATTACGCTGACTGCAAGATGTGTCATTACATTTTATTTCCATATTATACTATACTCCTTTTACACAAAGATATAGTTTAAATTCTTGTGATATATTTGCTCTCGCTTTATTTTCGTGTTAACAAACACATCTGCTCTCACGTTTAAAGCCGATGCCAAATGAGCAAGTCCACCTTCGTTGCACAGGAATTGACTGCTTTTCTTTATCAAATAGGCTGTTTGAAAAATGTTTAACTTACCACAATAATTAAAAATAGTCGAATGAGGATTGTTGCACATGATATTAGTTGCAATACGGGCTTCCTCAGCATTGCCGGTAAAGATGATAGGTCCATTTATGTTTCTTACATGCGCCTCAACATCCCAGCAATTCTTTTCCCGCACGGTGCTCGATGCTGGTTGGATAAGAACATATTTCTCATACGGGATTTTAAACGGTTGAGTGTGAAAAAACATCTTGCTCTCTTTGTGCTTCTCATATAATCCTAATGGAATTAGCAATTTTAAATTCTCTGCTACCTGATAATACTCCTTATTGTATTCCACCGGATCCGTCCAGATTGAATGGTATTTATTCTCTGGCCAGGAATGTCCAATTGTGATCGGGATTCTCAATTTTACCATTGGTAAGATATTCGATTTATACGCCTGATGAAAGTTTACAACCGCGATTCCAAACTTATATTGGAGCAATGCTCTCTCATAACCGATAAATTTTGTATTCCCGTTTTTATTCTCGTATGGAGTTATAAACCGCGCTCTTGGAAATATCCCTTTTAAGACCTCGATTGCTTCTGCT
>JAQTSV010000046.1 GCA_028711115.1 Candidatus Omnitrophota bacterium
TTTATGCTTAAAGATTTCATCTACCGATAATGCCAGACTTGCTTTATTTTCAACTCCATATGTCAACAAACCTAAAAATTCACCATCCATATTGAATATGCCGCCGCCTGAATTCCCAGGGTATGTTATCACAGTTGTTCTTATGTAGTTAACTCCATCTTTTTCGTAAAAGCCGCTTACATAACCCTCAGAAAACATGTTGAATTCCTGCCCCATATTGCCAACATAGACAACTTTCTCGCCAGGTTTTAAGTTCTTGATATTGCCTATTTTTACAGGTCTTTGAGTGTTATAGCTGAATTTTATAAATGCTAAATCTACGTCGGCAACTTCTGTTATATGTTTGCTGTTTATTGTGTCGTTCAAAATGTTTAAATCTAAGCTTTTAAGATGTTGCGTCACATGTCTGCAGGTAACAGCAATGCCAGGCATAATCACTACACCGGAACCGACATAAAAATCATTATAGTAAAGCCGTGCAATGGACTTTACACTTTTCGATACTTCCTGAATTTTTGAATATTTTGTCTTAGTTTTTATGTTTATGCTGTTTTCGAGAATGTTTACATTTGTAATATCCTCAACAGCATCAAGGGGTACATATTGCTTGCCTTCCACCTCCACAATGCAATATGGAGTTTTAACTCCGTCTATGCTTATTGGAGCCAATACTTTAATGCTTGTCGAAAAACCGGATGTCAATGATATCATCAGGAAAATCGATATAATCATAAACGCAGATAAAATAAGAACAAAAAACTTTTTCACATGCATCACCCTACACATTATACCATAAATATCTAAGAAATGTCTGTTACGTCGATACTTCTATTCCACTAATATAATAACTCACTGATGTTCCCGAACTCGCATAACCTTCTATTAGATAACCGCTGGATAAAATTGAGCTTAGTTTCACAACAAGGGCATCATTAAGTGGGATTAATTTGTTCGGTATGATATTTATACTGTTAAATTTTACAAGGGCATTTAATGCCGATACTGTGCTGAAATTTGAAAGAACAATTTCCTTTACAATAGTTTTAACACTGTTTGAGGCTGTGGCCAGTGTTGCATTTGATGTTGTGAGTGAACCGGAACCCAAGACCTTTAAAGCACTTCCCATAATTACACCTCCAGTAAAGCTAAAATTTCAAGTGTATTGTCAAATTGTATATCATTCCCCGCAGGATTGACCCTAACAAGACTGCCAGCGGAACCCACCGCAACCTTTTTAATTGCATTCGCACCGGTTGCAACAAAAATGTCGCCTGCTGCCGCAGCTTTTGCGGGGGCAGTTTCCAGCATATTATCGCGGACATTGGAGTTCAAATACGCCGCGCTAACGATTTCACCGGTTACCCATGTTCTTGGCGCAGTAAAAGCCATTTATACCACCCCCAAATTTTTGGTATTTTCAGATTTAAGAAACATGACTTCCTCTCCATGTTGCCAGTTCTGATTTGTTTCAGTTCTTTGTTCTAAAACAGCCTCAATCTCCGTCAAATTATCCGGAAACTCCACCCTTATCCAATTGCCGTTAACGGACTTGTTAAAGCAGGATAGGCAAAAAAACCGCTTATCATTCCTGTCAATTAATTCAGCGCCGGTACAAAACGGGCATTTTGCAATTAGCCTACCATAATTTATCTCCGCTTTAACAGCTACCCCCTCATGTGTCGAAACTGGGAATGGCTTTCCGCATTTTCTTAAAAAATTTTTAGTGAAATTCTCAATTCCTATTTGAGATTTTATCAAAATTCTCACTCCTTTTTAGTATGCGAGCCGCGTATTTAAGCCTAATTCTGATATTCCTAAAATCCAGTACCCCCCATCGCCCGCAGCATCCGACAGTTCAAACATTACCTCGTGGAATCTGCCTGAGTTAGAAATCCTATGTGATATCGCCTCGATGAAAAATTCATCATCAATTCCAAGTTCGGTTTTTGCGCCTGTGGCAGTAATCGTAATTCTATCAGATATATTCCTCGTTAAAGCCTCAACAATCAAACTTGCGTTTTTATTCGCAAAAAACGATATCCCTATAACCGGCACTGGATCTTTGTATCTGCCTATTATGTACCCCGCATAATCTTGTGCTGTAGTTGTTGTCTGCAGCCATTTTGCGGGCAATAGATATGATTTTGTCCCATACAAAGTCTGTGACGCCGAATCTGAATTTGATATGCTTGTAGGGGATAATTTGGTTATTTTTATTCCTTGAGCTTGTACTAATGTCAATGTCGCTGAATTTGTCACATTGTTGTTTGTAATTGTGATTTTCATTGACCGCGCAAATTTAGAAACCGCCACGCCTATATCGCTATTTGACACTCCTGTTTGAGTTATGTCCGTTCCAACTACCGGCGTATCCCATATATCAACATAAGCCCCTGTGGATGGATCATATTCCGAATTAGGATATTCAGCCCAGTAAATCAAAGACTGTCCCGGAGCCAATGTTGGAATTTCATGCAATGTCCATAAAACTGTCGACGCCAAGGCAGTATCGTATGATTCCACCGTCGCTATTATGTCGTTGTAAATCTCGCGGATAGGGTCTTGCTGTGTTATGGAGCTATAGCCTATTGTGGCACCTGTTGCATCGGTAAAAGTTTGCTGACTGATTAAATGGACATCTTTAAGTCTATGGTGACGGTCTTCAAAAATGATTTTCCCATCCTCGCCTTCTGTTAAAAATCCTAGTTCAGTTTCCTCTATCTGTCTCATTGATTCAAATGCGTCAATTTTATCGACATACCATTTACCAACCGTTGTCTGCCCTGCGTCAATTGTCCTATCAC
>JAQTSV010000047.1 GCA_028711115.1 Candidatus Omnitrophota bacterium
TGTTGAGTTTCACCGCTACCCTGATACATTTAACAACCTAAGCTGCTAAATTATCTGGTTGATATGTAGCTCCACTCGCGACTCTCCCAGCCGCTTTAATGTTTATGGCCGCGTTTTCGTCGCGATCAATTATTAAACTTATTACTTTTTTTACTATTCTCTTCCCTAGAAAGTAATCTGAGGTTTTCTTCGCAATGGAGGCCTGTAACTCTTGGGTGAGATAATGGTATAATATGATCAACTGTTAAGCCCATATCTCTTGCTTGTTTATATATCTCTTCTATTTTTCTTTTATCAGCCCATTTAGGCATGTGTGGAGTCTTCCCTCTCCTCATGGCTTTGTGATCTGTTCTTTGTTGCCTCAAATGGTCAGGATCACTAGAAACCCCTCCTTTCCAGTTATTATTATCAGGGCCAACTCTGGAGTAATTAGTTGTATCGTTTATTTTCCAATTCTTACCCAATGCTCCAGAGGGTTTTCCAGTTATTGCTTCTATACGTTTTGCTTTCGTTTCTGGTATATTGGTAGATATTTTATTAGCATCTGATCGCGATCTAACATCAATTCCATAATTTCTCATAAATGTCCATATTGTAGATATGGAGACATTTAATTTCTTTGCTATATATGATAGAGGACGTTCATCTATGATGTACATATCATGTATCATATCCTTATATTCTGGAGATAGTTTAGTATTACCGTGCATAACCTGAATTTATAAGATTTTTGAATTATCATAATGCCTAATTATAGCACATTTTTAGATTTGGAAAGCAGATGATTTTTAAGTGACCCTCGCGCCTACTGCTCCGCTTACGCTACGCAATTCGGCTGGGGGTCGCGTTCTTCCCTGAACGCTCCAAGGTTTTTTAAGGGCGGGTATTGATTTTTAAGTGCCCATCCACCAGGTATGTGCCATGTCAATCAGTTGATCCGGGCGGCTTTGCATCCATCTAGCCATTACGCCAGGTTTATCCATTTCCGTTAACTGCATCTGCACCGCGCTCAAGAACCTAACCGTCATGTCTGGCGGCATTGTCACGACACGCAAGGCCCGCAATATTCTCTTCTCGTCAACACCATGCACTTCGATAGCCAATCTTTGCTCGGCATTTTCTATGTTATGCAAATTCCGTTCTTTGGGCGGAAGCAAACGAATATCAAACGGCGCGTCAAAAGCGAGTAGCGGCTTGCCATCGTTCCCATAAAACTGGAACAACAATAGCAAATTGCAACCTTCATATAGAAAACCGGACTTGATCATACCTGTTCTGAGCGCATTCTGTTCCTTACTATCCATTCCTGGGACAACAATTTGCAGGATGTTTCCAGATTGCATGAGAAATTGGGCCGCAGCGCCCTCCCTTAAAGAAAGCGGAAGCGGGTAAGGCTCTCCGCGTGCTAGTTTAACTAATTCCATGACCCGCTCCTATGCCTGCATAGTCCGCGCCCATTTTTTCAGCGCCTCGAAAATACTTTCCTGCTCGTTAAACGACAAGTCGTAGCGTTCCATGAACAACATCACATCGTTCTTGATTTCACCGGCACTCTTCTTCTCTGTGCGGGTAGCCAGTTCAAGAAGAAGGTCATCCGTGCTTAACCCGGATAGGTAAACAGGGTTATGACTGTCAAACTCGTCTCCGTGGCGTTCCAGCGGCTCAGGTTCATGAGAATTTATCCGGCGATCCCTTCCGCTGCGTCTTTCAGCAAAATCCACTACTTTTGACTGAGCAAACTTATCGCCGTAATTAATAGCAGTGAATGCCTGTTCTGGCGAACTCAGTGCGACTGGCGGCACGAATTCATGATGGGCAATAGCATCCTCTATTAAATTCCCAACCGAGTCTATAACGGCATCCTCGGCGATATTTTGATGAACCTTGACTATTCTCAACTCGGTGCGCGGCCTGTCGTAATCCATGACATCAATATTTCCAGTCGTATCTACTTGCGATTCGCCTAGTATTGACCGTTCCTGAGCGATCAAGCGCTCAACATACTCGACTGTGCGCGTGACCTCTTTAGTTTGCTTTTTCTTTGCCAGGTCTTGCTTAATGTGATGGATAAGCTTAGTCGCAATATCACTATTCTTTGGAGAGGCCAGTTCATAAAATGCCGTAGGAGACACGCCTATCGCGTCCAGATCGGTTATGCCCAGTTTTGTCGCCAACCGTCCGGCATGAATGTACCTGTTCCGGGTTTGCTGCCTGACAACGCATAATGGGTGATAAGGGTTCTGTTCCCGCAGCTTCTTGATGAAGTTGCCCATTTCAATGTTGTTGGAGAACTTGTCTCTGATGTGCATGCTGAACATCCACATCATCAGCAATGACTGGTTAAATACGCTCTCCATCTGATACGCCAGATCATCAGCCGTCATTTCTTCCAGATTGGTAAAAGAGCCAACCGGAAGGGTTTTGCGGATGTCACCGCCCTCGACGAAAGCTTTGATCTCGTCTATTTCTTTTCGTTTTTTAAAGGCCATGTTGTATCTCCTTGATTAAGTTTAAAATTTCTTGTTGCGCCATTTTTACGCTGACTGATTTAGTTTTTTCTTCAATGACACTTTTACCGTTGGCCCAAGAGTCTCTAAAGCACTTGCGGTCAGAAATCAGCGTATTTAATAACGTAACCTCCGGGTAATCCTCTCGGATCACTTTTTGCGCATTTTTAACTTCTGCTATCTTTGCATTAGTCGGCGCAAAATTAATCAAACAGTAAGGTGCTAATTTAGGATTAAATT
>JAQTSV010000048.1 GCA_028711115.1 Candidatus Omnitrophota bacterium
CTTACTGAAAATCTAGGAGAAAATAATACTAAAGATAGACCGTTGGCAGCACCATTGAATTTACCTAAATCACCACGTCCAGTAGCTACATTTACATAATTCGCCCATGCAGTCAATTCCGCTTTAGTTGCATTAGGATATTTTTGTGCAAACTCATCAAATGCGCCTGTCCTAATCAGGTTCAAAGTTGTGACCATGTGTCTATTAGACGCCTTCACAAAATGTTTTACACCCGGTATTTTCTCAAGAAAATTATCAAGAAACATTTCTTCACGAGTATTCATTCTGCCATCTATTTCAGTCAATTCTAATTTCGATTTTTCTCTCAGATAATGGTTCGGGTGGGATTCTATATCATTTTGTATTTTCTCGTAAGAATTTTCGCTCATAAAACTTTTAATAGCTTTAGCAAATGTTTTAGCAAACAGAATTGGTCGTTTTACAGATGGGAAAAACCCTTGTCTTAAAGCTGCGGACATATCCATACTTGCTTTTGCCGTTCTTAATGTGTTGACAATCTCAATCCCAACGTCACTAATAGTTTTAGGTTTTAATTCGTCGATAGCGATCTTCAATTGCTTCCGTTTCTTCTTAAGTTCTATCATGCTTTTTTCTAAATCTATCGGATAGGTTTTCTCCTCAGCTTTTTCCTTAATCTTGAATTCTCCAGTCCGTAATTGCTCCTGTATATCCGATAAAGCATCCTCGACATTCATTGTCTTTCGTAATTCTTTTATTTTTTCCTTGACTGATTTAAGTTCTTCTGTATCAATTGGTTTCTTATTTTTTATAGTTCGATAATGATTCGCAAGTTGGTCTTGTAACTCATTTATAGTCTGTAATGATTTTTCTAATTTTTCAGAACTGAGTTCGGACTTATATGCTTCTTTTCTCAATTCAGTGAGCATATTTCTTAACCTACGAATATCCTCCGGTAATGGTTCTCTTTGCTTCTTAGATTCAAAAATACCCTCTTCTGCATTCTTTAATCTTTCCAAAGCTAACGCATGTCTTTTTATTTGTGTCACACGTTTTTGGGCTTCATTACGTGCCCTTGCTTGTCTCCGTGGGTCTTTGCTGCTTAATGCACGATATACATCTCTATCGGTTAATTCTGGTAAATCCGACAATACTTTGCTTACTACTTCGTTTAAGTTCACCGCACCTTCTTTGATGTAATTAATGGCAAGTTTGCCTACAAGATAAGAACCTTCAGCGGTTAATCCTGTAACGTCATTTACCCTAAATCCTAATAATGCAATTTGTTTCTTTATATCTTCTCGTTCTTTAAGAATTTTTGTTCTTGCCTCAGTAGCCTTAGAACTAATTTTAGCTCTTCTTTTTTCAATATTTGTGACTCTTTCTGCAATTGCTTTGTCACGTTCAATCTCCATTTTATCATATTTATCTCGTAACTCAGCTAATTCTTTTTCTGATTGTTCGTATTTTTTAGCCAGTTCTTCAAGTTTAGCAGTTTCTTGTTCGGTTAACTTCGATCCTTTAGTTGCTTTCGCTCTTTGCATAATCGAGACTAAATCATTTTCCTCACCTGCTATTTTCATCCTACGTATGCTTAAAGCTCGTCCAAGTTCTGTACCGCCAAGATCAGATGCTTCGGTAAGTTTATCTATTTGGTCGAAAACTATTTCACGTCGGGTCTTGGCCAAATTGACAGCAGGCTCGTTGCCTTTATCGACTAATTCAGCGATGTCCTTTGTTAAGTCATTATATTCGTCCTTTAGCTTTTTAGCTTTTATTACCATACCTGCATGTTCGGCATCACCAACGAGTCGTTTTGTCCTAATGATCTCATCCGCCGTAGTTAATGCTGTCTCATCAAGTTTCCTTTCTTTAGCTTCGTTCAATGAATTCAATATCTTTTTTGTTTTGGGTGGTTCTAATTTATCGAGTTCAAGTTCTTTTCTAAAGGTTTCGATCTCTTTCTTGTTAAGAGCAGTATAAGGTTCTTCCCCGCTAGTGGCTTTATCAATATCTTCGGGCTTCGTAGGTTCTTTTGGTGGCTTTATCTCTAGCTTTGACTTAACTTCTGGCTTAGTTAAACTTTCTGGGGTTTCTTTGACTACGGATTTCTCTGCAAATGCGTCAATCTGTCCTTTGTCAACTTTCTCCTGTTTGAATAATGGTGTTTCTTCGCTCAGGTCTGCTTTGCCCTCAAACTTTGCTTTTGTTGGGAAACTTGGCTTCATTTCACTTCCAAGTGTGTATTGATCTCCGGCTTTGGTTTTCTCAAATATCGGCTTTGTTATAATCTCGCCTTTTGGGACTGATATTGAGTTTTCTTCCATAAAAGTATCAGCTTCGTTTGAAGCCCTTAATCTATCAGCCTCTGATTTGCCCTTTGCAAATTCATATATTTTCTCTGTCTGTGTATCAACAACAAAATAATTATTTTGGTCTTCAACCTTTTTATAACCAAAATTACCGGTGTCTTTTGCTTTTTCCCGGATAGTAAGATATTCCGTTCTGGTTACTTTAATCGGCTCTTTGGTTTTTTCTTTTTTAATATTCTGCCCGAACTCAAAAGAAGGTTCGCCTTTGTCTACCTCTTTTCCCTTTTTTGTTGCATAGTCTTCAAGGTCTGAAAGAAATTCTTCTTTCATGTATTGCTGTTTATTGCTGAATTCAACATATCCTTGTTCATCAAATCGCTTTTCAATTTCTTTTGTAAAATCACGTAGTATTTGGGCTTCTTTACTTTGCTCAAGCCCATCAT
>JAQTSV010000049.1 GCA_028711115.1 Candidatus Omnitrophota bacterium
GATTTGTAGCTGGTGACAAAAACGGGTATTGGTTACACTCTGTTTCCGGTGGCTCTGAGAAATTGAATTGTACGCTTGTCAAAAATATACTTGCTAAAAACATTTGCAAGTTTGAGACTATATATAATGTTGGGAAACTTGAATTTGGTAAATTGATTATTAAATAGACAGGTGAGAGATGACAAGACTTAAAAACGACGTAGGAAGCCTTACAAGCCTCGAATACCAGAAACCCACCCGATACCATGCCGACGTGGTAATTAAGGGCAGGAAGGTTACTAAGCATTATTCTACGCACTCATTTATTGAAGCACGTAGTTATTTCGGAGGTATCGGGGAAGTAATCAAATTTTGGAGAGACTAACGGCTATCGGTTTAACCGGCAGCCCAAAACAGAAATGAAATTATGAATGAAATATTAACTAATAAAATTACTAATCAGCCGGATAGCTTTAGCTGTCCGGTTGAAACCGTTGTTATAATTTTTGCCCGACACAGCAATGAATAAAGATTGGACAGGAAATAGTAACAGCATCTACAAAACATTAGGTGCAAGTAACCACACAGATAAGCATAGGCAACAGCAGGATTACTATGCGACTGAACCGAAAGCGGTTGAACTACTACTGGAAGTTGAACAGTTTAATAAAAGTGTATGGGAGCCAGCTTGCGGTGAAGGACACATAGCAGAGGTTTTTGTAAAGCACGGGTATAATGTAAGAGCATCAGATTTAATTGATCGAGGATATGGAGAACAGCAAGATTTTTTATTCTTCAACGATGAACATTGGGAAGGCGATATAGTAACCAATCCGCCGTATGCAAGAGCCGTTGATTTTGTGAATAAAGCATTAGATATAATACCAGATGGTAATAAAGTTGCAATGTTTTTGAAGATACAATTTTTAGAAGGGAAGGAAAGGAAAGGGCTTTACAAAAACCACCCGCCGAAGATTATATATGTTTCATCTTCAAGATTGCTATGTGCTAAAAATGCTGAATTTGAAAAAATGATTGAAGGCGGCGGGTCTGCTGTTGCCTATGCGTGGTTTATTTGGCAGAAAGGCTATAAAGGAGAAACTGTTATTAAGTGGATAAACTAAGGGCAAATAATTATAACGGCGTTGAATTTAACAAGCCGTTGAAAGGTGATAATTACAAATGTTCTTAAAAATAAAATGATTATTTAACGATTTACTAACAAATGCCCCCGTTGGTTGAAATTTTTGTTATGCTTTTTTGGGGCGGAAACTTTGGAGGAAATGATGGAAAAATTGCGGCAATTTGAATTTGAATGCGAAGAGTTGGAAATATATATGGAGAAAATTCTTAAAGAATCAGACGAAATAATAAATAAAATAATACGAGAGAAAAGCCCTTTGCAGGTTGGAGATACCGTGCAAGCTTTATATGGTAACAATAACCCATTAGTAGTCGTATCAAAAGTAAGTTTATACGCCGTATCTTTATGGGGCGGTATAGGTAAAAAATTATCATTCGGGTACGAAGGTAAAATTTTAGGGAAAAACGGGATGTCAAAAAAGAACTTAAAACCGATTAATTTTTTACATTTCGTAAAAGATGAAAAAATTAACAGTGTCCCATCTTATTTTAGGACAAAGATTGATAGAGCTCGAATGTATTAGCCCCAAAATAAGCATAACGGAGTCGCAACTTACCGGATTACGGTAAGAAAATATTAACTAAAATTAAAAAGGAAATTTGAGATGGAAGAAAATAAAAATTTAACCAACCAAGAAAGTAATTCCGGTACAGTTGTTAGTTCTGCGGAAACCGGCGGTCAGAATGATGGATATATAAAAATTATCACTGCTATACAGTTGATACAATACTTTACTGCAAGAATTGAATCGGTGCGTAGTGAACTAATGATTGTTGGCGCAGATAATAAAAAGGTATATGAAGTTGGCAAAAAGCAAAAAGATTATTTGGAAAATATTGCGAAGAAATTACATGAATTAGCAGAAGATGTTGGAGATTATTGTAACAACTGTGATATGGTGGAGGAGATAGACGTGAAGTTGACTGGAGCGGCTTACGAATTTCTACAAGGGAAAATAAGTTAGCCGGTTTTCCGCAGAACATGCGTTTAAGCGGCACAAATTTTTATGAAATGATTATAAACTATTTTGGATAAATAATTTGACAATAATACTAAGTTCTTAAAATGTCCAACAAGATAGGAGACTATAACAATGCGCTAACAAAGCGCAATTGGATTGGGCAAGGGGCGGTGAAAGCCGTCCCTGTATTTGAAAATATTATAAACGGAGGTAAGTGATGTGCCAGGGAGTAATTGTTTCGCTTGTTAAATTCAAAGACAAAAATAATAAACAAAAAAGGGTTGTGCTTAAAGGTATCGGCTCTCATTCAGACTTGATAAAAGATAATATAGCTTCACTAAAAAAGAAGAGTAAAACATTTACAATAGTTTTTTGAAAAAATGAGACCGGTTTAACGTGCTGTACAATATGCCGAAAGGAGAGCATCACAGAGGGTGTGGAAGACGTTGTACGAACCGCCCTTAATCGGTCTCTGTTTTTTGAAATAATGGACTGGTCAAGTGGCGGAATAGGTAACGCTTACGAGGTGACAGCATCGATGCTGGAAGGCGCATTTTAGAACATAACACAAATGCGTTGATACCAAAAGTCCCTCGGATGGAATTGCAGGGTGACTATACGAGTA
>JAQTSV010000050.1 GCA_028711115.1 Candidatus Omnitrophota bacterium
GTGGGAAATCTTTGTAATTGCTTTTGAAGCTCCGGCAGATTTCCGCTTATTGACCACTGGTCAACACCATTAAAATCTACAACATCGCGTGATAATCCGGCACAACTCAAATACTTAGCAATAAATGTATTTATGCGGTTGACGCGGCTTCTTTCATTAAGATTTCGTATGCCAGTTTCGATGTTGTGCCTGATTGTAATAACCATTTTCATTTCCCTTCAAATAAGATTAGTATTAAATTTTCATTCTACTATTATAATAAGTATATCGTCAATTATGCTGTATGTCAATAGAAAAATGTAAATTATTTTAAAATATCTTAAAATCAGCAGAATTGTGCTAAAAAGAATTTTTTGAAATAGGCCAGATTTTTGTTGACAAGGATAACGGTTATAGTGTAAAGTTAGGCAGTAATAGAACAAAACTTGATTTTTGACGTATAAATAGGCGCAAGGATGTCGGCTATGGTTAAGCAAAAACAAGAGAACAAGGCGGATAAGGCGGGCTTAACGGCCATAAAAAAACTTCACCAAAACATAAAAAAAGAATTATCAAAAGCCGAAAAACCACTAAAAATCAGATTGTCGATTAAAAACAAAACCCTTGCTAAAAATCCAAAAGTTAAGACTTGGTTAAAAGATTGCGAAAAACACTTAAACAGCCCAGAAGTAATAAAAAAGCTCGAAAATGATATATTTAAAGCGAATATGGATTATATCTTCGATGCAACAATAAAACTATGCAAGTCTAAGCTTGAGCAATGTAAACCTATTTATGAGACTATGAAGCCCGAACCGGCAAGATTTAAAGACACCCAAAGCGATAAACTATTTATTGAACGGCATTTAACTTTAAAGACGTGATTATTATGGCCATAAATAAACAAACAGGACTATCAGACATCCAAGAATCGTTTTGTAGAGAGTATGTAGTCGATAAAAACGGCACAAGGTCAGCTATTCAAGCCGGATACAGTAAAAAAACCGCAGACGTTAAGGCTTCTCAATTATTAAGGTTAGTTAAGATAAGGGCCAGAATTGACGCTTTACAGGCTAAAATCAATGAAAAGAATGAAATATCAGCTGATTATGTTGTTAAAAAGTTTAAAGACTTAGCTGAGCGCGCTCTTTTAAAAGGTGATATGGTTAATGAAAACCGCGCTTTAGAGAATCTCGGCAAGCATACGGGCATATTCGAGCGGGACAATGAGCAGAAGCGCCCTCAGACTAACATAACACTATCATAGGTAAGGGGTTATATGTTAACAGGTGAAGCCAAAAAAGACTATCAGCGGGCATATATGCAGAAACGGCGTTTAAACGCTAAAAATGGTGATAGTGTGTTATTGAGCGAAAAACAAGGATTAGAAAACGCACCAGAATCGGCTACAATCAACGAACGCCCTGCGGTTAGACCTGTTAGACCCCAAGATGTTAGACCTATGTTAGACCCCGATATTGTTAGACCTAATATGTTAGCCCCTGTTAGACCCTGTAATACTTGCTCGCTATTGACAAACAAAGGCGGGCTATGTTGCCCGATAGAAAAATCAGCTACATACTCAACTGCATCATTTTCACTGCAATACAATCCAAACCAAGACTGCACGCAACATCAGTTAAGGGCAAACCATTGAACAACTATATTTTAAAAACAGAGACCCCCACCCCCGCGCCCCCCGCCCGGCCTCGATGTACGATAGGGGGTTCTACATTTTCATTTTTGGGTTTACGAGTTCTGGACACAGGGGGTAGACAATAGATGTCAGGATTAACAGCAAATGTGAGTAGTAAGGCGTACCAGAGCGGTTTTTTGACTTCTTTGGAGCGTTTTCCTGCGATGATAGCCGGATGGGGCACTGGCAAGACTATGTGCGCGATTTTGAAGGGTCGGATAAATTCGCGGGCTTTCAAGAACAATAAAGGTTTGATAGTGAGGAAAAACTTTACTGATTTGCGTGATTCGACGTTGAAGGATTTTGAGTTATACACAGGTATTAAAGTTCCTCAGCACACTAAGGAGATAGTTGACGAGAACGGCAGTATAACGATGTTTCGGCACGGTGACGAGTTGAGTGGTTTACAGAACATCAATTTAGGATGGGCTTACATTGAGCAGGCAGAGGAGTTCGATTCGGACGATACTTTTGGTATGTTAAGGGGCAGGTTGAGGCGGAAATTAGAGCCTGATATGAGTATATGGTCAGACCCATCTTTTAAGGTTGGGCCGGTTCACAGGCCGTTTATAGAGAAGTTACAGGAATTGAAGCCTCAGCAGTTATTTCTGATAGCCAACGCCAATGGTCATAACTGGTGTTGGGAGTATTGGATTAGGGGTTTGCCTGCGGTAATGAGCGATTTGATTTATGAGGAGATGTCTCGTGAGACGAAAGTTCCGGTCGAGGAGTTAAAGAAGTTAAGTTCTGCTGACCAGTACAAGTGTTTTCAGGCGACCACGTTTGACAACAGGGATAATTTGCCTGACAGTTTTATATCGGATATGATAAAGTTAAAGACCGAGAACCCTCAGAAGTATGAGCAGTATGTAATGAACTCTCACGAGGCGTTTGACTTAATAGGCTCGTTTTTTGCTTCTCAGATGAGTCAGGCTTTGATAGCCAAGCGAATAGGGCCTGTTCCATACGACCCGATGGCTAAGGTAT
>JAQTSV010000051.1 GCA_028711115.1 Candidatus Omnitrophota bacterium
ATTGATTTTATCAAGTGGCTTTATGTGCATATTGATGGATCGGTAAAGACAGAGGTAGACGTAACCAGCAATGGAAAAGAGATCAATCAAATAGATGGATATGATAGAGCAATATCTACACTCGCTAATGCCATCCGAAAAGTCGTACCTGGACAGAGTACAGAACAAGACGGCCAGGTGGATTCCGCAAAGTGAACCACAGTGGTTAGCCTTACTTTCAAGGGCTGATGAATTATTTTATGGCGGGGCAGCGGGTGGTGGTAAGTCAAGTTTACTGATTGGATTAGCGGCAGAATTAGCAGAACACGCCGCTATTTTTCGTAGAGTATACCCGAACCTAAAAGAGATCATTCAACAGGCAAGGGAAGTAATAAAAGACACTGGTAAAGAAAATAAATCAGAACATTCGTGGGAACTAGAAAATAATAGAACTCTAGAATTTGGCGCGGTTCAATACGAGGATAATAAAAAAGACTGGCAAGGTAGACCACACGACCATAAATTGTTTGATGAATTGCCAGAATTTACAGAGACACAATATGTCTTTATTTGTGGGTGGAATAGATCAAAAAATCCTAATCAAAGAGTGAGAATTGTAGCAACTGGTAACCCTCCGATTGATGAAGCCGGAAATTGGATTATAAAACGATGGGGCGCGTGGCTTGACCCTAAACATCCTAATCCTGCTAAGCCTGGCGAACTTAGATGGTATGCAACGATTGATGGTGAAGAAAAAGAATTTTTAACGGGGGATCCAATTGTTACTAAAACTGAAACAGTTTACCCATTATCAAGAACCTTTATTCCTGCAAGACTAGACGATAATCCATTTTTATCAAAAGACAATAGATACCGTTCTATTTTGCAATCGCTACCAGAACCTCTAAGATCACAAATGCTTTACGGTGATTTTCAAGCATCTTCAATGGCAGATCCGTGGCAGATTATACCTACTGAATGGGTATTAGAAGCTCAAAGACGATGGTTAGAATGTGATAAACCAGATGTACCATTAACCGCCGTTGGAATTGACCCGGCGCGTGGCGGTAGGGATAACATGAGTTTATCAAAGAGGTATGACAATTGGTTTGATGAAATTTCATTTTGGCCTGGAGCGTTGGTAAAAGACGGGCCGACTGCCGCTGCCTTAGTAAAGAATGATTTGGGGGATATAGACCCGTTGATTATGAACATAGATATTGGTGGTATAGGTTCGTCTGCCTACGACTCATTGAGGCCGATGTATAAAAACTTATATGCCGTAAACGCAGCTTCAAGTAGTGAATATAGGGATAAAAGTGGTAAACTAAAGATGCGTAACTTACGCGCTGAATACTACTGGAGAATGAGGGATGCGCTCGATCCAAACGGTGGTGATAATATTTGTCTACCACCTGGGAATGAAATTGTGGCTGATTTATGCAGCGCAAAATACAAACTAACAACTTCGGGTGTTTTAGTGGAAGAAAAAGAAGAAATAAAAAAGAGGATTGGAAGATCGCCTGATAAGGGCGAAAGTATTTTGTACGCTAACTATTATCCAAATATAATTAGTCCAAATAAGTTAATTGGTTTTGCAGGATAGGAGCACTTATGACTCTAATAGATAAACTTGCCAAAAGATTCGGGTACAGTAAGGCAGTACAAAAACAATACCCTGGATGGGCTTTAGCAACGGCTGAAATTGAAGGATTCGAGTTCCCACAATTTGTGGACAACAATAACAAATTAAGTTACTTTGAAAAAGTGTCCTGGGTGAACACGGGCATTAACATGGTGTCAACAATAGCCGGGGGAACGAAGTGGAACGTGAAAAGGTCAGAAGGTGAAAAGACTTTTGATATTTCAAATCATCCTTTTGAACAATTGCTAAAAGCGCCTAATCCAACAATGAGTCAAAGTGATCTAATCTTTTCAACAGTCGCGTATTTGGGGGTATGTAACACCGCTTATTGGTGGAAAAACTACGTTGGAAGTAAATTAAAAGAACTATGGCTTATTCCTACAAAACAAATAAACCCGGTGCCAGATGGAAGGATGTATATCAAAGAGTATAAATACGATCCTGGGGACGGAAGGCAGATTACTTTGTCTGTGGAAGAGATCGTACCATTTATTGGATTTAACCCCTATTCCATGTTTACTGGATTGAGTAACCTTGAATCATTAAGAACCATAGCGGACTCCGATTTAGCAATGCAGTCTTACAACAAAAGATTGTTTGGCAAAAACAACGGAAAGTTACCGGGCGTTTTGGCGTTTGCTGATCCGATCTCTGATGCTGATTGGGACCAGATGCAAAAGGATGTTGATAAGGCAAGCGCATTAAGAAACTACCTCATGCTGCGAAATGTAAAAGCGGGAGGCGTTCAATGGACACAGGCAACCGCTACACAAAGAGACATGGAGTTTCTTAATAGTCGATTAGCAAACCGGGATGAAATTTGGAGCAACATCGCTCCTGGACTTTCAAGTATTTTATCTATCAACGCAACAGAGGCGAACGCGAAAACAGGAAAATCAACGTTGATAGATTTTAAGGTTTATCCGATGCTCAAAAAGATTGGTGACGTGATTACCAATAACATTATGCCTGATTATGGGGAAAACTTAGTATGCGAGCCAGAGGACATTAGGGTTACTGACAG
>JAQTSV010000052.1 GCA_028711115.1 Candidatus Omnitrophota bacterium
GGTTACCTGACCGAGAAAAGTATAATCATCAGAATGGTTCTTATCAAATCTATCATCTATTGAATCCGGTAATACTGCTACTCTAAAACCATCTTTTCTTTGATACACATTCCATACCTTTTTCATAAGTCCTCCAAATTAATTTTATAAATAAAGCAGTCTCTTGTTGCATAATATCGTTTCGTTAATTCCCCAATATCACTTGACACAAATATTATTTCGTGTTCGCCCTCTTTGTTTACATCAACTAATAAATATTTTGCCGCTTCCATCTCATTTCTCCTTATGGTTTAAAAGTTTGATACCATAATTTATAATCCTCTTTTTCATTTCGGCACGGGCGGCGGCATAGGCGGCGGCATAGGCGGCATCGGCGGCACGGGCGGCGGCATAGGCGGCATAGGCGGCATCGGCGGCATCGGCGGCGGCATAGGCGGCATCGGCGGCACGGGCGGCGGCATAGGCGGCACGGGCGGCGGCACGGGCGGCGGCATAGGCGGCATCGGCGGCACGGGCGGCGGCATTCTTGTTTTTCTCTGTCGGGTTTCTTAGATATGCTTTTGCCGCTTTAATCGCTTTTCTCGGTCTTTTATCGTCTGGATATTCTTTCTCGAAAATATCTAAGACCTGCTCTGCCGCAAAAATAGCATATTGCACCTGTTGGCTATGCGTCATTAATCTGACTACAAGCCAATTCGCCCAATCTATCCTTACATAAATTAATTTCTTTACAACTTCGATTTCATCGGTTTCATCTTGCGATATAAACCAATCTTTGCCCTCTTTGCACGCTCCCCATTCAGTTAATTTTTCTATTGTTAGTTTCATCTTCTCTCCTTAAAGTGTTTGGCTGTATATGTGATTACTTTCCGCAATGCTCACAACATCCAAATGGTTGTCTTAGCTTACCACATTCTTCGCACTTGATTAATAGTTTTTTCTTTTCTACAACGGGGTCAGACATTTTAAACCTACCAAATTGTTTCAAAAAATAAGGGAAATCGAATATTTTATTTTTAGCACAAAATTCATCTTTAAACATCGCTTCAACTTGTTCCTGCCAAGATTGCTCAGTAGGATATTCTATTATAATCTCTCCGGTTTCCTCGTCCTCAAATTTAAACCTACCCTGCATCGCCCTCATACAAGCTCCGAACGGTAACGGATTGTCTTTACCTCTTTTTTCTTTAAATGCTGTATTAAATAAATGAATCAAGTGCTTCCTCGTGTCAAATTTTCTTTCTTCTTTTTCCATTAGGTTCAGCATTCCTTCTCCTTTTTAAAGATACCTCTACCCTTACCTCCGTGCAGAAGGTTTAAAATCCTCAAATGCTTTTATGTACAGAAATCAGTACAAGATTATGGTCGCATTTTTTGGATTTTCAAGCCAATACAGCACTTCCGACCTCCGTCTTACGAACCCGCTACGGACAGCATCGTAATTAGTAATTCCGCTCGTTGAGGGCTTTTTAAACCTGCACGTCTGGAGTGTTAAGGGTCTCACTTGCTCCAACTTTTTCTCAACGTCTGTAATGACTTCTCGATTTTCATTTGGTTTGAAAATCCGACATGAAAAGACCTGCATAGTTTCTTGTGCTATGCTCACAAAAAACAGGCACGACCCCCTCGTTGAGAATACATTATGAGGGAGGAAAGATATAAATCTAACCAGAGGTCGTGCCAACTTATTTTTCTTTGTAAATGTCATAATGTATCCTCACTTAAATTTAACACAAAAATAGTTAAGAGTCAACAGCTGAATGAAATTATTTTCAGACGAACATTTCATCTTGATACTTCCGTCTGGTAATCTGGAAATAGACTAAAGCTACTGATGCAACTAAAACCATGCCTGCTATGATGTATTTCATCTTTTCCTCCGTTTCGGTTTTTCAATAACCATTTTCTTATCTCTGTCGTCGCCCCAGAAACTACCCTGTCCGCATTTTTTATTGCCGCAGATATAAAGCCATCCGAACTTAGAATAATGTTTGGCTACTGCCGGATTATGACATTGTGGGCAGTTTGGCATCATATCTCTCCTTTAAATTAGAGTGGTTGCTCAGGTCGCTTACCTCCCCATATCACAACCATGCTTGGGAATGGAGCAGAATTTTTACCATCTACAAACCTTAATCTTCCTTTGATAAACCTTATTTCTGCCTTACCATAAATATAATCGTGAAACCACTTTGTGTCTGTCCGAGCCGGTAGTAAACCAACAACGGTTATTCCAGATTTTCGACCTTCTTCGTATGCCTTTTTAACCCACTTTCCAATTTCTCTTCCATATGGTGGGTTCATCCAAACCCTGCCACCAGATACACGAACAAGAGCACAATACATTTCCCAACTCAGACTCAAACCGTTTTGTTCCTTTGTAATAAACCTTCTGCATTTAGCATTCTCGGGAGTAGCACAAACATCAACGTCGAAATTAAATTCTTCATTTAGTTTATCAAAAAAATATTGTGGCGTTTCCCAAGAATCTGAATTGCTTGTAAAAAGTCCTTTACTCATTTTAGATTTTTTCATTTTCTCTGCCCTCAATGACAACCACTCCTTGATTAATTATCTTTCTCCTGTGTACCCATATCCCCGTCATCGTATTGTGTCTCGTATTCCATTTTAAGACTCCTT
>JAQTSV010000053.1 GCA_028711115.1 Candidatus Omnitrophota bacterium
TGCGTTTTCCTCTGCTGTCAGCACCTTGGTTATCGGCTGTACTATGACAACCTTTTCTTTTTCTGCTTTGATAGCACAACGCCAATCTTCGCCTGAGCCTACCCAAATATGGTTCTCCTTACAATATGGTATGTCTAACAGGCATATCTTACCTGTCTTTGTACGGGCAATGGTCCTGTTGTCCCTGCCCTTGTAAAATGTGAGTACAATCTGTTCATCGGTCATTGTTCCTTGCTTTTTAAGTTTGTATATCAGGTAAATGTTCGTTATTACGCTAAGTAGTAAAAGTATTTTGAAGATCATGTTATTGAGGTAATGTTAAAATTATTGCGCCTGTTCGTCCCCAAATTTTTTGCCGTATCCCTGTTTTCCATATATGGGAATCACCGTCAGGACAAAGAATATCAAAAATTCCTTTTTCAATATTGTCAATATCCGGCTCCTGCTGATGCGGTTTTTCGTTCATTTCTTTCTTTTTCTTTTCAGTCCAGGAACCGGGCATTTGGATTATAAATGTCTCGGATATTATTTCATCCGGTAAAGTCTGTAATTGGATTTTATTACATTCCAGCCTTACCAAGTCTTTGTATGCGTTCCAATGATTAACTATTGGCCGTTTATTCCATTTGTCGGATCTTGTCATCCGAGGCTTTGGCATGGGATTAACCATTATCAAATAGGTCTGCATAGCTTTATTTTATTTCGATTTCTATATCTCCACTTCCTAGCTTTGCTATTGCTCCTCCAACAAAGTCATACTGTATATCCAATATTACTTGGTTAGTAAAATCCGAAAGACTAACCTGATCTTTTACCTTTTCATAATAAGGCATTAAGGCAGATTCGACCTTTTTTGAAAGCCTTTTAAAATAGTCTGCTTCAAAATTAAATTGTCCGCCAGATTCAGCATCATTAAAAAATGGTGTTAAGACTTCAATGGCCTTGGCCCTAGCTTCTTTTACAGTTGTCATTAAGTCTGTCATATATCAAAATATTATTTTTAACGTGCAAAACTCAATTCGTTTTCTTTCTCTTTTTGTGCTATATAGTCCTTCACATTCTTTTTATCATAGAAACCACGCTGTGTAAGCCATCCAGCCATTCTTGCCATCCCTTTTTCTGTAAAAAACGGCACATTTACAATCATATCAGGTAACTCGGTCCTTGTTATAACCTTTTGCTTTACCTGAAAATAACCCATCTCTATATACTTTTGTAATGGCTCATTCCTGCTTTTAAAAAAGACACCGGAGAATCTTAATAGTTTAAAAAAGATATTACGACCATACGGAAGTTTCAAAAGTTTTACAGCCATGCTCATTTCAATCAGGCCGTCAACTAGGATAACCTTATCTGCAAAGTCAGCTTTAGGGGCAAGTACCAATATTTCTCTCTTTTGTGTTTCTATCTCTCTTTGCTGTTTTGCTGCCAATTCAAGGGCTTCCGCAAAGGTTGTTGGAACGGCAGGATGTTTTGAGAAGAGTAATCTTCTGATGGCTTCCTTTTCAACTGCAATAAAATATTGACGGGCAATTTTCCCTTTTTCATTATTTTCAACCATAGCCAACTCTTTTGCCATGTCAAGGGTTATGGCATATTCGATTCTTTTACTAGCCCCTACTTTTCGTTTCACAAAACTGTGAAATGAGGTATAGTCTTGGTTTTCAATGAATCCATATTGTAATATTCTTTGATTCATCCAATCCGCAAATTGTCTTTTATTACCTAGATATTCATGTAATTCTCTGGCTGAAACTAATTTTTCCCCTTTGTCGTTTTCGGTGATTTTAATTAATTCGTTCATAATGTTATATTTTAAAATTTTATCTGGTCCAAAGGTGTAGCATATCCTGGTAGCCATAATGGAATTGGCTTGTTTGTTTCTGTACCGTCAGCTTCGGCAGGGCTAAAAAGACTATATCCCGGCCAGAAGTTCTTTTTAGCACATCTGTAAATATTAAGTAGCCTTTTCCTGTAAACAGCCTGACCATATTCTATAAAGTCGGCAGCGTCATATATGGCTCCCAGGTACGGGGGATCTTTTTCTAGTGCAAGGAACAGGAAGGTATCAATAGACGTTCCCATGACTGCACTTGTTATGTCTAGTCCCATTGCTACCTGAATATGATAACCCAAAGAATAAGCGTCTTTTGAGAATTTTGAAGGATGAGCCGATTTACAGCTTTTAACGTCAATATCTATTCCCAAGTCTGGACGCAAGCAGTCCGGCTTTGTGCAGATAGGGATGATAATGAAGTCTTTGTTTTTCTTATTAGCTTCCAATTCCGCAAAGTCCTGAATATTCTCCACTTTTTGAAATACACCATCCCTGTCAAAGATTATTTTTGCATAGAATGAGTGTTCTATCAGCGATTCCGGTGATTCGATCAGGTTTGATGATACAAAGGTTCCTATGTTATCACACATCTTAATAATGTTGTCATAGTCTTTTTGTTCGACCATCTGCTTATCTGCATTTTCAAGTTCCAGTTTAGCCTTTGCGTCTTTGTTTGCCTGGAAGTTCATGTTTTTTTCAGGATAGGGCTTTTTGAATACCAAAAAACATTCGTCAATCTTATGCCTTTCAAG
>JAQTSV010000008.1 GCA_028711115.1 Candidatus Omnitrophota bacterium
AGTTCCTTTTAATATCTCTCCCGTTTCAGGATTAATATATGTTATTATCTTTTCATTCATTTATGGTTCTGCCTTAATTCATTTATAATGGATTTAACCAAGTTCTTCTGTTGTAGGTTTTCTTCATTGTGAATATGGTTTTGATGTTTCAATTATTTCTGTTGGAATAATAAAGTGATCCACTAATACGTTTAAGTTTACAAGTTCGTTGTTCGATACAGCATAAAAAACACAACCACCGTTTCCAATATAGACTTCTCCCCTTTTCACATTTTCTTTTATAGTGCCCTTAAAGCAAACTGAAAGTAATGGTTTTTTAACTTTAAATGTCCTGTTATAACCTCCATCATGACAACGTTTATTTTCCACCCATCGCAATTCTTCGGTAAATGGAACTATAACTACATCGAGGTAAATACTACTGAATAATTCTGATTTGGTTTCTGTCATATCTTATATTCTGGAATTTCTGTCCAACCGAGTATTTAGCCAATATCGTGTTGCATTATCGAACAATTAGCGGGTGTAATTGACCAATAGTAATTTCCACCATCGTGGTCTGTGTTTCCCAACCCGTAAGCAATAGTCTTGGATAAAATACCAAGTCTTTTATACTGAAAAGCTACAATAACCCTTATTGATGCCGTGTCCATATTGCCCGAATCGGGAGGTTGTTCATCAGGTGATTTCCAATTTTCGTTCATTTTCTGTCATATTAAGTTTCTAACCGTTTTTACTTAAAATATCTTTAAATCTATCTTCTGTTTTTCTGGAATAAGGTGTTACAAACTGATGACCACCGCACTGAAAAACAATCTCATCCATTTTGCCGTCGTCATCTGCCGATACCCAAAATGAGGTTAGGTCTTTATCCCTGAAAAAAAGGTCGGTATATTTGTCCTCCTGTTCAAGACCCATGTCGTGGTTTTTTCTGTCAAAAATAGCAATCTTAACTGTATTCATCATAATTCTTTTCTTTTTCTTATTGATGATTTCGGTATTACCATTTCCCCAAATGCGGTTCCTGATGATTTTTTATTTTTTATATCAGATAAGTGTGGAATAATTAGTATGTTATTTTTTGTTTCCTTAATAATCCATCCAACGGAAACGCAAATCATTCTCTTTGGTTTAGGCATTGCGGAAACCGACTTCCACTTATCGTCCGTACTATAAGAATCTTCCCATTCTATTAAAGTAAGTTTATGTTTTTTATTAATCATATATTTAAGGTTTTATAGGTAGTTTACAAATAGGGCATATAACCTGTTTAATGGCGTTACAACCAATACTGAAAACCCCGCACTTGCAATACTCCCGTTTCTTAACCGGCTTTGGTATTTTCTTTTTCATTTTCCAATGTGTGTTAATATCCAACAAATTACAAACATAAATACTATAAAAAAAATATAACCTAAAAATATAGATAAAAGTAGTATGACAGGAGACAATAACCACCACCAGGATATACCCGTAATAAGTATTAAACAAACAAGTACTACTGTCGCTGTCAGATAAAATATGTAAACACGTTTAGTCATTTACCGAAATATATTGAGTCATAAACCACTGTTCCAATAAATAATGTGTCAGTATCGTTTCCCGGTAAACTCCTGTCGTTAAACGTTTCAATGTACGACTTCTGAAAATCACCCCACCATTTACCACATAACTCTGGATTACGACCAATCCATATAACTCCCCACCAAAGAAATATTATAAAAGCACATTGTAGATATAATTTGAATTTTAACCAAAACTGTATCATCTTTTCTCCTTTGTAAAAAAGTACAATGCGATTATGAATAGTGCCGGTGGAATGAATACTTCTGCTAAAAGCAAAATAACTTCCATCAATCCCCAAAAGGTTGGTTCTTCTGTCATATATTTAGTTTTTTCTTAATTTCATCTAAGTCTTTTAACATCTGCCTTACTGCCGGGTTCTGCATTGATACCGTTTCGTTTTCCTTTTCCCTGATGCCAGACTTGTGATCCCAATAACCAAGCAAAATGCAGATGAACAGAAATAAAAGGATCATAACAGGGAACGTCAAGTACCAATATTCAAACATAAAATCACGAAAAGTACATTTATGCAGCGATTTGACAGCGATATAACCAAGCATAATGAACTGAATATAAGTAACATACATTCTTGCCCGGTCAGCGTGGGTCTTCAATCGTGCATACGAAGATAAAATCTTTCCTTTAGTATTCTTCATGGCTGAACTCTTTTTCCAAATAATCAGTTAAACTCTCAATCTTTTTACAACGGATGATCCTTATGAAACAAACAATTAGATATTCCAGACAGAAATAAATACATATCAAGGCAAAAAGAATAATGGCAAGTATCGCCGCAAATGGAGTTAACAGTTTTTTCATAATTAATAAACATCAATCGTTTTCTGTTCACAGACCTTTTTGATAACCACCAGCTTTGGTTTTCTATTTTTTTTCCTAAATTCTTTTTGTTTAGTGTATTTTATTCTAACCAATTCATTATACACTAAACATTTATGATAAGTATTTAATTTTTTAGCCAAGTTTATTGCTTCTTGTTCTGATTGTAATATAAGTGGTTGGAAACACACCCACGGATTCCACGGTTCATAGGTAAGATCAAATGTTTCCATTATTGTTTCCGACGTTCTCCAATCATTATAAGTAAACACAATACACCAATTATCACAGTCATAATAGTTTTTCACCCTTATATGAAATTCGGCAATGGGTGGTTTAAAAGACGATTGTTTAGTGTTTTCATTAGGTGTATTTTTCGTGTTTACGTGCGTGATATAATAACCAAATATAAAAGATATAGCGGATATTAATATTAGTGATATTATATAATATACTTTTTTCATAATTACCATCCTCTGAAAATATCAAATTGTGATTGGATTAACTTCTCTTTTTTCTTTTCACTCATCTTAACTTCCCGGCTTTTGAAATATAACCTGATAGAACCCTTGAAGTAGTTGAAATAAGCAATAACCAATATTAATATTCTTTTCATTACTTTTTGATTAACGTAAAACCCTAATTATTAGGGTTTATCAATCATTTAAAAATATTACTTTCCTCGTCAAGTATGTCCATATCCCATTTTGAAAGGGTGAAGTTCATAGCACCTGCGTTTTCTTCTGCCTGTTTTACGGTTGTTGCACCGGGAATGACAAACACTCCCTTGTTTATTAACCAATTCAAAGCTACCTGAGAACTTGTAACATTATATTTAGTAGATAAATAATAAATGATATTTATTAAATCCTTACATTTTTTTAGCTCTGTCTGGCTAAACTTATCGGAGTATTTGCGAAGTCCAACACCGTCAAGTTTTTCAGGGTTTTTATGAAACCTCCCTGTTAAAATCCCTTGTGCTAACGGAGAAGAAGCGATAATGGATATACCAAGTTCTTTGGCGGTATCTAAAACGCCGTTTGTTTCAATCCCCCGGTCAATAAGGCTGTACCTTACCTGATTGGATGCAAGTGGTATTCCCCACCAACTTAACACATTCTGCGCAATCCTCATTTGCTTTGCAGAGAAGTTACATACGCCAACATTTTTTATCATTCCCTTTATCCACAGTAAGGACATTTCCTGCATCTGTTTTTCAATATTCGAAAAGGAAAGCGGGTTGTGAACCTGATAAAGACTGATTGGATATGGGTAAAGATTGTTTATTCTGTCATGTATCGTCTTAGAAATGTTTTTCGCAGTACGAAACATCGGCCACCATTTAGTGGCAATTTTAACGTCGGAATCCGTTTTCTTAAAATAGTAAAGAATGGTGGATAGTATCTGCTCTGAATTACCGTATCGCTCAGCGGTATCAAACCAGTTGACCCCTGATCTGACAGAGGTATCAATGATCCCCTGAATAACTGATCCCACTGGTTTTTCAAAATATCCTTTACTGTCAAACTGCCAACAACCAAGTCCGACAGGTGATAACATTAAGTTCGACTTGCCAAGTCTGCGTTTATTTTCCATTGACATATTTGTTCATTTTCTTATACTTATCATATCGGTAGAATGTTCCGCAGTCTTTGCAGAGCGCAAGTTCTTCCGGTATCGCCATCTTCAATCCCTGTTTCCTTATCCACCGCATCTTCTTACCGTTCCATATTTTCCAGAACGGTTGTTTAAACACGTTCCCAACTTCATAAAAGGTAATACAGGTTACAAGCGATCCATCGGTATTAAGGGTGTTAAACGAAAACGGTGCAGTACAGGCTTTTTCCTCAACGAAGTTCTTTGGCATGGTGCAATACTGCTCTGTTCCGGGGTTGTTAATGGATATGAAACCATCCTCGATACCGTCTATATGATGATTGGTTACGTTCTGTATCTCTATTCTTATGGGACTGTCAGCTTTGCGCTTTAACCAATACTGCGCCCTATTTGGGTCAAAAAGCGATACCCGGACAAAATGCAGATACCTGAACCTTGACAGTTCCTGTTCTAACTTAGGGGTAAGGAAGTCGCCATTTGTTGTAATGTGGTGACGAATCTTATATTTATTGGCAACCTCGCAAAACTTTAAAATATCTGGGTGTAATAACGTCTCTCCTCGACCAGTCAGGGAAAGTTGTTTTATAAAAAACCTCAATATTCCCATTCTTTTCAGGAAGTCAGCGAATTTTGAAACATCCATTGACGATGGTTGCAAACGCCACCAAGTTTGGTACGCATCTGGAATTATGTTTTTTGCATGATTAGGGCAAAAATCGCACCGTCTGTTACACGTATTTTGCACATTCACAGTTAGTTGCATGGGTAATATAGAATATCCATTTAATAATTTATAAATAAATATTTTCAGTTTATTAGGTGGATTTTTTTTCATTTTAAAAGGTCTTTGTTTTCATAAATGTTTCCAATAACTTCACACCCATCCCACCAAGAATGATCTGGGTACATAAAAGGCAATTCTGACGTAGCAAAAAAACCATTTTCCTCATATTTAACAACTGCCATAAATTCTTTTGTTTTAAAGTCTCCACCATAACCTCCCATCATTTTAATAATATCCCCTTCATAAATGTCCTTTCCCTGTTTATCAAATAATCCCGTAAACTGCATTAAAATCCTATTAGAATCATCTGTACCAACCTGAATCGCCTCTTCTTCGTCGTTAGATTCTGGGTAAGAATATGCACCTGCACCAAATCCTATTGCAAGAATGTTAACGTCGAACATTTTACTTGCGTCTTTGTCCCACGCCCTGAATTTAATTTCTCTGTTCATATATCCTTTTTAACTTCATAAATTCTGTAATGGAAACACAATATACTCCTTGCCATTGACCTCCAAGTGGATTCCCCACGAAAGATTCTTAACAGGGGTCTTACTCCTATAAAAAATGCTCTCCAATTTGCAACGAAGAATATTTTTTTCTGTCTTACTACATGAAGACCAAGCGGATTCAATATCCACTTAATGAAGTGATCCCGGTCAATTTCGAAATAATGCTCTTTTCCCCACAACCACCTTGCGTTTTCAGGTAGGTTGACATAGATTGATCCGTCCGGTGCAAGTGCGTTTTTTAGTTGTTTCATTACCCACAACAAGTCTTGTATATGTTCTAAAACGTCAAAGGCGAAAATGTAGTCTATGTCTTTTTCGTTCAAGGTATCGAAGTTCAGGTCTTCCGTGTCCCATTGTTTCACGTTAAGATTTAATCTCATTTTAAGGTATTCCATGCGTGGATTGCGTTCTCCAACGTCAAGACAGGTTGGATTTGGGTTTAACCGTAAGAACGGTATAACCTTTCCGTCAATGTATCTTCGTATTCTTTTTTCGTTTACCGCAAAGAGTTCGTCTTTTGTCTGATAACCGGGTCTTTTTGGATCATTCATGTCTCTGTCGTATTTAATTGTTTCTTTTTTGATAAAGTTCATTTGCCAACTTTTGGTGTCCGCCACGGGGTTTATTCTGTATCTCATTTTTAACGGCATTAAATCCAACTATCGCCATGTCGCATAATGTTAATGGGTCAAGAGTTTTTAAAAATTCATCAACGGTCTTTCCGTCAATAAACCTTTCTCCATCTATAACCTCACAGTCATATTTCCGGCCACCTATTGATACCAGTCCTTTATATTTTTTCACGTTTTTTTATTTTTAAATTTATCATATTCAGTAACTAAAAACCGGGACAGTTCGCCCATGTCGGGATTATGAGTTGAATGATAATACGGTATTCCCCATGTATCACACTCCATTATCAACCGGGGTGATCCGTCGTGACGGTTTGGCCTTATATAAACATCTACATAAGGGACTACTTTTTCCATGTCTGCGGTTCCGTCAACGCACAACCAATTAAATCCGGGGTAGGTCTCAATAAGTTTTTGTATAATGTCCTGTCCGTACACCCAATAAACGTATTTTTTGTTATATCTTTTTTTAGGATAATAATACATAACGGTAAATCGGTCGTGTTTAACCTTTTCAATGGGTTTTGCGTACTTTGCCTTATCCGGTACAACCCTTGTCTTTGCACTGCGTTTAAACTCTTTTATGAACCCAACAAGGTATTCCCCATCAACCCAATATTCCTGAATGAACGGCCTTAACAGCCATGCCCGAATCTTTATGAACGTGATGTAGGGAATCTTTTTAAGGTCTGTCGGGAAAGTCTTTACTAACCACCTTGCCTGACTGCCAACGTAGTAAGATATTATCTTCATTTCTTATTCCATTTGCCAAGTGAAGCGGAAATAATGTCCCTGAAAAATCTATAAATAAGGTATATTAAAGTTGACGGTTTGCATCCGTATCTCAATACGAACCACAGTTTTATCCATGAATAACCAAACACAAGTTTAAGTTTCTTGCGCTTGGATCGGGTTTGGGTAAAACTCTCCGGTAACTTTGACCAGACAGCAGAATAAGAATCAATATAGTGAAAGTTGCAGTGTTTTACAAGGGTAAGGACAATAGGTAAATCCCACACAAACATTCTCCATTTAATAAACCCTTCAAATTTAATGTGTCTGTCAAAACAGTTTTTCCGAATCATCATCGAGGGGGAGTGTATTTCTGCACGGCCCCGGAGTATGTCGTCAAAGGTAAGGTGATCGTCCAAATACTTCGATGAATAACCCATAAGATACCGTTCCCCCCCAACATCCGTATATGTCTTTGTGTAACAGATACCACAATCCGGGTTGGAATCCATGTAGTCAACCTGTTTCTGTAACTTGTTAACATCTCGCCAGTAGTCGTCTGAATCGCAAATGGCAATATACTCTCCATCGCAAAAATAGAATCCGTTTTGATAGGTTTTCATCATTCCCCGGTGTTCTAATTCGGCGATAAGAACTCCATCGGTGTTTTCGTATTCCTTCAAGACCTCTTCCGAATTATCCGTACTTCCGTCGTCAACAACTATAATCTCATAAGGAAACGACGTTGCCTGGCATAAAACACTTTCAATGGCACGTTTTAACGTAGATGCGTTGTTGTAGTTGACGATAAGAACCGAGACTTTATATTTCATACTTGAAACAGTTTATCCAGAAATTCTCTTGGCAATATTTTAAGTGCCTTTTGTACGGCTTCTTTTGAAAAAATAATACCGAAATGAGAATCAGCAACATTAGAAAAACAATAATAATATTCATTCGTTTCATAATTTTTATAAATATGGTATTTGTCTTCTACAACATATTTCCAATTCGGAACCCAATCACCGTTAAGTTCTTTGGCAAACCAACGGTAAAAGTCAATTAAAACAAACCATTTACACATGTTCCATCCCGGTATAAAATCATACTTTTCTTCTGAACGAAATTTTTTCCAATACCATTTAAAGTCCTTTTCTTCGATCTTTTCGATCATTGTATATGCCTTTCCGTCTAAACCTAAATATACTTTTATTATTTTCCAACCAGGTGGCGGTGGTTCCGAAAGCAATACTTGGTTTTTATTTTCCATATTGTTTTACTTTTATTCGTTAAAGCTAAATAACGGTTTTCTTATTTAAGGTTTTCTTATTAATGTAAAAACTGCAATCTTTTGTTTCTGTGTTATACGGAGGAAACGAGAAATATGATTTCCAATGTGAGTTGATTGCCATTTTACTGTTTCTCAACTTGTATCTTTTACAACTGTCAGATAACGGACAGGTTGTTCCGCTACACATTGTCATAACCGATCCCATATAGATAGTTTTTCGTTAATGTAACTTTTTAGTGCCTGTCTTATAGAAGTGAACTGATCTTTTTCGCTAATGTCAACAGCGATTATATCCACCGGGTTTTCACTTCCAACAAAGACGGAGTTCTGTACTTCGTTGGTTGCAACAAAACTGTCGCTTATCTTTACATAGATCAATGACGGGGTAAGGTTAATGCAGTTAAGGGCAAAGAATATATCTTCAATGCTTTCGCTATCGGTTTCTGTCAGTAAATCCGACAGAACCTCTTTAACGATAAATCTCATATCCGTTGTTTTCGGATCGGAAGAATCTATTACGTCCCTTAATTCAAGAAACCTGTCCTTATCCATATTATTTCAATTCTGAAAGTTCTTTTTCCGTAAAATCTTTTATTGCGTTGTCCCTACAGTTGATACACTTATATTTCAGCAAATACGGAGCGTCACCAATCATGTAAAATAAACTTCTTTGACAACTTCCGTCAACAAAAATATTATTTACTTTCCAATCGCCAAACAAATCCCCAATCTTATATCTTGGAAGATTATCTGCCTGAAATTCAAGTTTTCCAATTCTCGACCTAATACTTCTAATTTCGTCATGAATTTTATTAATCGACTCTGCGTATTCTTTTCTTTTTATAAACATAGTTTCCTCCTTTTTTTATTATTCTTTTACAATGTGCATGGCGGGTGTCTGTCCGGTTTCGGGTTCGGTGGGTTTAACGGCATTTGGATCAGGCGTTTCAACCGTTGCTTTTAACCGTTTTTCAAGTTCAATCGCCCTGTTTTTAAGTTCAGATTCTTTCCTTTCGTTATCCATTTCTTTTATTAACTTTGACAGCTTCCAATTATCAACAAGAAGTTGCATTTGTTCGTTTTCTGCTTTAAGGGCTTTAAAGGACGATTGGATAGACTTCTGTTTTTCTTCCGCCTCCCTCCTTGCTTGGTAGTGAAGGTTTTGGTTTGTCTTTGACTGTTCAATGATTGCCTGAACAATCTCTTGTTCTGTACAACCAGCTTTTTCGCAAATTTCTTGTAAGGTCATATTGTTTTGATTTATTTAGGATTCCTCCAGCTGATTTGTGTATGTGTTTCTCCTGAAAAATTCATTGAAAAAACTTCATATCCGCTGGACTTGAAGTATGATTGTGCTGCGTTTGAAATTTCGTTTACGTGTATAACGACCTTTCCGCCATTACAGGCTTTCTTAATCATTTTTTCAATTTCATCAATTTCCGGTTTACACGAACCGATTGATGCTTTTAATGCGTCTTGTGCTGTCATATTTCTTTCGTTTAATGGTTTCTGTTAAAAAAAGCGGTAGGTGGAAAAAACAAGAGCTGAAATGAAATAAAGAACGACATGAAAAAAACCACCTACCGCTATGCAATCTTGGGTTGTTAATCGACAGCAAATATAAGTAGTTTTTTTCTATTTTAACACCTAAAATGCAAAAGTTATTAACATTTTACACTTTTTACCATTTTGTTAATAACTTTGAAAAATTCCCGTTATTTTTGAGAAATTTGAATTATCTTTGCAGAACCAAAAAATTTATTTATATGCCGATA
>JAQTSV010000009.1 GCA_028711115.1 Candidatus Omnitrophota bacterium
AAATTTTACATAAAAATGTCCCTAAATGAATCTTGCATAACTCAATATTGCAATAATAATCCCAGTAATAAACATACATAAACATAATATACTGGAAATAAATGCCCGAAATCGCGGGATAATACTTTTAAATAGCTCAGAATGTAAAAATATAACTGGAAATTTAGGAAGGTGATTGTATGGCAGGTCGCAGAGGTCAGCCGATAGATATCCTTGTCGCAAAAGGCAAAAAGCATCTCACAAACGAAGAAAAGAAACGGCGCAAGGAAGGCGAAATAAAAATAGGCAATTCAGAGCCAAACAAAGATAAATTCATATGCCCTGAATTCGTCTTAAAAGACCCCAAGGCCCTTGAAAAATGGCAGGAGATAATGGATCTTTATAAAAACGTTGACTTTGTATCCAACGGTGATACGGGCCATCTGGCGCGGTACTGTAAAACGTTTAGCGAATATCTCAAATTACTTGACCGCATGAATAGAGTAAGGGACATAAGCGAGGACTCGGACGAACTTGAGAATTATATAGGCGACAGCGACGAATTTGATTATAAGATCAAAAAGCAGCTTTTAGACATAATATCTACTGATGGAATCCTAAGAATTGAAACCGCTGTAAACAAAAAACAAGACTTACTTATCAAAATGGAAGACCGGATGTTTCTGAATCCTCTTGCAAAAGTAAGGAATGTGCCAAAGAAGCCGGAAGAAAAGAAAGATCCATTGAAAGATCAGGGATTCGGCAATGTATAATAGTTTACCATAATCGGCAATAAGTCTATAAAAGGCCATGCTTTTAAACATAATAGTGAACTGTTAAGGGCAAAACTGGATATTATTTGAGGTGGTGATGCGTGAACTTAACCGATGAACTAATCCAATATTGCAACGACATTATCTCAGGCGAAATAATTTGTTGCCGCAAACATAAATGGGCATGCATGCGATTCCTCCGTGACTTTGATAAAGCCGGAACAAATGAATTCCCGTGGGTATTTGACGAAACCAAGGCTAATAAATACCTTGACTGGATGCGATTGTTTAAACATCGTAAAGGGCCGCTTGCTGGAACAAAAAAAGAACCGGCGCCTTATGAAAAATTTGTTTACGGTAATATTTACGGTTGGGTACATAAAGACACGGGATTCCGTAGATTTAGACGCTCCTATGAACAGTTAGCCAGGAAGAACGCAAAAAGTCAGGACAAAGCAATTCAGGCGCTTTATGAAATATCCGCGTTTGGAGAACAAAGCGCTGAAGCTTATGTGGCAGCCACGAAAAAAGCAGATACACGTCATGTATGGGGCGAAGCGAGCTGGCTATATAAAAACTCCGAACTATTAAAAGATAAATTTGTAACCAAATTTGATACCGAACTACAGACAGTTGTAATCACACATAAGAAAAGCGGATCATTTTTTGCACGTTTATCCAAAGATGATAAGAAAACCGGCGATGGAACCAATCCACAATTTGAGGTTCTCGACGAATACCATCTTCATGAAACGACGGAGTATTATGATGTGGCTTCATCAGGAATGAAGACAAGGACTCAGCCGCTTTTATCGATCATAACTACAGCTGGCTTTGACTTAAATCGTCCATGCTATACCGTGGAGTACGATTATGTTTCAAAAATCCTTGACCCGGATAACCCGATTGAAAATGATCGATACTTTGTAATGATATGTGAAGCTGACTTGGACGAGGACGGGAAGCTTGTCGATGATGTTTCAAGCGACGCTGCACGAATGAAAGCAAATCCAATAATTGGTGATACTGACGTTGGCAAAGAATCAATCAAAATTGATTTACAAGAGGCGATTGATAAACCTGACAAAATGAGAGACTTTCTCACCAAGACTTTAAATATATGGATTAACCAGCGGCCCCTCGGCTATATGGATATGGCAAAATGGGCGGCATGTGGCGCAACAATAAAAAGACCGTTCCCGGATGTAAGTGGGAAAAAATACAAAGTAACAACCGGCCTAGATTTGGCAACAAGAATAGATTTAACAAGCGTAGGTTTTGAAATAGACCTTGGAGATGTAATCGCCGTACTGTCTCATTCGTTTATGCCAAGGGAAACTTTTGAAAAGAGAATGAAAGTATCTCGCAAGATACCCTTTGACAGATGGGAGAACGATGGGTGGTTAACGGCCACTCCGGGAGCTCAGGTTGAATATCATTCCGTTTTAGATTATATTGAAAAAACATATGATGATTATGGATGGAGAAGGGATGAAGCTTGTTTTGACCGTCACCTTGCAACCTGGCTAGAGGGAGAAATGGCAGGCAAAAAGTTTGTGTCTATCGAAGTACCGCAGATAATAACCATGCTGAGCAATCCAACAAAAGATTTTAAAGGGATTGTATATAATATTTCGACGGAAAACGCAGAAAAGAAGCTCATTCATGATAATAACCCTGTGCTTGGATGGGCTATTTCAAATGCAGTTACAAAGATGGATCATAATAAAAACATAATGCTCGATAAGGAAAAGTCTTCCGAATGCATAGACCCTATCGCAGCGTTGATGAATGCACATTTCAGGGTCATGGTAAACAAAAAAAAGAAGTCCGTCTATGAAACACGCGGGGTAATAACAATGTGAGGTGATAGGATTGAACGAGATAAGATGTGTAAATCCTGATTGCAGGGATGGCGCAGGTGGTAAACCAAAATTATTCGGTGAACTTAAAAATGGCCATGTGCTTATTGTACGAAGTACTGAAATTGAATTTGTTTCCAATGATAAAACGGAAATAAAAATATTATGTGGAAAATGTAAAACTTATACAAGTATAATAATAGAATAAAATTCAGCGTCGAGCTCTCGAAGCCTGCTGTATCGGATTAACATTCCGGTATTGCAGGCTTTTTTTATTTTGCCCTTGGAGGTGATAACGTGAAGAAAATTTCAAAATGGTTAATAGAACAAGCGGCTGATATTAGCATACTCACAGGCATTGTCCTGCTGGCCACAGGTCTTTACATGGTTTATGTTCCATTGGCATTGATGATACCTGGCCTATTTTTGATATATCTCGGCTGGCCTAAAGGGAAGAAGGTGAAATGATGGGGATATTGACTGACATGCTTGAAAGACGATCGGGCATGGCTAATCCTGAAAAATGGCTTAAAGATTTTTTTGGAGGTAGGGAAAGCCATAGCGGAATTGCAGTAAACGAAACATCCGCCTTGTCTTCCACGGCTGTTTTTGCTTGCATTAGGCTTTTAAGTGATACATTAGCCTCTCTTCCGTGCCCTGTTTATAAGCGAAAAATACCGCGTGGCAAGGAGCGGGCGCAGGATTACCCGTTATATAAACTCATACATACTAGAGCAAATCCCATAATGCCTGCATTTACATGGAGAGAAACCATGATGGGACATATTTTGGGATGGGGCAATTGCTATAGTGAGATGGAATATGGCGAAAATGGATACCCGATAGCTTTATGGCCCTTAAGACCGGATAGGACACAGCCTGAAAGAGACAAAGTTACAAAGGAACTTTATTATATCACGCAGATTGATGGCATTGAATATAAATTGCCTAAAAATAGAGTTCTACATATCCCTGGGCTGGGGTTCGACGGTATAAAAGGATATTCGCCGATAACTATAGCACGTGAGGCAATAGGACTCAGTTTAGCGACAGAGGAATTCGGAGCGCGATATTTCGGAAGCGGTACTCATCCAGGGGCGGTTGTGACCAGACCTCTCGACGCGCCCATATTGGAAAGCCAAGAAGCGATCACTGATTTGCGTAATTATCTTGTTGATGCATATGGGGGCCTTGGTAAAAGTCACCGTCTGATGTTGCTTGAAGAGGGCATGGACATTAAAAATATCGGCATACCTCCTGAAGATAGCCAGTTCCTTGAGACAAGACAGTTCCAGGTAACAGAAATAGCAAGATTTTTTGGGGTGCAACCTCACTTGATCGGAGATTTAACCAAATCGACGAACAATAATATTGAGGAGCAAGCCATTGAATTTGTAGTTTATACCCTTAGACCCTGGCTTGTCAGGTGGGAGTCATACTTAAATCTTGATTTGATACCCGAAGAACACCAAAATCTATACTTTTGCGAGTTTCTTGTTGACGGGTTGCTCAGAGGTGATGCAAAAAGCCGGTCGGAAGCTTTGCAAACACGCAGGCGAAACGGCACTTTAAGCGCAAATGAATGGAGAGAAATAGAAAATGAAAATCCATTGCCCGGAGACCTTGGAGATATATATATTGTTGAATCAAATATGCAATCACTTGAATATTTGGTTGAGAATCCTGGGGGATCAGGAAATAAACCTCAAACGCAGCCAAAAACAGACTCAAACCAGCAGAAAAGCCTTAAAATAGCATATGAAAGGCTGTTTTCTGATGCTTTAAATCGGATTTTCAAGCGTGAAAACGCCGATATCCAGCGGGAAATTAAGCGGGAAGACTTCGAAAATTGGACAAATGGCTACTATAAAGAGCCTCCTGAGTTCATCGAGAAGAACCTTTTGCCTGTGTATTTAAGTTATTTTGAAGCAAAATATAGCGATATTTCACCTGAAAACGAGCAAAAAGCAAAGGATTTATGCGGAAATTTCTCAAAAAAACACTGTGAAAGAGCGAGAAAGACAATATTAGAAGGCAAGGACCTCAAGATCGAAGAGGCTGGCCTTATATGGAAGGAGTTGAACGAAAATGAATAAGCAAATGGAAAGAAGAATCTTTAATCTGTCGGAATTAAAAGTTGAAAAGCGCGGCGACTCAAACCAGCCCATTATATCAGGACATGCGGCTGTATTTGACGTATTGACAGATATGTGGTATTACCGTGAGAAAATTGCAGTAGGTGCATTCAATAAAACCTTAAAGACATCTGATGTGCGCGCATTATTCAACCATGATTCCAATTGGATACTTGGAAGGAATACAAGCAAGACACTGTCTCTTAGCGAAGATGATACCGGACTTGCCGTGGAGATATCCCCACCTGATACACAGTTAATCAGGGATATGGTTATGACGCCAATGGAACGCGGCGACCTCAATCAGATGTCTTTTGCGTTCATGGTAATAGATGAGGAATGGGAAGAAAAGAAAGGTGAGTTGCCTATAAGGACAATAAAAGAGGTTGACCCGCTTTACGATGTATCCGTGGTGACCTTCCCGGCATACCCGACAACCGACGCAAAAGTAAGAGACATAATCACAAAATCAGGCATCAATTATGATGAACTCTCGGGTTTAATATTTAGGGCTAAACAAGGTCTTCCAATGCAAAGGCAAGACCTTGATTTAATAAATGCCAGTATAGAAGTCTTAAAAGGTTATATTCCTGCACCACCGGACGGGACGAATGGTGGAAAAGGTGAAGAAAATGGAGCGGGACGCTTACTGATTCTTCGCAAGCGATTGGAGTTAATTGAAAAAAGCTTTTAAACAAGCCGCCAAATGGGCGGTATTTTTATGCGAAAGGATATGATGAAAAATGGATATCAACAAAATGAAAAGGGATAGGTACTCCCTCGTTACCCAAGCCAGAGAATTACTCGACAAAGCTGAAAAGGAAACAAGAGAACTATCGGGCGAGGAAAACACTCAGTACGAAGCCTTGATGGCCGATGTTGACAAAAGAACAAAGGAAATCGAGCGCGAAGAGAAGTTGCAAGAAATTGAAGGCAGGATGAAAGAATCCAAAGAGGAACCTGCGGCTAAAAAGGAACCGGTTGCAGTCCAAGCCGAGAAAAAGGGTAAATTTGCAACTGAGGAATATGGGAAAGCATTCGCTGGATTTATTCGCGGTGGACTCAAAGGCGTAAGTCCCGAGGAATATAGAGCCCTTGCAGCCGATCAGGATATTTACGGCGGGTTTATTGTAACTCCTGAACAGTTCATTAATCAATTGCTGATGGCGGTTGACAATGCAGTTGTCGTCAGAGGATTAGCGACTAAATTCAGAGTTCCGAATGCCGCAAGTCTTGGCGTCCCGACACTTGACAACGATCCTTCAGACGCAATATGGACAGCAGAAATTCTGACAGGTAACGAGGATTCTTCAATGAGTTTCGGTAAGAGGGACTTATATCCTCACCCGCTTGCAAAGAGAATAAAAGTATCTCAGAAACTTTTGAGGCAGGCATTGCAGGGCGCAGACTCTCTTATAAGAGACCGTTTATCATATGTGTTCTCAATTGTTGAGGAAACTGCGTTCATGACCGGAACCGGAGTCGATCAGCCTCTTGGAGTTTTCACGGCATCTGATAACGGTATTTCGACAACCTATGATGTTTCAACCGGCAACACTGCAACCTCCATCCAAACCGATGGACTGATTGAAACAAAATATGCATTGAAAAGCCAGTACTGGGCAGCTGCAAGATGGCTTTTCCACAGGGACGCAATCAAACAGATCAGGAAGCTCAAAACCGGCGAAGGTGACTATATCTGGCAACCTGGAATCAGCGCCGGCACTCCTGATAGGATCCTTGAAGTACCATACCTTATTTCGGAATATGCACCTAATACTTTTACGGCCTCCAGTTATGTCGGTATAATCGGTGACTTCTCAAAATACTGGATAGCCGATGCACTCGATATGGCAATCCAGAGGTTAGATGAACTTTATGCTGAGACAAATCAGGTTGGATTTATCGGCAGGCTTGAATGTGATGGCATGCCCGTTTTGGGTGAAGCCTTCCGCAGACTTAAGCTTGCTGCATCTTAAGGAAGGGGTGAATAATATGAATCTCATAAAAAATGTAAAACTCTCATTGCCTGTTTTGTACAACACGGAAACGTCCAGCACATCAGCAATAGTTGACATGAATGGGTATGAATCTGTTTTGTTTGTTCTCCAGATGGGCACATCCGGCAGCACTAATGTAGCCATGCACATTGAATCCGGTTCATCCAGCGGTGGCGGTGATGCGGTTGATCTGACCGGAACGGAAATAATCTCCACGTCGACAGGCCGGTCAGCGGTTGCCAGCGACATGATCAAACCGCCTTACAGATATGTAAGGCCGGTAGTTGTGGCAACAACAGAATCCGCCTATAGCGTCTTGGCTTTACAATATGGCGCAAGGGTATTGCCCGTAAGTCAGTCCACGGACATCACAGCAGATGAGGTCAATGTAGGCACAAGCGGAACAGTATAGACAATTGATTAAAGAGGGCGGGAAACCGTCCTCTACTCATTAAGGGTGCGAAAGACACCATTGAGAAAGGAATGATTTAAATGGCATTAGATTTAAGTTATCAAAATGTAGTACATAAAAGAATGGGCGGTACTCGATTGGTAGTTCCAACGGGATGCGTTCAAGACATTGAATCAGGTGGAGCATTGGAAATAGGCGGGACAAAATATATTGACACTTCCGGTAAAATAGTCCAGCAATATGAAAGCAAGACGTCTGATGACGGAGGGGAAGCCTTAACAAATTACGGTGTAAGTTACTTATCTCCCGTTGCACTTGCTTCTACTTTTATACTACCTACAGGTACGGCAAATGTTGTGAAAGTGATAACAGTGGGAAATGGTTCAACGGCCACCGCAGGAGGCGCGGCTGTTACCGTGAAGTCCTCCGGCTGTGCCATTATAGACGCTTCCAGCAGCACATCACTGGCAACTATAACAGGCACCGCTTATCAATCCGGCAGCATAAACCTTATTGCGGAGTCAACCGCCGTATGGCGCGTGATAGGCAAACCGTCAACGAGTTTGGCGTTATCATAACATAGGGACGGGCAACCGTCCCATTACTTTGAAAGCAATGAAATTTTTATAAAGGATGGTGATAATATGAATAACCTTATTTCAACCGGAGCTTTTACATGGGAATCTTCCTCTACAGCAGGAAGTACGGACGCAATCTCAGTGGTGACTAGTATTACAAAACCTTCACCTGAACAAAAAAAATATGTTCTTGAAGTGCAGAATAATTCATCGGAATCTTCGCTAAATGTATATTTGTATGTTAAAGAACAATTCAGCACTTCAATTAGCTGGTGTGCTCTTGATTCGTTTGCAGTAAGCGCTTCACCGGATACAAATAATCCAGACCAAACGGGCAAAAAGTCTGCCGGTGCGGTCATTATTGAAGGCGCTCACATCGCTTTAGGAATGGGAATGACAGCTGTTTTAAATTCCTCAATAACTTCCGGTGCGGTTGGAAGCCAGACATTGACAAATCCATGGAAAATAAGAGAATGGTAGGGGGTGGTTGGTTTGATTATCAATTCAATAAAAATCCCGATTAAAAATCCGATCAAAGTTCCAATAAACCCGAATCCTCCCTTTGACGACCTTGCAAAAGCGGCTGGCGCAGTGCTGTATCTCGACGCTCGCAAAGCCACTGGCCACGGACTGCCAACTAATTCACCATTAACTAATCCATGGGTAGACCTCAGTGGATATGGCAATGACGCCACACCTACCAATATGGCAAGCACCCCGACAAGTGGTGTAGATATATCCAATTCACTTAGACCATTTTGGGGATTGAATAGTGCAGACGATTTTTTCAGTCTTGTAAATAGCACAAGTCTGAACATAACAATCGCGCCATTGGGTATATTCTCAACAATGAAAATAGCCATAGGTGCATCGGATGGTTATGCCGTATGTAAAAATCTAAGCGATACCACCAACATTCAATATGCGTTCTTTTGGGATACACCATCAATGATAATGTCGGCCAGGTTGGAAAATACAACCGTAGCTTCATCCGCCGCAGGTAGTGTACCAGAAAATGTTTGGTGCAATGTTGGCTTTATATGGAACGGTATAAATGTAAAAGTGTATATTAACCTTGTACAGTCTGGCGCAACAGGCACGTTTTCCGGGACTTTAACTACAAGACCTAATATTAATATAGGCAAAAGAGAAATAAACGCTGCATATCTTAAAGGCAATATAGCCACGATTACGATATATGCAGGCGTAAAAGCAATCGAAGCCAATATCCTCAAAACTGAACGTGCTATATCTAAAGTATATTTATAAAGGAGTGAATCATATGCCAACTGAAATGGAAACCTCATATCTGGTGACAGCACCGCAGAACCTTGTTAACATCGGAGTAAACATAAGCACAAGGCGCAGCAGCCTTGACGGGACATTGATGGTGATTGATTTTTATTGTTTGACAGTCCCGCAAATCAACGCCGTTTTTGCGGAAGGCTACTCGATTGAATCGTTTGACGACATACGCAACAGCACAGTCGTGATAGTAGGCGCAATGCTTATCCAACCCGGATACACCTTATATACATATGATGATATATGCGCACTAATGCAAACTCCTGCATGGTCTCAGGGGGAAGAATAATATTAAATAATGTGATTGTAGACCTTTATTTCTTGTGTTAAAATATATATGTGTGGTGGTGGAATAAGACACAGTATGCAATGTTACAGCGGGCATAGTTTAAGGCGAAATGCCTCAGAAAACGTATGGTTAAACCGTAAGATTTTGGTAGTGGTTATTGAATCCAATTGTTCGCGCTATTAAACCAGACATTGCTATTATAACCATGCAGGATGAAATTTTCTGCCTACACAAAAAGGAATTTATCAGATGATAGGTTCCTTTTTATTGTGATTTTCGCAGGGCTCACTATAAATCCTATTTTTATGGAAAGATAAGGTGATGAATTTGTATAAAGTAAGAATGAAAACAAGATGGATGAGTCCAGAGATATCATGTGCGCCAGGCACTATTATGG
>JAQTSV010000010.1 GCA_028711115.1 Candidatus Omnitrophota bacterium
ATACCAGGTTGTTTGTGAGGTTATAGGTGGAGACAAGACCGGGACGAACGTGATTAAACTGAGAAGTAATAAAGTTGTTGATCAATAAATATGACAGATAATCTTAAAATACAAGACATGAAAGCAGCAGAAATTTTAAGCCACGAAGCAAATATTTATCCTGTTTTACCGGAAACAAATTATAAAGCAGCATATGTCGAACATAACGTTTGCTTAAAAGCTATGGAAGAATATGCAAAGCAAGAAGCGATAGGGTTTGCGGAATGGATCAGCGACAATGGCTATCTTCTAACTAATGACGGTAATAAATGGGTATGGGCGTTGGATTTTAAATGTAAAGAAATATTTAGCACTGAACAACTTTACGAACAATACAAAGGAGGTAAAAAATGACATATTGTTCATCATGCGGAAGTCCAATTCCTGATGGTCAGGGTAAAAGTTGCTCAATGTGCTACGGTGATATAGCGTATGGGAATGACGGATATTATAGGCAATGGGCTGAACAACAAGAAAATGATAACGAAAATCAACAACAGGAGGACAACCAATGACAAAAGTAACAAAAAATAGAAAAGTCTTCATAAAAATTGGTTTTAAAAAACCACTTGAATGGTGGGATTATGAAATAAAAAATGGAATAACAAAAAAATCGTTCCTTGATTGGTGTGATGAAAAGAAATATGTTCTGTGTGAATCATCTATTAAACCTTCCGTTAATTCCTGTCAGTTGACAAGGGAGGAATTGAAAAAGAAGGCAGAAGAATGGTTAGAATTTATGCCAATCAACAGAAGTATGTTTCCTAATTCCGTTATTAAAAACTTAGCGGAATTAATGGTAGATTTTCACCTTGAAATGATAAAAAAGTAAGGATATGAAACCAATAGAATTTAAAGGGACAAATGTAATTATTGCTAAAGATCAACCGGAATACACACCATTGCCAGCATATAAGGTTGGTGATGATAAGGGAACTATTGTTTTTTGCGAATCACTATCAATCAGGGAACGCATTAAAATACTTTTTACAGGGAAATTATGGTGTTCCTTTTTAACTTTTAACAAACCAGTACCACCGTCATTTTTCACAGTAGATAAGTGGGTAATATTTAACAAAAAGATATTTAAAAGTTATCTCGAACGAATGAAAGGAGATAAATGAAAATTCCAAAAGAATATCAACTTCTCTGTAAGGGTTGTGGTAAAATACTTGATATGAGATAACCTTCAATTATGTGTCATGGATGGATAGAAGACGGGGAGATAGTTTGCTATGATGATGAAAAAATATCTTACAGTGGCTCTAAAAAAGTAGGAGAATCTATATTTTGGACTAAGGATAAAAAACCAATAGGACTTTCTTAAATAAATGAAAGGAGATAACAAATGTTACTTGAAGAACAATTTACTAAAGAAACGGGGTTAAAACTTGAAATTGCGCCAATCCCGGTAAATTGGTGCGAATTTATTGATTGGTTGATGGAAACAGTAGATGATAAAATCATTCTTTTAGATGCAGCAAAACAAGCAAATGAATTGCTAACGATTAAACTAACCACTAAAGATGCCTTAATTGAGGCTCAGGAGGAATACATAGAATTTCTGTCTGATTACATGGACAAAACCGCTGATTTTCTACGAATCCATCATAACGGATGTCCTGATGAAACCATAATGAAGGGAGAAAAGTTAAGAGAAAAAATAAATAAACTGAAAAATGAATGATCTATTTGAAAATAATGGGGCAATCTTTTCAGACGATAGGAAATATCGTTTTGTATTATGGAGAAAATGGGATGAATCCAAGCCGATGATAATGTTCATTGGTTTAAATCCATCAACGGCAAATGAGGATCAAGACGATCCCACCATTCACAGAGTTGTTGGATTTGCAAAAAAATGGGGATGTGGGGGTGTGTATATGCTTAATCTGTTTACATATGTTACTGCCTACCCAAAGGAACTGATGAAATGCGATGATCCATTATTACTGGCAGATCATTACTTGGAATTATTTAGCCACAAAGCGGAACAAATAGTATTTGCATGGGGAAACTTCCCGGAGGCTATTGAAAGAGCAAGAAATATGCGTTTACTTTTTCCATTCGCAAAATGTTTAGGTAAAAATGCAAATGGATCTCCGAAACACCCACTCTATATACCGGGATCAATGGAGTTAATTGATTTTAACAAATAAACCGAAAGGAGAAAAGTAATATGAAAGAATTTAAATTAACCGCACAATTTACAATTAGTGGATATACGACTGTTAAGGCAGAAACCTTACAGGGAGCCATAGAGATCGCCAAGAACAGATTAAACGCTGATATATTTTGCGACAATACTACCAATGAAAGTGAAGTCTGGGTGTTTGATGCAATAGACGGGGAACCCTTGAACATTATTGAAGAATCTAGCATTGAAGAATAAACTGAAAGGAGAATAATCATGTACGATGAATTTACAACAGAAGATATGAAATGTGGTTGCTGTCAAGGTTCGGGTATATTACCGGTAACCATGACAAGGAATGAAACCGTTGTTTATAAAACCGTTAAATGCCATACTTGTAACGGGTCTGGATGGGTAGACCAAGAACAACTTGCTGAAAAACGATTAGACACCAAATGTGACAGAGCAGATAATGAAAATGATGAATGTAAAATAAATGAATATAAACATTAAAACAGAATATTATGGAAACTATTGAAATTAAAGTACCGGAAGGAATTATATTGTCGTGCGTTGTATGTGGAAAACAGGTATGAAGTAAAGACGTTCCCCGCAAGATATGAAGGGACTGTCATTGAATTCATAAAAAAGGACTAATGACAAGATGGTTTAATAACTTCGATGATTGCAGTAGTTGCAAAAAGTACCTTCTTATTGTAAATAAGAAATACAATCTTTGTTACACCTGCAACAAGTCAAGGCTTGAAAAGAATAAAAAGAAATTCTTACAAGGTACGGACTACGACTACCTGTATAGTAAGTCTGTCAGGGCGCAAATGGAAAAGGAAAAGCAGAAGGACAGCGACTTCTACAACCGAATATGGGAAGAAGAAAAATACCACCATTGCAGATATTGCGATGAACGGATATATGGGATGTGGCTTCCCTATAACATGGATCATATACTACCAAAGAGCAAGTTCCCGTCGCTCAGACACCGGAAGCGCAATATCGCTTTCACTGACTTAACCTGTCATGGTATAAAGACCTCAGAAAAGTATACTGACAGGATGATAAGTGTAATACTTGATACGGCAGAATACTTTATAAAAGAAGGTTCTTTAATTCAAATAGGAGAACCAAATGCTTACAGGATGAAGGATTGGATCATTGAGAGTAACAAAACATGGAAACATACGTCATAAAATACGGAATGTACTTAACCACCGGGTGGTATCAGTCCGGTACGATTAAGGTTAAAAACTGTCTTACTTCGGCACACGCAAAAGTTAAACTTGAAAAATATTTAAGGGGTAAACACACGATGTTTGGAAAGATGGTGGTATACAAATGTGTGCAAGAAATTCCCGGAACAGACGGCTTACCCGATTTTTTTAAAAACATATTTCATAACTTATAAAATATGATAAGAAAAACACTAATAGGAATAGACGCAGACCTGCATAAATCCGGAATAGCGGTAAAAACTAATGGAAAACTTACCATTTGTACCTGTATGTATTTATGGGAAATTTTTTACTTTTGTGAAAAACTATCAGGATACTATTTAATAGTTATTGAAGATGGTAATTTAGGAAGAAGTGCTAATTGGCACGGAGGGGGTAAAATGACAGCAGCAAACGTAGGAAAGAATCAGGCAATAGCAACATTACTTAGGGAGTTCTGTCAGGTTAAGGGACTAAATCATAAATGCGTACCACCGGCCGGGTATTCAAAACTGTTTGACAATGAAGAAATATTTAAACGTACTACCGGGTGGAATCAAAGGACAAACAAAGATGCAAGGGCGGCCTGCGCTATAATATGGGGAATGTAATATGGATTTAAAAGAAATAGGATTTTATACATTATCGGATGAACGTGTTTTGAATACTTCCGGGACTTCACAAATGAAAAGATGTGAAATGATTATTACTGAATATTGCAACTTTAAATGCACTTATTGCAGGGGATTGAAAAATGAAATTTATGGGCAAAGGAAAATTAAAGAACTTTCGATTGAAGAAATAAAGCGAAATATTGATTTATGGTGCTTAAACACTCCTTTGGAAAACATAAGATTTTCTGGCGGCGAACCAACATTACATAAAAATATTGTAGAAATTATAGTTTATGCAAAAAGAAAAAAAATAAACCGAATTGCCATTTCAACAAATGGTTCAAATAAAATTGAACTTTACAAACAATTAATTAATGCGGGGTGTAATGATTTTTCAATTTCTTTAGACGCATGCTGTGCTGATGATGGGGACAAAATGTCTGGTGGAATAAATGGTTCGTGGGAAAAAGTAGTTAAAAATATTGAAATTATTTCAAAATTAACCTATGTTACAGTTGGTGTTGTTTTGACACCTGAAAATATTGATAAAACAATAGATACTATCCGTTTTTCCCATAATCTTGGGGTTGCAGATATTCGCATAATTTCAGCCGCACAATGGAATAAACCAATACCTCGACTAAACGAGGTTGAAGCTGAAATAAAAGAAGCACATCCTATTTTAAAATATAGGATTAAACATTTTGCAGAAAGCAGAAACGTGAGGGGCATGCTTGAAACTGATTCAAAAAAATGTGCTTTGGTTTTGGATGATTCTGTTATTGCCGGTGATTTTCATTTTCCTTGTATTATTTACATGAGGGAAAGGGGTGACCCAATTAGCAAGGTCTCAAAAAATATGAGAAATGAGCGCATGGAATGGTTTAAAGCACATGATTGTTTTAAGGACGAAATATGTAAAAATAATTGTTTAGATGTCTGTATTGATTATAATAACAAGTATCGTGATTTACATTGAACATCTTAACGAACAGTCATTTGATTGGCTTACTTGGCGAAATGGGTCTATTTTACAAATATTTAAAATATAACATAGGGCTTATACAATTACGGAAAATTCCGATTTAATTAGAAAATATGCGATTGGTTGGTGTAATGCTAAAAACATACCGTGCAGACCTAAAAGCGGATATATTTCCGTAATGTTTAATACCAAAGAAGTTTATAATTGGTGGACACATTTAACAATAAAAGAATTTGAAATATGTTTTCCAGAATTAAAAAAACATACCGAGAATATAAAGAATTAAAATACTTGGCGTATCACGATTCTTTGACTGGATTGCTTAACAGGAATTGGCTTTATGAAAATATTAACCAAATCAAAACAAGATATGTTTATTTTATTGACATAAACGACTTGCATAAAGTAAACGAAAATGGACATTCATTCGGAGACGAATACATAAAGAAGGCGATTGGAACTATTAAACATAGGGGAATATTTTTAAGATATGCTGGCGATGAGTTTATTTTGTTTTCCGATTATAAAAATGAAATAACCACTAATGAATACTATTCGGTCGGTATTTCAATGGTAAGCGGATGTTTAATAAAAGCAATAAACCTTGCTGATGCCGAAATGATAAAATCTAAATTAATTTGGAAAAGTAAAAATGTGAAATAAAAATCAATATGGAAACAACAATAATTATTATTTGTGCAGTGTTGTGGTACTTGATCGGATCAGTCGGTTCTGCAATATTAACGTATCGTGAGTTTAAGGAATTAGACGGTGAAGACATTGTTATCTGTTTTACCATATTTGGGATTGGGGGCGCATTTACGTTATTAATAATTTGGATTGTCAGTGCTAATGATAAAGTTATTTTTAAAAAGAAATAACATGAAAATCCAGATCGACACAAATTCAGCATACAATGTCATTAGACTTAACAACGGTGAAAACGTTAGAGAGTTAATAGATAACCTTAAACAACTTCTTCCCAATAACCTTTGGGGAGAGTTTTACTTGGAATGTGATGATTATATAGAATGGGATGATCTTATAATATGGAGAGATATTTATGTCCGTCCTGTCGAATCAACCGATGACCCACTTTATCCCCATGTCCCCTGGTTAGTCTGTGAACCGGGTAAATCTTATGCGACAGCAACATTAAACAATGGAATTTATAACGTAGAAATATAATGGGAACTAATAACTCGAAACCATCAAAATACTGCCATTTCCACATGGTACTTTCCGGTTATGACATTTACAGTGTAAAGTCAGGTAAGAAACTTTACAAATGGGACTTGTTTAACAACTATAACCGAATTGGAAGAGAACTGGAATTAGAACTTATAGAAAGCAAGATGCACCCTGACTTTTTGTTTAAAGAAAACGGGAATCCTAAATATGATCCCAACAAGAAGAAATGATTGATTATTTTTTGCTTAAATCGTCATACAGTTCCCCGGCGTCAGAGTAATGATTAACCCCGTCCTTTTTAACCCTGCCAAAGTCCTGTTCGTTAATGAAATAACTTATCTTTCCGCAACCGCAAAACAGGCTTTCCGTAAATTCAACTACTCTGTCAACAAACCAATCATGGGAGTTAACTACTGAATAACTCTGCAAGTATTCGGATAACACTTCTGAAAAGGCATTATCCCTCTGTCTTACTTCACGGATAGCGTCGATAAGACGTATGAACTGTTCACGACTTGGGGTCATCGCTTATTCTTAATCCGTGATTAATATTAATCCATCGGAACCATTTTTCAGCTTCTTTCCTTGAAACCTTGCATTTCTTTATAAGGTATTCGACAGTCCAATCACGCCATTGTTCGTACTGTGCATTGGTCATTGTATTGTTGTGGAACCAATTATCTATACCCTCCACGTCCTTAACGGTCAACCCCACGAAGGCAAGTTCATAGTTTATGATTTCGTTGTACTCGTCCTGTTTTAATGATCTCATTTTACTATCGCAATTATAGTTCCCGTTATTCCAACAACTGCTATTCCACCTAATATTCCTAAAAATACGTTTTTTGTCCTTATTTTCCTGTCTTGGTTGGCGACTGAGACATTTAACCCGGTAATCTTCAACTGACTATCGTAGAACTCCTTTGTTAAGTCAATTATCCTATGATCTTTTGCAATTAACATGGAGTCCTGCGACGTAATTATAGACCTTGTGAGGTCGCCCTGATCGAGTGTAATGGTTTCCCTTTCCAAACATTGATCCCTCTCTACAAATAATGAAATTGCCTTACGCATGGAGAAAATGGATATTATCGCTGTCGAATCATCCCTCTGAGATGCTTTGCCCCCTGTCCTGACAGAAAACTCATCAATAACCTCTTTTTCGGATAGGTTTTCTGTTACAACTGACTGTTGTTTTTGATTTCTTAAAAGGTCAGAATACTGCTTTTCTTTTTTATCTTTTTCTTTTTTAAGGTCGGATATAACTTTTGATAAGGAATCTGTCTTTTGAATGTATTTTAAACTGTCAAACTTATGGGGCTGAACCTGCGATGGCTCTTGAGCTATCGTCTTTGTCGGTTTTAAGTTCCAAACGACAATCCCTGTTGCTACGCACATGGCAAGGACAATAACTATAACCCACCAATACTTTTTGAGCGTTTCCATACTACTGATCGTTTTTTCTGTTTAATTCTTCCGAATAATTATCCGGGTACGATATAAGGTCGTAAATATCTTCAATTATCTTTCTTTGTTTTATTGTAAAGGGTTTCCGGTTAAACCCTATCGGAGGTGGGGTGTGTTTTAATAACCATACCAACTCCGCAAAGACGGAAAGGTCGGAATTGTTCATCCCGAAAAGGTGTCTTTGCTTATGCTTAATGTAGGTTATCATACTAACTTATCCCCTGTAAGATATGGGTGTCTTTTTTAAGTGAAGTGTTTGCCCTCCTTGCACGGTGAATAGCACCACAGTCGTTACAACGGTATGAGTCATAAGTATTGACAGAGGTCATATATTCCCCTATTTCTGTCAGATTAGGCGACACACAAGTCCTACAAATAGGCTTTCCTTCGTTCTCCGTCACATCGTGAAATAATGCAAGGTTCGGATGATCTTTTATCCAGGGACGGAGTTTAACATAAACTTCCTCCAACACGTTTACGTCCTGCTTGTTGTAGGTTAACATTTCCGCAAGTGCGGATTCGTCCCCGCTATCACATTGAACCCAAAGGGAGTTGTCTGTCTTTATCTTCCTTGCAACACCCAACCGTTCCGCAAGTGCGTCAAGAGTATTATGCTCAAAGGAAAAATATTTTCTTGCAACCAAACAGGTGTCAATGACTTTATATGGGGCTGGTTGCCCAAGTCCGTGAAGTAAGAACTCCGTGTTTATCTTTTGAATGTCAAATGCTTTACCGTTGTGGGCGATCACCACGTTGGCTTTTTCCATGTAATGCCACAGGTTCTGGGTTATCCGTTTGTCGTTCCTTTCAATCGTTTCTTTTTTTGTCATTATATCACCGAACACCTCCGGTTCAAACAACCATTTCGCCGACCATGACAGCATACATACGGGTTTTATAATCTGCCATTGGGCTATGTTCTCTTTCCATACCCTCCAAAACCTGCCAACACCAAAAAGGGTTTCAATGTCAAATAACAAAACATTTGCCTTGATTGATTTTTTCTTGATTGGCTCCGGCGGGAGTCCTTTTTTAAATGCCCTTATGTATCTGGAAACGGATTCAATGTCTATGCCTAACCGTTTTGATATTGCTTCTTTACTAAGTGTTTTGTATAAATTTCCAACTTCAATTACTTTTTTAGAAGAAAACATAGGTTGTTTTTTTCGTTATACATAGGGGTCGCTGTCGAATAACGTGACAGATAACTTTAAAGCGGTAAAGATATATAGAAATACCATATAAAATCACCCACTTTCATAAAGTTATCAACATTTTATTCTGCTACCGGGTGTTTCTTATACATTAACGCAATACCGGAGGTAAGAGTTAATGAAGTGAAATTCCCATATATCGTTACCCCCGCTGTCATTGTTTTCCCATCAAGGGTGCTGTCAGAATACCCCTTTTCGGTATCTGTCGTAAGCGTGGTTATAACCGTTGATCCAATAAAAGTTATTGCCGAAGCGTTAACGGTATGAAGTGCGGTATCGGTCACAACCTCTACCCCGTAAAGACCGTGAATCTCATTAAATAAGTTACTTGCTATCATTGTAATAGTTTTAAAAATCAAATTTAAGTTCACCTTTTGTGAACAAATGCGCTTCCGCCTTTCGTCTTTTAACCAGCCCTTTCAGAACCACACCACCGGCATATACCCACTTCTCAAACTGCATGGGTATATTCTTATCGTTTGGGTCGGAGTTGATAACCTTGCGAAGTCTTGAACTTGACAGCGCACCTAATCCTAAGTTATAAGAAAAGGAAACAAGAGCATCGAACTGATCCTGGTTTATATCTGCCGTTATAAGTTTCCCCACCCCGGTTTCAAACATTGAAACATCGTGCATAAGGTATTCCATTGCCTGACTTTCAGTTATCTTATCACCTTGTTTTACTAAAACACCGTTGGGATAGCGGATAGTTCCGA
>JAQTSV010000001.1 GCA_028711115.1 Candidatus Omnitrophota bacterium
GCAGGGTCAGCTCGAACCTGCGTAATTTTTCCTGAGAGTAGATGGGGTTGTGCTGTTCATTGAAGTCAAACATCCACCACTCTGTTACCTGGCCATCCTCAACCTTGGCTGACCAGACAATGTTGTTTACTAAAGAGGTAAAGGAGTTTACATCCAGGTTAGCTATGTCAAAGTCAGTTATGCCTAAGACCTGGCCTAAGAGCGTATTATAGCCGGTGAGGTTAGACTGCATCCAGTCAACTGCGTGCAGGGTCAGCTCGAACCTGCGTAATTTTTCCTGAGAGTATTCAGGTACAGGCAAATCTTCAGGCGTACCTGTACCGCTAAACATCCACCAGATGCGGTTGTTGTTCTCGTCTCTTCCGGCAGTCCAGACAATGTGGTTGACTAAAGAAGTAAAGCCAGCTATGCTCAGGTTACTCCCTTCTTCTGGAGTTAAATCAATGGTCGTATCTAATATATCGCTAAGCAGGGTTTCATATGCAGTAATGCCATTTTGTTCATCCATCATCCACTCCACTACATCCAAGGTAAGTGAGAAGTTGGACAGGCCTTGTGTATTTATGCCAGTCACAGGGCCATTTTCTCCGTCCTGGGTGAAGAACCACCAGTCAGTAACATTGGCTGTGGAAGGATCTTCAGACCAGATGATGTTATTCAATAAAGTGGTGGCGGTAGTGATATTTAAGTCAAGCATATTGAATCCGTCATGATAATCAGTTGGATATGTTTCATCTAAAATAATATTCAAGAGTGTGTCGTGGCTTGAACCAATATTAGTCCTTAACCAAACGATGGCCTGGAGAGAATATTCGAATTCCTGCAATTTCTGTATCGGGAAAGTATTATTCCCTTCGTCGTACATCCAATATGTGGGCGGCTGGTGACTTGTATCCTGAGTGAATAAGAGATCTTCCAACAAAACTTTGAATCCGGGCAGCCCTAAAGCAGTAAAACTAAATGGGAAATAACCCCAGCCTTCAAAATGTTCATCTAAAATCTCTATAACGAGTTCTTTTTCGGCGTCACTTAAATTTTCTATAAACCAGTTCACGGCCAATAACGCCGGTATGAATGAAGCCTGATATTGCGGCCAAGTGGGCACGCCATTTTCATCTGCCATAGTTACTATTGCGGATAAGAGTGTCCTGTATAAATTCTGCGAACCGGGGTATTCTACTTCTGGTGTGTTTGGATCGTCTAAGTGTTCATCGGTTGCAGGATTAAAATTAGTAATGCCGAATATTGCCGTAAGTGAATCCTGGATTAATTCGCTATTATCACTATCCCGTATTGTCCTGTATAAGGCATCAGCGGCTAAAACATTAACTATAAATTGTTGTTTATACGCATCATCTCCGTAACCTTCATAAATTGAGCCGTGGTCTAGGTCGGCAACACCCAGGGATAATTCTTCTTCAGTTAAGGTTCTGCTTTCATCTCCTGTGAATTCGAATAACCATCCGCGCAATCTTGTGTCTGAATACGGCTGGTTTATCACCCAGATTCCGAATATATTATGAAATGCATCTGCTACTTCCCAATAATCTGGAGTGGCCTCTGGATCAAGAGGCAAGCTATTTGTGTAATCATAAGTATATCTCCATAAATCGTAAGCCCAGGGGATTAACGATATAAAACGCGGAGCTATTAAAGTTTCCCAGTTAGGATCGCCGGTGAGCTCGTATAAAATTAATACATATGTAGTCTCATACTGCCACATCTGCTCTACGCTAGGATTATAAATCGATACGTTGGGAATCGGCAGGAACATCGACTGCCAGGCCTCTAAGAAAGACTGGCCCTGTTCAGAATATGCCTGCCACAACTGATCAGCCAAATCAATTACTAACTCTAAATCATCCATATAGTCAGCGACTTGTGCTGCGGGTTCGCCCTCATAATTATTAGCAATATACCAGGCCTTGCTGTACATAAAATCCCACTCTGATCTGCTATAGCCGAATCCGTTTACAAAATAGAACGTCATGAATTCCGGCGTATCAAATAATATATCTACAATCTCATCATAGACATCGTCAAGGCTACCCCTACCCCTGTCGTGATTGTTGCCTGCCAACGCCAATTCAGAAATTATCGCCATAATCTTTAAAGCATCCTGCGGATTATTGATTAGCTGATTAATAAAATCTTCCCGGGCATTGGGATTTCTAATGCTGAGCGTGTCTAAGTAGCCATTCAGGTGTTCAAGCACTTGCGATACTTGTTGTGCGTCGTTTAACCTAGTCGTCTTGGCTGTTTCTTTGTTGTGCCAGGAAACAAATTCTTCTTCGCTCATTGTAAGATCAAATCTGTCATCTGGAGCATCCTCCGGAACATTGTGGAATTGTCCTATCTTATCTTTATCAATATATCTATAATCCCAGCCAACTGGATGCTGGGTCAGTTCGAACAAAAGTTCCAATATGCGCCAATCTTCTGTATTAAAATGAGGATCTATCAAATCTAAATTCCTGCCTCTTACATCTCTGAGCTTGCCGACTATCTGGCTATAGAATTCTACTGAGCCAGGATTTTTATGTTCTTCGTTATCTAAAGCGGTGAGGAATTGCTGGTGTGTGGAATTATTCAAATCCAATGTTATGCCTGCTCCTTGAGAAAGTAAATTATTTACATCCTGGACAAGCTGTGGATTTTCTTCTTGGGCCATCTTTGCAAAACTATCTTTTGCTACCTTTCTGCCATAGATGTCTATGGTGTCTACTCTTGCCATCGAACTCTGGGCTGTTAAATAATCGCCTACATTGACTCCGGATAAAGAAGTGTTAACTGCACTACCACGATACAAGCCCGAACCGTAGCCGAAAGATGAAGTCTGCGCAGAGCCGCTGAAATTAAATCCTGCGCTTACGCCCACAAGCCCGCGTTGCCCGTAGGCTCTTGTATCCAGCACAACTCCTTTGCCTATTTTCCATAACCAGCTCATTACGCCGCTTGCATTGGGATGATCAAAAACGTCATTATCATTATCCGCGTCGTTTCTCGTCACTCCGGCCCTGAGTGATAAATCTGAATTTTCAGTTATGTGCCTCTGTGTCCAATCTAGGCCTGTATTCTCCCAACCGCTGCGGTCCACTCTTGTATCTATACCGTAGGATGAATTACTGTCCTTCGGGCTCTTTGTTAATCTAAGCGTTGCGTTATAATCGATGACGCTGCCGTTTTGCACATCCACATCGCCATTTAATCCCAACATCCACTGCTCTGCGATTTTCTTTCTCAATCCTGCTTTCAATTCATAATCTTCGGCGCCTGAGAATAAAGATTCGATTACAACCTGCGGCATTCCTAAATTTTCTTCCAAAGTGAATCTGACGTATGGCCTTACCCTGTAATTATCCGAACCAAAGCTAAAGCCTTGTGCGCCGTCTGTAGGTTTAAAATCTTCATCCTTGAATTCCATATCCAAACCAACACCTACGAAATACTTCTTGGCTACCCTATATTCAACTCCTGCCTGGCTGTTGTCTATACCTGTCTCCCAATTCCTGTCAAAGGCGAAATTCATACGCCAGGTCTGTCCCAACATAAATTTTGTATATACGCCTGCTCTTGTGTCTTCGTAGAAGAATTGCAAATCACCTGTGTAGGAATCTGCCGTATCATGGAATATTACGTTGCCGCCGGCCAATCCTGTTACTTCATATTTTGTCTGGCTGCCTTGAGTTACTGGAATTATGCGCAGGCCCGTATTCAAACCAAATTTCTTGTTATTGTAATCTAAATCAATGTAGTATGTTGTCTTGCCGTTCTGGTCTATAATCATATAAACTGGCAATTCAACCCTGCTTCCGCCTTGGGAGGTCAAACGATAGACCGTGCCCACGTTAGCTGAATATGCAACTTCTTTTTCAGCTAATTTGGTAAGAGTCACGGATGAATCTAATCTTATTTCATCATTGCCTATGGCGTTAAGGGGTATATTGGTTTCGGAAACAGCTCTTATGCTCTGCCAGGCCCTGTTAAATATGCCGTTGGGATTACCGCTAATTTCTACCCTGCTTGACTGCCTGTATAAATTTTCTGAACTGATATAGTGCGCCACTGTTCCATTGGCTGTATAATTTGTCCTGACTTCGATGAGACGTCCTTCCTGTGTAAGCAGTGTTACAATTTCTGTCTTTGCGCCGTTCTGATAGCTGAATCTTACAGCGTCAATAACTGAAGCGCCTGTAGCGACTTTTGTATCTATGTTGAGCTCGCCCATATCTGTCTGCACTATTGGCTCTATCGCCGGCAATTCAATATTTTGATAATATGCTTTTAATTTCAACATAGCGATATCGCGTGAAACTTTATCTAACCCCAATAATAATTGAGTTCTTTCTTCAGAGCCTTGCGCTGCTTTAGCTAATTGCTTCCTTAAAACTTCCCAGGTATGCTGCGCCTGTTCATACTGCTGCTGGATATCCTGAACATCGCGATAATCTCTCTGGGCAATTTCCAGTTCTTTTGTCAAATCGCCCAAAGCTTTCTTTATGGCATCTTTATCCGGACCTATTATCCAGCTTAAGAATTTGCTTACCAATGGCAGACCACCCATAACCGCCAGGCTTGACCAGTCAGAACCGCCTTGTAAAACCCAAGGAGTCTTATTGTCTCTTATTGCCTCTACTGTCTGGTATAAGATCCTTATGTTTATCTGTTCGGCTAAGGCGTTAAGATTTATTTTACTTTCAGATTTATCTAAAAGATTGACGAGTTTTTCGTAATCGACTCTATCTATTTCTTTGTTTCTCAACTCTTCACTGCCCCTCATTGTTTCGGGTAGATATATTCTGCTTGTATTCAATTCTCTTTCTAATTCTGCTAAACGCAATCTCTGTGAAGGCGCCATATTATCGCCGAGCTCTCTTAGTGTCTGGTAATCTGCCAATGCCGCCAAATAATTTATGTATGCGGCTGTTGCCTGGTAAGCGATTATTTGCGCGTCAATAATTGTCTTTAATCCTTCCCAAAGGACCTGATATTCGCTTCTGGAGATTTCACCTTTTGACAGTGTCTCAATTTCCACTCTCAAAGTAACTAATCCAATGAAATAACCTGCGTCGACTTTTATGCCGCGCTTCCTGGCTAATTCTAAATCAATGTGGGCTATGTCGGAAACTGCTCTATGAATATCAAGTGTCGATATATTCTCTCTTATGGCTTCTGCGATAATTCTCTGCAATGTTTCATCGCTTGTTTGCGGTAGTGTGGGTTGGACAATATTTATTATATCTTCTGGATTTGTAAAACCTGTGAAAGAGCGCAGGAATGTTTCAGCTTCCTGGCTTGAGACGGGAAGTGCTGCGGCTTCATCAGAGTTTGTGGGCGGAGCGTTTACCTGTTTACCCATTAGCATCGCTGCCAGATAACGCTTGAACCAGTCTTCTCTCTGCCTGTCAGCCAATGCTATATATTTTGTGAGCACTTCTATCTCGGTATTAAACCTATCTGATAATGCACCGTTCCATTTAACCTTGAAGAAAATTTCATAACTATTGGCTTCGGCGATTATGGCTGCTATTTCTTTTGCCTTTTCTTCCGCAGTCTTATGGCTTGTTTGGATCTTCTCGATACGCTCCAGCCACTTCGGCATATTCGCGGAGAATTCATCTTGCAGCATTGCCCTAAGCTTATCTATTTCAGCTTTAAATTTACCGTATAATAATTCCTTTCCGGCAACATTAAACTCGCTCTCGTATTGTTCGGCTTCGGTAATAATAACGGTTATATCTTGAGCCTTCTGCGCCAAAGTCTTATCATCGTCTTTCTGAATTTGTTCAATCCTCTTTGTCCATTCGCTAACTTTGCCTTCAAACTCAACCATCTTTGCATCTTGCGGCTGATTTTCTTCAGGCTTTGCGGTAACTTCCGTGGTTGTATTTTCCGGTTTCTTAGACTCTGTTTCTTTTGCAACCGTTGGCTCTTGTGAAGTTGTCTGTGTTTCTCTGTTTGTTTCCTGCACAGAAGCAACCGGCTGATTATATTGCCTTAGAATTTCAATATCTTTGTCAAAGTTTAATTTGCTTATTAAGAGTGAGCTAATTTCATCTCTGTTTGTCAGCGCCATATTCTCTAATTGCTGTATCTGTGCATTGATGTATTCAAATATGGCTTTTGTTCTTTCGTCGCGGAGCCCGTTCTCTGTATTGAATAAAGTTATGCCTGCGCCAACAGAACCTTTTACCAAATCCAAATCTCCGCCTCTGCCTTCTCTTAACTGCGCCATCAAACCTGTCTGCAATTCTATATTGCCAACGCCCGATATAATTCTTTCCACAAAGTTTCGCTGCATTCTATTGTTTAGTCTATTTTCTGAGCCAGCCAACACATCTCTATCAATGCTTGCGCTATAATATGCGGCGCCTAAAATTTCTCTCAACTCTTCCATGCTGTTTGTCGCTAAATCATCTATGGCTATGGGAATAGTTTTTGTCCCTGTAACTTGCTGATAATTTTCTCTTGCTGTCTGCAGCGCCTGTTGTGCGTCCTGCCAATTAGAGAGCAATTCATTAGGAATATTTGCATAGCGCGGTTCATAAGTATTATATGTAAGGCCTTGTGCCTGCCAAATATCTTTTAATTCCTGCGGTATTTCTCCGCCTTCGAATAACCTTACTCTTACTGTAGCAGCCAATAAGTCTAAGTAAGCCAGCTTGATCTCTTGTTCTTTTTCTAATTTTGCGCGTTCCAATGTGAGCAGGGCGTTAAAATAATTAAATATGACGTCATCCATCTCTTTAGATTCTTTGCCGTCTTTGGCGAAAACACCGCTCAGTGTATTCCAGGCCTCGCCGGGCGTGGCTGTGATAGAAGCGACTAATCCGCCTAAGAATCCTCTGTTATTTGCATCACTGTGCTGCAGAAACGCCGACACATTAAAATGATTTTCCTGAAGTTTCTTTAATAATACCTTCCAGCCTTTTTCATCTAATTTAGCCAATCTTTCTTCAAATGCCTTTAATGCTCTATCGACTTCTGGATGCTGAGCGCGATATTCTTTTTCGAATTCTCCGTTATTTAAAATCGCCAGCGCGTCTTGTAATGTTGCGGCTTGAGGGCTTGCGTCTCGTTCTCGTTCGCTCATTATATCCACAAGCTGTTGTCTTAAACGCTCGTATGCGTCTAATTGTGCTCTTTCGTCCTGTATCTTTCTCTGGGCTTTATTTTCCTTATCTAAGTTGGTGTATAATCCTAATCTTAAAGGATTGACTGCTCTGCCGCCAAACCTGACTTCAAAATGCAAGTGCGCCTCGGTTAGGGCTGCGTTGCCTGTCCTTCCGCTCTTGGCGATTATTTCACCTTTGGTGACTTTTTTGCCTTCCACAACTCCTTCTGCGGCATTTGACAAGTGCGCATAAACAGTTACTATGCCGTTACCATGATCAATCTTTACTGTAAAACCATATCCATCTAAATTGCCCACAAATGAAACTGTTCCTTCTGCTGCGGCGTAGACATCCGTGCCTTCGCTGGCTCTGATATCAATACCTTCGTGGAAATTCTCCAGCTTGCTTCCCGCCGGGCGCTGCCTGAATCCGTATCTGGCAATTATGTTATTCTCTATGTCGCTGCCTGAAATCGGGAATATGGCGTCTAAATCATTCCAAGATTGTGAATAATTTCCGCTGACCGCAACTTCTTCTGACTGCTGGGTATTCCAATTAGCATCTGTCTTTGCCTGTAGCACACCATATAAATAATTGGCTGTATTTTCGTTCCATTCGCCTGTTATAGGCAGCCCATTTTCTTTTTGGAACCGCTGGATAAGCGCTTTGGTATTTTCTAAATATGCGATTAAGCTGTTGTCTTTGTTTGCGTCGTAACCTTGGTTATCTATTACTTTATAACCTAATATATCCAAAAATTTTCTATAGAATACCGCCATTTCTTTTTCGGCAAGTTTCTCTTCGACTTTCTTTGCTGTCTGCTCATTCCATCTGCCTGTAACATCTATACCTAAATTCTTTTGCAGCTCGCTGATTATGTCTCTCATCTTGCCAGTAAACACATTATCTAATTGTGGATAACCAAAGTTTTCTCTTGCCTGAGCAACGCCAAGGACTATTAACAAGTTATAAATTCTGGAAACACGAGAATCAACGTCGCCTATGCCTAAATCTATTGCATCCAAGCCGTACATTGTGGACCTGGCCGAGCTTACGGATAATTCGCGCTCCTTTTGTTCCTGTATTTTATATTTAGCCACTAATTCGGCTAATTTCTTTTCTCTTTCGCCTTCGCTATACTTGCTTTGCCTTATATCTTCTATTGCTCTCCTTATCTCAGTTAATTCTTTACGGATAGCTTCCTGCTCATCTGATAATTTCTTGCGCGCTTCTTGTGTTTGGTCTTTCTCTTTATTATCTTTACCCTGGAACTCATTATCTAACCCCTGCAGGACATCTCGGTTATTGCTTAATAATTCATTCAATGCCTCTATGACAACTTGTATGCCCACTTCCTTGCTCTTCAAATATCCCAGATGGGCATTAATTCTGTCTACTTCGAATGCGGAAAATTCCTGTGAATATTTTTCTAAAGTATTTATAAGTATATCAACATCAACCTGATAGTCATAATCTTTGGCAGCGGAAACGATATTTAATACGCTAATTACATATTCCAAATAATCGCTAAGATCTCTTGCCTGTTCAATCTTATTCAATAACTCCTTCGTAGGTAAACCCTGACCTTCCCTTATGCGCGAAATAAGCTCTGAAAGAGTTAAGTCTCTCAACTGTTTATTCCTATCTTCTGCGACAGCCCGGGAAATTGCGTATTTAATGCCTTCTAATTCTACCTTATCTTTCACTGTTTCTTCAGCTTTGCCTTGCGCAATCTTTAACTGTAAAACTAAAATGTGTAATATCTGTTCTTTTGTCTTCTTGCCTATTTCGATGCCGTTGTTATCGCCTTCGGGAATATTAAATGCCCTTGTTAAAATAAGCAGCGCGTCCCGGATTTCCTTATCGCTGAATAACTCAACACCGGATAAATCCATACCGCCCTGAATCATCCTTATAAACTGCTGCATCTTATCCTGCGATTGCTCTAATACGCCGATGCTTCTTAATGCCGCGACAAGATATTCTCTTTCGACTTCCGGCTGCTTAATTCTCTCTATAAGATATTCGGACTGCATATTCCTTAGCTGGGTTCTTGCCTGGGAAATTTCTGCGTTTAATTTATTTACTTTATCTAGTTTTTGTTTTAACGCTTCGCTATCCTGCGGATTAACAACAGTCTTGTTTAATTGCGTTAATTCTTTCTCCTTATCGCTAATAAACTTCTTCTTTTCTGCTATTTGCCTGCTGGCATCATCTGCTGGCTCGTTTTGCTGTGGCTCTGAAACATCCAATGTTTCTCTGTTGCTGCGGTTATTATTAACCATCTCTCTAACTTTGCTTTCTAAGTTGCTAACATCGGTGTTTGCTTTATTTTTATCTGCTAGATAGCCTTTTAATTTAACCTCCAGCTCATGAATTCTCTGTTTTTCTTCCGGCGTAACATCAACTTTTGTTATTAATCTTATGTATTCTTCTGTCTCCGGAATATGATTTATGGCAGCTTTATTTATTTCTATTCTTGCCTTGGCAATAACTATCTTCTCATTAACCAATTCTAATAATTCCTTGATTAATTCCTTTATTTCTGCGGATGTAGGTTCTGCTGAGGTGGCGGTATAGTTATGTCTCTTTCTAAAAGCATCAAGTCCTTTTTTCATATCTTTGTCTTGCGGCTTAGCGTCGCCTAATGCGCGCAACATAGTCAGTATTTCACCTACGTTCAGCTGCGGATTGGTTTCATTCTGCAATTTCTCTAACCGCGCTTTTTCTTTATCCAATTCTTTAGAAATACGTTCTTGTTCTGCAATGCCTAACTCTGCCTTCAGGCGTTCAATCTGCATTTCCATATCCAATATCTTTGCATCAGCTTTACCAGATGTGGTTTCTTCTGCCTGCGCAGACTGAAGATCAAATTCAATAACCTTCTTCATTCTCTTAATCCTTGCTTCCTCTAAAGTGATACCTTCGTGCTGCGCCGACTGGATGTCTCTTATATCGCCTTCGCCGCCAAGCAAACTATAAATCCCCTGGCTGAATATTCCCTGGCTGGCAACTGGATTCATGCCTGTGGCCAATCCGTATAATCCTTCAAAAGAACCGATAACTTCATTACCAATTCCTATGATAGAACCTTGTACGGCTGTATCGGCAGCTCCCTGCAGCGTATTCTTGCCGCCTTCGAATGCGTGGGCGATGTTACTTATGGGCTCAAAAAATTGGCCGACTTCAGGAATTTCCACAAGATAATCTGCGCTGTTTGTAATGGCGCTGATTTCCGTTCCGATTATATACATTCCGCCGAAGCTCCTCCATGACTGGCCGGCAAAGTGCAAATAAATCTTTAAATAAATATTTTTTGTGAATAATTTTATCTTCGCATAATTTCCTAAAATAAATGCCAAGCCTGCAATTACAGGTATGGCTAAAACTATGATTCCCAACACAGGAGAAATAACCCAGGCCTTTGCAGCTAATAATGGCAGGGCGAATGTGGCTAAATTGGCGAATGTAATAATCATCGGCTTTGTCTTATATGCAAACCTTGCCTTTCTTTGCGCGTCCTTTGATTTCATCTTAATTACAATCGGCTCATCTTTATTTTCATTTAATTCATTGAGTTCCTCTAATAATTTAGTGCGTATAGCCTTAATTAATGCCGGCTTAAACCTGGACTTGATTAAACCCAGCTCGTATAAATTCTTTATTGTATCCAATACTTTCTGTTTTTCTGCCGCGTCTTTATATTCCCTGGTAAGGGCTATGTAGATATCCGTTAGCTTCATACTGAAGCCGCCTACCATTTGTTTGGCCATAGCATATTTGGCAGGAATGCCGATTACCATATAACCTAAAACAATAAGCAGCACTCTTAAAATTTGCCCTTGTGTATGCTGTATGCCTAAATTGCTTAATAAAGTTAAATTCTCCTGGCTTAAATGCATCCAGGCAATCAAAGATTCTTTTACGTAAAATCCTAATACGCTGCCTAATATACCGGCAAACCCTACGCCTATTGCCGCGATTAAGATTCTTGCAAAATACAATCCGATGTAACCCGATAAGACTGGGTTATTGATGATAAATTTTTCTCTTCCTGCGCCCCTTATCTTAACTCCTGACTTTACGAGCTGATCATAAGCCTCCGCTTCGTCTTTTATCTTTTGATAAAGTGTTGCATTGAGAAGATTATGGTCGTATGGCAACGCGGCTTTTGCCTTGGTGTATTCTACGGCGATGTCGCCTGCCTTGGTATTTGCCTCCTGCCTGTCCATAAAGAAGTTCCAGAATACTGAAACTAGATATCCGCCGAACACGCTCATAAATAATCCCAGGATTATAGCTGTAAATGTTATGTTTATCGCAGGAACAGTCACTATCACGAAGGCAGATATGGCCATCCAGATGTAGGTCTCGTAGGAAGCCAAAACTTTCCTAGGTTTAAAATAATCAATTATAGAATGCCTGTTCTGATTTCTTAAATCTCTGCGTATTCTGCCAAAAGCCCAGTATTCGGCAGGCGTGAAATTGGGTTTAAAGCCTAATCTTTTCTTAAGACTATTGGTTATATAGGCGACTTTACCTTTTGCCAGCCTTCTTACGCTCACTACATTGTGGAATAATGACCAGGCAATAATTAAACCAACAAAAGAGTATATTGCTGTATATACAAGTGGCACTAATAATGGCGAAATTCCCCAGCCCGCAACATTCAAAGCAGGAATCATTGTAAATAAATATGTAGAAATAATGACGAGTGTCAATAAGAATGCCACAACATAGCCGGAAGATAATATTGTGCCGAGTTTGGTATTCTTTATGGAAGGAGCGTTCTTTATGGCGGGAATCTTGGAAACTAACTTTAATATCAATGTAGCTAAAGTCGAAATTGCAGCCAAGAGTATTGCCGGATGTTCACTGAATAACGCAATTAACAATTCCATAACCAAAGCTGGGGTTAAATTACTAGTAAGAGGAAGTAATACTAAAATAATTACGAAAAAGATTCGTAGCGCTAATTTATGAGAAGATAAAACTGAAGATTTAGGCGTAGTCTTTGTTGAATCTGTTGTATTGTCATCGGATATCGGGCTGCTGGAAATTCCTGTCTTTTCGGCTGACAGGCCTGCCTCCTTCACCGCCCTTGTCTGACTGACATTGCCAATGCCGGCAATTTGGCTCAAATCTTGTTTAGTCATATTAAACGCAGCAATCGGGCTGGAGGATTCTCTCTCAATGCGTTCTTCTTGCATAACTAATCTTACCGTGTGTATCTGGCCTAATTCTAAATTTGCTTTAGCCAATCTGTCATTTATTCCCAATAGATCAAATGAAACCTCAATGACTTGAGCAATAATTCCTGTGGCGATATCGAAAACAAATGTTTCATGTCTTTTTAATAATTTTAATTCTCTCGCCCTTTCTCGCATAATCATACCAGCCGTGATCACGTTAGGATTCAATTCAAGGCTAAACTTTCTGATTACTTCTTCAATATGCCTTAATTCTAACAGACCGCTTAAAGGAGTTGTCCAGCCTCTTACTTTATCATTCAATGGCAAGCCTTTTGACTGCTCAAAAGCTTCTCCGCACTTTGCAATGAGGGCACGGTCACTTAATTCTCCACCGATCAATTCAGCAAGTGCTGTTTCAAATGCTGGTATTGGTGAACCATCCGGCATCCTTACAATAGTATCGCTATAGTCAGCAACAGCAAGTGCCCTGGGGCTCAAATGCTTTGTTTGAGGATGTGCGTTTTGGAGTTGGCTGCGGACTAACTGTTCGCTAAATGCATCTCCTTCTACATTAACTAAGAGCTGATTTTCAAACCATTTCACCATCCTGTTATCGCCTAAAACCCATGTTCCAGGCGCATATGCTTTTGACCCTACAGTAGCAAGAGGATTATTCGTTTCTATTATTTCTCCTGTGAATATAAACCGTTTTTGTATCGGGCTAGAGGAAATTCCAACCCCATCCAGAGACCCAGCAACAGCGGGGGTGGTGCTGTTTCTCTGCCAAGCCTCTGGATTGGTTTGTATACCTATCTCTACTTCCTTCCTGCCACGGTAGGATGAGATAGGTGACGAAGAAATTCTATATCCGGATAATATAGCTTTAAACACAAGCCACACAATCGCCTTGTTGACATCATCATATTCATTTATACGATTAAGCCATTGTATTGCCTCATCTGATGTTTTTGTAAATACCACTATTGTTTGCGGAGTATCTTTAGAATCTAAACTACGGATAATTTCATTGTTTACAAAATCATAAACTTCAAAATTTAAATTGCGGTATCTTTGTAATTCTTCGATATAAGCGCGGCGGCTGGCTTCTCTTAATGTGTAGAATTCATTGGTGGCTTCCATAGGAACAAATATTATGGTGCGTCTTTTTGCCTGGAACATATCGGACACTATCTGCCTGAATGTCTGATAGTGGCATACGCCAAAAGCGCCGCCTGTGACAACGAAAATATCGCCGGCTTCTAACATTGTTACCTGGGCCTGGCCTTCCACTAAACCGGCCTGTGAATGATAGGCAAATGTTCCTTTTCTTGTTTCATCTTGGCGCGGATAATTTGTGCCTGCGCTTATGGAATTAAGGGCAATCCTTCTGTCAATTATTTCGCTGTAATATAACGGGTCTATACCTTCAGCCATTTTCTCATGAATCTTTGATTCGGTATTGCCGACATGGGTAATTGCGAGCGTGGATTCAGGATTTGATCCAGCCACCAAGAACTCAATAATGCGGTTTATGAACTGCGCATTCATACTTACTAAATCCAGAGGGCTGCTGGAGGGGGTATTGCCAACAGCCAATTTCTCTGGATAAGTTTGCTCCTCTGCACCTGCCACGGTAGGCGAGGAGCTGGTTTGTTCATTATTTATAATTCTATATCTGATCGGGGACGAAGCCCGGGATGTTCTTTTTAATTCACGTTGCAATGGTTGATCTTTCTTGCTTAAATATGCCAATCTATTCATTATCTCCATAGCTGATATTCGACCTTGAGTCACTACTTCTAAATTGGCAACTTCCTCGTCTACTCCGGTAAGCGCTGCGCTAAGCAGGAATCCGTTTACAAAATTTAGTTTTCTCTGCAAGTTCCACCTTCTCCATAATGTATCAGCTGCCTCTATTACCTGTTTCTTCATATTTGATGGGCTGGAGCTGGTTCTTGTCTCTTTCACATCCATAGTGCTGCTGGAGGGGGTATTGCCAGCAGCACTTGGATTTTTATATGTTGCTCTGAAAGCACCTGCCACGGTAGGCCTCAAAGCAACCTGTGAATAAAATCTATCTGTTAAATTATTATTATTGATAATTACGGGTGAGGATATTGACGTGTCTATATTTGTCTGACGACCTGGCTCCTGTTTCAGGATGGGCGATGAGCCAGCCGCCATAATCGGAGTTGGCGCCAATCCTGTGCGAAGTGTCTGGGCTAAAGAAGCAATTACAGGGCTGTGATTTATGTTAAACTGCTCATCTATTGTCAAAACTCTTTCGCTTAAAGACGTAACGGAATTTACAGTAATCGGCGAAGAAGATCTTCCTCTGCCTGTGAATCCCGTGCTTCTGGCATTTCTTCTATTATTCCTGCCAGACATTTTGATAACAACTTTGGATGCTACTCTAATAATTCCTAAAACAACTTTCACTATACCTATAATAGAAACCAGCGTGATAACTGCCAAGTGCGTTACTGCACCTTGCCTTTTCTCAAAGTTTCCATGTATTGCCCTTTGCACAAATTTTGTTTCTCCCAAAACTTTTGCCGTTAACTTTGCCCTGAAAATTTCCAAGCGGCTCAAGCCTGAATATAGTCTGTATCTTATATGACCGTCGCCAGGGATTTTTAACCTTATTTCCCGCTTGCGCGCATAAAGCCTGTAAGCAGAATACAATCCTAAGATAACAAGTGCTCCCGCTGCAAAGAACTCAGCTATCCTCTCGCCTATTGTCATCATCATTCTATGCCTTGCCTGACGTTCTGCCTGTTGTATTGTTTCCTGCGATTGTGTATATTCACTATGAGACTTTTCTATTTCTCTTTTTACCAATTCAGAAATTAGTTCGCCGTTTAACAAATATCCTCTTTCTTGTAAATGCGCGGTGAGTTCATTTAATTTTTCATTCCTGTAAGCATATTGTTCCGGATTATTTCTTATATTCAATGCCTCCTGGGCAAGCAGCCTGTATGTGTCTGGTGAAACATTCTGATCAAAGATAGGTAATACCCAATCGCTTGCACCATAACCATAGAGGTATTTCTCGACATAACCTTCGCTTAGGAAGAAAGCCAATAAAGAAGCCAGTTTATAGTCAAAAACCTGGCTTTCACGCGGATTGTCGTGTTCAATAAGCCTGAAATAAACTCTCTTTCTGCCTACGATTTCTAATCTGGAATTACGTTCCGTTAAAAGCTCATAACGCAACTTATCTTGTTCTGCATTGACAATACCTTTATATAATGCCAGAAACTCCAGACGTTTCCTCATATAGTTAATAGGCTCGGCGAGCCTCTTTCCTTTTTCAGTCTTGATATTCTTGGTCCATTCTATGTTTCCGTTGAATCTCGCAATCGCCCTGTCCACATTTGTGGTGCCGCAGTTGTACGCGGCGATAGTGGCCAAAGCCACGTCAAATCCATTGCCGTGCAGGCTGGCATAATCCAAAGTCTTGTCGGTTAACTGAGAACCAACCAAGACTTTCCTGCTATACCTGTCCCAGAGATACCACAAATAGCTGTAGCCGATTCTCTGGTTATATAATTTATCGGTTTCGATTCTGCCGGTTCTTCTTTCTTGTTTCTTTGCCTTTTTGGTACCGGCAATGTATTCCTGGAGAGCGGCTTTTTTCTGTTTATTATCCAGTGTATGGTTATTATAAATCATTTCTACAATATCTCTGCCGATATTATCCCTGAATACCTTCATTCTTTGTATATCTCTCGGGATCATTGCTATTGCTTCTGCGAAACTGGCCGGGCTAAATCCTGTATTGGGATTGGCCCTTACAAGCCCTTCGGGAATATTCTCCAACATCTTTTCTATTGCTGCTTTTTCTTCAGCACCTGCCTTTAACCAAGCCGCAGCCAAGACATAATAGAGATTTACTCCCACAAGATTTTTGTCATCAATTATCCTGCTATTTATTCTTCTCATCGCCTTTTGTTTATTGCCCGTATTATTGTACAATTTTATTAAATCTGCGATAACCTGATTACCTATATATCCTCTATCTGTCTCTTCTTCGCCCGCAAGCGAACCTACCCTTAATAATATGTCAAACAACATATTCACCATATGGTCTACAGCGTAATGCGGTACAACCTGGGTTGTCCCCAGGGCGCCTCTATAGGAAGTCACGACCAAAATCCTTCCCCATTTATCCAGCTGGAATTGCCTGAAGGCGGATTCGATATAATTCATCGACTCGGCCAAGTGCATAAATTCTTGTGATGCACCTGTTGCCGCCACAAATCTCTCTAATTCTTTGTATGTCAGGGTCTTGGTCCATTCTTGGATATCAGAAGGAACTGCGGAGAAGGATATCTTGGATATCTGCCGGTCTAATAATTCGTCCAATTTCTTTGCATCCTGTTCGTGCTCGCCGATTAATAATCTGATGTATAATTTACCTTCTCTTTCTTCAAAATCGACGAATTCAGCCAAACCATTTTCAGTTAAAACGCTTATTAATGTATCGTAATTTTGGGATCCTATAAATTGTTTCTCATCCGTAAATCCACGCACCTCTGCGCGCAAATCTGTGGGGTTCTCAAAGAATGTCGGCTGCGATGGCTGAGGCATAGTTGCCTTATGCTCAATTTGCCTACAGCTATTCAAAGCCATAGCCAAAACTATAACTAATAATAAACTCCTGACCAACGGTGTCTTTCTAAACACCTCTAACGGCGAGGAAGCAGTCGCGCCTTCAAATCTTGCGCGATTGTCTCGGATGTATTGTAAAGAAGGTGCGACATACGGATGACTGATTTCTTGTTCCGGCATACGCTTTAACATCTCATCTAATAATTTCAAACTAATCTTAATAACATCCAAGCGTTCATTTTCTTTCATCAATAACTCTAAATCCCTAATCATTCCAGCCCTGAAACTATCAAGTTCTTTTCCTTTTGTGAGCTCCTCAAGATATGACTCTCTGCCAAATGCCTCTAACACAGCCAAGGCAACATCCATTCTTGTTACTGTGAACTCTAATTCTGGGTATTGAGCCTCTACTCCGTTGCTGGCTTCTCTACAGCCCTCTCCGGCTCCGATCAAACCAACCAGGAGCGCTGTAATAAAAATATCAAGATTAAATGGCTCGACGTTTCCAAAATCAATAATTACTGCCTCATCTGTTGACTCGTTTGTTAATATGTTCATCGGCGTAGGATCTAAAATGAATTCTGACCCTTGCAGTTCTTTTACAATGGAAGCATAAACCTTAACCGCGTGGTAAAATAGTTTTAACCATCGTTCTTTTCTATCTTTAAGTTCTTCTCCTGCTCGAGGCTGCATTAACTTATCTAATCTGGGGAACTTTATATAGGCCTCTGTCCACATACCCTCCTGCCCTTTTTCTCTTTCTATAATCAAGGAGGCAGACCTAAGGGCTGTGGGCCGAGATGAAAGTATCATATGCCTAAGGACTTCTCTGTTTAAACTTGACCACTTCCAATCCTGCCTTCTTACCACGCTATGTCTTATTGGCTTTACTACAAATTTGTATGTGGTGATTTTTCCATTGATAAGAGCATCGACTTCCACCAAGAATACTGTCTTAAAAGCACCTTCATCTAAAAATCTTATCCTGGAACTAACCATTTGTTCCAATGTTAACCTGACATTATGTTCAATGAAGATAGTCTTTCTGGCCAGGGCATTTTCAGCCATATGTCTCAATATATATCTCCTTGCCCGCATGTAATCTTCTTTGTAGGCTTCGAAACTCATTGCATCATTACCATAGAAATTGTTATATCTTTCTCTTAACTCATTTTCTAATATTTCGCCTGATGGTTCACATTCTTCAGTCCCTGGCCTAATAAATTTAATTCCCAAACCTCTTCGCATTAACTCTCTAATACTAAATCTTTCCGGGAATAAAATATCTAGTTTTTCTTGTATGGCATTTAAAGCGTCATTGGCACGTTCTACAATTGAATTAGCCTGTTCATTAGTGAGCTTACCTCTCTCTTTAAATAAATTTCTATAATAAACCAATTCGGCAAGCACGCCTCTGGCCATAAGGAAATCAGTATTGGTTGTAAATTCCATATCTCCCAATTGTTTAATTAAACCAAGCGTATCTTCACCTGCTAGTAAATTAAAGGATATGCGCCGTCTCAATTCCAATGCAATATCCGCTACTGTTAATTCTCTTATCGGGCTGGAGGCGGAACCGAATATCTGTACTCCTCTATCTAATAAAGTATAAGGTAAGGCCATAATTATCTTTGTATCGCTAAGATTTGCTGCAGTTAAAGAAGCGGCAAACGCCTCTAATGTATCTCTTCTTTCTTTAGGTTCGGCCTTCCAGTTAGCAGCAATAATAGAATTTCTTCCTTGAGTAAGAGTTATCGGCGCAGGACCTATTACTTCAGCGATTTTGGCAATACTGGTAAATGACTCGGCCTTGAGACTTGCGCCTCCAATTAAGGCACCATCAATATTGGATTGGGATAATAGCTCTTGGGCATTGGTAGGATTAACGCTGCCACCATAGAGTATTTTTAATTCTAAAGATAATACTCTGCTGTAGCTCCTTCTTATAAAATTACGGATTGCGTAGCTTATTTCTTCAGCTTGCTGAGGATTTGCTGTCAGACCAGTGTTTATTGCCCAAATAGGTTCATAGGCAATAGCTGTTAAGTAATTTAAGGCCTCTGGTCTAATGCCCCTTAAATTCTGTTCAAGTTGAGTTAAGACATAATCTAAATGTCTCCTTTCTTCTCTGACAGCTAGGGGTTCTCCACAGCAGAGTATTATCTCAAGGCCGTCGGGGGTAAGTACGGCCATTAGTTTTTCATTAATTAATTTATCTGAATCGCCTTCTTGTATGCGTTCGACAACGGGTTTACCTTCTGGGCTACGTAAGACTGCTTTACCTGTATCATCCTTTTTATAAATAGGTACACCAGCCCTTGTTTCGCTATGACCAAGGAGTGAACCAAAGACACGTATTTCTCTTAAAAGTGCTAGATTTATCTTTCCTGTATGAGCACCCACTTCAAGGCTAAAGTCCTGAGCATAGATTGTTACCGGGCTGGAGGCGGAATAAATCTGTGTAATCTGCGGTATTAAATCTGCGTAATCTGCGGTTGCAGAGACAAAAACACCCCTGACGTTCAGATTGTCCTTGTAATCTGCGAGGGTTCTTATATTATTTTTGGTTACAGGGCTAGAAAATACGAATTCCGAGAGCCTGTTTGAGGTTGCACTCGGGGACCTTGAGATTCCGTGGCTTTTTAACACAACAGAATTTCTGTCTGACTCTTTTATCGGGCTAGAGCCAGATGTCCGAACCTGATTTTCTAATCCAGTTAAGCCTTGTCTTAGGGCTTGTGCACTACCAGCCGCCATTACGGGCAGACTCATAATGCTTAACCCTAAAGCCCTTGGCCTTATACCTATATTTGCTGCTCTGACGTTAGCTTGCGCTAAACTTATAAGGTATACACCTTGAGCATCCCCAATGCTGACAACTATTAAATTGCCTGCATTTTGGCCTAAGTTCTTTCCAAGAGAGAACTTAGAAGACCCAACCAAATTATAGCCGTAAACATACCTAGCTGTAGTGGAGTTCTCTAATCCTAGAGCACACTTGTAAGCAGAGAGACTTACAAGCGGCGAACTCACACCAGGGCTGCGTGCGCCATGATCGTTGCCAAGGTTAGTCCTTGACATACGATCTGGAGTAAGTTCACCTATTTGCCTTGCAAAAGGATCAGAAAGGGCAATAGGTGAGGAGATACTAAGAACTGCGGGTTGAAGCGCAGGAATATTGCTTATCACAAAACTATTCGTATTCTGTGTTGGCAAAGGCAATTGCACTGGAGATGATGTGGATATAGGCACAGCAGGAACTCTTGAAACAGGTGTCTGCTGAGATTCTGCTGTATTTTGTATCGGCGAAACTGGAGCCAATAAATTATTCTGTATGTCTCTTAAATTTTCCAAGCCGGTAGCCAGCCTATTGGCCAAAGGCGAAGACGCTGGCTTGGTTACTTGTTTTTCAATTGCCATTTCCGGCATTGGCAGTTTAATTTCAGGAATTCTCCTTGTGCTTGCGCTGCCAACACCCAAAGGAGAACTCATTCTATTAAAGGCATTGCCTGTGCCTATACCGCCGCCAATACCAACATTGTTTGAGCCAAAACCTCTGCTGCCTGCAGCAAAACCTGTTCCGGCACCAGGCGCACCAGCATTATATCCGGCTATATTTCTGTTACCTATATTAGTTAAGGTTTGCGACTTAAGCGGCGAAGAAGCTGCATCTTGGAATCCTGCTAAATCGAAGAACAACTTGTTCTCTGTTGTGACTAAATCAATAGGCTGTTCATCTCTATCAACAGATAACTCCCAATCCAATTTTCTTATTATGCCTTTTAATTCATCAAATGTGCCAATGACATTCTGTAAATTGTCATTATCTAAACCTCGTCTTCCCCCCGCTAACAAACTTAAATAACCATAAATAGAACCAAATCCACGATTAGCGATATCAACGTTTACCCAACGACCTCCATAAGTCAAAGCATTCCACAACGGATAGATTTTTTCGTAGTTTGGTAATTCTTGGACAGGTATGAGATTAGTCTGCAGCTGCATATCTTTTGCTAATTGTACTGCGCCTTTAAAGGACTGTGCGCCTCTCATGCGAGAATGCAGTAAAAGCCCTAAAGGCCGCATTACTTCAATATCATATCTGTTATAAATTCTCTTAATCTCTGCGAGTTTGGTTTTATTAAGAGTTTTTAAATCCGTAACCTGCAAAGGCCCGATAATCGTTTCTGTCTTTTCCACAAAAGGCCTGATGAATTTATCAACAAATTCCCTCGCCATACCTCTGAGATTTCTGGCTTCTGCTCCGCTTATGGTCTTGGAAAGTTTATAACCTTCCGGCAGCTCTAACGGCGATGAAACAGCAACCTGTGATATTCGCTGGCTAATCCAATCCAAATCAACATCAATCAACTGATGAGATTTGGCATTCTGGGCTAATTGTATAGAATCCTGTTGAGCCAACCAGCTATCGAATATACTGATTATGCTGCTTACGTGGTCAAAGGCGCCTATAACATTACTCAAATATTTTTCTGCAAGTTTTGGATTACTTTTCATCGTTTGTAAAAATAAAGCAATAAGACCAAAACCCCTGTTCATAATATCTATTGTGTCATATTCCGGCTGTCCGTTGGTTAACGTATTTATAACCACCGGCGCGACTCTAGCATACTCTTCAAAGCCTGTGCCTGCTATAGCGCCATACGTCATCTGCATGCGAATTTCATCCAGAGGATCAATTACATTGCGGCGATAGTTATCGTAAATCTCGGCAATCTTATCTATATCTGGATTAGTGAAATCCATGGAACGTAAAGGTGCAATTACTAATCTGAGAGTCTCTGCTAAATAAGGCCTTAATACTCTACCAATAAATTGTTTGGTTAAATATTTGAAATCTACGGCTTGCGGGCCGGTGATAGGAGCTTCTAGCCCAGTGGTAGGATCTTTTACTCTCTCATAACCCAGAGGCAGTACTGTTGGCAATATTGGAGATGAGGCTGTCAAAGAAGTTGTAGCTGACTGCATTGCAGGCGGCGCGCGGGTTGGAGTTATGAACATTTGTTTCATTGCACTGACACTCATTTCCTGTATCTTAACTTCTCCGATTTGCGTAAGCGGCGAACTGGCTGCTTCAGGTGCTACCGGCACCCAAGCATTCATCGTCACATCTTCTATATTCATTCTTAACTCTTTTACATAATATTTATAAGCTGCTAATGCCCTATGCGAACCATCTAATAAAATTTGTATATGAGTCCCTGGTAATATATCCATCACTATCCTGTGATTTTTATCTCCTTTTCTTAACAACTCGACATATTCATCAACCAACGCGATTCTTCTGCCTCTGTCTGCGATACTCTTAAGCATCGGGTTAGCATCAAAAATATCTTTTAAAGACACTGCAACTTGTACCCAGTCATAATTTTTTAACCTATCAAACGTTCCATCAACACCGAATAAATCCTCGTGCTCTTTTATAATACCGTAAACCTCATCCCAATTCTTTCCTACTGGTGAAGATGCTGCGGGTTGCATAGACATTTGCTGCAACTGTTGCGCGATTGGTGAAGAAATTTCCGGCTGCCTGTATGTATTTATAACCAATTCGTGTACGGCTTCGCCTGTCTTGGGAGAATTACCAAGATAACGCGGTGAATATGTTGCATTGGTTAATTCACTATGCAGCCTTTCAATTGTCTGAATAGTAACTGGGCTGGAGCTGGGGCCAATTATATGTATTTCTGAAGCAACATTAGCATTAACCAATGCCTGAATATCTGCTGCTCTTACGTCTTGATTAGGCGTAATCGTCAACACTCTGCCGTCGTAGGAAATAACTTTCGTATTCCTGAGAACTTCTGCAGCCGAATTCATTTGCTCAATCACCGGCGAAGAAGATTCTGGTGCCAACGCGGCTATTCTTTCTTTCGCCTGAATAAGTTTGCCTGCCGAATAGATATCCAACATCTCTGATAAAGGAACTCTGGCCAGAGCCAATGCTTCACCTCTACCCTGCCATGCCGCTGTCTGCGTTGATATCGCAGATATCGGGCTGGATGAAATATTAAATTGTGGCTGCGATAATTCCGGAGCAGCTGACGCAGCTATCGGAGAAGAGACAACATTAGCCGTCTGTTGATTTATAGGCGAAGAAACGCCCAAGAAACTATTTAGATGAGGCGTCATTGTGGTATCGACTTTATAATGAGTACCGCGTATAGCATCGACCAACTGCTGAGACGCCATTGTCTTAACGCTATCGAAATTGACTCCTGTTAAACCTTGTAAGCGCTCATCAAGATCTTTTGTAGAATTTATTTTTGCGTTTACCATAAACTGAGCTGCCAAGTAGGTATTCAAAATATTTCTTTCGTCCTGCGAAAAACCGCCTGATAAACCGCTTGTCGTTGGGCTGGTGCTTAAAATAACCTCTAAAATATCGTGCGCGAAATTAAACTGGCTGGTTCTTGCGTCACGCATTGACTCTGGGCTAACTATTAATCTATATCCTCTGCTTGAATTCCTAGGATCAATTGGCTCAATCAATGTACTAACACCTCTCTTAATATCTGCTGGGCTGGCAATTAATATTTCTTTTATGATATCCTCTTTGGCAAAGCGTGAAATTTCAACACCTTTATCTTTGGCAAACTTCGCAACCTGCGGCCAGATGCCTTTTATATTCTTGGTTATCTTTTTAATCAGAGTGGGCTGTTGTTTGCTAATAGCTGCCCTGATAAGATCATTGTCATGATCGGATGCCGGTTCATCCGTATAATCAATCCTGCCGCCGTTTGTCCATTGCACAAAGTCGGCTATTTCTGAGATAAGGTCTTCTGGGGACATGGCATTAATTTCCTGAGCAAGGCTTAAGAAAGTATCGCTTTCGTTGTTGAGCGTGCGCTCTCCGAGGTTCTGTATACGAAGACTACCTGGGTCAAACTTTATCCTCTGCGGATGAGCCACTGCAAATTTAGTTGTTTCACGTAAACTGAAATACTGTGTGAGCATTTCATTTATGTTCCACTCTGAACGTTTAAGACTAAGAAGCGCAAGAGGCGTATCCAGAGAGCTGGATATTGCACTTAACAAAGCTTTGTATTCTGCTTCTGTTACGCTCCCGCTTAATTTTGAAGTATCGCTTCCTATATATTCTGTGGCTAAGTGGATAAATTCGTGGGCGCCGTGTCCTATATTGTATTCGCCATCCAAATTGGGTGTGATGGAGAGCTTCCCATTGCCAAATTCCCTAAATGAGAAGTTCCAACCAGCATCGACATGTATTCCATCCGCTTGAACTTGTGCTCCTGTTTTGGCACCTGTCTCATTTGTTAAGCTGTATAATCCTGCAACTATAAGCTGGGCATTAGATCCCGCTATATTTACACCAAACATTCTCTGTATTGTTTCTCTGCCTCTTTGCCCTAGGTTGTCTATTTTATATCGCATAATTGGCTTCATGGCTTCGATTACGCTCTCTGGGGTACGAAGCTGCAATCCTTTGAGATCAGTTAATGACTTTTGATAAGCATCTATTACAGCCTGCCACTGGTCTACGCTCTTACCTAAAAATGTTCCTGGTGCTCTATCTTTATAACTGATGAACGTACCGTCTTTTGCACGGAAACCTTGTTCTTTTGCCCTCTGTTGTGCCCTCATCAATTTGCTCACCATAGAATCTGCATATCGAATTGCCTGTCCGCGGCTAAATACATGTACGCCTTCCGCTCCGCCGTAAGGGCTTAAGATTTCCTGGAATATTTCGCTAATCTGAGGGCCGACAATAGGTCCGAACATCGCGTTAAGAGGAATGAAATTCAAGCCTATCTGGATTAACTGTTCTGTAACAGTTTCTTCCACAGTGCCTGTTACCAGTAAATTTGTCAGACGCTCGGCGCCTATAATTCCTGCTGTCGCAGACCTTGGCGAAGTCTTAAATAAAGCCCTGGCGCCAAAAGTCTTTTCCATTCCCTGGCCCAATGCCTGGAATTTCAAACCAACATTCTTAATATTACCTATATCCTTAATATTGGAGAATACCGGCTCAGCAATCGGCTGCAATAAAGCCAAGGCAGCTGAGAAGTAAACATTGGTCATATCTAATTTACCCCAGGCAGAACTTACTGTCTTAGGCATTTCGTCCCATGAAGAAATTTTTGCCAGACCTGTCTTTTCATCCACGCCGAATAAACCTGCGGAATAGGCGCGACCTACAACCTTTGCTGCCAATGCCAATTTTTCCATAAAACTTGCGCCTTGCCACAAGGATTTTCCGTCTTTATCATAAAGGAGGTCTTGATATTTTCTGGCGCTTCCCGGAATAATTTCTCCGGTCTGAGGATTAACCTCGTCTTGCCGCCAGAAAGCTCCCAGTGTGTAATTCCACAAAGACTTTTCTAAATCAGTGTAAGCAGCAGGGCTTATATATTCCCTTGTTAAGAACGATGTGCCTTCAATAACGCCCTGCAGAGGAGCGATGACTGTCAGCAAATTCACAACTGTGCCTCTTAAGGCAAAATCCCAAACTGCTGCTTTGTAAATTGCAAGGCTGTATCCTGCGACGTTACCGGAGAATTTATTCAATACAGAAGACTTTTGTTTTTCTACTAAAGATTTATATACGGGTGAATCTTTTATTGTCTTAAAATCTACGCCGGCTTTTCTCTGTTGTGCCACATATCTATCTGCCTTCCATCCAGGAATGCCACCTATTGCAGACATAGCTAAATTTACCCAGCCTACAATATTTAACGCCCAACCCGCTATGTTTACAGACTTACCTACATCTAAGCCACCGATTGCCACTCCGTTAAGCCCGAATCTACCACTGGAATTACCCCAATCGCGCAATAAACTGCCGGCGTCAATCATCACCATTGATGCCGCAAAAGGATGTTCTATTCCGAATTTCTGGACTTCTGCCAAACTGACACTGCCTAATCTGTTAATCAAACTGAATGCGCCGAATCCTGCTGTGATAACGCCGCCCCATTTAAGTAAAGTGCTGGCATTTGTGCCTTTTAATTTATCCAATGTTCCTATTTTATAAGCTGCGTAACCGCCAGCCAGCATACCTACAGGGACTAAACCTGCTTGCGGTTTAATAACGCCTTGTTTATATAGGGAAGTTAAACCTAATAATCCTAATGCGATAGCACCAACTCCACCCCACTGCAATAATTCACCGATAGGAGTTTGGTCTAATTTTCCTGTATGGCCAAATATATTAACCAATGCCCCGCCGCCAACCAACTTCATAGACACACTATACCTTGCCAGCATTTTTTGTATCTGGAACATATCCATTGTCTGGCCAGGCTTAACCGATTTTGTCAAATCTAACTTAAAGAAACTCTCGATAATATCTTTAAACGTTGCACCGTTTGTCCAATAATCTCTCGCGCCCATTTTAATTCCGCCCGAAAATCCCTCCGCCTCATGCAGCGTTCCATCTTTGTATACCTGCATAGAAGTCTTGGCGACTTTGGTTATCGCCAATATACTTGCACCCAATAATAGAGCAGCCACCAAATCACTTGTTTCGCCAACGCGTTCGTATACATATCTGCCGTTGCTGCCAATAACTGGTTCGCCATTATCCATTTTCTTTGCATAAACATCATGTTTTCTGAATAGGTATGGCCTAGTGGCATCTGCTAAATCAAACTGCTTTTTCTTAGGATCTAGCCTTGTCTCTGCCCAACCGATAAGCGGATCAAAGGTCATCTTTTTAATTCCATAGAACAGTGCAGTTGTAGAGACTAAATCTAAACCTGTGAGTGTAGCTTTTGCGCCAAGTTTTACCAGAGAGGGTAGATTCCTAAGGCCGAACGCGCCAATTAATCCGCCCACCATGATGTCGGTCCATATGTCATCACCCCTCTTAAGCCCGATGGCCAAACCTGAAGCCGCGCCTATTGTGCTGTATATCGCAGTATATTTCATTTCTTGTCCAAACTTCTGCCAACCTTTTAACTGACCAGATTTCTTACCAAAAGCCCAATCTGCTTTCTTTGCAAGCCAGTTATTAGATGTTATCCCTTTTGTACCGTATGCCTGTAATGATTTATACCAAACAGCGTGGCTTGCTATTTTAGTGCCTAAGCTTAAGCCAATGCCAAAAATAACTAAGCCTGTATCAGCGAGAATGTTCTCAAAAATGCCAGGGTCATCGCTGCGTGTTGCTAAATAAAACATTCCTGCACCAGTGCCCATTAAGCCAACAGGTATTGCTATCTTACCTAAAGTTCCTTGTCTGGCTACCGCCTTATATAATTGTATATTTCTTGAGCCAGCCCATTTGCCTAAGCGTGTATTGGCTGCCAACTTAAAACTATTGAATATAAAACTAAGCCCAATGGCGCCGCGTGCAACACTATCCATGCCATAGGCAAGTGATGTAATCTGTTTCTGAATCTCATCCAATCCGCCCTGGTTGCCGCCCATAACAATAGGAATCATGATATTAAAAGCTGTATTTGCCACGACTAAATTTGCAGCGCTATTATGCACCTTGTTCATAAATGGGGATCTACCAGATGCTCTTGCCTTAAATCCAGCCATCGCGCCAAAAAGGCTTCCCAATAACATTCCGTATTCTGTAGCGCCGGCTTCGGGGACTTGTCCTGCATTAACACCTTTGAGCAATTCTTTTGCCTGTTTTGCAAATGCGAATAATTCACCCACTGTTTGAGGCAGATTGGTTAATGCTCTTACAGTATAACTTCCGCTGGCAGCCTGCGTGAATGCACTGGCATATGAGAATAAGAATGCACCTACTCCTGCCCTTAAGCCGCCGACATTGCTTGTAAGATACCTTCCAACCTCAAATGCCTCTGCCATCCTGATATCATCAATATCTCTGGCCCAGCTATTATTATCTAAAAGACCAAAGATATTCCTTAAATTGCCGGCTGCAGCAATTATATTTCTTCCGGGATTAAGCAAAATACCTGCAATTCCTTTTGCGCTGCCAAGATTACCAAACAGAGAACCAGTAATCTGAACATTGCCATTCCCATCTCTCTTTACTGTAGTCAAATTATAATCTATGTCTGCTAAAACAGTAGAAGCCAGCATAGAATAGAATGGATGTTTCACTACTGAAAATCCTGTCCAGCGTGCGCCTGCGCCCATGCCAAAACCTGTAAGCACATTGCCGAAACTAAAACCATTAATCAAAATATTAGCACCTACGCCTATGCCACCCCAAATTGCGGTGTATTTTGTATGATAAATTAACCTACTCAAAAATGACGTTGCGGGGACATTTACACCTAACGCTTTACCTGCAATTGTTGGCCCAAATACCAAGGCATTGCGTGCAATTCCAGCGATTAACGCGCCTGTGGTGGAAGCATTTACATATCCTGAAGTAGTTCTTTCGTTACTTGGTGTGGAAAGGTGATAATAAATTGTATTTGCTGCTGCGCCTGCGCCAGCCCAACCTAAAGTATATTTTGCATGTTGCAGTGCCTGGCTTAACACTGAGGAGCCGTCGACAACTTCTTTACCTAATAATTTAGCAAGGAATTTGCCTCCGCTTTTTGGTGTTATGCTGCCGCTTACAAATCCAAAAGCAAAAGCAGTAAATGCTGTGCCAACTGAAAAATCAATCTTATCAGATACTGCAGCAGCTATGCTATACACACCTGCGCTTATACCGCCCCTGAGGAAGCGGGCAAGCAATATTTGCGTTATTTCTGCCTTAGCTAACTGTCCTAATAATAACTTTCCAGAAATAGTTATAAGCTTACCGCCAACCCAAACATCGAGTGCGCTTAAAGCTCCCTTAAAAACTATCTCGCCGCCAGAAACTGTATAGTATTGTTCAAAATTTGTGCCTAATCTATTAGTCCATAAATTTTTTACGTCAGAAGCACCGTTTTTTACCCAGTTTTTATATGAATCTATGCCCACTAAACCTGCTGCCTGGGCAAAAAGATGATGTTCTAAAATACCGATATTGAGGAAAGTCCCTCCTATATTTTTACCGAACCAATAACCGACTGCCGAATACCAGTGAGCGCTATTTCTATGAACCTTTCCCTCCAGGTCCGTAGTTGCAATTCCCGGTATCAGATTACTGATATATCCAGACCTGGTTACTATTTCCTTTACGCCGTGTTTATTTTCTAAAACTAATTCTCCGAATTCGCTGATAGCGGAGATTTTGATATCAGGGTTGCTTAATGCTTTATTCAAATTATCTATTGTTGATGTATCGATTCCTTCTCGTGGAATAGCCCCTCTGGACAACAATCCTTCTTCTTTAATCTGGTCTTTGTATTTTGCAGCCACGGCGCCTTGCTCGTCAAACACAGAGCCTTTGTCATCAAACATTAACTTATTGCCTTCTGCCCTGAGCCTGAATTTTTCTACTACCGGTATTTCGCCGTTATAAACATTTGTCCTTGTGCCTACGAGCTGCTGTCCTTCGGGAATAGTCAATTGTGCATTAATTAAGTTAACAGTTACAAAGCCATTTAACGGGAAGTCCATCTTGAGTTTGCCATTATTGTATAAAACCATGTCATTGGTAAGAGAGAAAACATCGGCGATAGTTGCATCATCGCTAAAAGGAGAACCTCCGGGCCTGCCTTCCCGGCCTTGGCCTTGCTGCTCGGAGAAATATTCTTTAAATGTGTTGATCGGTGAAGGATTGATAATACCTTGGCCTTCTCCATTTACATTTGCCATAAAATAGCTTGAAGAGAGCCAAGTCTGATTACGAAAATCTGTGGTGGATAAAGAAACCTTGAAATCTTTTGGTTCTTTGATAATCTTTGCGTTCTCTATCGGCTGTTGAGTAATATGAGATGTAACTTCTAACCTGCCTACAGTATCACCGGGCAATAAGTATTCTCCGTTAAATAGCTGCCCTATATAATTCTTGGGCGAGAGAACATAGGAATTATAATCCTGGGTCAGTGTTCCTTCGCCTTCGAATTTAAATTCCGTATTATTTTTTACGCCTATAAATTGATATGCCTTATTTGACCAAATCCCGTATTGGCCGGTATAGCCATATTTTCCGATGCCTGTGATTGTGGGTGCGTTGGCATAGGCATGGCTTTTGCTTACATCGATAAAACCTGTGTTATCGGATACGTAAGCCCTGCCGCCAGCATCAATAAGGTATGCCCCCTGGAAAATGCCGGAGAATTCTTCATTGTCTCCGCTCAATTTCAGAGGCTTTCCAGATTCATTAGAATAACTAAGAGGCGTTCCGGCTCCTATTAAACCAAGGTGTTCTAAAGTAACCTTGTGCTCTTCCTGCCATTCCTTTCCCGGTCCTCCTAAAATCGTAACCAAACTCGCTACGCCCGGCATACCCCAAGCAGAAGTAGCTGCATTGCTAAGAGGAGACAAAGCGAGAGCTTCTCTATATATATTGGCTCTGCCTTTATTTACAATTTGATTATCTTCTACATTGAGACCATAATAAGCGATCTGTGTTCTGTCTTTGTTGTCCTTCCATACTGATTCGGAATTACCTTGCAGTGTTTCAATACCGCCTCTGCCCGAAGATGTTCCGCCTGCGTTTATCGGTATTTCTACAGGATATTTATTTCCTTGAGAGAAATCTGGATTTGCAAAAGAGAATATTAATCTATTCGCTTCTGCACTATAGAAACTCTTCTCAGGGGCAAAATCAAACGTGGAGATAATTTCATGGCCTGCCTGATTTACACCAGCAATGCCATAGAGTTTAGAAACTCTTATGGATGCCGAGGATTGTGCATTACCTATATTATAAGTATGTTGGTTGAGCTTAATATCCTGGACATACTCTGCAGCATAAGGCGCTCCTCTCTCTACGCTTGCATAAGAGGCGTCAAAAATAACATTGGGGGCATAATACACTCCTGCCTGGCCGCCTGTTTCTTTCTTTACGCTTGTATATACACCAAAGGGATAAGAAAATTCTCCGTTTACTAAAGCAACGTCTCTGCCATTAACAGGATGAATATCAATTTCTGCACCGGGAGCATAATCCCTTAGTCCTTCTCCCAATCCCGTATCAAACCAGACTTCATCTTTTGTTATATACTTATTGGGAATATTGAATAAGTCTTCGCCTAAACCTAAAAATCTTAACACAGTCTGGTTGACAGAATATTCGTTGAGTATGGGTGTTTGTATATTTGTCTTTTGTGTGGCGTGTTCTCCGAATTCGCCGATCTCTACAGTAACTCCTTGTTCTTGTCTGGGTTTCGTATTTGCACTCTGCGACGCAGCTGAACCTGTGTTTCCAGAAATAGCAAATCCTAACCAACCGAAGTAATTATTCATTTCCGGAGAACCGACAATATATGGATTGCTGCCTTTGGTAACAAGTTTTACATTATCATACCTGGCTAACAGCTGTTCGCCGGATTTAAATACCTGTTTTCCGCGGTTGCCGTCTACTGTGAAATCTATGCTTAAATTAGAATCAAAATCTGTGATGCCTGCACTTTTAGCAAGCTTTCTTCCCCAATTCAGTATTGCATTTCTTAAGCCATCATCTAATGACGCTCCATTTACTATCTCATTCCTGGCTCTTTTTATCTCTTGCGGTATCTTGAATTCATCTCCAAACCTATTTAATGCGTCTTGCTCTGAAAGAATTAAGACTGATTTAACAAATTCATAGGCCTTGGCGAAATTATCTACGATGAGTTCGTTATTGCGATAAATATAATCCTTGCTTATACCTTTGTTAGCAGCTGTTACCATTCCTTTGTTATTAATAATGTTGAAATCCTGGGGATGGTCTCTCTGCAAAACAAATGATAAAACTTTGCTGGGATTTGTATTTTCAACATTGACTTTCCAGATGCGCGATAATATTCCGAGATTATCTACGGCGAAATGTTCGGTGAAAAATTCGTTAGGCACACCTCTTCCTTGCGGCGCAATTAACATTCTTGTGCCAACGGAGACATCATCGACCAAGAATCCCTGATTCAAGTGCAAGGCGTTATTGTCTTGTAATTTTATCTTTCCCCATTCCTCTTTAGAGAAAACTTCGTTTGTAGCACTAGGATTATTATTTAAAAGGTTACCTATTGTAGTGGGAGAAAGCACTGCATCGTCAAAAACTGTTTTACCTGTACTGGTGTCCAGTTTTATAACTTCATTTAAAAGGGATATGTCTGCCGGGGATACTCCTCTATCTTTCTTTGCAAAAATATCCAGTTCACTTGAGCCTGTTTCGCCATACTGCATTCTCTCGGTAGGGACATTTGTTACCAGGGCGTAGTCGGGTTTTATTTTCTTCTGTCCGTCAAAATCTAATTCTTTCCCGCCTTTACTATAGGCAACTATTCCTCGCTGATTGGCAATCCCTGCTCCTGACGGCGTAGGTGCGCCTTGAGATCCCAGAGGGAATAAAGATTGTGTCTCCCAGAGCCCGACTCCATCTGCCATTACCTTATAAGTATTGTATTCTGTATTGCCAAGCGTCCTGGAAGATATGCCTTTTACTTTTCCTAAACTTAAGTCCGCAATTCCTTCTTTAATGCCGTTTGCGCCGTTTACTGCCGAACCCATCACTCCCGTATATACATCGGAAGTATTTTCAACATTGGCAGGAATATATAATTGAATATCTCCGATGGTGTTAATTCCAAACCGTCCTTCTATACCCTGGCTGGCGATGAGCCGGGAGACTATCTCTCCTTCATTGTCATAACCCCAGCTTATCTTGCGATAAGTCTCATCTTCTCTGCCTGTAAATTTACCTTTGCCGACTAGGCCCCAGCCTTCAACGCCGCCGGGATTGGCCCTGCCAAAAATAATTTCAGCGCCTTGTTCCAAACCATTCAGATAGAGCATATCGATACTGTTTGTCTTGGAGTGCTGGAATGTATCTGTTCCTGGTGTTACAAAAATGGCTTTGTTGTCGATATTTTCTTTGGCGGTGAAACGAGAGAACCATCCGTAATTTTCTATGAAACTCTGGCCTGCTAAAATAAATTCTAAGTTTCCTTCAGCTCTGAATACATTGCCTGCGTCATAAAGACCAAGGTTCGTGGTAGAAAGATATCCTGAACCCTGCATAGGATTGGAAGCAGCAGGAGCTGTGCCTTCGGATGAACCTGCCGCGACTGTTCCTTGTTTATGGTCAAGGGAAACTGATTGAGAATCAAAAATTTCAGGTTTCAGGGAGGCGATTGTAGAAGAGATATAGTGCGTGCCTTGTGCTGTAGTAGCTATGGTAAATGATGGCCTTGTGCCTCTGTCAATCCTTTCGGTAATATCTTTTCCTTTAAAATCCTGGCGGATATACGCGCCTTGCAAAGGAGCATAACCTAATGGACCAACTTCATAATGTAGCCTATCTCCCCTATCTGTAACTTTGGCGCTAACAGCATATCCCCGGACATCTATGCCTGTTGCTGTGAAATAATTACCATTATCTATATTAAGCAACTCATTAAAGAAATTATCTAATTTATTATCTTTCTTTAAATCAGCGTATGTCCTTCCTTTGTCTAATCCGTATTTGCTTAACAGGCCGACTATAGCCTGGTTACCTTTACCTATATTAGTTAATGTGGCGAGGTCTTCTACTTTTAATTTTATTCCATCTGAAGTAAGAATTAATTCTAAAGGACTATTAACATCCACATTTACATCCGCCACTGTCAGTGTTCTCGTACCTTCATTGGTGCCTGCGGATGTTGCAATAACATCAGAAGCCAGTCTCGCATCTCTTATGCCGACCGGGGAATTGGTTTCATTGAATGCAATGCCGCCCAGATCGTTGCCAAGTTTAGACCATGTTTCTGCACCAACTACTCCGTCTGCCTTCAGGCCATTGGCTTTCTGAAAATCTATTACAGCCTGCCTGGACATCGGCCCAAACCTACCGTCAATCTCGCCATTATAATAACCGGCATTCTTTAAGGCGGTCTGTATCTGTTTGGCGGTCGGCTGCATAACAACATTAAATCCTTCTATCAAATTACCGCTATTGTTTATACCCAGAGGAATCAATCTTGACTCAGGCGTATATTGAATTGCCGCCATTTCAAATTGATTATCATTATTATTTGCTAAATAGAGTCTGTAATTTCCTTCCCAGTTAAGAACTCCTTCTTGACGCTTTGCGTTAAACCTTGCTGTGGCACCTGCGGTGTTTGTAGGACGATTATTAATTATGGCGATGCTGTCTCCTGACTCTAATTCAATTACAGGAGCATCTTGCCCTACTAATTTATAATGAGTGTCTCCGGCATAAAGTAAATTTGAAGGAGGCCTGCTGGTCTGCATTGTCTGGCCAGCCGCATTTGTTGCCCGTGCTCTTCCTTCAGGAGTGGTATCTATCACTTCTCTTGCGGCATCTGCATTGGCTATCCTATTTGTAATCTGCCATCCGCCTAAATTGCCTGGGGTGCTGTCTGCCCAGCCATTTAAAGAAGTACTGAGATCACTATTTATCAAAAGTCCCGGCTCAAAAGGCTTTAATCCTGATTCCTTATTTCTCTCATTAATTGCTTCTAAGGTTTGTCCTTGAGGCGGAATGGAAGAAACTTTAGTTACCTCTAGCGACGGAACTGTTAATTCCTCAGCGGAATCAACATTACCGGATTCAAGTACTAAGATCTTTCTGGTGCTGGGAGTGATAATTACAGCTTGCAAACCTTCGGCATTTTCTCCCACTGCCTGTCTTTTATCAGAAGTTGTTACTGTAAATGCGCCTAATCGCTGTCCTGCCTGCGTCTTAAAGTAATCCAGCTGTTGAATAATTTGTCCAACCTTGCCAATGGAATTACGCATTACCTGCGGAGTTATGCTTATAATCTTTCCCTCATCATCTCTCTGAATCTGTAAATCTACTTTATTAAGGTATACATCTCCTGAAAAACCATCTCCTGTTGATCCCTGGACTAGATACAGAGGCTGATAGCTGTGGCCTTGGTTATCGCCAGTAAAAAGCTGAATCACAGTAGAATCGTAAGAACCAATACCTGTTCCACCGAGAATGTTCGCATATGCGTTTATGGGTTCGCGGAAAGCCAAAGGAAAATCTTCTACAGTGAGATTCTTACCCTGTCCTATTCTGCCCGGTTCTATCCTGCTATAGAGTGATTCTAAATCAAGATCTTTGAGGTCGTCTTTTTTGCCGAATATTCTTACGTCTGTATTAGACACTACTCTTGGTTCTGGACTTGTATTATATGTTTTTTCAACCTCTCTTATCTTCTCGCTTTCTGACTTTTCATAAACCTGGGGTTTATTCGTCCTATAATTTAGAGTCGTTACAAAAGGACTGTTGTCTAAAGAAGGCGAGATAAAAGCCATGCCTCTTTTATTCAACCATTCTTCATATTGGTATTTAGCAATATTAACTTCGTTGACTTCAGCAAAATGCGTGGTGGCTACATATGATCCACTATCGTCCCATGTGCCTTGTTCTGGATTATATACTGAAACTATATTCTGGGCTCCGCCTAAGTTTCTTCTGGATTTAACTACGATATCTTCCCGAGTAGCTACGACCTTTCGTTCTTTCTCTGTTGCTATGGCTGCTGTGGCTGTGCTGCCGGGATATGCTGCTGATTTCAGTGTTTGTTCTATTTGTCTCTGCGTAATCTGTTCTGTATTATGCTGTGCAGTTTCAACATCTATATCATTGCCATTGACCAGCCATGACTGCATAGTTCTGGCTCTTGCTGCATTAGAGCCTGAAGCAGGAGAGGTAACTGTAAAACCAAAAATATCTATGCTTTCAATATTATTCACGTGGCCTGTAGCTGTAGCTTTTGTGGTTTTCTTATCCAATAGTTCTATGACTTGGCCAGTGCTCTGGACATTAAGAACACCCGGGGCATAAAGCGCACGCTGATTATCGGGTGACACAACTTGAGGAGCGTTTTGTGGAAGATTCTCTTGGCTTGTTTTCTCAGTCTGCTTAAAATCCGTCTTGACCATTAATTGCGATACGGCTTCCTGAGGAATCATATTCTGCGCCCCGCCATTTTCGAAATCCAACAGGTAAGAAACTGTGCTGCCCTGATTTATCTGCCATACATTATCTTTACCTTCAACTTTGGATATGCGAGCTAAATTCCAAGCCGGCTGAAGCGGAATGCCTGATGCCGCAGCGCCACTATTATTATAAAGGTAGCTTAATGCCTGACTAAAACTGAATACTCCCTGGATTTGGCCTTTGATTACTGGCAGGCCTAAAATTTCTCCTCTCACTTGTTTAGACCTATCAAAAATGGCCGTCCTTTCATATCCATCTCCTGCGGCCACACTCGCAGCAATAAGATCATGATGCGAATATCTATCTTTATTAAATTGTGCCAAATCAAATTTAATTTCTCCCCTGGCTCCTTGATTTATCGCGCTAGCTATCTGGCCTGTATAATCAATTACCTGCCACATCTGGCCTTTGGCTTTATATCCTTCTATGTTGCCTAAATCTAAACTGAAATCATTTAAATATGAACCCAAAATCACAGGGTCAATATGCCACCACGCTGTCTCTTGTTTTATTTCTCTGGCTATTGGCTTGTCAGAAACTACGCCTGTCTTGCGTAATAACCAGCCAACTACGCCGCCGCCTTGCGCATATTCAGCAGCATATGTATCCGTGGGAAGTTTTATAGACACATCTCCTTCGCCACTGAATGAAAGAGGTTGTCCGCTAGCACTGTTGAATTTAAAACTATATTGTTCTTCTGGTTTTATAATTCCTTGGCTAGAATTTAATAACGCCTCATCAGTAAATGTAACGTTGACAATATTCGTATTTGTTGACCTTTCATTATCAAAGTTGCCTATAGTTCTTTCTCCCATTTTAATTAAACCCGTTTCCATATCAAATGTGGGATTTATACCTGCATCTTGCAATCTTTGCACAACATCATTGCGATTATGTCCTTCGCTATCAACTATTTGAGTTCCGTCTAAACGTACTCCAGCTTGTGTCGGATGTCTGTCTTTAGGTTTTACCATATTCCTGCTGTAAGCTTTATAAATCGGGCTAAACACGGCTTTGGTAATGGGTGTCAAATTAGCTGTCGTTGCCTGGAATAAAACTGAATTGGTATAATTTACCAACGAATAAGAAATTGAAGGGAAAAGCTGTGCAGTGTGACCATCACGGACAAATCTATTCCAATCATTGCCATAGCCGGACTTCTGCATCAGATATTCTGCGTTGGCCTGAAAATCTGATATACCGCCTAATTGAGCCACTCTTTCTATATATTGATAATCATTCCAGCTGCGCGTTCCTTCATATTGGCCAATATCCATACGGTCTCTGAGGTTGACCAAGCTATTCCTGAATCCGGCCAAAAATCCTCTTTCGTTATTTAAAGCCAGTGCCTTGTCATAGTCTTTTTGAGCCTGGATATCACCGGCGGCAGCTCTCCTTCTTAAATCCTCTAATCTTTCTATTGGAACAGGGGCTCCTATTGCTGATAAGCCGCCCTGGAACAATGCCGAACCTAAAAACTCCAGAGAGTGCATCTGCAATGCAGTCAAACCCCATCTGTTCTTGCCCGTATCTTCATTATAATCTCCGCCAACGGCATTTAAAGCTACTGAAGTCGCGCCCTTCATTATGGCGTCAAAAATAGGCGTGTTTGTGGCAATACTGCCTAATGGCGCGCCTAAAATTCTTGAATAGGAAGGATTTTTCTGGAAAGTCTTTCCGAATGCGCCCCGGGAAGCGGCAAGCTCAAAACCTAATCCTGTACCTTCATTAATAAGATACTTTGCGAAATCTGTAAGTTTACCATTCTTATCTGTAAAAAGCGAGCTAAAGTCCTGGCCGCTATATAATGCGTAACCCACAGCACTGCCCAAGAAAGAGGAAATCTGCAGGCCGAGCTGCCTGTTCTGTTTGAATAAAGGCGTATTCTTGAGTGTATTGTAAGCTGCCACAGAAAAAGTTCCCTGGAATGCGCCCTGAACCATACCTTTAGTAAAATTAGAACTGGGGGAGTAAGTTCCGGTCACGCCGCCCTGCACAGTATAACCAAAAATCTGCACAGCTGCCGGCTTCCAATGCCACTGGTCAGTGGCAATAATCGCAGCTGTCTTAGCCATCTGGGAAGCAAATACTCCTCTTGCAAAATTCCTGCCAATCTCTTGCGAATTGTAGACCTTGGGGAAAACCTGAGGCAGTATCAAATTTAAACCCAGCATCAATCCCAATGACATAAACTGATCTCCCCAGTCAGGCTGCTGGAATAAATCATCGAAGTTAGGAAGATCATCATCGCGGGTTCTCTTCTTTACCTTTATTGTCTTTGCCGTTTCTTCATTAATTATCTCTATGGCCTTATCATTATTTACGTAGAGGGCCAAGCAATAACCCATAAAACGATTCTTAAATTCGGCAAGAGAAATAAGTTTTTCTTTATCGTTATCAACTATCAATACGCCGTTCTCGTCGATATTTTTAACTAAAACCGTGTGGGGCTCATCTATCGTAGCGATGAATGGGAATGAAACGAGTTTATTAATACTTTCTAAATCTTTTTCATAAGTTGAGAAATGAAATGCTGTTAACTTTACTCCATGAATCTCTGCGGTTTTGATTATGCTGTAGAATGAAACCTCCAATTGATTGCCGCTGAATGTCGGCTCTAAATCAGGTGCGCTGAGCAAATCAATAAGAATCAAAGTGTTGGCAATATCCAGAATAGAAACATTTTGTCTTGTTTCTTTATCCTGACGAACTGCGGACTCATTATAGCTTGCAAATAAATTATAAAGAGAATAAGCGCCGCAGGTAATAATGTCATTACGCGAATCTACAAGCCTCTTATATATACTGTCAACTTTTCCTTTTGTGATGGGTTCGGTTTGTGCGCGTTCAATTGTTACATCATTGGACAGCTGCATTCTGGGAGCCTGGGTTTGGCGCAAAGACTCCAAAGATTCTTTAATATTAAAGGCAATCTGTTTCTCAAATCCGGCTGACTTTAAAGCAGCATATGGCAGAGTCATGGACGCCGCACCAACAGCAGCTTGTGTCTGGGTCTGTCTCCAAAGCGTACGCCAATCATAATCAACAGCCCAGGCAACCTGTTCTGGTGCAAAAGTAACCACCAGGATGAGAGCTATTACCTTCATCCAAGTTTTGAATCCGCCAGTTTTTGTCCGCGTCTGACTAATCATGTTTTATTTACCTTAATCCTCCCAAGCCTCCGGTAGTGACAAATTGCAATAATACCGGTCCTCCCACAATTACGGCCACCACAGGCAGAATAAAGAATATCAAAGGTATGAGCATCTTCATGGGTGCCTGCAGGGCTATCCTTTCCGCGCGTCTGAAAAACCTCTCGCGTACATCGTCTGAAAGGACGCTCAATGCCTGGGCAATAGGAATACCCATTCTGTCGGCCTGAATGAGCGTGCGGCAAAATGCTGTGACATCAGGAAGGCTTAAGCGTTTTGCCATATCCGCAAGTGCGTCCCTGCGAGACTTTCCTACTTTTATTTCGTGTAATACCAAACTAAGCTCCTCTGTAAATGCATTAGCAAAAGATTTATCTACAATCCATCTGGCTGCGGCAATGAAATCCAGGCCTGCATCCACGCACAACGATAATAAATCCACCGTATCCGGAAGCGTCCGGATTATTTTTGACCTTCTATCCTGTACTTTAAAATTCAGCCAAATGTCCGGTGCGATAAAACCCACTATAGGCAGTATTATTAATGGCGCCACATCGCCGCTTCTTATGAACAGAAAAGTCAAAAACAAAAAGAAGAATGCCAATAATTCTTTTATGGCCAGGAAGTGCTCCGGCATCATAAATAACCTGGCTGCAAACATTTTCTCTTCCATTTTATTTCTCTTAAAAAATTTATTAACCAGCATATAGTTAACCGGCACGAAGAAATCCAGCATCGTGCCAAAGAAAGATTTTTTATTCTTGGTGCTGTATGCGTCCACCTTCAGTCTCCGTTGAATTGCCGTCTTTAATTCATAGGAGGTAAGCATTACAATCAAAACATTTGCCAGCAGTACGATTATCGCTATAAATAGAATTATCTGTGCAATTATCTCCATATCCTCTCCTATAAATTCACCCTGCCGAACATCCTGATTAAAAATACGCCTACGATTTCCGAAATCACCGCGTACAGCAAAAGCCCCCTGCCCATAGGATTCGACAGCATAATATCAAAGTAGTGCGGGTTAAAAGAATAAACCATTATCGTAAACACAATGGGCAAAAGTGACATAACCACGCCCTGAATCTTTCCCTGCATGCTCAGTGTCTTGACATTATCCGAGAGTTTAAGTTTTGCCCTGATAGTATTAATCAGGGTGCCGAACAATTGCGTAATATCGCCGCCGGTTTCTCTGGCCACCAGTATCGCAGTGGTAAGTAAATTCAATTCTTCCGAAGGCATACGTTTGTTTAATCTGTCAAAAGATTCTTCCAAAGACATACCCATTTTATTCTCTCTTAAGATAATGCCGAACTCCTGGCTGATGGGCGCAGGCAATTCCTCGACAAGCGCTTCAATCGCCTGCAGCAAGCTCAATCCTCCCTTAAGGCAGCTGGAAAGTATCATCAGCCCGTCGCTAATCTGGGCATGAAATTTTTGCTTCCGGCCGACTATCATTCTCTTAAAAACAATACTAGGGATAAGAAAACCGATGGCCAGACCCAGCAATGCGCCGATGACATAGCTACCGAACACTCTCCCGAAAAATACGGCAGATACCAATGTGCAAATTGTGGGAGAAAGGGTATTAAACAGAACCAGTTTTTTGGCATCGATAAACAGCATCATCTCTTTTAAATTCATCTTCTGCTCTTCAATTTTGCGTGAGCGCCAACCAGAAAAAACCTTGAGCGCCACAGATGTAAATTGCACGCCCTGGCTGGCAAGAACATAAATCGCACCTGCGATCAAGATGAAAACTACAAATTTTAAAATATCTGATGCCATCTTAGTTCTCCGTTACCGTTGTGACAGATGGTTCGTATTGTCTGCCCTGGCCGAATGTATCAGCTGTACTACGGAAGCTGCCGCATATCGCACGCCTTAAATAAAACTGCATAGCCATGAGCGCTGCCACTATTATGGCGATAAGCACAACATACTCCAAAGTAGAGGCTGCTGTTTTTCTGCTCAAGCCAAAGGTTTTAAAATTCGTTTTAGTTCTACAGTTTATTTTTTTCATCTTAATTCCCCGGAACTAATCTTACACTATTTGGATTTTGATCAAAAGCTGCATGCGCTGTTCTTTCTATAACGCCTGTCTTCCATAAACCCAAAACACCAACCTGTTTCTCGCTGGGGTCTGTACGTCTTACCCTTACCCAAGTAGTGCTTCCATCGTCATTATAGTTTTCCAGCTGGAAACAAGTTTTATAAGATAAATCTCCCCAGCCACTGCTCTGCCTGAATGAACGTATAGAGGGGATTTTAAAATTTGCTGGTAGCTGGATCTGTACGCTGTGTTGTCCACGGCTATCAACCCAGGTGTAAGACACAGGATTTATCCCGCCAAATTCTTGAGAAACATTTAGATTGGCATATGCTTGATCAATATCATTATATAAAGTTTGTATATCCACCTTAAAAGCCTCTAGTCTATCTATCATATAGTGGATTTCTGCCTCCGCAACTGCAAATTCATCTTCCATGTCCGCATCTATTGAGGTTTTACAGGGCGCATTAATAATTCCTTCTGCACCATAAGTACAATCCGGAAGATTATTTCTAATGCTCTGAATCACATACAGCCAACTGTATAATCCCTCTTGGAATCCTGTATCTGGGACACCGTCTAAAATCATATCGAAGAGCGCATAATAAGGGCCTTCGCTGGCTGGCGCGGTTTGGGCTGGATCATAAAACCAGTCCATCCAAAAACCCCACGAAGAAGCAATGGCCTCGAGGTCCTGCTGCTGGATAGCGTCTACTGTCCGCGTAAATTCTTTAAAAGTATCCATAGTATAATCTACCTCGTCATAACCAAAATCCGGCATGGGACTGCAACTTTCGTCTTCACAATTTTCGTTACTATTAACCCAGTTATTCCATTGTTCCAAAGTTGGCCCTGGCTGCCAGAAAGAAACATCTATTCCGTGATTTTCTAATGTACTGAACAATTCTACAATCGGACCTGGATTAGCAGCGCAATCCAATTCCCCGCGATTAAGAAAGGCCATGGCATCATTCTTTAAAAATGTGTTGAACACAGGCATAGCCCCATTGTTGTCCTGATCCCAAAATCTCTTAATCCCTTCAAATATGGTGCCCAAGGATTGTTTAAGCTCGAATATCCTTCTGTCCCACCAAAATTGAAAGCGAGGAACGCTTTCCTGCGTATCGCCGTCACCGTCAGAATCACAGGGGTCGCCGCCCGTTACTGGCCCACTGCCACAATCAACAACTAAATCAGAAGGTGTCATATTGGGGTCATCTACAAGCTGTGACAATGCGGTTAAAAATGTGCCTTCTCTGTATGCATCTCTGTCCCCGAGGCTGTTTATAGAATTTACAAAAGAGCTAATGGCTTTACTCAAATCATTTTGCATCTTCTGAAGATCGCGATAGGAACCATAACCCGAAGCAGCCATATTCAGGGCTTCTCCTACTGTCAACGCTCCTTTTGAACCTGTTAACAATACCTCTCCTCCTATACTTGATATGGCGTTTGATACTGAACTAAGTCCCATCAAATCTAAACCCTGCCCTGGCAGGCTAGCTACCCAGCCTATTGCTGAATCAACGGCGTGGACAGCTGCTTGTATTCCGCCCCAAATCTGAGTACCTAGACCCGGCGTGGATGCGGGTGCTGCTGGTACTGCTGCTGGTGCTGCTGCTGGTGCTGCTGGGGCTCCGCCGCCCGCTGTTCCCCCAGCTGCGCCGCCTGCTGCTGCTGTGGTTATTGTGGCGCCTCCTGTTGCTGTTACTGTTGCTGTTACTCCTGCCGATGTGGCTACTGTTGCGGTTGCTCCTGCTGGCAATGCTATTGTTGCTGTGGTACCTGCTGCTACCGTCATTGTTGATGTGGTCCCTGCTGCTGTGGTTATTGTTACTGTTACATCTCCTCCCGCCGCTGCCACTGATACTGTTGATGCTGTATCTGCTGCTGCTGTTACTGTTGCGGTTCCTCCTCCTTCTACCGTTGCCATTGCTGGTGCAGCAGGGATAGCTACTCCTGCTGCTGCGCCAATAGCTGCGCCAATACAAGCGCCCATTAAAACAGTATTCCAAAAAGCTTTACTGCCGGCTATGGTCATACCCTGAATGGCTGCGCCGGTGGCAGCACCTATGGCCCCGGCTAAAGCACCGATAGCCACCAAAGCTAAAGGGGTTCCTATTCCTAAAGTTAATATCGATACGACTACAGCTGCAATCGCGAACAGCGCTGCTAATACCACCGCCACCCAACCCTGCTGATAACACTTCTTGGTCTGGTTGCCCAGCGACTCATATAGCTGGCGTGACCGAGTACTTAGCTGAGAAGCAAGCTGAAGCACAGATGCGTCTGCCACATTAGTAATAGCCGTTGTCTTAACTGCCACTTCACCAATATTTACAGTAATCAGTATAAGCACCAATACAATCACCATTATTAAAATAAGCAGTGTAGCAATCTGGCCGCTTACACCTCTGCCAGTTTGAGAAAATATATTTACAAGGCCGACACTGCGTCTGTGCAACATCATCTGCAAAAATCTGCGAATATTTTTTGCAATAATTCTGCCAGACTTAGTGAGATTCGCCAAAGATATCAAGTTTCGGATAATTTGATTCATTGATATACACCCCCTCGTTACCTGCAGCAATACTGCCGGCTGCAACTCTTGTTGATTCGTAATCTTCCTGGCGATGTGCCAGTCTTTCTGTAAACCATATGAACATATATATAGCACCGGATAATAATACCGTCAGGCAAATAAATGCCAGGGTTATCTCCAGAGTTGCCTGAGCCCTTTTTGATTTATGCTGCCTGTCTGTTTTTACTGACCTGTCTGCCATGTCTTACTTCCTTGTTCTGACCTTGTGGTTGAATATTCTTCAGTCCGCACACTTGCCGCTGGCTGCGCAATACCAGTCGTCTGATCCAAATGATCATTATATAAAATCGCCCTGGTTGTGGTCGTATTCCAATAAATATCGTCGGTGGTTGCAATGCCTGAGGCGCCTTCTGTCTTTCTCATCTCTAAATCTGTATTTACCTGTTGAGTATATTCGGGCTGAATGCCCATAGCCTGCACAGGCCTGCCTGAACCAGGAAAAGCGAATAGTTGCTCTATATGAGGAAAACTCCAGGTATCATTCTGTTCATAAAGACCGGCGTAACCATTGTGGTATCCTCCCGGCAGAGAAAATGGGGCGCCGTTGTGATACAAATCATAAAGATACCAAGGGACAAGCACTTCTTTAGCGCAAACTGAACTACAAGGAGTTGTATCGCCGGGTTTCTTTCCTCTCTCGCATTCCTGTGTGCAAAAATCCTGGTCCACAATCAAACGCGCCTGTCTTATGGCGTTATTATAATCCACTATCTCTCCTTCACAATAATCTACAACTGTTATAGTTCTGTTGCTACCCTGACAACCATCACCACTACACCATCCCCTGACATTGCCATATATTAAACCATATTTATCTCTTAAATATCTGTATTCATCTCCATTTTCCGGAATATGTATATACTCGTCTCTTAATCCTGCTGTGGCTAAGGCGCGTTCCTGAGTGACTACCTGACCGTTTACTTTTCCCTGAAATTGCATAACCAGCTTGGGCAGACCATCGTAATCAGCTGCTGTGGCGTCTGCATTAGAGTCACGGGTGACGCTGGCTGATGCCATAAACGGGCTTACCTGGCCTACGCCAAACGGACTGGAAGGATCAGGAATGTGCCTGTCTTTGACAAGCACATATGTAGCTGAACCGTATGGCTGGCCACCGTTATCATTCTTAAAAGCCAGCTCCTGCGCTTTACGAAATGCCTCCATCTGAGCCTGTTGCTGGAAATTGTATCTTAAACCGTATGCAACCAGAACGCCCAAAAGGAGCAGAATTAATGAACCGAAAATAGACAGCTCAAGCAGCGCCTGACCATTTTTAGTTTTTATATTTTTTATCATCATTAAAAAGCCCCTACTGTTTCTGTGCCGGTTCTTGATTGTTCATCCATATTTGTGGTGACTATGGTTGTGGCATTGACTCTATTAGCTGTTCTGTCTACATCGACAAGAGAAGTGCTGGTAATATCGCTACTGGTTGTAATTGTAAAATCAGATTCTGTCGCGCCTGGCTCATACTGGCTGCCGATACTGTCAGCTGACTCGCGTATTTTTCCCTGAATACCGCGCTTAAGATAACTCTGCATTGCAATTAAAGCCACAATGATAACCACAATCACAAAAGCATATTCAATTACAGACGACTGACCAATTATGTTTTTAAAAAGATTTTTTAAAGATTTAAAATGAGGACAATTTTTATCGCCCTGTTTTATATTCATATTACCGATTGTTTTATTCTGTTTGTTCATAATTATAACTCGTGGTCCTGCCACGAAGTACTCACTCCTGTGTTATCAGAATCCTGATTAAATGTGGATGTCACTTTGGAACTGTCGCCCGCGCCTTCCTCTTGAATTCTCATGCTTGCCTGCGACGTAGAACGCATCGCGATATTCTGCGACATTGCTCTCTCCGCATTTGTCTCCATATATTCCTGGTTGCCTAATTGATCGGCGCTGTATTTAATCACTGACTGAATTCCCCGTTTCATATAAATTTGCATGGCAAGTAGGGCCGCAGACACTACAGCTATTAACAGTGCGTATTCTGCAATGCTTTGGCCCATTGTCTTTTTTGAGTCCTTAGTTTTGAGTTTTAAGTTTATCTTTATCATTCCTCTTGCCATTTCTGCCCTGTTATTTATGACTTATATAATATAGGCAGAAAATTCATTGCCCTCCTAATTTGTAGTATTGTACTCATCTTCAAAGTTACCCATAGTTTCTGAACCTGTGCGCTGCTGCCAGGAATCCTCATACTTTGTAGTTGTCGTCCAGGCGTCCTGTGCTTCAGTTGTGTTTGAAAACGACTCGGTCCTATAATTGTATGTGGTATGGTCTGGAGAAAACTGATCTCCGATCTGATCCGCGGAATCCCTCATCCTACCCTGTATACCGCGTTTCAAATATGCCTGTATAGCAATAAGGGCCATAATTACCACCACCACGAGTATTGCATACTCCAAGGTGCTTTGGCCTCTCTTTTTTGTCCTTAATAAACGCATCATTTATTCACCCCCTAACTTAAGTAGTTAGTTTTAGTTTGACTAATCATTACCCTCTGACCAGTTGCCATATGTAATTTGACCTGTCCTGGCTGTATATTCATTTGTGATATCCCGCGTAATTTGACCACCCTTTTCCATGGCCTCAGATCTATCTGACCTGGATGCTGTGGACATGTTGGACTCCATATAATATGGCTCATACTGAGATTGGGTAAATATGCCTTCACCTGTCTCATTGCCAATTGTCATACTATAATCCATTGCATCCTTTATGCGCGCCTGCATGCCACGACGCACATAAATCTGCATGGCTATGGCTGCCGCCACGATAACGCCGATTAATATTGCGTACTCTGCTGTATTTTGAGCTCTTTTATTTAGAAATCGTATCATCTTATGTCACCCCCATTTCACAATTATATAAATTTAATTTAATTAGTGAAACCAAAACCTACCTTATTGCCGAAATAATCTGCGCCTCTCTCAATGCTTGCTCCTGCCTGGTTGTAAGTCCTATTTACTGCCGGCTTAATAATGCTAACGGCTGCAAAAATAATTGCTGCTGCAATTGCTGTAAAAACGATAACGTATTCGACGGTGCTTTGTCCGCGTCTGCCTCTCACTTTCTCCATCCTCCTTCACCCCCTTCCTGTTCTTTATTTTTTATAAAGAATGAATAAATCCGATACGGCTACCAGCTATAGGCATTGGCTACAAAATCCTCTGCCACGTGATTTATCGCCACCGATGTACTTTCAAATAACCTGTTTACAGACGGCCTTATAAACGTAGTGGCCGCAAAAATTATCACCATTACTATCACAGAAAACATCACCACATACTCTATAATCATCTGGCCTTTATCCCTAGTGATTAGAGCCATCGTATTAAACCATATACTCAAGATTGTTTTATTTAGCGTATTCATTTTAGTTTGTCTCATTAATCTCTGCATTAACTTGGCCCTCTACAGTCTTAAGGTTGGCCTGAATCGCCCTTCTCACATAGAGAGACATAGCTATAAGCGCTGCGCTTACCACCGCGACCAAAACCGCATATTCCATTATGGACTGACCTCTTTTTCTGAAAAAATTAGCCATGGTCAATTGCTCCCTGGGTTAACTATTCTCTGGATTGCCGCATCGCGCATATTGCCCAAGCTTCTCCGCACACTTGGGAAAAATGCAGAAATACTAATCACTGTCAAAGCAGCCACAATAGTAAACAGAATAAAATATTCTATGATAACCTGGCCTGCGTTTTGTCTTAAAGATTTTGTTAAGGAATGAAAAGGTGAGGATCTATGTAAGATAATATATATACTTCTTAAACACTTTTTAAAACTTATTCTTAATTCTGGAGTTATAAAGTTCATTTTCATCTTTTTTTTGTGAGCAATAAAAAAACCGAGTTGTCTATTTCCTTATCGGATTTCGGCAGCCCGGCCATACAAACTCTACAACTACAGACTTCTGTTTTGTACCCGTGGCTTTGCTTTCCAACATATTTTGATTACTTTGGATTGCCCTTTCGTTTCCGACCCTTTGCACTACAAATATAACATATATATAATATATATGTCAAGGGTAAAAATTAAATTTTAGCAAGCGCTTTCTTCAATAAACACATAAGGTTACGAAATATTGGTAAAAATTAGTTGTGAGGCGCAAATTCTATTATAATCTAGCGAGGAAATAACCCTATCCCGAAAAGCAAAATAATTTACCCTGGCTGTCTTTTATCCCTGCTTCATTGAGCCGATGGCAAATATATTGTATGTCCGTATCTTTACATAACTTATTGTCAATAATGAGTTTATGTGATATAAAATCCCTGCTCTTTTTGATTACGGCCTTCTGCTTTAAAAAGGTTTCTTTTATTCTAAGTTCATTCCAGCTGCGGCACTCGTCGGAGAGGAACCTCTGCTGAAAATTATGAAACATAATTTTACCCAGCATTTCCAGGATTGCATCTAATGAGCTCGACGAGCTTTGCTCATTGGAAAGATCTGAATTAAAAAAATATGTGCTTTTTAATTCCTGTCCTTTTATCTTTTTTGTAAAGTCTTTATGGCGTTCTTCCGGAGCAAACCAATGGTATAACCATTTGTACGACAAATAGTTATGGATAATATCCCGGGGAATATTGGTAAGGATCCCTATCCTTGCCGCTGCCAAAGGACTATTTTTTAAGATAATTGCTGTTAGCTTAACTTCTTGTGGCACAAGATGTTGCGGTATATTTATTTCTTCAATTTGGTAGTAATATTCTAGGCCAACCTCCGGCCAAATAAACTTTTGTTTTGCAGGTTTCCTTTCAAACTCTGACATCATCTCTGACTGCCAGGGCCAGAATCCCATAAGAAAAAGAATCTTGTCCGAACCGGAAATCGGCTTATAATCTACGATCTCATTCTGCATGTTAATAAGCTCAATTTGTTTTATTCTCTTTGAAGTTTCCTGCGCCTCAAAGGCCAGGATAAAATTCAACACCTCCGACGAGAGAATGCTGGTTTCCTGTATATTGAAAATAGAAAATACGGTTTTATTATCAATAAACTCTTTTACATAACTACTTGCATTGTAATATGTTGTGATAAACTCTCTGTTTATCGTAGGTGTGTGCCAAAGGGCTTGTGAGCTTGCGTCTATGAAAAAACTACTGTCATCTCTGAGGTGAAATCTGAAACCAGAAATAGGCGCGAGGCGCTGTTTAAGTTCTATAACTACTCCATTTGCAAAGAGTTGCGAATTTTGCATCACATTCAAAATCTGTCTGTATACTGCCTTGGCAGGCCTTTTACCCACCAATTGCCACACATTTGTATTGTCGTAACTATCTGCAGTAATTATATTTGTATCATATATCATCTTAAAAAAAATAAGTGCCTGAAGCACATTTTCCACATCCTCCAGGAAAGTTTTTGAAATCAGCGGCGAGATATTCAATAAAACCCTGGCTGCTGTTTTAGAAATATTCAGACGGTGATCAACTGCCCGCAGCATAGAAAAACCACCATTTTCTATCTCTCCTTCTGTGGCTATGGGATGCTTAGATTTCCGGCCCACCGGGCTGGTTAATTCTTCTTTTATTAATATATTATTTACGGAAGACTTAGATAGGGCAATCCCGAATTTTTTGCTGGTGATTAAAGCCAGATTTCTGCAGCTAATATCAGGATCTTTCTGCTTATTGCTGATGATAAATCGGGTTACTTCTGGTTTAAGCTTATATATATTAGGCATAATCTATATTGGACATTTCTCCTATATAATATTAACATATTAAACAGTTTATGTCAATATGAAATGTAAAATGGACAATTATTATGGGTTGATAGTTGGTAAATTGGCTGGAATATCAGAAAATTGTAGCGATTTTACTTATTATTTTTAATATAAATGTAACTATGTTTCTGCTATTTCTATTGTATCTTTTAAAGCGGTGTTTGTCCTGGCTAAAGTGCCTGCGGGTAGTTCTATAACAAGGTGCCCCCTGAACCACGAACCCTGGAGTCTAAGCGGCGGCAAAAACACAGCCATGGCTACAACTTTACCGCTCTTATCCAGAAATGCCACATCTATACTAAAGCGCATAAAAAATGTGTGGATTGAATTGCAGGGCTTGATTACCAGGCCTTCTCCCGCAGCCAAGTTGTCTCTGCCTAAAAGGCCTCTGAGGCGTTTCAAAAACGTCTCTGCCATTTCTGCCTTGTCTGCCAGGATTGTATTTTTAGTCCTGTTTATAATTCTGACATTGCCCATTATTTCAGAGTTTCTTACTTTCCTTAATCAGGCTTTGAATAAATAATAAGTCGGCGATTTGTTAATAACAATTTTATTATAATAGAAGAAACAAAGATGTCAACTCATTCGTATGCCAACCAATCAATGCCGAGATTTGTCCGCTACGGAAGGGTGGAAATTTTATTTTCCATTCTTTAATTTCTCGGGATGGTGCCTTACGACTTCTGCCTGGACCATATAGATTACATCCTCTGCGATATTTGTAGCATGATCACATATGCGCTCTAAAAAACGAGCTATTAACAACAACTGAACAGCTCTTGGCGCAGTAGTTCCATCTTTAACCATGTAATCTTCGATAAGCTCTTTTTGTATTTCATTGCGGAGCTGATCTGCTTCGGAATCGGATGATAAGACTTTTTTAGCTAAGACAATATCGCCTTTGACAAATGCATCTATGGACATCTTTACCATATTCTGCACAACAGCTGTTAACTTGGGTATGTCGACCAAAGGCTTTAAAAGTGGTTTGTCTACTACTTCAAGCGTACGTTGTGCTATATCTACGGCTATGTCCGCTATTCTTTCCAATTCGGCATTTATCTTCATACCGGTTGTAATAAAACGCAGGTCGCCAGCCATAGGCTGATAGAGCGCTATTAAATCAATGCACTTTTCATCTACAACTAATTCCAATTTATCAATGTTGGAATCATTTTCTATAACGCTCCTGGCCATTTCCTTATCGCGATTCTTCAGCGCTTCCACAGATTTAAAGATGGCCTCTTCTGCTAAAGCACCCATCCTTAAGATATCTTTATTCAATTCTTTCAGTTCTTGATCAACATGCCTTTCCATATTTAACCTTCTTTCTTTTTTTGTGTTTATTATACCCGGCCATATCGGATTGGCCGGCGTGTCATTTCTCTTCTATCCGAATCTTCCGGTAATGTAAGCCTCTGTTTTGGGATCTTTGGGCTTGGTGAAAATATCCTGCGTCTTGCCAAATTCTATTAGCTCACCCATTAAAAAGAATGCCGTATAATCAGAAACCCTTGCTGCCTGTTGCATATTGTGCGTAACGATTACAATAGTGTATTCTTTTTTTAACTCCGTAATGAGTTCTTCTATTTTTGCGGTTGATATGGGGTCAAGGCTTGCGCATGGTTCATCAAACAAAATCACTTTAGACTCAACCGCAAGGCTTCTGGCAATGCATAATCTCTGCTGCTGGCCGCCGGAAAGCTTAAGTGCGCTATCACAAAGCCTGTCTTTTACTTCCAGCCACAACGCTGCTTTCTTCAACGACCACTCAACTTTTTCTTCGATAAACGATCTATCTTTAATCCCGTTTACCTTAAGGCCGTAGCTGATATTATCAAAAATGCTTTTGGGAAAAGGATTTGGTTTCTGAAAGACCATCCCCACCTGCCTTCTAATTTCAACGGCATCAACAAAAGGGTCAAAAATGTCCATGCCGTCGAGATATATCTTACCACTAAGTGCAGTATTAGGCACCAGTTCATTCATGCGGTTTAATAACCTGATGAATGTTGACTTGCCGCATCCTGAAGGACCGATTATTGCCGTAACCTGATTCTTATAGATATCGAGATTTATATTTTTTAACGCTTGGGTCTTTCCGTAAAAGAAATCCACATTTTCTGACTTGATTTTTATTCCGCTATCCATAAATGCCTCTCTGTCTTTGTCGTATAAAAATAGCTATTCCTGAAATCGCCAGCACCATAAATAAAAGTATAAGGCTGCATCCGTAGGCGATTGCCGTCTGTTGATCGGGATGGGTGCCTTCGGTCATTAGCGCATAGATATGATACGGCAGCGCCATCACTTCGGAAAAAACTGATTTAGGATATCCGCGGGTATAAAAAGCTGCTGCCGTAAAAAGAATCGGCGCGGTCTCACCAGCAACTCTACCTATGCTTAAGATAACACCAGTTAAAATCCCGGGCAGTGCCGTAGGCAAAACTATATTCTTTATTGTTTCCCATCTGGTTGCGCCAAGGGAAAACGACGCTTCTCTTATCGACTGGGGAACCGCCAATAATGCTTCCTGCGCGGAAGAAATTATTAAAGGAAGGGTTAAAATACCTAAGGTTAGGCTTCCTGAAAGTATTGATACGCCGAAGCCAAAGAATTTGACAAAAACCGCCAAACCAAAAAGTCCGAATACCACCGAAGGCACTCCTGCCAAATTATTAATACTTATTCTGATAAGATTAACTATAAAACCTTTGGGAGAATATTCGCATAAATAAATCGCGCAGGCTATCCCTAAAGGCAAAGCAAAAAGTATCGCGCCTAAAGTCAAATAGAATGTGCCTACAATAGCTGGAGCAACCCCGCCCTGCGTCATACCTAATCTTGGCCCCTGGGTTAAAAATTCCCAAGAGATAACCTTAAAACCTCTTACGCTGATAAAATATATAATTGAGCCTAAAAAAAACAGGGTTGTAAGTATGCAAAGGAATAACGCAAAAAAACCCAAATTTTGAATAATATTTTTTTTCATCCGCTTAATCCTAATTTTATCCTGAAACGCCTGCTAATTATTTCAGCGATAATATTAAAAACAAATGTGGTCAGAAATAAAATAAGCGCAATGGCGAATAAGGCATGGTAATGCAAACCTCCCATGGGCGCTTCTCCCATTTCCGCAGCAATTGCTGCTGTCATGGGCCGCACCGGCTCTAAAAACGAATGCGGAATCACAGCTGCCCCTCCGGCAACCATCAAAACCGTCATGGTTTCACCTATGGCACGGCTCATACCTAAAATTATAGCCGTTGAGATTCCCGAGCCTGCTGCCGGTATTACCACCTGTGTCAGAGTCTGCCACCTGTTTGCCCCTACAGCAAAGGACGCCTCGCGGAATGATTTCGGAACATAATTAAGCGCATCATCAGCAAAACTGCAGACCGTAGGTATTGCCATCACTCCTAAAACTAAACTTGCATTCAAAGCAGTCAAGCCAGTAGGAAGATGGAATAAAATCTGTAGTAACGGCGTAAGTATCACCATTCCGAAGAAACCATACACTACAGAAGGAATGCTCGCCAATAGTTCGATTAAAGGTTTAAGTATTGCCCTTTGCTTATATCCGGCCAGCTCATGCAGATAAAGTGCGCTTCCCACGCCTAAAGGCACACAGACAAGTATTGCACCAAATGTTACCCATATAGAAGCCAATATCAAAGGTAAAATTCCAAACTCAGGAGTTGAGTAGGTAGGATACCAGGCCTTTCCTAAAATAAATTCCAATAGCTTAACTTTCTGAAAAATAGGCAGTGCCTCTTTAAAAAGAACGATTACAATACCTATTAAAAATATCAAAGAAGTAAATGCCAAAACCGTAAAAATCCATTTATATAATTTTTCTTTCATATCATTTTTCTGTTACGCCCAGCGCTTATCGGAATTGCGTGGGTGTTGCGCATTCTGCGCTAAAGGAGACCGCGGCAGAGCCTTGCCCTGCCACGGTTTGAGGGTAATGGGTAAACGCTTTATTTTTTACCTTAACCCTACAAATCCTTCTTCTTCAACTAATTTCTGGCCTTCCGGGCTCAAGATATAATCGATAAACTGCTTAGCCAAACCTTTCGGCACTCCATTGGTATACATGAATAAGGGTCTGCCGATAGAGTACGTGCCGGTAAGCACAGTTTCTTTGGACGCCTTTACACCGTCAACATCAACTGCTTTAACTGAAGATGAGACATAACCCAATCCAACGTAACCGATTGCTCCAGGTGTCCTGGAGACAGTTGAGGCTACTGCCTGATTAGAAGCCTGCAATAAGGCGTCGGGGCGCACCTTTTCTCCCTTCAATACCAATTCTCCGAATGCTTCAAAGGTTCCACTTGAACTATCGCGTGAGATAACCACAATCTTCTCATCAGAACCACCAACATCTTTCCAATTGGAAATCTTTCCCGTAAAAATGTCCTTGATTTGCTTTTTGGTCATTGCCCTGATATTATTTGAAGGATTCACGATAACGCAAATTCCGTCCATTGCAATTACATTTGCTTTTGCATCTACGCCATTACCAGCAGCTTTCTCATATTCCGTATCCTTCATTGCGCGAGAAGCATCAGCAATATTACAGTTTTTATCAATTAAAGAAGCAATGCCCACTCCTGAGCCGCCGCCGCGGACTGATATATCGGCTCCGGGGTTACTATTCATGAATACCTCGGCTGCCTTCTGTGCAATTGGCAACACTGTAGTTGATCCTTCCACTACAATTTTTTCCGCATAACAGGGAATCTCCAGGCCAAGTATCACTACCGCTAGAATCAATGCTTTGCTTAAAACTTTCATTTCTTTATCCTCCTTGTGTACAGACACAACACCGGTACAATTCCAATTAGCGCCGGGTGTCATTTTTGTTAGAATTTCACATTCCAATCCACCTGAATCACCGATGCCGGCTTAGACTGTTGTGAGCCAAAATTACCTTTTAGCTGCCAACCATAATAATAATCCAATCCTAACCACGTATTTTTACCCAGACCCCAATCAAACATCAATTCGTGCGATCTCATGCCGGTTTTTCCGCCGTAACGGTCGGAATCAGGTAAAATATCGAGAATTGCATCTCTTCCCAACATGGCATAATTGTATCTAACCTGCCAATCTGCCCATTTCTCAATCTTCTCGGCGCCGAATTTTAGACCCACCATATAACCGGTGTTGTCCTGTTTCACCGACGACGAAACATTATCCACAAATTCCCCAAACAGCGCCAGATATGGAAGGCTTAGACCCAATTTCTTGAATGGTTCCTTAATTGTCAACTCAACTGCAGGGATAATATTCTGATAACCATAAAGTAGTTTGCCTGAAGTACTGCTGGTGGTATTAGAATTCGTCCCAGTCGTACCATCTAAAGTCAAATCTTTAACATTGGCAGCATCATAATAGGAGACGGCCGTTTTTAAAGAAACTGTATCTGTGAACTGGCTAGTAATACCGGCCTGCATAATGCCCATAATTGGGTCTTCGCCTTCATCGCTGTACTCGTCAATAATGAAAATCCCCGGAGTCAGAAATAAGTCAATCTTTGAGTTGAGTTTCTTGGTAAGTTTGACTGCTGCTCCTTCTGGATTTATATCAGTATCCCAAATCAAATCCCCCGGTTCCCAAAGCGGATTTTTGAATTTTCCTCCTATAATCGTAGCCCAAGAAACAGGAGAATACTGGACAAATGCATAGTCCAGCGTAACTGGATGTTTGGAAAAACCGTTCCCCAGGCTCTGGTTTGTAGAGCGTGCCTGGTCTTTATCTATAGTGCTGGCATCATCTTTACCGGTTGCCAAGCCAACACCAACCAGAATCTTATCGTTTACCTTTGATTCAAGGCCGAGTCTTAAACGTATACGAGCCTGGTTTCTGTTATTTGTCGTAGTTGTTCCTGAGCCGCTTGCCAGTGTTTTTGCATGATCCAATTGATAACGCAGCCTGAAATCACCTTTTAATTTGGTATTCTGTACCCAACTAGGCAAAGAAGAGTAGGTACCTTTGGCAATTTCTTTTTTAACCTGTTCTTTTGTTTCTGTACCGATTTGCTGTGCTTCACCGGGAGTTAAAATACCTTTCTCAACTAGTTTCTGGAGCAAAATGTCTACTTCTCCTGCGCAAGATAAACGCGGCCCTGTTGCGAAACTAAAACTAATAAATCCGACTAATAAAATTGCTAATACAAGCTTCTTCATTTTTCTTTCCTCCTTTTCTAATGGAATGCTATAGAATTTACTAATTCGGCATGCATTTGTTTTTATTCTTTCATTTACACCTCCTTCATCGGACTTGGTTTCAAAAATCTGGCTGTAATAATCAATAATCCTTTCTGCTTCCTGGTCAGCCATTCTGTTGAAAAAGTTTTTTATTGAATTGATTATTTTCTTGAAGACTTTTTTCACACTCCACCTCCTACAAGCTCACAATCTTTCTCTTTGATATCGATATATTCGTGTCTAATATTAAAGCTAAATAACGGACAAAGCTCATAAAGAGCCAAGCAGCAATTTTCTCTTTCAAAAACCGAAGGAACCATTAAACCATCGTTAAAACGGTTGCATGTTGCGTATTTGCTTTTTGAACTCAAACAAGGACACATTGCTTTATTCTCCTTTTTTGTATGTTTGTGTATCGAATTTATTCAAACTGCTGACAGAAATCATCCATGATCTTTAATTCGTCATGGATGACTCTATTCAGGTAATCCATTATCTTTCTTGCGAAGTTTTCTATAATTTTCGGCATAATATTTTATTCTTTTCTTTCCACGTTAAGCCTACAATAAGAATGTTACGAAATCCTTAAAGGGAAGTGAACTTTTTGTGAACTCTTTTCCCGCCTCTTGCGGGATCCCGGATCTATTAAAATTATACGTGCGGGAATGGTTCAAATTTATACCCTTCCCCTTTTATTGTTTTGATGAATTGTGGATCTTCGGGGTCTTTTTCTATCTTTTCTCTGAGGTGGCTTATGTGTACATCGACATTGCCGTACTCAACGATATTGTCCTGGCCCCAAACCGCATCCAGGATTTCACTGTGGCTTAAAATCCTGCCCGGATTATTAACAAAAAACTCTAAGATGCCTTTTTCTTTTTCCGTAAGGAGCATTTCCTGGTTGTTGCGTTTCACCAATGAGCCTTCCAAATCAATCTCCGAAGAACCAGCTCTGATTCTTTTGGCTGTATTGGATCTGGATTCAATCCTGACCAGGACACGCTTAATTCTCACTACCAGCTCTCTTGGACTAAAGGGTTTAGTGATATAATCATCTATTCCCAGGTAAAAGCCTTTGAGTTTATCGTCGACCTCGGAAAGAGCGCTGAGCATAATAATAGGTATATGTCTTGTGCGTGTATTTTGCTTTAAGCGCCGGCATACTTCCCAACCGTCAATTCTTGGCAGCATGATATCGAGAATAATTAAGGAGGGCTTTTCGTTCTCGCAGATTTCCAGCGCTTCAATACCGCTTTTTGCGGAAATAACATCATAACCGGCTATCGACAGATTAAAGGCAAGCAGCTTCACCAGTTCCTTTTCATCGTCGACGACTAAAATCTTTTTTTTTGCGATCATATACTCTCCTTTTTCATCTTCAAAGAAAGTATACAAACCTAAGGTTACAATATCATTAAGACAGTGTGACTTTTTTGTGAATTGTTACAGGATAACTTTTGGGGAAAAAGGACTGCGAAAGGCTGTTAAGCCAGAGGAATGGTAAAACTAAAAGTGGAGCCAAGTCCTAGTTCTGATTTTACCCAGACTTGGCCGCCATGGGCGGATACAATGTGTTTAACAATGGATAAACCAAGCCCTGTGCCGCCAAGCTCGCGGGAGCGGGCTTTGTCTACACGGTAGAATCGTTCAAATATTCGCGGAATGTCTTTTTCTGAAATGCCAATTCCGGTATCTGAAATGTCAATTTGTAAAGCATCACCTACCACCTTGGCAGAAATGGTTGCAGAACCTCCTTCGGATGAATATTTTATGGCATTATCTAAAAGATTAATCATAACTTGTGAAAATCTTGTTTCATCAGCCTTAATTTTTGGTAAACCCTGGGCGAGATTAATTTTCAGCGCGATTGATTTTGCCCTGGCTTGATTTTCGATAACAGTTACTGCACGCTTAATTACCGAAACAGTATCAAGCGAGACAAGGCTCATCTTCATCTTACCGGATTCTATCTTGGATAAATCCAAAAGGTCATTGATTAAATTAGCAAGGCGGTTTGAGTCCTGATAAATAATGCTTATAAATTCTTTGGCGTTATCTTTGTCTTTCAGCGCGCCCTCTAGAAGCGTTTCCGCATAGCCTTTTATGCTGGATATGGGAGTACGCAACTCATGGGAAACATTGGCGACAAAATCCTGCCTTATCTGCTCAAGCCGTCTTAATTGAGTAATATCATGGAAGACTAATATCGCGCCTTCAAGCCTGTTATTGCGCATAATCGGCACGCCGTTTACTCTGAGAATCTTTTCTTCTGGTATATTGACAGTGATTTCTTCAGTTGCAAGATGCTGTTTTCCTTTAAGAATTCTATCCACCATTTCTCCTACTGCGGTGTTTCTGATAACTTCAAGCGGCTTTTTCCCTTCGGGATTAGTATCAACGAAGAATATTTTCCTTAGGGAAGGATTCATGAGGATAATTTTTTCCTTGTCATCGGTCACTATTACTCCCTCAAACATGCTTGACAGAACAAGATCTAGTTTTGCCCGTTCGGAATTGATCTTTTCTATCTTGTCTTTTATCTCCTCGGACATTAAATTTAAAGATTGCGCAAGTTCACCAATCTCATCCCTTGAGCGAATGGAGGCCTTCTTGGAAAAATCTCCTTGCGCCATGGCTTTAGCAATAGTTGACATCTCGCTAAGTGGCCGCGATACAAACACGGAAACCAAAAAGGTTAAGCCTAAACTCAATAGCAGGATGCCAATAATACTTATTCCCACTACCCTGTGCATTCTTGCTTCAAGTAGCCCTATATCATGCAGTGGCACTGAGAATCTTAACACCCCTTTATCATTTCCCTTCCCAAAAGGAATAGCCATATAAAGCATATCTGTTTTAATAGTGTAACTGAAACGCCTACTTACTCCGAAACCTTTTACAAGGGCATCTTTGACTTCTAATCTACCTGCATGATTCTCAACAGCAAGTAACTGCTCTCTTGTTAAATCTGCATCACCCAGCACCTTTCCGTCAAGAGCGATAATGGTCACGCGCAGCCCAAGAGCATTACCTATATTCAGCGCAAGCTCCTGAAAGTCCATGAGTCCTGTTTTATCTTTCAGATGATTTTCTAACAGGTTTTTGCCGAGGAGAAGCTCGTGTTTAATATTGTTCTCGAGGTTATTTTCAACGTAGGATTTAAGGTGGGAATCCAGATAAAAATATCCAGCTGAAATGGCAAGAATAACTACAAAACAAAAAATAAAGGTAAGTTTCCAGTGAAGTTTAATCTTCATCTTCTTCTTTAAATCTATAGCCCAAACCACGCACTGTCTCGATTTGATCTCCCATCTTACCAAGTTTCTCCCTAAGGCGTTTGATGTGGGTGTCAACTGTCCGGGTAAATACATCTGCATTCATATCCCAAACATCTGAAAGCAGCCGCTCTCGTGATTGGATACGCCCGTTTCTTTCAATCAGTGTGACTAAAAGTTTGAATTCTATAGGCGTAAGTTCAACTTCTTTATTATTTACTGTAACCTGGTGCTTCGGCACATTTATAACGAGGTTTCCTCTTTCAATAATATCTTTTGAAGATTCTTCCTGTTTGCCTCTTTTTAAAATTGCTTTTATACGCAGAACCAATTCCCTTGGGCTGAAAGGTTTTACTACGTAATCATCAGCGCCAAGCTCTAAACCAACAATTCTATCTACTTCTTCGCCTTTAGCGGTCAGCATTATGATAGGAATATTTTTAAGCTTGGGGTCCTGCTTAATCAAACGGCAAACTTCAAATCCATCCGTCTTAGGAAGCATGATATCCAATATAATTAAGTCCGCGCCTTGTTTGGTTAAAATACGCAGCGCTTCTTCTCCGTCGTCCACAGCCGTACAATCATAACCGGCTTTCTCTGCATTGTATTTTACAAGCTTTGATATGTGTTTATCGTCTTCGATTATAAGTATTTGTTCTTTTGGCATTTATACCTCACTTAACACGCCTATTTTACCACCTTCTGAAAAAATCTCAACATAATACAGGTCCTCCATAGGCGGCATTTCATATTGCAGCTGAATAAAAACGATTATGGCCACGTTTTGATCATAGCCGTTAAACTTTTCAGATACTCTAGGAGAAATATATTGCTGAGGCGGTAAAAATAAAAGCCTGGAGCGCTTATCAGGGCTTGAAGATTTCGCGGGGTAGCTCAACGCCTCTGGTGACTATATCATCATAAAAGGTAGGAATTATTCCTGTGGCCTGAAAATGCCCGATTACTTTATTGTTATTATTCCTGTCAATACCGGTCTGCTTAAAAACAAAGAGGTCTTTTAGGTTAATATGCGTGTCATCCAGCATACCTACGACTTCGCTTATCTGGATAACCTTGCGCGTGCCGTCAGGTAAACGTGCGGTATGCACAATCAAATCCACTGCCGAGGCAATCATCTCGCGGATTGCCCTCAAAGGAAGCTCAACCCCGCTCATTAAAATCATGGAATCCAGCCGGGTTAACACATCCTGGGTAGAATTGGCATGCACAGTGGTCATAGAACCGTCGTGGCCTGTATTCATTGCCTGCAACATATCCAAGACTTCGCCGCCGCGGCACTCGCCTACGATAATTCTGTCGGGCCGCATCCTCAGGGTATTTCTGAATAAATCCCTGACCGTAATGGCGCCTTTACCTTCTATGTTGTGCGGACGGGACTCCAGTCTTATCCAGTGCTCCTGTGTAAGCCTGAGTTCTGCGGCGTCTTCAATGGTAATAATACGCTCTGTGCTGGGCACAAACTCCGAAAGAATATTTAAAAATGTGGTTTTACCTGAACCGGTTCCTCCGGAGACAATCAGGTTTATCCTGGATATAACACAGGCCTTCAGGAACTCCGCCATATTACCATCGAGACTTCCGAAGCGGCTAATCAAGTCCGCAATGGTATAGTGCTCCCGGGAGAATTTTCTGATAGTAAGCACCGGGCCTGATAGGGCCAAAGGAGGAATAATAGCGTTGACACGCGAACCGTCAGGAAGCCGGGAATCCACCATGGGCACAGATTCATCCAAACGCCTTCCCAAAGGAGCAATAATCCTTTCAATAATAATACGCACCTGGTCATTAGAGATGAATTTCTTTGTGGTCATTTCTAACCTGCCGTGCCGCTCTATATATACCTGGTCCTTGCCATTAACCATTATGTCCGTTATATCGTTATCCTTTAGGAAATCTTCCAATGGGCCTAAGGCCAGGGCCTCGTCGCAAATTTCTTTTACAATGCGCTCCCTTACTTCAAAAGATGATAAAAACGCACCTGTTTCTTCTGATAATAAATTAGTCACAATCTTGTCTGCCTTCTCCCTTAATTCCTTGGCCTTCTGTGAATTGGTGATAATCTCCAGATCTAAGCGCTTGAGATCCAGCTCTTCGATTAATCTCTGATGGATATGCCGTTTTAACTTGATAACCTCGTCTTCCTCGGTAAGTACATCCATCTTTTTTTCCAATTCCGTAAGGCCCATAGTATCCCAGAATGTCCCGGCGCCGGGCATCTTCTCTTTGGATTGTGCCCGCATCTGTTTTAACTCCTGGTGCTCAATATAAATGTCATTTCTCTTGATTAATACCTGGGCTAATTTTTTTATGGACTGGCTTACTCTGCAGGCAGGGCTGTCAATTACCACAGGAATGCCTCTGTTTAGGGCCAGGCCCACTATCTTTCCTTCGCTGGGTATGTGCGCCAGGACTTCATAAGGCAGAGCCAGACTTATCTCCTGCATAGAGAGCGCGGACTTACTTTCCGAACGGTTCAAGACCAGCTTGACCATATTCAAAGGAAAGTGCAACGACTGCAATACATCCAGTCCCCAGCGTGTCTCATAGACAGAGATAATATCCGGAGTGACCACAAACAAAATAAGGTTGGAACAGTTAAAGGCAGCGATTAGGCTGTCTGTAAAGGCCTTGCCGCCATCCAGGATAATAAAATCGTATTGCTCTATAAGCATGTTCATCACCATATCCACGCGCTCAATTATAATGTGCGATGCCTGCTTGGGGCGGGTAACTGCCGGCAGGAAATCTATGCCTGCGGAAGGAACCAAAGTGATATAATTCTTAATATTGCCTAATTCCTTAATCTTGTCTATAATCGCGGAGATGTCGTACATAGAATACTGCGCTGTGACATCTATCATGCGCGACATATCCTGCGCGGCCTGCAAATCAAAATCCACAAGAATGACTTTTTTGCCTTCCTGTGCCAAAGACACGGCCAGGTTTACAGCCATAAAAGTCTTTCCTACGCCGCCCTTGGTGCTAAACAGAGAAATCAGGTTTGCCTTCATCTACAACCTCGCTAAGATATGTTTTTAACTACAGTTATCCGGTTTAATTATCTGCCTTGAAAACCAAAGGAATATCAATCCACAGTTCCTTGAGCTTCAACTGCGACGGAAAAGCAGGAAACGGAGAAAGTTTTTTTACATTGTGTTCTGCCGTATCGTCTAAAGACTGATTTCCTGATGACTGCATAATAACCACGCCTAGGAGTTTTCCGTCGGGCAACAGGTGCAGGCTTAATTTTACCGTCCCTCCGATCCCTTTATTTTTTAGTTCCTGCGGATAATTTATATTGGAATTTATGATATTTTGTATTAATGTCGAGTAAACAAAAACCGGGTCATCATCGGCTATGGGCCGCGCCTCTATTGGCTCGACATCCTGCCTTTTGGATAAATTCTGCGTGAGCGCCGGCACCTTAACTACGGCTTCAGAACTGGCCGGTATTTCATTCAAAGACTTGTTTCTTAGAATCGTAGGAGAGAGAGTGATAACTATTTCCGTATCCTCCTGGCTCAAATCCTTGCTGCGGAAAAACAGACCCATCAGAGGTATGCGCGCCAAGAATGGAACCTGCGTCCTATTGTCGGCCCTTGCTGATTTTATCAATCCTGCCAAAAATACTGTCTGGCCGCTTAATAAAGACAGTTCTGTCTGCACGCTTCTCTCTGTAAGACCAGGCGTGGAAACACCAGAGTTAAGCGTTATTGCATTGGAAGTATCAATATCTGTAATCTTGACTTCTAGATTCACCGATATCTCATCATTTTCTTTAACTACAGGTTTTACATTTAAGCTTATGCCGTACTCCTTCATTTCTATATTGTAACCCGTGGAGACGCCGCCTGTGCCACTTGTAGTTGTGCTGCTGGTAATAATGGGCCTTTCGCCGCCTACTAATAATTTTGCCTCTTTACCGCTTAGGCAGACGAGTTTAGGCCGGGAAAGTGTACGCGCCCTATTGTCCTGCTTAAGCAAATTTAATGTAGCGGCCAACTCATCTGCTCTCCAGGATTTTAGGATGTGCAGCGTACGCGCAGGGTTGAGCAACCCGCTGGGAAAACCGCTGGTATTGGGTTCGTTAAAAGCGATACTGGTATTCCAGGTAAACCCCAGATTATCCAGGTCTGTCTTAGCAATCTCTAAGACTTCCACGTCTATCTCTACAGTAGGAATGTCATCTTTATATTCCACCAGATTGACTATTTTATCTTTTACCAATTCTAATTTGCTTTCTAAAGAATCTTTCTGGGAAGCAGGGACTTCTCCCAAGATAAAAATTTTTCTTTCTTTATCGCCGATTTGCGTAGCCAGCCTGTCGAAACCGGCAGCCTTCAATAAAACATCCACCCTTTCCTTTATTTTATCTAGATCTTCCTTGAATATTTTTACGGCGTATATGTGTTGGCCGTAATTATCCACGACGGTAAGCTGGGTTTCGCCTTCGGCTAATCCCGACAGCAAAAGTTCCTTTTCGCCTGCGCTTGCCACATCGAGTAAGTTGGGATTACCAATTTTAACCTGTTTGGGATTGCTGACGCTTAAGGTTTGTGTCTCTCCGATAATAACTTTAATCTCATCGGAATAATCTGCAGCTTCTGCCTTGATATCCGCGAAAAAAAGACAAAACAAGATAAAACAAGCCACGCCAGAAATAAGAGTCTTTATCTGCTTTGCGCTATTATTGGTATGTTTGATTTTCATTCTATTTTTTGAGTTCTATCTGTTCTTTTTTTGCGCCTTTATAAATCTCTAAAGTAGGGGCTGGCGGAGGCGGTGGCGCCACAGGCTGCTCCACGACCTGCGGTTCTTCCTTTTTCTTTTCTTGCTGGGGCTGTTGCATAAGTTGCTGACCTAAGTTACTGATGATATACTGCCAAAGGGCATTGGCCTCAATAGGTGGAACAGATTCGATGGCTGTATCCAGGGGCTGCCTTAAAATAAATCTTAACGCCCCTTGTGTCATAGCATAAGACAGAATTGCTGATTCCTGTGGTGTCAGCGCCAAAATAAACACCAAGCTTCCGGAACTATCTCTGTTAACCCCCATTACCAGAATTTTCTGAAACAAGGTAACGCTGACATTTTCCGTGACAGCTTTGCCGTCGACATTCTGCGTATAAGGAAACCCGCCGATAATATCAATATAATCTCCTGCCTTGACTTCGCCGGCCACAGCCATAAGCGGTTCTATTTTAATTGTAAAAGCCCTTTTGCCGGTCGGTAACCGCACAGCCAGGCTGTCTTCGGTTTTACGAATAGTAGTAAGCATAGTAGACAAAACCTGCCCGTCTTTATGTATGTCTGTCACGGCTATTTTACCAAAAGCCGCATTGGGATTCTGCAGAACGTCTGGCTGCATATACTGGACGGGGAACTTGACCTGTCTGAGCATATTCGGCTGGATAGTGGCGCCTTTGGGGATATCCTGGCCTGCCACTACGATGGTCGTCTCTTGAAGTTGAATTTTGTATTTCTGTTTTTCGCGATTTAAATAAGTATTAATCATTACCACTGCCAAAAGAGACATGACCACAGCGATAATGATGCTCAATAACCTTTTATTCATAAATTATAAACGTCCGTGCTTACGAATTTATAGATAATTCCCTTGCCGAAATAGAAAATTACTGAAAAATTATCTTGCCTCGCCTATGCAAAAGAACAACAAATTAAATTTCAGATAAATCCGATGCCTACTTCAGCAGTTCTTCTTTTATCTCTACCGTGGAATCTCTCTTGAGTTTATCCACAAGCTCCTGGATGCGCTGTTGCTGCTTCAGCGGCAATAGGCTATTTTTAACCTGATCCCATACCTCTGTGAGAGGCTTTATCTTAGGAGCCTTGACTTCTTCTACTTTTATTATATAAAATCCCTTCGGGCCTTTGAATATGCTGCTTATCTGGCCGGCGTCCAAAGCAAATGCCACTTCGTCGAATTTCTTATAATCTTCCCCTAATTGGCCTTTCTTAATAAAGCCTATGTCTCCGCCCTTATTCTTGCTGTCGCTGACGGATTTATCTCTGGCCAAAGTGGCAAAATCCTGACCCTGTAATATGGCGATATTAATCTCCTTGGCTGCATCTTCGCTGGGCACTACGATCTCGCGCACATGCCTTTCTTCCGGTTCGGAAAGCTGTTCTTTGTATTGATTATAAAATACCTCTATCTCCTGAGGATCGACGGCAATATTCTCTGTGACATCGATAACCAGCTGTCTCACTGCCAAACCCCTTAAATAACCGTCGGCTAAATCCTGGATTTCTTTCCTCACGGGAATGCCCCTGGATCTTGCCTCCTGGTATAACAACTCCTGATTAATCATCTCGTCCAATAAACTCTTCTTCATCTCAGGAGTATTTATCTTGATTTCTGGTGAGAGCGCCTCAAGATTTTTGATATTCTGCTCTAATTCCTCCAAAGTAATCACCTTATCGTTTACCTTGGCCAATACTGTGCCTTGCGGCTTCTGCGCCGGTGCGGCCGGAGCGGCTTGTGTTGCTGCCTGATGCTTTACGGTTACTGCTGGTGCACTGCTTTTAAAAATTTTTTCAATCTGGTCACAACCCATAATAAAACCTGCTGCCAAAATCACGGCCACTAGAAAAATACCTTTTTTCATTTCTGTCTCCTTTCTCTAAAACCTGTCTTCCTTGCCTATATCTTAAACTAGGCGTGGTGGCTGATTTTAAAATATCTTTTTATTAACAACCTTATAACACACTTGGACTTATAAATCAAGAAAAATTAATATCGACGGCAATTTTTCAACACTATATAAGCAATAAATAATAAAAACTGCGCGCTTAACAATATGGAAATCTGCTTTTTCTTCTGCTAAGATATAGGCGGGATAACCGTTATCATATAAGTGGTAGCCCCAACCGGATTTGAACCGGTGTCTTATGGCTGAGAACCACATGTCCTGGACCAGGCTAGACGATGGGGCCACAGATATAAATTTCTTTCGAGGAATTTTAACAAATTTCTCCCCTCTAAGCAAGGAAAATTATTGACACTGTCATAAAATTAAGTTATCCTTAAATTGAATTGTGCAAACTTTATACAAGCTTCATTATTCTTTTATGAACTTTTTATCCCGGCATAATCTAAATCTTTGGCTCAAATAAAACTTTAAACATTGATGACCACAAACACATATATCGGCGTAGGATTCAGCAGCCACGCCGACCCTTTAGAAGCAGCAAAAATAGCTTCCTCCCAGGCTAAAAAACAGATCCACCAAAAAAAACCCAACCTAATCATAGTTTTTAGCTCAGTCCACTTCCAAGGCAGAAAACTCTTGGAAGGTATATGTTATATATTTGGCGAAAATACAAACATTTTGGGCTGCACAGGATCCGGCGTAATTACCGAAGCCGGCGTCTTGAAATACGGCGTGGCAATAATGGCTATAACCTCTACGAAAATAAAATTTGGTATAGGTGCTGTGCCGCAAATAAATAAAGACCATCCCCGTGAATCCGGAGAACAATTTGCCCGTTCGGCATTAAAAAACCTCGGCGCACATACCAAAGGCATAGGCCTCATATTTTCCGACGGACTTATAGAAAAAGGCTCAGAGCTCTTGGACGGAGTCAAAGAAATTCTGGGGCGCAGTTTCCCCATAATCGGCGGTTCGGCAGCGGATAACCTGCATTTCTCCAAAACTTACCAATACTATAATAAAGATACCTTGAATAATGCGCTCATCGGTACTATACTTTCAGGTGAAGGTATTTTTGGTTACGGACTAAAACACGGCTGGAGACCTTTAGGCAGACCCCATATAGTCACACAATCCAGCGGCAATATCATCCAAAAGATCGAAGATGGCCCGGCCATAGAAATTTATAAAGATTATTTTAAAAAGACCCTGGAGGAGATAAAATCCCTACTCATACAAATAAGCGTCTTGTATCCTCTGGGAATTTATCTCTCCGAAGAAGAAGAGTATTTATTGCGTAATGTCATGCATATTAACCCCGACGGAGGAATTGTCTGCCAGGGTGATGTCCACGAAGGCAGCCAAGTAAGAATAATGCTGGGCACAAAAGAAACCGCCCTGGAAGCTGCGCAGCAGGCAGCCCTGGAGGCAAAAAACCCGTTCAAACACACTCCTGCCCTCGGGGCGATTGTTTTTGAATCTGTATCGCGCATCAATCTGCTCGGCCACAGGGCAAATGAAGAAATAAATATCGTAAAAAATACCCTGGGAGAGAATATCCCCTTTATCGGTGTGTGCACTTTCGGCGAACAGGCGCCTCTAAAATCCCTGGAGTATCGCGGCGAATCGCATTTTCATAATGAAGCCATCGCTATTCTAACCATAGGAGAACGCCATGCCCTGGCTGAATGATTTATTGCAACAAAATGCTAGGTTAGCAGAGGATATCTTTTATGTAATGGAGCCGTTTCTTTTTCTCGTCGTAATAGCACTAGCGGTGTTTGTACTTTTAAAGAATAAACAAATAAAGAAACTCCAGAATTCCCTGCGGGACCTGCAAAGGACTTATCAGGATTTGGATAACCAGGCCAAGCTAATCATAAAAACCGACCTGGAACTGCATAAAACCCAGAGCGAACTGGATAAAAAAATGTCCGGCCTTTATACTCTGCAAAAAATATCCCGCATATTAAGCACCACCCTGGATGAAAATGAGATATTTACAAAAATTACGGCAGAACACATAAGCGAACTGGGATTTGATAAGGCCATGGCTTTTATAACGAGCCCGAGACAATCCTCATCGCCGAATATCATCCCAAATATCAAATCAAAAATTGGCTATAACGACAAAGACATAGAAGAAATATTTAATAATAAACTGACAAAAGAAATTTTTGACCCTGTAATAAATCATAGCCACGTCATCTCAAGCCTGGACGCAAAAATTCACCCTAAAGAACTAAGCTCGATTGTAAAAATACTTAAGATACACTCTTTTGTCTGTGCGCCCATCTCCACAAAAGAGGGCATAATCGGCGCACTTTTTGTAGGCAGCGAATCCATGTTTTCTCCCATAACCCTGGGCGATAAAGAAATTATCTCCATACTGGCTACCCAGATCGGACAATCCATAGAAAACGCAAAACTGTTTGAAGAGACGTGGCGTTCGCACCAGGAATTAGAGATAAAGGTAAAAGAACGCACCAAAGAATTAAGCCGCGCACTGGAAGAAATAAATATCGTCACCAAAAGAAAGAGCGATTTTGTCTCGGCCGTCTCCCACGAACTGCGCACTCCGCTGACTTCCATCAAAGGATATGCTTCGTTATTGAGCGCTGGGAAATTGGGCGAGATATCCGCGCCTGTCAAGGAAAGGCTGGAAAAAATAAATAAACATTCGGACAACCTCTCTAACCTCATCACCAATCTCCTGGACATATCCCGCATAGAAGCAGGCAGAATAGAGATGAAAATAGAAGATGTCAATTTACGCGAAATACTGGATACGCTGGCAGATTTATTCGCACCGCAATTCAAAGAAAAACAGATAGAATTCCGCAGGGATTTACCCGACGGATTAAATACGATACCCGCGGACAGGGGCCAGCTCCAGCGTGTATTCATAAACCTCGTCAGCAACGCCTTTAAATTTACCCCTGAAAAAGGGAAAATAACCGTACGGGCAAAAAGAATAGATAATTCTGTGCAGATTGATGTGGAAGACACCGGCGCAGGCATCAAAAAAGAAAACCTGAACAAAATATTTGAAGAGTTCTACCGCGAAGACAATGAAATAAACCAAAATGTAAAAGGCACAGGGCTTGGCCTTTCTCTGGTAAAATATATAATTGAGGCGCACAAAGGAAAAATTTGGGCAAATAGTGAATTAAACCGGGGCAGTACTTTCAGTTTTATACTGCCTCTTACAAGGAGCCAATAAATGAAGAAAAAAATCTTAGTGGTAGACGATGAGCAGGATATAAGGGAAATTATCAAAATCACGCTTACCGACGATGGTTTCGAAGTCATAGAGGCAGGCGACGGAAGAACCGCCATTGAATTGGCCAAAAAAGAAAAACCGGATTTAATCACCATGGATGTGATTATGCCCAACATCGACGGCCTTACGGCAGCAAAAATAATCAAAGAAGACCCCGAGACAAAAGACATACCCATAGTCATACTTTCTGTGTTGAGCCAGGATAAAAACAAATACGTACAGGGAATCTCGGATTATATCTCCAAACCGTTCAGCCCGGAAGAATTAATGTCAAAGATAAAGGGTGCGATTGAAAAATCCGGCCTATCATCGCGTAATCTGAAAAATATCCTTGTTGTCGACGATGAACCTGATGTAATCGATATCGTGACAATCTCTCTCAAAGAAAAGGGATTTAATATGATCAGCGCAAATAACGGTCTGGAAGCACTGGAAAGGCTGAAAACATTTATGCCCAATCTTATTATCGTAGACATAAATATGCCGCTGATGAATGGTTTTGAATTAATTAAACACTTAAAGAAAGAACCACGATTTAATAATGTGCCCATAGTGGTTTTAACCGGAACTTATCTTTCCAAACAGGACAAAGAACACGGCCTGACCCTGGGCGCCAGCAAATATCTCACCAAACCATTCACCATAGAAACACTGGTAAAAGATATTGAGGACATGCTATGCCAAAGTTAAAGATTTTGGTTGTGGATGATGATCCGGATATCCGTGATGTGCTGAAAATCACACTCACCGAGGAAGGATATGAAGTGATAGAGGCCCCCGATGGCCAGGAAGGCTTAAAACTTGCCCAGACAAAAAGCCCTGACCTGGTTATTGTAGACTTCAAGATGCCCAAGCTCGACGGACGCCAGGTCTGCAAAGAACTGAAAAAAGATATCCTCTTAAGCCATATGCCTATAATCATGCTCACCGGCAAAAGCGATGTTTCCGACAAGGTAGGCGGAATTTATGCCGGGGCAGATGATTATATTGTAAAGCCGTTTGAGCCGCAGGAATTAATCGCCAGAATCAGTATGACTATCCGCAGGGCCAAGCATGACCTCGAGGCAAATCCTCTTACGCGGCTGCCGGGGAATGTCTCCATCTTAAATGAAATCCAAAAAAGAATCGAGAGTAATTCGCTGTATGCAGTCTGTTACCTGGATCTGGATAAATTCAAATCCTACAATGATAAATACGGTTTTGAGCACGGCGATGAAGTAATAAAAGAAAGCGCGCGCATATTTATGAGGACATTAAAGGATCTGGGTAACCCAGATGATTTCATTGGCCATGTTGGCGGTGACGACTTTGTAATTATCACAACGCCGGATAAGGTGGATGCGATATGCCAGAAAATTATCAGTGAATTCGACAAAACCTCGCCTGTTTTTTATAACGCAGCGGACAGAAAGGCGGGTTTTATCTTCGCTAAAGACCGCCAGGGCGTAGAAAGAAAAATACCTCTCCTGTCTATTTCAATCGGGGTTGTCTCCAACGAAAAAAGAAAAATAACTCACATGGCGGAAATTGGTGAAATTGGTGCGGAATTAAAAAGCCAGGCAAAAAACCTGGGGCACTCCAATTACATCAAGGACCAGCGCCAAGAAAAGAAACCCTAAATATCTCACCGGAAAAACTTCAGGCTTTCAGAAAGGACTTTTAGAGGAATAATTTATGCGCGGAGAGGGACTTGAACCCTCACGCCTTACGGCATACGCCCCTCAAACGTATGTGTCTGCCATTCCACCATCCGCGCGTAATTATCAAATATTTTATCGAAATTGGCTGCCCCGTGTGGACTCGAACCACAACAGCCAGATCCAGAGTCTGGAGTCCTACCAATTAGACGACAGGGCAAATTATTGGCTAAATCAGAAAACTACAAACTACCAAAGGGCTCTCTGGAATTCCTTGTCGTACTTTGTCCAATTGTCCCAGTCTTTCTTAAGACCTTGCGCCGCTCCCTTTAGCGTCTCGCAACCCGCAAAAAATAACACCATTGCCAGCAATACAAAGCTCAAAGATGCCCTCTTTGCATATTTTTTCATCATCCCCTACTCTCCTTTTGCGGTGCTCAGCAATTTTATTGCCTGGTCTAAACGCTTACAAACTTTATCTTTTCCCAAAAGGGCAATTACCTCAAATATGCCCGGGCCGATAAGTAAACCCGTAACAGCCGCCCTCAAAGGATGAATAAGAACCTTACTTTTAATGTTTAACTTCTCTATAATCTGCCTGAAAACATTCTCGACGCTGGAGTGGTCGAATTTATCCAGCGAGGCAAATTTATCCCGCAAGATAATAAATTCCTGCGTTAAATCTTTTTCTCTGAGCTTGGTTTCTGCCTCGGGGCTGAATGTTACATCTTCGGCAAAAAAGAAACCAGACCAATCCGCTATTTCGCATACGGTATTTACTCTTTCCTTAAACAATTTTATCAAATCAATAAGCCAATTTCTATCAAAATTATCGTCTTTTATGTATCCTTTCTGTTTGAAAAGAGGCAGCACAATATCCAGAAGTTTTTCTGAATCCATATTTTTCAGGTAATAATTATTTATCCATTGAAATTTATCCAGATTAAATGCCGCAGCTGTGTGATTGACATCTTTTATGGAAAATTTCTTTACGGATTCCTCTTTGGAAATTATTTCCTGGTTATCTCCGGGAGACCAGCCCAAAAGACTCAAATAATTCACCGTGGCTTCGGCTAAAAATCCCATATTTCTGTATTCGCTTATGGCTGTGGCGCCGGTGCGTTTGGACAACCTGCCGCCCTGACCGGATAGAATCATAGGGATATGCGCAAACGCCGGAAGCGCAAAACCCAGCGCCTCGTAAATAACTATCTGTTTTGGCGTATTGGAAATATGGTCGTCGCCTCTTATCACATGCGAAATCTTTAAATCCGCGTCATCCACCACGCAGGCAAAATTGTATGTGGGCGTTTTGTCGGACTTAATAAGCACCTGGTCTTTTATGGTAGCTGTATCGAACTGGATTTTTCCGTGGATCAAATCGTCAATCTCCACTATCTTCTGCGGCATCTTGAGAATAATCGCGCCGGAGCCGTCCTCGGCCTCGTAGGCCTTGCCTTGTTTTAATAATTTATCTGCCAAATCAGAATATAAGGCAAACCTCTTACTCTGAAAATACAATTCGTCCCAGTCAAAGCCCAGCCATTTGAGGCTGTTTAAAATCTCGTCTAAATATTCCTGTTTGGAACGGGCTTTATCAGTATCTTCGATGCGCAGAATAAATTTTCCGTTATTTGCTCTGGCGAATAACCAGTTGAATAAACATGTGCGCGCGCCGCCGATATGTAAATTTCCTGTGGGCGAAGGTGCAAACCTTGTGCGGATCATTTCTGGCTAACTTCCTTTCTTTGTAAGATTGGTGATTTTCTTGGCAATCTGTTCCGGCAATAATCCGTATAAGCCCAACAGCTCTTCTCTTTTACCAAATGTAATAAACTGGCAGGGAAGGCCGAAGTTATACAGCCTGAAAAATTTTCTCTTTGCCGAATCCCATCTTTTAAAACTGCTTCTTTCCAAATATTCTAACACGGCGCTGCCAAAACCGCCTTCGATATTTCCTTCTTCTAAAGTAAAGATAAATTCATATTTATTGGCTAATTGTTCTATGGATAGCTCATCCAGAGGCTTTACGAACCTGGCATTAACCACCTGCGCATTTATATTTTCCCGTAATAACAATTCCCGTGCTTCCAAGGCAGTTTCCACCATGCTGCCCAGGGCCAATAAAACCACGTCCTTTCCTTCTGCGACGATTTCGGATTTTCCCAGCTCTATTGGGCTGGGCGTTTTTTCCGATTGCGCTGCTTTATGTTTGGGATATCTTATAGCCAGAGGGCCGTTATAGCTGGCTGCAAAATCAAGCATGAGCTTTAATTCCTCTTTATTCGACGGCGCCATAACCACCATATTGGGCAGGTTCCTTAAATAAACAATATCCATTATGCCGTGATGCGTGGGACCGTCTTGACCTACCAGCCCTGCCCTGTCTATACAAAATACCACGCCTAAATTCTGCAGGCACACCTCTTCAATTATCTGATCAAAAGAGCGCTGCAAAAATGTTGAGTAGACTGCCACAAAAGGTCTGTAGCCGCCTTTTGCCAGGCCGCCGGCAAAGCCCACTGCATGCCCTTCGGCAATTCCCACGTCGAAAAATCGTTCGGGATATTTCGAGGCGAATAAATCAAGGCCTGTGCCCTGTGCCATGGCTGCAGTAATGCCTATGATTTTTGGATTGTCTCTGGCCAGTTTTGCCAGGTGCCGGCTAAACACATCGGTGTAGCTTTCTTCTGTCTCGGCAACCTCCCAATAATAATCTTTTATCTGCATATCGAATTTGGGTGTGCTGTGAAATCTGTCGGGAAATTTCTCTGCCGGCTCATAACCCTTGCCTTTTGTGGTAACCACATGAAATAAAATCGGCCCTTTTAAAGAAGTGATGTTCTTGAAATTTGATACCAATAATTCTATGTTGTGCCCGTCGAACGGGCCGAAATAGCGAAAACCCAATTCTTCAAAGAATATGCCCGGGACAATAAGCCCTTTGAGTATTTCCTCAAATCTTTCGGCCAACTTAGCCAAACGCGGCCCAATGCGGGGAATGCGCAGCTTCATAAAATTTTCCACCGCTGCCTTTACACGGTTGTATACGGGCAGCGAAATAATTTTATTTACATAATTGCTGAGCGCGCCCACGCTGGGAGAAATAGACATTTCATTTGTGTTTAATATTACAATCAAATCCGCTTTTATGTGTCCTGCGTTATTCAATGCCTCAAAACACATCCCGCCGCTTAAAGAACCATCTCCGATAACAGCAACTATCTTTTCTGTGTGATGGCCTAAATCGCGCGCGGCAACCATCCCCAATGCCAAAGATACGCTGGTGGAGCTGTGGCCCGTGGTAAAAGGGTCGTATGCGGATTCTGTGGCGCAAGGAAAACCGCTTATGCCGCCGAATTGCCTGATTTTATCGAAATCCTTGTTTCTTCCGGTAAGAATTTTATGTGCATACGCCTGATGGCCTACGTCCCAGATAATTTTATCGCCGGGAGTATTGAGGCAGTAGTGCAAAGTTATGGCCAGTTCTACCGCGCCCAGGCTGGAAGCCAGATGCCCGCCGCTTTTGGAAATGACAGATATAATTCTCTGGCGAATCTCCTGGGCCAATTCAGGAAGTTTCTCCAGAGGAATATTTTTTAAATCCGCGGGGTTATTTATTTTCTCCAGCATAATCTTTTTCTTTGAAAGGCTTAATTTTTACATTGCCGCTTTTGTCTTTTGAGCAAATCTGGATTTTTTTCTCTGCCTTATCCAATAAATCCAGGCACTGCCTGGAAAGAAGCATGCCTTCCTGGTATATCTTAATTGCCTTATCCAAAGAAATATTTCCTGCCTCTAATTCTTGCACAATACGCTCTAATTTATGCAATGTCTCTTCAAGCTTCATGTCTTATTTCCTCCACCACACTGGAAAAACTGCCTTTATGTAATTTTGTGTTTATGTGCTCGCCTGGCCGCAAGGATTTTGTGTCCTTTAATATTTGCCGGCCGGGAAGCTTGAGTGAAATACTGTATCCCCGATTTAAAATGTCCAGTGGATTTAATGCCTGGAGTTTGGAAATTGCCAATTCGAATTGCTGTTTTTTTCCGATGAGAATATTTTCCAGCCCGCGCCTTAATGATTCGGTCAGATCATCCACTCTTTGCTGATACGCCGGTATAAAATCCCTCAGTCCGCGATTTAGTTGCTGGATAAAATATTTTATCTTTTCGCTGAGTTCTTTTTTCTGTGGGATAACCAGTTCTGCCGCCCGTGACGGCGTAGGTGCGCGCAGGTCGCTGACAAAATCAGCAATAGTAAAATCTGTTTCATGGCCTATTGCAGAAATTATGGGGATTTTTGAATTATATATTGCGCGCGCCACAAGCTCTTCATTAAACGCCCATAAATCCTCGATGCTTCCTCCGCCGCGCGCCAGAATTATCACGTCAACATTTCCTTGAGAATTAAAATATTCTATGGCCTGGGCTATTTCTGCCTTGGCAGATTCACCCTGGACTTTGGCAGGATATATCAATACCTGGAAATTCTCGAACCTTTTCTCTAAAATATGCAGCATATCTCTAATCACCGCACCTGTGGGAGAAGTGATTATGCCGATAATTCCGGGTAAAAATGGCAACGGCTTTTTATGCGCAGCATCAAACAGCCCTTCTCTGGTCAGGCGTTCCTTTAACTGCTCGAATGCCAGCTGCAGACTGCCTTTGCCCTTTGGCTCGACGGAATTTATATATAACTGGTAACAGCCATCGCGTTCATAAACGCTTAATTTCGCAAATACCACTATCTGTAGGCCGTCTTTTAATTGAAATTTAATCCCGGCTGACTGCTGCTTGAATAATACGCATCTAATCTGGGAGAATTCATCTTTTAGGGTAAAATAGATGTGACCGCTGGATGGCCTGCGTAAATTGGAAACTTCTCCCTCGACCCAGACAAGGCCGAAGGTGTTTTCCAGAATGAGCTTAATGTCTTTGGTTAGCTCGCTGACTTTGAGGATGTGTTTTTCTGCAAGCATTCTGTAACAACCCTTTCAATCAATAATTTATCTTCTGGTTTTAAACCGATAAATTCTATCCCTGTGTCAAAAGAATTGGGCAGGTCTTTGCCTACCTGGCCCCGGCGCACAACCCAGACCACGGTGCCGTCGCAGGATATCTTTCGCTGTTCATTTGCCGAAGCCAACTCTATCTCCACCTCGACGGGATTAAACATGCCTACATCCTTGGGGAGGATAACGCATATACCGCCGCAACCGATGTTTTCTGTCTTTGTGCGAAATGCCTCGGCGCTACCCTTACTTCTGATTCTTACTGTACAAGGATAATTTGCGCGCGGGAAGATACGTTTATCTACGCCTTGCCAGGTCATATGTTTCTCCTTTCGCTCAATTCAAAAATGAATACTAAAATATCTTTAATGTTTTATTACAGCTTCTCGCTTACTCTTTCTATGGAAATGCCTTTGCCGGTTTTTTCATCAATCTCTACGATAACTCCCTGGAGTCTTATATCTTCCGTGCCCAATTCAAACCTGATAGGCATACCCGTAAGAAACCTTTCAATTATTTTTTCTTTTTTGCGTCCGATAACAGAATCAAAGGGGCCTGCCATACCCACGTCTGTAATATAGGCGGTGCCTTTGGGCAGGATTTTTTCGTCTGCTGTCTGCACATGTGTATGTGTGCCCAACACACAGGAAACTTCGCCGTCTAAAAACCAGCCCATGGCGATTTTCTCCGAAGTGGCTTCTGCGTGAAGGTCCACGACAATAATATTTGTCTCTTTTTTTAAGTCGGGCAGTATATTGCGCATTACCGCAAAGGGAGATTCTGTTAAGGCGTCAATAAAAACGCGGCCCAACAAACACACAACTCCTACCGCGATGTTTGATTCTGTTTTATATACGTTATATCCTCTGCCCACAGATGAACTCGGCAGATTCAAAGGCCTTAACAGCCGCGGATTTGACTTAAGCACTTCCAACACTTCTTCTCTGCGCCAGATGTGGTCCCCGGAAGTCAGGACATCGCATCCGGAATTAAATAAATCATTGGCCACGCGCGAAGTTATACCTGTGCCGCCGGCAGAATTCTCTGCATTGGCGATAACAAAATCCACTGCCTTGTCCTTTTTTATTCTCGGCAATATCTGGCGCACAGCATCCCTGCCAGGCGAACCTACTACATCACCAATAAATAATATTTTCATAATCTCTCTTTCGTTATAACGTTGTGTATTTTTGTATTACAACGTTAACGCAAAAACCCTATAATCATATAAACGCTATAACGCGTTTATTTTGCGTATTCAATAGCCCTGGTCTCTCTGATTACCGTTACTTTGACCTGACCGGGATATTCCATTCCCTCTTCAATCTTTTTCTTTATCTCTCTTGCCAGGACAATGCTGTCTGCATCGGATATTTTATCCGGCAGGACAATAACTCTTATTTCTCTTCCCGCCTGAATAGCAAATGCCTTATCCACGCCTTTGAATAATGTGGCTATGGATTCAAGTTTCTCCAATCTCTTTATGTATGTCTCCAGAGTTTCTCGTCGGGCTCCTGGACGGGAAGCGCTTATGGCATCAGCGGCAATAGCTAATACGCCATAAAGGCTTGAAGATTCTGTCTCTTCATGGTGCGCACCGATGGCCTTAACCACAATTTCACTTTCGCCATATTTTTTGGCTAAGTCTGCGCCCAAAGAAGCGTGTGTGCCTTCTGTCTGCTGGTCTATAGCCTTACCGATATCGTGCAATATGCCTATGCGACGGCCTATCTTGGAATCCAGCCCCAGTTGTATAGCCAGCTCGCCCATAAGCAGCGATACCTCTTTGGAATGCTGTAAAACATTTTGTCCGTAACTGGTCCTGTATTTAAGCCTGCCAATTAATCTCACCAGCTCCGGATGCATATTATGCATGCCTACATCAAACAGCGCCTTTTCGCCTTCCTCTTTTATCTTGACTTCCATATCGCGTTTTGTCTTTTCTATTACCTCTTCAATGCGGCCGGGATGAATTCTGCCGTCGCTTATCAGACGCTCCAGGGCAATGCGGGCGATTTCTCTTCGCACAGTATCAAACCCCGACAAAGTCACGGCCTCCGGCGTATCATCAATAATCACATCCACGCCCGTAGCCATTTCCAAAGCGCGGATATTGCGGCCTTCCCTGCCGATAATGCGGCCCTTCATCTCCTCGTTGGGAAGATTGACCACGCTCACAGTTGTCTCTACCGTCTGCTCGACGGCGCAGCGTTGTATCGCGGTAGTCACAATCTCCCTAGCCTTTTTATCTGCATTATCTTTTACCTCGTCCTCCATGCGCCTGATTAAAACAGCTTTTTCCTGGTTCAGTTCCTGTTCCAAACGGGAAAGTAAAAGTATCTTTGCCTCTTCAGGCGTCATAGATGAGATTTTTTGCAATCTCTCTTTTTCTTCCAGAACTAATTTTTCCAAATACTTCTCCTTGTTCCTCATTGATTCTTCTCTCTGGAATAAGGCCTTATTTCTGTCTTCCATCTCGCGTTCTTTTTTCTCTAAAAGGCCAACTCTTCTTTCCAGGTTCTCTTCTTTCTGCACCATACGCTTCTCAATGACGTTTAACTCTTCCTTGCGACCACGCGTATCTCTTTCAAATTCCTGCCGCATCTTAAACAGAGAATCCTTGGCCTCCAGCTGGGCATCTTTCCTCATTGCCTCAACTTTTTTATTGGCATCTTCCAAAATCTGCTTTGCCATCATCTTGGAATTCTCAAGATTTTTCTCTGCCAACACCCTTCTTACTACTCCTATAAAATATGCAACCAATGCTCCTATGAGCATAAAAACTAATGCTATGGTAATGAAACTCAAACTGATTGTCATGACTTCCTCCTTAAAATAATACAGTCATCGTATGAAGTTATTTTGCTTAACCTGTGCTTCGTATTGACTGCTGCTGAAAATTAAGCATGCAATACTTTGTCGACGGGGAAATCGTGAGACTCAAGGGACGGAATCCTGCCCAAGACCTGAAAATCAAAGGCAAGACCTATGGAAGGAATTTCTTTGGGTAGTGAATGTAAAAACCTGTCGTAATAGCCTAATCCTCTGCCTATACGATTACCGTGCAGATCAAAAGCAACTCCCGGCACAATAATCAGATCTATTTTATCCAAGGCTACATTGCGCATATGTTTTTTCTTGGGTTGGCGTATGCCGTAAGGCCCAAGCTCCAAATTATATCCGCAATCAGAAATCAAAGATGGTATAAGTCTCTTATTACGACTATTAATCACAGGTAATGCTACTTTTTTACCCAAAGACATCGTCTTTTGTATCATCCTGAAAGTCTCTACTTCACCGCCGAACGACAAATAAAAAAGAATCATCTTCGCCTTTATAAATTCCGGCAAAGAAAAAAGTTTGTTTTGGATTTTGAAACTCCGTTTAAGCTGCTCTACCTCCTTCTGTTTTTTTAATCTCTTAAGCAACTGCGAGCGTATGTAGTTTTTTGTTCTTTTAATCATTTGTTAGTCTGCTTTTTCTTGTAATCCTCAATGGCTGCGCGTAATGCCTCTTCGGCAAGCACCGAACAGTGCAATTTAATCTTCGGTAAACCCCCCAATGCCTCGACCACAGCCTTGTTGGAAACCTCTAATGCCTCGTCAATGGTTTTACCTTTCACCAAATCCGTAACCATGCTGGAAGTGGCAATGGCTGCGCCACAACCAAAAGTCTTAAATTTTGCATCAGTAATTCTTCCGTCTTTAACTTTAATATAAAGCCGCATTACATCGCCACATATGGGATTGCCGACATTGCCGATACCGTCGGCGTCGGGAATCTCGCCCACATTGTGCGGATGGCTAAAGTGCTCCAATACCTTCTGACTATACTGTATATTTTCCGGTGTCTCTGGCATAATAATCTTTCTTAATTAAAATAACAAATATTGCCCTTTATGTCAATCTTTTGAATATCCGCATACCGGCCACAAGCAAACCAATTAATTTTTTGCCGGCGCAATGTGCGGTTTTAAAGATTTTTTATAATCCCGCGTCTTGATTACGCTCTTTAAATCACCGGTTTTATTCTTCTGCGTCTTGGCCTTATAAATCAATATCCAGGCGCAATCTTTGGTTCTGTCCACTTCGCACTTGCCGTCTTTCTGGCCGCCGCAAGGGCCGTTTAAAATACCTTTGGCACAGCGTGTAACCGGGCAGATGCCTTCTGTCAATTCCAAAATGCAATCGCCGCAGGCTGAGCAGACTTCTGTAAAATTACCCTGGCTGTCCACGCTGGCAGCAAACAGCGTGTCATTACCGGAATAAACATCCAAATTCATACGGTCGTTTTCTTTGAAACTCTGCGTGCCGGAACCGCAGGAAAAAACCAAAACCGCTTCGGCCTGGCTGAGCGCCTGCCTGTTTTTCGCCATGGCTGTCTTTACCTGGCTGGAGATACAGGCTGATTCGGGAACCACCCAGCCCGTAACAGACTTGCCGGCCTCTTCTAATTTTTTCTTCATCTCTAAAATCTCTTCTTCGCCGCCGGTCTTACAAGTCGTGGCACACTCGCCGCAACCCACCAAAAAAACCTTGCTTTTGCCTTTTAATAAATTCAGGATAAAATTAAAATCTTTTTGTTTTGTGAATATCATGATTAGTCCTTTGCATCTGCCTTACTATTATAAAGCAAATTCAGTCTTTCTTTAATCTTTTTTTCATACCCGATATCCTGGGGTGTATAGAAGTATATTTTGCGCTTTGTGTATTTTTGGTCTACAAAATGCCCCGGATAATCATGCGCATATTTATAATCTTTGCCTCTGCCTAACTTTTCCGCGCCTTTATATGAGGCGTCCTTTAAATGCTTGGGCACTTCCTGCACGCGCTCGGTCTCTATTTCCTGTATTGCCTTCTCAATGCCTAAATACGCGGCATTTGACTTTGGCGCACAAGCAATATAAACCGTTGCCTGTGCCAGCGGAATGCGCGCCTCAGGCATTCCCACAAAATCAGCGACGGAGAAAGCAGCTTCGGCTAAAACTACCGCCATGGGATCAGCATTGCCCACATCTTCTGACGCGCAGATACAAATTCTGCGCGCAATAAAACGCGGGTCTTCGCCAGCGCTAAGCATCTTTGCCAGCCAGTAGAGCGCAGCGTCGGGATCAGAGCCGCGCATGGATTTTATAAACGCGGAAATCGTATCGTAGTGTTCGTCTTCGTCGCGGTCATAACGTAAAGCCTTTTTCTGTATTGATTCCTGGGCCACTTCCAAATCAAAATGGATAATTCCGTCTTTGGCGGGTTTTGTCGTCTCAATACCAATCTCCAAAGCATTCAATGCCCTGCGCGCATCGCCTTCGCAGCTACCCGCCAGAAATTCCAATGCCTTATCATCAAATTTTATTTTCAGTTTACCAAAACCTGATGCCTGATTTTTTAAACTATTTTGCAAAATTTCCTTAATATCTTCTTTCTTCAGCGGCTGTAGTTCAAAAACCAAAGAGCGCGAAAGTAAAGGCGAGGTAAGATAAAAAAACGGATTGTGCACAGTCGCCCCGATTAAAATAAAGCTTCCTTCCTCCAGGCCAGGCATCAACACATCCTGCTGCGCTTTATTAAAACGGTGAATCTCGTCGATAAAAATAATGGTGCGCTCGCCTGTGCTGGATTTTCTAAAATTGGCTTTTTCAATTACCTTTCTTAATTCCTCGACTCCGGATGCCACGGCATTGATGCGTTCGAAATGTGCCTTGGTTTTATTGGCCACAATGTGGGCAATGGTAGTTTTGCCTGTGCCAGGCGGCCCGTATAATATTAGAGAAGAAATCCTGTCTGCCTCAATTGCACGGCGCAACAGCTTGCCTTTTCCTATAATATGCCTCTGGCCCACAAAATCTTCCAGTGTCTGTGGACGCATGCGCACAGAAAGAGGCGAATCCGTAATTTTTGTCTTCTCTTGCGTAAATAAATCCATAAAATCTGAGTTTGGAGGATACAACCGGAAAGAAAGGATAGAAATTACCTAAAAAATTACACGCCGCGCGATAAATGCACGACTGACGGCAGCGTAAAACTTCCAAGTAATCTATAATAGAGGCCAGTTGAAGCGACCAGTAGTCTGTATATTCGAAACTGCCTATTATTTCTTTCTTTCATTGTGTATCCTTGAAAACAAACCAAAAAAAACCCCGCTTTGTGCCGTTGGTTTAGATGCTCTGAACCTGTTAGTTTTAGGTGGGTGCTCTATCCTATTAATCTCGATTAATAGAAATCCAAAGCTCCCGTTAATTTGTTGTTGGTTCAACAATCACCACGCGCCAACGGACACTGCAGGGCTTATGTAAGAACTCTCATATCTGAAACCAATTGTAGCACACAAAACCCTGCCATGCAAGAAACAAATTTTTAGCGTATCTGTACGGCTAATTCTTTGTTTAACCGCCTGGTAATGCGCTGCTGCAAATCGCCTGCCTCTTCGTCTTTTAACGTGCGGTCTGCCAGGGCAAATTCCAAAGAAATAGTCAGGCCGATACAGCCGGCAGCAATCTGCTCGCCTTTATATTTATCGATTAATTTGACGGCCTTAAGATATTCTCCTGCCTCCTGCCTGATTACATCCACAATCTCTTCGTATTGGACGGAGCTCTTTACAATTAAACTCATATCCCTGATTATGGAAGGAAACACCGGTAGGGGCATAAATTTTTTCTTATCTTTCCTGCATTGGTATAAATCTTTTATAAAAATCTCGGTGTAAAACACCGGAGAGGGATTTTTGATGCCGAAATTTGACAATACACGGTTATCTATCCGTCCCTGAATACCAACTTCTCTACCCTGACAAACAATTTTGGCTGCCTCGCCCTGGGAAAACAAATTATTGCCTTCGCTGGCTATAAATTTAACCTCGCCAAAGCCCATGCGGCTGATAAAATTCTCGATATCGCCTTTCAGGGAAAAAATATCGAATTCTTTTTTTATCTGCCAGCTGTCCACAAGTTTTCCAGTAGCAATCAAACCCAAACAAAGATCTTCGCTGTAATCGCCGGTAAAAACATGCCCCAGTTCAAATAATTTTAAGTCCGTATTTTTGTGGTTTAAATTATAGGCCAGGCAATTCAGGAGTCCTGCGACAAGCCCGGGCCTTAAGCATTCCTGCTCGCTGCTCAAGGGATTTTCCAATCTTACGGCATCTTGGCCTGAGCAACTGGACTCTATCATATCTTTACTGATAAGGCTGTAATTTATGGTCTCGTTAAAACCCAGAGCGCATAAAAGTCCGCGCATCTCGGGCTTTAGCATTTCTACGGGAGAATTTTCTATTCTGGCAGAACGTATGGCCGGCGCAGTAGAGGCAATCTTATCGTAGCCGTAGATACGGCTGAGCTCTTCGCTTAAATCTTCCTCGATTTTAATATCGCGCCGCAGCGCAGGAATTCTTACCGACAAAATATCTTTGGTAAGTTTTTTGCAGGAAAATCCCAAAGAGGTAAAAATTTGTTTTATCTTGTCGGTGCTTATATCCAAACAAAGAAAATTGTTTGCCTTGGCGCAATCAAACCTGATTTGCTGGCTTGGAGAGGATAATTTTTTGCCTTCTGTCTTTTCATCAACGAATTTTCCGCCGGCAATCTCACAGATTAAATCTATGGCCCTGTTTTGCGCCTGGATTACTCTTGCAAAATCCACCTGGCGCTCAAAACGATACGATGAATCCGTGGATACTCCCAATTGGCGCGAAGCCCGTCGGATAAGCAGAGGCTGGAAATAAGCGCTCTCCAGCAAAATATTTTTGGTTTGGGGACTTACTTCGCTGAGCTTATCCCCCATAATTCCGGCAATGGCTATGGCTTTATTTTTATCGCTTATAACTAAGATATTTTCATCTAATTTTCTCTCCACGCCGTCGATATTGAGGATCTTCTCGCCTTTTTTTGCCCGGCGCACAACAATCTGTTCTGTAATCTTATTGTAATCAAAGGCATGCAAGGGCTGGCCGTATTCCAAAAGGCAGTAATTGGTAATATCTACGATATTATTCACGGAGCGCATACCCAAAGACTCGACTCTCTGGCGCAACCACTGCGGAGACTGCCCGACTTTGACATCCACAATCAAACAGCCGCGGTAAAACGCGCAATCTTTTTTGTTTTGTATACTGATAAAATCGGATTTTAAATATTTTTTTGATTTGTTTGGCCGCGGTTTTACTTTAGGGCTGGGGATTTTTAATCTGGAATTCGTAATGGCTGCAGCTTCCTGGGCAATGCCCAAAATACTCAGGCAATCTGATCTATTGGCGGTAACTTCCGCCTCAAATACCACGTCATTATTATCTTGATGCCAGGAGCCGACCTCAAGTCCGGCCATTGTAAGTTTCTCAGCCAAAACTTTCGGGCTTACTTTAATTTGAACGTAATCTTTTAACCAGTTATAGGAAAATTTCATAAATGAGCTCCAAACTTATGGAACAAAGTGAACATAAGTTTGATGAGCGAATTTACCCCCCCTTCTTGCTTTCGCAAGAAAGCAGGGGGGATACGCTCACTAAAATTGTTTTAAAAACCTCAAATCATTCTCAAAAAATATGCGGATGTCGTCGATGCCGTATTTTAACATGGTGATTCTTTCCACGCCCATGCCAAAGGCAAATCCGGTGAATTTACCGTCGGAATAACCCACTGCTTTAAAAACATTGGGATGAATCATACCGCAGCCTAAAATTTCCAGCCAGCCTTTTCCTTTGCACACAGAACAAGTTTTAGCCAAAGACTTTCCTTCTCCGCCGCAAATAATACAGGAAATATCCACTTCCGCGGAGGGCTCAGTAAAAGGGAAAAAGTGCGGCCGAAAACGCATCTTGGTATCGGCGCCGAACATTATTTTGCTGAATTCTTCCAAAACTCCTTTTAAGTCGGAAAATTTTACGTCCTTGTCCACGAGAAATCCTTCCACCTGATGAAACATAAACGAGTGCGAGGCATCAGTGGCATCCGGACGGTAAACCTTTCCCGGGACTATCGCTGCCACCGGCGGTTTATATTTTTTCATTACCCTGATTTGCCCGGGCGAGGTGTGGCTGCGCAGCAATAAACGCTGGTTCGCCTTGGGCTTTTGTTGTTTTTTTTCTGTGTTATCAGTATCTTTTGCTGCAAATCCTGTATCCAGATAAAATGTATCGAAAGGATCGCAAGACGGATGATTTAAGGGTATGTTTAAGGCCTGAAAATTGTTGTATTCGGTTTCTATTTCCGGGCCTTCAAATAATTTAAATCCCAGGGAGACAAAAATCCCGCAGATTTCATCCATCACCTGCGTAAGCGGATGTTTGTTGCCGATATCCTGAATTGTCCCGGGCAGCGTGATATCGACTGAGCGGGGCTTCTGAAAACTGGCCTGCCTGGAGAGAATGGCGCGGTGTGAATCTATTAAATCCTTTAGTTGATTTTTTAAAGAGTTTATATCACGGCCTGCATCCGGCCGCTGCTCGGCGGCTAAGGAAGGGATCTGAGAGGTTAGTTCTGCTATTACGCCTTTTCTGCCCAGGTATTTTACAGAAAACGCCTCCAGGGCTTCGAGGGAATTTATTTTATCTATATCAGAATCTATCTGCGCTTTAACAGACTTAATATCCATATGAAAAAGAGTACGGCTAATAATGTAATGACATAATTTTTTTTGCCGCTATCCAGCGATTCCTCTATATCGTCTCCCGGGACTATTTTGCGTATGGACACGGCGTGGATATCCAGGTCACCGCCGTGCTGTAAGCAGGCGCGGTGAAAAATGCCGTTAACCGCAACCACATCACCTTTGGATTTATAACCGCCGGTATAGAGTATATCTTTGACCAAATCCTTTTCTATCCAGATGCCAATGGCACCTTGCCCGTCATTAATATTTAACCAGCAGTATTGGCCGCGCGCCATAATATCGCCGATGACCTCGCCTTCATAAGTTACATTTTTACCGTCGTACTGCTTGGCATTATTTATAAGCTCGGAGCTAGAAATTGTATCCGCAAATGCATTACAAAGCGTAAAGTGCAAAGCGCAAAGCGCAAAACTAAAACTTAAAACACATAACTTTAAGTTTTGAGCTTTATGTCGTAGTTTTTCATTTTTCGCTTTAAGTTTTAAGCTGATCATTATTTTCCCCTAATTGCCGCCACAAAAATTCCCGCTAAAACAAATACGGACATAAACTCCAAACGTCCTGCCCACATCTGGATTATGTAGGTAAGTTTTAAAGCTGCAGGCATACCTATATTTGTGATGCCGCAGGACAACCCCACATTTGCGGCCGCAGAAGTGGATTCAAATAAAGAATTCAGAAATGGATAGCCGAATAACATCCCCACAATCGCCCCTGCACCATACAATACTAAATAAGCCAGCGTGATTGTAAGCGCTGAACGCACTTGTTTGTCTTCCAAAAACACCTCTTTTATGTGATGAAGCTTCTTAATCACTATTGCCTTATCCGGAAGCATTATTTTTTTTAAATCCTGTTGCAGTGCTTTGTAAATAATCCCCACGCGTAACATTTTTATAGCACCTGTGGTTGAACATGTTGCGCCGCCCAAGGCCATAGCGCATATTATTCCCACCAGAGCCAGGTCTCCCCATTCATTAATAAACTGCCTGGCATATACCGTCATGAAACCCGTGCCCGTATGGCCGGACACAAGCTGATAAAAACCCTTGCGGAATAAAACCAGTGCCTGGGGATATGTGCTTAATTGATATAGTCCCACTGCAGTAATAAAAAATGTAATTGTGACTGTGATAAAAAGCGATTTTGTCTCGATGTTTCTGAATATCTCTTTGAAATTGCCTGTCCAGAGATGGTAATGCAATTTAAAATTTATAGCGCCTAAAATCATGATAATAATCGTGATAACTTCATAAGTCAGGCTGTGGTAGTAAAGTATACTTTGTGATTGGGGGGTAAATCCGCCGGTATCAAAAGCTGCCATAAACACACAGGCGCCGTGGAAAAACGAATTCACCGGCTTCATTCCGTTTAATATGCCTGTCACGCCAAGGGCAAAGGTGCCTAAAATCAAATAAACAATGCTCACTAACCAGATAAACCTTGATGTGCTTATCACATTGGGTAATACTTTCTCGTCGCGAGCCTCACCCACATACATCTTGAATGCCCCGGCAAAACCCTTAACGAACAATGAGAGCGCAACGATTACGATTCCCTGGCCGCCGATAAACATAATCAGGTGCCGCCAAATATTATGCGCATAAGATAAGTGGTCCAAATCCTGAACCAAGGCCAATCCTGTCGTGGCAAAACCGGACATCGCATCAAAACAGGCGTCAAGGTATGATTTCCAGTGCCCGCTTAAAAATAAAGGTATGGCTCCCAAAAGCGTGGCCACCAGCCACGACAAAGATACCACAATCATCCCCTGCATCCAATTTAAATCTTTCCGAGTAAAGCATAGCGTGGTCAAAATCAGCCCGACGATATAGGTTAAAGCAATGCTGATTAAAAAATCCATTGTAGGATTTATCTCTTTAAATGCCATACCTATAATAATCGGCACAACCATCGTAAGGGCCAAGCCCAAAATAATCCTGCCTAAATAATAACCGATTATTTTAAAATCTTCTGTTTGGGGTTTAAGAATCATATTTATAGAAAATCTGCAGCACTAAGACAGAGCTAAACATATTAAAAATGCCACTGCCATAATTGCAAAAGCGTATAGAATCTCTGTGGCAATACCTAAGGCAGTATTCGATAGTGTTTTTATTTTCATTTTATGGATATGTTCTAATCCAGTTTACCGACCAGTAAATTTAACAGCTGTGGTTCGTTGCCGACCAAAGTAAGGGCGATAATATCGTCGCCGGGTTTTAAAACTGTGTTGCCTTTGGGGATAATTACCTCTTCCCCTCTTAAAATGGAAACCAGGGCTGAGTTTTCCGGGAATAAAATATCGTGCACGGTTTTATTTATTACGGGAGAGCTCTCGGGCAGGTCTACGCGCACAATGGCAAGCTTGCCGCGTTTGAAACTCATAAGATTCACCAGGTCTGACAAAGAAACTTCCTCTTCGATAATCTTGGCAATAATCTTGGTGGAATCTATGGGCACATCAATACCTAATTCGGAGAATGCGCGTTCATTGTCGGGGTTATTGACCCTGCCTACGGTGCGTTCAATGTTAAATCTTTCTTTGGCCAACTGGCAGATAATGAGATTATCTTCGTCATCGCCGGTAACTGCCGTAACTACATTAGCCCGGCTTATGCCTGCGTCTTCCAAAGTCTTGGGGTCGCAGCCATCGCCGTTAATGACCAAGGCCTCTAAACCCTTGGCAATCTCTTCGCATAACACCTTGTCTCTCTCCACAACCACGACGGTATTTTTGCCTGCGCAAAGCCTTTTAGCTAAAAAATAACCTACCTTGCCTGCACCAACAATTATAATATACATATCGCACCTTCTAGTTTTAGAGCTTAAATTTTTCTTTTATCTTATCTAAGCTCGTTACCTTAACCACTGCCATTAATGTATCTTTTGGTTTTAAAACGGTATTTGTATCGGGAAGAATTACCCCATACACTCTTCTTATTGCCACAACCATTAATTCGCCGGGCATATTAATATCCTGGATGGTCTTGCCTATCAAACTATCCTTTACCCCGATTTCCAAAACGCCCAGTTCTTTGCTTTCAATTAAGTAGCTGGAAAAACGGCTTTCAATAATCTTGTCTCTGATCATGGCAGCAAAAAGAATGGTGCCGCTTATAACATCCATGCCCAAAGCCGTATAGATGTGCGCACGCTGTGGATCATATACACGCGCAATTACCTTGGGAATTTTAAATATCTTTTTGGCTACCTGGGCTGAGATGAGATTGGTGTTGTCGCCGTTTGTCACTGTGCAAAAGGCATCTGCCTTTTCCGCGCCTGCCTGTTTTAACAATTTTATGTCGAAACCATTGCCGACCAGGGTCAGGCCGTTGAAGGTATTGCCCAGGCGGTCAAAAGATGCGGGATTCTTGTCGATGACAACTACATTATGGCTTTCGCCGGATAATAACTTGGCGAGTTCTGAACCAACACGTCCACAACCAACAATAATTACATACATCTTTGCCTCTTTTTTTAATAAGCGCTGGCTTAGGCAATAAAATTCTGCGCCTAAGTTACAGGCTTATTTATTTTTTGCAAAGTTCGACTATCTTCTTAAATACCTTGGGATCCCTGGCGGCTAAATCTGCCAGCGCCTTACGATCCAAAGCTACTTTTGTATTTTTTAACTTGTGTATAAACTGGCTGTAGGTAGTTCCCAGCTCTCTGCAGGCTGCGTTGATACGGCTGATCCACAGCTGCCTGAACTCTCTCTTTTTTACGCGCCTGTCTCTATAGGCATATACCAAGTCGCGGGCCGTGGTTTCTTCTGCCAGTCTATACCAGCGGCGGGCAGCACCATAATGGCCCTTGGCCAATTTCATTACCTTCTTTTTTCTCGCACGTGTGCGTACACTATGTTTTACTCTAGCCATAAGGCAACAACCTCCTTACCTGTTTCATGTCTCGGGAATCGACTAATGCCGCGTGTCTTAAGTTTCGCTTACGCGTTTTGGATTTATGGCCCAGCAAATGGCCTTTATAAGCGCGCGTGCGTTTGATTTTACCCCTGCCTGTGAATTTAAAACGCTTTGCTACTGAACGATTTGTCTTTAACATAACTTATCTCCGTTGTTCAATGAATGGTTAAATTCTAAATCCGAAATCCTAAATCCGAAACAAATTCGAAATCCGAATATAAAAATGTCTCAAGCTGTTTTTATTCTGGTAATTTGAATTTAGAAAATTAGAAAATTGTTTCGTATTTAGATATTCGATATTCGGATTTAAATTCATTTTAATTAAAATCCTCTTTAATTTAATATTACTATTTGTTGGGCGCAAACACCAAAGAAAGAATTCTGCCTTCATACGCAGGGGATTTTTCTATTATGCCTTTGCCTGCGCCGTGAGTGTCCTGAATAAATCTATCAATGATACGCTGGCCCAGCTCTCGATGGCTCATCTCGCGACCGCGATAAAACAAGTTTACTTTAACCTTGTTGCCTTTATCCAGAAAAATATGCAGCTGTTTTAATTTTGTCTGATAGTCGTGGTCCTCGATATTGGGCTTTACGCGGATTTCTTTTATTTTAATCACCGTCTGATGTTTCTTTGCCTGGCGCTCCTTCTTCTCCTGCTCATACTTATATTTGGAAAAATCCATAATACGGCAGACAGGCGGCTGTGCCTGCGGAGCGACCTCGACTAAATCCAGTTCATTCTGACCAGCCAGTTCCAATCCTTTGCTTCTGGAAAGAATCCCCAGCTGTTCGCCTTCGGGCCCAATAACCCGTAACGATGAAGCGCGTATTTTGTCGTTTACTCTGATAAATTTTTTAATGGTGGCACCTCCATCTTTGCGAGGAGAATAGGAACGAATCAGCCTTTGAGCAACGCTAATTCGTGCCCCTGGCACTCCTCTTTTAATTTCTGAATGAAATTAAACAGTTCTATCTGGCCCTGGTCTCCCACAGAACGCTTGCGCACAGATATAGAGCTGGCCTTGAATTCCCTTTCGCCAATCACAATGACATAAGGAATCTTCTGTAATTCTGCTTCGCGGATTTTTTTATCCAGTGTTTCGCTGCGCAAATCAATAGAAATGCGCAGATTATTTTTCTCCAGCGTTTCTTTTATTTCCTTGGCATAGGCAAAGAAGGCGTCTTTTACCGGGAGAATCAAAACCTGGACCGGAGATAACCAAAACGGCAGAGCACCTGCATAATGCTCAAGCAGAGTGCCGATGAAACGTTCGATGCTGCCCAGAATCACCCTGTGCAGCATTATCGGCCGGTAGGTTTTCCCGTCGGAGCCGATATATTCCAGCTTAAACCTCTCCGGCAGAGTGAAGTCGCACTGTATGGTCGCGCACTGCCACTCTCTCTTTAAGGCATCTTTTAATTTTATGTCGACCTTTGGCCCGTAAAACGCACCTTCACCGGGATTAATTTTATAATGCAGATTTTTTTCTTTTAATACTCCCTCCAAAGCAGCCTGCGCCTTTTCCCAGTCCGCATCCGAACCTATGGATTTTGCCGGGCGCGTGCTTAATTCAATGCTGAAATCATCAAAGCCGAAAAATTTCATGGTATCAAATACAAAATCCAAGACTCCTTTTATCTCGTATTTTAATTGTTCGGGCAGGCAGAAAATATGCGCGTCGTCCTGGGTAAAGCCACGCACGCGCAGCAAACCGTGCAAAACACCGCTCTTTTCATAACGGTAAACCGTGCCCAGCTCAAAATAACGTATGGGCAAATCTTTGTAGCTGCGCGTCTGCGATTTATAAATCAGCATATGGCCCGGGCAATTCATCGGTTTTAACACATATTCTTTGTCTTCCACCTGCATGGTAAACATATTTTCGCGGTAATAATCGTAGTGGCCGGATGTAATCCAGAGGTCCTGTTTCATAATATGCGGCGTAACCACAAGCTGATAGCCGCGCTTTGCGTGCTCTTTCTTTTCGTAGTCTTCGATTATGCTGCGCAGTATCGCACCTTTGGGATGATAAAATATCAAACCCGTGCCAGCCTGCTCATAGTAGATATCAAAATATTTTAATTCTTTGCCTAATTTGCGGTGGTCGCGTTTTACCGCCTCTTCTATGCGTTTTAGGTGTTCGTCTAATTCCTGCTTGGTAAAAAACGCGGTGCCGTAAATACGCTGCAACATGGGATTTGTCTCTGTGCCGCGCCAATAAGCGCCGGCCACGGATAAAAGTTTAAACGCCTTGATTTGACCCGTGGAATCAATGTGCGGGCCTTTGCATAAATCTACAAATTTGTCTCCGGTTTTATATACGGAGATTGTCCCGTCGGTCAATTCGTTTAACAATTCCAGCTTATAATTCTCGCCCGCATTCTTAAATAATTCCTGGGCCTGGGCCTTGGGAATTTGTTCCTGCACAAAAGGCTCGTTTCTTGCAATTATCTCGCGCATCTTGGCTTCGATTTTGGTTAAATCCTCGGGAGAAAATAAATCTTTTTTGCCTTGCGCGTCGGCGGGTTTATCAAAATCATAATAAAATCCGTCTTCGATAGAAGGGCCTATGCCCAATTTTACATTCGGCCACAGTTCCTTCACTGCCTCGGCCATCACATGGCTACAGCTGTGCCTTAAGGTATCTAAATTTAATTCTGCCATTTTTTTATCCTTTTATTTACTGGTGGGCCCAAGAGGACTCGAACCTCTGACCTCTTCCATGTCAAGGAAGCGCTCTAACCAGGCTGAGCTATGAGCCCATCAAAAAAATTTTACATGGGCAAGGAGGGAGTCGGACCCTCACAGCCCGAAGGCCAATGGATTTTAAGTCCATCGTGTATGCCATTCCACCACTTGCCCAATGAACACACAATTTTTTACAGAACGCTTCATTCTCCGTCGGGACGGAGCCATTACAACAATCTAATTATGGAGGCGGCAAGCGGATTTGAACCGCTGAATAATGGTTTTGCAGACCACTGCCTTACCACTTGGCTATGCCGCCAGAATTTATTTCAATAATTTTTCAATAAATCTGGTTATTGTCTGGACTTCTTCCAGACAACCCAATCCCACGTCGCCGCAGGCAAGCTTTCCTTTGCGCGGGCCGATAAATTCCATTCCCAGTTTTTTCAGCTTTCCGATATTTTGCTGCACCACGGGATTATTATACATGTTTTCATTCATCGCCGGAGCAATCACGACCTTTGATTTTGTAGCCGCGACTACACAGGTCAGCAAATCATCGTATATGCCGCTGGCCAGCTTACCTATAATATTAGCTGTGGCCGGCGCGATTAAAACCGCGGCTGCTTTTTTGGCCAGCTCAATATGCTCGACGTCAAAATCCACGTCCAGATCAAACATCTCCGAATAAACTTTCCTTTTGGCGAGCGTCTGCAGCGTAAGCGCGCTTATAAATTCCTTGGCCTCTTTAGTCATAATGACTTCTACGGAAAAACCCGCATCTTGCAAGGCGCGGATTAAATCACAGGCCTTGTAAGCGGCAATACTACCTGTCACACCCAAAAGAATATTTTTGTTTTTTGCAGGCATCTACAGATTAACTTTTTTTCATCCTCACCTTGTTTTCGGAAATTTCCCGCAAGGCAACAGTGGTGTTTTTGACATTTGAATCTGCCTCCACTAGTTTGGGCGAACCTTCTGCTACCTCTAACGCCCTCTTGGAAGCCACGATTACAAGTTTATACAGACTATTCTCTGCTTTATCCAGCAGCATTTCAATTGGTATGTAGGACATTTTCCAACCCCTTTGCGATTATAATCGATTCTAATTCTTTGACTGCCTGGGATATATCGTCGTTTACGATAATATAATCATATTTTTTGGCGAAAGAGAGTTCTGTCTTGACAAAGGCCAGGCGCTTGCGCATCTCCTCTTTGTCTTCTCTCGCGCGTATCCTGGTCCTTTGTATGAGCTCTTTCTCCGTGGGAGGAACCACAAAGATAAACACGGATCTATCGGGAAATTTCTTTTTTATCTCCTGCGCGCCTTTTACATCAAGGCATAATAAAATGTCTCTGTTATTTTTAAGCGAATCATAAACTAATTTTTTGGGCGTGCCGTATAAATTACCGAATACCTCTTTCCATTCCACAAACGCCCCTCGTTTTATCCTTTTCAAAAATTCATCTTTAGAAATAAAATTATAATCCCTGTGGTTCTTCTCGCCTTTTTTCAATGAACGCGTGGTGCAGGAAACAGAGCGGGCAAGGTTTATGTGCTTTTTCGCCAACAATTCCTGGCAGAGCGTAGTCTTTCCCGAGCCGGACGGCCCGGACACCACCCAGATTAACGCCTTCCTTTTTCTGGAGACAACCTTATTCCACATTTTGCAACTGCTCCCTCAGCTTCTCTATCTCGTCTTTTATAACCACGCTGTGGAAAGAAACCTGCGCATCCCTGAATTTCGCGCTCAGCGTATTTATTTCCCTCTGCATCTCCTGAGTGATAAAATCCAGTATTTTTCCCAGAGGGCCGCTTTGCGAAAGTGTCGCCTTAAATGTCTTCACGTGAAATTCCAGGCGCACAATCTCTTCCTCGATATTATAATTTTTCAGGAACTCCTTGAGCTCCTCGCTATCCAGCTTGGTTTTTTGTTCCTCAATTATCTTCACAAGTTTTACCTTGATTAATTTTAATTTCTGGTTGATTTTTCTGGTGCGATTCAGCGAATCTGCATAAATAATCTTACCTTCTTTTTTGCGCAACAACACAAGGTCTTCTATGGAGCTGTGCAATGCTTTGTTAAACAACGAGAGAAATTTTCTATTGGAATATTCGTTCACGCTTCTAAAACAAATTACGTCTGGCAAAGCGAGTATATCACCCAGATTTATGTCCTGTTCCATATTCAGCGAACGGCTTATGTCTTGTATGAGCCGCGAGTATTTGAACAAAAGGTGTTTGTTCAAAACCGGCTCTCTCTCCGACGATTCAGGGCTGGACAACTGAAAGGTTATCCTGCCTCTGTGCAAAAATCTGGACAGTTCTTTTTTTATTCTTGCCTCCAGGCTGAAAAAACCGTTGGGCAGAGTAAATACATAATCTAAAAATTTATGATTGACGGACTTAACGCTCACCAGATATTTTTTACCTTTATAAAAAAAAGTGCTCGTGCCGAAACCGGTCATGCCTCTAATCATTTCCAGCCTCTCCTCTTTATCTGGCTCTCTGTGATTTCTTTTGAAGGATACAAATCTACGATAATTTCTTCCGGTGCAAACCAGAGCTTGATTTCCTCTTCGGCCTCCTGCGGGTTGGCAGAACAGTGCATTACGTTTTCATATAATCCTCGGGTGGTAATTCTGCCGTAGGAACCGCGGATGCTCGTCGAATCAGCCATCTCCGGATTGGTTGCGCCGGCTAATTCTCTTACCTTTTTTATCGCTCCCGGCCCCCAATACACCAATGCCATAACTTTTTTTCTGTTGTGCAGCTCGCCGGTAATGTATTTAATTATGTCTTCGAAGAAAGGTTCGTTTTTCAGATGTTTGTAGTGCTGTGTGGCTAATTCCCGGGATACGCGCACCATTTTGGCGGCCACAATTTCCAGTTTTGTCTCGGCAAGCCGCGTTAAAATATTTCCGGTAAGCGATTTTACCAACCCGTCCGGTTTTATCAATATAAGCGTAGCTTCACTACTATTAACCATATATCGTCTCCTTTAATTCCAAAGCGCAAGGCCTTCGCCTTTTATAAATTTATCTATGATTTCTTTTTGAGTATATTCACAATGCGGTCCAAATCCTGCAAAGAATAATACTCGATTAATATCTTGCCGCGTTTTTTATGTGCGATGACGCGCACCTTTGTGCCCAAAGCAACCTGAAGTGTCTTCTCCAGATCTGCCACATAAGGATCAATCGCTTTGGCTGTTGTGCTTTTACGTTTTCTCTGTGGCAGACTCGCATTGACTAAATTCTCTAACTCTCTGACAGACAACGAGTTAGATATTGCCATCTGGCATAATTTGCGTTGCTTCTGCACATCGTCTGTAGCTAAAATTACTTTTGCATGGCCGAGTGAGATTTCGCCTTTTGCCAAATGCTGCTGAATATCTGCGGGCAATTTAAGCAGCCGCAAAATATTTGAGACTGTGGCTTTGTCTTTTCCTAAGGCCTTGGCAATGTCGTCCTGGCTTAAATTAAATTTATCGATGAGCTGCTGAAATGCGCGCGCCTCTTCTATTGGGTTCAACTCTTCCCTCTGGATATTTTCCACCAAGGAAATAATCAGCGCATCTTCATCTTTGACATCTTTTACGATGACAGGAACTTTTTCCAATGCCAGCGCCTGAGCCGCCCGGAAACGCCTCTCTCCGGCGATGATTTCAAAACCGGATTCGGATTTTCGCACCAGAATTGGCTGCAACAATCCTTTTTCTTTAATCGATGCAACCAGCTCTTTTAATTTTTGGTCATCAAAATCTTTGCGCGGCTGGAATTTTCCTGCCTTAAGTTTTCCGATCTCTAAATAAGCCACCTCTCCCTTTTTGGCGGATTCGCTTTCTTTAAAAAGCGGCACAGCGGTTTTATAAACCTGCGCCTGCTTTTCGCCAATCAGTGCAGCCAGACCTTTACCCAATGCTTTCTTCTCCATTCAAACTCTCCTTATAAATATCCGGACTTTAAAAATATTTTCAGCTTACGCCTGCCAAGCCAGAAGGCTGTTTGCCGATATTATCCAGTATTTCTTTGGCCAACTCGTCGTATTTTAATGCGCCTATCGACGAGCGGTCATAGAGATATATGGGCTTGCCAAATCCCGGCGCCTCTGACAATCGTATGCTGCGCGGGATTATGGTACGGAATACCTTTTCTTTGAAAAATGCCCGCGTCTCATTGATGACTTCGGCGGTGAGGTTTGTCCTGAAATCCGCCATGGTCAAAAGCACGCCCTCGATTTCTAATTTGGGATTAAATTTTTCCTTGACTAAATTTATTGTCCTTAATAACTGCCCCAGTCCTTCCAAGGCAAAGTATTCGCACTGCACCGGGATAATCACAGAGTTGGCAGCCACCAGCGCATTCAAAGTCAATAATCCTAACGACGGAGGCGCATCAATTATAAGGTAATCATAATTCTGCCTGACTGTTTCGATTACTGTCAACAACCTTCTTTCTCTGTTGTCAATGTTAGCCAGTTCCAGCTCTGCGCCAATCAGATGTATATCCGCTGGTATTATCTGAAGTTTTTCGTCGTAAGTCTTTAATAATAAAGAGTTTGCGTCAACAGAATTAATCAGAACATCGTAAATGGTGCCCTGCAAATTATCTTTGTCTATACCTAAACCGCTTGTGCTGTTGCCTTGGGGATCTAAATCAATGAGTAAGATTCTGTTGCCCTGCAGAGATAAATATACGGAAAGATTAATGGCTGTGGTGGTCTTTCCTGTCCCGCCTTTTTGATTACAAATCGCGATTACTTTTGCCATGCTTGCTTAGTTTCCACGTGGAAACTGGACTTACCGCTCCTTGTGTATTTATGAAATTCAGTTTCCACGTGGAAACTGAATTTCTACAGCTATTTTAACCACAAGCTCTGCTTTCGTCAAGAGTTTTTCCTCTTCAGGGACACACGGATCTTTGCGGGCCTGCTCCCCCCCATTCCGAACAAACCCATCTTGGGCTCTGAAAGCACCTGGACTTCTATTTCTTTGCGAGAAACTTTCAATGTCCCCAGGGCTTTTTTTATGGCCTCTGATACTGTTTTTGCTTCTATTTCTAATGGTTCCATTTTATGCTTTTTGTACTCTGGGTATAAACATCCAAACCTGAAAAACCAGCATTAGTATACTATTCACCGCCCAGTACAATACCAATCCCGACGGCATATGGTAGAATATTACGCCAAAGAATACAGCCATAAACAAACCCATCATCTTTTGTTGCCGCGCAGCTTCTGTGCTGGCTGACTGGCTCTTTCCGCTGGTTAGCTTTTGCTGTATGAACATAGTAATTATCATTATTATGGGTAAAAGATTTAAGTCACTGCCTATCACAGGGATGGCCTTGGGAAGCACCGCCAGCCTGTCTGGTTCTGATAGGTCCTTTATCCATAAAAATCCAGCGCCTTTTAATTCTATAAAGCGCATAAGCAATTGGTACAGCGCCACGAAAATAGGCATCTGCAGCAATAAAGGCAGACACCCCCCCAGGGGGTTAATCTTCTTTTCCTTATATAGCTCCATAATCTCTTTATGCATCTTTTGCGGGCTGTCTTTATATTTAACCTTTAATTCCTCTATTAAAGGTTGCAATTCCTGCATCCTCTTCATAGAAGAAAAACTCTTTATGCTCAAAGGCGACATCAGCACAAACACAAGCACGCTGAACAAAATGATGGTCAGCCCCCAGTTTTTGCTTACTTTGTGCAGGATTTTAAGGGCGCCTAAGAGAATATGGGATACTGAATCGAACATGCCAAAATTGATTATGTTTTCGGCATTGTCTCCTAGTTTTGCAATAAGATCCGGCTCCTGTGGTCCCAAATAAATCTTATAGGTATGTTTGATTGTCTGGCCTGGCTGTAACTCAAAAGTTGGCGATTCCAAAATATAGCTTGTGATGTTGTTGTGAGTGTCTTTTGTAAGTTGACCGGCTTCTTGCAATGGTTTTATAATAGTGCAAAAATATCTGTCGCGGATGCCTATCCATTGTATTTTTTCATCCACAGTTTTGGGATTGAATCTCAAGAAATTATTTCTTAACGTTTTGTTGGGCAGCGAGACAGAGAGGTCTATGTATCTTGCATCCATAGAATTCTGCTTCAGAATTTCATCTTTAATAGAGCCTACATTGAAACCATATTTAACATATCTGTTTGTGTTGGAAGAATTTACGAACTCAACAGTCATCTCGACAATATATTTATCTTTTGTAAAACGATACTCTTTTTTGATGCCCAGCCCGGTATTTTTATCGTCATAACTCATTGTTGCGCCATCGGTTAAATCTGACTTGGTAAAATCTTTTTTCTGCCAGTCAATCAAAAGGCCGATGTTTTTCTGAGGCAAAATTGTATTGTAACTCTTGATATTGCAATTAGTTATGGCTGAACCGCGCAGGTTTATATCCAATCCTAAATCCGCATTCTGCACATTTTTCAGCACTTGTTTTTCAGTATCTATAGCTGCCACTACTGGTTCGGCCTGGGAGGACGCGACTTCTGCTTTGGTTTCATAAGATACTGAGGTAGCAGGGGATTGTTGGGTTAATTCTGGCTGTGGTATGGGCTGCTGAGGCATAAAGCGGGGCACAATGCTAGAATATACCATAAGTATAACGATAGAGATAAAAATAGCTAGGAACAGACGTTTTTCCATATGAATTATTTAGTAACCGGGTCAAAGCCGCCGCGAGAAAAGGGGTGGCAGCGTATTATCCTGGTGAAGCCTTTGGACATGCCGCGCAAGAGCCCATATTGACTGATGGCCTCCTGGCAATACTGGGAACAAGAGGGGTGGAATCTACAATTTCTGCCCAAAAATGGAGATATGTAGATTTGGTACGCTGTAATAATTTTGATTACAATCTTACTAATCACGTTGTGGTGGATATATCCTTTAGATGGTAAGCCGGTGTCTGCCTTTTTGGCGCCTGCGTTTTAACACGAGCCGACCTTTCGCCGTGAGCATTCTCCGACGGAAACCATGTTTACGTTTACCTACGATATGCGTGGGTGTATTTATATGTTTTTTCATAGTTCAGCAATTATAACATACAAAAGTTGATAGTCAAGCAAAATTGCGCTGCCTACAGCCACAATCGAGAAGCGCAACCGGCTTGCCGGAGTTTTAGTCGGAACTTAACTATCTTATAATGCACAAGTTTTTGTTTTATGAAATTTTGCTTGCAAAATAATTCTTCTTTGTTATAATGTGTGAACCTGTAACCAAATTATATTAAAAAATTATTTCCCGAAAAAAATTTTACAGCGTCAGGTTTTTATTGTATAATCTATATCTGTGGAAAAGCTGTTAATACTGTGGAAATCCCGACAGAACTGGTCAGATAAATCATGGACATAACAAAAATTTGGTCTAGCGCGCAAGACGCCATTAAGACGCGTATAGGCGACATTGCTTTCAATACCTGGTTTGGGCCAGTCAAAATAAAATCGGATAAAACCAATAACCTTACGCTTGAGCTACCGGATAATTTTTTCAAAGAGTGGTTTACTGATCATTATTTAGAGCTTACCAGCGCCGTGGTAAAGGAGCTGGCTGGCCAAGACGTGGTCATTGACCTAATCGTCAATCCTGCCATCATCAAAAAAGACCGCAAGGATAAACTGCAGGTATTTGAGTCGCGCATCAAAGAGCCACGACCCGACGATATCAAACTGAACCCCAAATATACTTTTGAAAATTTTGTAGTAGGGCCGTCCAATCGTTTTACGCATGCGGCGTCTTTGGCCGTAGCAGAAAGCCCGGCGAAAAACTATAATCCTTTATTTATATACGGCGGGGTGGGGCTGGGTAAGACCCACCTTATGCAGGCCATATGCCATTTTGTGAAAAAACGTTCGCCGCAGGTAAACATTGCGTATCTTACTTCTGAAAGATTCACCAACGAACTCATCAATGCCATCCAGCATCATTCCATGGAAAATTTCCGCAAGCAATACCGCAGCATGGATATTTTATTGCTCGATGACATACATTTTATCGCCGGCAAAGAGGCCACGCAGGAAGAATTTTTCCATACATTCAATTCGCTTTATGATGCACACAAACAAATCATAATTTCCAGCGACAGGCCGCCCAAAGAAATAAACAAGCTGGAAGAAAGGCTGATTTCACGGTTCAGCTGGGGATTAATTACGGATGTGCAGCCGCCGGATCTAGAAACGCGCATCGCCATTCTTAAAAAGAAGGTGGAAAACGAGAAAACTAAAATTCCCGACGATGTGATCCATTTTCTAGCGGAGTCTATCAAGAATAATATCCGGGAATTGGAGGGAGCGCTGGTGCGGCTGGTGGCTTATTCTGTTTTGGAAGGCAAAAATATCAACCTGACCCTAGCACGTGATATTTTAAAAGATACGTTGCGCGAAACAGTGAAGAATATCAACATAGACACCATTCAGAAAAAGGTGGCGAATTTTTATAACCTTAATGTTAATGACTTCAAGGCCAAAAAACGCAACAAAAACATCGTCATCGCCAGGCAGATCGCCATGTATCTGGCGCGGGAGTTAACCAACTTGTCGCTGCCGGAAATCGGGCAGAGTTTTGGCGGAAAAGATCACACCACCGTATTACATTCGTACAATAAAATTAAGAATTGTATTGAAACTGATGTAAAATTTAAGGAATTATTAAACCGTGTTCTTTTTGAAGTTAAAAATTAAGCACAGCTTATAAATAACATATCCACAGGTTATTGTTTAAAAAAGGCTTTAATTATTAAGTATTTATATAATTTTTCAACAGAAACAAAACCACCTAATACTATTACTATTGTATTTAATTATTATAAGTAATAATGGAGGAATTATATGAAGGTACAAATTAAAAAAGAAATACTACAAAAAGGAATTCAAATAGTACAAAACATCATTACACCAAAAAGTATCTTACCAATACTTTCTAATCTGTTGGTTGAGACACAAAAAAACAAACTAAAACTAACCTCGACGGACCTAGACATAGGAATATCGGTATTATTAGAGGCGGAAATACAAGAACAGGGCGCGATTACCATACCCGCCAAAAGATTAAGCGACATTATAAAAGAGCTCCCTGATGGCGAGGTAGAGGTTGTGGTCAAGAAGAATAATGTTGTGTATATCCGGTTAGGAAGCTGTGAATTCAAGTTAATGGGGCTGCCCAAAGAGGAATTCCCTAAATTGCCGGAATTTAAGGATAAAGAGGTGATTGAGCTGGATCAGGTGGTGCTAAAAGAAATGTTGCAGTTAACCTCCTTTGCGATTTCCCATGAAGAAACCCGTTATGTTCTGAATGGTTTATTGTTGGATCTCAAAAAACATCAGCACAAGGAAAAGTTCGTGCTGAAATTGGTGGCCACAGATGGCCGGCGCCTGGCGCTTACAGAGAAAGAGCTGGATGTAGCCGCCAACAAGGAAATCAAAATAATTATTCCGCAGAAAACCATTACAGAGCTCCAGCGTAATTTAAAAGACGACGGAAAAATATTGATAATTATTACACCTAACCAGGTATTTTTTGAACTGGACCATACTATAATAATTTCCCGGTTGATAGAAGGAGAATTTCCGGATTATACGCGCGTCATACCTCAGGCCGTGGAGACAAAAATCAAGGCAGACAGGCAGCAGTTGTTGCAGGCTGTGCGGCGGGCGAGTTTATTGTCCACGCCGGAATCTCTGGCAGTGCGTATGGAATTATCGGCGAACAAACTGGTAATTATAAAAACCACGCCGGAGATAGGCGAGTCGCGCGAAGAAATTGCCGTGGATTATAAAGGCAAAGATTTAGTTATAGGATTTAATCCGGTGTATCTTATCGACGTATTACGCAGCCTCTCGGGCGCATTTGTGGAATTGGAGTTAAGCGAAGCGGAAAAACCCGGCGTCATCCGCACGGAAGAATATCTTTATTTGATTCAGCCCATGCGTTTGGTATAATAAATGGAATCTATAAAGTCCATAATAAATGGCGTTATAGAGAATATAAAGAAGCAGCAGCGTACGCAGGTTGACATAGAAAATATCTGGAGGCGCTGCGTAAACAAGGCCGCAGCAAAACACACAAAGGCAGTTTTTTTAAAAAGCGGCAGGCTTTATATAAATATAGAAAGCCCGGCCTGGTTATATGAGTTAAAACTAAAAAAAGAAAGCATAACAAAAAAAATACAGAAATTATCCAAAAACAAAATAAAAGAAGTAAGGTTTAAGATAGGGGATATCCATGGCAACTGAGAATAAAAAGTATGATGCGACGACAATTCAGGTTTTAGAAGGCGTTGAGGCGGTAAGGCGCAGGCCCGCGATGTATATCGGCGACACATCCACACGCGGATTGCACCACTTGGTTTACGAGGTTGTGGACAATTCTGTGGACGAGGCGCTGGGAGGATTTTGCAATAACATTACCGTCATTGTGCACCGCGACAACAGCGTAAGCGTTATCGATGACGGCCGCGGCATACCTGTGGATATACACAAGACGGAGAAAAAACCCGCCGTGGAAGTTGTTTTGACCACTCTGCACGCCGGAGGAAAATTCGACCACCGCGTCTATAAAGTTGCCGGCGGTCTGCACGGCGTGGGCGTGAGCGTTGTGAACGCACTTTCAGAGCGGCTGGAGGTGGAAGTAAAAAGAGACGGCAAGACCTATCACCAGAGATACCAGAAAGGAAAACCGGTTTCCAAACTTACCGTCATCGGAAAGGCCAAGGCCACAGGCACGAAGGTCGTGTTCAAGGCTGACCGGGAAATATTCCCCAACATCGATTATTCTTATGATATTTTGGCGCAGAGGTTAAGAGAGCTGGCTTTTTTAAACAAAGGCCTGAACATAAAGCTCGTCGACGAAAGATCGGACAAGGAAAACGTATTCCAATTCAAAGGCGGCATCGTTTCTTTCGTGGAATACCTTAATAAAAATAAAAACCGCCTGCACACAAAGATTATTTATTTTGAAAAAGATGTTGAGAAATCGCATCTGGAAGTAGCCATGCAGTATAATGACAGCTACAGCGAAAATATATTCGCCTTCGCCAACAATATAAATACAGTTGAGGGCGGAACGCACTTAAGCGGTTTTAAATCCGCGTTAACGCGCGCCATTAATCAATACGCCAAGAATAAAAACCTTTTAAAGGATGATATAGCAATCGCCGGAGATGATACAAGGGAAGGTCTTACCGCCGTAATAAGCGTCAAGATTCCCAATCCGCAGTTTGAAGGCCAGACCAAGACCAAGCTCGGCAATTCCGAGGTGGACGGCTTTGTGGCATCGAATACTTTGGATGCGCTGGTTAGTTTCTTTGAAGAAAACCCCTCGGTTGCAAATAAAATTGTAGAAAAAGCAGTGCTGGCGTCGCGCGCGCGCGAGGCAGCACGCAAGGCACGCGAACTTACCAGAAGAAAAGGCGCTTTGGAAGGCGCGTCATTGCCGGGCAAGCTGGCTGATTGTTCGGAGACCGATCCTAAAGTCTGCGAGCTCTATATAGTTGAAGGTGATTCTGCCGGTGGCAGCGCCAAGCAGGGCAGGGACAGGCGGTTCCAGGCAATCCTTCCTTTAAAAGGAAAGATTCTCAACGTGGAAAAGTCGCGGTTGGATAAAATTTTAAGCAATGAAGAAATCCGTACAATTATCACAGCCCTGGGCACCAGCGTAGGCGAGGAATTCGACATTGCCAAGTTGCGGTACAACAAGATAATCTTTATGTGCGATGCTGATGTGGACGGTTCTCACATAAGGACGCTATTATTAACGCTATTTTTCAGGCAGCTGACCAAATTAATAGAAGAAGGCCATATTTATATTGCCCAGCCGCCACTCTATAAAATTAAAAGAGGCACCAGGGAAGAGTATATTCAGACAGAAGAGCAGATGAATGACCTGTTGCTGGATCTGGGCACAGAGGGGTTGAGGCTGGTAAGATTAAAACCCAAACAGGAGTATACTGGCAAGCAATTCAAGGAGATTTTGGCCCTTTTGATAGAGCTGAACAAGCTCAAGTCGATTTTAGAGAAAAGGGGAGTAAACTTCAAAGAATTCCTTACTTTAAGGCACCCAAAGACCAAAAAACTGCCTATTTATCAGGTAAAAGTGGAGGAAGAGACCCATTTTGTCTATTCTGAGAGCGAATTATCCAAGCTCACCAAGAATAATAAAGATAGCAGCAAAAACAACAGCAAGGAAAAGGATAAGGGAAAAGGCAGGAAGAAGGGCAAGGATAAAGACAAGGAAAAGGAGCAGGAATCAGAGAAAGACAAGGATGCCAAGCCGGAAGAAGACATAGAGCTAATGGAGCTTTTTGAGGTTCAGGATATAGAAACTACAATCAGCAAATTGGAAAAAGCAGGCATAGATATAGAAACCTGTTATGCTGTGGCTGCAGAAACCGAGACCAAAAAAGAGCCTAAAAAACAGACCCTCTATGTGATAAAAGGCGAAAAAGAAAATACTGATTGTTATTCTCTGCTGGAAGTTCTGGAGAATGTGCACAGCCAGGCAAAAAAAGGAATGCACATCCAAAGATACAAAGGTCTGGGAGAGATGAATCCTCACCAGCTCTGGGAGACGACCATGGATCCCGAAAAAAGAACAGTCCTGCAGGTAAAATTAGAAGACGCAGTGGAGGCAGAAGAGATATTTACCACGCTTATGGGCGACGAAGTTCCTGCCCGCAGAGAATTTATCGAACAGAACGCCCATTTGGTAAAGAATTTAGATGTATAAAAATAAGTTTTGATTTTGCGCCCAACATACAATCATAACGTTTTTATCCGCCTTCGTTAAAACTTCGGCGAGATTTTTCTGAAACTTTAACAAAGGAGAACTTCGGCGGATGTCACCGATGAACAAGCCCAAAGCAAGTCGGCGGATAACCCCGCCTTTTGCATTCTGCAAGAATGTGGCGGGGTAAATAAAGGTACCACGGGTTTGCCCGTGATGTTCCATTTTAAGCGAGGAGAAGATGTATACACAGAATGAAAGAATAGTCCCCATTGGTATTGAAGAGGAAATGAAGAGTTCTTATATCTCTTACGCCATGAGCGTAATTGTAGGCAGGGCATTGCCGGATATAAGAGACGGTCTAAAGCCTGTGCACCGCCGGATACTTTATGCCATGCATGAACTAAATCTCGAGCACAGCAATCCCTATAAAAAGTCTGCGCGTATCGTCGGTGAGGTTTTGGGTAAATACCATCCGCACGGCGACGTCGCTGTTTATGATGCTTTGGTGAGAATGGTGCAGGATTTTTCTTTGCGTTATCCTCTGATAGACGGCCAGGGAAACTTCGGTTCCGTTGATGGCGATGCGCCGGCAGCCATGCGTTATACAGAGGCGCGCCTGGCCCGCGTCAGCGACGAGATGCTGCGCGATATCGAAAAAGAAACGGTAAATTTCAGCCCCAATTTCGATGCCTCATTAAATGAACCGGTATTACTGCCCGCAGTGTTGCCAAATTTGCTGGTCAATGGTTCCGGCGGTATTGCCGTGGGTATGGCCACCAATATCCCGCCGCATAATTTATCCGAAGTTATAGACGGCATCGTATATTTAATTGATAATCCGGAAGCGCAGACCAAAGACCTGATGCATTATATAAAAGGCCCGGATTTTCCCACCGGCGGAATTATCTGCGGCAGGACAGGAATCAAAGAGGCCTTTGATACAGGTAAAGGCAAGATAATGCTGCGCGCCAAGGTGAATATTGAGCATCAGAAGTCCGGCAAAGACTGGATAGTGGTTACGGAAATTCCTTATCAGGTAAATAAAGCCAATCTCATAGAGACCATTGCCAATTTAGTCACGGACAAAAAGATCGACGGCATTACCGATATCCGCGATGAATCCGACAAAGACGGTATGCGCATTGTCCTGGAATTGCGCCGTGAAGTCGAACCGCAGATAGTCTTGAACTTCCTGTATAAACATACGCAGCTGGAAGTTACCTACGGGATAATCACGCTGGCCCTGGTGAATGGCCGGCCGCGCATATTGAGCCTTAAAGAAGTAATGCAGTATTATATCGAGCACCGCAAAGATATTATCCGTCGCAGGACACGTTTTGATTTAGACCGCGCCCAGAAACGCGCGCATATTCTGGAAGGATTAAAGATTGCCTTAAAGCATCTAGACCAGATTATAAAGACCATCCGTTCCTCTAAAAATGCCGTGGAGGCCAAAGATGCGCTGGTCAAGAAATTTGATTTAAGCCCGGAGCAGGCGCAGGCAATTCTAGAAATGCAATTACAGCGGCTAACTGCTTTGGAGCGCGATAAAATAGAAGCCGAATACCTGGATTTGATAAAAAAGATTGAATTATATAAATCCATTTTGGCATCGGAGAAAAAGATAGAAGGCATTATCAAGGAAGAGCTGGCAGAGCTCAAAAAGAAATACGGCGACGAAAGAAAAACGGAAATCATCGGCGAGGTGGAAGATATCGAAATCGAGGATTTAATCGCCGAGGAAGATATGGTGGTTACTATAAGCAGCGGCGGTTATATCAAACGTCTTTCTGTGAGCGCCTACCGCAAACAGCGGCGCGGCGGCAAAGGCGTTACCGCCATGGAGACCAAAGAAGAGGATTTTGTAAAACATCTGTTTGTGGCCTCCACAAAAGATTATCTTTTGATTTTCAGCAACCAGGGAAGAGTCTACTGGCTTAAGGTTTATGAGATTCCCGCGGCAGGACGCCAGGCAAAAGGCAAGGCCATTGTAAATATTTTGGCTATGGGCCAGGGTGAAGATATAAGTTCTGTTATTGCCGTCAAAGAATTTACCGAAGGCAAATTTCTGGTGATGTGCACAAAACAGGGTTTGGTTAAAAAGACAGACCTCCCGGCATTCAGCAATCCGCGTAAAGGCGGGATTATCGGCATAACCCTGGAGAAAGACGACGCCCTGATTAACACCGCCTTGACCGACGGAGACCAGGAGATTCTTTTGGCTGCGCGTTCCGGCAAATCCGTAAGATTTAAGGAGAAACAAGTGCGCGATATGGGCCGCCAGGCAAAAGGCGTGCGCGGAATATCGCTGGCCAAAAAAGACGAAGTTATCGGTATGGCCATTGTGTCTACCTCAATGAATAAAAGCCCGACTACTTTATTAACCGTAACCGCCGGCGGTTTTGCCAAGAGGACGTCTCTGGCAGATTACCGCATACAATCGCGCGGCGGCAAAGGCATTATCAACATAAAGACCACCAAGAAAAACGGCGAGGCCATCGGCGTAATGGTCATAGAGCCGCAGGATGAAATTATGGTGGTTACGCAAAAAGGAATGATTGTGCGCTGCGCAGTCAAGGATATCCGCCAGACTGGCAGAAACACCCAAGGCGTGCGCCTGATAAATTTAGATAAAGCCGATGCCGCGGCATCCGTGGCAAGAGTTGTGGCCAAGGACGAAGAATAAATTTGCATAAGCCCCCATCGTCTAGCCTGGTCTAGGACACGAGCTTTTTCCCGCCGTCGTCCCGCCGCAGGCGGGACTTTGGCGGGATCCCGCAAAGCACGAAGTGCGCATGCGGGACAAGCTTGAGATAAATGTATTACGTATATGTTTTGAAAAATAATGAAGGTAAGCATTATATAGGTAGTTGCGTAGATTTAGAAACGAGATTAAAAAAACACAATCAGAATAGCGTTAGGTCCACAAAGCACAAAGGTCCTTTTAAAGTAGTTCATAAAGAAAAATTTGATAGCAGGACTGAAGCGCGGCAGCGAGAGAATCAGCTCAAGAACTATAAAGGCGGCAGAGCATTTAGGAAACTTATAGAAGAGTTGCAGCCCCCATCGTCTAGCCTGGTCTAGGACACGAGCTTTTCAAGCTTGCGACACCGGTTCGAATCCGGTTGGGGGCGAAATGTAACGGTTCTCCCGCATGTGTCCGCCACTACTACAATGGCGGACTTTTGCGGGATCTCGCCACCTGTAGTTCTAATTATTGTGGCGGGAGAATCCGGTTGGGGCGTTTTTAATTTAAGGAGGGATTATGCAGGAACGCAGAAAATATCCCCGTTTTGATGTGGCGGCCAGGGTTGATTTCAAAAAGATAAACCAGAACAACAATTCCCAGGGTGCGTTTGTAAAAAATGTCAGCGCCGAAGGTTTTTGCTTTGCCTGCCAGGAGGCGTTTAGTCCCGGCGATGTATTAGAGGTCAACATAATAGAGAAGAGTATTGACAGCGAGCCCATCTGCGTCAAGGGCGAGGTGGTCTGGTCTTACAAAGACCCGGCAGCCAAAGACAGCAAAGAAAAGTATTCTTTCCTTATAGGAATAAAAGTTTTAGGTATCCGCAAAACCGACGAGGCGAGGTTCGTTATGCTGTATTGCGAAAGAATGCTTGCCGAGTTAAAGAGTTTTTTACGCATATCGCACAACCCCATCGCCTAATCCGGCGAATACCCGTTAATAATATATTTTACGAGGAGAAAACACCGGAAATAATTATTTGATTCTTAGCGTCGGATGTGATATTGTTACTAATATGAAACAAAACTACGACAAAACAAAAGTACTTTTAATTTATCCGCAAATTCCCAACACATTTTGGAGCTTTTGCTATGCGCTTAAATTTGTGCGCAAGAAAGCGTCTTTCCCGCCCTTGGGATTATTGACGGTGGCAGCGCTTTTGCCTGAGGAATGGGAAAAGAAGTTGGTGGATATGAATGTGGTCAAGCTAGTTGACAGCGATCTGGCCTGGGCAGATTATGTTTTTATCAGCGGTATGATTGTGCAAAGAGACGCCATAAAGAAAGTGCTGGAGCGTTGCCGTCATTTTAATTGTAAGATTGTGGCTGGTGGTCCTATCTTTACCAGCTGTCCCAATGATTTTATAAAAGATGTGGACCATTTGGTGCTTAATGAAGGCGAAGTTACCATCCCGCTTTTTTTGGCAGACCTTAAAAAAGGCGGGGCGGAAAAAATTTATACCTCTGAGCAGAAACCCGAGATAACCCAGACGCCCATACCTCTCTGGCACCTGATTAATTTTAAGGATTATGCCACCATGTCTATCCAGTATTCCAGAGGTTGTCCTTTTGATTGCGAATTTTGCGATATCACTATTATGAACGGCAGAGTGCCCCGCACAAAAACCAAAGAGCAGCTGTTAAGAGAAGTGGATGCATTGTATAAATCCGGCTGGCGGGGAGGGGTATTTATTGTAGACGATAATTTTATCGGGAACAAAAAAGACGTAAAAGCAATTATGCCTTCTTTGATCGCCTGGATGCACAAAAGACGGTATCCTTTTGCATTTTTAACCGAGGCCTCGGTCAATTTAGCCGACGACCCGGAACTTATGCAGATGATGGTGGACGCGGGTTTTAATAAAGTATTCGTGGGCCTGGAAACACCTATTGCCGAAAGCCTGGCCGAGTGCAACAAATTTTTAAACAGCAAAAAAGACCTGGCCGCGTCGGTAAAGGCCATACAGAATGCCGGCCTGGAGGTAATGGCGGGATTTATCGTAGGTTTTGACAGCGACCCGCTTTCTGTATTTGAGCGCCAGATTGAGTTTATCCAAAAGATAGGCGTGGTTACGGCCATGGTCGGCCTGCTCGGTGCTTTACCCGGCACGAAATTGCATAAGCGCCTGAAGACACAGGGCCGCCTGTTAGAAAACTGGAGCGGCAACAATACCGACTGCTCGATGAACTTTGTCCCCAAGATGGACCTTGTCAAATTGAAAGAGGGCTATAAAAAAATCGTAACGACTATTTATTCCCCGGCAAAATATTACGAGCGCGTAATTACATTTATCAAAGAATTCAAGCCCAAGCGCTCGGTTTTTAAGTATCGCCTCAGCAAAGACCAGCTCCTGGCGTTTTTGCGCTCGCTGTGGTCTCTGGGCGTGGTCTGGAAATTCAGAAGATTCTACTGGAAGTTATTATTGGTAAGTCTATTCAGATATCCCCGGGCTTTTCCTCAGGCGGTAATCTTTGCAATTTACGGATACCATTTTCAGAAACTCAGCGAGGAACTGACATAATATGAAAGATAACCATTGCGCTAACATAAGAAAAATTCTTATTGTAATTTTGTTTTTGAACTGGCTGGTGGCCATACTAAAAATCGTCTTTGGTTATCTGGTCAAAAGCCAGAGTATGACTGCCGACGGATACCACTCTTTTTCTGATGGCGCATCCAATATTATCGGTCTGATTGGAATCTGGTATGCCTCTTTTCCGCGCGACCGCGACCATCCCTACGGCCATAAAAAATACGAGACGTTTGCTTCCGTGGGCATAGCGCTGTTGTTATTTATAGTGTGCGTGAACATATTAAGAGAAGGTTTTGATAGATTCCTCAGCCCTGTTTTGCCGTCAATCAACCTGGTGAGCTTTGCGGTGATGGCGGTTACGATGATAATCAATTTTTTGGTGATGCGCTACGAACATAAGAGAGGTCTGGAATTAAACAGCGATATCTTGGTTTCCGATTCCCTGCATACACGCGCGGACATGTTGACTTCTCTTTCGGTTATCGCGGCGTTTATCTTTATAAAAATGGGTTATCCCATATTTGATACGATCTTTGCCGTAGTTATTGTATTCTTCATCGGTCATGCGGGATTTGAAATCCTGCACAGCAGTTCCCAGGTGCTCTGCGATCAGGCGGTGCTGGAGCCGGAAACAGTTAAAAAAATCACAATGTCCATAGAAGGGGTTGCCCAGTGCCACAAGATAAGGACGCGCGGCAGAAAAGACGATATGTATATCGATTTACACGTATTATTGGCCGACAATACAACTTTAAAGAAAGCCCATCAGATAAGTTATGCCATCGAAAATAAAATCAAACACGAGATTCCCGGCGTATCCGATGTGGTTGTGCACATAGAGCCGTTAAGCAGCCAGAGTTCTCCAGAGAACCAGCCCGGTCAGCCCGCTTAATTAAAAAATAATTTTTATTATTGCTAAGGTGTTTTTGCTTGCCATAGCCCGCTTTCTTTGTTATATTTAATTCAATTGTTAAACAGAAACCTGCGATATGAAAAAATATTTTACAAAATTATTATTGGTATTTTTTGTGATGATTACAATGTGCGGCTGTTCTATATTGAGTAATATCACAAGAAATATTATGGGTAATTCCATAAGCGTTCTTAAACGGGACAGGCCCAATGCCAAAAGCCGGGTTTTTGACTGTGAAATCCGCACCTGTTTTAAAAAAATCGTGGCCATCCTGGATTTTGGGATAATAGACAATCAAATCCTTGCGCTGGACAAGCGGAATTTCACTATTTTGGTTCTGGTATCGCGTCCGACAGAGGAGAAGTCCGACGATATCCCGTTTAATATAAGTAATACCGACGTGGGCATATTTCTTACGCAGGAAAGCCCCGGCAGGACAAAAGTCGAGATTAGTTCTTTAAGTTCTTTGTTCGCAGAATATACATCCGATAAAATTTTCCAGGAACTACAGCCAACGCTACCGCAAACAGCACAACTAGAACAGTCAATGCCAGAGCCTGCGGCAGAGCCAGAACAAGAGGCAGAATAATATGTGCGGTATTGTAGGATATATAGGAAATAAAGACAGCCTATCAGTTTTACTGGAAGGTCTGCGCCGGCTGGAATACCGCGGTTATGATTCCTCCGGAGTGGCTTTGTTGGAAAAGGGAAACATCCGCATTGTAAAAACTCCCGGAAAAATAAAAGACCTGGATTCGCTCCTGCGTAAAGAAAAAATCTCTCAAAGTGTAATAGGCATTGCCCATACGCGCTGGGCAACGCACGGCGCGCCCACAAAATTAAATGCGCATCCGCACACGGATTGCCGCAATAATTTTTCCATAGTGCACAACGGCATTATCGAAAATTTCGCCAGTCTAAAAAAAGAGCTTGTCAAACAAGGCCATAAATTTATCTCGGAGACTGACACAGAAGTCGTCGCCCACTTAATAGAAAAATACTACAAAGGCGATTTGAAGAAAGCGTTTTTACAGGCGCTGGCCAGGTTAAAAGGCAGTTTTGCCATTGTTTTATTGTCCAAAAAACACCCGGATAGGTTATTGTTTGCGCGGCAGGGAAGCCCTTTAATCGTGGGCGTGGGAAAAAATGAAAATTTTCTCGCATCCGATGTGCCGGCGATTTTATCGCACACAAACCGCGTAATTTATGTAAAAGACGCACAAGCTGGCGAAATCAGAAAAAATAAAGTCAGTTTATTCGATATAAAAGGAAGGCCGCAGCCGGTAAAAATAGAAAAAGTTTTATGGGATCTGGAAAGCGCGCAAAAATCCGGTTACGCGCATTTTATGTTAAAGGAAATCCACGAGCAGCCTCAAGTTTTAAAACACCTGTCCTGCGCGGGAATAAAATTTGACAAGAAATTAATCTCCATATTAAAAAATACCAAGCAGATTTTTATTGTTGCCTGCGGAACGGCATACCACTCCGGAATGGTGGGAAAATACGCGATTGAAGAGATGACGAAAATTCCCGTGGCAGTGGATTTATCCAGCGAATTCCGTTACCGCTCGCCGATTATCGATAATCAGTCGGTTCTAATCGCCATAAGCCAGTCAGGTGAGACCGCGGATACTCTGGCCGCGGTGCGCGAGGCAAAAAATAAAGACGCAAAAATTATTTCCATATGCAATGCCGTGGGTTCGTCGCTAGTTCGCGAATCGGATTTTGTGTTATACACTCACGCCGGCCCGGAAATAGGCGTTGCCTCAACCAAGGCATACACCGCGCAATTAATGGTTTTATATTTGTTGGCTCTAAATATCGCCAAGGTAAAAAAGACTTTACCGAAATCTGTAATTTCCCGCTATGCGAATATACTTTGCGATACGCATAATCAGGCGCGCACAATTTTAAAAAATTCCACTCGCCACATTTCTGAAATTGCCGGCCGCCACCATAATTTCGGAAGTTTCTTATTTCTGGGAAGAAACGTAAATTATCCCTCGGCTCTGGAAGGCGCTTTGAAATTAAAGGAAATTTCCTATATCCCCGCGGAAGGTTATGCCGCAGGAGAAATGAAACACGGCCCGATTGCCTTAATCGATGAATACCGCGCGGTTGTCTGCATTGCCACAGAATCAAAAATTTACGAGAAGATGATTTCTAATATCCAGGAGATAGAGGCGCGCAAAGGGAAAATCGTAATTATCGCAACATATGGTAATGCCGACATAAAAAGACACTCCAAAGAAGTGATTTTTATTCCCAAAGTAGAGGAATTATTTTCTCCCATTTTAGTTGCGCTGCCTCTGCAGTTATTTGCCTACTACGTAGCAGCCAAACGCGGCTGCGACATTGACCAACCCAGAAATTTAGCCAAATCCGTAACCGTAGAGTAGCCAAATTTTCGCAAAAATTAAACTTGACTTTCATCTTAACAAATGTTAATCTTTATTTAGTAAGTTAACATATGTTAACTTACGCATATTAAGTTAACGAGGATAATATATGGGAAACAAAGGCTTTATGACAACTAAAGAACTTGCCAATGTGCTGGGGATTAGCCGCATTGCTGTGTTTAACAGGATTAAAAAAGGCCAGATAAAGGCCACAAAAATCGGCGGGACATATCTTATTCCCCTAGAGGCAGTGCCTTATATTTTAGGCAGAGCCCTAAACGAAACCCAGAGGCGTAAGATCGATGAGGCAGTGGCTAAGACCGTCAAAGAATACGGCGAGACGCTTCGCCTATTAGGCAACGAATAAAACAAATGAAATGCGTAACACTTAGAGATGTAGAGTACCTCTCTTTTTCCTTGGCAAAGAAATTAATGAGTTTTAACGAGCCCATACCGGATTTTTCTACGCGTTTTCCCAATGCCTTGGAAAGCTGCCTCGCTGTTCCTTTTCAGGTGCTCTCGCAAGGGCCGCTATACAAAGGATTGATTTCCAAGGCAGCGGTTCTTTTTTACCTGATGATTAAGAATCATCCTTTTCAGAACGGCAACAAAAGAATAGCCATGACCACTCTGTTTGTATTTTTGTACTTCAACAAAAAATGGCTTAAAGTGGATACCAAAGAGTTGTATAATTTTGCTATGTGGGTGGCGCAGAGCAATTCAAAATTTAAAGATGAAACCGTAAAAGCCACCGAGAAATTCCTCAAGGCTTATTTAGTGAGTGCGTAGATGTTATACATTGTCGCAACCCCAATAGGAAATTTAGCCGACATTACTTTGCGCGCGCTGGAAGTTTTAAAAAGCTGTGATCTAATCGCCTGCGAAGACACGCGCCAGACTCAAAAATTGTTAAATCACTACGAAATCGCTAAACCTTTAACCAGTTATTATGAACACAATAAATTATCCAAAGGTGAATATTTAATTAAATTGTTAAAGGAAGGAAAAAATATAGCGCTGGTTTCGGATAGCGGAACTCCGGCAATAAGCGATCCGGGTTTTCACATCGTAAAACTCGCTTTGGAAAACGACATCGCAGTTTCGCCGATTCCCGGACCGTCGGCAATGGCAGCGGCATTGAGCGTTTGCGGAATTCCTGCCAACCGGTTTATTTTCGAGGGATTTTTACCCATAAAACCCGGGCCGCGCAAGAAAATATTAAGCCAATTATTGAGCCAGGAAAAAACTATTATTTTATACGAGTCGCCATACAGATTCTTGAGGCTCTTGGATGAAATTAGGGAAGTTTCGCCTGACGCAGAAATTACAGTCTGCCGCGAAATCACCAAAAAGTTCGAAGAAATAAAAAAAGGTGCTGTAGATTCCATAATCACTTATTATAAAGCCAACAAAATCCAGGCCACAAAAGGCGAATTCGTCGTCGTACTTAACCACAAATAGCAAAACAACTGTGATTACCCTAAATAATCTTTCCAAAAAATATGGCGCAAGAATCCTTTTCAATAATTTCTCCTTGACTATTAATTCCAAAGAAAAAATCGGGCTGGTCGGGCCAAATGGCGCGGGAAAATCCACACTTTTTCAGATAATTCTGGGAAAAACTGAGCCATCCACTGGCGCCGTCCAGATAAATAGAGGAATATTTATAGGTTACCTGCCGCAGGAATCAAGCTTTCATTCCGAACGTACGGTTTTATCTGAATTAACCGAAGGCTACGACGTAATCTCAAACCTCAAAAAAGAAAAAGAAGAGCTGGAGTCAAAAAACGAAGCCGGCTCAAAACGTTACGGCGATGTTTTGCACGAATTGGAAAGTTTGGATTATTTCAATTTAGAGCACAAGGCGAAAAAGATTTTATCAGGCCTGGGATTTAAAGAGCGCGATTTCAATCGTCCTATAAAAGAGTTAAGCGGCGGCTGGCAGATGCGCACGTTATTGGCAAAACTTCTGGTTTTTAATTATGATTTGCTGCTTTTGGATGAACCTACAAATTATCTGGATTTGAATGCCGCTTTATGGCTTAAAGATTATCTGGCAGGATTTAAAGGCGCATTTGTTATGATCTCCCATGACAAGGCGTTTCTCGACGAGGTGGTCAATTATACGTTAATTCTGGAAAACAGTTCTGTGTTCAAAGTCGAAGGAAATTATGAACACTACGAAAGGATAAAAGAAGAAAAGCGTACATATCTCATTAAACAATTTAAGGAGCAGGAGAAAAAGCGCAAGCAACTCCAGGATTTTATTTATAGATTTCATGCCCAGCCGAACAAAGCCGCGTCAGTGCGAGCCAAGCGCACGGCGATTGAGAAGATGGGAAATATTATTGTCCCGCCTGATGTGCGCGAAAGCATCCGCGATTTTCATTTTCCCACAGCGCGCCGGAGCGGTTATCGGGTTATAAATTTAGAAAATATTTCAAAGTCTTACGGCGAAACCCAGGTTTACAAAGATTTTGATTTTGAGATAATCCAGGGCGAAAAAGCAGTGTTGGCCGGAGAAAACGGCGCGGGAAAATCCACACTTTTAAAGATACTCGCCGGGGTTATCCCGATTGATTCGGGAAATCGCGTTGCCGGCCACAATGTGGACATCGGATATTTTTCTCAGACGCGTATGGATGTGTTAAATCCCGACAACACTGTCTTAAATGAGGCATACGCTGCCTCATCCGGCACAATGTCGCAGGAGGCAATGCGCACAATTTTAGGCGCGTTTTTATTCAGCGGTGACGATGTGGACAAAAAAGTAAGTATTCTTTCCGGAGGCGAAAAAAGCCGTTTGATTTTGGCAAAACTTTTGATTAATCCGCCTAATTTTTTACTTTTAGATGAGCCTACGACACACTTAGATGTCGACGCTGTGGAGGCATTGGTCAGAGCGCTCAAGGATTATAACGGCACACTTGTATGCATAAGCCACGATATATATTTTGTGAGGTCGGTGGCAAATGTGGTGTTTGAGGTAAAAGATGGAAATGTCCGGAAATTTCCCGGAAACTTCGATTATTATCTTGAAAAAAGAAAAGAAAAAAGTTATATTCCGCATAAAGCGATTAAAGTAAAACCGGAAGCCGCCTCACAATCCGATGCAAAGGAAAATTTGAAAGAAGAAGAAAAAAGGCGAAAGGCGCACAACGCCGGAATCGAAGAAGAGATTAAGAAACTCCAAAAAGAAAGAGATAAGCTTAATTTAGAGCACTATTCCAAGTCCCGCGCCGTGGCAACTCCGCGCAGTTACCGCGATAACCAGATGCTGGAAGAATACATCCTGCGCATCCAGGACATCGAAAAACGAATTCCCGAGATTAACGAGGAAATCAAACAGCTGCGCAAGCAGAAGCATAAAATAGTTGCTTAATTTGTTTCGGATTTTTAATTGACCGCGTTTGGCTTAAGGAGTATTATTGAGGAAACAAAACCGATTGACACGCTCGTAATTCTATGATAATTTATAGACGTAATAAATATACAATTGGGATGTTGGTGGTGAGTTCTGAAGGGCTAAATCCTCCACGTTTAAAAAAGTAAAACCTTCGCAAAAGAAAGCGAGGGTTTTTATGTTTATGGAAAGGTTAGAAATGCCACATACCGCAACAACAATCACACCAGTTAAGCATAAAACAGCTGATAGGTTCACAAAAATAATATCTAGTATTAAGGAAAGCCCATTTTTTGAAGAGTCAGAAAAGAATATCTATTTATACAAGCAAGACTGCTTAAATATCCTTTCGCAAATCCCAGAAAATTCCATTGATATGATTTTCGCAGATCCGCCTTATTTTCTCTCCAATGGCGGAATAACCTGTCATGCAGGAAGAATGGTTTCTGTAAATAAAGGTAATTGGGATAAATCTCAAGGCGTTGAAGAAAATCATGAATTTAATAAAAAATGGCTTGCGGCTTGTCAAAGAGTCTTAACTGAACATGGCACAATTTGGGTATCAGGCACCTCGCATATTATTTTTTCTGTGGGTTTTGCTATGCAACAACTGGGATTTAAGATTTTAAATGACATTTCCTGGTTTAAAATAAACCCGCCACCAAATTTAAGCTGTCGGTATTTTACTCATTCAACAGAGACTATTATTTGGGCAGCAAAGAGTAAAAATAGTCATCACCACTTTAATTATTCTTTAATGAAAGAGATGGGTGGTGGTAAGCAAATGAAAAGCCTTTGGGAAATATATCCTCCTAAAAATGGGGAGAAAACCTACGGAAAACACCCTACCCAAAAACCACTCGCATTGCTTAATCGAATTATCCTTGCCTCGACAGGACGCTCGGATATTGTCCTTGATCCTTTCAGTGGAAGCGGCACAACCGGAGTTTCCGCCTTTTCCCAAGGCAGGAAATATATAGGTATTGAGCTTGAGAAACAATACCTGGATGTTTCTATTAAAAGGTTAAAGGATACTTTTAGGGAACATGAAAAAAAGAATTGCTAAGAAAAATATCTATAACCATTCGATAGATCTCACCAGCCTAACCATAAAAAACCAGCCTAGGGAAGAATTTAGAGAATCTCTTGAGCAAATAAAATATCGCGGATATGAGGTTGAACAAATAAGCGATGGCAGGAAAATTGTTATCACTAAGCCTGGAGGGAAATTCATATTTGGAGTTGTCAAAAGAGAAGATTTTATGGTTTGGGTTTACGATCCAAAAGATGGTACGCTATGGTTAATCTCCCATAAAAACATTTTTCAAGATTTAGAAGAGAAAGCAAAAGTTAATAAAGAAGACACTATAAAAATCATTGATGCTTTAGGAAAAGTTTTCAATGGGGAAGATCCAGATGATATCTTAAAGCAAGATGCTATCAATAACCCCTGTGGCGAAATGCCGGAAGTATTATTAAAAGCTTATAAATGGATTTGGGGCCAAGAAGATTGTAACTATCCCAATGGTGAAGGAAGAAGTATGTCATGGCAAGCGATAAGCGATCTTAAGAAAAGAATAGAGTCAGAATAATGATAAAAGGAAAAACAGGAAGCCTCAAACCCATAATAAACGGCTTAAGGTTTGAATCAAGAACAACTCTTAAGAACGTAATTTCTGCCATTCAAGGCTATGAAGTTAAGGATGATGTAGTTTATTTTAAAGGCAATAAAGTAGCAGAGCTATATCAAAAGAATAAATTATACAAAAATCTGCTTGAGCCTCAAGGCGTGGATTACAAAAAGATAATTTCAAAGAGATTATTACCGGATGACGCGATTTTAATACTAAAGGATGAGATTCTTTTTATAATAGAGATTAAATTTCAAGAGGTTTCGGGTTCTGTTGATGAAAAATTGCAGACATGCGATTTCAAAAATCAACAGTATACAAAACTGCTAGCGCCTTTGAACATATCCGTCAAATATACCTACATCCTCAATGATTGGTTTAAAAAAGACGAATACAAAGACGTTCTTTCCTTTATTAAATCGGTGGGCTGCTATTATTTTTTTGATGAATTACCGTTCGATTTTTTAGGCTTACCTAAACCATAAAATAATATTCTGGTTGTTTTTAAATAAGAGATTATGGCAAAGAGTTCTAAAGTTCAAAAAACTCGGGATAGCTCTGCAGAAGCTTTAAAGACAGTTTACTATGTCATTATTGCTATAGCAATCACCGAAGCTTTAAGTAGAGTTTTGCTAAAAAATGGAACTTTCTTAGGCTGGAGAGAAATATTTATGATTAATAACCAATCAGCATTTTGGTTATTCTTTGCTTTTTTATGTACAATTTGTAGATTTATCCATGGCGCATCTATTCATCTAGATGTAATAAGAAAAGAACGCTATAAACCGCTTATTGATTGCATAGGTTTTTATTTACAAGCCATATTTTTTTATCTTATGGCTGTAACTTTACAAGAGCCTAGCAAATTTTCATTTTCATTTATTTTGATGCTTGTTTGCGATACAGGATGGTTATTAATTCTACGCGATATATTCAAATATATACCATTGAACAACAAAGTATGTAAGCAGTGGCTAAAAAGCAATAAATGGCTTATCGCAATATTTATTCTATTGTATTTATTTTCTCATTCCATGTTTCAGTATCATTGTTCTTTAGCTTTATTAACTTTGTCATGGTCAATATGTATTTCTATCGCCGCAATCATCGCGACCTTTTTTGATTATCGGACAAATAAAAACTTTTATTTCCCAGAACAATAATTATATTTTATAAAGAATGAGTAGAAAATTGAAGATATATATAGCAGGCCCTTATTCAGACAAATCAAAGAAGCAAAGACAAAAGAACACCGAATATGTTGTTGATGTTGGTATTAAAATATTCTTAAAAGGGCATTTTCCTTACATTCCTCATTTGACACATTTCGTTGATTTACAAGCCAAAAAGACCAAAATCAATATTGGATGGAAAGACTATATGAGTTGGCACGATGTTTGGTTAACTACTTGCGATGCGTTTCTTTATCTAGGGAGCTCAAAAGGAGCTGATCGAGAGTTAAAAAAAGCAAAGAAATTAGGAAAGAAAATTTTTTATTCTCTTGATGAAATCTATTGTGCTAAGAAAAATAGCTAATCGTTCCTAGATATTTCTAGATAAATAGTTATAGAGAAGAAGCATCCGGGAGATTTTTCCAGATTGAATTTGAGGGCGTAACAGAAGTAAGAACGGTTAAAAGTCCCAACCTCTTCTCCAATAACGTGTTATGAATGACGAACAAGAGATTAATAAGAGGCGTCAGCCACGTAAATCCTAGGGTTTTATAAATATAATAAAAGGGGTGGATTGCTGCGAGCGAATTAGTTTTTACCCCCAATTTTCCCAAAGAAAGCGCAACCTTGATATTCTCAAAAGCATATGTTATACTTTACGAAGCCACGGGGGATTTGGATAAATCTTTAGTTCCGTGGTTTTTGTTTTAATAAAGGTAAATACCAAAAGGAGAATAAGATGAGAATGAGGAATGTAGGTTTACTTGCGATTTGCGCCCTCACTTTTGCATTTTTATTTTTTAATTTTTCCGATGCCTATGCTATAACACTCCATGTCCCTGAAGAATATGCAACTATCCAATCGGCCATCAACGCCGCGGTCAACGGCGACGAGGTTCTGGTAAATGACGGAACATATCAGGAGGCGATAAATTTTCTGGGCAAGGCGATTACGGTTACAAGCGTTAACGGCCCGCAGGTTACGATTATTGACGGCAACGGAACTATTCCTGTTTTAGTTACCTTTGAATTAGACGAAACCCAGAATGCAATATTAGACGGATTTACGGTTCAGAAGGCTTATTACTTCGGAATTAAATGCGATAATTTTTCCGCCCCCACCATCAGAAATAATATAATAACCTGGAATAGATACAATGGTCTTGACTGCGCCGGTGTCGGTAGCTACGGACATTCTTCGCCCACTATAACTCATAACATTATAGCCAATAACTATACTGCCAGCATTCTGTGTGAGCAGAATTCCTCGCCTCTTATTACGAATAACACTATTTTTGGAAATGGGAGCATTGTTTGTGAAGGTGCCAGCAATCCTGCAATTAGCGATAATACTCTTATTGGCAACGGTATTTCATGTCATTCCTCCGCCACCATTACAAATAATATTATTACCGGAAGCGACACAGCTATTAACGTAGGGGATGCTTCTGATATAACTATAATCAGGAATATTATTACCGGAAACGGGAACTATGGCATTTACTGTTACAATACCCCTTCAATTACTATTACCGACAACATCATTACCAGCAATGGTTATTACGGTATTTGGATATCTTCTCCTTCTGCGGTTATTTCTATTTCACATAACGATGTCTGGAATAATGGAGGAGATACAAATGGTGATGGCATAGCAGAATGGAACTATCACGGAAATGCGCAGCCGGGGACAGGAGACATATCCCAGAACCCTCTGTTTGAAGGAGTAGCTGTGTCTATCCCGCAGGATTATCCTACTATTCAGGAAGGAATTATTGCCTGCAGCGCATTCAGATTAGCAACAGGGTCTCCCTGCATAGGAGCTGCCAGCGACGGCAACAATATAGGAAGGTATTCCCAGCAAACAGAATATGGCACTGCCGGAGATTTTATAATCAATGTTTCTCCTGGCACATACGTGGAAAACTTAAGCTTATCTGCCTTTGTAAAATTAATAGGAGCAGGTGCCTCGTCTACAATAATCGACGGCAATAATAATGGAAAGTCAGCAGTGAAAATTATTGTTGGCAGGGCAGAAGGAGTTATCCGCGGTTTTACGATTAGGAATGGAAACTACGGCATTTCTTCTTTCAGCTCTTTTTTCAGAATCGCCGATAACATTATTACCCAGAATACAGACAATGGTATCAAAGCTGACAGTGGTGCGGGTTCTCACGATACTTGTTATCTTACGATTGCCAATAATTCCATCTCTGCAAATGGAATGAGTGGTATTCAGTGTTTCTGGGCTTCCAGTGCAAGAATTTTCAATAATATTATTTTTGGGAACAGCCTCGACGGTATTGATTGTCATAATTGGTCCAGACCAGCGAACAAAATTATGAATAATGTCATTTTGGGAAATGGCAGGCACGGCGTTTCCTGCTATTACAGATCCGAACCCACCGTTATCAATAACATCATTACAGGCAATTCAGAATATGGGGTTTATGATTATGATTCAGATTCTACTTATGATCCAGAAATTACATATAACGACATCTGGAACAATGCAGAAGGCAGCTACGGTGGCTATGCCGGGCCCGGGAATAATGATATATCGCTGGACCCGCTTTTTGTAAATGCCGGGGCAGGTAATTATCGTTTATCACAAAATTCACCAGCCATCAATGCCGGAGACCCCGATCCTATATATAATGACCTTGACGGTTCACGCAATGATATGGGTGCTTATGGCGGCCCTTATGCAACTCCTGTTTCTATAAATATCACCTCTCCCCAGGAAGGAGAGATTATGCCTACTCTGACCCCTACCATTATCTGGAATACTTCTGGTATAGGCGCGAATGCAAATTTAAGGCTTGTTATAAGACACCCAAATCTACTCAGAAATTACTCAAAAAGATCCGGTATTAAAAATACCCTATTGGCTATTGCCGGACTTTTTGATACAGAACCAGCCTATGCCCAGGAAGTAATGCCGCTATCGATAACAGATTTAGACGTGATAATCCCGAATACAGGCACTTATACTATACCGGCAGGCATATTGTCATCCAGTTTTAGATACACATTAGAATTAGCCAGCCAGGAAGAGCCCGGAGTAAAAGACATTGTTCATTTCAGAGTTTCAGCTTCCGGTCGCTTTAACCCACTGGATTACAAAACAATATCAGATGTAAACTCTGTAGCCACTAAATCCGTAAGCAATAAAGCAGTAGATACAACAGAGATAAAATTAGATACAAAGAAGAAGTAGGCAATTCGGTTTCTGCCACAAAATACGGTATATTTCCTTCCTGATTTTTATGAGATTCTTCGGCACATTGCCTCAGAGAGCAAAGTAAATCTTTGTTAGATTCTTCGCTTCCGCTCAGAATCAAGCAAGATTTTCATTGATAAAAATCTTGCTTGACATTCCCAGGCTTTGATGTTATAGTTTTAGCAACATAAATCCTTTAAGCCGGTTCAGAGAAACCGGTAAGGATAAAATAAAATGAAGATAAAATCGATAAAACAAAATTTACCCGCTATTCCAAGCGGGATTTTTTTTAACTAGAGGTGTATCGTGGCAAGAAAACGCAGTAAAGTAATCTTAAGAGAAAAAGAGAAAATCCTGGATAAGGCCGGCATAGAAAAAATAATAAAGCGCCTGGCCCATGAGATTATCGAAAAAAACAAAGGCACGGAGCAATTGGCCATAATCGGCATTATGACGCGCGGAGCGCATCTTGCCAAAAGGCTGGCAAATGCGATTATGGAAATAGACGGCAAGCAGCCGCCGCTGGGTACGCTGGACATAACATTTTACCGCGACGATTTAAGTGTCATAGCAGAGCAGCCGGTGGTAAAAAAGACAGATCTTATGTTTGACATTACCGATAAAAAAGTTATTCTCGTCGACGACGTTTTATATACGGGAAGGACAATAAGGGCGGCGCTAACACAGCTTCTGGATTTCGGCAGGCCGCAATTTATTCAACTGGCAGTATTAATTGACCGCGGTTTTCGGGAACTTCCCATAAGGGCTGATTTTGTGGGCAAAAATATCCCCACATCGCAAAAAGAAATTGTAGAAGTTAGATTAGAAGAGACCGACGGAACCGACGAAGTGGTAATTATGGAAAAGGAAAATAACCAATAGAGGAGCCTGATGGCTACCAATCCCAGCAATAAAACCAAATGGAATAAAAAAGACCTCTTAGGTTTAGAGGAATTGACCAAAGAAGAAATAGAGCTTGTTTTAGACACAGCCGATTCCTTCAAGGAAGTTTTGACGCGCGAGGTAAAAAAGGTTCCTACGCTAAGAGGAAAAACCGTAGTTCTTTTATTTCTGGAGCCGTCCACGCGCACGCGCACCTCTTTTGAGCTGGCGGCAAAAAGATTATCCGCAGACACAATAAGCATCGCCGGAAATTCATCCTCAATAGTCAAGGGCGAAAGCCTGACAGACACGGCAAAAAATATCGAGGCCATGAATGTGGACGTAATTGTATTGCGGCACATGGCCGAAGGCAGCGCCTATATGCTTTCCAAACAGGTGGATGCAGCTGTGATAAACGCCGGAGACGGCTGCCACGAACATCCCACACAGGCGCTTTTGGATATTATGACCATACGGGAGAGAAAACAGAATATACAGGACTTAAAAATTGCAATCGTCGGAGACATCGCGCATTCAAGGGTGGCGCGTTCAAATATCTGGGGATTAAAAAAGCTGGGCGCACACGTAATAGTCTGCGGTCCGGCAACATTAATGCCCAAAGATGTGGAAGAACTGGGAGTGGAAGTCTCTTACGATATTAACGACGCCATAAAAGACGCAGATGTGATTAATGTATTGCGGCTGCAGATGGAGCGCCAGAAAGAACATCTGTTTCCTTCCATACGCGAATATATCAGGTTGTTCGGAATAGATAAGGAAAGATTAACGCATGCCAAAAAAGACGTTTTAATTTTGCACCCCGGCCCGGTAAACCGCGGCATTGAATTGAGTGCAGACGTGGCAGATTCACCGTACGCGCTTATTTTAAACCAGGTGACCAACGGCATAGCCGTGCGCATGGCGGTTTTATATTTACTGGGTGTGCAGAAAGGCGAAAAACAAAAATGAGCCTTTTAATTCAGAACGGTTTGGTGGTTGATCCTGCGACCAATAAAGCCCAGATCCAGGATATCTTGATTGAAAAATCCGGTATCGCAAAGCTGGCTAAAAATATCAAAGCCGACAATAAGACCATTGATGCCACAGGAAAAATTATTCTGCCCGGACTTATTGATTTGCATACGCATTTAAGAGTTCCCGGTAGAGAAGACGAAGAGACAATACTTAGCGGTTCTTTGGCTGCGGTAAAAGGCGGTTTCACCACCATAATGTGCATGCCCAATACAAATCCGGTCATTGATAATGCCTCAGTGGTGGATTTGATAAAGAAAGAAAACGCCAAGGCAGGTTTAATAGATATTATCCCGGTGGGCGCAATTACCAAAGGACAATTAGGCTGTGAATTTTCAGAACTGGCAGAATTAAAAGAGGCGGGCTGCCTGGCCATATCCGAGGATGGTAAATCCGTGGAAAATACACATCTTATGCGCCGGGCTTTGGAATATGCCAGGATGCTGGGATTATTGGTAATCTCACATTGCGAAGATAAGAATTTAAGTAACAGCGGCCTGATGCACGAAGACATTGTCTCCACAAAACTGGGGTTAAAAGGTATCCCCGATATTGCCGAGACAATAATCGTCGGCCGCGACATAGAATTAGCACGTTTTACAAAGGCAAAATTACACCTGGCGCATATAAGCACAGGCCGCGCCCTGGAATTAATCAAGCGCGCCAAAGATGACAGCGTGGATGTGACTGCGGAAACCTGCCCGCATTACATCGCTTTAAATGACGAGGCAGTCTCCACATTCAATACCAACACAAAAATCAATCCGCCTTTACGCACAGAAAAAGACCGGCAGCAGATTTTAAAAGCCCTGCAAAGCGGAATTATCGATTGTATCTCCACGGATCACGCGCCGCATAACCAGGCAGAAAAAGAATTGGAATATAACCTGGCGCCATTCGGCACAATTGGTCTGGAGACGGCGTTGAGCGTGGTAATAACCGAGTTATTGGAGAATAAACTTATCGACTGGCTTCAGTTGGCTAAGCTTATGAGCCTTAATCCCGCCAAAAGATTAGGATTAAAAGACAAAGGTTTCATCGCAGAAGGCCTGGAGGCCAATCTTGTAATTATCGACCCGCAGGCAGAATGGCTGGTTAAAGAAGGCGATTTTGTCTCCAAGTCCAAGAATTCAGTTTTTATAGGAAAGAAACTAAAGGGTTGTGTGGATTACACAATTTCCAAAGGCAGGATAGTGTTTAAAAGATGAAATTCCTCGCAAGCCGCGAATTAGGCAGGCTCGCCAAGTGGCTGCGCATATTAGGATTTGACACCGTATATTTTCGTGACAACAATAAAGGCTCGCTTATAATTACCGCCTTACGGGAAGATAGAATAATTCTGACACGCAATAAAGTTCTGGTAAACGATAAATCCCTAAAAATACTGTTTATAGAAAGCGAAAATATAAAACAACAGCTAAAATAGATAAAATCGCAGCTGAATGTAGAATTTCATGTAAATGAGATGTTTACCAGATGCGTTTTGTGCAATAAAATTTTATCAGAAGTTTCCAGAGACAAGATAAAAGATAAAGTTCCCGAATATGTGTTCCAGGCGCAGGATAAATTCCTGCGTTGCGATGAGTGTGGCCGCGTTTACTGGCAGGGCACGCACTGGGATAACGCAGCCGCAACCTTACAGGAAATAATACAATGAAATTTATAGCCGACTTTCACATTCACTCCAAATACAGCCGCGCCACTTCGCGCGATATGGATGTGGAACACTTGGCTGAATGGGCAAAATTAAAAGGCATAAATCTTATGGGCACTGGTGATTTTACCCACCATCTCTGGCTGGAAGAATTAAAATCAAAATTAGAACCAAAAGGTAACGGAATATTTATCTACAAGGACGTAAATTTTATCCTGACCACCGAAATAAGCAGTATTTATTCCAAAAAAGGCAAGACCTACAGGATTCATAATATGGTGTTTGCGCCATCCTTTGAAGTTGTAGACAAGATAAACAATGCTTTATCCCGACGGGGAAATCTGGCCAGCGACGGAAGGCCCATACTTGGCGTGGATGCGGCAGACCTGGCGCAGATTATTTTTGACATCGATGAAAACTGTATGCTTGTGCCGGGGCATATCTGGACGCCGTGGTTTAGTTTGTTTGGTTCAATGTCCGGATTTGACAGAATCGAAGATTGTTTTGAAAAACACACGCCGAAAATTTTCGCGCTGGAAACCGGATTATCGTCGGACCCGGCAATGAACTGGCGGCTTTCCAAATTGGACAGGTTTACTCTGATTTCCAATTCTGACAGCCATTCTCCGGCTAAAATCGGCAGAGAGGCAAATGTGTTTGACTGTGAAATGGATTATTCTACCATAAGAGATGTGTTACGGAAAAAAGACAAGACAAAATTTCTTTATACAATTGAATTTTTCCCGGAGGAAGGAAAATACCATTTTGACGGCCACAGGCTCTGTAATATTTGTTTTTCGCCGAAAGAATCCCGCGACAATAAAAATCGCTGCCCCAAATGCGGCAGGCCTTTGACTATCGGTGTAATGAACAGAGTCGAGCAGTTGGCTGACAGGCCCGAAGGCACTGTGCCGTCCAATGCCATACCTTTTAAAAATCTTATACCTTTGGATGAAATTATTGCCGAGGCAAAAGGAGTAGGCAAGAGCTCTCTGGGAGTAGAGAGGGAATATCGCAGCGTGATTTCCAAATTCGGCAATGAATTCGAAATTTTATTAAACGCCGAAGAAAAAGATTTAAGAGCCAATCTGTCCGAGCGCATAGCCGAAGGCGTATTACGCGTAAAGCAGGGCAAAGTGGATATCCGCCCCGGTTTCGACGGAGAATACGGCAAGATAAATATTTTCGGCGAAGAGGAATTTAAAAAAGAAAAAAACCAGGCCCAGCTGGATTTATTTTGAGGGAAATATAAACTATGAGATCCGCAATAATCTATTATTCTTATTCGGGCAACACCAGGAAAGTCGCACAGGAATTAAAGAAATACCTGGAGAAGCAGGGTTCTGTGGAGCTGGCAGAACTAAAGCCGCTGGATGAATCAGATAATTTTTTTGTGCAGAGCAAAAGGGCATTATTCGGCAAAGAGGCGATAATAGAAAATACCCAGTTTGACCTTACGGGATTTGATGTGATTTGTCTGGGTACGCCTGTGTGGGCATTCGGGCCTAGTCCGGCGATGAATACATTCCTTAAGAAATGTTTTGGTTTGAAAAATAAAACCGTGGTTATTTTTACCACTTACGGCAGCGGCACGGGAAATAATAAATGCATCCGCAAAATTCAAAAAACATTACAGCCGCAAGGCGTAAAACAATTTCGTTCTTTCAGCGTGCAGCAATCCAAGGTAAAGGATAATAATTTTATTTTGAATATTTTAGCCAAAGTTCTGTAAAATTTTGCGCCTGTAGCGTAACGGATAGCGCACTAGCCTCCGGAGCTAGGTGTGGCAGTTCGATTCTGCCCGGGCGCATAAATTAAAACAGGTTTCCGCCGTAGGCGGATCCGCCTAATCTTTGTGGCGGACGATTCCTGTCAGGCGCATAAAAGTAGGTTGTCCCGACTCGTATGATGTTCAAAAATTCTCTTCGACAATTTTTGAACACTCGTCGGGATTATGCTGTATAAAAGGAAATATTAAGGTGCATAAACAAAAATTATTAATCGCTGTAATCGGCGGGCATAAGTGCAATAAAAAGACGGAAAAAATCGCTAAAGGATTAGGCAGAGAAATCGCCAATCTTGGCGCGATTTTAGTCTGCGGCGGATTGGGCGGAGTAATGCAGGCCGCGGCAAAAGGCGCAAAAGAATTTGGCGGCATAACCGTTGGGATTTTGCCCACCGACAATAAAAATGACGCCAATCCATATATCGATATTCCTATTGCCACAGGCCTGGGTTACACAAGAAATACATTGGTTACCACAGCAGCTGACATAATTATTGCTTTGCCGGGAGAATACGGCACGCTTTCAGAGATGGGTTTTGCTTTGAATGCAAAAAAGACAGTCATAAGCTTAGGCAGTTGGAAAATAAAAGGCGCAGTCAGATTTAAATCTGTCAAGCAGGCCATAGAATTTATAAAAAGGAGATTTTTAAATGCCTGAGAGAAAAATTATCCTAAGTGAAAGGGAAATTCCCAAGCAGTGGTACAATTTGGTCGCTGATTTGCCCAATCCCATGCATCCGCCGCTTACGCCCGATGGGAAACCCGTGACGCCGGACATGTTGTCACCGGTATTTCCCATGAATCTGATAGAGCAGGAGGCAAGCACAAAGCGCTGGATTGATATACCGGAGGAAATTTTGGAAATTCTCTGCCGCTGGAGGCCCACACCTTTACGCCGGGCAACTTATTTGGAAAAATATTTAAACACGCCGGCGAGGATTTATTATAAAGATGAAAGTTTAAGCCCTGCAGGAAGCCATAAGCCAAACACCGCCGTGGCACAGGCCTGGTATAACAAAGAATTCGGAATAAAAAAACTCACCACAGAAACCGGCGCAGGACAGTGGGGCAGTGCCTTGGCATTTGCCTGTCAGTTACTGGGATTGGAGTGCAAAGTTTATATGGTGAGGATTAGTTTTGACCAGAAGCCGTTCCGTAAAATTCTTATGCGTATCTGGGGCGCTGAATGTATAGCCAGCCCCAGTAACCAGACAAAGTGCGGTCGGGAAATTTTACAGAAGATGCCTGACACGCCGGGAAGCCTTGGTATAGCAATTTCCGAGGCTGTGGAAGAGGCAGTGGCGGATAAATCCGGCAGGACACGATATTCCCTCGGCAGCGTTTTAAACCACGTTTTATTACACCAGACAATTATGGGCTTGGAGGCAAAGAAACAGTTAAAAATCGCCGGCGAAAAAAATCCCGACGTTATTATCGGCTGCGCCGGAGGAGGAAGTAATTTCGCAGGCCTGGCGTTTCCTTTTATGATTAATAAAATAAACGGAGAAAAAATAGACATAATCCCGGTAGAGCCCACAGCCTGTCCGTCCTTAACGCGCGGGCCATTTGCTTATGATTTCGGTGACATTGCCTGCCAGACGCCATTATTGGCAATGTATACATTGGGTCATGCTTTTGTGCCGCCGCCCATTCATGCCGGCGGATTAAGATATCACGGCATGGCGCCATTGGTCAGCGAGGCGGTAAGAAGCGGGTTAGCTGCACCCAGGGCAGTGGATCAGATAAAATGTTATGAGTCAGCATTAATCTGGTCAAAGACCGAAGGCAGTATATGTGCGCCTGAGACCAGCCATGCTATAGCCTGCGTGATAGAGGAAGCCCAGAAGGCAAAACAAGAAGGCAAAGAAAAAGTCATTCTGTTTAATTATAGCGGGCACGGGCTTCTGGACTTGGGCGGTTATGAGAAATTTCTCGACGGAAAACTTACTGATTATGTTCTTCCCGAGGAAGAATTACAAAAATCATTAAACAATATTAAAAATTTACCGAAACCAAAAATAAAATAACTTCAGGGGTTTTCTTTCAACGGCGAAAGAAGGACCTCCGGACAACGCGGATAATTCCATAACACAACAGGAGGGTTTATGCCAAGACGTAGCGACATTAAAAAAGTTCTGATTATCGGTTCAGGGCCGATTATTATCGGCCAGGCATGCGAGTTTGACTATTCGGGTACTCAGGCCTGCAAGGCATTGAAGGAGGAAGGTTACGAAATTATTCTGGTCAATTCTAATCCCGCAACCATTATGACCGATCCTGAGATGGCTGATAAGACTTATATTGAGCCGCTTACGCCCGAGAGCCTGGAAAAGATAATCGAGAAGGAAAGACCGGACAGTCTGCTGCCTAATTTAGGCGGACAGACCGGTCTTAATTTAGCCTCAGCCCTCCATAAAAACGGCGTGTTAAAAAAATATAATGTAGAGATTATCGGCGTTAAGGCCGATGCCATTGAACGCGGCGAGGACAGAATTGTTTTTAAAGAGACAATGAATATGCTGGGTATCCCGGTACCAAAGTCAGAGCCCTGCCATTCTGTGGAAGAGGCAGAGCAGATTGCGGAAAAACTTAAATATCCCGTCGTGCTCAGGCCGGCCTATACATTGGGAGGGACCGGCGGAGGCGTGGCTTATAACGTGGAAGAACTAAGGACAATTGTCACCAGAGGACTCAACGCCAGCATTGTTCACCAGGTTCTGGTTGAGGAATCTGTATTGGGCTGGGAAGAATTGGAATTAGAAGTTGTCAGAGACGACAAAAATAAAAAGATTACAGTTTGTTTTATTGAGAATATCGATGCTATGGGCGTGCACACCGGCGATAGTTTCTGCGTTGCACCCATGCTGACTGTGCCGGAGAAATTGCAAAAACGAATGCAGGAATTGTCTTATAAAATAGTGGATGCCATAGGAGTTGTGGGCGGGACAAATATTCAGTTTGCACACAATTTGGAGGACGATAGACTTGTGGTTATAGAAATCAATCCGCGGACTTCGCGTTCTTCCGCACTTGCCTCCAAAGCCACGGGTTTTCCTATTGCGCGGATTTCCACAAAGCTCGCAGCCGGCATAACCATGGATGAAATTCCATATTGGCGCAAAGGGACTCTGGAAAAATATGAACCCAGCGGAGATTATGTGGTAATCAAATTCGCGCGTTGGGCATTTGAGAAATTCCCTCAGGCCCAGGATATCATCGGCACGCAGATGAAGGCAGTGGGCGAGGTAATGAGCATCGGAAAGAGTTTTAAAGAGGCTTTTCAGAAGTCCATACGTTCGCTGGAGATAAACAGGTATGGTTTGGGCGTAGATAAATTTAAGCAGCTCACGCTGCCGCAGATAAAAGAAAAATTATTCTTTCCGTCGAGCGAACGCATATTTTTAATGTATGAAGCCCTGCGCCAGGGAATGGCCGTGGAGGAGCTTTATCAGATGACCCACATCGGCAGATGGTTTATAAACGAGATGAAAGAGATTGTGGGGTTCGAACAGGAACTGCTTAAGTTTAAATGGAATGAACTGAGCGACGAAAAATTAGCCAAGGCAAAGGAATTCGGTTTTGCCGACAGATATCTTGCTGGTTTGTTCGGCGTAAAGGAAAAAGAGGCCAGAAAACGAAGAATTTCAGCCGGCAAAAATGGCAGGTTTGATGCCGTTCCTGTGAGCGGCGTAGAAAATGCCGCATATTATTATTCCACTTATATCGGCGAAGATAAAGTGCCGGTGTCGTCTAATAAAAAAGTTTTAATTTTAGGCGGCGGCCCCAACAGAATCGGACAGGGCATAGAATTTGACTATACCTGCGTCCACGCAGCCTTTGCCTTGCGCGACGAAGGACTTGAGTCAATTATGATTAACTGTAACCCCGAGACAGTTTCCACAGATTATGATACTTCTGATAAACTTTATTTTGAGCCTCTGACAGTGGAAGATGTGCTTACGATTTACGAAAAAGAAAAACCCGAGGGAGTTATTGTGCAATTCGGAGGCCAGACTCCTTTAAATATCGCCCAGGAATTGAAAGATAATGGCGTAAAGATTTTAGGCACAAGCCCTGAGAGCATCCGTTTTGCCGAAGACAGGGAAAGTTTCAGGCAGAAAATGATTGAGCTAAACATCCCCCAGCCGGAAGGCGCTACAGCGCGTTCTCTGGAAGAAGCCATAGCCATTGCCAAAAAAATCGGCTATCCTTTGATTGTGCGGCCATCTTTTGTGCTCGGCGGACGCGGTATGGAAATTATATACGAGGAAAGTCTCTTGGAAAAATATGCCAGAGAGGCGATACAGGTAAGCCCGGAATACCCCATGCTTATTGACAGATTTCTTGAGGAAGCCATTGAGACCGAGGTGGATGCGCTTTGCGACGGCAAAGAAGTTTTCATCGCTGCCGTTATGGAACATATCGAATTAGCAGGAATTCACTCCGGGGATTCTGCCTGTGCAATTCCCACAAGGACAATAAAGGCAGAACACCTTAAAACAATCGAAGAATACACGGAAAAAATCGCCAAGACATTAAAAGTGGTGGGGCTTATGAATATTCAATATGCCATCTGCGACGACAAGGTTTATATTTTAGAGGCCAACCCCAGGGCTTCGCGTACAGTGCCTTTGGTTTCCAAGGTTACGGGGATTTCCATAGCCAGAATAGCCACGCATGTAATGTTAGGCAAGAAATTAACAGACTTCCCGGAACTTAAAAAACATAAACTGCCTTATTTCGCAGTGAAGGAAGCGGTGTTTCCTTTTAATATGTTTCCCGAGGTGGATCCTTTGCTGGGCCCTGAAATGAGGGCCACCGGAGAAGTCATGGGTATAGCCGATACCTTCGGTCTGGCCTTCTATAAGGCGCAAGGAGCTGCGGGTTCCAAGCTGCCCACGGAAGGAAATATTTTACTTACCGTGACCGACAGGGATAAACCAAAGCTTATTGCCCTTGCCAAAAGAATCAAAAAACTCGGTTTCAATATTTATGCCACAGAAGGCACCAGCCGTTTCTTAAGCGAAAACGGCATAGCCAATACGATAATAAATAAATTGATGGAAGGCAGGCCCGATATTGCGGATGCAATCAAGAATAAAGAACTCAATCTTATTGTAAATTCGCCCAGCGGCGGCCCCAGCAAGCACGACGATAGCTACATTCGCATAATGGCCATACAATATAAAATCCCTTACATTACAACTATGGCAGCAGCCGCAGCCACCATCGAAGGCATAGAAGCGGTGAAGAAAGAAAAAGATTTACCGAAATCCCTGCAGGATTATTATAAAGAGGGATTAAAAATCACGCCGCGCAAGCCGCGGGTTGCAGTCAGCGCTAAAAAATAAGAGAGCCAAACAGTGCCAGAGCTTCCGGAAGTTGAAACCATAAAAAGGCAGCTGGAAAAATCAATAAAAGGTAAAATTATAACCGGCGTTATTGTAAACAACGCCAAGGTTATCAAAGAGCCTTCTTTGGATTTATTTAAGAAAAGAATCAAAGGCGCAAAAATAGAAAATATTTTAAGAAAAGGCAAGGCCTTAATCTTTGAGTTATCTTCGGGAAAATCACTGGTGGTTCATTTAAGGATGACCGGCCAGCTTGTTTATCCGGGAAACGGCAAAAAGAGCAGGATTAGTTTTAAGCTATCCGATAACAGATTTTTGGATTATAATGATAGAAGGATTTTGGGTGAATTGCGCCTTTTGGATGACTGGCGCAATCTGAAATTTATCCGGGAATTAGGCCCTGAGCCATATGATTTGACAGAGGAAGAATTCAGCATTATGCTTTCTCAGAAAAAGACAAAGATAAAACCGTTGCTTATGGATCAGACATTTATTTCTGGCATAGGCAATCTTTATGCTGCAGAGGCATTGTTTAAAGCAAGGATAAATCCGCAAAGACATGCCTCTAGTCTTTCAGAGAAAGAAAGTAAAAAATTATTCATCAGTATCAAAGAAATTTTAGACGCAGCTACTAAACACAGAGGCTCTTCTGTGGACCAGTATGTTACAGCGTCGGGAGAAAAAGGCGACTATGCGCGTTTTCACAAAGTCTATGATAGGTTAGGCGAACCTTGCTATGTCTGCAAATCTCCTATAAAAAGAGTTTCCCTGGGTGGTAGGGGGACATATTTTTGCGCGAGGTGTCAAAAATGAAAAAAAATATTTTGTTGTGTTGTGTCTTTTTTGTGCTGATTATTGCCGGTAATGTGTTTGCTGATACTTTATATTTAAAAAACGGGAATCAGGTCACAGGCACAATGATAATGCAGGACGACGAAAAGGTGCTATTCAGAATCGGTGAAGGCCAGGATGCAGTAGAGATCACTTTTTTTAAGGATGAGATATCGCGCATAGAAAAACAGGAAATTCCCAACTTTGTCACACCGCCTTCTGCAGAGGAAAAAACACAACCCCTGCCTCTTGCTCAGCCAGTTGCTAAAGAACAGGCACCTGTCGAGAAAACCGCTGAAGTAGCTACTTCAGCGCAGACAGATAAACAAGATAATGCTGTCACTTCAGAATCTTTATACACAATGACGCCTATTGAGAAAGCTACTTTGGTAACTCCGCCGCCGCAGGCCACCGCGCTAGAACAGGAAATTGCACCAAAACCTTTGACAGAAGTTCCGGCGCAAAAGATTCAGCCGCCCGAAAAACAGCCCGAGATTCTGCCTCAAAAGACGAATCAAGCGGCTGTCCCGCCGGAGAGCAGTTTAGTGGCAGAGCTCGTCACACTTTTGAATAAAGAAGAGATAGATTATTTTACCAATATCACTTCTCTGGTAAAAGATTCTATGACCAAAACAATGAGCCTGGCAGCTAATCCTGATAAATTTATGCAGGAACCGGATAAGCTGCCGCAGGCAATAATAGATATGTCATCGGAACTGGACAGCGTCATAAGACAGCTGAGTAATTCAAGCGTGCCCGAACAATTTGTCAGGTTTCATAAAATTTATTTGAATAATCTGATTCTTATGAAGGGCATATTAACAGATATTTCCAAAGGCGATATTACCAATGCCCAGGCAAAAATAGCAGATTTAAACAGCGCAAACGGGACAATACAGTCTGAATTAGAGGCAATACTTGCCGCAAAGAAGAACAAACAGCAGTAAGACATGAATATATCTCAAATAGACTCCGGAATAATCTCCAATATAAAATTAGATAAGAATTATTATGTATTAAAGTTGGAAGCTCCGTCGATGTTTAAGGATGCACAGCCGGGGCAGTTCGTGCATGTAAGGACTTGTAATTGCGGTGAACCATTGCTGCGCCGGCCATTCAGTATCCATAAAATCACTCCGGCGAAAGCCAAATCTAGCCAACATAAGTTTGATCTGGATATTTTGTACGAGTTAAAAGGGAAAGGCACAGCTCTTCTTTCCCGGAAACAGGCCGGAGAGTACGTAAATATTTTAGGCCCTTTAGGAAAGGGGTTCGATTGTCAGGATTTGCATACCAAAGAAAAGACGCACATTCTCATTGCCGGAGGCATGGGGGTGGCGCCGTTATTATTTCTGGCACATAAGATATCCCAGCACAGCAAAAATAAAATAATAGTTTTGATTGGCGCGGCAAACAGCCATAAAATACTCTGCGAAAAAGATTTCGAGGATTTGTCATGCCGGGTTCATATAGCCACCGAAGACGGAAGCTGCGGATTCAAAGGTATGATTACGGCTTTCTTTGAAAAGAAATTATTGCCAAAGGCGAACCAGCCCATAAGTGTGTATGCCTGCGGGCCGAAGGCTATGCTTACAAACTTGGCAAAAATTTGCATGATAAAAAAGATTCCCCTGCAGGTGTCTCTGGAGGAATTCATGGGTTGCGGCATCGGTGCCTGTTTGGGCTGTGCCATTGAGACAAAGGCCGGTTTTAAAAGAGTCTGCCACGACGGCCCGGTATTTTGCGCAGAGGATATATCCTGGAAATTTTAGGAGGAAGATATGACGCAAACTCTATATATAATTTTAGGAATGGTTGCGGGAATATGCGGCGGGATGTTTGGTATTGGCGGGGCAACGATTTTGGTCCCGGCAATGGTCTATATATTCGGGCTGACACAACACCAGGCGCAGGGAACGACCCTCGCGATTATGGTTCCGCCCATCGGGCTTTTGGCGGCGCTGCGTTATTATTATAGCGGCAACGTCAAATTAGGCATGGTTTTATTTGTCTGCCTGGGATTTTTTATCGGAGGTCTAATCGGCGCGCAGTTTGTTCAGAACATTCCGGATGCTTTTTTAAAAAAACTTTTTGGATTTTTTCTGCTGTTTGTTGCTGTGAGAATGATTATAGGAAAATGAAGATACAAACTACGGTAAATATCGGCAAGCTGGAATTGAAAAATCCTGTTTTGGTGGCTTCAGGCACTTTTGGCTATGCGCAGGAATTCAGCCCGTATATGGATTTAAAAGAATTGGGCGGGATTATTACCAAGACAATTACCCTCGATGCGAAATCAGGCAACCCCGCACCGCGGATTGCAGAGACAGCCAGCGGTATGCTCAATGCTATTGGCCTGCAGAACGAAGGCATAGCCAAGTTCTTAAAAGATAAAATGCCTTATTTAAGAAAAATTAAAGTACCTGTAATAGTCAGTATCGGCGGAGACACCGGCGAGGAATACGTTAAATTAGCCAGGATACTGGAGAAGACAAAAGGGGTGGCTGCCCTGGAATTAAATATTTCCTGCCCCAATGTCAAAGGCAAAGAATGTCTGGTTTCACAGGATAAAGAAGCTACATATCAATTGGTAAAACAGGTGCGCAGCTCAACTGATAAGACGATTATCACAAAACTTTCCCCCAATGTCACAGACATTGTAGAAATTGCCCGGGCAGCCAAGGCTGCTGGTTCAGACGCTGTAAGTCTGGTAAATACATTTGTAGGTATGAGCATTAATGTTAGAACCAGGGCTCCTGTATTGGGTAACATTACCGGCGGATTAAGCGGACCGGCGATAAAGCCCATTGCGCTGCGCATGGTCTGGCAGGTAGCAAAAGATATTGATATTCCTGTAATAGGCATGGGAGGTATAATGACTGCCGATGATGCGGTGGAGTTTCTTATTGCCGGCGCAAGCGCAATATGCGTGGGCACGGCGAATTTAGTCAACCCTGCCGCGGCAGACGATATACTCGCCGGATTAAAACAATATTTAATTCAAAACAAATTAAAAAATATCAAACATTTAATCGGCAGTCTGCAATAATTGAAATTCCAAAAAGGAGATATGTAATGAATTGGTTAAAAATTTATGTATTTGCCTCTTGTCTGGCAATAGCCTGTTCGTGTTTTTCCTCTAATATTTATGCCGAGACAATTAAATTGAAATCCGGTAAAATTATTACAGCGGATATTTCAGAAAAAAACGACGAGCAACTAAAGGTTAACGTGGACGGTGTTTCCGTGACATATTTTACGGATGACGTGGAAACGATTGACGGCGCTCCTGCCAGCGAATATAACAAGCAAGCTGCGACGTCAGTTTCGGAAAACCAAAACCCGCAGGCCGGACAGGTTTCATCCGGCGCGCTGGAGAAAACATCACAGCAATTATTTACAGAGGCAGACCCGAAAAATAATAAGTTATTGGTTGTCTCGGTTTCGCTTGATTCCTCCTGGCAGAAACTTCCCGATACAAACGACAAAGGCGGCATAAGGGCATCCACCACACACGAATTCACCAAAGAAGATATGTGGTTTTTTGTCCGTCTGCGCACACCGGGAGAAGCAGATTTACACACCTGGGTCAGCGATGAAATAAAGATGCAGCAGGAAAAAGGCATTATAATAGTTGAGCCGCTTAAAGAAATTCAATATGGCAGCCGCAAGTGGCTGCAGGTCCGCGCAGAAAGCCCGGACCAAAACAAAAATAATTTTATCATCATGAGTTATATTTCTTACGGCCCGTTATTACTGGAAGTAGGTTTTATGGGGCCTCAGGAAGAAGTAACAAGGGAGCTTTCTGCGGTTGAGGCCGCATTGGCGAATATCTCGCTGGGCGCATTATCCTCGCTGGACAGCGATGCATACAGGGCTTGCACAAAAACAGACCTCGTCGGTACATGGGATATGGCAAGCCTTGAATCCGTGGTGCCTTATGAATATCCAGCGTATCAGCGGTCAATTTTTTATGAAGATGACAAGATGAGGTATATCACCTCGAGCAGTTCTTTTGAGAGTGACCCGGCCTATCAAGCCTTGCTCTCAGCTCCTGTTACAACCACCTATACGATAAAAGATGGCATTCTTATGCTCAACAAACAAGCCGTGCCGTATCCCGAGGTATATATCTGTCATTATTGCACCAAGGCCGTTGTCGACGAGAATAGTAAAGAACTGATTCATCCGGGAGACATTGTGGAAGTTATCCCCGGGCCAGAAGGCAGCGTTCAGGGCATAGTAGTTTTAAGGAAAAAATAATTTTGTTGCGCAGATTTTTAAAGGATAATTCTTATGAGTTGTATTGATAATAAAACTAAACTAATTGTCGCCTTGGACGTGGACACAGTCGACAAAGCAAAATATTTTGTAGACAGGCTGTATCCCAGAGTAAAAATATTCAAAGTAGGATTACAGCTCTTTACGCTGGCAGGGCCGGGGATAATCCAGTGTATACACGCTAAAGGCGCAAAAGTTTTCTTGGATTTAAAGCTGTTTGATATACCCAATACCGTGGCCAATGCCTCCAGGGAAATGGTGCGGCTGGGCGTGGATATGTTTACAGTTCATGTGCAGGGCGGCCCAGATATGCTCAAACGCGCCAAAGACGCAGCAACAGAAGAATCGCACAAATTAGGCATAAAGCCGCCTCTGATTATCGGTGTAACAATATTAACTAGCGAAGGCAAGAAGACCAATATACCGGCCCGCGTTTTAAGTTTGGCAAAATTAGCAAAACAATGCGGGCTTAGCGGCGTAGTCTGCTCAGTCAATGAAGCAAAGGCAGTGAGGGAAAAATTAGGCAAGGATTTTATAATCGTTACTCCCGGCATAAGGCTGCCTACAGATAAAAAAGGAGACCAGAAACGGGTGGCAACTCCGGCACAGGCCATAAAGGCAGGCAGCAACTATTTAGTTGTAGGCAGGCCCATATTGGAAGCAGACGATCCGCTCGCGGCTTTAGAGCAGCTTTGTAAATAAAGGATAGAAAAAATGGACTCAAAATTTGCCTTAGATAAAATTAAACAAGCAGAAAAAAAGGCGCAGGATATAATTGAACAGGCCAAAAAAGAGGCCCAGCACATTTTAAATACAGCCAAAACAGAAAAGGCGCGCATTATAGAAGATGCGCAAAAGCAGGCTGCCAGTGACAGCCAGAAACTAAAAATTAAAACACAACAAGAGGCGGAGCAAAAAGTGAGCGCAATCGAAAAACAGGCCAGCGAAGATATGCATAAATTGAAACAGAATGCGCAGGCCAATATTGATAAGGCAGTAGAGCTTGTTAAAACCAAACTAGATTTGTAATTTCATTTCATTCCCAATAATATGGCAATTGCAAAAATAAAAAAATTAGAGATTATAGGATTGTTGAAAGACAAAGAGAGCGTTCTGGATTTGTTGCAGAGATTAGCGGTTGTGCAGCTTCTGGAGGCGGAAAAACCAGACACTGCAGCAACTTCTGCCGCGCCCGGTAGCGACGTCAATCTTTTAGAAATCGAGGAATCGGTTTCCTACCTTGCCACTTTTCAGGAAAAGGCCGGTATGTTCGGCAATATGGTTAAATTTAAGCCCACTCTTTACAAACAAAAGTTAAGAGAGGTTATGGATAATTTCGATTATCGTACATTTCTCGGCGAGCTGTCTAAATTGCGTAACCACTTAAAAAATCTTCTTCAGCACAGAGAACACCTGATGCAGGAAAAACACATGCTTGCTCCTTGGATTAAGTTAAAAATCCCACTGGAAGGATTGCATTCCACAGAGAGCTGCGGAATTTTATTGGGGTTGTTGCGCACCGACGATTACGAGAATCTGTCGAACAATTGCAAAAAAGAAAAAATCGATTTATTCTGCGAGGCAGTCAGCCAGGACGAGGCCAGCACTCACCTTATAATTTTTTATATCAAAGAACAATTCGAAAAAATAGAAGCCATTTTGAAAAACCACCATTTTAATTTTGTAACGCTCGCCCGTCATAAAGGCACGGCAGAGGAAAGGTTGTTTGAGATAAACCGCGAAGTGATGATTTTGGACGACCAGCTAGAGGATACAAAAGATACAATCAGAAAATTGTCACAGCAGATGTTTAAGCTTATGGTAGTGTATGATTATTTTTCCCGTATAAAAAATATAAAAGAGGCAGGCAGGGATTTAGCCACGCAGCAATTTACATTTATGCTTAAAGGCTGGGTTAAGCACAGAGACATAAGTTTATTGGAAAAAGAAATTAACTCTGACACCAAAGATATGGCCGTATTTATCTCTGAGCCCAAACCCGGAGAAGAAGTGCCGGTGGATTTGGAAAACCCGCCGCTTATACAGCCTTTTGAATTTATCACAAAAATATATGGCGCCCCCAAATACGGAGAGATAGATCCCACTCCGTATCTGGCGCCGTTTTTCTTTTTATACTTCGGTTTTTGTGTCTCAGACGCGGGTTACGGATTTGTTCTGGCTTTGTTTTGTCTTTTCATACTAAAAAAATTAAAGATGGGGCCGCAGGGTTTAAGATTTTTTAAATTATTTTTCTTATGCGGCATATCTACGATTATAGTGGGCGCACTTACAGGCAGCTGGTTCGGCAATCTTTTTGATTTATTGGCAGATGGCAATAAATCATTCCTGCCGCTCAAACAATTTAAAGATGCTCTTATTATGCTGGACCCTTTGAAGGAGCCGACCAAATTACTGGCCATTGCACTTTCCTTCGGAATAGTCCAGGTTTGGTTCGGTAACATCGTCGCAGCCATAGGCAACATAAAAAATAAACGTTATCTGGATGTAGCGCTCGACCAGGTTTCTATGCTTACATTGTTATTCGGCCTGACCGGGCTGGGGCTTGTTTTCTTAAAGCTGTTAGGCAACACTCATATTGCTTTATTTAAATATGCGGCGTCAGCTGGGGCATTGGCGCTTATTCTTACGCAGGGCCGTTCTGAAAAAGGCTGGGGCTCAAAACTTTTTTATGGCGGATACAATCTTTATAGCGCGCTCTCGGGTTATCTGAGCGACATATTATCCTACAGCCGTCTCTGGGCGCTGGGCCTGGTTACGGGCGTTATGGCAAATACTATAAACCTTATCAGCATACAATTCAGCCAGATATTTACTTCTATTGTGCCGTTTATAGATAAGCTGGGATTTATCAAAGTTTTGGTCAGCAGTTTTATTTTAGTGGTTATTTTTTTATGCGGGCATCTGGTTTCTTTTTTGATGAATTTATTGGGGGCATTTGTGCATCCGCTGAGGCTTCAGTTTGTAGAATTCTTTTCCAAATTCTTTAAAAGCGGCGGAGTTTCATTTAGGCCATTTAAAGTGCAGACAAAATATATCAACTTTAATTAAAGGAGGTTTAAGATGGACGCAGGTTTGGCTTTTGCGATTGCAGGTACGGCAATAGTTATGGCGATATCAGGAGTGGGCTCGGCCATCGGAGTGGCTTTTGCAGGCCAGGCTGCCGGCGGGGTGATGACAGAAGATCCTGAAAAGTTCGGCCGCATGATTCCTCTTATCGGTATGCCCGGCACACAGGGTTTCTACGGTTTTCTTATCGGATTTTTGGTGTTAAACAAACTAAATCTTCTGGCAGCGGATGTGAAGATTCCTACGCTTGTTCAGGGCATAGAAATTTTTGCCATATGCGCAGTGGTGAGTTTGGTCGAGTCAATCTCGGCGGTGTGGCAGGGCAAGGTTGCAGTTGCCTCCATTTATATGGTGGCCAAAAAGCCGGAAGAGGCAGGTAAGGCACTGGTGTTGCCCATATTCGTAGAAATTTACGCCATACTTGGTTTGGCCGCGGCATTTTTATTATTGCTGGCAGTAAAGATTTAATTCGCACAGATAACTTACGTCGCAATTTATGCTCCGTAAGTTAAACACTCATTAATATGTCATTAGAATCTATTTTAGACCATATTTTTAACGCAGCCGAAGCCCAAAAGCAGAGGATTATCCAGGAAGCCCAGAAAGAAAAAGACGGGATAATCCAGGAGGCAAAAAATGAGGCGGATAGTCTTTATCAGGAGATTATTGCCAGGGCAAAGACAGACTGCGAAAATCAAAGGCAGCGCCTCATTGTCAGCGCGCGCCTTAAGGTTAGGAAAAATCTGCTTTCAGCAAAACAGGAATTGATAGAGGCAGTATTTAATAAATTAAAGTCGAGCCTGCACGCCGGAAAACTTAAGAAAAAACAGATTTCTGCGGATGGAATTAAAGAAGTTCCAGAAGACATAGATTTCTATTTGGGGCAGTTGCGCCAGGATTTTGAGACGCAGATAACAGATATTCTTTTTAAATGAAGACAAAGAGCGTATCCAATTTAGAGTATATTTTTGCCGTGGGCAGAATCCGCGCCCTGGAAAATTTCCTGATTAAATCAGAGGTATTCGAGGAGGCCATAGAATCGGATTTAGGCGAAGCCCTGCGGCTGTTTGTGGAGGCGGACCTTTACAGCGAGGAACTCCTACATGTTAAAGACAGCCGGCAATTGGAAGATTTATTGGCACAGGAACTTTCCAAAGTAAAAAAACTCGTCAGCGAATTAATTTTGGATAAAGAACTCTTGAGGTTACTGGATTTAAATACAACAGAGTGCGCCGTGCATATCGTCAGAAATTATCCCAGCAAATTATTAAAGGATTATCTCCTGCATGTTATTGATATGCACAACATAAAAAGTTTTTTAAGGCTTTATGTCTTAAAGGAACCGCGGGAAAAGCTGGAGACAGAGATATCCTGTGAAGGCTTTATCAGAAAGAAAGATTTTCTGGAGCTCTACGATAAAGAATTGACAGCTTTTTTAAACAGATTAGAGTATGTGCACAAGGATTGCTGTACGCTGGATTATACTTATAGTTTAGGCCAGGCCATAGATAAGGCAGTCAGGGAAAATTCCTTTATCGCCCTGGAGAAATCGATGAATGATTTTTTAATCAATGTGTTAAAGGCGGCAAAATATCTGGGTTTTGGCCCGGAGCCGGTACTGGCATATTACTTTGCCAAAGCAAACGAGATAGGTCTCATACGCATGATTATATTGGCCAAACTAAATAACGTATCCGCTGAATTATTAAAGGAAAGGTTAAACAGCGTCTATGCTTAAAGAAACATCTTTGGAAAAAAAACTGGCAATAGCAGGACACGAAGATATAGTTACTGGATTTAAGGCCTTGGGTTTTAACGTATATCCGGTCAAAGAGGCAGAGGATTTTAAAAAAGCGCTGGAGGAAATCGTGCAGCAAAACAGCGCTGTCTGTCTGGTGCAGGATGATATTTATCGCGCCGCAGAAGCCGAGATTAACAATTATAAACATCTGGCGTTTCCGATTTTTATACCTTTTGCTAAAGATTTCAAAATGAATTCATTAGATACAATAGTCAAAGATTTACGGCTCAGGGCAACAGGAACGTTTTAAAACGGAGAAACAATTTATGAAACAACAAGCAACAGTTATTAAGGTGTCTGGCCCGTTAGTCGTAGCCAGTGGCTGCCGCGGCACAAAGATGTACGATATGGTACGCGTGGCCGACAAAAAGTTAATCGGCGAAATTATCGAATTGAAAAATGACCTGGCTTATATACAGGTTTACGAGGAGACTTCAGGCATAGGCCCGGGCGAGCCCGTATACCTAACCAATGAGCCGTTGAGCGTGGAATTAGGGCCGGGATTAATGGGCTCAATTTACGACGGTATACAAAGGCCGCTTAATGTGATAAGAGAGATTTCCGGAGATTTTATATCCCGCGGCGTGGATGTATCCGGCCTTGACCAGAATAAAAAATGGCATTTTATTCCAGAGGTAAAATCCGGGCAGAAAGTCGTCTCCGGAGATATTTTAGGTATAGTCAACGAGACAGCATTGATAAAACATAAAATTATGGTGCCGCCGGGCATAAGCGGTGAAGTCACAGAAATTAAAGAAGGGGATTTTAATGTCAAAGAAACAATCGCCAGGATTAAAAATAATAATGAAACTAATGATGTAACCATGTCTTCGCGCTGGTCTGTAAGAAAGTCGCGCCCGGTAAAGGAAAAACTTTCACCGGATGAGCCGCTTACAACCGGCCAGCGTGTTATCGATACATTCTTTCCTATTGCCAAAGGCGGTGCTGCCTGTATTCCCGGGCCGTTCGGGGCCGGTAAGACCGTAACCATGCATGAAATTGCCAAGTGGTCAGATGCGCAGATTATTGTTTACGTGGCTTGCGGGGAAAGAGGCAATGAGTGCGCTGATTTATTGCTGAGTTTTCCGGAACTAAAAGATCCGCACACAGGAAGGCCATTATTGGAACGCACGGTAATTGTGGCCAATACCTCCAATATGCCTGTGGCCGCGCGCGAGGCATCAATTTATACAGGCATAACCATTGCCGAATATTTTCGCGATATGGGTTATTCCGTGGCTTTAATGGCAGATTCCACTAGTCGCTGGGCTGAGGCCTTGCGCGAAATTTCCGGCAGGCTTGAGGAAATGCCGGGAGAAGAAGGATATCCCGCGTATTTGTCGTCGAGGTTGGCGGAATTCTACGAGCGCGCCGGCAAGGTGATTTGTCTGGGCGCGGATAGCCGCCAGGGTGCTTTAAGCGTAATGGGCGCGGTCTCTCCTCCGGGCGGAGATTTGTCTGACCCTGTGGTTCAGGCAACGCTGCGTGTAGTAAAAGTTTTCTGGGGGCTGGATGATAAATTAGCCAATGCCAGGCATTTTCCGGCCATAAACTGGCTGACCAGTTATTCTTTATATCACGACAATCTGGAAGAGTTACTGAAAAATAAAATTTCCGCAGAGTTTGCAGATTTAAGAAAACAGGCAATGCGCCTTCTGGAAGAAGAGGCCTCGCTTTCAGAGATTGCGCGCCTGGTGGGAATTGAATCGCTTTCTTTTTCTGACCGGCTGATTTTGGAAGTTGCCAAATCCATAAGAGAGGATTTCCTGCATCAGAACGCATTTCATGAAATCGATACTTACACATCGCTGGCAAAACAATGCCGCATGTTAAAAATTATTCTGGAATTTTATAAGTTAAGCAAAGAAAAGTTAAAAGACGGCGCTGATTTTGATGAAATTGTAAAGCTGGCTGTGCGCGAAAAAATCAGCCGCCTGAAATATATTGAGGAAAATAAACTTAAAGATTTTGATAAGGTGGAGGAGGAATTGAGAGGTAGCTATGCTTAAAGAATATTTGACGGTTACATCTGTCTCCGGACCGCTGGTAATTGTGGAAAAAACCAAGGATGTAAAATACGCGGAGCTGGTGGAAGTGGAATTTTCCAACGGCGAAATCCGACGGGGAAAGGTGCTGGAGATTAGCGAGGATAAAGCCCTGGTGCAGATGTTTGAAGGGACGATGGGCTTGGACGTGGCCGGCTCAAAAGTCAGATTTTTAGGCAGGGTTCAGGAACTGGGTGTTTCGCCGGATTTATTGGGCAGGATTTTTGACGGCGCTGGCAGGCCGCGCGATAACGGCCCGCAGGTTATTGCACAGAAACGCCTGGATATTAACGGTAATCCCATAAATCCCACGTCGCGCGATTATCCGTCGGAGTTTATCCAGACGGGAATTTCCTGTATCGACGGAATGAATCCTTTGGTGCGCGGCCAGAAACTGCCTATATTTTCCGGTTCGGGTCTGCCGCATTCGCGCCTGGCAGCACAGATCGGCCGTCAGGCAAAAGTACTGGGCAAACAGGAAAACTTTGCTGTGGTGTTTGCGGCCATGGGCATTACTTTTGAAGAGGCGGATTTCTTTATGCGCGATTTTAGAAATACCGGGGCAATTGAGCGCAGCACGCTTTTTATAAATTTAGCCAATGACCCGGCCATCGAGCGCATTTCTACGCCGCGCCTGGCGCTGACCTGCGCGGAGTATCTGGCTTTTGAGCTGGATATGCACGTCTTGGTAATTTTGATTGATATGACTTTTTACTGCGAATCGCTGCGCGAAGTTTCTGCTGCGCGCAAAGAAATTCCCGGACGCCGCGGTTATCCCGGATATTTATATACGGATTTAGCTACGCTTTATGAGCGCGCCGGAAGAATCAAAGGCAAAAAAGGTTCGGTTACGCTTTTGCCGGTATTGACTATGCCGGAAGATGACAAAACTCATCCCATTCCGGATTTAACCGGATATATTACAGAAGGACAGATTATTTTATCGCGCGAATTGCACCGCAAAGGAATTTATCCACCGGTGGATGTTTTGCCCAGTCTTTCCCGTTTAAAAGATAAAGGTATCGGCCAAAACAAGACGCGCGAAGACCACTCTGATGTGTTAAACCAATTGTTTGCCTGTTATGCCAAAGGAAAAGAGGCAAGAGAATTATCGGTCATTCTCGGCGAGGCAGCGCTTTCGGATTTAGACAGGCTCTATCTAAAACTTGCAGATGAGTTTGAAACCAAATTTGTCAGGCAGTCCGAAACAGAAGACAGGACCATAATCCAGACTCTGGAAATCGGCTGGAAACTTTTGCGCATTATACCAAGACAAGAACTTAAACGTATTCGAGAGGAATATCTTAGTAAATATTATTCACAAAAATAAGTATGATTCTGCAAATTAATCCCAACAGAATGGAATTGTTGCGCCTCCGTCGGAGACTGGCCTTGGCCCGGCGCGGCCATAAACTTTTGCAGGATAAACTGGAAGAAATGATGCGCAGGTTCCTTAGCCTGCTTAAAGATATTGATAGGGCAAAAGAGGATTTTCAGAAATTAACCCAGAGTGTTTTGGCGGATTTATTATATTGCCGCATCACCAGTTCCCGGGATAATTTTCAGGAAGCAATGGGTAAGATTGATACACAAATGCGCCTGGCAGTTTCCACGCTAAGAATTATGAACGTGAAAGTCCCCGTATTTAATATAGAACAATTAAAAATAGACAGGCACTATGATTTTTTTAAGACTTCTGCGCAGCTGGATTTGGTAATAGCATCCGCCAAAGGATATATACAGTCACTTTTAAAATTAGCACAGCTTTTAAAAACCCTGGATATTTTGTCTTATGAGATTGAGCGCACCCGCAGGCGCGTAAATGCCCTGGAGTATATGCTCATACCCTCGATAGAGGAGACAATACGTTATATTACTCACAAGCTTAATGAATTTGAGCGCGGCAATTTAGTGCGGCTTATGCGCGTAAAAGAGATTGTACGCAGTCATTAGTTGACTTTGAAATTATCTGAGTTTATAATAGTCTCGCTCTAAAAAGATAATTTTTATAGATTTTAAGGGCGTCCGCCACTAAAACTTCAGCGGACTGCCCGCCGAAGTTCGCCTTCGCTTGTAGAATGTAAAACGATGGCAAGCTTCGGCGAACGAAAGCGGGCGGTTAGTTCAGTTGGTTAGAACGCATGATTTACATTCATGAGGTCAGAGGTTCGACCCCTCTACCGCCCATTGTAAACCGCAGATTACACAGATGAGAATTACAGATTACGCAGATAAAGGTTAAAACTGCCTAACTGAGGTCTCATATGGTTGATAAAGAAGAATTAAATGCTATTTCTCAAAAGGTAATAGGTCTTGCATTTGATGTTCATAATGAATTGGGGCCGGGATTTATCGAGAGAATATACTCTGAAGCATTAGCGCTGGAATTTGCAAGAAACAATGTTAAGTTTGAAAAAGAAAAAACAATAAAGATAGGCTACAAAGGCAAAGAATTAGGTGAGCAGAGAATAGATTTTTTGATAGAAGGAGAAATAATTCTGGAAATAAAAGCAGCGGAATCAATAAGTAAAATACATTTAGCGCAAATTCTTTCTTATCTAAAGGCATTGAATAAAAAATTAGGGCTCATTCTAAATTTTTGTAATACGAAACTCGAAATCAAGCGAGTCGTTAATAATTTTTAAATACATATCTGCGCAATTTGCTGACATGTTGTTTACTTGAAATTTGCGGTATCAGCGGTTTCGGGGACGTCGTTTAGCCTGGCTAAGACCCTTGATTGTCGATCAAGTGACCGGGGGTTCAAATCCCCTCGTCCCCGCCAATTTTTAAGTAAACCCTTCCGACGAGAGCCAATGCAATTTTAGGCTTGAGTAGAAGGGGATTCGAACTTTTTAATTGGGGCCATCCTAGGATCGTAGGCTGTCCTCAAATAGGATGTCCCCGATAAAAACATAGGCCCCAAAATTATGGCAAACAGCCATCTTACAAACGCAAAAAGGGTAAAGAATGACGAGTTTTATACCCAGTATGGTGATATTCAAAAAGAGATTGAAGCGTATCTGGAGTACAACTCCGATGCATTTCGCAGCAAGGTGGTGTATTGCAACTGTGACGATCCGTTCGAGAGCAATTTCTTTCGCTATTTCGTGCTAAATTTCAACAAGCTCGGATTGAAACAGCTTATCACCACCAGCTACAAGCCCTCGCCCGTGGCCAACACACAGCTGGAATTGTTTGGTGAATACAAAACTCTCACAAAATCAAAAGGTCGTCCAAAGGTAACCGCCAATAAGTTTATTATCAACGAGGTGCACGACATAGACGGCGACGGCGAATTTAACTTGAAGGATGTTGCCAAGCAGTTAAAGGCAAACAAACACAACGAATGGACGCCGCTAGAAGGCGACGGCGACTTCCGTAGCGATGAATGTGTAAAACTACTTAAACGATCAGATATAGTGGTAACAAATCCGCCGTTCAGTCTGTTTCGTGAATATGTTAAACAACTTTTTGATTACAACAAAAAATTCGTGATTATTGGCAATAAAAATGCGATTACTTATAAGGAGATTTTTCCGCTTATAAAAGATAATAGGATGTGGGCTGGGGTAACTAGTTTTAATAAAGACATGCTCTTTATTTCACCAGAGAAAATTGATCCGTCAAAACTACCGAGTACAGCGACTAGGGTTGTTGATGGTGTAGCCTACTTGCGTTCGCCTTCGATATGGCTATCAAGTCTTGACCACGGACGACGTCACCAACCATTGCCGCTTATGACAATGAAAGAAAATTTGAAATACAGCAAGCACAAAGAAATTAAAGGTAAGAAGGCGTATGATAAATATGACAATTGCGATGCCATAGAAGTGCCGTTTACCGATGCGATTCCAAGTGATTATGAGGGCGTAATGGGTGTGCCGATCAGTTTTTTGGATAAATATAATCCAGAACAGTTTGAGATTATAAAATTTAGACACGGCGATGATGGAAAAGATTTGCGATTAAAAGACGGAACCTGCCCATATTTTAGAGTTTTAATTAGACATAAAAAGAAATAATATGAAAACAACACTCAAAACTAACATCACTGTCAAAGACATTTGCGAAGGGTTTGTTTATAACGAATTGGAGGGTAAAGGATTATTCGGTTTGTCTGGTAAGCTCACTATTCAGCCGGAGTATCAGCGCAACTATATCTATGCTTCCGATGGCGGAAAAAAAGAAATGGCCGTCATCGAATCAGTCCTCAAAGGATATCCAATAGGGTTGATATATTTTAATAAAGTGAGTGAAAGCAATTCGGAAGTTTTAGACGGCCAACAGCGCATCACCAGTCTCGGACGTTTCATAACTGATAAATTCGCTATTAAAGATGAAAATGGTATGGAGCAATATTTTGGCGGTATGGCAAAAGACAAACAAGCCAAGATTTTGGAAACGAAACTAACTATTTATGAATGCGAAGGCAAAGAAAGCGAAATAAAAGAGTGGTTTAAGACAATAAATATTGTTGGCGTTCCGATCAATGCTCAGGAAGAGCGTAATGCTGTGTATTCCGGTTCGTTTGTTACGCTTGGTAAAGAAGAATTCAGCAATAGCCAAAATGCTAATATTCAAAAATGGAGCGCGTATATAAAAGGCAGCGCCAACCGGCAGGAGTTTTTGGAATGTGCGCTGGACTGGGTCAGCAAAGGCCATATTGACGATTACATGAGTCATCATCGCTTCGACAAAAATATTACTGAGTTAAAGAAATATTTCAACAGTGTGATTGATTGGGTTTCCAGTGTATTTACTGATGTTGAAAGCGAGATGCGTGGGCTTGAGTGGGGACGACTGTACGAAGAGTATCGCAAGAAAGCATATAACCCTTCGAAAGTGTCAGTTGAGGTACAAAAGCTTTACGCTGATCCATATGTAAATAATCGCAAGGGTATTTTTGAGTATATTCTCGGTGGTTCAGTCGACACAAAATTGCTCGAAGTTAGAGTCTTTGACGAAGCAACTAAAAAAGCGGTTTATGCAACACAAACTGCTAAAGCAAAGAAAAAAGGCGAATCAAACTGCCCGCATTGCGCTATTGGACACGACGCCAACAAGAGTAAGATTTGGAATTTTGTCGAAATGGACGCCGACCATGTTGCAGCATGGAGTAAAGGCGGAAAAACAGCATCCAAAAACTGTCAAATGTTGTGTAAAACACATAATCGGGCAAAAGGTAATCGATAAGGCGGTGTTGCCTCGATAATGACGACTAAATAACGTAGTCGTAGTATGGTTCTGATCTTGGTGGTTCTTTGGGTTTTGTAGGTTTGGTGAACATGGGTTCGTCTAAGGCGATAAGCCACCCCATGCCTCTTTTTCGATGAATTTTTATAAGTAGCGGTATTTCAATGGGTTGTAGGGTTCGACTTCCGTCCACGACTACCCGCCATTTTTTTATCAATAAAAAATTACGGGGATCCTAAAATAATGTATTTTAGGATCTCTGGTAATCTTTCGCAACTGGTTATCCACCAGTGCATAAGCTGTAATTTGATTATAATAATCAGTTACGGCTTTTTTGTTTATGTGAAATAAGGGACGCCCTATTGAATAAATCAGGGAACGTCCCTGTGATTTTTGATGATATTACCTACTACGATAAAGAAGAAATTTAATGGGAAATCAAATTACTAGTCCAAATACCTTAGTTGCTTATGTTGATATTTTGGGTTTTTCGAGCATTCTCGAAAAAGAAGATCCAGATGTTTATTACAATGCAATCAATAAGGCATTAGCTGAATGGAACAAACATTTCAGCAAGGATATTACAAATAAATATGAATTATCAAGAAAGTTTGCAAGCAGCATATTTTTAGAGGTTTTTAGCGATACTTTTGTAATTGCAGTTAATGAACAAAGATTAATTGAAGACGCAGAACTAAAAGTAACGCCACCAGTGGTATTCCATGTTTTCGCTTACCTCATTTCATATTTGATAAAAGATTTATTTTTGGAAACAGGACATCTTTTGCGAGGAGCTATTGGGAGAGGGCAATTTTATCTTAATGAATTTGAAGCTTTAAAAGGGAACAATTTCATTTTTAGCAAAGCATTAAGTGATGCGTATGAGGCCGCAGAGAAAATCGCAGATACCCCAAGGATTTTAATTCACGAAAATATTTTTAGCGAATTTAAGCCAGAAGAACTTTGTAGCAGTCAGCCGATTAGCACATTGATTAGAGATGAAGACGGAATTTTATATTTAAATGTATACGGTCCCATGGTGCTTCGTCTTAACTTGGAGATAGCTACTTTTGTAAAAGCAAAGGGAATTATAGAAGATGCGATTAGCAAATACAAAGATGATGTTATAAAGAGAAGAAAATGGATTTGGTTCGCAAACTATCACAACAGAATCATTTGTCGTATTATAAAGCACAGCAATAACATTCAGCTTTATCCCGAATATAAAGAATTTAAGGAGAAAGAAAATCTTGTTACGGTAAGAATACCGTAGAAAGACTCATTATTAATTACTATGATAAATAAAGGAGGCTCAAATGTTTGAAAAATTCAATGAGAGAGCGAAGAAGCTGACAGCTGCGGATATCATATTGGTTAAGTGGGCGGTGTTGTTTGCTACGATTATTATCGTAAAGCTCGTGCCGCAACTTTTGAATATCAATTATCCGGTGCTGGTCGTACTTATGCTTCTATGCTCGGCTGTTCCTTTTTACAAATTCTGGATTAAGAAGTAATTATCCTAACCCCTTGCTGCCAGCCGTGATTTGCCTTTGTTTATATTTTGTGCTATACTTATATCAGAAAAGGGTTAGTGGGTAGTTAACACTAACAAACACTGACCAAGCCCCTTAAAACAGGGGCTTGTTTTTATGAACCGCTTAGCGGTTCATAAACCCCACCGAGTGTTTAAAAATTGTCGAAGAGAATTTTTGAACATCATACGAGGCGGGGTAAGTTCCCACCAACAAAATCCATTACCAAACCCAAACTTTCTGCTATAATTATCTAAAGCTTACGATTTGTAAACAGTCAGGGGATTAGATGACCATAGTACTTATTATATTGTTGGCCGGGTTTATCGTTCTTATAGCCTATGCCTTATATGCTTTGGGTTTTCTGCAGGAGCCGGTAGATAAACTGATAGGTAAGGAGAAAAAGTCCGACAGCTCCGAGCAGGATACCGCCGTATTGAATAAACAGGTCAGCTCTTTGAGAAGGGCGCTGGATAAACGAGAGGCAGAATATGCTACCTTAAAAAAAGAAACCGAAAGGGCGCAGCGCAACGAATTAGAGCTGCAGGAGCAATTGCTCAAGCAGAAAGAATGGACCAATGCCGATAAGGATAAATTGGAAAGAACTCTTGCCCAGAACGCAGAGCTGAAAAATGAATTTATCAAGAAAGAAACAGAGCTGAAGACAGAATTCTCCAAGGCCGTGAATTTAACCAAGGAGGTAAAAGACCTAAAGCAGAAAATACAGGATTTCGAGGAGGATAAGAAAAATAAATTAAGCGAAATGATGGCCTTAAAGGCGCACATAGACATATATGAAAAAGGCAAAAAAGAACACTTAAAGATTATCTCCGACTTTATGAAGAAAGAGGAGGAGAGCGAATTTATTTCCAAGGATATGTTCAGGAAGCTCCAGGATGATTACAATAAATTATTGAAAGAATATACGCAGGAATATGGCGCGCTGGAGAAGGAACTGGAGATAAAAGAAAGACAGCTGCAGCAATTATTATTAGCCAAGGTAACGGACAGGCAGGAGGCAGTAGCCGCGGCGCCAACACAAAATCCGCCGCCAGAAACACCGCCAATATCAACAGTGCCGCAGCCACCGCAAGAAAAACCCAGAGACATTCAGGAAGTTGCCCCAGCTCCGGCAAAGCCGCCAGTTGTGGAAGGATTGCCAGCGCAGCCACAGCCACCAACGCAAGAAGAAAAGCCGCAGCCAGCAGTTGCAGTGCCACAGGAAGAAATAAAACCAGGCGAACCTCAGGTTACAGAACCGCCGCAACAAGGGCAAGCTGAAGCAACACAACGCAAGGAAGAAATCCCTGCTCCCAAGTTTAATCTAGAGCAGTTAAGAAATATCGGAATTATGGCTCATATCGATGCCGGCAAGACCACGCTCACTGAAAGAATTTTATTTTACACCGGAAAATCACATAAAATAGGCGAAGTCCACGACGGGACTGCCACTATGGACTGGATGGTGCAGGAACAGGAAAGAGGAATTACTATTACCTCCGCAGCTACCACCTGTTTATGGAAAGGCCACAGGATTAATGTAATCGATACGCCCGGCCACGTGGATTTTACCGTCGAGGTGGAGAGAAGCCTGCGCGTTTTAGACGGGGCAGTGGTTGTGTTTTGCGCTGTTGCCGGCGTGCAGGCGCAGTCCGAAACCGTATGGCGCCAGTCAGAAAAATATAATGTCCCCAAATTAGTATTCGTAAATAAAATGGACCGCACCGGCGCTGATTTTTTTGCCGTGGTAAAGAGTATTGAAGAGGAACTTCAGTCAAATCCCATTATGGTGCAGATTCCTGTGGGCGCGGAACAGGATTTTGCTGGCGTAATCGACCTTCTGGAGATGAAGGCCTATGGATTTGACGAGGAGACTTTCGGCCAGGATGTTGTGGCCTGCGAAATCCCCGATGAATATAAAGAAGCCGCCAAAAAATACCGCCACCTTATGATAGAAAAAATTGCCGCATGCAATGATGCGCTGATGGAAAAATACCTTAAATCCGAGGATTCCATAACCAAGGATGAATTGGTGGTTGTTTTGCGCAGTGCCACAATTGCCAACAGGGCTGTGCCTGTTTTGTGCGGCACGGCTTTGCGGAATAAAGGAGTGCAGCTTCTGCTCGACGCTGTGACTATGTATCTGCCTTCACCACTTGAGCTTCCTCCTGCCAAAGGAAATTCACCTGATGCGCCGGAGACAATTCTGGAAAGAAAGGCATCTATTCAGGAGCCGTTTTCTGCTCTGGCATTCAAGGTGCAGACAGACCCGCATATGGGAAAACTCATTTATTTTAGGGTTTATTCGGGATTTCTCAGCGCAGGTTCTTATGTATTGAATTCCACCAAGAATAAAAAAGAAAGAGTGGCCAGGCTTTTTCAGATGCACGCCAATCAGAGAGAAAATATAGATGACGTCTTTACCGGAGATATCGCAGCCACAGTAGGGCTTAACTATACCATAACAGGCGATACTTTATGTGACGAAGATAATCCTGTTATTCTGGAGGCGATGCATTTTCCTACGCCGGTGGTGTCTCTTAGCATAAAACCGGTAAGCCGCACAGACCAGGATAAATTAGGCAGGTCATTGGCGAAATTATCGGAAGAAGATCCTACCTTTATTGCGCAGACAGACAGAGAAACAGAAGAAACGCTTTTAACCGGTATGGGCGAACTGCATTTAGAAATTATCGTGGACAGATTAAAGCGCGAGTTTGGCGTAAATGCCGAAGTAGGCCGGCCAAAAGTGGCTTACAGAGAAACCATCACGCAATCCGTAACCGAAGAGAGTAAATACATAAGGCAATCCGGCGGCAGAGGCCAGTATGGCCATGTAGTTTTTGAAATATCTCCGGCGGAATCCGGCAAGGGCCTGGATTTTGAAGACAGCATTAAAGGCGGCGCGATTCCCAAAAATTACATTCCCTCCATAGAAAAAGGCGTGCGCGAAGCCATGCAGGACGGTATTTATGCGGGCTATCCTGTGGTGGACGTAAAAGTGAATCTGATAGACGGTTCCTTTCACGAGGTGGATTCTTCGGATATTGCCTTTCAGATTGCCGCCAGAGGCGGTTTCAAAAGCGGTTTTATGAAGTGCACGCCGATATTGCTTGAGCCATATATGAAGCTTGAGGTTATTACGCCCGAGGAATATGTAAGTAACATTACTGCGCATATTTGTTCTCACCGGGGAAAAATTCAGGGCATGGAGACCAAAGGCAAACAGAAAGTTGTCCTTGCGCAGGTGCCCCTTGCGGAGATGTTCGGTTCCACCACGGCATTCCGCTCATTAACCAGCGGCAGGGCAAGTTCATCCATGGAGTTTGAAAAGTATGCGCCGGTGCCTGCGGAAATCGCCAAAAAAATTATAGAAGAAAATAAAAAATCAGAAGAGAATAAGGGCAATAAGGAATAAATATCTGCCATAAAACTTTTTAGCGTTGCGCGACCTATCTGTCGCATTGTCTTTATATATATGGTATAATTATTTCCACGCAATTAACATAAGGAGCGAATTAAAATGGTGACCATAGGCGAATTTAGAAACATCGAAATAAGAATTGCTACCATAAAAGAGGTAAACGACCATCCCAACGCAGACAAGTTATACCTGGTTAAGGTAGACCTCGGGGATAAACAGAAGGAATTAGTGGCCGGCATAAAACCTTATTATGCAAAAGAGAGCTTAATAGGCAAACAGGTGGTTGTAGTGGACAACTTGGAGCCGGCAGTGATCCGCGGCGTGGAAAGCCAGGGTATGTTACTGGCTGCGCAGGATGAATCCGGGATTGTTATTTTATCTCCGGAGCGAAATATAAAGGAGGGTAGCCGGGTAAAATGAAAACCATAACCAAATTTATTGATGTTTCCACCAAAGGAAACAACGACATTATCGATATCACCTACGAAGTAAAAGAAAAATTACGCGAATCAAAACTGGAAGAGGGCAGTGTGCTTTTGTTTATAACCGGCTCTACTGCCGCGCTCACTACCATGGAATATGAGCCGGGCCAGATTCAGGATTTGAAAGAAGTCGTCGATAAATTAATACCCCACAATAAAACATACGCCCATAATCATTCAATGTCCGGCTCCGACGGTAATGCGCATTCGCACCTCAGGGCTTCTTTATTCAAGGCAGACCTGACTATCCCTTTTGTGGACTCCGAACTTTTATTGGGCACATGGCAGCAGATCGTCCTTATTGATTTCGATATTTATCCGCGCCAGAGAAAGATAGCGGTGCAATTTACAGGCGAATAGATGCTGTTCAAGCAATTAGTTCCGCAAGATTTTTGTTTAAGCTGCGATGTTTGTTGCCGCTTCACAGAACCCCAGACCATATGGGCACCGTTATTTACCAAAGAAGAAATTGAGTATCTGGTAGAAAAAGACATCCTTCCGCCTTTGGTATTTACAGGCCATCCGGAAAATCAGACAAAAAAAGACAAAAATAAAATAAGCAGTGCGCAGAGGATTAATTTAGTAAACTACAAAGATTATTTTATCTGTCCCTGTTTTGATGTTTTTGATTCCCATTGCAAAATATATGCCGAAAGGCCTTTTGAATGCCAATTGTATCCGTTTTTATTAGTGCGTAAAAGCAATAAGTTCTATCTGGCAATGGATAAAAAATGTCCTTATTTAAATAAGGTTCAAAAGAATCAATTAAAAACTTATACGGATTATTTAAGAAAAGAATTTGCCAAGAAAAAGGTTTTGTCATTTTTAAGGCAGAATCAAGAGTTGTTTTGCGAATATCCTTCCGGTGATTTAGAATTATTATTTTCCTTAGATATTTAAATGATGCAGTTTGAACGCCTTAGTTTAAATGATAAGTTAATCTTTGAGAGATTTTTGTCCCAGAGAAAACATTCTTTGTCAGCCTATGCATTTACGAATATTTTTATTTGGAGAAGTATCTACGATATATTCTGGGCCAAAATCAATAAAAGCCTGTGTGTATTTTTTAAAGACAGGGTAGGCTGTTTCTTATATCTGCCGCCTTTGGCCAAAGAACTAGATTTAAAAGCCGTGAATAAATGTTTTAAAATTATGAACGGTTTTAACAAAAATCCCGTTATTTCCCGCATAGAAAACGTAGAAACCAAAGACACAGGTTTTTACAAAAATTCAGGATATGAAGTGGTCTTGGGAAGTTACGATTACGTCTGCAAAAAAGACAGCCTTGTGAATTTACAGGGTAACAGTTTTAAAAGCAAGCGCTGCGCAGTGAATTATTTCGTCGATAACTATAGTTTTAAATACCGGCTATACCAGGAAAAAGACAAAAAGGAATGCCTGGATTTATACTCATTATGGATGAAAGAGCGCAAAGAAAAAAATAAAGATAGAATTTATGAGAAGTTACTTGATGATAATTTTTCTGTGTTTAAAGCAACCCTGGATTATTATAACAAGCTGAATTTTATCGGCAGGATTATAAAGATAAACAACGATATTAAAGCAGTAACCCTTGGCTATCGTCTGAACAAGAACACCTTTGTAGTTTTATTTGAAGTCTGCGATTTAAATTTTAAAGGCATCGCTCAATATATTTTCCGGGAATTTTGCAGCGAATTAAACTATAAAGATATAAATATTATGGACGATTCAGGGCTAGACAATCTAAAACGGGTTAAATTGTCATACCGCCCATATAAAAGAGCGGAAAACTTCGTTGTGCGCAATGAATAATTCAGCTTATATTTACAAAAAATTAAACTTTACGACACATCGTTTGCTAAGGTTATTAGAAAAAAGCAAGACAGGATTTTTGCTGGAGAGTAACTTAGATAACGCCAATTTGGGGCGTTATTCTTTTTTTGGCATTGAACCTTTTCTTACCATTCAATGTAAAGACGGTATTGTTACCAAAACACAGGAAAACCGCAAGCAGAGTTTTAAAGGCAATATTTTTATTGAAATGCGTTCGCTTTTAAACAAATACCGCTTGAATTCTAACGGCAAGAAAATTAATTTTCCTTTTTTGGCCGGGGCTGTGGGATTTTTATCTTACGATTTAGGATTTTACTTAGAAAAGATTCAGAGAAAAAATATTGATGACTTGGGAATACCCGATCTGTGGTTTGCCTTTTTTGATATTATTATAGCCATAGACCACTACAGAGATAATTTATTAATTTTTTCTACGGGATTTCCCGAGACAAGCGCTTCTTCAAGAAGAAAGCGGGCAAATTCGCGCTTAAAAGACATTTTATACAAATTGAACGATGCCGACGAGATTGACAAAATTTCTTTGGGACGCACGCCTTGCAGAAATGGCGGATTGGAATCAAATCTCAGCCACAGGAATTATCTTAAAACAGTAAATAAATCCCTGGATTATATTACCAAAGGAGACATCTATCAGATCAATCTTTCACAGCGCTTTCATACAAATACGGATTTATCCGACGCAGAACTTTATGCAAATTTAAAAGATGTCTTTCCCGTGCCTTTCGGGGGGATTTTGAAGACAGGAGATTTCAGCATTATCTCCGGCTCTCCGGAAAGATTCCTTAAATATGACGGCCGTTTTCTCGTCACGCGGCCGATGAAGGGTACGAGGCCGCGTTCGCAGAATAGAATTTTGGACAGGCAATTTAAGGCAGAACTGGAGAGGAGCCATAAAGATAAGGCAGAGCTGCTTATGATTGTGGATTTGGAGAGGAATGATTTAGGCAGGGTCTGTGATTACGGTTCTGTAAAGGTTGAGGCCTTAAGAAATTTTGAGGAATATTCCACGGTATTTCAGACCACTTCTCAAATTAGAGGCAGGCTCTATCCGGAAATGGACAGAATCGATATAATCAAGGCCTGTTTCCCCGGTGGCTCTATTACGGGATGTCCCAAAATCAGGGCGATGCAGATTATCGAGGAGCTCGAGCCGAACCGGCGGGGAATTTATACCGGCAGCCTCGGCTATTTCAGTTTTAATGGCAATATGGATTTTAATATTTTAATCCGCAGCTTCCTGAAAAAGAATAGCGATGTGTATTTTGGCGTCGGTGGAGGCATAGTTTATGATTCCCAGCCGGAGGCAGAATACCAGGAGACACTGGTCAAGGCAGAGGCTTTGAAAAAGGCCCTGAAAGGATCTTATAATGAAGCCATATGTATGGCTGGACAATAAAATAATATCATTCAAAGACATAGATATCCCATTTTGCGACGAGGGATTCTTATACGGCCAGGGATTATTCGAGACCATGCGCAGTTACGACGGCCAGGTATTTTTATTAGACCGGCATATAAGGCGGCTGATTAATAGTTGCAAGATAATGGATATCGCGGCGCCAGATAAAAATTTGTTAAAGAAAGCGGTTTTAAATACTGCAAAGAAAAACAAATTGGATTGCGCATATATCCGTCTGAATGTTTGGAAAAAGAATAAAAAAACAGGCATCTTTGTATTTACCAAAGATATGGATTTCTATTCCCGTAAAGATTATGCGCACGGATTTTCCGCAGTTATTTTTAAAGATATAAGACAGAATGAATATTCTCCCCTGGTTAAGGTAAAATCCTTAAATCACTACTTTTATATTTTGCTGACCAAAATGGCCAAGGCCAAAAATGCCGACGAGGCCATAATCTTGAATGACAAAGGTGGCGTATGCGAAGGCTCGCGCAGCAATATCTTCATTATAAAAAAAGGGATAATATCTACGCCTGCCATTAATTCCGGTTGTCTGCCTGGCATAACACGCGAAATTATAATGGAAATAGCCAAGCAGCTCTCCTGGGATTTAAGGGAGACAGAGATTAAGCCGGAGGATTTATTTGCAAGCGATGAGGCATTCTTGACCAATTCTTTAATAGAAGTAATGCCTTTGACAAAAATCAATGCTAAAATTATCGGAGATGGTACAATAGGTAGAAAGACGCAGCTAATTTTAGATTGCTATCGCAAACTGATTCGAGAATGTTATAAATAATTATTCTTGAGTATATACGAAAAACGTGTTACAAATTTGATTATGAAAAATAAATTATGTCTTATATGGATAGTATTATTTGTCTTGGGGTGCGGCCGTCTGCCGCAGGATAAGCAAGCCAGGTTAAAACAGGCTGATGTTTATGCTGCACAAGGCCATAAATATATAGCCAGGTCCATTGAATTGTATAAGGGATTGATAAAAGAGGAAACCAGCGCTAATTTAAGAGATGGCTTAAAGCTGAAACTGGGCGATTTATATTCAGAGATGGGCCGTTATGCCGAAGCAGTAGACTGTTTTTCGGGAATAGAATCCCCGGAGGCCAAGAAAAAATTAGCCATCGCCTATTTTAAGAATTCTCAATTAACCGATGCCTTGGCGCAATTCGACAGATTAGGCAAATTAAATGACAATGATTACCTATATTACTATGGGCAGACATTGGAAAAGAATAATCTCTACGATAAGGCTCTGGAGATTTATTCGCTGATTCCCAAAATAGATAAAAATTATGCCAAAGTCAAATCCAGGATTAACGCCATAAATCTTTCTGAAGATATTTCTCCGCTTAAGAATTTATCAGAAAGTATTATAAAGAATGCCCCTAATCAACAGGACTATCCCGAAGCCGGAGCAGTTATTCTGCTAAGCGAAGAGGACTTTGAGGCTTTCGAAAATAATACCGCCCAATACGATACGCATATCGTGGCCAAGATATTCAATGAACGTGGTAAGCAGGAATTTTCCGAGATACAGATTCCCTATGATTCCACTTTCGAGGAAGTTAAATTAGATTTTGCCCGCACCATAAAGCCGGACGGCACAGCGGTGTATGTGGGTGACAAAAATATCCGCGATGTTTCCATGTATCTTAATTATCCGCTTTACAGCAATGCGCGTGTGAGAATTATTTCCATGCCCGAAGTAACCGAAGGGGCTATAATCGAATACCGGGCAAAGGTATTTCAGAAACAACTGGTGAACAAAAAGGATTTTGTTTTGAATTATGCTGCCCAGGAAAATGAGCCAGTAAAAATTTCCAAACTTAATATAAAGATACCCCAAGACAAAAATTTCAATTACAAAGTCATAAATCTAGAATACAACAAGTTTTCTGCCGTACTAAATCCCAAGATTAGCATTGTTGACAATAAGAAGGTATTTTCCTGGCAGATAGAGAATATCCCCGAAATACTGCCCGAACCGGATATGTCGCCTGCTTCTCGGATTAATCCTATTATTATGATGTCGACTTTTGAAAAATGGGACGATGTTTATAAATGGTGGTACGCTTTATACAGAGATAAAATTGGAATTGATAAAGATATCCAGAATAAAATAAACGAATTGATAAAAAATAAAACAACCCTCAAAGATAAAATGAGGGCGATATATAATTTTTGTGCGAAAGACATCCGTTATGTGGCGGTGGAATACGGCCAGGCAGGATACGAACCCCACCAGGCTAAAGATATATTTAAGAATAAATACGGAGATTGCAAAGACCAGGCGATATTGCTTGTTGCCATGTTGAGGTCTATAGGTATAAACGCGTATCCTGTGTTGATTGGAACATACGATACCATTAATTTAGACAGAGATTTCCCCAGCATTAATTTTGACCACTGTATTGCTGCGGCAGATTTTGAAGGCGAAAGGATATTTATGGATCCCACGGGAGAGACCGTTTCATTCGGGGATCTGCCGGCGATGGACCAGGACAGGTTAATATTCGCGGTATTGGATGATGGCTATAAAATTATCTCAACGCCTACATTTGGAGCCCAGCAGAATTATTCGCAAATTAAGATGCAGATTACAATAAATGAAGATGACAGCATATACGCCAGGCGCCAGGCAGATACAAAAGGTTTCTTCCAGCAGGGCCAGAGGTATTGGATACAGTTTACAAAACCCAAACTAATCGAAGAAACTTTAAAAAGTACTGCCAATGCCATAGCCCCCGGCGCGCGCCTCATAAAATATAATATTGAAAATGCAGACGACTTAGATAAAGATATAGTTTTGGAATATGAATTTCAGGCGCCGGAATTTCTTGCCAAAGCAGATGGTTCTAGGCTGTTACCGCAATTAGGCGGGATAGATATATCATCCGTCGGCAAAGAGGAAAGGAATTATCCTATAGAGTATTCTACGTTATTTGAGACGACAGTTATCACAGAAATAAAACTCCCCAAAAATCTTAAATTAAAATATTTACCGCAGAACCTAAAGATTGATTCTGAGTGGTTTGAATTCGAAAACAGCTATACGGAGAAAAATAGGCTGATAACATTTTTTGAAAGGTATAGACTAAAGAAAAAACTTATTACCCAAGATGAATATAAAGAATACAAGGGCCTGCTTGAGGATATAGCCCGCAAGGTGAACCAAAACATAATACTACAGGAGAAATAGCTATGCCCAGGAATGAGGATAGAAAAAGTGACAACATTAAGTTTGAGATCGAGTTTTACGAGAAAATTTTAGAAGACCGTCCGAATTTTACCGATGCGCTCAAGGTATTGGCTGAGTTGTATACAAAATCAGGAATGCATAAAAAAGGCCTGGAGCTGGATAAAAAGTTAGCCGGACTCCTGCCTTGCGATTCACTGGTGTACTATAACCTTGCCTGCAGTTATTCTCTGTTAGGTGATATCGACAATTCGTTAAAGTCTATAAAAAAGTCAATTGAACTAGGATATAGCGATTTTGCCTATATAAATAAAGACCCCGACTTGGCGAATGTAAGACAGGATAAGAGATTCGAAAATATTATTTCCAGGAATATCGATAAAAAATAATTATGCCACAGGATAATAATCGAATTAAAAGTTCCCAGGAAGCCAAAGAATACCACAAAATAAAGAATTTCTTATTTGTGGTGAATCTGTTGATTTCGCTTTTGGTTCTTTCGGTATTCATAGTATTTGGTTTATCCATATTCTTAAGATTTTATCTTAATATGTTTTTTGCAAACCTGATTATATTAAACGGCGTATTTTTTATTATTTTTTATTTGGTAGTGATTATATTCAGTTTCCCCCTGGATTTATTCGAGGGTTTTATTTTGGAGCATAAATTTAAACTCTCGCGGCAAAATTTCGGCAGTTGGCTAAAAGACTATCTCAAGAAAAATTTCATTACGCTGTCAATCGCTTTGATTGTCGTCGAGTGCGTATATGTATTTATAGGAGCTTTTTATAACAGCTGGTGGGTGTTTGCGGCTTTGCTCTGGTTAATAATCACAGTTATCTTTACCAAGGTGTTTCCGCTTATAATTCTTCCCCTGTTTTTTAAATCACGCCCTTTGGCCGACAAAAAACTTAAAGAACGCATAGATAAATTAGCCAGGAAATTTAATTTTAAATTATCTAATATTTTTATTCTGGAGTTGTCCAAAAAGACCATAAAGGCCAATGCAATGGTTACGGGTATGGGTATAACCAAACGCATATATTTATCTGACACTTTGCTGAATGATTTTTCTCACGAGGAAATCGAAATAGTGGTGGCCCATGAGTTGGCGCACAACAAAAACAAAGATATCTATAAACATATCGCAGTGTCATTTCTCATCAGTATTCTTTCTTTTTATGTCTGTGATTTTGTTTTAAGCAGGGCAACATATCATTTGGGTTATGCGGCAAAGAATGACATAGCCAATCTGCCTTTGTTTTCTCTGCTAGTTTTTATTGTGGGATTTTTTATGCTTCCTTTTCAAAATGGTTTTTCTCGCTATATGGAAAATAACGCCGATGCGGATTCCATAAAAGTTACGGCCAATCCCAAAGGCTTTATCTCGATGATTTCAAAACTGGGCCGCAAAAATTTAGCAGATTTTTCGCCCACGCCAATTGTGGAATTTTTCCTTTATGACCATCCGCCGATTTCTAAAAGAATTAATTTGGCCAAACAGTTTATCAAGGATTGACATGTTGATTAAAAAGATTCCTCAGGATGAGCGAAGAAAATATAGGCGTCTAGATACTGTCTTTCCTGTCGAATTTCAGATTCTGGATAAAGAACTTAATCCTGTTTCGGGCTGGCAGCAGGCTTTTAGCCAGGATATATCCAAAGGAGGCATCTGCCTTACAATCAACAACCTCAATAAAGACAAGCCTCTGAAATTAGTCTCTCGCGAGACGAATCTGCTTCTGCAGATTCACTCTCCAATATCCGAGAGGCATTTTCTTGCATATACAAAAGTTATGTGGGCAAAGAAAATACAGGAATCTCCATTTGAGCAATATATCGCAGGCGTGAGTTTCTCTAATGTTGACTCGAGAGAAATTTCACGGCTTCTTAGCTATGTCCGCTTTAAGAAAATTCTCTGGCATACACTGCAGCTTTTAATTCTCGGCCTGTTATGCTATTCGGCATTCGCTGTGGTAAATAATCTGAGGTTAAACTCCCGCAATAATCTGCTTATCAATCAGTATTCCCAGTTAATACATAAGAATTTAGAGTTAAATGAAAATTATAAGATGCTTTTGGATGAAAGAGAGAAATTAGACAACGCTTTAGAGAATAGCGAACAAAAGATTGTCGTTTTGGAGGAAACATTGAGTAAAACAGAGAATTCCAAGAATGAACAAATTCAAGCATTAGAGAATGAATTAATAAAAGCCAACAGCGTTATAAAGAAGTCCGAGCAGGATTTGATGCGCATAAAAGAACTGGAGAAAAAAATAAACGAGTTAAAGAATGCAAAAGAAGAAGATATCGCTAAGCTTAAGAGTGAAATTTTTTCTTTGCGAGAAGAGGGAAATAATCTAAAAGAAAAACTTTCCCAGGCCGTGGCCAAAGAATCCAAAATCCAGGCAGAGACCTCTGCGGTTGTAGAAGAGGAAACAGTCCTGGCAGAAGGTTTCCAGGATAAATTATATAATTGGCTCAGCACACATCAAATAAGCAAAACAGGTTTAATAGTCAGCTTTGAAGGCGATTATAATTTAAAAGACACCACCTTTATTTATGACCAGGCCCTGGCAGTTATCACCTATACTTTATTCGGTGATTATGAAAAGGCAAAAAGAGGATTGGATTTCTTTCTTAATAAGGCGGAAAAAATAGACGGAGAAGGTTTTTATAACGCCTATTATTCCAAAAAAGGAGATGTGGCGGAATATATTGCCCACGCCGGACCTAATTTATGGCTAGGCATCGCCATTGCGCAATATACCAACAGGACCAAAGATTATACTTATATAAATTTAGCCAAACAGATTGCCCATTGGATAAATTCCCTGCAGGATAGAGAAGGCGGCATAACAGGCGGCAGAGGGCTCACTTGGTACAGCACCGAGCATAATCTTGATGGATTTGCATTCTTTAGTATGTTGTATCAATTGACAAAGGATGAAGGATACAGGGACACCGCCGGAAAAATACTGAACTGGCTGGAAAAGTATGCCTATGGTAACGAATCTATCCCGGTTAACCGCGGCAAAGGGGATTCCACAATTGCCACAGACACATATGCCTGGTCCATAGCCGCATTAGGTCCGGCAATTTTAAAAGAATTAAATATGGACCCTGATGGGATATTGGAGTTTGCCGTAGAGAATTGTGCGGTGGAGGCAGAATTTAAAGATCGCTCAGGCAAGAATATCGCCGTAAGCGGATTTGACTTTTCCAAACCTCAAAATATCGCCAGGGGCGGAGTTGTTTCCTGTGAATGGACCGCCCAGATAGTTTTATCTTTCAAGATTATGTCCGATTATTATCTGAGGCTCGGCCAGGCAAATAAATCCGCTTATTATAAAAATCAGGCGCTTAGATATCTCAATGAATTAAATAAAATGGCTATTTCTAGTTTTTCTTCTTTTGGCCGGGGTGACTGGTGTTTGCCGTATGCTTCGCATGAGAATGTTGATACAGGCCACAGCTGGCGTACGCCCAAAGGCAACAGGACCGGCTCTGTGGCTGCCACAGCCTATACTATTTTTGCCATTTCTGGTTTTAATCCGCTCAGGCTTTACAGTAATGAATGATAAAAAAATACTGCGAATTTATAAAAAGCTGTATAAGTCTTTTGGCAAACAATATTGGTGGCCGGCGAAAACGAAGCTGGAAGTAATTATTGGTGCCATGTTGACCCAGAATACTGCGTGGTCCAATGTAGAAAAAGCCATAGGTAATTTAAGAAAAAACAAAAAATTGTCTTTTAAAAAATTATATAAAATAAAAACTGACAAATTGGCTGTTTTGATTAAACCGGCAGGATATTTTAATATAAAAGCCAAACGATTGAAAAATCTTTTGGAATTTATAAAATCCAGATACAATGGCAATTTGGAGAATATGCAAAGAGAAAATACGCAGGCGTTAAGGGGGCAATTATTAAGTGTCAACGGCGTAGGGCCCGAGACCGCGGATTCAATTTTATTATACGCTTTGGATAAACCCGTATTTGTCGTCGATGCATATACAAAGAGAATTTTCTCAAAGATCGGAATTATATCTTCGAATGCAACCTACGAAGACATCCAGGAGTTTTTTATGAATAATTTAAAACGCGATACATACCTATTCAATGAATATCACGCATTAATTGTAAAATTAGGGAAAGACTATTGTAAAAAGAATAGGCCGAATTGTAAGGCGTGCCCGATTAAAGAGGAAATATGTTCAGTGCCAACAGGCTCGTAAAGTTAACCCAGGATTTAATTAAGATTGATTCACAGAATCCGCCCGGCGATGAAAGAAGAATTGCTGTTTTTATTAAGCGGCTACTTTTCAAAAGCGGTCTTAATACTCGCTTGTTGGAATTCGGTAAAAATAGATTTAATACAATCACAGTATTAAAAGGCAAGAAGAGCGAAATTTCTTTATTGATTACGCCCCATTTGGATACGGTTCCTTTCGGAAAAAACTGGAAATATCCGCCTTTGGCAGCACGCATACATAAAAATAGAATTTATGGCCGTGGCGCCACAGATTGCAAAGGGAATTTGGCCGTAGGGCTGGAAGTTTTAAGGAACCTGGCTGAAGAGAATATCAAACTGAACTATGATATAATTTTTGCGGCTACGGCCGACGAAGAAACAGGAAGCCAGCACGGATTGCTGCCTTTATTGGAACGGAAAATAATAAAGCCGACCTATGCTTTAATATTGGACGCGGATGAATTTGATATTATTCTTGCCCAAAAAGGGCTGATGCATATTAAAATCGGTATTTTGGGCAGGAAAGCACATGGTGCATATCCTGAAAGAGGCATAAACGCAATTGATATTGCGCTGGAAGTGATTAACAAGATTAAAAAAATTAAATTTCCATACAGAAAACACAGGTTGCTTAAGCCGCCGACAATCAATGTGGGTACCATCCGGGGCGGAGACAAGGTAAACATGGTGGCAGATTGGTGTGAATTTGAATTAGATGTGAGATTTCTTCCGGGTATGGATAAACACAAAATTATCTCAAGTATAAAAAATAAAGTGAGATCCGTAACTAAAAATTTTAAATTCGAAATTACAGCCTTGCAGGCCCCTTCCCAGATAAGAACCGATCATATTTTAGTGTATTCACTTAAACAGGCGTCAACAAACGCTATCGGTAAATACAGATTAAAAGGCAGCCAGGGCGCAACAGTAATGACTTTTTTTGATAAATATAATATTCCCTGCGTAGCGACGGGTTTTGGCAGTTCGCAGTGCGCACACGCAACTGATGAATATGTAGCTGTTAATAATCTTATTCTGGGATATAATATGCTTAGGAATTTTTTGTTTGTTTTTGATAAATACGTCAGGTGAACACGCCCCGCCTTTTTTGGGCGGAGTTAATTCGCCCGTCAATAAATATGGCGGGCTCATAAAGGAGGTGGCTATGACTGCAAGAGACGATAGGACAGAGGTTCTGCCCATAGTTAGCCCTTTGAAGGTCATTGATCATCGCACAATTAAAAAGGGTTCCGGGTGGTGGTTGGCTGTAGTCTTGGTGGAGTCATGGGGTAAACGTAATATTGGATTATATATGTGGCAGAGGAAAAAAGACGGAAGGTGGCACAGAAAACAGAAGTTCACAATCCACACCCAGGAAAAATGGGATTTAATATCCGAGGCAGTCGAAGAATTAATAAAGGACATGCATTAATATGAAGAAAAACATTACTTTATTAAAAAAACCGAAACTTAAAAATACTTTTTTTATTGCTGCCTGGCCAGGCATGGGTGATGTGGCTTTAAAGGCAGCCACATTTTTAAAAGACAAACTTAAGGCAGAAGAGTTTGCTGTGTTTAAATCCGAAGATTTCTTCCAGCCGCAGGGTGTTGAAATTCAGAATCAGATAATCACTACAGCTAAAATACCCGAAGGCAAATTTTATTTTTATAAAAGCAAACTGCTTAAAAATGACCTGATTATTTTTATCAGCGAAGCCCAGCCTCTGCTTGAGAAGAGTTATGAATATGCAAAACAGATAATTTCTTTCATCAAAGAATTTGATGTAGAAATGGTTTTTACATTTGCGGCCCTGCCTTCGCCCATAGAGCATAATAAAAAACCGGGGGTATGGGCGGTGGCCACACATAAAGAATTGCTTGAGAAATTAAAACAGCTGCCGCTGCAGTTTATGCCTACAGGCCAGATCAGCGGACTCAACGGTTTGATTTTAGGCGTGTCCGGGGAATTTAACATACCCGGTATATGTTTGTTAGGCGAGATTCCTTTTTATACCATCCAGATAGAAAATCCTTTATCTTCTTTGGCCGTCTTAAGGGTTTTGACGAAAATAATTAATGTAAGGATTGAGTATGCGGAACTAGAAGAACACGCACATTTGATAAGTCAGGAGATTGAGAAGTTTATGGATTTTCTCAAAGATCCGGAATCTCAGGAAAAACCCATTGGCAGCGACGAGATAGAAAAGATAAAGGAAAGTTTAAGCGCCTATACGAAAATTCCCGAATCGGTAAAAAAGAAGATTGAGCAGTTATTCGAAGAGGCCAGGAGAGATATTTCCCAGGCCAGCGAACTAAAAAAAGAATTAGACCACTGGAGTATCTATAAAGAATATGAAGACAGATTCCTGGATTTATTCAGAAAACCCGGTAAGAAAAATAACTGATGTTTAAAAAGTCGGTTTTTAAGATAGGTAAGAATAAATTTACAGGTTTTACAATAAAATTGCAGAAGGCAAATATTGTCCTGATCACCGCAAGAAAAGGTTATGTTATGTGCGGTTACCTGAATTTAAAAATTCCTGACAGGTTAAATGAAGCAGCCTGTATTGTTACGGGAGTTAAAAAACCCGAGGATATTTTATCGAAGAAAGTTGAATATGTATCAAAGGCCGCAAAACTTTTGGGTATCAAAAAAGGCATTTCTGCAAAAAAAGCCCTCGCCAAATTATCCTGACATGTCAATTTCCCGGATAATAAAGAGAAGAAGAAGTACAAGGTCGTTTTTAAATAAGCCCGTGGGAATCAATAAGATAAGGTTAATTTTAGATTCCGGCCGCTGGGCTCCGTCGGGCTTGAATAACCAGCCGTGGCGGTTTGTAGTTATAAAGAATAAAAACATAAAAGAAAAAATCTCGCAGTTTACAAAATATTCTCGCGTAATAAAACAGGCCGATTGTTTGATTCTGGTATTTCTGGATAAAAAGAATAGCTATAACCTGCTTAAAGATACACAGGCGATAGGCGCTTGCATAGAAAATATGCTGTTGTGCGCTTTGGATTTGGGCATTTCCAGCTGTTGGCTGGGTGAAATATTAAACAGGAAAGCAAAGGTTAATAAGTCATTGAAGATAAGCTTGCGGTACGATTTGATGGCTGCAGTTGTTTTGGGCTATTCCCCAAAAAAGACAAAATCTAACCGCCTCGCACTGGATAAATTAATTTTAAAGGAATTATTATGACACAAGAATGTGTAATTTTATTTGACTTGGGCAGAGTTCTAATCGATTTCGACCACAATATCGCCGTTAAAAGAATGAAACATTTTTGCAGTTTGGACGAAAATAATATCTATGATTTATTTTTTGATTCCGACCTCACAGACAGATTCGAGAAAGGCCTGATTTCTTCCTTGGAGTTTTTTCAGGAGCTTAAGGCAAGGCTCAATGCAAAAATTAGCTATGAAGAATTCGTGCCTATCTGGAATGAAATATTTACGCCGCATCCGGGGATGCGCGAGATTGTAGAATCGCTAAAGGATAATTACAGTCTTTACATGGTATCAAATATCAACGAACTGCATTTTAAATATCTGCAGCAGCAATTCAAGGATTATTTCGTATATTTTAGTTATATATTTTTGTCTTACGAACTGAAACTGCGTAAACCGGATTTGAAAATTTATGAGTTGATTATAGATTATTTGAAGATTCCTGCCGAAAAGATTATTTATACAGATGATCGTCCTGAATTGGTAAACGCCGCCAAAAAACTAGATATCGATGCATTTGTCTTCGAATCCACAGCCGTATTTAAGGAAGAATTAATCAGGAGAAATATTAAATTTGATTTAGTTTTAAATAAGAGGCAATAGTATTCGAATTAATTATTTTTCTCCGCATCTTAAGGTGTTTATCGCTTTGTTTGTATTAAACTGTCTTAAATCAGGCTAACCCCAGAATCCCATGCCTTTAAAAAATATTACAAAGATTATAATCATATTAAGAAATTATTACCGCAATTTTAAAAGGCCTTCTGTCACAGAAATATCACAAAGATATAATAAACCTTTCTTTGTGTTGATTAGCTGTATTTTGTCTTTAAGGACGCAGGATAAAACCACGCATCAAGCAAGTGAAAGATTATTCCAAATAGCCGATAGTCCCGAAGATCTTATAAAAATCCCGCTAAAGAAATTAGAAAGAACAATTTATCCCGTAGGATTTTATCGCGTAAAGGCACGCACCTTAAAAACAATATCGCAGGGATTGATTCAGCGTTTTGGCGGCCGGGTTCCGGACAATTTGGAGGATCTGCTTTCTTTGAAAGGCGTAGGCAGAAAGACTGCAAACCTAGTTTTGACGTTAGGTTTTAGTAAACTCGGCATTTGTGTGGATACACATGTGCACAGAATATCCAATCGGTTGGGGATAGTTAAAACCAAAACACCCTTTGATACAGAAATGAACTTAAGAAAGATATTGCCCAGGAAGTTTTGGATAGAATATAACGATTTATTGGTTGCCTTTGGGCAGAATGTTTGTAGGCCCTTAAGCCCTTTGTGTAGCAGCTGTAAAATATCCCGTTTTTGCCCCAAGATAGGCGTAATTACACGCAGATAATACTTACAAAATCCCTGCCGAAAATAAAAAATCCGATTTCAGCCCAATTCATCGGTAAATCTTTGTGAAAATAATTAAAAAATATTTGATTTTTTCTGAAAAATATTCAAAAACATCTTGACAATGGTATCGTAGTGTGATAATTTTTTCTTAAGAAAATAAATTTTATCCGGGAGGGAAAAATTAAATAAAATCAAATTTTGTTGAGGGACTCGAATACGAGAGTCCCTATTTTTTTAATTCATATGCCAAAGAAAATAGGTTTTACCTATAATGTAAAAAGTGAATTTCCCTTAAAGGTCGGCGATCCGGAAGATCTTAATGCCGAATTTGACAATCCGCAGACTATAGATTTAGTAAAATCTGCCATAGAATCCGGCGGGCACGAGGTTATCCTTATCGGCAACGCAAAAAATTTATTAAAAATGTTGCCGGATTTGAAAGTGGACATAATTTTTAATATTTGCGAGGGGATTGGTTCGAGAAATCGCGAGGCGCAAATCCCGGTTATATTAGAAACGTTAGGCATTCCATATGTCGGTTCGGACGGCCTGACCATGAGTTTGGCACTGGATAAAGTAATGGCAAAAAAAGTTTTTGCCGCCGAGAAAATTCCCACGCCCGGATGCGTAGGCATAAAAAAGATGGAGGATCTTGTCAATTTAGACCATTTGGAATTTCCTCTGATTGTGAAGTTGCGCCAGGAAGGGACTTCTAAGGGGCTTGCTAACGACTCGGTGGTTCACAATAGAAAAGAACTAGAAAAAAAATCAGAATATTTATTCGGCACATATCATAACGCGCCTATTATTATCGAGCAGTTTATTCCCGGGAAAGAAATTACAGTTCCTATTATCGGCAATTCGCCACCAGAAGCCCTGCCGTCTGTCCAGTTGGCCATTAGCGGTATAACAGAATTGGAAGAGCTAATCTACACTTACGAAATGGTGAAGTCTCCGGATGTAGACTATCTTTGCCCGTCCAGAATTGATAAACAATTGGAAAGCCAGCTTGGAGATTTAGCCGTGCGTGCATATAAAGCGGTGGATTGCCTGGATTTCGGCAGAGTAGATTTTAGAGTGGACAAAAATAATAATCCCTATGTTTTGGAAATAAACCCTTTGCCTTCTCTTGCTTTCGACGATGTATTTAACTTATCTCCGCAAGTCGTAGGTTACGATTACAACAAAGCTATTAATAAAATTCTTGATGCGGCGTTACTAAGATATGGTTTAAATTAAAGGAGGCCCAGTTGTCAACATCTAATATCGCGGCAGAAACACAACAATCTACCATTGATCCGGCATTGTTAAAAAAGAGCGTTATCGGCGATTATCGCCGTATTGATTTATGGAAAGATGTATCGGAGCTTGATTGGGAAGATTGGCACTGGCAGGTTAAAAATCGTATTTGTAAAAAGGAAGAATTATCACATCTTATAAAAATAACCCCCGAAGAGGAAGAAGGAATTAATAAATCTCACGGCCGTCTTGCTATGGCGATTACGCCGTACTGGGCAAATTTAATGGATCCCGACGATTCTAATTGCCCTATACGCAAACAAGCTGTACCTGTAAAATCAGAATTAAAAATTTCGCAACATGAGATGACAGATCCCTGCGCAGAAGACAGAGATTCTCCTGTGCCTGGGTTGGTGCATCGTTATCCGGACAGGGTGTTGCTTTTGGTTACAGAGATGTGTTTTTCATATTGCCGCCATTGTACTCGACGCAGAATGGTCGGTGAAGGCAGAAATATTTTAGACCGGAATAATTTAGATAAAGCTATAGATTATATCCGTTCCGACCGTAAGATAAGGGATGTTTTGATATCCGGCGGCGATCCGTTTATGTTGGAAGACAATGTATTGGAGGAAATTATTAAGAAGTTGCGTTCCGTCTCCCAAATAGAATTTTTACGTATAGGCACGCGTGCGCCGGTAACATTGCCGCAGAGAATTACTATTGGTTTGGTGAATATGCTTAAAAAATATTCACCGATTTGGATTAGTATTCATTTTAATCACCCCCGGGAAATAACCAAGCGCTGTAAATTTGCCTGTGATATATTAGCCGATAACGGATTCCCTTTGGGCAGCCAGACAGTATTGCTTAAGGGCGTAAATGACAGGCCTTATGTTATGCGCAAACTAATGCACGAACTATTGGAAATCCGCGTGCGCCCTTATTATATCTATCAATGCGACCCGGCAAAAGGCACATCGCACTTCCGTACGCCTATATCCGTAGGCATAAATATCATGGAGAAGTTAAGAGGCCATACTTCCGGCTATGCCGTGCCTACTTATGTTGTGGATGCGCCCGGCGGAGGCGGTAAGATTCCTGTGGGGCCAAATTATCTTATTTCAGAAGCAAAAGACAGATACACATTCCGCAATTACAAGAAGAAAATCTATACATATATAGAGTAGATTCAATCCTTGGCTGTTTCTTGGTATAATTTCCCCCCTTAAGTATAAAAAACTAACTTTTCTTGACTGATTTTTGCTTTTCTAATATAATAAGCACTCTAACATTGTTCCTTCCTTATATATTTAGGTAAGCCTTTTATTGGTTTTAACTATTTGGTAAGAAAGGAGATTTGTTTCTATGGAAGGTTTCTCACCCGACAAAAAAAGAAACTTTATTTTGGTTTCTCATTCGCAGGCAGGAAAGACCACGCTTTGCGAATCTTTATTGTCACTTGCCGGCGCAACAACCCGTAAAGGTTCTGTTGCAGAAGGAAATACCGTCAGTGACTATTCCGAGGAAGAGAAGGCTCGCAAGATTTCTATTTCATCCAGCGTAATGAATCTTACATATAAAGGCCATTTTATTCAGATGATAGATTCGCCCGGCTATGCGGATTTTATCGGCGAGGTTGTGTCGTGTTTACGGGGAGTGGACGCGGCAATAGTTATAATAGATGCCTTTGGCGGCATAGAAGTGGGCACCGAGCGCGTTTGGGAAATGCTGGACAATTTAAATCTGCCCCGTTTGATTTTTGTCAATAAATTAGACAAAGAAAGCACCAATTTAGACAAAACTTTTGCAGAGATAAAAAATAATCTTTCTAAAAAAGCCATTTTGATTAAAGAGCCGTTGTCCGCAGAGAATATCGAAACAATCGCCGAGAGTAACGATGCGTTATTGGAAAAATATCTGGAAGGAAAAGAAATTCCGCAGGACGAACTAAAGAAGGCCTTGAAAACCGCAGTGGCCCAGGGAAAAGTCTATCCTGTATTTAGCGGCTGTGCCATTTCGGATAAAGGCGTTAAAGAAGTTTTGGAGGCAATTATTGAGTATCTTCCCAGCCCTCTGGAAAGGCCCAGGCCGAAGGTCAAGGACGCAAAGAGCAATCAGGAAAAAGAAATTGAGTTGAGTGAATCAGCGCCATTGGCAGGATTTGTCTTTAAGACCGTCGCTGATCCGTATGTGGGTCAGCTTTCCATATTAAGATTATTCTCAGGTAAGCTCCAGGCGAATACAAGTTTTTATAATGTTACAAAACAAAGCAAAGAGCGTTTCAGCCAGATTTATTGTCTGCAGGGGAAAGAACAGCGGCCCATTACAGAGGCTTCCTGCGGAGATATTGTCGCCATAGCCAAGTTAAAAGACACCAGCACAAACGACAGCATATCCAGCGAGAATAATCCTGTTTTGTTTGAGCCCACAGTTTTTCCCGAACCCATATATTCCGCCTCCATAAAACCTAGGACTCGCCAGGACGAAGATAAAATCTCAGTTACCTTGGCCAAAATCACCAGCGAAGATTCAACTTTTAAGATAACGCGCGATGCCCAGACAAAAGAAATGATAATCTCGGGGATGGGCGATCAGCATTTAAATGTAATGGTTGAGAGAATGAAGAAGAGGTTTAATGTAGAGGTGGATTTAGGCACTCCCAAAGTTCCTTATAAAGAGACGCTTGTAAAGACAGCCAAGGTCCAGGGAAAATATAAAAAGCAATCCGGAGGCCGCGGACAATACGGCGATGTCTGGCTGGAAGTGGCGCCATTGCCACGCGGAGGAGATTTCGAATTTGTGGATAAAATTGTCGGAGGCGCAATACCCAGAAATTATATTCCCTCAGTAGAAAAAGGCGTAAGAAATGCAATGGTCGAAGGCATAATTGCCGGCTATCCTTTTGTGGATGTGAGAGTCACTTTATATGACGGTTCTTATCATGAGGTTGATTCTTCAGATATGGCTTTTCAGATTGCCGGTGCCATGGCTTTTCGCAAGGCAGTTTTAGAGGCAAGCCCGGTATTAATCGAACCAATTATGAATGTCGAGGTATTGATTACGGAAGAATTTATGGGCCAGATTTCCGGAGATGTCAATTCGCGCCGTGGCAGGGTCATGGGCATGGATTCGCGTTCCAAATATCAGGTTCTGAAAGCCCAGATCCCTCTGGTTGAGATGTTTAGCTATGCGGCAGATTTAAGGTCTATGACCGGCGGCAGAGGCACATATTCCATGAGTTACTCTCATTACGAAATAGTTCCGCCGAAGATCGCCCAGGAAATTATCGCCAAATACCAGCAGACAAGAAAAGCGGAGCAGGAAAGATGAAGGCTGCCATATATGGTTTGGATAATTTTCCTGTGGGCAAAAAAAACGTACCCGACGAAAGATTGGACCGCCTGGAAGAAATGTTTCAGTCCAAAAAAGTCACTTCTGTGCAGATTGAATTTATTTCCGTAGAAGATGTTAAAGACGCAGAAGTGGTGTTTTCCAAAGAAGACAAAAAAACAGACCTTGTTTTGTCTGATCTGGAATATGTCCAGGACAGGCTCACCAAAGATATTCCCGACGCGGAAAAGACGCTTTTTTCCAAGGCGAAAGAGATTCTCGAAAAAGAGGAATTTTTATTTAAACACCTAAGCAAGGAAGAACTGAAAATCTTAAGAGGTTTTCCTTTGCTTACGGTTATTCCCGTATACCTTATTAAAGATGAAGATAGCTTTGATGAAGACAAGGATTTAAAGGAAATCTACTATGCCTCGGGTAGAATTTGTTTCTTTACCGCCGGAGAAAAAGAAGCGCGCGCCTGGTCTATACAAAACGGCACAAATGCATTTGATGCGTCGGGCTATATCCATTCAGACATTAAACAGGGTTTTATCCGCGCCGAGGTGGTGAGCTTGGAAGATTTATTCAATACAGGGCATTATAACCAGGCAAAGAACGAAGGCAAGATAAGATTAGAGAATAAAGATTATATCGTCAAAGACGGCGATTATATTATTTTCAGAACGAATAAATAGACAACGGAGGAGATAAAGATGGCTAAGATTAAGCGCGCATTGATCAGCGTATCAGACAAAAGTGGAATTGTGGAATTGGCACAGGAATTAGCCAAATTTGGCGTGGAAATTATTTCTACAGGCGGCACGGCAAAATTATTGAAAAATTCAGGCGTAAATGTAAAAGAAATATCCGAACATACGGGTTTTCCCGAAATGCTCGACGGAAGAGTAAAGACGCTGCATCCCAAGATTCACGGCGGATTACTCGCGCTTCGCGACAACCCCGAGCATTTAAAACAAATCAAAGAACATAATATCGAGCCCATAGATATGGTGGTGGTTAATTTATATCCGTTTGAGGCGACTATAAAAAAGCCCGGCGTAACTTTGGAAGAAGCTATAGAAAATATCGATATCGGCGGGCCGTCAATGTTACGTTCTGCTGCCAAGAATTATCGTTCGGTTGCGGTTGTCTCTGATGCAAAATATTATTCCAGAATCATCCAGGAATTAAAGCAAAATCAAGGCGCAATTTCCGACGGACTTTTAAAAGAACTGGGTTTGAATGTATTTAAACTTACTTCTTATTACGACGGGAAAATTTACGAATATCTTTCCCGGCAATTAGCCCAAGGCAAGGCGGACGAATTATTTCCCAAAGAAATTAATTTAAAATTTTCCAAAATTCAGGATTTGCGTTACGGAGAAAACCCGCATCAGAAAGCAGCGCTTTACAAAGACCCGCAGGTTTTGGACGAATCATTGGCAAATGCGCAAAAATTAAGCGGCAAGGAATTATCCTTCAATAATTTTCTGGATTTAAACGCAGCCTGGGGTATTGTGCGCGAATTCGACGAGCCGGCAGCAGTGGTCATAAAACACTTAAATCCCACGGGAGTTGCTATCGCCAAAGACATAAAGACGGCTTATCTTAAGGCCTGGTCTGCGGATAAACTTTCCGCATTCGGCGGCATTGTCGGATTAAATAAAAAAGTTGATTTGGACACAGCCAAAAAAATAAATACCAGCGGTTTCCTGGAATGCGTCATCGCTCCTGATTACGATAAGGACGCATTGGAACTGCTTATACAGAAGAAAAATTTCAGAGTCCTTAAATTAAAATTAAATAAACCCAAACAGGGCCTGGATATAAAAAGTATCGACGGCGGAGTGGTTATTCAGGAGAATGATTTATTAGATTTGGATAAAGATAAATTAAAAGTCGTTACAAAAAGAAAGCCTACGCAGAAAGAATGGAAGGATTTATTGTTTGGCTGGAAAGTTGTAAAGCACGTAAAATCCAACGCCATTGTGTTTGCCAAAAATTTGCAGACAGTCGGCGTGGGCATGGGCCAGATTAACAGAGTTGACAGCGTTATGCTCTGCGCAAAAAGAGCGGGCAAAAATTCCAAAGGTTCGGTGCTTGCCTCCGACGCGTTTTTCCCGAAGGAAGACAATATAAAACTTGCCGCAAAGGCAAAAGTTAAAGCAATAATCCAGCCCGGCGGCTCCATCGCCGACGAGGCTGTAATCAAAGAAGCCGACAAGCACGGCATTGCCATGGTTTTTACCGGCTGCCGCCACTTTAAGCACTAGGTTTCGCAGTGCCGGATAAGTTTACTCACCTATGAATTATTCTCAGGCAATAAAATACCTGAATTCATTCGTTAATTACGAAAAAATCTCCAGTTATTCTTACGGTTATCCGCTTAAATTACAGCGGTTTATTAATTTTCTTAATTTAATCGGCAATCCGCAAAATGATTTAAAGGTTATTCACGTTGCCGGCACAAAAGGAAAAGGTTCAACCTCGGCGTTCACAGCTTTTATTTTGAAAGAGGCAGGTTTCAAAATCGGTTTATACACATCGCCGCATCTGAATGATTTCCGGGAGAGAATCAGAATCTTAAATCCGAAATCCGAAATCCGAAATCCGAAGCAAATCCCAAATCCCAAATCCCAAATTCAAAAATTAGATGATTTTGAAGGGATGATTTTAAAAAAAGATATTCTCGGTTTAGTTTCCGGATTAAAACCTAAAATAGATAAATTTAATAAAACTTCGAAATACGGAGAATTAACTTTTTTTGAAGTCTATACAGCGATAGCATTTCAATATTTCAAAGACAAAAAAGTAGATTTTGCGGTTTTAGAGACAGGTCTCGGCGGAAGATTGGATGCGACCAATGTATGCAAATCACTGGTATCCATACTTACGCCGATTAGTTTAGAACATACGTATTTATTGGGTAATACTTTGGAAAAAATCGCTTTTGAAAAGGCCTCAATTATAAAAAAAGAAAATAAGAAATCTCTAAACGGAAAAACTTTAGCTGTAAGCGCGCATCAGGATAAAACCGCTTTAAATGTAATTAAAAAAATGGCGCAAAGAAATAACGCGGTTTTGTTTTACGAAGGGCGAGATTTCAAATTCAAGGTAAAAAAGAATTCATTTGATTATAAAGGATTAAATTATAATTTAGAAAATTTAAACATAAAATTACTAGGCAAACATCAAATTGCCAACGCCAGTTTAGCTATTTGCGCTATTGAGGCTTTGCGATATCAAGGTATCGATATAAAAGAAGACGCGATTAAAAATGGATTAAAGAATTGCCTTTGGCCGGCGAGATTTGAGGTTATTTCCAAGAAACCAACGATTATTATCGACGGAGCGCAGAATGGCGCGTCAGTAAAAGCTTTAAGCAAAGCGCTAAAAGAAAAGTTTCCTGGCAGAAAAATCTGGGCGATTTTTGGCATTGCCAAAGATAAGGAGCTAAAAGATACATCTTGCGAGGTAGAAAAAATTACGCGTAACATAATTTTAACCAAAGCAGATAATACCCGCGCCGCCGAACCCAAAGATTTATTAAAATATTTTAAAACCAATTCCCAAATTCTGACTAAGAATTCCAAAGAGGCCCTGAAAGTAGCTAAGGCTAAAGCAAACAAAAACGATGTGATTTTAGTAACGGGATCGTTATATTTGTGCGGAGAGACAAGGGAAATTTTATAAAAAAGGCGTTAGGAGGGTATATGAAAAAACTAATTTATCTATTCGTTGCTGTAATATTAGTTAGCGGGTGTGCTTCCTATTGGAATTCTTTGCCTTGGAGCATAGATAATAACAGAAAGAAATTAATGGAGTTGGAAATAGGAATGACAAAAAAAGAAGTTATTAATGTGATGGGTGATCCTTATAATAGAGAAGCATATGCTTTACCAAATGGGCACACTCTTGAGTTTTTAATATATTTGACTAAATATACGGACAGTGGTTCAATTCCAGATTCTGATACTACTCCAATTTGTTTTGAAGATGGCAAGGTTACTGGTTGGGGCAGAAATTTTTATGTTGAGAGAAAACAAAGATATGAAATAGAGATAAGGAATAGATAGTAGTGCAATCTATGCAAGAGTATCTGAATAGATTATAAGAATATGTGAGGAATAAATGGGTAGCGAACGTATAACCAGACGGCAGAAAAATATATCTCGATTGTTGCGGGAAAGAAAACAAGTGCAGAGTGATAAGATAAAGAGCCAGAGAAAATGGATACCAAAATAGACGATACAATTGTAGCAATTTCCACACCAATCGGCGAGAGCGCGATTGGGATTGTGAGGATGAGCGGAGGAAGTTCCCTAAAAATCGCAGATAGGATTTTTAAGGGAAAAGACGGAATCTTGCCATCAAAGTTTAAGTCGCACACTATTCGTTACGGCTGGATAAGAAATAAGGCTAAACCGATAGATGAAGTCCTTTTGACGTTGATGCGCGCGCCAAAAACTTATACGCGTGAAGATATCGTGGAGATAAGTTCGCACGGCGGAGCAGTATCTTTACGAAAGATTTTGGAATTGGTTATAAATTGCGGTGCAAGGCTGGCAGAACCCGGTGAATTTACCAAAAGGGCATTTTTGAATGGCCGCATTGATTTGGCAAAAGCAGAAGCGGTTTTGGATATAATCCGCGCAAAGACTGATACCGCCTTAAAATTGGGAGTCGAGCAATTATCCGGAGGCTTATCCAATAAAATAAAATCAATCAGAAAAGAACTTATAGATATTTTAGCGCATATTGAAGCGGATATTGATTTTTGCGAGGAGGATATAGAAACAAATTCCCGTAAAATCCTGGTAAATAAAATAAATAATGTCTCCAAGCAATTGGAAGTTATCATTTTGGATTCCCAGAAATCAAATTTCTTCCGCGAGGGAATAAAAGTTACAATTTGCGGCAGGCCAAATGTAGGAAAATCATCTTTGCTTAACGCGATTTTAAGAAAAGAAAGGGCGATTGTTACACCTATTGCCGGAACCACGCGTGATATAATCGAAGAATTCATAAATTTGGGCGGAGTCGGCATAAGATTAGTCGATACAGCAGGAGTGGTTAAACCCAAAGATTTGATAGAACACCACGCAGTAAGATTGGCAAAAAATTCAATCGCGCTTAGCGATATAGTGTTACTTGTATTTGACTCAAGCCAAAAGTTAACTCAAAGAGATTTTCATCTTATCAAAGAATTAAAAGGAAAAGATGTGATTGCAGTTTTAAATAAAATTGATTTGCCACAGCGCATACAAATAGGTAAGATAAGGAAAGAATTCAAAAAGATTGTTTCGGTTTCTTCGTTAAAACAGAAAAATATCGATAAATTGGAGAAAGCAATTGCGGGTTTTGTTTATAAGGGAAAAGTTATTTCCAGCGAGGGATTGATTACTACCAATGCCCGCCAGATTGGCGAGATAAAACAGGCCAGGGATTTATTAGATAAAGCAAAAAACAGTTTTATAAAAGAATTGTCTTTAGAATTTGTGGCCCTGGACTTAAAACTGGCGCTGGATTGTTTAGGCAGAATTACAGGCGAAGCAGTAGATAGCGCTATATTAGATAAAATATTTTCGGAATTCTGTATCGGCAAATAGAATTGGAGGAATAAATGGATAAAAATAAAATTAAGAAAGCAGTAAAAGAAATTTTAGCGGCAATCGGCGAAAATCCGAACAGGACTGACCTTAAAGCAACTCCGCAAAGGGTGGCTGATATGTATGAGGAGATTTTTTCCGGGATTAAACAGGATGCCAAAAAAGAATTAGAGGTTGTTTTGGAACAGAAGCACAATGAAATAGTTCTTTTAAAAAGTATTCCTTTATATTCTGTATGCGAACATCACCTTCTTCCGTTTATCGGAAAGGCGCATGTTGCCTATATTCCCAAAGGCGGGCGCGTGACGGGATTAAGCAAAATTGCGCGCGTTGTCGATGTTTTATCTAGGCGGCTGCAGGTCCAAGAAAGGCTGACTACGCAAATCGCCGACGTAATTATGCAAAAATTAAAACCTCTGGGAGTTATGGTAGTTTTGGAAGCGGAACATCTTTGTATGTCCATGCGCGGGGTGAGAAAGCCCGGGACGTTTACCGTGACAAGTGCTGTGAGAGGGATATTTAAGGATAATCAGAAGACAAGGTCAGAAGCACTATCTTTAATCAAAGATAGGTAATAATTCAAAAACTCGGTTCGATACAGAACGTTTTATATTTTAAACTTCCTTTTAGCCCGCCTCGGATGAAGTAGAGATTTGTTAAATACTTCATCTTGCACCAATCCCATAAATTCTTTCGCGGTTCCATCGGTATGCACCACTTTATGAATTGATAGGTAAAATAAATAAAATATAAAAAAGATATTCCCAATAGTATTTTTAAAGCTAAAGACGCGGGATTATTTATCGAGGCCGCTAAAAATAAAAGGCAAGCCAGACCGAATATCTGAAACAGATGAAAATTGCCCAGATAAATAAAACCTTTTATAGGGAAAGGAAAACTTATTTTTGGTTTTGACCTTTCTAGCTGTAAGATTATTTCCATGCGCCTTTTGGCGTATTTATCCAGAAGCGGAGGGTGCGCCGCGCCATAAGTAATCCAGACCTTTAAAAGCTGCTGTAAATTTGCACGGTGCATATGGTCTACCTTTGCCTTAGGCGCAAAATATAATTTCCAGCCAGCGCGCTGTATCTGATAACAAAAGTCAATATCCTCGCCCGTGGGCCTATCCCAGAATTTTGCACCGGCCTGGTCAATGGCTTTTTTACGGTAAGACACATTTGCCGTGACAAAGAAATATGCTCTGTGGCCGACAATCTGTGTGGGATACATATCGGATAAAAGCGGAAAGTAACCTTCTTTTATAAATCCGTAGCGCGGCGAAACCATATTAAAACGGAAGTGTTCGCACCAGGCTTCCACAAGGTTATCCTTGTCTACTCTTAGGGTATAAACCTCGCCGCCCACAATGCCGATTTTTTCATCGCGCTGAAAATGTTTTAACATTTCATAAATCCATTCTTTGCAAGGCGCGCAATCTCCGTCGGTAAAAAACAGGAATTCCCCTTTTACGTGTTCCAGCGCTTTATTGCGGGCATAACCAGGAGAAGGGCAATTCGGGATTTCCACAAGTTTTATAAAAGGATATTTTTCCTGGTATTTTTTGATTAGAGGGATTGTGCCGTCGCTGCTTCCGCCGTCGGCGATGACTATTTCCATCGAGTCGCGCGGATAATCCACCCGCATTAAGTATTCAAATGTTTTATCCAGCGTGCGCTCAAAATTTTTTACCGGCATGATAATGGAAATAAACGGATCTTTAGGCATTAAAGCCTCCTTTTTATAGCCACAACTGTCTGTCCAAAGAGCGGTATTGTATGGCTTCAGATATGTGGCTAGAATCTATTTTATCACTTTTATCCAAATCCGCAATAGTGCGTGAGATTTTTAATATTTTATCATAGGCGCGTGCGGAAAAATTCATACTCTCCATTGTGGTCTTGAGCAGTTCGTTGGTTTCTTCGTCCAGGTGGCAATACTTTTTTATTTGTTTGTGATTCATGTGGCTGTTGAAGTAAATATTTTCATTTGTAAATCTTTGTTTCTGGATTTTGTGTGCTTCTTTGACGCGTTCTTTGATTTCTTGTGAGGATTCACTTTGCTGCGGGCTGGTTATCTCTTTGTGCCCCAGCGAAGGAACTTCGATATGTATATCGATTCTGTCCAAGAGCGGCCCGGAAATTCTGGAGAGATATTTTTCAATCTTTGTGGAATTACAGCGGCAATTCCTTTTTAAATCTGTAAAATAACCGCAGGGGCAGGGATTCATCGCACACACCAGCATAAAACGCGAAGGAAAAGTCAGGGATTTGCTTGCGCGCGCAATATGTACACAGCCATCTTCCAGCGGCTGGCGCAGTGCTTCTAAGGCGTCACGGTGGAATTCCGGTAATTCATCTAAAAACAGAACTCCGTTATGGGCTAAACTTATTTCGCCGGGCTGCGGTATAGAACTTCCGCCTATTAAAGCCACGTCGGATATTGTGTGGTGCGGGGCGCGGAATGGCCGGGCGAAAATCAGTCCTGTTTTTTCAGGGATAAGCCCCAGCGATGAATGGATGCAGGTAGTTTCAATAATCTCCTCTTCGCTCATATCGGGAATTATGGTAGGGATTCTTTTGGCTAGCATAGATTTGCCGCTGCCTGGCGGGCCGATCATAAGTATATTGTGTCCGCCGGAAACTGCCACTTCCAAAGCACGTTTAGCCATCAACTGGCCTTTAACCTCGGAAAAATCTACGTCATATCTTTGTACGCTGTTTAAAATTTCGTTTATGTCTATTTTGGTTTCCAATACCCCGTCGCCGCTAGACAGAAAATTTATAGTTTCTTTTATTGAATCCAGGCCGAATACTTTTATGCCTTTGATTAATGCAGCTTCTTTGGTATTGGCTGTGGGCAGGATAAGATTTTTGATTCTGCCTGCACGCATCTTCATCGCTATGGGCAGAGCGCCTTTAACCGGCCTTAATTTACCTTCCAAAGACAATTCGCCCAGCACTATGTAATCTGCGAGCAGATTCTTGTTTATCTGTCCTGAGCTAGCCAAAATACCTAGGGCTATGGCAAGATCGAAATTGCCACCTTCTTTTTTTATGTCAGCAGGAGCAAGATTTACGGTAATTCTTTCCGAAGGAAAACGCAAGCCGCTATTTCTTATGGCGGATTTTATTCTTTCCTTGCTTTCCTTTACGCTGGCATCAGGAAGCCCTACGATATTAGTCACCGGCAGACCAGAGGAAATATCCGCCTCTATTTCTACCGCATAGGCCTCAATGCCCAAAATGCCGAAACTGTTTATTTTTGAAAACATTTTACCCTTGTTAAAATTTATCTACTGTTTAATTTATTATCTGCGAATAAGACTGATTGGGGCGATGCGGTTTGTTCCGCATGATTCAGTCTTTAAAGAAATTAAGGTTTATGGCCCTGCGGATTGTTAAAGTAGCAAAATATGCTGATTTCAGAGAATAAAGAGGAATCAACAATTACAAAATCCTTGCAATTTTATTGAATTATAATATAATGTAGCTTAACATATCAGCGGAAAAGCGTCAAGAAAAACCACTTTTTAAGAATTTTTACCCAAGATGATTAATTATATTCACGTAAGAGGTATATTTGACGAATTAAAGTTAAACCATTTGTTTTTGGTGACTATTTTTGCTTGGTGTTTGGCCCAGCTGATAAAAGTAAGCTTAGGAGTAATCAGAACAAAGAAATTCGACTTCAGGTGGTTCATCGGAACAGGCGGTATGCCTTCTGCGCATGCAGCAGGTGCCAGCGCCTTAGCAATCACTTCGGGATTTGACTACGGTTTTAATTCGGGCATATTTGCTCTGGCAATCGTGTTTGCCATAGTTACGATGTTTGATGCGCAGGGAGTGCGCCGTTCAGCAGGAAGCCAGGCGAAGATATTGAATCAGGTGATGGAAGATATCTACTGGAAGGGCAGAATCCACGAGATGAGATTAAAAGAGCTCATCGGCCATACCCCGGTAGAAGTGATAGTGGGTTCAATTATAGGTATATTAATCGCCATAATTCTTCAAAAATAGAAAGGGATATAAATGAAACCGCGTTTCTTAATTATTATTGCTATTTTGTTAGTTGTTTTGATATCCGTTCTTTTGCCAAGATTCATTAAAAGAGATATGACAAGCAGGGCGCAGGACGGGACTGCCCAGGTAAATATCGATTCATATCTGAAGCAGGCAGACGCCTTTACGGAACACAACAGTTTATTAGAGGCAAAAGAAATTTACAAAAAAGTCATGGATATGTCTTTGTCGTCGGAACAGATGAGTGCTGTGCAAGCCAAACTGGAGGATTTGAATATAAAAATACTCCTTTCCGGAGTTAACAACGAGCAATCGCAAGTTTATGAAGTAAAGCCCGGAGATACGCTCATAGACATTTCCCGGGATTTTAACGTAACCGTAGATTCAATTATCAAGGCAAATAACATAAAAGATAATATGATATATCCGGCGATGAAGCTGAAGATTCTGAAAGGAAAATTCAGTATTTACGTAGATAAATCACAGAATATTTTACTTCTAAAATTTAATGATGAAGTCATAAAGACTTATAATGTTTCTACCGGTAAGAATAATTGCACTCCGGTGGGCACATATAAAATTGTAAACAAGATATTAAATCCACCCTGGTATAAAGATGGCAAAAAGATTCCTCCTTCCAGCCCTGAGAATATCCTCGGTTCGCGCTGGCTGGGTTTTGATATCCCCGGCTATGGCATACACGGTACCACTCAACCGGATGAAATTGGCAAGCAAATAACCGAAGGTTGTGTACGCATGAGAAACAGCGATGTAGAAGAAGTATACAGCCTTGTGCCCGTCAATACAGAAGTAACAATCGTCGATTAATCATAAATTTTTATTTTCAACCGCCATCGGTGTTTGAGCATTAATTTATTTTCGAATAGGGTAAACAGATGAATGGATTAGATTTTGAAAAACCCATAACCGAGCTGGAAGAAAAGATAGAGGAGCTTAAAGAGTTCCAGCAGAAGCACTCTGATCAGGATAGAAAAATCAATCTGTCTGCAGAGATTAAGAAGCTGGAAGACAAACTCAATACGCTCAAGAAGGAAGTTTTTGAAAACCTTAGCCCTTGGCAGAGAATTCAAATTGCCCGCCATCCTCGACGGCCTTATACCTTGGACTATATTGATATGCTTTCCGAGAATTTTATCCAGTTGTATGGGGACAGGTGTTTTGCAGACGACAAGGCAATCGTGGCAGGCCTGGTTAAAATAGGAACTCAGAGGTTATTGGTTATGGGTCATCAGAAAGGCCGCGATACGCAGGAAAATATTTATCGCAACTTTGGTTGTGCGCATCCCGAAGGATACCGCAAGGCACTGCGCCTGATGCAATTAGCCGAGAAATTCAATCTGCCTATATTGATATTTATTGATACGCCGGGTGCATATCCCGGCATTGGCGCGGAAGAAAGAGGCCAGGCACAGGCCATCGCCTGGAATTTAAGAGAAATGATAAAGATAAAAACTCCGATTGTTATTTATGTTATCGGTGAAGGCGGCAGCGGCGGAGCATTAGGTATAGGCATAGGAGATAGAATAAGCGTTTTAGAAAATGCATATTATTCTGTAATTTCTCCTGAGGGTTGTGCTGCCATACTTTGGAAAAATAGCAATAAGGCCAGCGACGCCGCAGAGGCGCTTAAATTGACAGCCACGGATTTATTAAGGTTCGGCATTATCGATGAGATAATCAAAGAGCCGTTAGGCGGCGCGCATCGCGATCCGCAGACAACAGCGAAGAATATCAAAGAATCGCTTAAGAAAAATATAGAGGAATTATCCAGCCTCTCCAAAGACGAACTTATAAATAAACGTTACGATAAATTCCGCAAAATCGGAGTAATCTCCGAGCAGGTTTCGTAATCGATGAAATTAGAACAGGAATTAGTGATTTTAGGTCTTCTTAAAGATAAGCCCCGCCATGGTTATGAAATCAGAAAACAAATTAACGATTTTCTTACCTATTTTACAGGCCTGGGATATGAGTCGATATACTATTCTTTGACTGCTCTCGAGAAGAAAGGAATAGTAAAAAGGATAGTAACGGCTTCAAAAAATCGCCCCGATAAATATGTATATTCTCTCACAGAGAAAGGCAAAGAACGCTTCAGCGCTTTATTGGATAAGAGTTTTCTCCATATCCAGCGGCCTTATTTTGGCATAGATATCTCATTATTTTTTCTACCATATTTAGATTCGGATAACGTTCGTATAAAGCTTAAAGCGCGGCTCAGGATTTTAAAGAAAATAGAGCTGAATCTTTTGAAATTTTATTCTGAAATCCGCAGTCAAAAACCACCTCATCTGTTAGCCATTCTTGAACATAACCTGGAATTGATTAAAACAGAGATAAATTTTGTCTCTAATTTAATTTCTCGCCTGAATAAAATATAACCTATCTCATTATTCTTCAATAGGTTTTATATCAGATAAAATAACAGTTGACACATTTGTTGAAAGATAGTAAAATTTTACTAATTAAATTTTACTAAGAGCAATTAGTTTATAAAGTTAATATGGATATAGAGTCTCTCCTAACCAGAAATTCTCAAAACTTTCCTCAGCAACCAGCCGTAATTTTTCAAGACAAATCTATTTCTTTTGAGCAGTTAAAAAATACGGTTTTTAAACTGGCCAATGGATTAGCCAGTTTAGGCATAAAATCTCAGGATAAAGTAGGTATTTATTTGCCTAATTGGCCCGAGTATATTTATAGTTATCTGGCGCTATTTTGTTTAGGTGCGACGGTTGTGCCTTTAGATTTTATGTTCACCGAGGAAGAAATGGCAACATGTTTGAATCACAGCGAAGCCAAATACGTTATAGCCAAAGCAAAGGATATAGGGGTATTTAAAAAGTTGAAAGAAGACGTTAAGACCATAAAAGACATTGTCTTGATTACCGATAAAATTGAAGGCTTCCGTTATTTCGATGATTTAATCAAACATTCTGACTCTGAATTTAAAACAAGGGATATTAAAGATGATGATTTATCTTTGATTCTATATACATCAGGAACAACAGGCAGGCCAAAAGGCATAATGCTTACCTATAAACATCTCGATGCCTGTCCTGCAGCAATAGGCCATTTCGTGGACATAACTAACAATGACACCATGATTTGTGCGCTTCCTTTTTCTCATATAGCCGGATTGATGTATATCCAAATCGGAGTTTATTTCAGCAATAAGTTTATTTTAATGGAACGCTTTAATCCTTTGGAATTTCTAAAGAATGTTCAAAAATATAAAGTAACTTGTTTTTATTTGGTGCCTTCGATGTATTATGCAATTTTACACCTTAAAGAGTTTGAGAAATTTAATCTTTCCAGTATCCGCTGGGTAGATGTATTTGGCGCTCCCAATAATCCAGAAATTTTGCGCAGATTCCATCAGTATTGTCCGCATGCTTATTTTTTAAATGGCTGGGGGCTAACTGAGACTTATGGGCCATGCGTAATCACTCCTATGAGTTCAGAGAAATTGGAGAGCGTCGGTAAACCTGCGCCCTGGGTAGATATAAAAGTCGTTGACGATAGTGGTAAAACATTACCGACGGGCCAAATAGGTGAAATTATAGTGCGCAGCTGGGTGGTAATGAAAGGGTATTATAAAGACGAAGACGAAACCAAGAAAGTTATGCGCAATGGTTGGTTTTATACCGGAGATTTAGGCAGATTTGATAAGGAAGGTTTTTTATATATTTTAGGCAGAAAAAAAGAAATGATAAAAGTTTCAGGTGAAATAGTATATACAGGCGAAGTTGAATCTGTGATTGCGAGGCATCCCTTAGTTAAAGAAGTGGCGGTTGTAGGCGTATCTGATAATTTGCGTGGAGAAGTGGTAAAGGCAGTGGTGGTGCTTCAACCAGAAGCTGCCCTAAAAGAAGAAGACATCCGTTATTTTTCCAAAGAACATCTCGCCCATTTCAAAGTGCCGCATATCGTAGAATTCAGGCAGGAGCTTCCCAAAAATAGAGTGGGCAAGGTTGACAAAACTCAGCTGAAATAAATTGTTAAACTCAGAGCAATATAAATTACAATGAGTGCGCAAAAATTTGTTGTAAAGAAAAAGGCAAAGACCGGCGGTAAGGATTCAAAGGGGCAGCCGGCATTAGGTAAGCTCAAGCCAGAAAAAAAACCGGAGGTAAAAGAAGAAGTCCTGCCGCAGCTTCCTCCCGCCAAGATGAATATCTGCGTCTTTGGCGCAGGTGCCACAGGCGGAACTATTGCCGCTTACTTAAAATCTAAAATGAGAAATATTTTTATGGTGGCTTCCGGCGAGGAACGCAGGCTAATCAGGTCAAATGGATTAAAAGTAGAAAGCCCCAAAGGGACTACTTTTATTGATTTAGATACCAGAGAAACACTAAATCAAAAAGTAGATCTGGTTATTTTAACTGTTAGCGTTGATCAGATTAAAGAAATAATCCACAAAAATCATAATTTTTTAGAGAACACAATTATTCTCACTACGCAAGACAGCATAAGGGCGGAGAAAATAATTTCTTTGATATTGGGAGAAAAAAATATCGTTTCTAGCGTGGTTATGTTCGATGCGGTTTGCGCAGAACCCAATCTGATTAATTACAGAAAAGAGGGCAAGTGGTATATCGGCAGGCCATTTTCTGCCAATGATGACAAGATAAAAGAAATCGCAGAAGAGCTTTCCTTGGCGTTTGAGATGGTTGTGGTAGACGACATTATGTCTGTAAAGTGGGCTAAATTATTTGTCAATTTGTATAACTGCATCCCCGCGCTTTTAGGAAAGAATGCACAGGAGACATTTGCAGATTTAGATATGGCGAAATTGGGGATTCTTCTTTTAAAGGAAGGATTCCAGATATTGGAAGGCGCCGGAATAAAACTTACAAATTTGCCGGATTTTGGGTTGGATAAATTGCGCCAGTTAACGCAGATGTCCATAGAAGAAGCAGCGCAGTCTTTTTCTCAGGAGGTAAGCAATTTAGGTAAAGAACAAATGCATAAAGTTGTTTCGCAAATTATCAATGCAGGGTATTCTTCGCAAGCTGATTGTATTAACGGTGAGCTTGTAATTTTTTCCCGTTTTAACAATACAGGCGCAAATTTAAATGCCAAGGCAGTTAATCTTATGCATAGAGTTGAAAAACTTCATAAATTTTTGAATATAGACGAATTAAAACGAGAGTTCGATTTAAACACAATAAAATAATGAAGAAAATTTTTGGCAATTTTATTCATTGGTTCAGCCACGGATTGATAAGGTACAGATACGGTTTTCTTGCTCTCTGTATTATTATCAGTCTGTTTTTTGCCTATCAGTTAAAAAATATCAGCTTTAATACAAACCTCGGCGATTTTTATCCCCTGAAGCATCCTTATCTGCAGATACAGAACAAATTAACCAAAATATTCGGCGGGTTAAACCAGGCCTCAATTGCCATTGAGATAAAAGAAGGGGATATCTTAAATCCCGTTACTTTGGAGAAGGTCTGGCAGATTACTAACGAACTTTATTCAATCAAGGGTATAAATGCGGGACGGGTTGTTTCTTTGTCAGCAAGGAAAATTAAACATGTAGAGGCCAATGAGGAAGGATTTGTTACCGAGAGATTAATGCATGATCCGCCCCAGACACAAGAAGGGCTGGATATTCTCAGAGAGCGAATTGTAAGAAATCCCTTGGTTTATGGTCCGATTGTATCCAAGGATTTCAAGGCCACTTTAATTCAGGCAGATTTTGAATCGGATGTTTCAGCCAGAGATATCTTTAATACCCTTCAGGGATTTAAAAAACAATTCGAGGACAAAAATCATAATATTTATATCGCAGGTCAGCCTGTTTTGCAGGGCTGGCTGGATTATTATCTGCCGCGCATGGCAGGTCTTTCCCTGATTACTTTAATAGTCATGGCTTTTGTTTTATATAATTTCTTTCATTGTAAACGCGGAGTTTTTCTGCCTTTGATTTCAGCCGGCATGGCTACGTTATGGGGTTTGGGCCTTATGGTTATGTTTGGATACAAGCTTACGCCTTCAACTATTCTTGCACCGTCTTTGGTATTTGCTTTGGGCGTGAGCCATTCAGTTCAATTTATCAAGCGTTACTATGAATACATGAGTAAACACAAAATGAATTCCAAGGCGGCAGCCATACATATCACGCACTCGCTGTTTGTGCCTGCCTTTACAGGTTTGCTTACCGACGGCATCGGTCCGTTTACCTTATTTATAGTTCCTCTTGAAATGGTGAGAAGCCTTGCCTTGGCAATAGGATTTGGGATATTGAGTATATTTTTTAGCACGGTTATTTTGGTACCGAATCTGCTTTCTTTTATGAAACCGCCCAAGCGTTTAGAAATATTGCAGGAAGAACGCGCAACACTTACCAACAAAATTCTTGGCTATTTTGCTAAATTAGCCGTAAATAAAACTTCGCGCTGGATAGTTATCGGTTCATTTTTAATTCTTACAGGCGTTGCCTTAATCGGCATGAAACAATTGGAAGTAGGCGATAAAAAGCCGGGGACTTCATTGCTTTATCCGCGTAGTTCTTATAATCAGGCAGAGAAATTTATTAGTGAAAAATTTTCTACAGCAGACCCTTATTATATTTTTATAGAAGGCAAAGACCAGGACGCACTATTAAGCAGCAGTGCCCTTAAAGAAATCGATGGCCTGCAGAGATATTTAGAAAAAGAAGTAAAAGGCGTAGGCCGCACGCTTTCGCTGGTCGAATATATAAAGAGTATGAATATGGTGATGTTCGCAGGCAAAAGGAATGAATTCAGGATACCTGATCAAGATGCAACTATCGCCGAATATTTATTCCTGTATTCTTTGACGGGTTTTCCCGGAGATTTTGACCCCGTGGTCAATTATAATTATCAATACGCAAATATCAAGGTAGACCTTATTGATCATAAAGCCACGACGATGAATGAGGTGATTAAAAAGACAGAAGAATGGATAAAATCCAATCACAAAGAAAAAAATATAGAATTTGAGTATGCCGGCGGGGCAATCGGTATGCTGGCTGCGGTAAACCAGATAGTCGCTACTATGCTTACGGCTAATTCTTTGTTTACATCCGGGCTTGTATTCCTTTGCCTTGTGTTTGCATACGGTTCTTTGGTGTCTGGCTGGCTTTTGATAATTCCGCTTATTTTCAGGACTTTATTGGTTTTTGGGATTTTAGGTTTTTTAAAGATTGGTTTGACTGCCGAGATGATTCCCATGGTTGCCTTAGGGATTGGTTTTGGCGATGATTTCGGTATATACATAGTATCAAGACTCAAAGATGAACTAAAGGAAGGAGGTGGCGTTTCATTACAGGATGCATTAGTTAAAACAATGTCTTCATCTGGCAAGGCTGTATTTTTTACAGGATTGACACTTACGATCGGTATAGCTACATGGATGTTTTCCGATATTTTAATGCAGGCAAAGCTAGGTGCCCTCTTGGCATTCTTTATATTCTTCAATGCCATAGGCACACTGGTCGTTATTCCGTCGATGATTATGACGGTTAAACCTAAATTCTTAATGAAATAAAGGAGGAGGAAAATGAAAAGAACGATGTTTTTGGTTTTGGCAATGATGACCCTGGCTTGGGGTTGTCTATTTGCAGGAGAACTCGGATATTTTAATGTTTACAAGCCTAAAGACGGTATGACAGCAAATGAGATTATGCAGATTAAATATTTTAACAAATACACGCTATTTGCTCACGATGTTTCTTATACTGGCAAGGCCTACTTTATTGAAAAATCAGGTTCTACCCGTGAAAGGTCAACTGCAAGGAAAAGAATCAATCTGGGCAGAAAATCCGATGGTATTGCCTATAAAGACTTAACTGTATTCACCGGCCCTACACAAGTCAAGGGGTTGGCAAACTTATCCTGGACATATCTTAATCCGGAAAAACAACAGGATGTCTGGTTATGGTTGCCTTCGTTAAAGAAGGTAAGAAAGATTTCCGCTTCGCAAGCAGATGATTCTTTCTTAGGAGCGGATTTTACTGTGGAAGATATATCTACAAGACGCTTTGAAGATGAAACGTATAAAATAGTTAAAGAGGCAAATTTCACAGGTTACACCTCGGATTTTTCCAAAAAAACATACTATAAAGATACTCCGTGCTATGTTATAGAAGCAACTCCCAAGCGCGCAAACTGGTATTATGCGAAGAGGCTGGTTTGGGTTGACAAAAAATACGGGACAAATATCTATGAAGAAAAATACGATGCCAAAGGCAATAAATTCCAGTATATCTTCAGATGGTATGAGATTCATAACGTCGACGGAAAAGAATATCCTATACAAATGTTCTTAGAAGGCGAAGACTTGAGATCTGAACATCGCACAGTTATTGTTAATAACACTGTAGAGATAGACAAAGGTTTATCCGAACAAGAATTTACTGAAGAAGCACTTAGCCGTTCACGTTGGTAGAAAGGAGGATTGACTACAATGTTCAAACGTATTTTAATTACTTTGTTATTAATGACAGGTTTATCTTTACCTGCGTACGCAGAGCTTTCTAGCGGAAACTTTACGCTCGCAGGATATGTAAAAAACGAAACATCATTGACTGTAAATGGCTCTGGTTCAACTCTTTCTAAATTTAAGAATATGTTAGAGTTGTCCGGGGAGTACGATATCAAAGGTCAAGACTTGGTATTTTTTATGAAGACTCGCTATTGGTATGACTCTGCGTATGATTGGAACAAAAAATATGATTGCGATAGATTCTACGTGAGTCATGATCAGCGTAGCAATTGGTTAAGAGATTTTTACGTGGATTATACAAATGGTCCATGGTTCTTAAGATTAGGTAAACAACAGGTTGCTTGGGGTCAGGCAGATGGTATTACTATTTTAGACAGGGTTAATCCGGTTGATTTGACTGAATTTTGGCTCCCGGATATGGCTGATATGCGTATACCTCTCTGGATGGCAAATATTAATTATTCACCGAAGCTCAATGCCAACCTGCAATTTTTGTTTATCCCGGATTTTGAAGGTTCAACAGCCGCTCCCCCGAATGCTCCTTTTGCCTTCAGATCAACCAATGTATTTGGCAGTATAGCAATTCCGTATAACCTTAATGTACAGACAAGGTATCCCGGCAAGCAATTTGACAATTCTACTTTTGGGTTACAATGGCAAGACAGGATTGGTGACCTGACATATACGCTTAACTTTCTTAACGGTTACTACTATAATGCCAGGACCCTTCAAATAGGAACAGTTACTAATCGTTCTTTCAAGCGTTGGAGGATGTACGGCGGCTCCATGAATAAAACTTTTACAAATCCCGGCCCTATGCAGGGTGTAACGATGAGAGGCGATTTTGCTTATTATAATGATGAGCCAATTTATTATGGCAATCCCACAACTGCTTCTACCAGTGGATTTAAGCGCTGGGATAATATATTCTGGTTGATTGGTTTTGATAAAACATTCTTTACAAACTGGGTAGGTAGTTTTCAATTCAGCCAGTATATAATGCAGGATGCAAAAATAAAAGATAAAGGCATAACCGCGGCGACGCAGTATCCTTTGAACTCTTATACATACGGCGCGCAGGATCAGGTGGAGAATATTTTTACGCTAAAGATATCCACTGATTTTTTACACGAGCGTTTGAAGCCGGAGATCTTATGGAGTCTTACCGATGATAACCAGGGAAGGCTCGCCCCAAAAATAACTTACGAAATAAAAGATAATGTGTGGTGGACAGTGGGTGCACACTATTTTTATGGCAGCGAATATGACACCAATGGTCAGTTTCGCGACGCGAACCAGGTTTATACTCAGCTTAAGATAACTTTCTAACTTCTGTGATTTTGGAATGCGGTCTTTAAACAAAAAGAGGAAGATTTATCTCTTCCTCTTTTTGTTGTATAATCTATAATAATGGTCTGCATATGAATAAAAACACAAGAAGAATATTGGGCAGAAAAATAGGTCTGTTTTTCTTAAGGCTATTTGTTTCCATTACCGGCAGTGTACCTCTGCGCCTAAATTATTTTATAGGTTATTTTTTAGGCAGTATATTTTATTTGGTAGTACCACACTACAGAAAGGTGGCATCGCAGAGTTTAAATGTAGCTTTTCCTTATAAAACTATTAAGGAAAGAAAAAATATTGCCAAGTCATCTATCAAACTCATGGTTTGCAGTGTTATTGAAACTATTTACTTTCTTAAGAATCAATACAGGTTAAACAATGTAAGAATAGAAGGCCGTCAATATTTAGAAGAAGCCTTGAAGCAAAATAAAGGCGTTATAGGTTTTACAGCGCATTTCGGTAATTTCCCTTTAATGGATTTAAAATTAGCGAAGGAGAATTATCCGGTAAGTGTAATCCTCCGTCCCATAAGGGACCCCCGGACAGGAGAGCATATTTACGATATGTGTGTTCAGGGGGGAGTTAAAACGATACTATCTTATCCCAGGGAAGAAGTAGTCAGCAAGACCATAAAGGCTTTACGCAATAACGAATTGGTTATAGTTCAGATGGACCAGAATTTTGGCACAGGCGGGGTGTGGGTGGATTTCTTTGGTAAATTAGCGGCTACGCCAGTCGGACCAATAGTGTTTGCCTTAAGGACAAAGGCAGTAATTTTACCGATATATATTATAAGAGAAGGGATGGGTAAACACTGCATTAAAATCCTAGAGCCGTATAATTTAGAAAAGGCAAGTGATACAAGGGAAACAGTTCTTTTAAACGCGGCAAAGATTACCAAGATAATCGAGGGATGGATTAAGGAAAATCCAGAACAGTGGTTCTGGATCCATAGCCGTTGGAAATCCAGGCCCAGCGATATAGTAAAAAAGGCAAAGTTTAAAATTTACAGCAAAGCACTAGCACAATAATTTCATTTATCGAATGTTTTTATAGTGTCATAAAATAAATAACACAAGAGGAAAACTATGGACAAGAGCCAATTGCAGGAATATTCCAGAATATTTAAAGAAATATTTAATCTCCAAACAAGCCCTGTTGCTATAAGATGTGTAAAGGCTAAAAATGTATCTGCCGATGAGAGCAAAGTGCGCATATGCCGCGCTATCCTTGATGCTGCAAAAGGTCAGACCTCAGAGGTGTGCAGAGAAAACAACGCCTGTTTCGGCGCAAATTGGCATTTAGGTTTTTCGAAGATAGATGATCCTAAAGCTATCAAGATGATAAAACAATTTGTTGTGGAGGGGGAGAAATTATTTTCTTCCTATGAGGCACTGGATAAGCTGCTTTCTCAGATAGAAGATGTGCCAGACAATAAAGATATGTGTTTTGTCCTGTCTCCTTTGGAAAATACAGATTCCCAGCCTCAGCTTGTGGTTTTTGTCTGTAATCCCGAACAGGCATGCCGCCTGCTTACATTCGTTACTTTTATCGACGGAGTTATTCCCAAGATTAAAATAGGCGGTCCTACCTGCAGAATGGCTATTATGTATCCTTTGATTAGCTCAGAAGTTAATGTTTCTTTTCAGGACTATACGGCGAGAAAACTATGTAAAATGGATAAAGATAAGCTTTTGGTAAGCATCCCTTTCCGGTTAATACCCACAATAATCGGTAATATTGATAAATGTTCTGCCGGTACGGCAAAAGTTGAATATCCCCAAGAGTTCAGGGAGTTTCTGCAGAAGAAAATGTCTGTCAAAAAGTAAAACAAGCCTTTATCATAGCATAAATTTATCTTGCCAAATTACAGCTTAGGTGGTAGATTTCTTCTAGTAGTAAAAAAACTTATTCCTTTCAGTATTCTTCCTTAATTTTGATATGAAAATAGAGATACCCAAAAGCAAAGCCAGCCGTCTTGTTAATGCAGGAGGAGTTATTTTAGTGACTTCCTCATACAAGGATAAAAATAATATCATAACTCTTGCCTGGCATACGCCTATATCCAGAGACCCCGCGCTTTTAGGCATAGCTATTGCCAAGAGCCATCTTTCATATGAGCTCATAAAAAAGTCCGAGGAGTTTATTATAAATATTCCCAGTATTGATATTTTAAAACAAGTGGTTTTTTGCGGTAGCATATCGGGAAATAAAATCGATAAGTTCAAAGAATCAAAATTAACCGCCGAGAAAGCCGCACAGCTCATTAAAACGCCGATAATTAAAGAATGCATCGGCCATATTGAATGTAGCTTGCGCGATATAAAGGATATCGGAGACCACGGTTTGTTTATAGGCGAAGCAGTTTATGCAAGCGCAGAGGAAGGGTTATTCGACGAGACCTGGCAGATTAATAAGACAAAGCTGATATTTCATTTAGGCGGAGATTTATTCACGACTAACACAGAAAAAATAAACATACCTAAATATTAAATATGTTTTTAATAAGAAAGACAGATGTCAGCAAATCGTTTATCCTCAGTTACGCCGCTATATTCTCCCATCTTAGAAGGTCGGAAAAAAACTTAATAGCCAAAAAGAGCGAAGTTGTAAGTTATAAAAAAGGAAATTTGATTTATCGGCAGGGGGAGCCTTCGGATGCTTTCTATTGCGTTATCAGCGGAAGAGTGAAGATGTCAAGATTCCAAGATAACAGAGAAACGGTATTGGAGTTTTTGACCTGTGGAATGTATTTTGGAATCAGTTCGTTATTAACAACCCAGACGCATTCGGCAAATGCAGAAGTGGTTAATGATTCTTTGATTCTGAGGATTAAAAAAGATGATTTTGATTTTATTTTAAAGAAAATGCCCAAGCTGGCCATAGGCCTTAGTATGACTTTGTCGCAACAAATCAGAACCAGGGATTATTTAAAAGGTGCGGTGAGAAGCAATATCATCTCTGTATACAGCGCAGTAAGCGGCATAGGCTGCACAATGTATGCGATTAATCTGGCTATAAGCTTAAAAAGAGAAACCGGCAAAAAGGTTATTTTTGTAGAAATCAGCCATAGCGATAAAGAGATGTTTAAGATTTTAAATATTGAGAAAGCAAATGATCCTCTCAATCTAAAATATTCAATATTACAAAAGGATGTGATTAATAAATTTATTATTAAAAACCCAGGTTTAGACATAGATTTCTTAGATATTGTCCATAGTCCGCAAACAGGCGAGACTACGCAGATTAGTTCTGTATTAAGCCTGCTTACGAATGATTATCAGTATGTCATTGTGGATCTGCCACTGGAGAGAAGCGAGGTTGTATTTAAAGCTTTAACACAGTCCGACGCTGTCCATGTAATTACAGATTATGATGAGCAAAACCTAAAATCTACAAGAGAACTAATGTCTGATTTATTCAAAAATGTCGAATACCCGCAGGAAAAGATTAAAGTCATTCTGAATGAAAGAAAAGATTCCAAGAAAATTGCGCATGATGAAATAGTACGGATTTTAGACCATGACGTGTTTGCCAATATTCCTGTGTGGTGGGATGCCGCAGATAAGATAAATGAATCTTCGATAAAAGTAGTCTTGACACAGCCGGATTCCGAATACGCCAGGGCGATAAGGAGAATAGCCAGGCAGATAGGAGGTGTTTTGGTGGGGCTGGCCTTGGGTAGCGGTGCTGCACTGGGGCTTGCCCATATCGGAGTTATAAAAGTTTTGGAAAGAGAGAATATCCATATAGATTTGGTGGCTGGTGTCAGCATCGGTGCTTTGATAGCGGCGCTTTGGGCAAGCGGAAAAAGCGGCAAAGAGATAGAAGAGATCATGATGGAATACAACAAAGACAAGACGAAGGTATTTAAATTATTGTTTGATTTCTGTTTTTCCAAGGCATCCATAGCCGAAGGCAAGAGGGTGACAAAATTTTTAAAAAGGCATATGGGCGATAAGACATTCTATGATATAAAACTTCCGCTAAAAGTAGTCGCCTGCAATTTAGACAGGCGGGAGAAGGTTATATTGGATTCGGGAGATTTGGTAGATGCCGTAAGAAGCAGTGTGGCTATACCGGGAATCTTTAAGCCCGTGCGCTCAGGCGATAATTTAATTATTGACGGCGGGATTATGGAGCCGGTTCCCGTAGAAACTTTAGCAGAATCAGGCATTAAAAAGATTATCGCCGTAAACGTATTGCCGGCTCCTCAGGATATCCAGGAAGGATATAAAAATTACAAGTATTGTCTGGAGAAAGAAAAGCTAGACATGCAAAAACGCAATTTTATTTTTAAGATTTTCTACCGAATCCGCCTTTGGTTCAGAAGGATTATATTCCATAGTATTTTTGACATAATGGTTAATAGCATCTTAGCAATGGAATATGCCATGGCCAAAGAAAGTTGCCGTAAAGCGGATGTAGTCATAAATCCTATTGTCCCTGGGACAGACTGGTTTGAGTTCTTTAAGACAGAGGCCTTGATAAAGAAGGGAGAGCTGGAAGCAGAAAAAGCTCTGCCCCAGATTAGAAATCTTATTAGCCAATAGCCCTACCTTTTATTTTAAGGATGCATAACCAAAGATTAAATTATCTAAAAGTCTGCCTTAATTATAATTGTAATTTTAATTGCCTGTTCTGTTGTTCCCCGTTTAAAGAAAGGTTATTATCCAAAGAAAATATCTTAAATATCGACGAGATGTCTAAGTTGATAGACGGGTTTACGCGTTTAGGCATTGAGCATATACGCATTGTAGGCGGAGAGCCATTATTGCGGGAAGACATTTTCGATTTTATTTATATGATTTCTTCTACCAAAAGACTTAAACAGATATCTCTTACGACCAATGGTTTTTATCTGAAAGATAAAGCCCTGGCGTTAAAAGGAGCAGGGTTAAACAGGCTAAATATTTCTTTAAGTTCATTGGATGAGGAAAAATTCAAGAAGATAACCGGCTTTGACGGTTTGGCTAGGGTAATGGAAGGAATATGTGCGGCCAAAGAAGCAGAGTTATCGCCCATAAGGATAAATGTCGTTTTATACAAAGGCCTGAATTCAGACGAGATAGAGGATTTCGCTGCACTGAGCGTTCTTTATCCTTTGGATGTGCGTTTTATCGAATATTTTCCTAATTCCCAAAGCATAACTAATTTTAGAAGCGTTTATGTACCGGGTTATGTAGTAAAGAATAATATCGAGTTTGCTTTTGGGTCTTTGATTTCTGATAAAACAGATCCTTGCGAAGGCCCGGCCACTTATTATCGCATTAAAGATGCCCGCGGCAGAATCGGCTTCATAAATTCTGTAACCGAATTTTTCTGCGTTGATTGTAATACTCTTATGCTTCTTGAAGACGGAAAATTATTTCCCTGCCTGTATTCTTCCGGTTACATTGATTTAAGGGAGTCGTTGCGCAATTATGAATTTAAATTATTGTTGGATAAGATGCAGGATTGTTTTAAGATTAAACCGCATATCAATAGAAATATAACGGTAAAAAATTTGGAAGAATACTCGCCATATATTGAATATTAATGGCGATATAAACAAAATATCCATAATGAGAAGATTTAATTTATTCAGGCGCAGACCAGGGTTTGTTTTATTCTTCAGCCTCATTATTTTTATTGCTGCGTGTTCTCAGCAGGACACAAATGTCTCTGTAAAATCACAAGCCAATGCGTTTTCCGCATCTATTGTCTTGGCCAAGGATTTTGCGCCGGGCCAATTAGAGGCACATTATTTAAAACATAAAGATGAATTCGGTAATATTACGCAGGAAGAATATCTGAATAATGCCAGGGCGCTGTTAAATTCTTCGACGGGAAAAAATGTTTTGGGGAAAACAAGAACCAACGGAGATATTTTGCGCTATAGAGTAAAGAGCGGTGAATTTGCAGTCATGGCCGGGGATGGGCGCATCCGGACTTATTTTAAAACCAATTATAAATATTGGCTGAGGCAATGAACAAACAATATATTTGTCCTGTTTGCGGATATGAAGGTTTGAAAGATCCGCCCTACAGCGAAACGCGGGAGCCCTCTTATGAGATTTGTCCCTGCTGCGGTTTCGAGTTCGGTTTCGATACAGAAAATTGTAAGGATAGTTACAGCAAATTTCGCTTAAAATGGATTGAGAATGGCGCCAGTTGGTTTTTACCCGATAAAAAACCCAAAGACTGGGACCTAAATAAACAGTTAAAAAATATCGGCTGATTATTTATCGATGAAAAAAGATATAAAGACGCTCACCTTAAAAGAACTCGCGGGGCATTTAGAAGAGTTAAAGTATCCTAAATATCACGCCCAGCAGATATTTTCTTGGTTGTATCAGAAAGGCGCCGGTGATTTCTCTTCGATGAGCGATCTTTCTTTAAAATTACGCAGAGACCTGGAGAAGGTTTTCTATATATCTAATTTTATCCTCAAAGAAAAATTAATCTCAAGAGACGGAACTATAAAGTATCTGTTTGAATTAGAAGATAAAAATATTATAGAGTCGGTGTTAATCCCGCACACAGAAAGAAATACCGTCTGTTTATCGACGCAAGTAGGCTGTAAATTTAGCTGTCAATTTTGTGCCAGCGGAGCCCTGGGATTTGTACGCAATCTGAATCAGGCAGAGATATTAAACCAGATACTTTTTATAAAGAGCGATACAAAAGAAGATATTACCAACATAGTCTTTATGGGCATCGGCGAACCGCTGGATAACTATGACACTGTATTAAATTCAATTCGCGCAATTAATGCCAAATACGGTTTTAATATCGGTCAGAGGAAAATTACCGTATCCACTGCGGGAGTGGTAGAAGGGATAAAGAAATTATCCCGGGAAGGCCTGCAGATAGAGTTGTCGGTTTCTTTGCATGGCTCTACCGACGGAAAACGTGACAAAATAATGCCTATAAACAAAAAATTTCCTTTGAAAAAACTTATTCCCGCTATAAAAGAGTTTGCAAAATTAACCAAGAGAAAAATCACCTTTGAATATATGCTTTTAGGAGGATTTAATACTACGATTGAGGATGCGCGTCAATTGATATCGCTTACCAAAGGTATAAATTGTAAAGTAAACCTGATACCTTTTAATGCCACAGGTCAGGGAGATTTTCTTTCTCCTGCAAAATTAGAGATGTTATTCTTCAGGGATCACTTATTAAAAAATAAGACAGATGTTACAATAAGGCAACCGCGCGGACAGGATATACAGGCTGCCTGCGGCCAGTTGAGATTACGCCGTATAAACCAATAAAAATACAAGGAGTGATTATGAGTAAAGAATTTTCTGCGGAAGTGCGCGTAACATACGCCGATACCGACCAGATGGGAGTTGTCTACTATGCGAATTATTTTGTGTGGCTAGAGATTGCCCGTACGGAATTCCTGCGTTTTTTTGGCGTAGATTACCGTAATATTGAAAAAGAAAAGAAATTGGCTCTGCCGGTTATCGAGGCCTATTGTAAATATAAAGCCCCGGCGAGATACGATGAGATAATCGTGATTAAAACCAAGGTTACGCAGATAAAGAATTCTACCTTAAGGTTCGATTATGATATTTTTAGTAAAGATAGCAATGAGCTCCTGGCTGTCGCATATACAACACACGTTTTCATTGATAAACAGAGAAGGCCGGTAAGGATTCCGGAAGCTGTAAAAGAAATTCTGTAAAAATTAAATTTATTTTATATAATTTACTTATGTTATAATAAAAAATAAGGTGTTTTCGATATGAAATGGAATTTATTTAATAAACAAATGTCTCGTCGGCAATTCTGCAAACTCTGCCTGTACAGCGGTGCAACAATGGCGGTTTCGCCTTTGATTATGGATTTATTTAATACCAGCGTTCAGGCGAATGAAAACAATGCGGGCATGGGGTTTATCAATACTAAAGAAGCAATGTACTATGAAAAGATAGACGAGAAAACCATACAGTGCCATCTCTGCCCCAGGAATTGCGTGCTTTCAGACGGAATGCGCGGATTTTGCCGGGCCAGAGAACCAAAAGGTGGCAAACACTATTCGCTCGTGTATGGAAACCCCACGGCTGTTCACGTTGACCCTATAGAAAAGAAACCGTTGTTTCATTTCTTGCCGGCGACTACTGCATTTTCTATCGCCACCGCTGGTTGTAATTTCAGATGCAAGTACTGTCAGAACTGGCAGATTTCTCAATATGGTCCGGAAGAAACGGTAAATGACTATATGCCGCCCGAGGACGTAGCCAGACAAGCCAAAAGTTACAATTGTCCTACCATTGCTTATACCTATACTGAGCCGTCTATATTTTATGAATATATGTTAGATACAGCCAAGATTGCCAAAATTCAGGGCATAAGAAATATGTACCATTCAAATGGTTCTCTTAATCCTGAGCCGGCCGAGGAGCTTTCGCTTTATCTGGACGCTGCTGACATAGACTTAAAGGGTTTTACGCAGGAATTCTATAGCAGCGTTTGTGAGGGATATCTGGAAGCGGTTTTAAATACCTTGAAGATATTGAAGAAGAACAAGGTTTGGCTTGAGATTACCAATTTGGTAATTCCTACTTTGAATGATGATTTTGGCGAGATAAGAGAGATGTGCGTCTGGATAAAGGAAAATTTAGGGCCGGATACGCCTGTGCATTTTTCACGATTCGTACCGCAATATAAACTGACCAATCTTTACGCCACTCCCGTATCCACCATAGAAAAGGCAAGGGAAATTGCCATGGCTGCGGGGTTAAACTTTGTTTATATCGGCAATGTCCCCGGCAACCTTGCCGAATCCACATATTGCCCCAAATGCAAAAAACCGGTTATCCGACGGGTCGGCTATGCGGTTCTGGAAATTAATCTGGACAGCCAGGGCAGGAGCAAGTGCTGCGGTTATCCCATACCGGGAGTTTGGTCTTAGCAATAAAATTAATTGCCTTCCTAGTTTTTCAATAAACTAATCAAAATTAAACTGGATAATTTAATTGCTGCTAAGAATATGCAGGTTTGAGCGAGACCCAACACGGGAATTAGAATTATAGACACAACCAAAGCCCCTAACCATGAGCCCGCAAGGTCAAGCGCATAGAGGATTCCCGCAGTCTGGGTGGAATTTTTGATCTGATAGAGGCTGTTAGCCAGCGGAAATTCCGCGCCTACCAAAAACCCCGAAATCGCAGAAACGATGAAGAAGACATAGGAAATATTTGATTTAGACTTTTCCAAATAAATAAATATCGGCACAATAGCCAGAGAAAAAATAATCAGCCCTGATTCAAATAAGATAAAATTATTTTTTTTATTTTTTATGTTGGCGATTTTTTTTGTCAAAAGCCAGCCGCCCAGAGTTAAACCCGCCATAAATGCAGTAATCAAAAGCGCAATGTGGTGATAGACGTATCCGTAGAATGACTGATAGGTGAAGATTATGATTAATTCATATGCCAGGCCAAGAAACCCTGTTGTAAGTATGGCATAGGGTATGCTTAGTCTTTTCAGACGGGAAGAAAGATAAGATAATAACAAAAATAAAACGCTCAATAAGATGACAGGTAAAAGCAAAATTTTCAGATTAACTTTTTCCACTACTTTAAAAAATCCGCTCAGATATGGCGAAAATAGCGCATCCCAATAACTAAGGCCGTAAAATAATCCTATGGGTAAAAACGATGTGTTATTTTTTACGCCCGCAGATTTAGCCAATGTAGTATAAAACCAATCCTGCCATTGCCTGTCAAGGCGCTCTCGGATATGAAAAGGCGTAAGCAGGCGCGTGGAAATTCCTGTTTTATTCAGCCGCTCAGTGAATGTCTTAGCATCTATACTGAAATCACTCTGGCAAGCTAGATATAAATTGGCGTCTCCGGGGATAACTTTTACAAATTTAAATGTGCTTTTTAAGGTATTGAGTATAGAGAGGTTTAACTTTTGCAGTTCGGGGCTCAGGTAACTAAGAGAACCCGGCAAATTGAATATGAGCATACTGTGCGTATCCTCAAAGACATTCTGTGCCAAGGCAAAGAATTCTTTGGTATAGAAACGATTTAGCTGAAAAGTAGCGGGGGGAGGCAGGTTTATAAATACGATATCGTAGCGCTGCGTAGTTGTTTTGATATATTTGACTCCGTCGGTAATTTTTATCGACAACCTTGAGTCATTAAATTCTTTTTCTGTCAAAGCCGTAGAATAACGTCTTACCATTTTTATTAATAAAGGGTCGAGCTCGGCGTAATCTATGTGCGTTACGGGATATTTGAGAATTTCAGCAATCGGTCCTCCTGCGCCACCGCCGATAACAAGTATATTACGGGGATCGGCGTGGCTGAGCATGCCAAAATGTATGAATTCTTCGGTGGAGATTATATCAGGCACAGGGACAGTGATAATGGGAATACCGTCTGAAAAAAATGTATATTGTTCTTTTTCTTTGGTTACAGATATGTTTCCATAAATAGAGTTTTGGGAATTAATCAGCGTATATCCTTTCCACTGCTTTCTTAAGGAAAAACTATTGAGGCGGCCGGATAAATTTGATGATGTAGCCGACGCCACAATCCCGATAACCAAGCCAATAAAATAAATCAAAACTTTTTTCAGGAAAAACCTCGGTGTTTTCTGCAATAACAATATGGCAGAGAATAGATTAAGCAAACTGATTATAAAAGCAATCTGGAAGGAATTCAATCTGGTTATGAACAGATAGGTAAATACCGGCCCGGCGATAATAAAACCAATCGCCTCAATTATGTAGACTGAGCCCGCAGATTCCGTCGGCCTTTGCGTATGGTCTTTCCAAATGCGGCAACCCAGAGGAAACTGCGCGCCAATAAATACATTTAAAGGAATTAATATGAAAAAAGAGGCGGCAAATACCGGTATTATGCCGACCGCTTCTCCTGCGGTTAATGGCAACAAGTTTCTCAAAATGCGTATCAAATAGATGCAAAAAGGCAGACAAAAGGCAATCAGGCATTGCAATGCACCGTAAGATAACAACGGCATTTTATTTTTCTGACTGAACCTGGCGAAAAATCCGCTTCCTATAGCTACCAGTATGGTCCAGTTGCTTAAGATTAAGCCGATAGTGAATTCGTTGCCATAAAAACAGACAAGGAATTCACGGATTAAAAGAACCTGTGCCACCAAAGATGTAAAACCCATAAGCAGCAGTGCAAATATAAGCCTTTTCTTCATAACGTTTGTATTATATCACACATTAAGGTATTTTAGAATTTCACTTTAAGTCCATTTGCAATGTTTATATATTTAAAAATTAAGTTTTTTTATTTGTTATATAGAGCTATAATTATATAATTAATACTATGCGGAGGACAGATGGTTAAGGTAAAAACAAGGAAAAGAAGGGTTAACGCCGGCAAGAAATCATTTAAGGCCGACAGTGCTTCTTTACAGAAAAAACTCAAACACTTAAATATTGTTTACGACATCAGTAGAGATGTCAATGTGCTTATAGAGATGGATGAGTGTTATGAGGCCCTGGTCAAGAAATTATGCAGTGTATTTAACGCCAACATTGCCTCTTTGATGCTTATCGATAAGAAAAAGAATGAGCTCGTAATCGAAGCCGCCTCGGGCCTTAAGGCAGAGATTATAAAGCAGGCAAGGACTAAACTCGGCCAGGGCATAGCCGGCTGGGTGGCCAAGGAATTAAAACCGCTTCTAGTGAAAAATATCAATGATTTCCCTCAGTTCAGAAATAAATCCTATAAGTCCGTCACAAAATACACCACGAATTCTCTGCTCAGCGTGCCGTTGGTCATTAAAAATGAATTGGTGGGTGTGCTCAACATTACCGACAAGCGAGACAAGCAGCGTTTCAGCAAAGACGATTTGAAATTATTGGTTTCCATAGCAGACCATGCTGCGGTTTCGGTGAGAAATTCCAAGCAGTATAAAGAATTAATCCGGCTGAATGAAATAAAGAGTAAATTTATTTCCAATCTTGCCCACGAATTGAAATCTCCGCTGGCCACAATAAAAGAAGGGATAAATCTGGTGCGCGATGGGATTTTAGGGGAAGTTAACGATAGACAGAAACAGTCGCTCTCTGTGTCCATTGAAAATATAGGCCGTTTAGTAAGGATGATAGACAATCTGTTGGATATTTCCAAGATTGAATCCGGCAATGTCAGGATGAAGAGAGAGCTTATGGATTTAAATCTCCTGTTAAAAAGGGCGGAAGAATCTTTTGTGCCGCTCGCCAATAAAAATTCTGTTAATTTAAAGTTCGTCTTGCCAAAGGCGCCGATGAATATCTGGGCGGACCACGATAAAATATTCGAGGTAATGTCCAACCTGTTGAGTAATGCCATTAAATATAATATTTCCGGAGGCAGCGTTATGGTTAGCGTTAGGGACGAAGATGGCGAAATCTTGATTTCTGTGAAAGATACCGGGCGCGGTATGGTCAGCGAGGAAATTCCCAAGATATTCGAAAGATACGGAGGTCTGGCTTTTTCTAAAGACGGCGATATTGACAGCACAGGGCTGGGGCTATCCATATCAAAAGAGATAGTGGAATTGCACAGAGGAAGAATTGAGGTCGAGAGCGAACCGGGCAAAGGCTCAAAATTCAGCGTATTCCTTCCCAAAGATTTGAGGTCCAGACGATAAATGGTTAAGATTGCGAGAAAAATTGTATTGATTTTATGCGCGGGGCTGATTATCTTTACAAACGGCCTTACGCTCTGCCTCTCAAAAGATTTCGATAACACAGGGCTGGATGATTTGGAGAGGTCTATGAAGAATATGGAGATGATGCAAAAACAAGACACCCTGATAAAAGAAAAAGATTTTCCTAAATATCAGTTTCCTAAACCACCTGAACAGACCTTTAAACAGGATTTAATGCCGCTCGACCAAAAAAAGAAAGATAGGGCTGCGATTAGAAATGAGCAGAGGTGGCAGGAACTGATGCATACCAAGAGAGTTGATTTGATGCAAAATTTCGAAGGCTGGTTACCCAGGATAGCCAGGGAATACCGTTTTCTCATAGAACTTCTTATGATAGCCTTGGCTATAACTTTCTTTGGTCTTATGGCTTATCGACGCAAGATTAAGCAGCAGGAAGATAATAAAGCCAGAGAGGAAAATAAGGAAGGCACTACAAAAGAAACATATTACCACGGTTATAACAAATACAATAAAGGGTTGTGATCCGCTGTTTTTAATTCTTCTTAATTAACCCGCAATATCAACAATTACCGAAAAATAAAAAATGCCGAAGGTGGGATTGTAAAAAACTAAATTCCACTCCAATCGTAATTTCCTCTAAATAGCATTTCTCGTCGATTAACTTCTGTTCAATTACATTGAGTCACTTTCGATTAGGTAAGCAAAAATGTTAAAATTTCAGACTTTTTGTGCCAAATTTGTGCCAGCAGAAGTATGTTATTCGCATAGGCAGGGGTTCATGGCTTTATATATATTATTTAATTCCTTACCATTTTGGAATGGCGGAATATAATTAAAATAAAATGTTACTCGGATTCTGTTGACTTAAATAACGTATAGGTTATATTATTATTGTAGAAGAAAGGAGCGCAAATGCCTGGTATTCTTAAGCAGTTTGGTAAAAAAGTTCTTTATTACCGCAAAGGGAAGAAGTTTTCACAGGAAAAACTTGCTAAATTGGCATGTCTTCATCGCACCTACATAAGTCAAATTGAAATTGGCAAAAGGAACATTGCCCTAAGAAACATTGCTAAACTTGCTAAAGCATTGGGGGTTTCGCCTAAAGATTTACTTAAATGATGTAAGAAAAGCAGGGTATTACAGATGGAGGTTCATATGATAAAGTGTGTAGACTGTGGTAAGTTAACATTTGAGGTTGAAGGTTCAGATATGTATAAGAACAAAACCGAGGTTTTGTCAGGGTACTGCCGTAATTGCAATAAAGAGTTTACGGTTGTGAGAATAAAATCAAAAGTATTCAAAGAAGGCCAAAAAGTCAAGTATGAGGTCTACCCAGTTGGAACCGATATAGAAGGTATTATTACTGCAGAGGGTATACGGGCAACTGACCCGAAAATCTTAAAGGAGCTTGATAAACAAGGAATTTCCCACCTTTGTGGATATGATGAAGCATTAAACGTTAGGAAAACAAGTGATTGATAATGTCAAAAAAATAAATGGAGAGCACATGGGTGAACAACTGGCTATGCAAAGAGAAGATTTTTAATCATGGCCGCACGGGCAGGGATGCATAACTTTGTATATACCGAAAAACCTATATTCGTAGAGTGTAGATTGTGATATAATTATATCTGTGATACTAAGAAAATACTTGATTTTTATAAGGGATAGGTATATAAAGATAATGACATTTAAGGTGGTACGTTTGAAGGGGGAACTGCCACGTTAATATAATTAAAACCTTCGCTCACAAGGCGAGGGATTTTTTATTTATGGGCATCAATGGACAGAATTTCAAAAGAAGCCCGTAGCCGAAATATGGCCGCCATTAAAGGAACAAACACAATTCCTGAAATGGCCGTAAGAAGAATGCTTTATTCTTTAGGGTACAGATACAGGCTGCACAAAAAGAATCTTCCTGGTAAGCCTGATATTTTCATAAAGAATCGGAATGCTGCAATATTCGTGAATGGCTGTTTTTGGCATCAGCATCCGAATTGCAGATTCGCAACTAAGCCGAAAAGCAACAGAAGATTCTGGATGCAGAAATTAAAGAAAAACATAAAGCGCGACAGAGAAAATCTTATAAGTCTCAAAGAGCTAGGCTATAAGATCATCTCGATCTGGGAATGTGAAATCGGCAAACAGTCAATCGGCATGAATCAAAGGCTCGTGAAGAGATTAATAAGATCGTTAGGGTAAAAGTTATGGAGAAAGCCAATCTTAATGTGGTCGATTTGTTCTGCGGATGCGGCGGATTGTCGCTTGGGTTTATAGAAGCGGGATATAATGTAATTTTGGGAGTTGACAACGACCCCGCAGCTCTGGAGACATTTAAAGCTAATCATAACGGAGCTGAAGCATGGAATACAGATCTTTCTGATAATTCATTTTTAAAAGAAATGTATAGGGCCACAAAGGATAAGAAGATAGATGTAATAATAGCTGGTCCACCGTGTCAGGGGTTTTCTCTTACCGGACTACGTAATTTTGATGATAAGAGAAATGTTCTTTATCTGGCAGTTATTGCCGCAGTAAAAAAGATAAAACCGAAAGCTTTTCTTATCGAGAATGTGCCTGGATTGGCAGCTCTTTACGGCGGTCAGGTTAAGGATGAAATTATCAGACGTCTTAAAGATGTGGGGTACAATGTGACAATGGATATTCTTTGTGCCGCTGATTACGGCGTGCCGCAGATGCGGAAGCGGGTTTTCTTTGTAGGAATGGAAAAAAGTCTGGGACAGTTTGAGTTTCCACCAAAAACGCATTTACCGGATAATTATGTTACCTGCGCGGATGCAATCAGTGATCTGCCGAGCAGAGAAGATGAATCGGGAGAGGAAGAGGATGATTACGAAAGTCCTCCGCTTACTTCTTATCAGAGAGAACTGCGAAGTAACTGCAGGAAATTGTATAATCATACAGCTACAAACCATACGGAAATTGTAAAAAATGTTATTAAGCTTGTTCCAGAGGGAGGCGATTACAGAGACCTGCCTAAGGGGGTTGGCGAGCACAGGAAATTCAATGAAGCATGGACCCGTTATCACGGCAATAGGCCTTCGCATACAATTGACACCGGCCACCGCAACCACTTTCATTATAAGTACAACAGGGTCCCAACCGTAAGAGAGAATGCTCGCTTACAGTCTTTTCCGGATTCTTTTGTTTTCTGCGGAACAAGAACACAACAGAACAGACAAGTTGGTAATGCTGTGCCTCCATTAATGGGATATTATCTTGGCAAGCAGCTTTTTAGTTATATAAGACAGGAACAGGAATTAGTCTATGGCAAAATATAAAATTATAGATCTTTTTGCAGGATGCGGGGGTCTGTGTGATGGGTTTGAACAGACCGGATTTTTTTATCAGGTTGCCTGTGTGGAATGGGAAAAAGCTCCAAGGGATACACTTGTCAGACGCCTAGAAGACAGATGGGGATATGCAGATGCACAATATCGCGTAGCCCGCTTTGATATTCAGCGGACAGATGAATTATTCAGGGGCTGGACAAAAGATTCTGTTTATGGTGACGGGGTCGGATTGGACAAGCTTGTGGCAAAGAGCGGACATATTGACCTGATTGTAGGTGGTCCTCCATGTCAGGCATATTCCATAGCCGGTAGGATTAGAGATGAAAACGGTATGCAGAATGACTACAGGAATTATCTTTTTGAGTGTTATCTGAAGGTCGTTGACAGATACAAGCCAAAAGCATTTGTTTTTGAAAATGTTACAGGCATATTAAGCGCCCGTCCGCACGGAATCAATATAATTGAAAGAATCAGGCAGACATTCCTTGACCATGGCTATGAACTGATTAATAATATCAGTAATAATGCCATTGTAGATCTTGTCCATTTTGGAGTTCCGCAGAAAAGATCGCGTGTAATTTTACTTGGCCTAAATCGTTCAAAATTCACTGGAGACAGGCAAAAAGCTTTATCTGAATTCTACAACGATATTCTGCCCGCTTACCGATCGGACAAAGTATCTACAGTCCGTGATGCGATTGGAAATCTGCCGGCCCTACGTCCGGTGAAAGGCTCATATAAGGTTAATAATCGTCTCTATTCCCATAAGCCTGACAGCACTGATATTCTGAATCATTATCCACGGTATCATAATTCCAGAGACAGGAAAATATTTTATGAACTTGCTGCAGATCTGGATTCGGGTAAAAACCACTATGTATCTGTTGAAGCAATTAAGCAGCTATATGCAGAAAGAACCGGCCGGACCTCAAGCGTGCATAAGTATTACGTATTACGTCGAAATGAACCTAGCAATACAATTCCGGCCCATTTATACAAGGACGGTCTGCGGCACGTTCACTATGATCCCAAACAGGCCAGATCAATTACCGTAAGAGAGGCTGCCCGGCTTCAGACTTTTGATGATGATTTTGAATTCCTGGGCAGCATGGGAGATCAGTATAAAATGATAGGCAATGCTGTACCGCCGCTGTTTTCAAAAAGATTAGGTTATGCTGTAAAAGATCTGCTTCATAAATATAAACTATAGGAAGGGGAACAATATGACTACAGAGTATGTTTATATAAGAAAACTTAATGCTCAGGAATTGGGTTTTAGAAAAGGCGAACCTAAAAAAGCCGGCCGCTATATTTATGTTTCGAAAGAATATCTGTCGTTTTTTCCTCCGCTGAGTACGGTTATCAGAAATGACCATGTGATAATTGATCTTATTCCTCCCGCCCTGAACCATGTTGTATTAACAAGCTTTGTGTATCACAATGATAAAATTATTGATAATAAACCTAATGGCAGGGACGAATTCAGGATATATCTTAATGAGGCAACTGATCCAGGAAGAAACTATTTTCAGCCTGAGGATATTATTGTTATTCACCGGTTTGAAACAGAAAACGGTAAAGTGGCATACAGGATGTATTGTTTTCCGGCGGCAAGAAAAGGTACAGAATACGGTCTTCTGGAAAAACTGCTTGAAGATAAAGGAATTCATGAATCTCATGCCCTGTTGCCTATATCCGCCATCCCATTTCTGAAGATCAGTCGGAATATCGATGGTTCAATCGTGGTTGTTCCTGAGGAAGTGAAAGAAGCTGTACTTGAAGAAGAAGTCAGCCTCATTTCTGAAGAAGAAATGAAGAAGGAATTTGAATTTACAAGCCTTATCCGGGAATCCGCTTTTAGAGACCTGCTTTTATATTTCTATGATTTCAGATGCGCGGTCACAGGTACAATAATAAGATACGATAGTCTTAATAACCTGGAAGCCGCTCATATTATACCTGATGAATTACGGGGTCCGGCACATCCTAAAAACGGATTGCCTTTAAGTCGAGATATGCACTGGGCTTTTGATAAAGGTTTTTTTACGCTTAATGACACATATGAGATTGTTGTTCATGAGAAAGTAATAAATAATGAGGTTTTATCTAAGATTCATGGCAAGAAGATCATTTTACCGGAAGATTCCAGAGCCAGGCCTAGCAGTTTTTCGTTAAACTGGCATAAAGATAATGTATTTGGTGTATTTATCAAATCGATTTAATGAGAGTTCGCTTGTAAAAATTTAAAATTCTAGATGGTTACGATCTAAAAGGAGTCTAATAATATGAGTACGGAAAGCCCAAGACACGATCCCAGAGAAATAATTCGTGGTTTTCAGAATTTACTTTCTTCGCCTGCAAAGTCTGTTGGTTTCTTTGCCGGAGCAGGAACATCAATGTCGGTAAAGGACCCAACATCAAAAAAAGCAATTATTCCCGGTATTAACGAATTGACCGATACCGTGGAGAGCCAACTATCGACTGGAAAGTTTAAAGAGTGCTATAAGCTTATAAAACAAGAACTCAACAGTAGTAAACAACCTTCTCAGATTGAATATATACTTTCAAATATACGCCTTAAGGCTCAGGTTGTTGGTCCAGAAACTTTATGTGGTTTGAATCAGCAAGGCTTTATAGACTTGGAGACAGAAATTACTGCAAAAATAGAGAATCTGGTTTCTCCTGAGATTCCACAAGATATAATTCACCAAAAATTTGCAAAATGGATACGCAATGCTAATAGAAGAAAGGCAATAGAAATATTTACAACAAACTATGATTACTTGTTTGAAGTCGGTTTTGAAAGAGAGAAAGTTCCATATTTTGATGGGTTCGTTGGGAGTCATAGCCCATTTTTTTACCCTACAGCGGTGTCGGAAAATGATTTACCAATTGATTGGGTGCGCTTATGGAAGGTCCATGGATCTCTCGGATGGCGATTTGATAAAAAACAAAAACGAATAATTCGTGAAAAAGTTAAAGGAAGTTTAATGGTTTTTCCGTCTTTGCTAAAATATGACGACTCTAGGAAACAGCCATATGTGAGCTTTATAGATCGGTTGGCCAATTTTTTACGAGAGGACGATAGTTTCTTAATAATTTGTGGTTATGGATTTGGCGATCAACACCTTAACGATACCATTATTCATGCATTGTCTAGAACGTCTAGATCTGCAGTTTACGCATTTCTTCATGATGATGCTACCGAAGATGATCCCGCAGTTAAATTAGCCAAATACGAATCCCGTTTGACATTAATGGCAAAAAACTCAGCAGTAATAGGTGGCGTGTACGGATTATGGAAATTGAATAGAGAGCCTTCAGTATCAGATAGTATTCAGATTAGTTCTTATTTTGACGAAGACGCTATTCCAGCAAATCCGGTTACGCCCGCCAAGGGGAATGATAAAAAAATAACTATTGATGAAATCCATTGGGAAGGTAAAGGTATCTTAAAATTGGGGGATTTTTCGAAACTTGTGGATTTTTTAAATCTGATGCTCCCCAAAGCAATGCTTGAGGAATAAAAATGCTCCGTAATGATACAATTATAGGCTCAGTAGAAAGCGTTTTAGGAAATCGTATATCAATTTTGATTGATACCGATCGTCTTCCGTCTAATGTTCCAGTTATTGATGGGCGTGTATATCGTGTCGGGCAAATAGGATCATTCTTAAGAGTTCCGGTTGGTTATATCGATCTCTATGGAGTAGTTACTCAGGCAGGGGCAGATGCGATACCTGAAAAGCTACGAGATACAGATGATCCAGACAAGCTTAAAAAACAAGCCAGAAATTGGCTGACAATGGTTTTAGTTGGAGAAAGAATTGGCGATCATTTTGAGCGTGGTGTAAGTCAATCGCCGGTTGCTGGGGATCAAGTTCATCTCGTTACGATCGATGATTTAAAGATTATTTACGGAAACATGGATGATAAAACCTCTATATCGATCGGCCAGATTAGTGCATCTGAGAGCTTATCCGCAAGACTAGATATAGATAAACTAGTAACGAGGCATGTTGCGCTTCTTGGTTCCACGGGAAGTGGAAAATCCAATGCTGTAACGGTGTTTCTTTGTGAAATAGCTAAAGGTAAATTCCCATCGGCACGCATACTATTAATAGATCCTCATGGAGAGTATGGTACGGCTTTAGGGAGGTATGCCAGAGTATTTAAGATTAACGCTGATGTGCAGAACGGCGAATACCCGTTATTTATTCCTTATTGGGCGTTACCTTTTGGGGAGTTATTAAAAACATTCGTAGGCGTACTTACAGATCCTCAGGAAGAGTATGTAAGAGAAAAGATTTTTTCAAAAAAATTAGAGGCCAGTAAACTTTTATCCTCTCCTCCTGAAGAAGCGGCGCTGAGCGCAGACAGTCCCATACCTTTTAGCCTAAAAGAACTGTGGTATCAATTAGATCGTTTTGAACGTCTTACTATTAATAGAGGAGCAAACGGAGTTATTACCGAAGCATTGATAAAAGAAGGTGATTCTGATTCTCTGGTTAGCGCACAATTTGAACCTCATTCAACCACAAACACGAATCCTTATTTAAATAACCAAGCCAAAGGAATTCTACGTTACCTTAACAATATTAGAAATCGGCTAGTTGATCAGCGATTTAATTTTTTCTTTCATTCGGGTGAATGGGAGCCTGCAAAGGATGGAAAGATAAAGAAAGATTTAGATGCCCTTTTAATAGATTGGTTAGCTCACGATAGACCTATTACCGTATTGGATTTATCAGGAGTACCTCCTGAAATTACTGCAATTGTATCAGGCGCTGTTATTCGTATTGCCTATGATGCATTGTTTTGGGCACAAGATTTGCCAATTGGCGGTAGAAAGCAACCGTTGCTAATGGTATTAGAAGAGGCTCATATGTATTTACAAGCTGGGGAAGAATCCGTCGCTTCTACTTCTGTGAGAAGCATTGCAAAAGAGGGCCGAAAATATGGCCTAGGGTTAATGCTAGTAACTCAAAGACCATCCGAACTTGATCCCACAGTTCTTAGTCAATGCGGAACCACAATCGCATTACGCATGACTAACGGACAAGATAGAGGGCATGTCTCATCCGCGGTTCAGGACGACCTATCAGACATGTTAGCTCTCATACCAAGTTTGCGAACTGGAGAAGCTTTAATCTTTGGGGAAGCCGTAAAGATTCCATCGCGCGTAAGAATCGACGCTGCTACAAAAGCACCAAGAAGCGAGGATCCCAAAGTCTCGATGGCATGGGCACAGACTCCGCCATCAGCCGACTATTATAAACAGGCAATCGATCTTTGGCGCAATGGTAGATTTAGCATTGAAAAGAAGGAGAAATAATAATTATGGATATGAAGCCAGTGGCCTCCTCCAATATTCAGGCGGTCGGATATGATGAATCCACAGAAACCATGCGGGTGCAATTTAATAATAGTTCAGTATACGAGTATCATAATATACCTTTAATTGTATATAATGATTTTATGCAAGCAAGTTCATTAGGGGCTTATTTAAATAGAAATATTCGAAATAACTATTCATACGAAAAGATAGCATGATTTCTTAGGTATACGATGAGCCAATACTATAACGGAAAGAGAACGCGTAATTTGTTCGATCCTAAAAGCGCTATACCATTCAAATTAAGTCGTACAAAAATAGATCTTTTTTTATCATGCCCAAGATGTTTTTATCTTGATAGACGGTTAGGTGTTGGACAGCCTCCGGGATTTCCATTTAGTCTTAATTCGGCTGTAGACACTCTTCTAAAAAAAGAATTTGACGTTTATCGAAAAAACCAAATAGCACACCCTTTAATGAAAGTTTTTGGCATTGACGCTATTCCGTTTCAACATGAAAATCTCGAAGAATGGCGTGACGCTTTACGGAAAGGAATTTCATATTTTCACAAACCGACAAACTTTACCGTTACCGGTGCAATAGATGATGTGTGGATGACTCCAGAAGGTGAATTACTGATAGTCGATTATAAAAGTACATCCAAAAAAGAAGAAGTTAATTTAGATGCCGAATGGCAGATAACCTATAAAAAACAAATGGAGCTTTATCAGTGGCTTTTTCGTCGGAATGAGTTTAGGGTTTCGGAAACAGGATATTTTGTTTATTGTAATGGTCTGTCAGATAAAGAAACTTTTGCAAATAAACTCGAATTTGATATAAAAATAATTCCGTATAAGGGTAATGATGCATGGGTTGAGTCAACTTTGATAGATGCTAGAAAATGTTTAGATGCTGATACGATTCCGAGGGCAAGTCCAGATTGCGATTTTTGCCGATATTGTAAGTTGGTGAAAGAAGTCGAATTGGATAAGGTTGTCAAGCAGTGCTAAAAAGACAAATATATTTTACGTCTATAAAGTAACGATGTTTTGTGTGCAGATTAAAATTTCAGTAATTCAGCAGGTTTTACCTTCAACGCTTTAGCAAGTCTTACAATGGTAGTTAATCGTACATCGGGAGGATTTTTACTTTCAATTCTTTGAAGATATTTATAGCTAGTTCCAATAAGTTCTGCTAGTTGTTCCTGCGTAATACCTCGTTTTCTGCGAAGTTCTTTAATTTTCTTGCCTAACATTATTCTAGTAAAAGTATCCATACACCCTATTATTGCATGGTGTATTAATTCTTGACACCCCCAGATATGATGGTGTATACTTTGCTTAAAATTTAAAGTGGGAAGATGAGATGAGCAAAGTAATTCCACCTAAATTAAAATTAAAGATTTTGGCGCGTGATAATTACTTGTGTCGGTATTGTGGTAAGGATGGTTTTGAGTCATTTGAAAGCTGGTGTTATATAGATGTAGACCATTTTGATCCAACCCTACCAGATACAGAAATCAATAATGAGAATAATCTAGCCACTGCCTGTAGATTTTGTAATTCTCAAAAAGGAGATAAGGGATTCAGAACTATTCAAGAGGCAAGAGCATTTCTTGTACAACGAAGAATAGAGAAATTTAAAGAATTTCAAATGAGGAAGAAAGAAATAAGAGGTTAACCACATTTTTTCGCCTTCGCCCAAAAACCTTCCAACCCACAAGTAGAAAGCCTTTTATTTTTTGTTAGAAAGCCTCTAGGAACAAATATTAATTTTTTTTTGGGGAAAGGGTTGGGCGGATGAGCAATTGTTGTTCCTAAACAATGCTAGAGGGCTTTTCCCAAAGAATGTGATTTTTATTTGAAAGGAGATGAAAATGCAATTTAAGACAATCGAAGGAGAAGCAATAGTAAAAGAAGGAAAGGCGAATAAAACAAATTTCTTTATCTCTCAAGGCGGAGACCTCTATCTGACTAACAAAAGACTGGTTTTTATAGGCCATGGTGTTAATATCGCAACCAGTACCTTGGCAGTGAGTTTGAGCGAAGTTTTAATAATCAGAAAGGCTTTCACTTGGACTATTCTTGCTTTGCTTCTTCCTATTCCAAATGCATTTAAGATAACCTTGAATAACGGTAAAGTATATAAATTTACTGTTTTCAAAAGAGAGGATTGGATTTCCGTCATAGAAAATGCCGTATCTAGGTAAAAGAGAAAAACGATAGTTATTTTTATTGATAATAGCATAGGAAGTGAAACGTAAAATTCAACCTATCAACCGCCCCCCGATTCTTAGAAGCCTTTATTCTTTGTGAAAACACCCTTCCTTGGTGTTAAAAAGAATTTTCCGGAAAAAACTCCTTTTTTGTCTGAGAAAACCCCAAATAAAGCCTGTCAGAGCCTTTTTTTCTTCGCCATTTTAGATACGGTTTTTTAATTTTCTTTTTTTATAAAAGTAGAAGAAAATTAAAGGTGACAAGGGAAGACAGAGAAAGATAAAGACGCAAAGAAATAGGGAGGTGTTATGCGTAAAATACCAGTATTATTAGTTGTTCTATGTTTCGCTGGGATCGGATTTCTTTATGCCGCCCCAGTAGATGTGCCTACAAAAATTCAAGGGTTGGAAGGGAATATTCTTAAAAATAAAGAATCAGGTATTGGATTATCGATAGTTGAGGAAGCAGACTTTTTAAGTGAAAGAAAGTTGGATATAACGGACAGCGAAGACATTGCAGAGGTAAAAGGTCAATTTTATACTACCAAGATAATTTTAACAGTTATTGATAAATTTGATTTTTATGGGATTTTTGGAAAAGCAGAGAATTTAGAATACGAAGATAATATTAAACCGAAAGATAAACTTACATGGGGTGTAGGATTGAGTGCGCCAATTTATGAATGGAAGAATCACGGTATCAAGCTTTTTGCCGATGGGAAATACAGAACAGTAAACAATATTGATTATACTAGTAATTATGAATTACCCATTCCTCATCATCATGGGATTAATCATACATTGCCAAAATTTCTGGTGGATTGGCAAGAATGGCAAGTTGCCTTAGGATTAGCCAAGCATTTTGGACATTTTATGCCCTATCTTGGTGTCAAGTATTCTGATTTCAGGGAATCCAGCGAAGTATCCTCAAGTTATAGCGACAGTATAGTTGGAATATTTGTGGGTTGTGCCGTAACTCCGATGAAGGCATTTTCTATTGACCTACAAGGTCGCTTTATTGATGAAAGAGCACTTACAATAAAAGCTACTTATAAATTTTAATACAACTATGATTGGTATGGAGAATAAATCACTGTTAGGATCAGGAAAAGATAGTGAAAGTATGGGTTTTATATACTTGATGGTATAGGGAAACACTTCTGCTTGAGAACACAGAGATATCATTAGTGATGCGTATCAGACATAAAGAAAAATAAACCAATAGTATAGGGAAAATAAAAGTGATTATATGAAGATAGCTATTTATGCGCGGGTAAGTAAGAATGATACGAGTCAAGATCCCCAGAATCAACTTAATCCTCTGCGGGATTTTGCTAAGGCTATTGGTGGTGAGGTAGTATCAGAATATGTTGATTTAGCCTCTGGAGGCAAAAGTGATAGAGAAAGCTTCTTAATGATGCTGAGTGATGCAGATAAAAGGAAATTCGATCTGTTGCTTATTTGGGCTCTAGATAGATTGTCAAGAGAAGGTATCAGTAATACACTAGGTTATATGGAGAGACTCAAGAAGAATGGCATTGCTATAAAGTCTTTGCAGGAGTCTTGGTTGGATACGAGGGATGACGGTATAGGACAGTTGCTCATAGCGGTATTCTCTTGGGTGGCGCAGCAGGAAAGGAAGAGAATTGTCGAAAGGACAAAGGCGGGACTTGAGCGAGCCAAGCGAGAAGGCAAAACACTTGGTAGACCAACAGGGAAAAGGGATGGTAGACCGCGATCACGGGCAGGCTATTTTTTACGCCACAAAAAATCCTCCCCCTAAGAATAGACTGTTATTTGAGCTCACGAATAGACCGTCAAAAAATCGCTCGATTATTTGTTTAGTAAAGTCCTATGAAATACAAAGATTGGCTGAGGCTTATTAGGAAACATCCGCATAAGGATTTAGATGGTAAATACCTTGCCTACGACGATGGTAAACCAATTGGCGAGATAGTCTTTAAGGAAGGCGTTGTAATTTCCCGAAAGAAATTAAAGAGGGGAGAAGTAATTTAATAGAATATAGAAAGGAAGGTGGCAGATGGAAGGCGGAAGAATGTTGCGTAACTCACAGATTATTGTTTTAGGTATTTGTATTGCAGCAGCAACGATTGTTTCAAGCATTATTTTATCTCAAGGATTTTTAAAAGTTACGAAGTTCGTTAAAGAACAGATTATAGTTACAGGTTCGGCTCAGAAGAACATCAGAAGCGATTACATTGTCTGGAGAGGGATTTTTTCGATTAGACAGGCAGATTTAAAGAGCGCGTATCAGAAGCTTGGTGAAGATCTGGTAAAAGTCAAAAAATATCTTATTGATAAAAGGGTTGATGAAAAAGAAATAATAGTTTCTCAGATCGTTACAAATAAGATTTACAAGAAGAATGAAAAGGGGAACGATACAAACGAAATCCAATGGTATGCGTTGAGCCAGACAGTTGAATTGTGTTCGAATGACGTGGACAAGGTAGATAAAATATCCAGAGAATCCACAGAATTAATAAACGATAATGTGGAATTTGAGTCGCAGGCACCGGAATATTTCTATACCAAACTTGATGAGTTAAAGATAGAGATGCTTGCTAAGGCCAGCGAGAATGCAAAACAGAGAGCAGAGAGTATGGTTAAGGCCACTGGCAATAAAATAGGTTTTATGAGATCAGCCCGGATGGGCGTGTTCCAGATTACGCCAATTAATTCAACCGAGGTTAGTGATTGGGGAGTTAACGATACCACTTCTATTGAAAAGAAAGTAACTGCGGTAGTAAGTGCTAGTTTTGCTATTGAATAGTATATAGGTAAGGCAAAATGGGATACGATAGAAAGTTATTAGAATCTTGGATAAGTATGGAGGATTGGGGTGATCATGTCGTTAAGAACGGCGGACTAGCTTCGAAAGAGGGATTTGATTTTCTCAGCAAAGAATATTTCTTAGAAGTAAAAAGAAAAATAGGCTATTGTAATAAATTATTAAAGAGCCACGAGGACGCATTTTTGAATTTTGTTATTGCGACGCTCTATGATAAATATGATCTTGATAAATCACCCGCTTATCTTTACAAGCGGTCAGTAAAATATTATTGCCTGAGAGCACTTGAGATTGATCCTGATTTCACTCCCGCGAAAGAGCTATTGCAGAAAGTAGAGACATGGTTAAACTTTATCGGTGGTGACAAAAACCAACATTATATATCAGGAATAGACTTTTTTTCCGGGGATTAAAAAAGACAAAATAAAGATTGACAAAGTGTATACCTTCGTGGTATCCTTTTATTAAATCAAATTTGAGAGGAAATTATGGTATTGACTAAAGCAGCAAAAATAAGAAACGATGAGGGGCTTCTCCTAAACGAATTCTCCCGAAAACTCAGGGAGCGAGGAATTGATGTCACCCCTAGGCAGTTGCGGCACTGGGATGCCTCTGGTCTTCTAAAACCATTTATTGATGAATCGAAATATAGGCGTTATAGCTATGATGATATAGATCAGGCCATATTCATTTTTGTCCTTAATAAGGTGTTAAAATTTAAGTTGCCAAGGATAAGAAACATTTTGAACTGCATGAAACCGGAACAGAAGCTACAGGAAATGCTTAACAAAAACCCTGTATCCTTGATGTCCAAGTACAGAAATGCCAAGGGAGAAGAAGGATGGTATTTAAAGAGAGAAATGAGAGATGATATAAAGGATATCCAAAATTCTCTCAAGAACTTTAAAGAGAGTATGGAAAAGTTCGAGACAATGCTTGAAGATGCGATAATACATTTCTATAAAGTAATATACGAATACCAGCGCAAACTTAATAAAGAGAAGTAGGATTTTTTTTAGGTAAACATTAACACTATGGTAACCTTAATGTAATAGTGTAAGGAGAATGAAATGCAATATATAGGTAAGGATCAAAAGAATATGGAACTTATTAAAAATCTGTTTGGCGCAAGATTTGATGCCTTTGTAAAACAAATCCAGTTAAATGGTATATCTTCTTACATTAAAATCGGTAGACCGCTTACTGACACCGATATACAAGATCATCTTTTAGGAAAACATACTTACGGGGTATATGTTGTTTCTAAAGAGAGCAAGTGTAAATTCTCAGGGTTTGACATTGACATACCCAAAAATATCAATATCGATGAAGAAGCGTGGAAAGAGGTAAAAAACAAAGCTTTAGATCTATTAATCACCCTTATGGAAATAGGAGTAAGGCGTGAGCAAATTTTGATAGAACATTCCGGGAGGAGAGGATTCCATATTTGGGTTTTATTTGAAGAAGCTATCCCAAGCTGGCAAGCCTACTCATTTGCCAAATCGATTTTAGCTAAATCAGGGGTAGCTTGTGAGTTTTTCCCCAAGCAATACCTTATTGGGGATGATGGCTATGGTAGCGCAATCAAGCTCCCTTTAGGCATCCACCTGGCTACTGGTCAAAGGAGTCATTTTGTGGATGAAGAATTTAATTCTTTTCAGGATCAATTTGAATATCTGCGTAAGGTGGAACGCATACCAATAAGTTTTATTCAGGACATTCTATTAAAGAACGGCATTCCTTTAGAATCTGAGACAAATGCATTAGAAGTATCAGAAGACATGGATTTTGATTGGGCAAAGAAGGGTGGTTCATTGGAAGCATTGATTAATAATTGTCGAGCCTTGCAGGAGATTATTGAGAGGGCGATAGAGACGGGACATCTTATACACGATGAGAGATTATTTTTAGTTAATATTCTGACCCTATTTGGAGAAGAAGGCGAAAGAAGGATACATGAAATTATTAGTCATTGTAGTGACTATGACTTCAGCCGGACTCAGAATGAAATCAATTATAGGAAGGACAGAAAATATAAGCCTATGACTTGTCAGTGGCCAAAAGATAGAGGGTTATGTAGTTATAGCTGCAATCTTGAGCCAAAGAGTGGGCAGAATGCATCCCCTATTCAACTTTGTTTCAAAACGCATATACGGGATGGGGTGTTTGAGATTATGGCAGATAACCAGAATTGCCTTACGTTAAAATCAGTAGATGGTCTAACCTTTAAGCTGTCAGATTTTGAGTCTAATAAATACGGAGTATGGACAAGAATTGAGTTATCAGGTAAGGATGGTCGTATTTATACTGATAGATTTATGATTTCGTCAAGCAAGAGCAGAAAACAATTTATAAAGAGGTGTCTTGAGTTCGAGGGTAAGGAAGAACTTAGCTCTATAGCTATGGAAATGTGCCTCATGTCTATCGAGCAAATCTTAAGAGATAAAATTGCTGAAGAGAATAAACATTCCAAACTTAAAAAACCTAAATATGAGATGACTCCAAAAGAAATAGAGGAAGCAATGGTCTTTGCAACTGATCCCGATCTTATTAATAATATCAAGCGGGATCTGGCACAGCTAGGTCATGTTGGAGAGGATTCAAATAAGTTTCTTCTTTATATAGCTTGCACATCCCGAAAAAGTAAGAAGCCACTTGCCTGTGTTATAAAAGGACAGAGTAGTTCTGGTAAAAATGCTTTGGTTCTTACTGTTCTTGATCTTATGCCTGAAGAAGAAAAGAAAGTTATTTCACGGCTTACTCCTAATGCTCTTTTTTATCTAGCCCAGGATGGACTACCACATTCAATTCTTTGCATCGCAGAAAAAGTTGGCTCTGAGCAGGCAGACTATTCCGTGCGCTCCATGATCAGCGAAGGGAATTTAGTCAGCTTGACCGTCGTCAAAAATGAACAAACAGGACAGTTTGAGACACAGGAAATAGTGGTTGCTGGTCCCATCGTTTATATTGAGACTACAACACAGCTTACTATAAACGATGAGAATGCCACAAGGCTCATAAGTATTTATCTTGATGATTCGGAAATGCAGACATCACGTATCCACGCAGCGCAAAGACAGGCAAAAACCCTGGATGGTTTAGCAGAAGAAGAGAATATGAGCAAGATTAAACGAAAGCATCAAAACTTTCAGCGACTGCTAAAGGTAGTGAACGTAGTGATCCCCTATGCCAATCATTTAATCTTTCCCACAGGCTCAATTCGCACACGCAGAGATAACGAGAAGTTTCTTACCTTGATTATAGCGGTTGCGCTTCTTCGGCAGTTTCAGAAAGAGACCAAGAATAAAAATAATATAACTTACATAGAAGCAGATCTTAAAGATTACCAGCTTGCGTATGAACTAAGTCAGACCGTGTTGAATCAAACTCTTGATGAGGTCAGCGTAAAAAGCCGAGAGCTCATGGAAATAATTAATAATATGGTTTCAGAATGGCATGGAGACAGCGGGAAAGGACTCGAGTTACATAACAAAGAATCGGGGCGTATTCTAACCAATATTATCTTTACGAGAGCCGATGTGCGAGACCGTATAAAAAATTGGAGTGATTCTTTGCTACACGCTTGTATGCGGGAACTTGGCTATCACGATCTATTACGGGTGATTCAGGGTGGTCAAGGGAAGACGTATAAGTATACGCTTCTTAATTGCAATCAGAGCGTTAATCAGGTGGCAAATAAATTACTTACGCCAGAGGAATTGAAGGCAAAGATAGATTTGTAAACTTTACCATAACTTCGTTTAAAAAAGTTAACTCCTCTGTTTACAAAGAGATACAAACGATTTTACTAACTTTTTTAGTTTTTCCGGGGGTAATTGGCGTGAATATGTATAAAGACAAGGGAGCATAAATGTATATATATTCATTATCTACACTGAAAAAGGTAAAAAGTTTTAATTTTAGTTTAAGTTTGAATTCAAAAACTTTTTTAAAAAAGCTATGAAAAAGTTGAAAAAGAAAGGAGATGATATTTAATGTACAGTCCAAAAATTAAAGAGGATTTGATAGGTAAGATGTTTCAGATTAAACAAAAGACTGGCAAGCCCATGACTCGACAAGTCAACGAAGCGATAAGAATGTATGTATCTAGGTTTGAGCAGAATGAAAGTAAGGAGGCAACCAGTGACAGATAATTACGATAATGTTTGTAGTTGCTGTGGAGATCAAGAAATTGATCCAGCTTATCACATCTGTGAGAAGTGTAGACGAAAGATACGAGATTTAGGCAGTAAAGAACGTAATGAAGACGAGAATTCAAACATAAACGAAAAGGTTAAGGTGGAAAATGGAAATGTATCTTGATAAAAAGGAATTAGCTAAGGTTTTGAATATTCCAATCACGTCTATCGATTATTACAGAAGGGAAAAAGGCATGCCAAGCATAAAAATAGGCAAGCATAACAGATATGTTTTGAGTGACATTAGAAATTGGTTGGAGAAAACTAAACAAAACTAATGGCTAGAGTTGTTTCAAGAGGAGATAGTTGGCGTATCTGGTGGTATGTTGGGAAAGATAGGAAGTTTGCTTCTATTTCAAAAACTATTTTCCCGAAGAAGAAAGACGCCGAGAACGAAGCCCACAGGAGAGAATTTGGAGGAGTATTGACTAAAGATACCACCTTCAGAGATTTTGCCTTACAAGTTTTAGAGGGCAAGAGACCATCTGATAGGACAAGAGAGGTCTTTCTGGAGACTGTAAATCATTTTGACATTTTCATGAGGGGACGCTCCATCCAATTTATGAGGTATTATTCCGAGGCCTTGATTAATGAATACAAGAACGAAGCAAAGAACAGGGATAGGTCAAGCTCTTCCATCAATAGGGATATTACCTACTTAAAAGAAATCGGAAAGTATGCTTTTAGCAAACAACTCATTTCTAATTTTAATGAAAAAGAAATAAAAGAATTCCCTTTTATAAAAAAGAATTGGATTTTACCAACAAGGGAAGAAAGAGAAAGAATCCTTAAGTGGTTTAAGACGAACGAACCTTATTTCTATGCTTGGATGTATTTCATAATCACAAGGGGTTGGCGGCGAGACGAATTCAGAACAATGTTAGTTAAAGATTTCAGTTTTGAAAATGAAGTACTATATATACAAAAAGCCAAAACAGAACCAAGAGCTGCGAAGCTTACACAAGAGGATTGCCGAGTCCTTAATGAGCATATTATTTTACTAAAGAAAATGAAGAAGTATAATCTGGATGGCTTGATGTATCCTCCACTCATAAAGGGAAATTTTATCGGGAGCGAAACATTAAACAATCGTCTTAAGAAGGCATGCAGGGATTTAGGGATAACTAAAAATATTACACCCCATCTTTTCAGACATTGGGTTGTCACGAATATATTAGATAATACCGCTAATGTGGAAGTGGTAAAGGCTATAACAGGGCATAAAGACAGTCAAACAATCTTTAAGTATTATGCCCACGCTACGCCTGAGAATGTTGCTAAGGGGTTGGAAATAACAAGAGTTGATACAGGATTTTTGTCGAAAACTGTGCCAAAAACTGTGCCAAGAAAGGAGTAAAATCGTGTTTTGTCGACGAGCAGATAAAAATTTAATGCCGAAGGTGGGAGTCGAACCCACATGTCCGTAAAGACACCGGTTTTTGAGACCGGCGTGTCTGCCATTCCACCACTTCGGCAAAAATTAAACTTTTTTATAATCTTTACTAAAGAACTAGACCGGTTTTTCCCTCGCGTGTCCGCTCGGGACTTCGCTCGCTAAAGCTCGCTTCGTGAGACCGGCGTGTCTGCCATTCCACCACTTCGGCAAATCCTATAAAATTCCTATCTATACAATTCCCTTATGTTTTAAGAAGAGGGATTTTACATTTCTTAAGTTAAGATACCACAATAAGAGGCAATGGTAAATAATGGAAACAAAATTTTTGTAATTGGAAGGTATGATTGTTTCCAGTGCGCCGTTTAATTCTATAATTTTTGAGAAAATAAGAATTTTACTTAATATGACTAACCAGGCTAAAAACATGAGCAATTCATAGGCCTGTCTGTTGAAACGTAAAAGACCAATACCCAAAAAGAAAGAAAGTGTAGAAGTGACATAGACAAAAATCAAGATATTCAGGGGTTTGGTATTAAAATTCAAAGCAATACTGAAAGAAAGGGTTGTAAATGTAATAAGCCCGATAGCGATTTCTACGGTAGATAATAATAAAATGCCTTTAGGTATTTTATTCATAATTTCGCTACTCGCCAGAACTTTCTATGAATGGCGCCGAAACATATTGTTTCGTATTCACCAGAACTTTCATTAATGAAAGTTCTGGTGGAGCTGATGGGGATCGAACCCACGGCCTCTTGACTGCCAGTCAAGCGCTCTCCCAGCTGAGCTACAGCCCCGAATTAAAATAAGGCGTAAAGTAAAAAGTTTAATGTTCAAAGTTTTTTACGTAAGTATTGCGCCTATCATCATATTATACGAGGGGAATAATGTCAAGGTTGACTTTAAGCTGGTTCGGGTTACCTGACAACAAATTCATTCATCACGGAATGATTTAAGTTTATGATTTTATTAATCACCAACTGTTTTTATTAAGGAAAATTTTCGAGGCAGGCAGGATGGCTGCGAGGATTTTAAAAAACTTTATACAACCTTATAGCTTGATATTATTTTTTTACTTTTAAAGCAGATACTCGTAGCCGCTAGATATACTGAAAGTGCCATTTTCATAGATATAAATTATATATGTTCCTATTCCGGCTGGTTTATCAAGAGTTGTCCTGACAGCTCGCCCAATACGCTCAACTCCGGTAGTGTAAGTAGGAGTACAAGTAAAATATTTTTTTTCTGGAACACCAGGTATAATTATATCTATGGTGTTTGCACTAGTTGAGTAACGTAAATATTGTGCATAATATCTAATCTGTGACTGGCGTATTGCAGAGAGCATATTTTTTGCCTCTGTCACCCTTGATTTCTCGATAACTTTAATATATGTTGGCCAGGCAAGTGATACCAAAATTCCAATCACCACAATAACTATGATTAATTCCATCAGCGTGAAACCTTTTTTGGGAAATCTTTTTTCTTCCATTTGATTTTTTGGTTATATATTTTGCTACGGATTATTTTTTTTCACAGTACTTAATATATTATTATATATAATCTATATTTTATGTCAAGTTTGACTTTCAATTAGTTTGGATTTTCTGATAAAATACAAATTATTCGCCATATAAGGATTTGACTTTGCGATATTATTCCAGGCGGTTAGCATAAGCTTATTTATTTTTTTATAGAAGAAAGTTTCTGCGCAAAAGACAACTGTGAGGTTTTTGACTCTCGCACGATATTATAGTTTTTAAAAAATTCTTACAATAGATAATCAAGGCTGGAATCATTTATGCTGAAATTGCCGTTTTCGTCAATATAAACTATATATGTTACGGGGATTACTCTTTCAGTTGTTGTTCTCGTGGCTCGTCCAACGCGACTAGATGTGGCGCCTACAGTGAGATATGTAAAATATCTTTGTAATATGGGCCTAAGAATATCAAGGCTATTTATATTGGTTGCGTAAGTGTAATATGCTGCGTAGTATCTAATTTGTGAATGTCGTATTGCAGAGAGCATATTTTTTGCCTCTGTTACCCTTGATTTCTCGACAACTATAGTATATTTTGGCCAGACAAAGGATATCAGGATCCCAATTACCACAATTACTATTATTAACTCCAGCAGCGTAAAGCCTTTTCTTTGCAACATTTCTTTTTTTATTTGATTATTTGAGTTCTATATTTTTGATTATGGATTGCTTTTATTCTTTTTAATACTTATTATTATATACAATGCATATTTTATGTCAAGGTTGACTTTCGATTTCAGTATGTTAAAATATTCCAATGTATATCGGTGTGCACGTTTCTATCGCCGGAAATATTGCTGAGGCCTTGGACAGGGCAAAGGCCTTAAGATGTAACGCCATGCAGATTTTTAGCCGCAATCCGCGGCAGTGGCGCCAGCTGGAATTATCCAGCCAGGACATAGAAGAATTTAAACAAAGGCGCAAAAAATATAAGATAGAAAAAGTGGTAGTGCATATACCTTATCTTATTAATCTGGCGTCGCCTTATAAAACGCTTTACAGAAATTCCATAAAGGCATATATAGAGGATTTAAAGGAAGCCGATAATATCGGAGCTGAATTCCTGGTGACACACATGGGCAGCCACGCCGATACCTCCGAATTGGCCGGCATAGACAGATTTGCCTCTGCCTTAAATACGATTTTCGATAAGACCAAAGGCATAAAGACAAAACTCCTGCTTGAAAATACTTCAGGCTCCGGCTCTTGGCTGGGATACAAATTTATTCATCACAGAATGATCTATAACAGAGTCAAACAGTCTGAGCGTCTGGGGATATGTCTGGATACGGCCCATGCCTTTACCGCTGGTTATGATTTAAAGTCAGAAATAGGCCTGAATTCCATGTTAAGTGAAATAGATGAATTAGTGGGCGTAAATCAGATAGAGGTTATTCATTTCAATGATTCCAAGAAAGATTTTTCCTCCCATCTGGATCAGCATGAGAATATCGGAAAAGGAAAAATCGGGTTTTTGGCATTGCAGAGAATCATAAAGCACCCCAAATTAAAAAACTCGGTTTTTATATTGGAGACGCCGAAGGTTGAAAAAGATGACGATAAGATGAATTTATCCATAGTAAAGAAAATGGCCAAATAATGAAATACAACTTTAAAAAAATAGAAAAGAAGTGGCAGGATTTTTGGCAAAAATATAAAGTCTTTCAGGCTGATTTTAACCCTTCCCGGAAGAAATATTATTGCCTTGAGATGTTTCCGTATCCGTCGGGAAGAATACATATGGGCCATGTGCGCAATTATACCATCGGCGATGTAATCGCTAGATATAAATGTATGTGCGGATTTAATGTGCTGCATCCTATGGGTTTTGACGCCTTTGGCCAGCCCGCTGAGAATGCAGCCATAAAAAATAAGACACATCCGGGAATCTGGACAAATAAGTGCATCGAGTGGATGAAAAAAGAACTGATGCGCATGGGATTTTCTTATGATTGGCAGCGAGAAATCTCCACCTGCAAAGATGATTACTATAAATGGAATCAGTGGATTTTCCTGAAGATGTTTGAAAAAGGCCTGGCTTATAAAAAGGCATCGAGTGTTAACTGGTGCCCCAGCTGCGAGACGACACTTGCCAATGAAGAGGTGGTGCAAGGCGGCTGCTGGAGATGCAATACTGCTGTTGTCCAGAAGGAATTAGAACAGTGGTTTTTAAAAATTACACAATATAGCGAGGAATTATTGGTGGATCTTAAAGAATTGACACAGTGGCCGCCCAGAGTTATCGCAATGCAGGAGAATTGGATTGGCAGGAGTTATGGTGTGGAAATTTATTTCCGGCTGGAGCCAAACGGCAAAATTATCTCTGTATTTACAACGAGGGTCGATACTATTTTCGGAGCGACTTATATAGTGCTTGCGCCGGAACATCCTTTAGTGAAGGAGATAATTAAAAATAAACCGCAGGAAAAACAGGTTTTGGCTTTTATCGAGAAGGTGTCAAAAGAAACCAAGGTTGTCAGGACATCCGAAGATGTCAAAAAAGAGGGAATGTTTACCGGTGCATATGCAATTAATCCCGTAAATCAAGAAAAAATTCCTATCTGGGTGGCGGATTATGTGTTGATGGAATACGGCACAGGCGCGATTATGGCTGTGCCCACGCATGACCAGAGAGATTTTTTATTTGCCAAAGAGCATAATCTGGCGATGAGGATTGTTATACAGAATAAAGAAAGCAGCTTAGAACTTTCTAAAATGGATCAGGCCTATGAAGGCGACGGCATTCAGGTAAATTCCGGGCAGTTCGACGGTATTTCCAATACAGAGGCAAAGGAAAAGATCGCCGCGTGGATGGAAGAAAAGCAAATCGGCAGAAAAGTAACTCACTGGCGGCTCAGGGACTGGCTGATTTCCCGTCAGAAATACTGGGGAACGCCCATACCCATTATTTATTGTGATAAATGCGGTATATTGGCTATGCCTTATGATGAGTTGCCGGTAAAATTACCTAAGAAGGCAGAATTTACCGGAGAAGGCGGCAGCCCGCTTTCCAAAGTAAAAAGTTTCGTCCAGGTAAAATGTCATAAATGCAAAGGCCGTGCGCGTCGGGATACAGACACCATGGCTACATTCATTGATTCCTCCTGGTATTTCTTAAGATTTTGCAGCCCCAAATTTAAAGATGCGCCTTTTGATAAACAGGAAGTTAAATACTGGATGCCGGTAGACCAGTATATCGGCGGTATAGAACACGCAATACTGCATCTTTTATATTCCAGGTTTTTTACAAAATTTTTGCGCGACTTAGGGATGTTGAGTTTTAATGAGCCTTTTCAGAAACTGCTCACCCAGGGAATGGTTTTAAAAGAAGGCGAGGTAATGTCTAAATCAAAAGGCAACATCGTTGATCCCGACGAGATTATAAAAAAATACGGCGCTGATACTTTGAGGCTGTTTATTTTATTTGCGGCTCCGCCGGAGGCGGAATTGGACTGGAACGAGCGCGGCATGGAAGGCGCCTGGAGATTTTTAACTCGCGTCTGGAGGATGGTTATAGAAGTAAAAAACTGCAAAAATACGACTTCTGCCGGAATGGACAGCCTGACAAAGAAAATGCACCAGACAATCAAGAAAGTCTCTAGTGATATGGAAGGCGGTTTTAAGTTTAATACCGCCATAAGCAGCATTATGGAATTAGTTAATGAAATTTATCAGGCCAAAGAAAGAAATCTTGGCGCCAAAGAAATCAAGGAGGCAATTGAGACCACGGTTAAATTATTAGCTGCTTTTACTCCGCATATCTCGGAAGAGATGTGGCTAGTGTTAGGCCATAAGGATTCCATATTCAAATCCGGCTGGCCCAGCTATAATGAGGAATTCGCAAAGGAAAAGACCATTGATTTAGTTATCCAGGTAAACAGCAGGAACCGTTCGCGCATTGAAATCCCCGTCGGTATTTCAGAAGAAGAAATCCACAAACTCGTTTTAAATGACGAAAGAACGAAACAGTGGATAAAGGATTCACCCGTCAAGAAATTCATCATCGTCCCCAATAAATTAGTAAACATATTAATTTAATGTTTGATTTAACATCGCAAGAAAAAAAGACGATTATCTTTGTCTTAAGCTTATGCATCTTGGGTATAGGCCTGGATTTCTTCAGAAAAAAGGCAGACAGGATCGATTTAGTTAATTACAAGGCCTTAGAGGAACAATTAATAAAAAAGTCAGATATTAATAAAGCAGGTTTCTCGGAGCTGGCGAATATTCCCGGCGTAGGAGAAAGGCTGGCTTATTCTATAATAGATTATCGTAAGGCCAAAGGCGGCTTTAAGAATATTGAGGAACTGAAAGAAATAAAAGGCATAAAAGATAAGAAATTAGAACAGTTAAAAAAGTATCTGACGCTTGAAAATAACTCCCAGTAAAAAATCAATCCATATCCCCTTCCTAAGTCTCTCGGCGGTAAGTTTTATCCTCGGCATACTCTTTGCCTATTATATCAAGTTAGATTTTATTATTTTGTATGTGGCAACTTTATTTTCGTTGGGCATTCTGTTTTACTTGTATAAAAAACAAAGAGGAAATAACTGTTTGATTATTTTAATATTATTTCTTATCGGAATACTGCATCAAACCAATTTCGCTACTTTATATCCAGACGATATTTATTATTTAAGCAAACTTAAATTAAATAAAGTAAAAGTAGGAGGGTTGCAGATAAGCCCCATGCAACAAGGGCCTTTTAACAGGTCTTTTGTATTTCTTGCGCAGAATATCCGGGTAAACAATTTATCCAGTAAAGTCAATGGCAAGGTTTATGTGCGTTTTAATAAGAAGATTAATTTAAATTACGGAGACCGCCTGGTAATAGAAGGCAAATTGCTGGCTTTAAAAGAAGGAGGATATTTTAATAATGCGCTGATTCGCCGGGGCATAAGAAGTACTCTGATTGTAGGCAGATACGATTGGATTGACAAAGAAGCCATGGGTGGTTTCAGTATTAAAAAAGCGGCTTTTCAGATAAAAGAAAAATTAAAACAACAGTTTAATAATCTTTCTTCTCCGGCAAAAGATTTCTACATCGCTTTTATTCTGGGAGACAGGGAAGGCCTGTCCAAAGATATCTATTCCGTATTTAGATATACGGGCACAGTGCATATTCTGGCTATCAGCGGCCTGCACATAGGTATAGTTATATTTATACTAATTGTATTTTTAAAAGTTTTGAGGTTAAAATTAAAGGCACGATTCATAATCACGGCATTATTTTTGTTATTTTACAGCTTTATCACGGGGCTCAGGTCGTCGGTGGTAAGGGCTGTGATTATGGGCGTTACTTTTCTTTTGAGTTTTATCGTAAAGAGGGAGTACTATATTTATAACTCTTTGGCCTTGGCAGCGATGATTATTCTGGGGATATGGCCTTGGCAGATTTTTGATGTGGGGTTCCAGCTTTCTTTCATAAGCGTGCTCAGTATCGTTTTTATCAGCCCAAAGATTTTAGCGATCTTGCCCAAAGTAAAAAACAGAATAGTGTCTTTCATAAAGGCATCTTTTGTAGTTTCCTTAAGCGCTTGTTTGGGCACGGCTCCGTTAGTGGCATATTACTTTGGCATGGTAAGTTTTATTTCGGTGGTAGCAAATATATTCATTGTGTCTTTGATGCCTTTTATTCTTGCCGGAGGATTTGTGTATTTGTTGGCGAGCTTTATGTTCCCCGGTCTTACAAAATGGCTTGCCTTAAGCCTTGAATTTATGATTAGCGTATTAATATTCCTGGCGATTTATTTTAAGAATATACCTTTTGCTTATTTTTATATTGACAAACCCGCAATCGGGATATTATTAGTATATTATATAATCATTTTGACAATCTTTAACAGCCAGAATCTATGGGCATTTTTCAGGAAAAGACCGTAAAATTTTTTTAAAGCTTGTAAAAATATACAAATTAAGATAAGATTAGAAATAATCAACAAGAAACATTATAAGACAAAAGAAGCAAATCTTAGAGGGGAGAGGGGAGATTTTGGAGGCAAATGAAAAAAACTCAATTGTTCACAGTATGGCTCCTGCCATTAATTGTAATAGGAGGGATCTTCAATCCTCTGCTGGGTTATCTGGTTGTGGCGATGATGGCATTTTTTCTGTCACTATCTTTATTAAAAGGACGGTACTGGTGTTGGAATTTATGCCCCCGTGGCGCTTTTTTAGATATTGTTTTATCTAGATTTACTTTGAACAAATTTGTACCCGGTATTTTTACAAAACAGTGGTTTCGCTGGTTGATATTTACTTTATTTATGGGCTTTTTCGTTTTTCGCATTCTGCATGCAGGCGGTAACCTTTGGGCTCTGGGTGCTGTGTTCGTGAGCATGTGTATAGTGACGACAATTATTGCAATCATTATAGGTGTTGTTACAAAACACAGAGGCTGGTGCGTGATATGCCCGATGGGAACTCTGCAAGAAAAGATATATCAGATAGGTAAATCTAAAAAAGATATATTTTCTAACCAGTAACTGTTTTAATTCAAAATGTATAATTATAAAAAGAAAGAAAGGCGAAAATACGAACGCTACGATACCGAGGCAAAAATTTATTTCCGGGTCGTCTATGATATTAAAACAAAGATTGAATTTCAGGTTATAGATAAAAGTGGAAAAGGAGAATTATTCTCAGAGAAATACCCCGCCATTAGCAGGAATGTAGGCGTGGAAGGAATATCTTTCATCTCGGATCAGCAGCTTAACAAAGGAGACTTTCTTTATTTAGAAGTTTATCTGCCCGACGATAAAAAGCCGATACATATGGAAGGCCAGGTCAGATGGTCTCAGCAGGCTTCCTTAAAAGCAAAGAAGAAGAATAAGTTTGATACAGGAGTGAAATTAATAACCGTGGAAGGACAATCTGTGCTGGGTTCAGTTTATTATGATGAAGCCAATAAAGTTGTCTGGAGTGTTGTCTTGGATTCTGTCTTCGGGAATTTTAGGAAACTTACCCAAAAGAAAAACACGCCTTAATCAGAATAAGGCAGATAGTTTTTCTATCCAACCCCAAAGGCCTTATTTTAAATGATATTTATTAGAATGGCTGGCCGAGAATAATTATTATGTCTGAAGAGAAAAGATATCAAACACACATAGAACATGGATTAAGTTTATTATTGCTGGCCGGTTGTTTTTTAATTATCGTCATTTTCTTTTTTAGTCAACTTTTCGAATCCTCCCGCAAACATTTCTGGGGTGATGAAACTTATGCTTTGAACTACTGCGTTAGAAATCATAGTTATATTAATATTTTATTAAACGGAGCGCAGCCGCAAGGCAGCCCCGCGCCTCTCGACTACCTGGCTTGCAAGGCGTTGGATCAGATAAAAGAAAAAGTATCATATTTTGGCTTGGAGCCGGAAGTTTATTTTCGTTTGTTCGCCAATTTAATTACAGCGCTTAGCGTATTAGTGGTTATGGTTATTTTCAGAAGAGAAATAATAGTCAGCAAAGAGGATGCGCCTGTGAAAACAGCTCAGTTGTTATTGCTTTTATTTGTGCCGATAGCTTTTTTATTTAATCGGCAAGTTTACTACTATGCCGCAGAGATGAGGCCTTATGCTTTATGGAATTCTATCTTTTTTATTGTATTGGCGGTTACCCTATCAGACAAAAAGAACAGCTGGTTATTGTTTACCATGCTGGTTCTTCTCGCATTTTCGGCAACGGCAGCAGTTTTTCAGATTAGTTCATTAGCCCTGGCTTATTTCATAATAAATTTGTTACAACAGCAAGATTTTAAAAAAATATTTATAAATGCCGTAAAATTATTCGCGTTGCCATTTCTTATTGTTTTATATTACTGTTTTCATGTAGGGAAAATGGGTTTCGTTTCTTCTTTGGATGGTTCATGGAGTGATTTTTTTACCTTATGGAAACACCAATCAATAATACCTATTATTATGGTTGTTGCAATTGCAATGTGTTTTGCCAAGAAAGAAAACATAAAATACGCTATAGCGCCGTTATCTTTTCTTATCCTTTTTATGTTAGGGCCGTTAATATTCTGGGTTACCTGGTTTAAAAAGTTCTTTTTCTGTGATCGGCAATTTATATATTATGCACTAACCAAGCCGATTTTTGTTTTAACAGCCATAAAATGCATGCCCGCCTATGCAAGAAATATAAAATCAAAAAATATTGCCATAATGATTCTTATCATTTTTTGCATTATCGGCGCTGCTTTGACGCTTAGACCAAAAATCATTATGAAATTCAAAAGGGCAATATCCAATGTCGTGAGTATAAATTTACAACAATATACAAATAACTGACACAGAGATTTCCACTAAGAAAAACCCTTATAAAAACTAATTTTGCTCCATAAAAATCAAGGGAACAAAAATAATGGTAGTGTATAAGTTGAGTTAATGATGTTAAGGTGAACGATTTAATGCAAGCTGGGTGTTTCATTGACAAAATAAAGACGGTATGATAGGATTGTCGATATGCGCAGAACCATAATAATTACTTTTATAATATTCTTTTGTGCAGTCAATGCAAGCTATGCCTTTTGGCTTTGGAATCCTAAAACTAAGGAGTTTACCAACCCCCAATGGACAGTCAAGGATAGCCCAAAGGCGCAATTACAGTTTGCAAAAGAAGTGCTCAATACGGGAAATTATAAGAATGCACTGGTTGAATTCAGGAATTTGCTGAGGCATTATCCTGAGAGCCAGGAAGCTTCGGATGCACAATTTTATGTAGGCGAATGCCTGGAAAAGATGGATAAGCCATATGATGCCTATTTAGCTTATCAGAAGGTCATTGATAAATACGCCTTTAACACCAAGATGGACGAGGTCTTGCAGCGGGAATTTAATATCGCCAATACATTAGCCGATGCAAAAGTTAAAATCTTAGGTCTGGATTTTCCGCAGTACTATTACGCCATTACAATATATAGAAAAATTATCGAGAATTCCCCCTATAGTAAACTCGCTCCCCTGAGTCAGTATAAGATCGGACTTGTCTTGAAAACCTCCGGAGATTTTGCAGGGGCGAAGAAAGAATTTGAGAAGGTAATTTCTACTTATCCTGATAGCGAATGGGTAGAGGCATCTAAATTTCAGCTGGCTAAAAGCGCCTCTCTGGTTTCTTTAGATGCGGATTATGATCAGGAGGCGACCAAAGAAGCAAAGGACAGATACGAAGAGTTTGTATCCACGCATCCAGAGGCAGAACTCTCCAAAGAAGCCAAAGAAGAGATAGTCTCTCTTACCGATAAGGAAGCAGAAAAAGATTTTAATGTAGGGCAGTACTACGAGAAGCAGAAAACCTACACCAGCGCCGGAATATATTACGAAGACGTTATCAGTAAATATCCCAAGAGTGTTTGGGCGCAGCGGTCTTTAGAGAGGATTCAGGTTTTAAAGAAAGAAGGAAAGCTATGAAGAAATTAATTATTCTTGGTTTTGTATTGTTGTTTCTCGGTTTTTACGGTTGCGGTTACACTACCAGGGCTTATGTGGGTCCTTACAAGACTATTTATATAGCACCTTTTAAAAACAGCATAAACATAGCATCCGAAAAAGCCACATACTCAAATTATCTGACATACTATCCTCTCCTGGAATCAGCCATTACTCAGGCAGTCGTAGACAGGTTTATTTTAGATGGCAGCCTGAAGGTTGTGAAAGAAAGTGATGCCGACGTCGTGCTTAAAGGAGAGCTTATATCTTATGACAGGAATCCTTTGAGATACGCCGCTAACAATGAAGATGCGACAGAATATCGCATAACCCTGACCGTTAATATGGGTTTTTACAGGGGTAAAGACGGAACGGAGATTTCCAAAAAGAACGGGTTCTCCGGTGATACCAGTTATTTTATCACTGGCTCACAGGCCAAATCTGAAAAGGCCGCATTAGATGATGCCATAAAAGATCTGGCTCGTCGGATTGTGGAGGATTTTGTTGAAGTATGGTAGAGTTTTGCTATCTATTTTTAGGGGAAGAAGAGTCAGTCAAAAAAGAAAAAATAGAGGCAATAAAAGAGAGGTATTTAGACAAAGAACTTAAGGACATAGATTTTGAAGTTGTGTATGCGGACAACAAAGAATTAAGCCCGCCCAGATTTAATGAGATTTTAAGTTATCTTCCTTCAAACCCGTCCAAAAAAAGAATAATCCTCATAAAAAATATAGAATCTCTGAAACAGGAAAACAGGGATGTCCTGATGAAATATCTGGGCAATCCCGCAAACTCTATTGTGTTATTACTTGATTCCGGAAAACTAACCATAGAGGATCCATTCGTTAAAATACTTGAGCCTTTTGTAAAGAAGCTCAATTTTAAAAGAGAAAGAAAGCCCAGCGTATTTGATTTAACGGAGGCAATAGTCGCCCGCAAGACAGCCTCGGCTTTGAGTATTTTAAAGACGCTTCTGAATAATCGGGAGAATCCGGAGAGTATTTTAGGTGCTTTATTCTGGCAGTGGGAGAAGATGAAAGACCGGATAAATCTTGAAAATTTCAGGCAGGGCCTGAAATTATTGCTGGAGACAGATATAAGGATTAAAACCGGAAAGCTTAAAGAAGAGCTTGCTTTGGAACTGGTGGTTATCCGTTTATCTTATTTAGTTTAATGCTAAGACGAGACTTTTTACGACTGGCTGTATTTTTAGATAGCAGACCCTTGGAAACGGCTTTATCCAATTTGGAAATAGCTTCCTTGAGGGCTTTTTTAACCTCTTCAATATTTTTGGCGGCTAATAGACTCTGAAGTTTCTTTAGAGATTTTTTTAAATCCTCTTTGATTCGGATGTTTCTTAGCCGTCTTTTTTTATCGACACGCAGTCGTTTTGCAGCACATTTTCTCTGTGGCATGATATTTTCCTTTCTTTATCAGGTTAATTTTTATATCATAGAAGGAAAGAGTTGTCAATTCTTTAATTTATGTCTAAAAAATCACTAGTCAAATCAGCGTCAATTATCAGCGGGGCGACACTTTTGTCGCGCGTCTTGGGTTTTGTCAGAGACGTGGTAATGGCCAGGACATTCGGCACAGGCTGGATTGCACAGGCGTTCTTCGTCGCCTTCAGAATTCCTAACATGTTTAGGGAATTGGCTGCCGAAGGCGCAAGCAATGCCGCCTTTGTCCCTGTATTTTCCGAGTATCTGGCTACAAAAGAACGCAGGGAATTCTGGAAACTGATAAATACCGTATTTGTCGCTTTTGTAATTATAGTAAGTTCTATTGTAGTTATAGGCATGGTGCTTTCGCCGCTTTTGGTACGTTTGATTGCCCCGGGCTTTATCCAGATGCCGGAGAAACTCAACCTTACCATTTCCATCAATAGGCCTCTGTTCGGCTATTTGATGTTGGTCTGTATTGCTACTTTTATTATGGGGGTGCTCTACACATTTAAATCATTTTTTGCCCCGTCATTTTCCCCTGTGATTTTTAATGTAGTTCTGATTGTAAGCATAATTTTTGCGGATAATTCAGTAAGCGGCATATGGAAGGTGGTGGCGGGAGTCCTTGTCGCCGGGATTTTTCAGATTGTGATTCAGTTACCGGCGATATTTAAGCAGGGTTTTAAGATTAGGCCTTTTGAGTTTCAGAAAGATATCTTTGGTCATCCAGGAGTAAGGCTAATTGGCCGTCTGCTTGTGCCGCGTATTATAGGCACAGCGGTCTATCAATTAAATATTTTAGTCGATACAATATTTGCCTCTTTGAGTTTTCTCGTCGGGCCAGGGGCGATAGCCGCGATATATTATTCTTCACGGCTGATTCAGTTTCCTTTGGGTGTTTTCGGACATTCTATCTCCAATGCCTCGCTGCCCACATTATCAGAATTCGCCGCAAGAAAAGAGCTGGATAAATTTGCGGAGACAGTCGAGTTCAGCCTGACCAACATTTTATTTATTATGATACCCGCAAGTTTGGGTTTGATTATTCTGTCTCATCCCATAATAAAACTTATGTTTGAGAGAGGTCAGTTCAATTCTTATTCGACGATGATTACGTCGGTTGCGCTGGCATTTTATGCGGTAGGCCTGTTTGCTTATGGGGCGAATAAATTTCTTGCTTTGTGTTTTAATGCCTTGCAGGATACGATTACGCCCGTGAAAGTTTCAGGCCTAGCACTTCTTATAAACATAGTCCTTAATGCATTGTTTGTGGTTGTGTTAAAGACAAAGATTGCGGGCCTGGCCTTTGCCAGTTCAATATCAGCAATTATAGCTACCCTTGTTTTATATAATTTTTTGCACAGGCGTATACAAAAAATAAATTCCCAGTGGATTATGGTGCAGACCATAAAGATGCTATTGGCCAGTATTTTTATGTCTTTGGTAATCTTTTTTGTCTGGCAGAAGTTGGAACAGTCTTGTAATCCTATTGTGGGTTTGGCTATAACAGTGTGCCTGAGCGTCATAGTTTATATCTTTGCCACTTTTTATTTAAAGGTTTACCAGGCTACAAATCTCTTCAAATGGATATTAAGGAAAGCATAAAATCTCTTCCCCAGGGTCCCGGCGTATATTTGATGAAGGATAAACAGGGCCGGGTAATCTACGTAGGCAAGGCCGCAAATATAAAGAAACGAGTGCTTAGTTATTTTTCCAGGCCCCAGCCCAGCTATAAAAACGAAGTTTTACTCAGGCAACTTTACGATATTTCTACAATTACTACGGCGTCTGAGCATGAGGCATTTTTATTAGAATCAAGGCTGATTAAACAGCTGAGGCCTCATTACAATATAAGCCTAAAAGACGACAAGAGTTTTCCTTTTATAAAAATCACAAGACAGGATTATCCCGGGATTTTTATAGGAAGGAAAAAACCTAACGAAGATGTGGAGTATTTCGGTCCTTACACCAACGCTAAATTGTTGCGTCTGGCATTAAAATCCATAAGAAAGGTATTCAAGTTTTGCAATTGCTATAAATTCCCCAAGAAAGAATGCCTTAATTTTCATCTGGGTTTATGTTCTGCGCCCTGCACCGGCAGGATATCCCGGAGAGATTACATAAAAAACATTCAGGATTTTAAACACTTTCTTAAAAGAGGCAGCCTGAGTCTTACCGGTATTTTAGAAAAACGAATGCAGCATTACGCCAGATTAAAGAAATTCGAAGAGGCGCTAAAGCTGAGGGAAAAAATAAAGGCTCTGGGACTGCTTTCTGAACAAAGTAGTTCTGGGGATTGGGATGCGATAGGTTTGGATAGACCGCCTTATCGCATAGAGGCATTCGATGTCTCCAATATTCTTGGCAATGAGGCTGTGGGTTCGATGGTTACCTTTATCGGCGGCAAACCCTGCAAAAATGATTACCGCAGGTTCAGGATAAAGATAGTAAAGAATATAGATGATTACAAGATGCTTGGCGAGATTTTACACAGGCGTTATAACAGAGTCATAGAAGAAAGCCTGGATAAACCGGATTTAATTGTTATCGATGGCGGCAGAGGGCATTTAAATGTAGCGTCAGGCGAGCTAAGATATTTAGGCCTAGACATACCAATTATTGCAATTGCTAAAGACCAAGAATTGATTTATACTGTAACAAGAGAATTGCCATTGAAATTAGACAGACACAGCGGAGTTCTTCAGTTAATCCAGCAACTGCGTGATGAGGCGCATAGATTTGCCATAAATTATCATAAATTGCTGAGAAAAAAGAAGGTTTTTCAAAGAGATGGCTAAGAATTACATGTTTTCTTCTGTTCGTTTCAGCGATTTTCAGAAAAAAGTTTATAGAGCTGTCTTAAGTATTCCTTTGGGTCAGGTGCGTAGTTATAGCTGGATAGCAAAAAAGGCCGGTAGGCCCAAGGCTACAAGGGCCGTAGGCACAGCGCTTAAAAATAATCCCTTTACGATTTTAATTCCCTGCCACCGCGTTATAAAAACCGACGGATCCTTAGGAGGATACAGCGGCGGTTTAAGGAAGAAGAGAGAATTGCTGGATTTGGAAAAGAAAATAATATCATCGGTTAAAATTTAGAAGGATAATTTAAGGAGGAATAATGGATACAAAAGATATTCTAAAATTAATGGTGGACAGAGATGCTTCGGATTTATTCATAAAATTGGACAGACCGATAAGTATGCGTATTTATGGCAAGGTCACCACAATCGAAGATTTTGAGCCGCTGAATCTAAAGGAGATTAATAAAATCATCGACACTATATGCGATGAGAGAAACAAAGAAATTTTTAAAAATAATATGGATGTGGATTTTAGTTTTGACCAGGACGGATTAGGCCGTTTCAGGGTAAGTTTATTTTTGCAGCGCGGCGTCCCTTCCATAGTTATGCGCCGCATAAAAAAACAGGTGGGCAATTTTTCGGATTTAAATCTACCCAGCGATGTGCTCAGCAAGTTGACACAGGAGGTGCGGGGTATAGTTTTATTAACCGGTCCTGCAGGGAACGGAAAATCCACTACCATAGCCAGTATGATTGAATATATGAATGAGAATCATCACCGCCATATAATCACAGTGGAAGACCCCATTGAATTTATTTTTCAGGATAAAAAGAGCGTGATTAATCAAAGAGAGCTGGGTTTGGATGTCAGGTCTTATCCTATAGCCTTAAGGCAGATTACGCTGCAGAGCCCGGACGTGATATTCATCGGTACGATAAGAGATTTACCGACGATGTCAGCGGCGCTTATCGCAGCGGAAATGGGAATTCTGGTCTTGAGTACAATCCATACCAATAATAGCGCCCAGACCGTGGAAAGAATAGTAAATTTCTTCCCGCCGTATCAACATAACGAAATAAGGATGCAGCTTTCCTTTTTATTAAAAGGCGTGGTTTCTTTAAGGTTATTGCCGCGGCTTGATAATAACGGCAGAATTCCCGCCTGTGAAGTGATGACCCTTACGCCTACGATCAGCCGTCTGATTCGCGACAATAATCTGCGCGATATTCCCAAATATCTGGAAGAAGGCGATATGTTCGGCATGCAGAGTTTTAAACAGAGTCTTTGCCGGTTAGTGCAGGAAAAGAAAGTAAGCAGGGAAGATGCCCTGACATTTTCCGACAGCAGAGAAGAATTGGAATTGGAATTAAAAGGTATAAAGCGCTTGGTATAAAAAATGCAGGAAGAACTCAGAGACAAACTGACAGAAATTGAGAAAAGACTCCGGCAGCTGAGTATTTATCTTGATATCCCCGTAAAACAAGACAAGATAAGGCAGCTGGAAACCATTATGTCTAATCCCGGCTTTTGGCAGGACCAGCAGACATCAAAAAAAGTCCTCAGGGAATTAAAAAGCTTAAAGTCAATCGTGGAATTATGGAGTGGTTATAACAAGAAGATTAGCGAAATGAAAGAATTGCTTGAGCTTATCAAAGACGAAGAAGAATTACTTAGGAATATGTCCGATGAATTAAATAAATTGTCAGTCAATATCGCAGAACTGGAATTCCAGACACTATTGAGTGGCGAATTTGACCATAACGACGCGATACTGAGTATAAATTCCGGAGCCGGAGGCACAGAATCTTGCGACTGGGCGAGCATGCTGCTTCGAATGTATACGCGCTGGGCGGAGAAGCACGGTTACGAAGTAAAAGAAATGGATATTCTCGCCGGAGAAGAGGCCGGGATAAAAAATGTCACCATTTCTATTAAAGGGGCTTGCGCTTACGGTTATTTAAAGGCAGAGAGCGGTGTGCACAGATTAGTGCGCATTTCTCCTTTTGATGCCAATAAGAGAAGGCACACGTCTTTTGCCTCCGTGGATGTTATTGCGCAGATCCAGGACGATGTAAATATTTTAATAAGGCCGGAAGAAATCCGGGTTGATACTTATCGCGCCTCGGGAAAAGGCGGCCAGCACGTTAATATGACAGATTCGGCAGTAAGGGTAACGCATATCGAGACGGGAATTGTGGTGCAGTGCCAAAATGAGCGTTCCCAGTATCAAAATAAAGAAGTCTGCATGAATGTTCTCAAGGCAAAATTATACGAACTAAGAAGAAGAGAGCAAGAAGCAAAAGTTTCCAAAGAGTACGCCCAGAAACAGAAGATAGAATGGGGTTCTCAGATTCGTTCTTATGTTATGCATCCCTATAATATGGTAAAGGACCACCGCACAGAATACGAGACAGGCAATGTGCAGGCAGTGATGGACGGCGATATTGACGACTTTATCCACGCCTATTTAAAAATGAAGACACTAGAAAAGGCAAAAAATGGTTAATTTTATAATAAAGAAAATTTTAGGTACCCAGAACGAACGCGAGCTGAATAAATTATCCAAGAAGGTTCAGGAGATAAATGCGCTTGAGCCTAAAATATCCCAGCTTTCCGACGTCCAGCTGCGTCAGAAGACGATAGAATTTAAGGAAAAGGTTTCTAAATTTCTGGATTCGGAAAAATTCTCGGAAATAGAAGATATAAATCAGCGAAAGAAAATTTTACAGTCGGCGCTGGCTGAGGTTTTAGCCGAGGCGTTTGCCGTGGTGCGCGAGGCAGGCAAACGCACCGTGGGTATGCGCCACTTTGACGTGCAGTTAATCGGCGGCATGGCGCTTCACGAAGGAAAAATTGCCGAGATGGCTACCGGCGAAGGAAAGACTCTGGTGGCAACTCTGGCTGCTTATTTAAATGCTCTTAGCGGTAAAGGTGTACACATAGTTACGGTTAATGATTATTTGGCAAAACGTGACAGAGAATGGATGGGCCCGATTTATGAATTTTTAGGTATATCCGTGGGGGTTATTCAGAATGATATGCCGCCGCATCTGCGCAAACAGGAATATAGCTGCGATATAGTCTACGGCACGAACAATGAATTCGGTTTCGATTATTTAAGAGACAATATGGTCATCTCCAAAGAAGAGATGGTGCAGAGGGAGCTTAATTTTGCCATTGTCGACGAAGTGGATTCAATTCTTATAGATGAGGCGCGCACGCCTTTAATCATTTCCGGGCCGGCGGAAGAATCGACCGATAAATATTATATCATCAACCGCTTAGTGCCAAAATTAAAAAGAAGAAAGATTCTGGAAAAAGACGAAATAGAGGCAAAATATAAAGGAGAGGATCTTTCCAAAGGTTTTGATGCCATTGTCGATGAAAAGAACCATACGGTAAGTCTTACCGAAGAAGGCGTGGCTAAGTGCGAATCGCTTCTAGGCATAAGCAACCTCTACGATGATATTTCTACGGAATGGGTGCATCATATTATCCAGGCAATAAGAGCGCACGATCTTTACGAGAAAGATGTGGACTATGTCGTAAAAGAAGGAAAAGTCCTTATCGTTGACGAATTCACCGGAAGATTAATGCCGGGGCGCCGCTGGTCCGACGGGCTGCACCAGGCAGTGGAGTCAAAAGAGAACATAAAGATTGAGAGAGAAAACCAGACATTAGCCACTATTACGCTGCAGAATTATTTTCGTATGTACAATAAACTCTCCGGAATGACCGGCACAGCATTCACCGAGGCAAATGAATTCAAGGCAATATACGGTTTGGATGTTTTAGTCATTCCCACCAACAAGCATCTAATCAGGACAAATCATCCCGATGCGATTTATAAAAGCGAAGAAGAGAAATTTGACGCGGTGGCAAATGAAATCGTCGAGCTTTTCAATAAGGGAAGGCCGGTGCTCGTAGGCACCATATCTATCGAGAAATCTGAACGCCTCAGCAGTATGTTAAAGAAGAGAGGAATTCCGCACAATGTTTTAAACGCAAAGTACCACGAAATGGAAGCCCACATTGTGGCTCAGGCCGGAAGGTATAAGGCCGTAACTATTGCCACAAACATGGCCGGCCGAGGCACAGATATTTTATTGGGCGGCAACCCGGAATTTATGGCAAGGAATATAGTTAAGGCCAAGGGATTGGACCTGGATTCTCCTGAAGGAAAAACAGAATTGGAAAAAGAATTGAAGACATTAAAGGCGCAGACGCAAAAGGAACACAATCAGGTTGTGGAATTAGACGGATTGCATGTAATCGGCACGGAGAGGCACGAGGCCCGCCGCATCGATAATCAGCTGCGCGGCCGTTCAGGCAGGCAGGGCGACCCCGGCTCGTCGAGGTTCTACATTTCCTTGGGAGACGATTTGATGCGGCTGTTTGGCTCAGACAGGCTTATAGGCATTATGGATAAATTAGGTATGGAAAAAGGCCAGGTTATAGAACATCCCTGGATTTCCAGGTCTATAGAAATGGCGCAGAAAAGAGTTGAGGCATATAATTTTGAGATAAGAAAACAGCTTTTAGAATACGATAATGTAATGAATACGCAAAGGGAGATAATCTATTCCCAGCGGCGGATGGTTTTGGAAAATTCTGATGTCCGGGAAGACATAATGGATATGGTAAACGATGTCTTCGACCAGAATATCGAGTTATTTATCCAGAAGAATCTTAATCCGGACAACTGGGATTTGGTGGGTTTGGAGAATTGGCTGCGCGCCGAATATGGCTCAAAAGTAAAAATCGACCCAGACAAAATTAGCAATATGGATTACCAACAGGCAAGAGAATATCTGTCAGGCGAAGTTATGCGTATTTATCAGGACAAAGAAAATAAGATTGGCCCTGAACAGATGCGCCATCTGGAGAGGATGATTACGCTGCAGATTGTGGATACGCGCTGGAAAGAACATCTCTATGCCATGGATTCTTTGAAAGAAGGCATCGGCCTGCGCGCATATGGGCAAAAAGATCCGCTGATAGAATATAAAAATGAAGGATATATATTATTCCAGCAGCTCGTGGAGAGTATTAAAAAAGAAGTGGTTGAATTTTTGTTTAGAATTCAGGCTGTTGAGGAAAAAGGATTCAAGTCGGTATTTAAATCTCTGCCCGTGGAACTTGTGCACCAGGAATTTTCAGGGCTTTCAAAAGCAAAAAACGCTCCTTTAGAAAGACAACCTTTAGATCGTCCGGATTCTGCTACGCAGACAGAGGCCAAGAGAGATAATACTTCCACCGTCAAAAGAGATCAGCCCAAGGTAGGCAGAAATGATCCCTGTCCTTGCGGCAGCGGGAAAAAATATAAAAAATGCTGTGGTAAATAAATAAGATCATCCGTATGCCTGTGCGATTAACCAGCCTAAAAACGCTACTTTATTGTCTGTTAAGCCCAATCCTTCTGTGGCTTGCTTTCCCTGAATTAAATCTGGAATATTTTGCCTGGTTTAGTTTTGTGCCTTTGTTATTCATTATTAGAAATAAGAGCGGAACAAAGGCTTTCTGGCTTTCCTATTTTAGCGGTTTTATATTTTTCATATTGACGCTTTACTGGCTGGTCCATGTTACTTTGATAGGATTAATTATTCTCTGCCTGTATCTCGCTTTTTATTTTGCTTTTTTTGGTTATTTTTTCGTGTGTTTCCGGAAGAAATTTTCTCGATTAAACATTTTCCTGGTTTTATTTCTGTCCTCGCTGTGGGTTATTTTGGAATATATCCGCAGCCAGGTTCTTACGGGTTTTCCCTGGGCGCTGTTAGGCTACAGCCAATACCTTAATATCTACATTATCCAATTGGTCGATATAACCGGAGGCCTTGGTTTGTCTTTTCTGGTTATGTTTGTAAATTTATGCGTATTGGAGATAATAGAGTTATTGTCGCAGAGAAAATTTAAATTAGCGGCGAAGATTATCTCAAACGTATTACTGATATTTTTGCTGATTTATGGTTATGGTTTCTATTCGTTAAACAAGTATTCTAAGCAGGAGAAAACAACTCTTGGTGTTTCTTTAATCCAGGGAAATATTCCCCAGGAAAATAAATGGCAGAGCAATTTTAAAACCAGTATAAAAGAAGTTTATTTTGATTTAAGCTTCAGGGCGCTGAAAGAAAATCCGGATATAATTATTTGGCCGGAGACAGCGTATCCGGATTATATTGTTTCTTCAGATAAACAGACACTGGGTTTGCTTAGTAAAATTGTCAGAGATACAAAATGCCCTCTTTTATTCGGAGCCATATACCAAAAACAGGATAATTATTTTAATAGCGCAGTTTTAATAACCGATGATTCCACGCCCGTCGAGGTTTATAACAAAATCCATTTAGTGCCATTTGGCGAATACCTGCCTTTGAGAAAATATATTCTTTCTTTGGAAAATTTTGTTCCCATTGCAGATTTTAATGCCGGCAGCGAATTTGTAATTTTTAAGGTAAAAAATAAACAAAATAAAAACTTTTACTTTGGCGTATTGATTTGTTTCGAGGATACTATAGCGGAATTGTCCAGAATTTTTAGATTGAGAGGCGCGGATTTCCTTGTAAATATTACTAATGACGCCTGGTTTAAAAAATCTTCCAGCCCTTACCAGCATCTGCAGGCCTCTGTATTCAGGGCTGTAGAGAATAGAATCTGTGTTCTGCGCGCGGCTAATACGGGAGTAAGCTGTGCAATCGATAAGTGCGGCAGAATAATCAAACGGGTAAAAGACATCCAGGGCAGGGATATTTTCGTAAGAGGATTTATAAAAACAGAAGTTACAAAACAGGGTATTCTGAGTTTCTATAGTTTATTTGGCGATATATTTGTTTCGGTATGCATTTTATATACGCTTTTATTTGTCATATACTACATTAAGAAAAAGTTTGCCTAATTTAATAACGCATTTATATAAATCAAAAATTGTGATATGATAAATTTTATGTGCCGTATCCATAAAAAGGAAAAAAGAGATTTTTTGAAAGGATTTACGCTTGTGGAGATATTGATTGCTGTCTCCATATTGTTGATAGTCACGGGCATGGTCTCGACTATTTTTATAAGCACATTGAATTACTGGAAGAGGGGCTATGCGCTCAGCCGTCGGCAACAGTCTGCCAGATTAGTCTTTAGCCGTATGACGGAAAATATTTCCAGCCTGTTTCTTTCCTCGTCCAGAAACATTTATTGTTTTGGTTCGAAAGATAAATTTTATTTTATGTCTGCTTCAGTAAAAGGCACAGAAGGAGATTTGGCAGAAATGGGTTATGAGTTCAACCAAGCTGATGGCAAATTATTCTTTTATTATCAGGAAAAATCAGATTATGATTTTAGTACATACGATTATAAGGATATAATAGCGGTAGATATCCTGGAATTAAATTTTAGTTATTTGGATAGTAGCGGTAATTGGCTGGATAGCTGGGACAGCCGCGTCGGCGGACAAGAACAGGGTTTATCCCCACAGGCGATCAAGGTTTATTTCAGCGTAGAAAATCCGGATTTTCCCGACAAAAAAGAGGCTTTTGAGACAGTAGTGGAGCTGCCCATAAGGACGAAGTACCGTTAAGCGCTACATAAATAAGCTGAAAATAAAAAAGGAGAAATTATGGCTAATTTTTCTTTAGTAAAAAGAGTATCCATGAAACAATTGCTGCATTTTACACGGCAGCTGTCTATTCTTATTTCCGCAGGTACTCCTTTGATAAAAGCCTTAAATACTATCTATGAACAGATGCCGGAAGGTTATTTTAAGGAAATAATATTCGGAATTATTAAGAATGTGGAAGAAGGAAGTCCTTTATCGACGGCGTTAAGCGAAAATCCCGATATTTTTTCTAATTTATTTGTGAACATGGTTAAGGCCGGTGAGGTAGGAGGCTTATTGCCAGCGGTTTTAAAAAGGATGGATCATTTCCTGAATCATACATATAGATTACACCAGAGGATTAAATTAGCCACGATGTATCCGGCTTTTGTCTTGATAATCGCCATAGTCATTTTAACAGTTTTGACTGCCTTTGTGGTTCCGAGTTTTGCTAAAATTTTTAATGATTTAGGCGGACAACTTCCGCCCACAACCAGGGTGTTAATAAGTATAAGCACAGCCTTTAACCACTTCTGGTATTTAATACCGCTTTTAATTTTCCTTTTCGTTATTTTATTTAAAATAGCTGTGCGTAAGCCAGCGACAAAAAGTTTTCTGGATAATTTAAAACTAAAGTTACCGGTTATAGGCACCCTTACATTAAATCTTGAGATTGCGCGCTTCAGCCGGCTTTTAGGAACGCTGCTTGTATCGGGAGTTCCTATACTCAATGCCTTAAAACTCACAGGTGATGCCAGCGAGAATTCTTTATTTTCTGATGCCATAGAGGCCGTGCTTAAAAATATAGAAAAAGGATCCAATATTTACAGTTCTATGGAAGAGCATGATATATTTCCTAAAATATTAACCAGAATGGTCAATGTAGGCGAAGAGTCAGGCCAGCTCGATAAAATTCTTTTGCAGATAGCCGACGAATACGAGGAAGAGGCAGAAGACACGCTTACAAGTCTCACCGCGCTTTTAGAGCCACTGCTGATTGTGACTATGGGTATTATTGTAGGTTTTGTCGTGATTGCTTTATTCTTCCCCATATTTACGATGGGCAGTTTAGTAAAATAGTTTTGTTTATTAAGATTGAAAATTCACTTAACTTATTTTACCATGAGGGTTTCATATTCTGATAAAGTAGTCATTTAGTGCAAGGAAATAGTATCTATGAGAAAAAGCAATCTTAAGGGTTTTACGCTGCTGGAAGTTTTAATCGCCTTGTTAATTTTAGGCATAGGAATGTCTTTTATCTTCAGTATCTTTCCTTTGGGAATCCGTATGTCCAAAGAAGTGCAGATTTTAAGCAGCATTTCTTTCTTCGCCCAGAAAAAGATTGAAGAATTGAAGACGATGAATGAAACTCCCGGCAATTCCAGCGGCCAGGAGAATAATTTTAATTGGACAGTCCAAATTGAAGACTATACCACAGAAAATAATATTTTGTTAAAGAAATTACAGCTAGATACAGAATGGTCAGAAGGCGCAAGGATGAGAAAGAAATCTTTCGTCACCTATTTTAAACATTAAGACATGAAGATACGCAATAGAAAAAACGGTCAGGCCATTATTTTGGTCTTATCTATTTTAGGAATTGTTTCTTTGATAGGTTTTAGTTTTTTATCTATGAGCCAAATGGAGCTGAAAGGTGCCACTTCTTATCTTGCCAGGCTCCAGACCAAATATCTGGCTGAAGCTGGGATAAATTATGCCAAAGAAGTGCTTACTTTTGATAAGGAGGCGAATAATGTAGATTCTTATGATGAGCTTTGGAACATAACATTTGCCGGAACGGATGTTGATTTAAGCGGTGATGGCTCTCCTGATTCAAAGTGGTTTTATGTTAAGGACAGCCAAGGGAACGATATCGGCAGATACGCTATCTTGGTTAGAGACGAAGCAGGCAAGGTTAATGTAAATGGCGATGAAGCTGTCTTAAGTAAGTTTTTTAGCAGCAGCGGATTCGGCGGTGAAACTACAGTCAGAAAGATTATTGACTATCGTTATGGCGAAGACAAGAAACCAGGCGCAGCAAACACCGACGACAACGGCAATAACTCTAGTCTTGAGAGAGATCTTTTGGATAATGATGGCGATGGGTCAGTTGATGAAAACAATGAAGGCATTGATGAATCAGAGGAATTTAATGTAGAAAATCCCAAAGGCGACGATCGCCCGTTTGTGGTAATAGATGAATTAAAGAAACTTAAGTTTTTATCCAGTGAAGACTTTAAGAACACAGAGAAATTTTTAACGGTTTCTTCAAAAGATCAAGAAAAAAATACTGAAGGCGGTATGCGCCAGAATATAAATTATATGAAGGCAGAAGATATTTTAAAAATAATGCTGGAAAGAGGCGTTAGTGAACCATGGCAGAAGTCTGTGAATATCGTGGATAGTCTGGATATAAATTTTGCGCGTGCCACAATCTATAAACATTACAATCTGTTGCAGACCAGGCCGGGTCAGGTTATAGGCAGTTGGGCATGGAATAATAGTTATTATCAATGCGATATACCCGGTAGCCAGGGTAGTTGGTCGTGGAATAATTTGAAATTTCCCGACGGAGAATACTACTGCTATATCTATGGTTTGGAAGATGAACCCATAGGTGATGTAGAAATCCAGGGAATAGTTCAGCAGCATATGCACAGCGGAGACGCCTTTATTAAAAGTGAAGGCAGAAAAGTTACAATACAGGGTGGCAGTTTCAGCTTATCCATACAGAACAACGAAGAATTCGGCAAGATGTGTTATTTTGCGCGCATCGAATTAATACCAGAGGATATCAACAGCGGCTCTGCACTTTTATCGAAAGAAATACACGGTGTAGAGCCGATACGTATAAATGAATTAATGGTTGCGCCCAAAATAGCAAGGACCACCACTTCTTCTAATGTGCCCGGCGGTGCATGGGTGTGGCACGGGTCATTATTTATAAACTCCGATTCGGAATCAGGCACGGTAGGCGAAGGCACCTGGGTTTTTGTAAATATTCCCAACGGCTATTACTATTTACGGTTATTTGGTCAGGAAGGTAAATTTATTGGCGATGTGGAAGTCAACGGAAGAACACAAGTATCCATGCGAGACGGAGATTATTTTACAGAGACAAAAAGTGTCCAGGTAACTTCCAATCAGCTCGTTATAAGAATTCAGAATAATCTTAAAGATAAGACATGTTATTTCAAGAGTATTGTTTTATCCCAACAACCAGATACAGAATATGTGGAACTGGTGAATATTAGTAAAAATACGGTCGATCTTAGCGGTTGGTCATTGGAAACCACAGGTCAAGAGGCAGCAGCGGCTTTTATCCCGCAAGGCACGACCATAGCCCCTTACGACTATTTAGTTTTATGTGTGGACAAAGACGATCGCGCCGACGGCATAGATTCTAACAATATTTCTTTTCTTAACGCATGGGAAGTACAGAAATCTGTGCAATTGGATTTCTTTAAAGTTTTGGATAAGGATTTTGATTTTTTAAAAGACGTGCCTGTCCAGGGCGAGAATTATGTTATGTTAAAAGATGTCAAAGGTTCCATAGTAGATAAAGCAGAATATTTGAGTTCACAGGTGGTAGATTATTCTTCGCTGGAACGGGGCGATCCCACCGAGCAGAGTGATAGTAATGATGATTCAGAATTTGATAGGTGGTTTTTAACCAGTGATTTAAGCGGAGGCACGCCCGGTCGGGTAAATAATAATGCAAGTTATATTATAGATGGATTTCATAACCACAACATTAATGAAGTTTGGGTAAGAAATTCTCCTGCTTTAAATATTTCTGATTTGGCATATGCGCCCAAAGGTTATACCTGGAAGAGATTTGAATTTCTGGAGGGAAAAGAATTGGAATTAAAATTATCGGATCTTAGCCTGTTAGTCGATTCTCTGACGGTAACCGGACTTTTTCTTTCTCCGCAGGAACACAGAGTGTCTGGCTGGTCACAGACCTATGGCGAAAAAGAAGGTTTCTACAGCAATACTTTTGGGGAAGAAGGCATCTGGCGCTGGCAGAATTTAGAAAATGGCGAATACTTTTTGACGATCAGTGGTGAGTTCGAAGAAGCTGTAACGGTAAGTTATAAAAAAGCAGACGGTTCGTGGCAGATGCTGGCTCAGGGTATTATTCCTAACGAAGAAGGATTGGTTTATTGCGGCATAATCGGCATCGGAGAAAATAGTTTAGACGGTACAGCAGATAATACTCTAGAGATTCAATTGGCAAATGCTTCCCAGACGAACACGGCACATTTTTATTATTTAAGACTGGATCCGCTGCAGTATATCATAGGCCGGATTAATATAAATACCGCACCACAGCAAGTTTTATTGTCATTGCCAAGTATTGATGAGCAGGCAGCATCGGTTATAATAAATAATAGGCCATTCGGCAATAAGGATTTGCTCGGCAGAGGAATCGGAGATTTATTTCTTACAGATATATTTGGTAGCTCTGCAGACAAAATTGACAAATTAGGTTCTCTCTCTAATTACATTACTGTGCACTCTAATATTTTTGAGATAATTGCCAGGGCACAAGTTTTGGAACAGGAGAGAGTTGTCGCCAGTCAGGATATCAAGACAATCATCGAAAGAGAATAGAACCTTCCCAGCTTTATCTAATCCGGAACATAAACTTCAACGCCAACCAATTGTTTAATTAAATTTTTCTAGAATTATTCCAAAAACTCTGTACAAAAGGTTTATTTTGAAACAAAAATAACACTGTTTTTATGCTTTTAATCAGAACCAAAACTCTTTATATACCAAATATTTAGGTGAAATATACCGGTGGTTATTACATTATAAAATACTTACTTAGTTTTACCTAATTAGTTCATACCTTATTCATCTATATTATAAGGAACTTACTCAAATTTACCTAAGTACTTCATAGGTGCTTAGGTGTTTTCAGGAAGTCTATTGTATAGATTTTTATTGACAAATATATACAAATACTATAAAATTATATCAAATTTAGTTAAAGCTCATTTATTCTCAGGTTAATTCAATTTCTTCAATTTAATTAGGTTAATAGGATTCACTTAAATACCAATAATAATATATAAGTAATAAATGGTTGGAGGTGCAAAATGATGGAAATGACAAACGAATATTTCTCTGCTAATGAAGCAGCACAGGCCTTGGGTATTTCCAAACAGACACTGTTGAGGTATGAGAAGAAAAAGATTTTTCCTAAAGCCAAAAGGAGCCCCATCAATAAGCGGAGGGAATATACAGCCAGTGACATTGAGCTGTTTAGAAAAATTATGGGAAGAAGATAAGGGTAAAAGGAGCACTTTCTGTGCAAATCAATAATATAGTCGGACTAGATATAGGCGCAAAAAACATAAGGTTTGTAAACCTCGCTTTAAGAGGTAGAGAGGTCGAACTCTTAAAGTTTGAAATTATAGAATTACCAGCCACCACCAACCAGTATGAAATCATAGATTTATTAAAACTCATGTTCAGGAACCATCAATTAAAAACTGGCACACCTATTTGTTTGTCCGTATCAGCGGAGGAATCGTTCTTTAAAATAATTTCCGTTAAATTAAGAGGGACAAAAAAATTCAAAGATATCGTTAAGGATGAATTAAGAAAGAATGTCGTCTTTTCTTTGGAGGATTGTCTTTGGGATTATTCTATACTCCGGAATAAACCCAAGGAGATGGTCAACGACGTTTTGTTGGTGGCATCAAGAAAAGAAACGGTTTTGGATAAAATAAAATTAATTGAGCAGGCCAATGGCTCGGTGTATCTGATAAATCTGGATATTTTAGCCACATATAATTGTTTGAAATTCAATACAGCCCTTGCCAGCGGCAAGCTCTATGCGCTTTTAGATATTTTTTCGCAAAAGACACAGGTATTTATTTTTGACGATAAAGGAAGCTTCTGGATGAAGACTATACCTTTCGGTGGGAATAAATTCACAGAAGCCGTAGCTAAAAACATGAGTCTTTCTGTGAAAGAAGCCCAGGAATACATAAAGAGCATGTTACTTCAGGACAACTCAGCCTTAAAAAATGATGACATGGCCGGTCCTATCATGAAAGAAATTGCCGCAGAGGTGGACAAAACTTTCAATTACTACTATTTTCAGAGGACTGAGTCCGCAGCCAAAGAAACCCGCGCCTCTAAAATTGACGAGATATTCCTTAGCGGTGGCGGTTCGCTTTATCTGGGGCTGGATAAATTTTTGATGGATACATTAAAGATTCCTACCCGCTACCTTTATCCTTTGAATAAGATTTCGATAAAGAGCAAGGCAATTCTATCCAAAAAGAATATTTTAAATACTCAATCACCAGAACTTGCCACGGCGGTTGGCCTGGCCTTATGCGGCTTTAATATTTCTGAGATAAAGATTAATCTGGCCAAGTCAACCAAGATAAGCGTCTTCAAAAAGATGAAGGTAATTCATATATATAATTTTCTTATCGCTTTGTGCGTGATCCTGTTGGTATTTTTGTTAACACAAAAAGTTGCCTTTGACAGAGAAAGCAAAGCCATAAACTCAAAATTAAAAGAAATGACGTTTATTTCCAAAGAGCAGATACCGCAGATAAACGACCTTACAGAAAAATACAAAATCATAGATTCCCGCATAGGTATTTTTAGGAATACCGTTAACAACAGAAATATAATCAGCCGTATTCTATATAAAATATCCGAAGTGATCTCTGATGATGTCTGGGTAACGAATTTTATGTTTAGTTTAGATTATCAAAGTAACGCAGGGGAATTAACCATCACGGGCAACTCTAAAGACTACGCCGGAATAAATAAATTAATTTCCGGGCTGAAAGATACAGGTTACTTTAAATCCATAAAGCCGGTTTCCTCCAAGGTCAAGATCGATGATGTGACAAAGCAGGAAATGGTTAATTTTATTATCAGGCTGGACATAGGAAAATAATAAATGCGTAAATATATTTTGATAATTTTAGTTTGTCTGGTAATTATAGGTATTATTTTACGTATCCAGGGCAGAAGAACCATTGTTAATTTGAATAACGATTTTAAAAAACAGGAAGAACTGATCCGCAAATACCAAAATGATACGGGTATAATCCCCGGCAGTGTGGCTATGGTAAAACTGAAAGAATCTATTTCTTCAAACGAAAAAGATTTCAGAAAAGTGCTGAGCCTGTTTGATACCGTGAAAAAAGATTTGCCCGCAGATGTCTCAGATAAAGGTATATATTTCTTTGAATCACTGCATACTTGTTTAAAAGAGCTGGAGAGGGAGGCCACAGCCAAAAAAATGATTTTGCCTCCGGTAGATTTTTCTGTAGACGTACCCCGGGAAGAAGATATTCCATATCTTTTAAAACAGATTGAAATGATACAAGACATTATGGGAATAATATTGGATGCGGGAAAATGCGAAATAACCACCATACGCCCCAATCCCATTGACAAGACAAAAAAATTCCTTGATTTTGACAAGCTGGGTATCCAGATAATACTGAATATCGATTCCGATTCTTTAGCTAAGGTATTGTCAGATATGAACAGCCATGTGCCGCTTTATCTTATTGAGGAATTTTCTGCAAGTGTCATAGAGCAGAATAAACTAAAGGTCAGCCTCGTCGTCTCCAGGATCCTTACCGGCATATCAGTTGCAGATATAGGCGAATTTAAAAGTAAAGATAGTTTTGATTTAGATAGTCTTTACCCATTGGATTTGGATTTTAAATCATTCTCCAAGAGAAATCCGTTTTTTAGGAAACAACAGGAAGTTGCAAAAGACGCGGCTCTTGGTGGCTCTGCCGCAAAAGGAGCCAAAACTACTCCACAATTTACATATAAAGGCAATATGTTTATGGATAAAAAAACGATAGCAATCATAGAGGATAATTGGCAGGGCAAGGCTTGTTTTGCCGCAGAAGGCGATGTTTGTTCAGGATATAAAGTTACAAAGATAGAAGGTAAAAGAGTTATTTTATCCAAAGATAACCAGGAACTTATTTTACTAAAGGGAGCGAATAATGAATAGAAAAATATCGATGGTAATGGTTATGGCAATTTTCGCTATTTTATTTTATTCAATTTATTTTACGAGTTATGCCTCGAGTGCAACCGGAACCAAGAGCGTGCTCAAGACAGCCATAGTTAATATGCATTGTGAGAGAGGCGTAAGACTATATAAGACAGGTAATTACGATAAGGCGATTGAGGAATTCATACGGGCGCTGGAGCTTGATCCTGGCAACGCAGGAGCCAAGAAATACCTTACGGCGTCAGTCAAGCAGAAAAACAAAAAGATGATTGATCAGTTATATAAAGACGCAAGTATCTTTTTTCAAAAGAATGAATACGGTAAGGCCATAGAGGCCTATAAAAAGGTTTTGGAAATTAAACCCAACGACAGTTACTCAATGTATAAAATAGAATCCTTAAACGCCGTTATCGAAAAAGAGGATAAGCTTAAGCAAAATGATCAGTATAAAGAATCGCAGCGCGCAAAAGAATTAGAAAAAGTAGCCAAGGAAAAGGCAGAAAAGGAACGCCTATTAAAACAGCAGGCAGAACAGATTGCTTCGGAGGTGGCGCGCAAAGAAAAAGCCAATCAGAAGGCAGAAATGCGCCAGATAAAAGAAAAGCAGATAAAAGAAATAGAGCAGATGATCAACGAGAAAATAGATGAAGGAAGCCAGGAAGAAGAGGCACCGGCTGAGGGTGCAGTTTCAGAAGGAAAATCTGTTTCTGCGCCAAAGGCCGGTCCAGCAGCTGCATCAGAATCTTCTCTGTCCAAGGAAGGAAGGGAGAGGTCGTATAAAATAAAATTGCTTTTTGAATTGGGCAAAAAGTATTATAATATGAGCCAGTACCGCAGAGCCATTGAAGCATTTCAGCAGGCGGTTGATTTGGAGGCCGGTTCTCCACTTATTTATACCGCGCAGGCAAAAGAATACATAGATAAGTCCAAAGATAAAATACGAGGTCAGATACGCCAGGATAAGGTCAGAGAGATAGAAGATATCGAGAACGAAATGATAAATAGAGTTATCGAGGCAGCGAAACTCCCCACCGAACCCATCTCCAGCACAATCACAAGAGATGTTATTGAGCCTACCATAGAAACTGTAGATATCCGCAAGAAAATGGTTTTACCTGTGGATATGGATTTTCAGGATGTTGATGTGGTTTATGTTTTGGATTATTTATCAGAAACCACCGGCGCAAATATTGTAATGTCCAGCGCCGTCACCAAAGGTAAACATACAGTAAGCGTAAAAATTAAAGACATGCCATTAGAAGAGGCCCTGAAGTATGTTTTAAAGAGTTCGGGCCTTACTTACCGTATTGATAAAAATGTGGTTTGGATAGCTACTCCCGAAGAGATGACTAATGAGCAGATGGAGACAAAAGTCTTTACGCTCAAAAAAGGCAAAGGCGCGTTTACCGAATTTAAATCAGCCACGACTGGCAGCGTAGGTTTGGGTTCCGCGGCAGATGTGGATAAGGTAACCACAATTAAAGATATAATAGAAAAGGCCCTGACTTGGCCGTCGGGCGCAAAGATTGTGCTCGACGAAAGACTGGGTGCGCTGATTGTTACCAATACGCCATATAATTTAGAGCTTGTGGAAAAAATCCTGGAGAAGATTGATGTTGAACCTATACAGGTTTTAATCGAGGCCCGTTTCTTAGAGATAAGTGTCACCGACTTAAATGAATTAGGTATAGACTGGCAGATTAATTCTGCTCTTCCCATCGATAAAGCGCGCGGGGAAATGGTGCATGGTATAGCTGCAAATTCAGGAGTGAATTTTACCGATACTACCAGGCAGACAGAGGGTTTTAATTTTACTTATCAGGGTCTTTTGACAAAACCCCAATTCCAAGTTGTGCTGCATACTTTAGAAGAGTCGAAAAAAGTAAAAACGCTCTCTGCGCCACGCATCACTACTTTAGATAATCAGATGGCCACGATGAAAGTTGTTGACGAATGGATATACCCCACGCGTTACGAGTTTCAGATTGTGCAGTTTGACTTAAACGGCGACGGAGATTTTGGCGACGCCAATGAAACATTATACAAAAATGTGCCTTCGGATTTTGTAAAGAGAGATGTGGGGATTTTATTGCGTGTAACTCCCAGCGTAGGGATGGATGATAATACCATTACGCTTACGCTCATCCCCGAGGTAAGCGATGGCACAGCAGGTTATTTTTCTTATACAGGAGATGTTAGCTTGCCGTTATTTACTTCCCGTAACCTCTCTACGTCCGTGGTGGTAAATAACGGTGATACCGTGGTTTTAGGGGGACTGATTAAAGAAACGCAGACAAAAGTCAGAACCAAAGTCCCTATTTTAGGAGACCTGCCGTGGGTGGGCGCAATTTTCAGAAAAGACACAGACAGTATTATGAGAAAAAATCTTTTAATATTTGTCACAGCCACGATTCTTTCCAGTAAAGGAGAAGGGGTTGCTTTAAATAAGACAGCGCCCAAATAATTCGGGTATGAATATAATATGCCAAGTAAAATGTTGACTAAAATTACTGAAAAAATAATTCGTTTCAAGCAAAAATCGGAATTATTGTCTATTTATAATTTTTTATCGAAATTTACTTTGCTTTTAATTATTAATAATAAAAATTTAATAAATAGAATATTAACAAAAGAAGAAATATGGAGGTGTAAGATGGTTAAGATTAATAATTATAAGAGAATAAGTTTCGTCATTTTCCTTATTTTGTTGTCGCTATTAATCAGCAATATATCTTTTGCAGCAATACCACGTTATTTATCTATGCAGGCGAAAGTAAGCTTAAAGGACGGAACGCTCTTGAGCGGCAGCAAGTCCGTTACTTTCAGAATATATGATGCAGCCACAGGAGGAACGGCTTTATGGTCAGAGACGCAGACAGTTACATTTTCTAACGGCATACTCGACGCTGTCTTAGGCCTTACCACGGCTTTTCCTGCCACCATGACATTCAACACAGATTATTGGCTGTCCATCGAAGTGGAATCCGATGGCGAAATGTCTCCACGCACACGCCTTACAGGTTCTCCTTTTGCATTTAATGCCGACCAGATTGATAATTTGGATTCAACGCAATTAGTGCGTAATGATGCTGCCAATACACTCTCGGGAAATTTAACAGCCAATGCCAATGTAACCATTGGTGATGCAAGCTCGGATACATTCACTATTAATTCAGGTGTAATAAGTTTGGTAAATGCAGCCACGCTGGATTTGGTTAATTCTTCAGCCACTGCATTGAATATAGAATCAGGACTGCTTAATTTTGATACACAGAATTCCCGTATTGGTATCGGAACAACCGCGCCGGGATTCAAGTTAGATGTAGCAGGAACTTTGTCCGCAGACTCTGTTAATGTAAACGGCGCTTATACTCTGCCCACCACCGACGGAACCGCAGACTATGTCTTGAAAACTGACGGCGCAGGAACTGTTTCTTGGCAGGAAGAGTCAGGAGGCGCAGGTACTGGCGTTACTTCAATTACGGCAGGCGGAGGTTTAACAGGCAGCGACACAACCGGCGATGTAACTTTGGATGTGGGCGCAGGCACAGGCATAACTGTCAATACTGATAATGTGGCAGTTAACACCGCGGTGGTTGCCACAACTGACAATACTCTTTCTATGTCCAACAAAACTCTTACTGAACCCAAGTTCACGGGAAACGTTTTGTTACCCGGCTCAGGCATTTGGAATTCATCAGGCAATGTTGGTATCGGCACCACTAATCCTTCAGCAAAATTAGAAGTAGCAGGTGCTATCAATGTAAACAGCGCATATACTCTGCCCACCACCGACGGAACCGCAAACTATGTTTTGAAAACCGACGGCGCAGGAACTGTTTCTTGGGCTGCAGATGCAAGCGGCACGGGAACAGTCACCTCGGTAGGTTTATCAGCTCCAACAGAATTTACAGTTTCCGGTTCGCCGGTAACTACCTCCGGAACTTTAACATTTACCAAAAACACTCAGACAGCCAATTATGTTTATGCAGGTCCAGCTTCAGGCGCAGCAGCCCAGCCCACATTCAGGGCCCTTGTAGACGACGATATTATAAATACCATCACCGCCTCTAATTATCTGCCTTTGGCAGGCGGCACACTTACAGGAACCGCGACTTTCTCAGGAGTGGAAACTGATATTACCACAGCAGAAAATGAGGATTTATCCATCGTACCCAACGGCACAGGAAAAGTCGGCATCGGCACAACATCCCCGGCAACCAAGTTAGATGTAGCCGGCACATTCTCCGCGGATTCTGTGAATGTAAACAGCGCTTATACTTTACCCACAGCAGACGGAACTAACGGTCAGGTTCTTGCGACTAATGGCGCAGGCGCAGTTTCCTGGGCTGCGGGCGCATCAGGAGATATTGAAAGCGTTACTGCCGGCAGCGGTTTAACCGGCGGCGGCGTTTCCGGTGATGTAACTTTAAATGTCGGCGCAGGCACAGGCATAAGTGTTGCTGATGATGCTGTTTCGGTCGACACAACAGTTGTTGCTACTACTAATAATACTCTTACTATGTCCGGCAAGACTCTAACCGCACCCACGCTCACGGGAAATGTTACTTTGCCTGGTTCAGGCATTTGGAATACGTCGGGAAATGTCGGTATCGGCACGACAAATCCAGCAGCAGCCCTTGATGTTGCCAGCGGCGCAATTACAGGAAGCGGTGGAGGTAAATTGAAATTCTATGCGTCTGGCGGTCATAAGGCGGCAATAATTAACGCAGATGGTGACGATGCCCGCTTGGTGCTTGTTTCAGATAATGAGGGGCAGGGGTTTAACACAACGATTTATACGGATGATTCAACAGGAGATGGGATGATTGAAACCAGTGACGGTGATATTGTTTTAAGTCCGTATGCCAGCGTCGGTATCGGCACCACAGCACCTTCAGCAAAATTGGAAGTCTTGGGTGGTTCTATTAAAACAGATAACCAGTTAATCTCAACAGTTGCCACAGGCACAGCACCTCTGCAGGTTTCATCTACCACAAAAGTAACCAACCTCAATGCTGACACTTTAGATGGAATAGATTCTACAGGTTTCTTAACTTCCGAATCAGGCGACGCTGTAGTCGGTAACGAAGTCACAGATGCTGCCAACGCAACACTCACCCGTTCCGGCTCAGGTACTGCAGAGCTTCCTTATAAATTAGCTCTTAATTTAGCTAATGCTAACACATGGACAGCCAGCCAGACATTTAATGCCAATACAAATTTCCCGGTTTCGGGTATTTGGAGTTCGTCTGGTAAGGTCGGTATAGGAACAACCAATCCTGGCTCACAGCTTGAAGTCACAGGGGATGTATTGTTAAGTAGCGGAGCGGACAGGACAATTTATGTTGGAGTAACTGATGCGGGTGGTAGCCCGCAGGTGGCAAAATCTTTAAAGATTACAGCTAGCTCTGGTAGCTGTTTCACAGGCAACACCAAGATTGATACCCCAAAAGGAAAGATTCTTATCTCGAAACTAAAAGCAAAAGACACGGTATGGGGTTACGATCTAAAGAATAAGAAAAAAATAGAAGTAAGCGTTAAGAAGATCTTTTCCAAAGATGCCGAAGGATATTATACGTTGAATAAAACCCTCAATGTCACCCAAGAACACCCCTTCTATACGCAAAGAGGCTGGATAAAAGTCAAGGATTTGAATATCGGCGATAAACTCTTTACATTAGACGGCTGGATAACTTTAACCAGCAAAGTCAGTATCCCGAAGAAAGTCCTTGTTTATAACATGAGCGTTGATAAGACATCTAATTATTTTGCAGAGGGGATCCTTGTGCATAATAAACAGACAGGGGCTGTAACCGGAGGAAGTGTATATTTATACGGTGGCAGTCCTTATAGTGGTGCTGCTGCAGGAAATGTTATTTTAGCTAATACTGGCAGCGGAGTCCGCGGCAATGTCGGCATCGGCACAACTAATCCTTCGACTACTTTAGAAGTAGCAGGTGTTATTAAGACGACAGTTGCCACAGGCACAGCGCCCTTAGAGGTCTCTTCTACCACAAAAGTAACCAATCTTAACGCTGATCTTTTGGATGGTATAAGCTCCTCGGATTTTTTGACTTATGATACAGGTGTTTTTTCATTAACAGCAGGCGCAGGTTTAACTGGCAGCGGGACAACCGGTGATGTAACTTTGGATGTGGGCGCAGGCACAGGCATAAGTGTCGCTGCTGACTCTGTTGCAGTTGACACCACAGTCGTTGCCACAACCAACAATACGCTTACTATGACTAACAAGACCCTAACCTCACCTGCAATAAGCGGTGGAACAATAAATAACGCAGTAATAGGCGGAACAACGCCTGCAGCAGGAACATTTACTAATCTGACTGCGTCTGGTACATTGTCTCTGCCAAATAATTCTGTTACAAATGACATGGTTGTAGACACAATCACCGCCTCTAATTATTTACCTTTGGCAGGCGGCACACTTACAGGAACCGTGACTTTTTCCGGAGTAGAAACCGATATTACCACAGCAGAAAATGAGGACTTATCCATTGTACCCAACGGCACAGGAAAAGTCGGTATCGGTACAATATCCCCGGCAAATAAGTTAGATGTCAACGGCAATATGTCTGTCCTGGGAGAAATTATCGGAGCCAATGCCGAGCCTTCGGGAGATTTTAGTTTGTCTTTTACTGAGGAGTCTGGTTCTATCGGAGTGGAACGTTCTTCTCCTTCCAAACAACCTCCTCATGGATCGGATTTAACTCTGCAGGCAGGAGGAGCAACAGTAGCGGCAGAAAATTCCATAGGCGGTAATTTACTTTTAAATTCAGGAATATCTACAGGCACAGGAACTTCGGGTATATATTTTAAAACCGCCACAGCAGGTGCGTCCGGAACAGGCGATAATATGCCTACCACCAAGGTGACTATTTTAGGTTCAGGCAACGTCGGTATCGGCACAACCAACCCTGCATCTTTACTTGATGTAGCCGGCGGTTCCATAACAACCAACAACCAGTTAATCTCAACTGTTGCCACAGGCACAGCACCTCTGCAGGTTTCATCTACCACAAAAGTAACCAACCTCGATGCTGACACTTTAGATGGAATAGATTCTACAGGTTTCTTAACTTCCGAATCAGGCGACGCTGTAGTCGGTAACGAAGTCACAGATGCTGCCAACGCAACACTCACCCGTTCCGGCTCAGGTACTGCAGAACTTCCTTATAAATTAGCTCTTAACTTAGGCAATGCCAATAGCTGGACAGCTGCTCAGACATTTACTGATCTGACTGCGTCAGGAACAGTGTCTTTACCTACAAGTTATACGCCGCAATTTGCCCGTGCAGGATTAGGCGTGGCAGCTGATGCAACTAATTTATTACAATTTGCTGCTGACGGTATTATCGGCTCAACCGGCGGATTGACCATTGATTTGGCAAATGCTGATGCCACAACATTAACTTTAACAAATACAGGTGAGGCCGGAGCAGCGAATTTAGATGTTAGTGCTGGTGTTGTTCTTGCTAGCTCTGTGGGAATTTGGACAACGCCTGTCAACTACCGTTTATCTTTTAGCCCCGATATTATTACAAATCTTCTTGGAGAGATTGGTACTGAGCGTTCTAATTTAAGTTATGGCTCTTCATTAACCATGCAAGCCGGAGGCGCAAAAAGCGGAGGGACTAATCTTGCAGGTGGTAATTTAATTTTGGATTCAGGAATTTCCACAGGTACAGGAACATCTAAAATATATTTACAAACCGCTACGGCAGGTGCATCCGGAACAGGCGATAATATGCCTACAACCAAGATGACTATTTTAGGTTCAGGCAATGTGGGCATTGGCACAACTAATCCTGCCACAACTTTGGATGTTAACGGCACTGTCACAGCCACTGCATTCTCAGGAAGTGGTGCATCTCTAACCAGTATCAATGCTGATAACATTTCCAGCGGAACTTTATCCACTGACAGATACAATGCACTTACAGACTTAGGCGGCGGTTCAGGAACGGACTTTTTAAGAAAAGACGGAACCTGGCAGACAGCTATTACTACTGAATCCGATCCTAAAGTCGGTTCGCTTACCCAAAACTACATTCCTAAATGGGGAACAACAGCCCTTGGCAATTCTCTTATTTTTGACGATGGAAGCTATGTTGGAATAGGAACTGCCAGCCCAATCTACAAACTTGACGTTAATGGCAGTATCAGAGGTACCCAGCTTTTTGTCGACCCTATTTTTATTGATGGTGCTAGCCATACGGTTTTAGCTGTTGGTACGCCGTTAATTCTTGACGGAGGAGATGGCCTTAGGCTATATGATAACTCAAATGAAATAGCCATTGTTGATGACGGGCGGTTTACCATTGAAGCCGACGGCACAGCCGCATTCCTCGTAAAATCTGATAGTAAGGGACCAGAGGGTGCTTTAAGCGTTGATACAACTAATACCAGAGTTGGTATCGGCACAACCGCGCCTTCAACCACATTAGATGTGGCAGGTAATATTAAAGTTGGTTCAACTTCTACGGGCACGATTGGCGCCACAAAGGAATTAATCTTAAAACAAGACGGCGATACATACGGAAGCACATATTTAAAATTGCATAATAGAGGAGGCGAAAACGGCCCGATTTTTGAAATCACCGGCGTTAACCTGGTCGATTTTATTTTTAAGCACCCCGGCGGACAGAAGAATATAAGGTTGGAAGGTCGTTCGTCATATTGTTTCCTGGGCACTGCTCAGGAGTGGCAATTTGGAGCGCCTGGCGCACCTAATACTGTTTTTTCCGACGCAGGCATGGGAATTTTAGATTATAGTCTGGAAGAGCCAGCTTTTATAATGAAGGTAGACAGAAGTGGCTCTAGCAATATTCTTCAATTAGACCGTCCTTCCGTTGGTGTAGGTTTTGATTTTGTCATATCGGATGAAGGGCTTAATGCCGGCTACGCAGCTCCTTTGGGTTCTTACGGCGTGGATTGGGAGGGAGCAAAGGTAAAATACGATGGTGGTGACGATGCCGCTTGGGGATTAATAATTCATGATGACGGTGCAGGCAATGCCGTTATCGATAATATAGCTCCTTCAAGTGAGACTTTGAATGTCACAGGTAATATAACAAGTACCACCGGAAAATACTACACGGGGAATGTCGGCCAAGTATACTATCCAAACCACGCTATAACGTATTTCGGTAGCGATGATTACGGCGGCGCGTTGATAGTCAATGATGTTGACGGAGCCAGGCATGCTATTGAAACCGGCGCCAGTAATTTAACTTTCTCAAAACAAAAGACCGGCACGCCATCTGGCTGGTATCCAAGTTTTATAATCAAAGGCGGCGGATTTGATACTTATCCTTCAGGTTTTAGTTTCTTTACCGGCACAACCGAAAAGGTAACAATTGATAGCGCAGGCCAGGTCGGTATTAATAATACATCTCCGGGTTCTGCATTAGACGTAAAAGGGACTCTGCGTCTGTCTGGCGTTACTTCCGGTTACGTCGGGCTTGCTCCGGCAGCGGCAGCAGGTTCAACCACATATACTCTGCCTTCAGCAGACGGAACCAATGGCCAGGCTTTAATCACTAATGGCACAGGCACGCTCTCCTGGTCAACTATAACTTCCGGCGTATCTTCTGTATTCGGCAGGACAGGTGCAGTTACAGCAGCGACCGATGACTATACCTGGGCGCAGATAGACAAAACAACTTCCAGCCTTGCAGATCTAACTACCAAATCCGCAGGAGCATTAGACAGCGGCAATTTAGCCGTGGCGCATATGCCTACAGGCGGAGACTGGGATTTGAGTTCCAATTTAACCGTAGAGACAGATGCCTTAGCCGTAGATTACGCTAATAAACTCGTGGGTATCGGCACAACCGCTCCAAGTGTCAAATTAGACGTTGAAGGACAGGGTAGATTTTCAAGTGCGACATATCCGGTTTTAGCAGTCGAAAGAAATGTTAGCGGAGGTAATGTTTACGCAGGTATCAAATTACAAAGAGTTTCTGCATCCCCGGCGGCAGGAGTAGGCATAGGACAATATTTTACCGCCCCAGATAGCGTAGGTACCGAAACGTTTACTGGCTTCTTGGGAGGTAGATTATCAACTATAACTAATGGTTCAGAGATAGGTGATTTGGTATTTACTCCTTCATATCACGGAGATGACCCTTATAATGACGATCCAACTATGGTCATAAGAGCTACGGCAGTGGGACAAGGAAGGGTCGGTATCAACACAACAAGCCCGGCTACTGAGCTGGACGTTAATGGCGTAGTCACAGCCACAGGCGGCACTTCTACTAATTGGAATACTGCTTATGGATGGGGCGACCATTCCACAGCAGGATATTTGACATCTGAAACAGACTCTCTCTCTGTCCACAAAGACGGCTCATCCACTACCACAGCCGCCATTCCTTTTGCAGAGGGTTTGACTGTCCCTCTCGACAAAAAGATAGGTTTTGGTTCAGCACCAGCTGACAATTACATTATTTACGATTCTGCAACAAACTGGTTCAAATTCCGCGGCGCTAGCGAAAATATGGCTATCGGCATAGAAAACGCGGCCAGCGGCGGAGATGTGAACTTGACGACATCAGGAGTAGGAGGCGATATAAACATTGGTTCTGCGCAGGGGGCACTTGGTTTAGATGCTGATTTTGGCGCTCAAACTATTGATTTGAGCTCTTCTTTAGGAATAGCTTTTGTAACCGATGTGGAGTTTAACTTCAGCGGCGGAACATTAAACTTAAACAGCGAAGATTTGCAGACAACAGGTAATTTGACAGATGGTGTTAATTCGTTGACGATTGCCCAGGCCAAGACTGCCTACGACTGGGGTGATCATTCGACAGCAGGATACTTGACATCCGCAAACGCGCTTCTTCTTGACCAATCCAGCCCGCAGACTGTTACCGCGAGCCCGGTATTAAACTGGCTGACTGCGTCGCAGGCAGTGATGACTGACGCTAATAAAAAACTTGTGTCAGCTGACTATCTCAATCAGGCGGTTAAGACAACTTCAAGCCCTACATTCAGCAGTCTTTATCTAAGCAGCGCTCTTCGCTTGAATTCTACATCAAATCAGATTGTATTTGATGCAGCCAATATAAGTGGAATTACTACTACATTGCAGGACTCCGCCGCTACGACGGCAAAAACAATAACTCTGCCAAATTTCACAGGTACTCTTTATATAACAGGCGGAACTGATGTTTCAGTTGCCGACGGCGGAACCGGCAGGTCATCTGATACTGCTTATGCTCTTATCGCTGGTGGAACAACCACAACAGCGGCTCAAGTTAGTATATCTAATAGCGATACTGTAGGAACTATTTTGCAAAGCGCAGGCAGAAACGTATTACCTGCGTGGTCAACCGTTGTGTATCCAAGTACAATAGACAAGTATAGGATACTTTATTCCACGACAAGCAACGTTATAGGCAGTTCTTCAGCGCTCACTTTCAATGAAACAGGTTTGCTCAAAGTATATACAGCCGCCGAACCAGCATTTCAGGTAATGGGTGCCGAGACAGATAAAATTGTCTTTGAGGTATCAAACAATACAGGGCATAATAACGTTGACATCCATAGCGGTGGAAGGTTTTATCAGGATTGGATTGAGATAACGGATTCTAATTGCGTCAGTGGTGAATTGGATGTCAGCCAGGGCAATTTATTTTATTATAATGGTAAAGGCGATCCCCTCATAACAAATTTTATAAATGGCAAGGCCGGACAGACAGTTTATATTTTAGCGCTTAAGGAATTAATCATCATAGCAAATGATGCCTATCTCAGGACTCGCTACAGTCTCGATAGTAATTGGCACATGCCTGCTGGCAACACCGCTATTTTCATCAAAGACCCTACAGGGGATGTATGGAGAGAATATCCCATGAGTATGGCGCAACAAAATGAAGGAATATAAAAAGCAAGGAGTTGCAAGAGATAATTTTTCTGTGTTTATGGCGGTAATCCTATAGCCCGTGTTAATCAAGGCTACAGTATCAGATAGCGTCACAGCGGCGCTGCCGCAAACTAATTATAATATCCGGTAAACTATTTTAATATATTGTATTTAAAGGGGAAATTTTGTGCCTTCGCGTGACAAGATATTAGGAGACAAGTTAATCGCTGCCGGTTTAATCAATAAGGAAATTTTGGAGAGCGCAGAAGTGGAGGCCACGCGCACAAAAGCCCCTTTATATAAAATACTGGTAAAGAGTAAGGCCGTTTCGGCGGATGAAATGCTTAATTTTCTCTCGCAGGAATTAGGCATTGAGCAGAAAAATTTATCCCAGTGCTTAATCGAGCCGGAAATAATCAAGTTGGTGGACGTGGATTTTGCCAGAAAAAAGCGCATCATCCCGCTTTACAAAATAGATAACACCCTGGCTGTGGCCATAGATGACCCTTTGAATACGGAAGCCGTGGATGAGCTGCGCTTTAAGATTAATTGCCCGGTAAAGCCCTTTTTGGTAAAAGAAGATGAGCTCGACCAGACTTTAGATACCTGTTATTCCGCCAAGGCCCCGGAAGATACAAGCGTAAAAGAGAAAGATTTTGACAAGCCTTCAATAGTCAACACCGTTAATCTGATAATTATGCAGGCGATGAAAGAACATGCCTCGGATATCCACATTGAACCGAAGGAAAAGACGCTGGCTATGCGTTTCCGCATCGACGGAGTCCTGCATCAGCGCAGCGCGCCGCCGCGTTATCTGCACGAGGCGATTATCTCGCGCCTGAAAATATTGTCTAATCTGGATATTGCGGAAAAGCGCATTCCCCAGGACGGCGGATTCAAGATAACTTCCGCGGACCACTTAATAGACGTAAGGGTTTCCATTATTCCGTCGCTCTACGGAGAAAATGTGGTGTTGAGATTACTGGACAGAAGCGCGACACCTCTGGGTTTGGAAGAAATAGGGTTTGCCAAAGAAAACCTGGAGCAATTCAAGAAAGTGATTGCTTCTTCTTTCGGGATTGTTTTGGTTACCGGGCCTACGGGCTCTGGTAAGACCACCACGCTTTACGCCTCTTTAAATACCATTAAATCCGAGGAGAAAAATATTATCACCATTGAAGACCCCATTGAATACCACCTGGATTTTGCCAAACAGATTCAGGTTAACACTAAAGTCAATCTCACGTTTGCGCAGGGGCTGCGTTCAATATTGAGGCACGACCCGGATGTAATTATGGTGGGAGAAATCCGCGATTTTGAGACAGCCCAGATCGCCATACAGGCGGCCCTTACAGGCCACTTGGTATTTTCTACGTTGCATACCAATGATGCTCCGTCGGCAATCAGCCGTCTTATCGATATGGATATTGAGCCGTTTTTGGTTTCTTCCTGTATTAAGGCGGTGTTGGCTCAGAGATTAATCCGTACCTTGTGCGCGGACTGCAAAGAGAAGATCATAGTGAGAGAAAAAGAATTATACCGAAGCCTGGGATTAGAATTTGATAAACCCGCGGATAAAGAAGTAACTATTTATCAGCCCAAAGGCTGCAAACTTTGTATGCATACAGGATTTAAGGGAAGGCTGGGAATTTTTGAACTGATGCAGATGACGCCCAAGATTAATCTGTTGGCCATATCCAAGGCCTCAGCAGACGAGATAAGGAAGGCAGCTTATGAGTCGGGGATGGTTAGTCTGCGCAGGGACGGATTGAACCGGATTTTAGAAGGTATAACCACAATTGAAGAAGTGTTGAGGGTGGCTTAAAAATTATCATATGAGAAAAACAGACAAGAAATTTAGTTTTTTAATATTTGTTTTGGTTGGTATTTTTCTGTTGCCGCAGTATGCCTTTTGCGCTTCCACGAGCAATACTTATGAAGCCGTAGTCAATGCCAATTCTGCAGGTGTAGTATCAGGAGTTACTTCTGCTTATGATGTGGAAGGCTTGATTGGGCAGGCCTTAATCGGTACGACGGGTGCCGGGGCAGCCGCAGGATTCTTATTTGATTTGGGTTTTATGTATGCTATAAGTGGAGGAGTAACACCGTCTTCGCAAGAATATGAAATTTACGATATTCAGGCTTTTAGCGATGCCACGAAAGAAGCCATAGCCGCTGCCACCTGGCAAACCAAGAATGATCCTTATTTTACCTGGAAGATAAAAAAACAGTATCCTGTAACTTTAATTTTGGGTTATAGCGTTGCCTTGGATGAACAACCCGACGATATCATAGATACAACAGAGGCATATTACGACGGATTTGCCAAAAAGCCCGTAAGCGACGGCAGGCACGTCTTTTTTGTAAAGGCTGCGACCAGCGGCGGGGTGTGGGGCCCGGCAGCGAGCTTTGAATTTTGGATAGATACAAAAGAGCCTGAAGTAGAAAATATGGAACCTGCCTCCGGAGTAATTATTGCAAACGATAAGCCTGAAATTACATTCAAATTAAGCGATTCAAACAGCGGCATCGACGTCGATACTATAAATTTCTTTATTGATAATGGACCGTTGAGTTTCGAGTATAAAGACGGTAACTTCTCGTGCACGCCGCCTGCACCGTTACAGGATGGCAATGTCACGGCGCATATACAGGTAAGTGACCTAGCAGGAAATTCTTTAAGCAGGGCATGGGGTTTTATTGTGGATTCAACACCGCCTATGGGCACGATTATAATAAATGGAGGCGAAGAGTCTACTTCTTATGCAAGGGTGCGTTTAAATTTAGAGGCCTTTGATGAGACTACTGTGGTTAAAGATATGATTATTTCTAACGACGGAATATTTGACACGGAGACCTGGCAGGAATATGAGCCTTTAGTTACGGATTGGGTGTTGGGCGACCCGCAGCAAATCGGCGAAAAAACTGTTTACTGTATGTTTAAGGATGAGGCCGGTAATATTTCCAGCGTTTATAGCGACGAGATAAGATTACTGTCCGCAGCTATAGACACCATAATTACTTCAGGCCCATACAGTCCTACCAAGGAAACCGGTGCGCAGTTTAAATATATATCCACATTTGACAATCCTCTGTTTAGTTATAAGTTAGACACGGGTGAGTGGTCTGATTGGTCTAATACGCCGACGGTTAGTTTCAGCAGTTTGGCTGTAGGCAACCATATATTTTCTGTAAAGTCAGCCAAAGATTTGAACGGAGATGAAAGTATATCCTCCGAGGAAGAAGATCCTCTGTCGGCGCAGTGGACATGGGTAATTACCTCGGAAGAGAAACCCAAGGCAAAAGAAAAAGTCCTCTACTGGAAGACTCAATAGGCAATTTTCCGAAAGCAATAAAATCCGGAGCGACAAATCGTAAATTTAATTTACTGCAAGGAGAATAATGATGGAAATTACAGCCGTAAAGATTAAAAAAGAGGCGGATATAAATGTGATTATAGGCCAGACACACTTTATCAAGACTGTGGAAGATATGTATGAGGTTTTGACCGGCTCTGTACCCGGTATAAAGTTTGGGCTGGCTTTTTGCGAAGCCTCAGGTGCGTGCCTGGTAAGGGCTGAAGGTACAGACGATGAACTGAAAAAGCTGGCCGTGGAAAATGCTTTAAATATAGGCGCAGGCCATATATTTGTCGTATTTCTTAAAGGCGCCTATCCCATTAATATTTTGAATGCCTTGAAAAATTTATCCGAGGTGTGTTCCATATTTTGTGCTACCGCAAATGAGGTTGAGATTATTGTGGCGCAGTCGCAGTTAGGCAAAGGTATTTTAGGTGTAATTGATGGCGTAAGCCCTAAAGGTGTAGAGAAAGAAACAGATATTAAGTGGCGCAAGGATTTGCTGAGAAAGATAGGATACAAGTTGTAAATAAAATAATAATAAAGGTAAGAATTATATTATGCAGATCAAAGAATTATCCAGGAGAATTCAGAGGTTCTTCGCCAGAATAATGCTGCAGTTCTGCGTTCTGATTATTAAGTTAATCCCTGAAAAATATGTATATGGTTTTGCCCACATTTTAGCCAAGTTGGGCTTTGCGGTTGCGGCAAAACACAGGCGTGTTGCTTTTGAAAGCTTAAATATCGCATTCGGCAAAGAGAAAAAAGAAGAAGAGATAAAACAGATTGCCGTCGATTGTTTCGAGAATATAGCCAAAATGGTAGTCGAGTTTATGGTCTTTTTGGACAAACCTGATTTTATAAATAGATATGTCACTGTTAGAGGCATAGAAAATTTAGATAAAGCCCTGGCAAAGAAAAAAGGCGTGGTGGCTCTTAGCGCGCACTTCGGAAATTTTCCTTTAATGCTTGCTAAGCTTGCCGCGCAGGGCTATGAAATTGCTACGATGCTGCGTTATATGCGCGACCCGTGGGTAAGCCAGTATTTTCATGTGAAAAGAGAAAATCTGGGGATTTCTTCTATTTATACGCAACCGCGCAAGCAGTGTGTGGAGAAGAGCCTGGAAACTTTAAGGCAGAATAAAATTCTTTTTATTCAGCTGGACCAGAATTTCGGCACCGGAGGCGTATTCGTGGATTTTTTTGGCAAGAAGGCTGCCACAGCCAAAGGCCCGATAGTCTTTGCTTTAAGGACAAAATCACCCATAGTACCTATGTTTATATATAGGGAAAAAAATAATATGCAAAGAGTTGTTATTGAGCCGGAAGCAGAAATTGCTGAAGGCAAGGATTTTGAGGAAACGATATATCTGACTGCACAGAAACTAACTGGCATAATAGAGTCGTATGCGCGCAGGTATCCGTCGGATTGGGGCTGGATTCACAAAAGATGGAAGGCAAGACCCAAGGAAGAAATAGTGCCTATGGCTGAAGAATTGAGTTTATAAAACCTCTGTATCAGGGTATAATAAATATTTGTAATACAGAAGGGGGTGAATAGAAGATGGCAGGGGAAAATAAAGAATGCAAAACATCGGGTGGACTGAAGATGATAGCAAGGGCTTTGGTCGGCTTGGCACTTATAGCAGCGGGTCTGTATTTAGGTTGGAATTGGCGCGGATCACTCATTATCTTAATCAAAGGTTGCTTAGGGCCACTTATTATTTTAGTGGGATTAGTATTTATCGCTATTGCTAAAGAATAATACTTGGAACAACAATAAAAAGGATGGTTTTTAAAAAGAAAGCCGTCCTTTTTATTTTTAAATGGATATCTGATTTACAGGACTTATTATTTAGCTGGACATTGCGCGGGGAACTAAGTAGAATAATTTTAGTATAGATCTTAAATTAAAAAGCCTCGATAAGTATACGATAAAAAGGGGGGGGCTATGCGAGTAAAAGATGTGATGGCTAAAAAAGTAAAGAGCATTTTGCCGGATGCTAAAGTAAACAAGGCATGGGATTTATTATCGGAGAATAAAATCAGCGGTTTGCCCGTTATAGACAGAGATAAGAAATTATTGGGGATGTTTACAGAGAAAGACATAATTAAATATATCCTGCCCGGCTATTTGGATAAAGTCGGACCTTTTGTCTATCAGGATGATCCCAAGGCAATGAAGAATAAAGTAAAGGAATTGCTTTCAGAGCGCAAAGTATGTGATGTCATGCGCAAAGAAGTGGTAACCATAGATCCCGATGTGTCGTTATCTGAGGCAGCCAAAATAATTCTTACGGAAAAAGTAAGAAGGATTCCCGTCGTGGATAAAGAAGGGAAAGTTGTGGGCATTATTGCCAGGGAAGATGTGGTTAAAGCATTTATCAAAGGAGAAGTTTAATCAAAGCGCAGAAATCCCCGACTTTAAAGTCGGGGATGAATGCGCAAAGATTATCCGCCAACGAATTAGTGGCGGATACATCTAGGTGGACTCGGGCTTTAGCCAGAGGAGATTCATTTATAGAGTAGTTATGCAAAACAATAATACGCAAAAAAATGTTTTCATAAAAATTATAACGTTAGTGTTGCTTGTTTTTGTCTTAGGCCTGTTCTGTGAAAAATTCGGGTTTAATTCCAAACAGTCCTTGTCTATTTCCATCTTTGCGCTTTCGATTTTAGGAACTTTATTTTTCTGGGAATTCCGTCTTGCCTTCACTTTTATCGGCTCCAGTATCCTTCTGGTTTTTAAGGTCATAGATATAGAACAATTGGTGCTGTCTTCTTCTTTAGAGGTTATTCTCTTCCTTATAGGAATGATGGTTATCATAGGCCTGCTTAAGGAATCCGGGTTTTTTGCCTGGCTGGTTGTGCTTATCTTAAGAATGAGAAATCTTACCGCCAGAAAATTCACCTTGATAATTTCCCTGATCTCTGCGCTGCTCGCCTGTGCGGTTGACGAAGTTACTGCCATAATATTTATGGTTGCGGCGATACTGGAAATCTGTGACTATTTTGAAGTCAACCCCGTGCCTTTTATTATAATTTCCGTGCTCTCTACCAATATCGGCAGTAGCGGTACGGTTATGGGCAATCCTATCGGCATACTTATTGCCTCGAAATCAGGGTTGACTTTCGAGGATTTTATTTTTAAGGCGTTTCCTATTATGCTGCTTTGTCTTCTTGGTTCGGTTATTTTAATATTTTATATTTACAGAAAGAGTATCAGAGATCTCGACGTAAAGATAAAACAACTTGGCACGGATGAGACATTTATAAAATTGATTTCCGTTCCCATAGATAAACAATTAAGGAGCGCTCTATGTATTTTAGGGACAGTTTTAGTGTTTATTTCCCTGCATCACAGGATTGAATCCGCATTTGGCTTAGAGGGGAATACGATTCTTTTAATTGTCCCATTAATATTCGCCGGTCTTGTGATGATCTGGAAGAGCGATAAGGCAAGAAAATATATCGAACAAGATGTGGAATGGTGGACTCTTTTATTTTTCCTGTTGTTATTTGCCCAGGCAGGGACGCTCAAATATACCGGCGTTACGGATTTTATTGCATCCAGGATAACTAATCTTGCAGGCCAGAATAAAAATTCTATTATTGCTATGGTGCTTTGGACCAGTGCTATAGGCTCGAGCGTCTTGGATAATGTAGTATTGGTCGCCGCATTTATTCCCATAATTCAGAGTTTCCAGAATTTGAACCTGGAGCCTTTATGGTGGGCGCTTCTATTTGGCGGATGTTTAGGTGGAAATATTACAGTTATCGGTTCTACGGCCAATATAGTGGCTATAGGATTATTAGAGAAGGAGAGGAATATAAAAATAACTTTTTTACACTGGATCGGCGTAGGTCTGGCCGTAGGAATTCTGACCATAATGATTGTCTGGGCGTGTTTAGTATTACTGCCTATTTATAAATGAAGCACATCCGCCAAAGTTGTGTGGTGGATAATGGTTTAATTCGCCCGCCAATTTCGCCAAAATGATTGGCGAATCCGCTAATTCTTGTGGCGGAAAATAGTGGCGGGCTCATTAGAGGAGATTAGTATGCGTAAATATTTTATAACCGGTTCTTTGATAGTATTGCCGGCACTGATTACCATTTTTCTTTTTTTATGGCTGTTTAGATTTCTCGACGGAATTTTAGGCAGGTATATTAATTATTATTTAATGAGCCAGTATGGATATACCATTCCCGGCCTGGGTATAATATTTGCCATAATTTTTATATTATTTGTGGGATTTGTGGCTACGCATTTAATCAACAGGAGTGTTTTGTTAATTCTGGAGGGCTGGTTTGTCAGATTCCCCCTGATAAAACAGATTTATCCGGCAGTAAAGCAAATGGTTTATTTTCTGTTTGCCAATACCAAGACTTCTTTTAAAAGGACTGTCTTGGTGGAATTCCCGCGTAAAGGAATTTATAGCCTCGGCTTTATGACAAACGATGGTTGCAAATATTTTAATGAAAAGACCGACAAAGAATTAGTCACCGTGCTTATCCCGACAACGCCCAGCCCGCTTACCGGATATTTGATTTTTGTCCCCAAGGAAGATATTGTGTTTGTGGATATTTCTGTAGAAGATGCCTTAAAGATTATTATTTCCGGTGGCGTGGTTAATCCCTTGTCTAAGAATTAATATTTTTAAAACTCTGTTCATTATTAGCATTACTTACCTATTATTATATATTTATCAAGTGTTGACAAATTAAAATAAGGGTGGTAGAATTTAGCTTCCATTCCAAAGATAAAATTAATTAAAATAAAAAAGATGAATTATTTAAAGACTATATTATTATTGACGTGCATGACGCTGCTCTTAATTTGGGTGGGCGGAATGATCGGCGGCCAGCAGGGTGCTTTGTTTGCTTTTATATTTTCCCTGATTATGAATTTGTCTGCTTATTGGTTTTCCGATAAATTAGTCCTGGCGATGTACCGGGCAAAGCCTGTTACGGAATCCCAGGCGCCGCAAATTTACCGCATGGTAAAAGAAATCACCCAGACAGCGCATCTCCCCATGCCAAAAATTTATATTATTCCGCAGAATGCGGCAAATGCATTCGCCACCGGCCGCAATCCGCAGCACGCAGCAGTTGCAGTGACAGAAGGCATAATGAATTTGCTCACCGATGATGAATTAAAAGGAGTTTTGGCGCACGAGTTGGGCCACGTAAAGAACAGAGACATTTTAATCGGCTCAATAGTTGCGGCGGTAGCCGGAGCAATTATGATGTTGGCAAATATGGCGCGTTGGGCAGCAATGTTCGGAGGATATTCCCGCGACAGAGGCAGAAACCAGGGCGGCTCAAACATCATAGGGCTTTTAGCCGTTACAATATTGGCTCCGATTGCAGCTTTGTTGATTCAAATGGCTATTTCGCGCAGCAGAGAATATTTAGCTGATGAAACCGGCGCAAAATTTATTCACACAGGATTACCTTTGGCAGGAGCATTGAAGAAATTGGAAGCACAAGCGAAGTATAAACCTTTGCAAGCCAATCCCCAGAGCGCGCATATGTTTATCGTCAACCCTCTAAGTGGGCAATCGCTTCTAAATTTATTCAGCACCCACCCGCCAATTAAGAGTCGGATTGAAAAACTAGAGCGCCTCAGCTTATAATTTACAATATATAGTGTTTTTTTAACCTGCATATACAATATATTGTGTTTTTTTCCTTGACTAGATTGTTTTCCAAAGTTATAATCTATCTGGTTATAATTTGAATTTTAGAAAAAATTTATATAAATATTTAAATACAAAAATTATAGGGAGGAGTGATGGCTTTTAAGTTGTCTGAGAATGCAATCAAGGTTTTAGAGAGGCGTTATCTCAAGAAAGACAAAGAAGGAAAGATTATTGAGAGTCCTTCGGAGATTTTTCGCCGCGTATCTGACGCCATCGCTTTGGCAGATGGGTTGTATGGCAAGAATGAGGCGGATATAAAACAGGCCTCCGATAAATTTTGTCACATGATGACGAGTCTTGAATTTATGCCTAACTCGCCCACGCTTATGAATGCGGGAAAAGCCCTTTCACAGCTATCCGCCTGCTTTGTTTTGCCCATAGAAGATTCAATGGAGAGCATATTTGACAGCATTAAGGCAACGGCATTGATACATAAGTCCGGTGGCGGCACAGGTTTTTCTTTTTCGCGCCTGCGCCCGAAGGCAAGCCCTGTGCGTACAACCGGCGGCGTTGCTTCCGGACCGGTATCTTTTATGAAGGTGTTTGATGCGGCTACGCAGGCCGTAAAACAAGGCGGAACCCGTCGGGGCGCAAATATGGGAATACTACGCGTGGATCATCCGGACATCCTGGAATTTATATCCTGCAAGGAATCCGACAAGGAGATTAATAATTTCAATATCTCTGTGGCGATTACAGATGATTTTATGTATAAGTTCAAAAGGCAGGAAGATTATGATTTGATTGATCCGCGCACAAAAGCAGTTATAAAACGCCTTAATACAAAATCCGTTTTTGATTTGATTATAAAACACGCCCATAAAAATGGCGAACCGGGAGTTATTTTTATCGACAAGATTAATAAAGATAATCCTACGCCTAAATTAGGCGCAATCGAAAGCACCAATCCCTGCGGCGAACAGCCTTTGTTGCCATATGAGAGTTGCAATTTGGGTTCCATCAATCTCTACAGACTGGTTGAAGAAAATACTCAGGGTGAATTTGAGTTCGACTGGCAGAGGTTGGGAGAAGTGGTCCGTGACGCAGCACATTTTCTGGATAATGTCATTGATGTAAATAAATTTCCTTTACCGGAGATTGAAGCCAATACAAAACTTACGCGTAAGATTGGTTTAGGCGTGATGGGTTGGTCCAGCGCCTTGGCAAGAATGGGAATTCCTTATAATTCCCAGGAGGCTATTGATTTGGCAGAAAAGGTGATGTCTTTTATTCAGGAAGAAGCACGTAAGGCATCCATAGCTTTAGCTAAAGAACGCGGGCCTTTCCCGGCTTATAAAGAAAGCAGTTTGGCGGATAAATATCCCGAGCCGCAAAGAAATGCTACTCTTACTACTATTGCCCCTACGGGTACAATCAGTATTATTGCCGGGCCCACAAGTTCCGGCATTGAGCCGATATTTGCCATTTGTTATTATCGTAATGTCATGGATAATGATAAGCTCATAGAGGTTGATCCTGTATTTGAAGAGATAGCCAAGGAAAAAGGTTTTTATTCAAGGCAGCTTATGGAGAAAATTGCCGATAAAGGTTCTATACATGATATTGCCGAAATTCCCGAAGACGTAAGAAAAATATTTGTGACAGCACACGACGTGTCTCCGGAATGGCATATACGCATGCAGGGGGCATTTCAGAAATATACGGATAATGCCGTAAGTAAGACGCTTAATTTTCCCAATAAGGCAACCATAGAAGACGTAGCCCATGTGTATTTATCGGCTTATGAATTAGGCTGTAAAGGTGTGACCATATATCGCGATGGCTCCAGAGAAGAACAGGTGTTAAATATTATAAATAAGCAGAAGGATAAAGAAAAAGAAGAAGTCGGCAAGGCAGATATGGGAAAAATAATTCCTCGGCCGAGGCCAGAGGTTATTGTCGGCACAACAACTAAGGTTTCCACGGGCTGCGGCAATCTCTACGTTACCATAAATACCGACGAGGAAGGTAAGCCATTCGAATTGTTCACCCAGATGGGCAAGGCCGGCGGTTGTGCTGCTTCGCAGTTGGAGGCAATAGGCAGGCTTGCGTCTTTGGCGTTTCGCTCAGGCATTGACATAAAGTCGATTATAGGGCAGTTGCGCAGTATCCGCTGTCCGTCTCCTTCGTGGGAGGAAGGCCAGAGGATTTTTTCCTGTGCGGATGCTATTGCCAGGGTAATTGAAAGAAGATTATCAAACACAACTAATGAAGTTTATGAATCTAAGAATAAAATAGATACTATGCCCAAAGTCAATACAAGCGATGAACAATCGGAAGGTAACGTTCAGACCCAGACTCAGACACGCACCACTTCCAGAAATATAGTCGGCGTCTGCCCTGATTGTAGCGGTGCGCTTGTCCACGAAGAAGGCTGCATTAAATGTTATACTTGCGGTTTTAGTAAGTGCTGACGCTTTTCGTTAAATCAGAAAGAAAATAATGAGAAAGATACTTTATATAATTTTAGACGGATTAGGCGATTTGCCTATCAAGGAATTGGGCCACAAAACTCCGCTTGAGGCAGCATTAACTCCTCGCTTGGATAAATTGGCACAATCCGGAAGGACGGGCATTGTTTATCCTGTAGAAAAAGGTATTGCCCCGGAATCAGATATAGCCGTAATCAGTCTTTTAGGTTATGATGCACATAAGGTTTATACAGGACGCGGTCCTTTGGAATCATTTGCCGAAGGCCTGGAAGTCCACGACGGAGACCTGGCTTTGCGGGTTAATTTTTCCACAGTAGAAAATGACGGAGTCAATATTAAAGACCGACGCGTGGGAAGAAATTTGACTACTGATGAGGCAACTAACTTGGCAAAAGAGATAAACTCCAAAGTGACTTTAAGCGACGGAGTTTTCGAGTTTAAGAATACCATAGGCCACAGGGGAATTTTGGTAATCCGTGCAATGCGTTCCAGATTGTCCGGCTGGGTGACCAATACAGACCCGGCTTATGACCGCGAAGGCGTCTTCGGAATAGCAAAAGAGAAATTTGAAAAAAAGGTTATGCAGTCGCAGCCGATGCCGGGATACGAAAATAACAAAGAGGCCCAGGAAGGCGCAAGGTTGTTAAATGAATTCACGCAGAAATCCCATAAAGTATTACAGGAATCACTGACCAATAAAAAGAGAATCAGCGAAGGAAAATTACCGGCGAATATTATTCTGTCCCGCGACGCAGGAGACCATCTGCCTAAATTTGCAAAAATCTCCGAAGTTTATAAAGGAGTAAAGTTCGGTTCTTTTGTGGAGATGCCCGTAGAAAAAGGTATTGCCATGTTAACAGGCATGGAAGTTGTAGATGTGCCTTCGCAAACCGGACATCCTGATGTGGATTATGTAGTCTGGGCAAAAATTGCCTTACAGAATATTAACAGATTCGATGGGCTATATATACATATCAAAGGCCCGGACGAGCCGGGGCATGACGGTGATTATGAAAGAAAGAAAGAAATTATCCAGGAAATAGACAAGCATTTCTTTACCTCTCTGCTTGCCAAGATTAATTTGGAAGATGTAATAATAGCTGTTACTGCGGACCACTCGACGCCTTGCAGTCTTAAGGCCCATTCCTCAGATCCAGTGCCGCTTTTGATTTGCGGTGGCGATATAAAACCCGATGGCAGTATGAGTTTTTCCGAAAAAACTGCGCGCCTGGGTTCTTTGGGCGAAATTTTAGGCAGAGACCTTTTGGGAAAACTCGTAGAATTAGCCCGTCAATAGCGACACCCTATTATTTCCAGCAATAAAATTCAAAATTTTAAATTTATATTATAGGTTTTCGCTTTAAATAAGGCGAAAGATTTATTATCAAGAAAGCAGGTTTTGGTTATGGTTTATGATGTGATAGTGGTCGGTGGCGGTCATGCTGGCACAGAGGCAGCATTGGCAGCGGCTAAGTTGGATTGTTCCACGCTGCTTATATCCATGAATCTGGATACCGTCGGGCTTATGTCTTGTAATCCGGCTATCGGCGGATTAGGCAAAGGGCAATTGGTAAAAGAAATCGATGCGCTGGGTGGTTTTATGGGCATTGCCGCAGATAATTGCGCTATACAATTTCGCAGACTCAATGTTTCAAAAGGCCCGGCAGTGCGTTCTTCGCGCAGCCAGGAAGATAGGCAAAGATACAGGCTTTTCGTCAAACAAACTTTAGAGAATCAGGAAAATCTTTGTTTATATCAGGCACAGGTAACAGAAATTATCGCTAAACACGGCGTAGTCAGAGGTGTTAAGACTTCTTTGGGAGAAAAATTTCTTTGTAAAACATTAGTCATAACACCAGGAACATTTTTAAATGGTCTGATACATATAGGTCTTCAGCATTTTTCAGGTGGCAGATTAGGCGAAGATGCAGCAATAAGCCTGTCTAGCTCGCTAAAAGATTTAGGATTCAGATTGGCAAGATTTAAAACCGGCACGTGCGCAAGGCTGGACAAAAGGACGATAAATTTCCGTAAATTAAAGATACAGGACGGCGATAAAGAGCCGCAGCCATTTTCTTTTTCTACCAAAGAATTGAACATAAAACAAATTCCCTGTTACATTACTTATACAGGCGCCAAGACGCATAAGATTATCCGTTGTGGTTTGAAATATTCCCCTTTATATACCGGTAAGATTAAAGCCACAGGCGTGAGGTATTGTCCGTCGATAGAAGATAAGGTTGTAAAATTCAGCGACCGCGAAAGACACCAGATATTTCTCGAGCCGGAAGGGAGAGATACTATTGAGATTTATCCCAACGGCGTATCCACGAGCTTGCCTGTTGGCGTACAGATTAAAATGTTACGTTCAATTGAAGGTTTGGAGAAGGTTCGAATTCTGCGCCCCGGCTACGGGATTGAACACGATATCGTAGACCCCACGCAGCTTGACCTAACTTTAGAAACGAAACAAATCAGAAATTTGTTTTTGGCCGGGCAGATTAACGGCACCACTGGTTATGAAGAAGCAGCGGCACAGGGATTGATAGCCGGTATCAATGCAGCGCTAAAGGTAAAGAATAAGAAACAATTTATTTTAGGCAGAGACCAGGCCTACATCGGAGTTTTAATAGATGATTTAACCACAAAAGGCACAAACGAGCCATACAGGATGTTTACTTCCCGTGTGGAATACCGGTTATTGCTGAGAGAGGATAATGCCGACCAGAGGCTGCGCAAGTTTGGTTTTGAGATTGGCTTGGTGAAATCCAAAGATTACCAATACACACAAAAGAAAATCAGGCAAATTAACGCAGGGGTTAAAATCCTGAACACAAATAAAATCAAGCCTACGGCAAAAATAAACAAAAGGTTAAAATCCTTAGGCACGGTGGCGTTAAAAAATCATGTTTTTCTGGTTGATCTTTTGAGAAGGCCGCAGATTAATATTTATGAGCTTGTAAAACTCAATAAGCTTAAGTTAAATTTTCCCAAAGAAGTGCTCGAGGAAATCGAAATAGATGTAAAATACGAAGGTTTTATCAAAAGGCAGCTGGAAGAAATAGCGCGTTTTAACAGGGTTGATAAAATAAAGATTCCGCAAAGTATCGATTATAAAAATATACCCAGCCTTTCCCGCGAAATACAGGAAAAGCTGGAGAAATATCAGCCTTTAACATTGGGTCAGGCAAGCAGAATTTCCGGCGTGACCCCTGCAGCCATATCGCTTTTAATGATTTATTTAAGGAAATTTAAAGGCAGCACAGCTTAATTATTAATTACTGCTTTTGGATATTTATTGCATTGTATATAAAATTAAGGTATAACCAAGATAAATATTATATTGATATGATGTTTGCGTTTCTTCAAAGGATAGAATGAAGAGAGAAATCAACTGGATTCTGGTTGTGTTATTTTTTATGGTCAGCCAAATTCCTGTTTACGGAGAATTGGATAACGAAACTAATTTGCCCAAAGTTTCTTACAAAAATAATTCGCGGGAGTGGCATGCGCGTAACGATTATCTTATACCCGGCGATAAAGAGACAGAAGTGATACTTTCCTTAAATCAGAAGAGAGATTTTAACAGTAACGATATCGACGCAGACGGCGTTGTGAACAGCGTAGACCCTTCCATGTATGACTGGCGCGAAATCGGCTATCAGCCTTTCGGCGTATTGGAATTTTTGTCCTGGAGGCATGAGTGGAATAATTATAAATATTCCGAAGATGATTTAAAAAAAGTTGCGGATTTATTAAGCGAGGCAGGCGTTACTTTTGTGCGCATGGATTTTTTATGGCAGGATATCGAACCCCAGAAAGATAATTTTGATTTTGCCAAATACGACTTCATTGTGGATTTATTGTCTAAGAAGAATATCCGCATACTGGGCGTGCTCGGTTATTGTGCTTCCTGGGCCGGAGACGACTGGAATTACATTCCCAGGAATTTAGAGGATTTTACGGGCTATGTTTCTTCTGTCGTCTCGCGCTATAAGGACAGTATTAAATATTGGGAGATATGGAATGAGCCGGACAGCACTATCTACTGGAAAACACAGGATGCAATGCAGACATACACGAATCTGCTTAAAGAAAGTTTCCTGGCAGCAAAAAAGGTCGATCCTTCCTGTAGGATAGTCTTGGGCGGGATGACCAGCGAAGGTTTCTATGCCATAAAAAATGTTTATAGAAACGGCGGCAAGGATTATTTCGATATTATAAATATTCATCCTTTTGTCAATCCCCTGGACGCAGCACAGATGCAGAGAGTCTACGCTATATACAATAATTTGGAGAGATTGAAACTACAATACAACGATAAGGATAAAAAAATTTGGTTTACTGAAATAGGTTGTCCGGGTATAGGCCCTGGGATAGAGACAAAGGGCTGGTGGATAGGAAAGTCTCCTTCGGAGGAAGGCCAGGCCAAATTCCTATACTATATTTATACAGATCTGATAGATCTGCCCAACGTAGAGAAGATTTTCTGGGCATATTTCAGAGACAACAAAGACCATTTTAAAAATGATGTGGATTATTTCGGTTTGATCCGCTGGGATTTTTCTAAGAAACCCGCATTCATCGTATTTCAAAGAAGATGCCAGCGCTGGATAAATTTACACAATTATTTACAGTTAAATAAGAAATATGGAAGATAAAAATTATAAAGAACTAAAAAAATTTTGTTTTGATCTGGGTGCTGATTTATTCGGCGTGGCAGATGTGTCCCGGATTAAAGACGAATTTAATTTGTCGCGGATTCTCATAGGCGATTTAGACAGGGCGATTTGTATCGGGGTGCGCCTGGCAAAACAGGTCTTTAAAGACATAGAAGATGCGCCTACGAAATTATATTTCCATCACTACAGGATGGCAAATTTATTTCTGGACCAATTGGCATTCATGGTAGCCAACCGGATTCAGCGCCACGATGCATTAGCCCTGCCGATTGCTGCCTCGCAGATAGTGGATTGGCAGAAACAGACAGCGCATGTTTCGCATAAGAAGATAGGCGTTTTGGCGGGACTAGGCTGGATAGGCAGGAATAATCTTTTGGTGAATCCGGAATTCGGCTCCCAATTGCGCCTGGTCACTGTGTTTACCAATTTAAAGATAAAGGCGGATAAGCCATTGGACAGAGATTGCAAGGATTGTTACGATTGTCTTAAGGTATGCCCTGCACATGCCATACAGAAAAAGAAAGAAGATTTTAAATATTTGGATTGTTCTGAGCAATTGAAAGAATTTCAGAAGGCAAATATAGTCGGCCAATATGTCTGCGGCGTATGCGTTAAGGCCTGTAACGGAGGTAAATAAAATGAATTACCAGAAAGAAATCAGGACGGCGATTGACCTTATTGCTATCAGCGTGCGCACTGCGCCTAAAAGCGGCGGAATAGATGATATTGTTTTCTTGGCGGCTGGCAATCAGCAGAAAAACAGGATTGCCAGGGAAATGATAAATATAGGTAAGGAAAAGTCAAAGAGCCAGTCCAATAAGGCCGTGCGCCAGGCAATAATCACCAGCTGGGCGACCGATGCCAAGGCCTTGCAAAATTCACAAGGTTTGGTTTTGGTGGGAGTCAGAGGGAAGAAGGCCATAGGTTTCAATTGCGGCGGTTGCGGTTTTAAAAATTGTTTAGAATTTCAGGCGCACAATTCCAGGAATAAAAACAGTCCTATTATAGGGCCTTTTTGTATGTTTAAAATATGGGATTTAGGTATTGCCATTGATTCTGCAGCCAAGACAGCTTCTATGTTAAACGTGGACAATCGCATAATGTATAGAATAGGCATAGCCGCTTTGCGTTTAAAAATACCGGGTTTTTCTAAAAAATCCGTAATTTCCCGTAAGGTTTCTCCGGTTTTGGGCCTGCCTTTGTCTGTCAGCGGCAAAAATATCTACTTTGACAGACTGGACAAGCTGGGGGCAGCCAAGATACTTGCGGATTATTTCAAGTCAAAGTAATTAAAAAATCTTTAGGGTATAAACAGAGAGTAGTGTTATAATATAAAAATAAAATAACCTGTTGTTATTTATAAAGGAGGGTGATTTATGGATCCTATTTTAGAAATTCTCCAGAAGGATGCACGCACAAGCCCCGAGGATATCGCTAGATTAACCAAATTAAAGAAACCGGAGGTTGTGAAAAGGATTAAGAAGCTCGAGAAGGAAGGTGTGATATTAAAATACAAGACAATAATCAATAAAGAATTGATAAGTGATAATGCCAAGGAAGTGCGCGCGCTTATTGAAGTAAATATAGTCCCCCAGAAAGATTTAGGTTTTGACCGCATCGCTGAACGCATATATTCTTTTCCCGAGGTGACTAATTGTATGCTGGTGTCAGGCACATATGATCTCCTGCTGGTCGTGGAAGGCAAAGATCTGCATACTGTTTCTAATTTTGTAGCAGAGAAACTTTCCCCTATGGAGAATGTGCGCGGCACAGTAACACACTTTTTGCTTAAAAAATATAAAGAAGACGGCGTGATACTTAAACACAAAGAAGAAAATAAAAGAATAGCTATATCGTATTAACTAAAAACACAAAACTAAAAAGTCAAAATTAATTTACAATGAAAGATATTATTTCTAAAAAAGTTAAGGATTTGGCCCCTTCCGGCATAAGGGCATTTTTTGACCTTGTGCTGGGAATGAAAGACGTAATTTCTCTGGGGGTGGGCGAGCCGGATTTTGTCACTCCCTGGCAGATAAGAGAATCTGCAATTTATTCTTTGGAGCAGGGATATACCAGTTATACCTCCAACAAAGGCCTCTATAAGTTGAGATTATATATCAGCCGCCACCTAAAGAATAGATTCGGGTTAAATTACAATCCGGATGATGAAATTTTAATTACCGTGGGAGTAAGCGAAGGATTGGATTTGGCAGTGCGTTCCATTATAAATCCCGGTGAGGAAGTAATTATCCCGCAACCCTGTTATGTTGCTTACGGACCGGTGGTAAGCCTGGCAGGCGGAATCCCCATTTATATCGATACAAAACCATCGGGCTTTAAATTAAGGCCCAAAGACTTAGATAAAAAATGTACCAAAAAGACCAAGGCACTTTGTATTAATTACCCCTGTAATCCCACAGGAATTTCCTACACTAAAAAAGAATTGCAGGAATTAAGTAAGGTGATATTAAAGCACAATCTGCTTGTAATCTCCGACGAAGTCTATGACGAATTAACCTATGATTATAACCATACGCCTTTAGCAACTCTGAATAGTAGGATGAATGAGCGTGTTATTTACCTTAACGGTTTTTCCAAGGCTTACGCAATGACAGGCTGGAGGTTAGGTTATGCATGCGGCAACAAAGAGATTATAGCCGCAATGACAAAGGTGCATCAATATACTATGCTCTGTGCACCCATCACATCGCAGATGGCTGCTTGTGAGGCTTTGCACAGCGGCAGCAAATCAATCGAGGAGATGAAGAGAGAATACAGCCGGCGCAGGGACTTCGTCATCAAAAGATTAAATGAACTGGGTCTTGAATGCATAAGACCGCAGGGCGCATTTTATGTCTTTCCTTCCATCAAAAAAACTGGTTTATCCTGCCTGGAATTTGCTAATAAATTGTTAAAACAAAAAAAGGTAGCAGTGGTTCCGGGGACTGCTTTCACAGAGAATGGTGAAGGCCATATCAGGATTTCTTATGCTTCGAGTTTAGACCAGCTCAAGCAAGCCTTTGAAAGAATAGGATCTTTTATAAAATCTAAATAAACACACCTTATTCAATCATATAAGAAAATAGCCAAGATGGGACGGATCCTGAATTCATTCAATTCCATTGTTAACCGAAATATTAATTCAATTTTTATCGTAGCTACAGCCATATTAACTGACTGGTTTACCCAGCTCAGGTTTTCTATGAATGTGGCAAATCCCTATGCAACATGCACATTGCTTTTACATGATGCTGCCTGGAGGCCGTTTCAGTTCAGAGTTTTAATCCCCTGGTCCGTGAAGTGGCTTCTCGGGATTAAATTGCCGATACCAATTTTTAATTCAGCGTATTATTTATATATATCGACGGAAATTCTGTTTGTGTTCTTTCTCATTGTTACATTTCGTTATTTTTTGTCTTTTTTCTTTAACAACAAAATAATAAGCACTCTTTTATCTTTAAGTTTGTTCTACACACTTTATTTCAATTTCACTTATCCAGCCCTTATTACTTGTTTTTACCCCTGGGATATGCCGTCCATTCTGTTTTTTACTTTGGGATTAATCCTTTTATATAAGAAAGACTGGTCCAAATACTACATACTGTTTATAGTAGCCACATTTAATAAAGAGACCGCGTGTTTTCTTACATTCATATATCTATTTACAGCCATCGGTAAAACCAAGCCTGGGAAAATAGCGTTTCATTGTTTCTTGCAGCTGGTTATCTGGCTGGCAATTAAATATTTTCTCTACAGATTATATGCCGCCAATCCCGGCCCGGGATTATTTGAGATTAATAATATAGATATTAATGTCAGCCACCTCACCAGGAATGTTGCCTGGTTACTGAATTTGCGTAATTATCCTATTGTATTTTTTAAATCCATGGGATTTATCTGGGTTCCTACGCTGTTGGGTTACAGCTTAATCAAAGATGAATTTATCAAGAGGTCTCTTTGGGTCGTGTTTCCTTTTCTCGGCGGGATGATGTTTGTGGCCAATATCTATGAATTAAGAATCTATGGCGAAATCATCCCCTTGGTTTTAACAGCTTTTCTGCTTATTACAAGGGAATTTTTCCGGAAATATCTGTCTGGATCACTAAATTATTTATACGCGTCGTTAATCAAAAATGCATAACAAAGAATATTTTAATATGCGCAGAACAATTTTTATAATTATCTTAGTCGTCTTTGTTGCTTATTTTAATTCAAGGTCCAATGCTTTCGTAGGCGACGATAATTATGTAGTTGTAAGAAATAGTTTTATCAGTTCATGGAAGAATTTTCCCTCGCTTTTTACTAAAAATTATCTTAGTGATCCGGATACGATTATTTTTGATTCCTACCATAGAACAGATTATGGTTCCAGCGAAATCACATACAGGCCCGTGGTGACCTTGAGCTATATGGTCGACTATGCGTTATGGAGATTGTACTCTCCGGGTTTCCATTTAACCAGTATTCTGCTGCATACATTAAACGCAATCCTATTATATCTTTTCGTTTTAACCATACTGAAAAATCATTCCTTGGCCTTGTTTAGCAGTTTATTTTTTGCTGTACACCCCATAAATACTGAGGCAGTTAACTATATCTCCGCCCGGGAAGAACTTTTGGTTGTGTTTTTCTTGTTATCGGCATTTATGCTCTACGTTTACCATAAAAGATATGACGGGCCAAAGAGAATCATATGTTATTTAGGTTCCTGTTTTTCTTTCTGTCTGGCATTATTTTCCAAAGAGATGGCCATAACTTTTCCTATTTTAATAATGTTATATGACTTTTATTTCGAATTTAATGCCAGCATAAAAGAGATGATTTCAAAAATGAAATACAGGTATCTTGGTTATATCGCGGTTGCGGTATTTTACCTCATAGTTTATTTCTTTGTGTTTTCTCCGCGCCTAAATTTAGATATGGTTTATGCCGGCGGCAGCATCCACACACATTTATTTACCAGTCTTAAAATACTGGCAAGATATGTAACGGCATTTTTCATACCCTTCAATATTTCCATAGTCCCATCTTTCTATGCGCCAGTGGCTAAAACTTTTAATTATGAAGTATTACTTTCTGCAGTGATTCTTGCGTTATTGGCAATTATGGCCTTAAGGATTTACAGATATTCAAAATTGGCTTCTTTCGGCATAATGTGGTTTTTTATTACGATATTGCCGGTTTCTAACCTGATTATCCATTTGGTAAATATGTTTAGTTTCAGATATATGTATCTGCCGGCGGTAGGACTTTGTTTAGCGCTGTCTGCCGGATGTGTCAGTTTAGCCAATGCGAAATTTATTAAAAGCAGGGCTCCCAATTCCGACAAGATCATACTCATAGCTGTTACGGGGATTTTTCTGACAGGGACTTTGCCTCAGAATTTATTTTGGAAAAGCGAATATTCCTTTGGTAAGAATCAGATTATGTATTATCCCGGCGTCCCCGAGCCCTACCAGGCGCTGAGTAAATATTATTTCGAACAGGGCGATTATGGGAAGTCTATCGCTGCTTCAAAGGTTTATTTAAAGTATTTTCCGGATAGCTCCTTATCATATAATGACATCGGTGTCTGTTGTCTTTACCTCGGCAGGCTGGATGAGGCAGTATCGCAATTCAAGAATGCCATAAAATTCAGGCCGAATTTTACCGACGCGCATTATAATCTGGGCATAATTTATCTGAATAAAAACGAATTCTACAAAGCGATAGATTGTTTTAACAGGGCCATTGCATTGGACCCTAATTATGCAGACGCATATAATAATCTCGCCGTGGCATACCTTAAGTTAGGCAAATACAAAGAGGGGCGTAAATTCCTCGTAAAGACATTAGAGCTTTGTCCTAATCACGAATTGGCAACAGGCAATCTTAAATCATTAGAGGAATCTAAAGAAGAAGAAAAGAAGTAGCTATTTATATATAACGGAGCAAATATGTCTATAAAAGATAATCTTTTAATCGGCCAGATGTTAATCGAACAAGGTATAATTATCCCCGAGCAGCTGGAGGCAGGCTTAAGAGAGCAGAAAAAGACCAATGAATTTATTTGTTCTGCCTTGGTGCGTTTAGGTTTTGCCAGTGAAGAAAGTATACTTTCTGTATTGTCAAAACAACTCAATATCCCGTATATAAAAATTAAAGAAATAGATATATCGCCTGATGTCGTAACCAAAATCCCTGCAAAATTTGTATTCCATTATAAATTGATGCCTATTAAAATTGGGGGCAATGTTTTGACTTGTGCTGTAACAGACCCGCTTAACATCCAAATAATCGATGATATGAAATTATTATTGGGATTTGAGATAAAGACAGTTCTTGCCGGTGAAAAGGATATCCAGGAGAGTATACATAAATATTACGGAGTAGGAGCGGAGACATTAGAAAAGATGGTTTCGGAAAAGAAAGGACAGGAAGACATAACGCATTTATCAGCAAAGACAGAAGATTTGGAGGCGTTGACGGAAGATGCCTCTGTTATAAAATTTGTAAATCAGATATTATTTAAGGCTGTCCAGGAAAGGGCCACAGATATACACATTGAGCCATTCGAGGATGAATTAAAGGTGCGTTTCAGGATAGATGGTATTTTGTATGCTACAACAATTCCGTCCACTATCAAATATTTTTACTTAGCGATAATTTCACGTATAAAGATTATGGCCCAGTTAAATATCGCAGAACGGCGCCTGCCGCAAGACGGCAGAATTAAAGTTAAGGTCGGCGATTATGAACTTGATCTCAGGGTATCTATTGTGCCTACAGTTTTTGGCGAGAGCGCACAGATTAGAATATTAAGCCAGCAGTCATTGCTGGAATTGGAGAAACTCGGTTTGTCTTCGGAAGATCTTAAGGTATTTGATTCTGTTATCCGCTTGCCGCACGGCATAATTTTTGTAACGGGACCGACAGGTTCCGGCAAGACCACTACTTTATACGCAGCCTTAAAGAGGATTAATTCCCAGGAGTTAAAGATTATTACAATTGAGGACCCTGTGGAATATCAGCTTTCAGGCATAACCCAGATTCAGGTTCTGCCGAAGATCGGCCTTACCTTTGCAAATGGCTTGCGTTCAGTATTAAGGCATGATCCGGATGTGTTAATGGTAGGCGAAGTAAGGGATTATGAAACAGCGGAGATTGCTATCCGTTCTGCGTTAACAGGCCATCTTGTTTTCTCCACGCTGCATACCAATGATGCAGCCGGGGCGATAACAAGACTTTTGGATATGGGCCTTGAACCATACCTGATTTCTTCATCACTTGAATGCCTAATAGCTCAGCGGCTTGTGCGTTTAATCTGCAATAATTGCAAAACAAAAGTCAAGCCCAATAAGCAGATTTTGGAAGAGCTGGGATTTCAGGGCGATATCGCCAATATTGAACTTTTTGAAGGCAAAGGTTGCGAGGCGTGTAAGTTTACAGGATACAAAGGCCGCACAGCTATTTATGAAATTATAAGGCTTAATGACGAAATAAGGCAGATGATCTTATCCAAGAGTTCCAGTCAGGACATCAAGAAAAAAGCCGTTCAGCAGGGAATGAAGACTTTGCTTTTAGACGGCTGGCAGAAAGTTCTTCAGGGGCTTACTACCATTAGTGAAGTTGTAAGAGTGACCCAGAAAGAAGCATTACCGGAAGATATATAAAAACCATGCCCAAATTCTTTTATCAGGCCTATACAAAATCCAAAGAGAAAAAGGAAGGTGTTATAGAGGCAGAAAATAAGATGCAGGCCTTGGAAAGGTTAGACAGGTTATCGCTTTTTCCCGTAGGCATTAAGCTGTCAGACGGAATTGATAATGAGGAAGTTGTACGCATACGGGGCAGAGTCAAGTTTTCCGACATCGTTACTTTCAGCCGTCAGATTTCCAATCTTTTAGATTCAGGGTTGACTATTTTAGCAGCGCTGATGCTTGTTTTAAAGCAAACCCTGAAACCTTCCTTAAAGTCGGTCATCGAAGAAATCATAGAAGATTTAAAAGAAGGCAAGACTTTTTCTTATTCTCTTTCCCGGCATCCCAATATTTTTTCCGGTCTTTATGTCTCTTTGATAAAATCCGGGGAAACCGGAGGATTCCTGGAAGATACGATGAAGCGCATTGCCGATTTTATGGAGAGCGAAGAGGAATTAAGGGCAAAGGTGCGTTCGGCGATGATTTATCCTATCCTGATTGCTATCGTCGGGATAATCACCATATTTGTTTTGTTGAGCTTTGTAGTCCCGAAACTCGTTTTAGTATTTGAGGATTTTGGACAGACATTACCTCTGCCTACGCAGGTATTGGTAAGTTTGAGTTACTTATTAAGCCGATATTGGTGGCTGGTTGTTTTATTCATCACACTGATTATTTTTATTATAAACAGAATATCAAAGACGCAGGAAGGAAGAATATTCATTGATCGTTTTAAATTAAAAATTCCTGTTTTGGGAACAATAGTTTTGAAAAGACAGATAGAGAGATTCTGCCGCATATTAGCTACGCTTCTGGGCAATGGCGTAACCATATTGCCTTCTTTGGAAGTTGTGCGCGATATTATGGAAAACAATATATTAAAAAGAGAAATAGAAAAGATGCGGCTTGAGATACGCGATGGCTCCAGCCTGACAAAGGCAATGAGCAAATCCAGGCATTTTCCTGTTTCTGTCATAAATATTATTTCTGTAGGAGAAGAATCCGGCAGCCTGGAAAAAGTTCTTCAGAAAATATCCGCTAATTATGAGAGGGAAATCGACCGCGATCTCAGAGATTTTACATCTTTGCTTGAGCCGCTTATGATTTTAGTTATGGGATTAATAGTCGCTTTTATAGTTACGGCAATGTTATTGCCAATCTTTCAGATAAATTTTATGGCAAGGTAAAATTCTAAAATCCGATTTCAAAACAGGGAGGATATGCATATGAACAATAAAGGGTTTACCTTAATAGAGCTGATGCTGGTGGTTATTATTATCGGCGTATTGGCGGCCATGGTTGTGCCGCGCCTTTCCGGAAGGTCAGAGCAGGCCAGGCAGGCAGCAGCAAAAGCCGATATAGAGTCAAATATAGCCACCGCTTTGGATTTATATGAATTAGACAACGGCCAATATCCCGTCACAGAACAGGGATTGGCTGCCCTGGTAACAAAACCCGTCTCTTCGCCGTTGCCTTCAAATTGGAGAGGGTCTTATTTGAAGAAAGTGCCGGTTGATCCGTGGGGAAAACCTTTTATATATAAATCGCCGGGCGAACATAACGCGGGAGATTATGATTTGGCCTCTTGGGGCAAAGATGGCGTAGAAGGCGGCGGTGACGATGTGGTCAATTGGTAATAAAATTTTGCCTGCAAACCGCAAGAATTCTTTTACGCTTATTGAATTATTAGTTGTTGTAGTAATAATTGGTTTTTTCCTCACACTTAGCCTGCCTCGTTTTAAGCAGACATTTGTTAACTTGCAATTTGATGATTTTTGTCTGAATTTGGTCAGTCGCATAAGATATTTACAGGAACGCGCATTAGTTGAACAGAAAACTTACCGTTTAAATTTCGATTTAAGCAATAAAGTGGCAGAAGTCAGAGTAAAAGAAGAACCGTCTTCGGATTTTACGGACAGCAAAGGAATATTGGCTAAAGATATTGTTATCCCGCGGGGAATTGATGTAAATACAGAAGAGCCCTCTATTATTTTTTATCCCGACGGAAGCATTGCCGGAAAAGATATTAAGATTTCCAATTCCCAAAATAAAGCCACTATTTATATAAAAGAATCGATAGGAAGAGCAGAACTAAAAAATGATGGATAAAAAAGCATTTCTTTTATTTGAGGCGACTTTGGCAATAGCCATACTTTCTCTGGGGTTGGTATTTTTAATCCGTTCTATTAATATGAGTATGAGAGTAGCCAGGACTTATCTAAATTACAGCCAGGCAATTAATTTGGCGCACGAGAAGATGTTCGAATTTGAATTAAAATCACAGGCAGACGGTTTTAAGGATACCTCGGGCAGCGGCACATTTACAGATAGCCCAAGTTTTAGCTGGGATTATATAGTCAGTGATTTACCCGATAAGAATATAGGAAGATTGGTTTTAGATATTGCCTGGCAGGAAAGAAACATAAAGAACGGTTTCAATCTCGCCACCTATATCAAAACAAAGGAATAGTTGTTTAAATGCCGGACACAAATTACCAAGATTGTAACCCCTTAAGATATTTTTATCTCAACAGGCAGAGATTATCTTTTGCCTTGATTGAGCTTTTGATAGCAATAGCCATATTTGCAGTTATCGTCACGGTTATTTATATTACGCTCTACAGCGGTATGAAGGCTTATCATAAGACACAGGTGCAGTTAATAATTAACCAGGAGATAAATCAGGTGTTGGATAAATTAGCTACGGAGTTAAGGAATTGTTATGATGCCGAATATAATAAAGAAGATGGACGGGGCGGTTTTATTGCCAATAGCGAAAATATATCTTTTTTCACCATTCAAAATGTTTATTTAAATGATGGCCCCGGTAAGCTATTAGCCAGAATCAGCTATGTTTTTAGAGACGGTAAATTATTCAAAAAAATACAATTAGATAAGGATGCTTTTTTAGACGCAGGAAGCTTTAATGAGGAGGAATTAATATCGGATATTAAAGAATTTAATTTTCAATATTTTTATTTTAAGAAAGTATTTCCTGAAGGCGAAGATAAATATGAGTGGAAGTCCGAGTGGGCAGATAAAAATCTCATTCCCAAAGGAATAAAGATAGAGTTAACAAGATATGATCCCAAAGAAGGCATTAGCGTAAGTTTAAAAAGGTATATTTTTCTTGCACAGGGAGAAATCCCGGCCCAATAGTAAAGACCCATGAAAAGTTTAAAAAAGAACAGTAAGGGTTTGATTCTGATGATTAGCCTTTGGATTTTGGCGATACTTTCTTTGCTCTGCCTGGGCCTGGCTCACAGGGTAATAATAAATTTGAAATTAGTAAAATTTCAAAAAGATAAAATGAAATGTTTATATATTGCAAAGGCAGCTATTCAAAAAGCGATTAGCGTATTAGAAAAGGATGCGACCTCTGAAGTCGACGGGCTTGGTGAATTATGGTCCCGGGGTTTCGACCAGAAAGCAGAGGGAGACGGTTACATTTTTAAGAATGTAGGAGTTGACGATGGATTCTTTACGGTGAGCTACCTCTACGACGATACAAATAGCGGTTCGTCTGTTTATTTTTACGGAATGAGCGACGAGGACAGAAAGATAAACATAAATGAAGCAAACAAAGAATTGCTGGTTTCTTTGCTGGATATACTGGGAGCTTCAGATTCCGAATCTTTAGCCGACAATATAATTTACTGGCGCGGCGATGCATCAGAAAACACTAAAGACCCTTATTATGAAAGTCCGCAGATACCATATCCTGCGCGCAAAGCGCCTCTCAAAACCATAGAAGAACTTTCTTTGGTTAAAGGCTTTAGGGATAATTTGTCTTTGGTGAAAGAATGCGAGAAGTTTTTTACAGTGTATACGCAAGACAATCTGATAAACATAAACACAACGCGCCCACAGATTCTAAAAGCTGTATTTATGAGCTTGGGGGCAGAGAGTGTAACGCCGGGTTTATCGGACAGATTAGTAAACGATATTATTGATTTTAGAGACGGAGACGATGGGGAGGCTACTGATGACGATGTATTGATTAGCCAGGATGAAATAAAGAATGTTATAAAAAAAGGTTTAGCCGATATAAAAGAAACGGGCTGGGTTAATAATCAAGTTTTTCCCTTTACAGTTAAGTCGAATTTGTTTAGAATTGATGTATCGGCCGGATTAAATAACAGCAAAATATCCAAAAAGGTCACAGTTATTATTGATAGAAGCAAGCAACCTCTACAGATTAGGTACTGGCATGAAGAATAAAATAAAAAAAGACATATCGAAAACCAAGGCCGTCTATACGGCGATTGAGTTTTCTCCGCATCGGATAAAATTAGCACAATCCTACTTCAAAAAACAGAGATTTATTAATAAATTATTGGTTCAAGATAATTTAGAATCAGAATATGATTTTATAAATGCACTGGAAAAGATTATCAAGGAAAAACATCTTAAGATAGATAATTTAGTGGTTTCCTTGGACCGTAGTTTAGTCACTGTCCGTTTTATTAAGCTTCCTTCCAGTAAAGAAGAAGAGATTGAAGGTATGGCCAAGTGGCAGGCAGCAAAAATCCTGCCCTATAAAATTGACGAAATAGTAGTTTCTCACCAGACAATAAAAACTGATCACGACGGTTTTTCTTATGTTCTTTTAGTTATTGCCACCAAAGATATAATAAAGAAATTTGCAGATATCTACGAAGGGTTAAAGTCGCAGGTCCAAAGCATAACCTTGACATCTGAAGGGTTATTGAATTGGTATAATAAGATACAGCCCGGCGTACTAACAGAAGAGGCATTAGCTTTGATTAATATTGAGAAAGATGCAGCCGAGCTGGTAATCATCTATGAGAATAAATTTATTTTTAGCCGCAGCCTTAATTTACCGTCAGTACCAAATGATCACGAAATTAACAATAAAATAATAGAGGAAGTAAAATTATCTTTCGAATCATACAGCAAACAGGATATATCTCCGTCGATAAAGAAAATAATATTAACAGGGCACAAAAACCAGGCTTCCGATTTGCCTTCTTTGCTTAAGACGGAATTTAATCTGCAGGTAGATGCCATAAATCATCTTCGGGGTTTGAATTTAGAGATAGACGGAGCAGATATTCCTCAAAATATTTCCTTTGCTTCTATATGCGGACTCGCCTTAAACGTCAACCCTACAAAAATCAATCTTCTTCCGCAAGAAAGCAAGGATAAAATATCGTATTTAGAAAAGAAGAAGGAATTATTCAGGACGCTTTACTTGGCATTATTTGCTATTTTAATATTTATAGGCCTTTTTGGTTTCAATTTATATAATAAGAGAGAAATTATAAATTCTCTTGATAAACAGCTTGTCAACATAGATCCTATAGCCAAAGAGGTCCAGGATATAAAAAATAAAATAGCCATAATTAATACCCAAATAGATAATAACAATTCCTGTATTGAAATTTTAAGAGAGATACATAAAATTACCCCCAACGGCATATATATAAATACGTTCATCTTTGAGGAAAAAAAAGAAGTTATTTTGAAAGGGACGGCACCGGCTATGTCCGAGGTATTTAGTTTTGTGCCTATATTAAATGAGTCTCCGCTATTTGAGAATGTAGAGGTCAGGTATGCGACTCAGAGAAAAACCCAATCAGAGGAAGTGACAGATTTTGAGATTGTATGTAAACTAAATTCAAAGGCAAAAAACAAATAATATGGATTTTAAATTTTTAATTTCCAAAAGAGAAAGGGTTTTATTTATAGTTGCCGTTATAATTATTTCTTTAGCCGCGGTGCAGATATTTATTATAGGGCCGATTTACAGAGAATATTCCCGTCTGAATCAAGAGATAAATATAAAGAGGGTGCGGCTGGAGAAAAATCGCAGGCTGATTAAAGAAAAAAATGTAGTTAAAGAAGATTTTAAAGAGTATGGCAAACAGCTTAAAACAAAAGGCTCAGACGAGAAAGAAATGTCTTCTTTGTTAAGTGAGATAGAGCAAATCGGCAATGCCTCGGGTATTTACCTAAGCGATGTAAAACCGCAGAAAATAAAAGAGATGGATTTTTATAAAGTTATGGTTGTAGAAATAAAATTTCAGGCAACCATGCAAAATCTTACCAAATTTATTTATGAGATTCAAAATTCAACCCTCCTTTTAAAAGTTAGCCGTCTGCAGGTCAATTCTAAAGGCGGAGGTTCTTCTCTTTTAGAAGGTATCCTCCAAGTCAGCAAGATTTCCCTTTCTTAATTTATAATCTTCTGATTGACATAACTCCTATCTTCACAGTAAGTTAAATAAAAAATGTTGACAAGTTTTATAATTTAGAGTAATCTACTCTCTGAGTAGAGAGTAGATTGTGTTTATCATTGCTAACCAATTAGAGAGTAGAAAATGAGCAATCCTTACTTAATAAAAGACTTAGCCAGGTTAAGTGGTTTCTCTATCTACACAATTAAATATTATCTTAAGATTGGTTTAATTAAGGAATCAGGCAGGTCTCCCGAAACTAATTTTAGATTTTTCGATGACACCACCCTAAAACAATTAGAGACGATCCGCCAATTAAGAAGAGAGAAAAAGTCTATCCGGCAGATAAAAGAGATTCTGTCCGAAGGAGTATAAATTTATGAGTTACTATACGATTCTCGGCTTGGAAAAAGAACCTTTTTCTACCAGCCCTGATCCTGAGTTTTTCTATCATTCTGCTGCGCACAAGTCAGCCCTTAACCGCCTGGAGATTGCTATTAGATTGAGACGTGGCTTAAGCCTGGTTCTGGGTGATATCGGCACAGGAAAAACTACTCTATCCAGAATTCTTACGCAGATACTCAAAACAGAAGAAGGTTTTGATTTTCATCTGATTTTAGATCCAAACTATAAATCGGAATTTCAATTTTTATCCAGTTTAGTCAAGATGTTTGGCTTAAAACCAGAATTTAAATCTACGCTTGACTACAAGGAGGCACTGGAAAGATATCTTTTCCGTAAAGGCGTGGAGGAGAATAAGACCATAGTGCTTATTATTGACGAAGGCCAGAAACTTAATGCCAACCATCTGGAGATTCTGCGCACTCTGCTTAATTATGAAACAAACGAATACAAGTTATTGCAGCTTGTGATTATGGCTCAAATGGAACTGTTGCCGCGCATAAGAAAGATTAAGAATTTCTTCGACAGGATTAGTTTAAAATATATTATCAATCCTCTGGATGTGGCTGAGACTAAAGAGATGATTACATTCAGACTAGGGCAAGCCGGGTATAATAATCCAGACCGCGGGCTTTTTTCCGACGAGGCGATTAAATTAATCCATGCGCATACCCAGGGTTATCCCCGCAGGATTTCTATGGTTTGCCATGATGCCCTGGAATATATTGTGATGAAGGATAAGAATTTTGTGGATGAGGAAGTAATCAAACAGATAATTGAAAGTGAAGTTAAATGAAACCGTCCGCCAATAAATAACGGCAGACTTATTGAATATTGAACATGAATTCTAAAAACGAGATGACTCCGGAAGAAAAATTATTACATTTAATTCGGCGTTCTGATAAGAAGGTTCCCAAAATAAAACAAGCCGATCAGGCTGTTCCGGTTAAAGATAAGGAGCCGGTCAAACCGTTACCTCCGCCGCATTTTAATGTCCCTGAATTTAAACAAGGAAAAAATATACTTTCAGGTATCAGCCCCGGCATTTTTACTTTCATAAATAGATTAATATTGTTTATGGTTTTGGCGGCCTTTTTGTTATTTTTGTTTGATTTGTATTCTAGCCCCAAAGATATTTCTAAATCGTCGTTTCCACTAAGGCCTCAGCCCGAGAAGATCTCCCTGAAAGAAAAAGAAATCAAACCATACTCTTACTATCAACAGGAAGTCTCAAAACGCAATATCTTTGGAGGAGGTTCTTCAGAGTCGAAAGTCAGCAGGGCTATCCCCACGGGTATCACTTTTAAAGAATTGGTTAAAGACTTGCGTATTTTAGGCATTGTCTCGGGAGATAAACCGCAGGTAATTATAGAAGACACTAAATTAACCAAGACTTATTTTCTTTATACAGGAGATTATTTAGGAGATATAAAGATAGAGGCGATTAACCCTGATAGCGTGGAATTGGAATTTAAAGGCGAAAAAATAAACCTATTTTTGTAATAAACCAGGAGGCAGAGATGTTGAAGTTGGCCAGAAATTTTTTTGTTAGTTTTTTGTTAATGATGTTAATATCGATAAGCACTAGCTATGGCTTGGATACAGAAGAAGCAGAGACTTTAAATCAGGAAGATGAATATGTACAGGAATCCGGAACGCAATTAGCAGCGCCACCCGCAGAAGTAAAACCAACGGAGGAAACTGCTGTCGCGAAGGAGGAGTCCGTCGTCGCGAAAGAGGAAGCCGCTGTTGAAAAAGAAGAAGCTGTTGTTGCAAAAATAGAGGTTTCTCCTGACTCTGGCGGGCCCAAGAAAGTTTCTTTGGACATAAAAGGAATGGATATATTGGATGTATTGAAAATTTTATCCAGCGAGGGAAATTTAAATATTGTAACCGGCAAAAATGTTAGCGGTAGAGTTTCTATGTTCTTGAAGGATGTTGATATTTGGGATGCGTTTGAGATTATTATAGCAGCCAACGGCCTCGCCTATGAAAAGAAGGGCAGCATAATAAAAGTTATGAGCGAGCACGATTATGAATTAATCCATGGTGAAAAATATAACGATATGAAGACGCTTGTTACCAAGAGATTGAGATTTGCAAACGCAAAGGATGTGAGCAATACCTTGATTCAGATAAAGAGCGCCATGGGTAAAGTAGTGGTAGATGAAAGTTCAAATACACTTATATTATTGGATGTCCCCGAGAAGGTGGCGGCAATGGAGAATGTGATAAGCCAGACGGATGTCCCCACTGAATTGGAGACCAAGGTATTTGACTTAAATTACGCCCAGCCCGATAAATTAAAAGAACAGCTACAGGAGGTTTTAACCAAAGGCGCAGGAATGCTCAAGGTTGATGAACGTACCAATAAAATAGTGGTTACAGATTATCCTGCTAAAATTGCCCAGATAGAACAGATGGTCAAGGCATTTGACGAAAAAACAAAGCAGGTGCTTATTGAAGCAAAGATTGTTCAGGTTACGCTTAGCGACCAATATAAAATGGGCATTGACTGGAAATATGTCGTCGATAAGCAGCTTAATCTGACAGCGTTTAATATAAGCCGTACACTGACTACTACAGGCAGCCAGGTTATTGTTGGCGAAACAGGCACTCCTACATCGCCGCACGATTTTAAGGTTATAATAGATATGCTCAAGACATTCGGAGATGCCAAGACGCTTTCTACGCCCCGCATCATGGCCATAAGCGGCCAGGAAGCAAAGATATTGGTGGGATCTAAAAAAGTCTACGTTACAGATACAGTGACACAGACTAATTCCGGCACCAACACCGCGGAGCAGGTCCAATTTATTGATGTGGGTGTAAAATTGTATGTTACGCCTACAATAAATAAAGATGGTTTTATTTCTATGAAGATAAGGCCGGAGGTAAGCTCTGCATCTACTAATTACACAACTGCACAGGGCAATCAGGTGCCCATCGTGGAAACATCCGAGGCGGAAACCTCCGTAATTGTAAAGGATGGCATTACAGTTGTAATGGGCGGATTGATGAAGAATGAAAAGACTAAAAATGTGTATAAACTTCCTTTGTTGGGAGAAATACCTTTCTTGGGCTCATTTTTCAGAAGGACAGAAGACACGGTTACCAAGACTGAACTGGTTATTTTTCTTACGCCGCATATTATTTCCGGCACGGAAAATGTAATTGAAGTGGAAAATAAATAGTTTCTTAGTGAATTCAGTTAGTGGAGAACCTAGATAAGTGACAGCGCAATTTCTGCTGTGCGTTTTGATGCGCCTGGAGAACCCAGGTGCATTTTTATTTGGGAGAGCTCATTACGCAGATTATTATATTTTTCTCTGTCTTTCAATATTGAGATAGCTTCGCGGGCGATTAATCCGGGCCTTGCCTTGAATTGCACAAATTCCGGGACCATTTGTCTTCGGGCCACCACATTCACCAATCCGATATAAGGTATTTTAATCATACTTTTTGCATAGGCCCAGGTGAAGAAAGATACCTTATAAACAATTATCATGGGTGTTTTTAATATAGCGGTTTCCAGGGTGGCTGTGCCGGAGGCGACGAGTGCTAAATCAGAATTGGCAATAGCATTGTAGTGCTGGCTGTCTAACATACGGATAGGCAGATGTGATTCTTTTATAAAATTATGGTAAGCGTTTATATCCACGTTAGAAGAGCTTAAGACTAAAAATTGTGTTTGGGGAAATTCCTCATATATCAATTTGGCTGAATTTATCATTATGGGCAGTATTTTTGTTACTTCATTATTGCGCGAGCCGGGCAGTAAACTTATAATGGGATTTTTGTTCTGGATAGATAACGATTTGGCAAATTCATCCTTTGAGAGGTTCAGCTCTATACTATCCAGCAGAGGGTGCCCTACGAACTCCACATCTATGCCATTTTTCTGGTATATTTCTTTTTCAAAATCAAACAATACAATCATTTTGTCCACATTTTGCCTTATGATTTTTATGCGTTTTTCTCCCCACGCCCAGATTTGAGGGGAAATATAGTAGAGTATCTTAAAACCCCGTTTTTTTAATTCCTTGGCCAGCCTCAGATTGAACCCCGGATAATCCACCAGGATAATTAAATCCGGTTTTTCCCGTTCAGCATTTTTTATAAAGCCATAAAATATTTTTCTGAACAGAAACAGATTTTTAAATATCTCCGTAAAACCGACTACGGCGATTTTGGTCAGGTCAAAAAACAGGTGTACGCCTTGTTCCTCCATACGCTTGCCGCCCAATCCCATAAATTTTATAGAGGGATTAAGTGTTTTTAATTCTTTGATCAGGCTGGCGGCATGCATATCACCGGAAACTTCTCCAGCGACTATAAATATCTTTTTTTGTTCCATATTTCTCTCAGTATTTTATCCGAAACCCGTAATGCCTGATAGGCCTCTTCTCCGGATACGAGCGGGCGTTTATTGAATGTTATGCAGTCAATGAAAGATTCTATTTCGCTCTTCAGCGGCTCTTCTTTTTCTATGGGCAGTGGTTTTTTGGATATCTGTCCGTTTTCTTTTTTATAAAGGAATGCCTCCTGGCTGACATAATCCAGAGAGATATAGGTATCGGGGAGGAATATGCGGATTTTTCTCATTGATTCTTCAGAGATGCGGCTTGCCGTAAGATTAGTGATGCAGCCATTTTTGAAAGCCAGGCGCACATTGGCGATGTCTTCGTAAGGCGTGAGCACAGGTACGCCTACCGCATCTACGCGTTTTACCTCGGATTTAACCAGACCTAAAACTATGTCTATGTCGTGAATCATGACATCTAAGACCACGCCTATATCCAGAGAACGGTGGGGAAACGGGCTTAAGCGGTGGCATTCTATAAAGCGGGGATTTTTTACTAATTTTTCAATCGCCAGGAATGCGCTGTTAAATCTTTCCACATGGCCGACCTGAAGGGTGACTTTATTTTTATGGGCGAGCTTGATTAATTCTTTGGCTTGTTTGAGGTTATTGGTGATGGGTTTTTCTATAAGTACGTGTATGCCTTTTTTTATGATGTCTTTGGCGATTTGGTAGTGGTTATTGGTAGGCACAGCTATGCTTATGGCATCTACCTTGGCGGCGAGTTCGTGCGGGTCGCCAAATGCGGCAACGCCGTACTGCTTGGCAACGGCATTTAATTTTTGCGGATCGCTGTCACAGACGCCGATAAGCTCTACATGGCCAATTTCTTTGTAGACTCTGGTATGAATAGAGCCCAATCTTCCCAGTCCTATAACCCCTACCTTTAATTTATCCATAGAGAGTAGTATAATAACAAAGACCTCGACAAAAGTCAACTCGTATGTTAATATATGTAAACTTAAATGAATGTATAATACTGCATTCCCATAGGAGGTTTTAAGTCTAATTATGATTTTTGGCGATTATTTTTCGATGCTGCGTTTCACCAAACCCCACCGTAAGGTATTTGCCTTAGCTGTTTTGTTTATGATGGTTACAGCTATATTTGACTGTGTTTCTATTGGTATGGTTCTGCCTCTCACAGACAGGATTATGATCGGCAAAGATATAGTCTTTCCCCATAGATTGCCCGCCTTTGCGGAAGAATTTATTAAACATATCAATAATATCCCGCGCTGGACACTGCTTTCCTTTATCGGCTATGGCATAGCAATTTTGTTCTTTTTGAAGGGGCTTTTTACGTTTCTGCAGACTTACTATATGTCCAAGGTGGGGCAGCTGGTCGTAAGAGATATACGTAACAAAATTTACTCCAAGCTTCAAGATGTATCGTTGGAGTATTTTACGAAAAGAAGGAGCGGGGAATTGATTTCCCGCATTACCAATGATGTAAGATTGGTGGAAAACGCTGTTTCTTACGGAGTAAGCGATTTATTCTATCAGTCTTTTCAGGTGGTTTTCTTTGCTATTATGATTTTTGTGATTCATGCAAAACTGGCTTTGTTTTCTTTTATATTGGTGCCGTTGATAAGTTTTCCTATTGTGAAAGTCGGCACAAGATTAAGAAAACTGAGCAAAAAATCTCAGGAACAGATGGCAGATATCAATTCCTTATTGGTCGAGACTATCAACGGCGTGCGTATTGTCAAAGCGTTCTCCATGGAGGAATACGAATTGGCAAAATTTGTCCGGCACAACTATGATTTCTTCAAGGTGATGATGAAGTCCATAAAACGCACAGCGCTGCTTGCACCACTAACTGAGTTTTTCGGCGCAATTTTCGGCGCAATTATATTTATGTGGATAGGAAAAAGTGTCATAGCCGGAGAATTTTCCTTCGGTGTATTTGCGGTTTTTTTAGGTTCGTTATTTTCTATGATAAGGCCTTTTAAAAAACTAAGCCAGGTAAACTCTATTAACCAGCAGGCATTGGCAGCCAATGACAGGATTTATGAAATATTAGATTCACATCCGTCGGTAGCGGAGAAGAAAGATGCCTTAATTTTAGATAGAGTCAGGAATGGCATTGTGTTTGATAAAGTCGGTTTTAAATACGAGACGGATATTATCTTAAAAGAGATTTCCTTGGAAGCCAGGCAGGGAGAGATTATCGCTGTGGTGGGTTCCAGCGGCGCAGGAAAATCTACTTTGGTAGATTTAATCCCGCGTTTTTATGATCCGCAGGACGGAAAGATTATGATTGACGGCCAGGATATCCGAAATTTTACCATAAAATCCTTAAGGGCCAATATCGGCATGGTAACGCAGGAAACCATACTTTTTAATGATTCCGTGAAAGGCAATATCTCTTACGGCAGAAAGGATGCCTCCATGGACGATATTATAAAGGCAGCCAAGGAGGCATTTGCGCATGATTTTATAATGAAGCTTTCTGATGGATATGATACATTTATAGGAGATAGAGGTGTTAAGCTTTCAGGCGGCGAACGGCAGAGGATTGCCATCGCCCGCGCAATTTTGAAAAACCCTCCAATTCTCATATTGGACGAGGCTACTTCTCAGCTGGACGCAGAATCGGAACGCCTTGTCCAGGAAGCCATTAATCGCATTGTCAAAGGAAGGACGGTATTTGTTATAGGGCACAGACTTTCGTCTTTACGTAATGCCACCAAGATTATCGTATTGATGAGTGGCCGCATTGCGGAAACAGGTACTCATGAAGAACTGATAAATAGTATTGGCGGGGTATATAAAAGGCTGTATGAAACCCAGGTATTAAGTCCCACCTAATATTAAAAATTTATTGCAAAGGCAACTATTTATGATATACTATCTTTCCAATTTTAGATTTATTTCTAGTAACTATAAGAAACTAAAACACTAATGCATAACTCGCTTAAAGGGTTTATTATGGCAAAACAGGCTTAATTCAGAGATTTTATAAGCCGATTCCTATAATAAAGCGTGGATTGCGTATTGTAAGGGAGGAGAAAAAATTGCAGACAGAACTTATTAAACAACTTTTAGAGGCTGGTGTCCATTTCGGGCATCAGACTAAACGCTGGAACCCCAAAATGAAGAAATTTATCTTCGGGGAAAAATCAGGTATTTATATTATTGATTTAGAAAAGACTGCAGAGTGCTTGGATAAAGCGCGCATTGCCTTGTCCGAGGTTATTGGGCAGGGGAAAGCTGTTTTATTCGTAGGCACAAAAAAGCAGGCGCAGGAGATTATCCAGGAGCAGGCCATTCGCTGCGAATCTCCATTTGCGAATTATCGCTGGATAGGGGGATTACTTACAAACTTTCAAACCGTAAGAAAGAATGTGCAGCGCCTCAAAGATATAGAGGAAATGGAGCAGGACGGCCGCATTAATAAACTTACCAAGAAGGAAATCGGCAGGTTTATGAAAGAGAAAGAAAAACTTAAAAGAAATCTCTCGGGGATTATCGAGATGGAGAGATTGCCGGGCGCTTTATTCGTGGTTGATCCCAAAAAAGAAGAAACAGCTGTGCTCGAGGCAAACCGTCTGAATATCCCGGTTGTGGCACTTATTGATACAAATTGCGATCCCGATAAGGTAGATTATCCCATACCCGGCAATGATGATGCCTTAAAGTCAATCCGTATGATTACTACGTTTGTTGCTGATAGCATTATTGAAGCAAGAAAGAGCTACAAAGAAGTAATAAAGGTTCTGGAAGAACAGAAAAAAGTAGAAACAGCCATTCCCGAAGAGGCAGCAGAAGCAGTTGTGCCAGAAATAGACGAGGAGATAGTAGAGACCATAGTAGAAAAAATCGTAGATGATAAGGATACCAAATTAAAGAAACCCATTAAGGCCAAACCGATAGGCCGGCCCAAAGGCAAAAAAGAAGACAGTTTTTAATTAAGCTTATTAATATAATAAAGACAGGAGTTAGATAAAATGGCAGCGGCAACGAATAAAATTAAACAACTCAGAGAAGAGACAGGCGCAGGCGTAATGGATTGCAAAAGGGCATTGGAGCAGACAGGCGGCGATTGGGACAAGGCCAAGGAATTGTTAAAACAGAAAGGCCTGGAGATGGCGGCAAAAAAATCATCCCGCGTTGCCTCGGAAGGCCGTATCGTAAGTTACGTCCATCACAATCATAAAGTCGGCGCGTTGTTAGAAATAAATTGTGAGACAGATTTTGTAGCCAAGAACGAAGATTTCGGTAAGTTATGCAGGGATATTGCTATGCATGTGGTGGCTACGTCGCCCGCGTATTTAAAGAAGGAAGATGTGCCCAAAGAAGATATTCCCCAGAATGAAGATGCCAAGGATTTTTATAAAAGGACTTGTTTATTGGAACAGCCTTTCGTAAAAGATGATAAGATGACTATCGGCGAATACGTTGCTTCTGTCATTGCCAAGACAGGAGAAAATATCGTGATAAAAAGATTTGTGCGTTTGGCAATTGGCGAAGGCGCGTAGTTTTTGTCTGCGCGTAGTTTTTAAAAATTTATACTTACGGCAAATGAAGAAAAAGCTGGCTTATAAGCGGATTGTGTTAAAGTTAAGCGGTGAAGCCCTTCAGGGAGAACACTCCCACGGCATAGACCCCCGGATTTTAAATTCCTTAGCCCAACAGATTAAGAGAGTAAAGAAGTTAGGAGTGGATATCGCTCTGGTTGTCGGCGGAGGCAATATCTTTAGAGGGCAATCCGGTACTGCTGCCTTCGGTATGGAAAGAGCAATCGGAGATTATATGGGTATGTTGGCAACCGTGATAAATGGTTTGGCCCTTCAGGAGACTTTGGAAAAGATTGACGTGCCTACAAGGGTTATGACAGCAATTGAAATGCACCAGATAGCAGAGCCTTATATAAGAAGAAGGGCGATGAGCCATCTGGGAAAAGGAATAGTCGTTATATTTGTGGCAGGTACGGGCAATCCCTATTTTACAACCGATACCGCAGCTGCTCTTAGGGCAATGGAGATAGGCGCCGACGTCATATTAAAAGCCACAAAAGTAGACGGTGTATATTCCGCTGATCCGCACAAGGTGAAGAATGCCAAAAAATACAACCAGCTGAAATATATCGAAATTCTCAAACGCAGACTAAAGATTATGGATGCTACAGCCATAAGCCTGTGTATGGACAATCGTCTGCCCATAGTGGTTTTTAATCTCAGGAAAGAAGGCAATTTAGAACGCATAATCCTCGGAGAGAAAATAGGAACCACAGTAAGTTAAGCATTGCAAATCAAGCCGTTTCCTTAAGCCTCTTTGATAGAAACAAATATTTTAAATAGAGAGGTGTTTATGTTGACCAAAGATATTTTAAAAGACACTGAAGACAAAATGAAGCATGCTTTGGATTCGATGATGAGAGAATTCAGCGAGATAAGAACCGGCAGGGCCAATCCGCATATTGTAGAAGGCATAAAGATCGATTATTACGGTACGCCTACGTTGATAAAACAGATTGCTGCGATATCTGTGCCGGATGCAAGGTTGATAGTTATACAGCCGTGGGATATTACTGCGATTCAGGAAATCGAAAAGGCCATACTCAAATCGAATCTGGGATTAAATCCTGCCAACGACGGCAAGGTGATACGTTTGGCCGTGCCGCAGTTGTCCAAGGAGCGCAGGGAAGAGTTAATAAAATTAGTCAAAGATTTAGCCGAGAAGGGCAGAGTTTCTTTGCGTACAATCCGCCGCGATAACAATGAGCTGATTAAAAAATTAGAACAGGAAAAAAAGATTACTGAAGACGATAGGTTTAAAACTCAGGATAATATACAGAAGGTTACCGATAAACATATTGAAAAGATAGATAATCTCTTGAAAGAAAAAGAAAAAGAGCTTGCGGAATTTTAACACCGGCAACATTTGTTGTTTTAGTCTTTGAGAATATTTTTGTTTGGACAGGATGTCCTTAATCAAAAAGTCGTTCTATACCAATAATGTTTTTGCTTTCACATATAGGGCCACTAGCTCATCAGGTAGAGCACCGCTCTTTTAAGGCGGGTGTGCCGCGTTCGAGTCGCGGGTGGCCCATTGTAATTTCGTTAGCGGGTTGCGGCGGAATTTGCCGTGGTGGCGGAATTGGCATACGCGTTAGGCTTAGGACCTAATGTTCGCAAGGACTTGAGAGTTCAACTCTCTCCCACGGCATTAGGTATTTTTATAAAATTATTTCAGGGCATAAAATTTTGCGGGTGTAGCTCAGTTGGTAGAGCACCACGTTGCCAACGTGGTTGTCGTGGGTTCGAAGCCCATCACCCGCTCCAGACTGCAAAATAACAAAATTATAAAAATAAATAAGTTTTTAACGAGAACAATAAAGGGAGGTTAAATGAAGATACTGGAATTTCTTTCTAAAAAGGCGATAAAGGCAAATTTAGTGGCCACGTCTAAAGAAGACACATTAAAAGAACTTGTGGATTTATTGATAAACAGCGGAGAGATAGCCAAAAAAGACCGCGCCGAGCTAATTGAGGCATTGATGGCCAGGGAATCTCTGGGTTCCACAGCCATCGGCCACAACGTGGGCATACCACATGCTAAAATAGATAGCGTCAAGCATTTAGTGGCGGCGTTCGGGTTATCCCAGAAGGGCGTAGATTTTGATTCTCTGGACGGAGAACCTGTGTACATATTCTTTCTGCTTATTGCCCCTCAGGATTCGGCAGGCCCGCACCTGAAAGCATTGGCGCGTATTTCACGTTTAACAAAAGATAAGTATTTCAGAGATAGTTTAAGGCAGGCAAAAGACGAAAAGACGATATTAAAAATAATTTCCCAGGAAGATGAAAAAAGAATTTAGATTACCTACGTGGTTAACTTTTTACCTTAAGTGGTTTTACCCGGGTATAAAGATTAAAAGATGGATTTTGCTTTTAGTGTTGGGTATTTTATTGATAGCCTCAGGCTTGGCAGGCGGGCTTTTGACGCTGCGTTCAAGCAACGCTTCGTCGTTACAATCTAAAATTTTAGGTGCTGCTTATACCTTGGATTTTATTATCGGTGTTTGGCTTGTTTTTCAGGCGGTAAAAAAGATTTTTCGTTCTATTGTGAGTTTATTCTTGCCTCAACAGGAACGGAAATTTATAGATATCGTTTATCAAAAAAGGCAATTAGCCAGAGGACCTAAGATTGTTGTGATTGGCGGCGGTACAGGATTATCGACTATTCTTCACGGCCTGAAAGAGCACACAGATCACAACAGTGCCATTGTTACAGTGGCTGATGACGGCGGAAGCTCCGGAAAATTAAGGCAACAGTTTGATATCCTTCCTCCCGGGGATATCCGCAACTGTTTGGTTGCTTTGGCTGATGCAGAGCCACTGATGCATAAATTATTTCAGTTCAGGTTTGGCAAGGATTCCGAATTTGCCGGGCATAGTTTCGGCAATCTCTTTATTACTGTAATGACGCAGCTGACAGGAGATTTTGAGCAGGCGATAAAAGAATCCAGCAAGGTTTTGGCTATCCGTGGACATGTGATTCCTTCAACATTAAACAAGGTTACTTTAGTTGCCAAACACAAGGACGGCACGCAGACAGAGGGCGAAGCAAAAATTCCCTATGCAGGCAGGCCTATAGATAAAGTATATCTCAATCCGGAAAGCAATACTGCCACGCCCGAGGCGATAAAGGCGATTCAGGATGCAGATATAATTGTTTTAGGTCCGGGCAGCCTCTATACGAGTATTATTCCTAATTTATTGATTAAGGAGATCACAGAGGCGATAGTGGATGCCAGGGCGCTTAAGTTCTATATTTGCAATATTATGACCCAGCCCGGCGAAACAGATAATTTTACCGCTTCGGATCATTTAAGGGTTTTGATTGCACACTCTCATCCGCGCGTAATAGATTATTGTATTGTTAATAATGGCTGGGTGCCGAACGATGTATTGGAGAAATATAAATCAGAAGATTCTTATTTGGTAAATGAGGATATCGATAAAATACGCAGCTTAGGCTACAAAGTTATCCTGGATGATTTTGTCAAGATAACCAACGAAGTCATAAGGCATGACGATTTAAAATTATCACAGGCAATAATCAGGTTTTTTAATTCCAGAAGATATGCAAAGCCAGGATAAAAAAGTTAATTTATTAATAGCGATTCATTGCCATCAGCCGGTAAGCAATTTCGCCGGTATTTTCCAGGATGCATTTGAGAAATCATACCTGCCATTTCTGGATGTGCTGGAAGATTTCAATAATATTAAGGCATCGTTTCATTACTCGGGCAGTTTATTGGATTGGCTGATACAGAAACACCCGGAATTTATCGAAAGGTTAAAATTATTAGTAAAAGAAAAAAGGATAGAGATAATCGGCGGCGGATACTATGAGCCCATATTGACAACGATTCCTTTCAGGGATGCCATAGGTCAGATAGAGATGTTCAGGGAAAAGATAAAGGAAATATTCGATTGCGAGTTTAAAGGCGCCTGGCTTACTGAACGCGTTTGGGAACCCAAGCTGCCATATATTTTAAATGAAGCCAAAGTAAACTTTACCATTGTGGATGATTCTCACTTTAAGAACGCAGGAAAAGACCCGGAGAAATTAAACGGCTACTATTTAAGCGAGGACGAGTCAAAGACAGTTTTAATATTCCCGGGAAGCGAAAGGTTAAGATATCTGCTGCCTTTTAAGTTACCCCATGAGGCCATAAATTATTTAAGGGAGAGATTGAATTCGCAAGGTAAGGATTTGACTATAACCTTTGCTGACGACGGAGAAAAATTCGGGCTCTGGCCGGGGACAAATAAATGGGTCTACAGGGAAGGATGGCTGCATAATTTCTTTGCTGCTTTGGAGGAGAGCAAAGAGTGGATTAATACGCTTACATTTTCTGAGTTTATAAAAAGATCCGGCCCGACGGATAGGGTATATCTGCCGTGCGCCAGCTACAGAGAGATGCAGGAGTGGTCCGGAGGTTTTTTTAGGAATTTCTTTGTTAAATATCCCGAAGCAAACAACATGCAGAAAAAGATGTTTTTTGTAAGCGACAGATTGAATGAGCTGGAGAAAAAAAATAGCGCCAGCGCAAATACGTTGGCTATAATCAAAAAACATCTATACATGGGACAGTTTAATGATGCTTATTGGCACGGTATCTTCGGTGGCTTATATTTAAATCACCTGCGTTCCGGAGTTTACGAACACCTTATTAAGGCAGAGAATTTGATTGAAGAGATAGAAAAGTACCATCAGAATATGATCCAGTGTGATTTTGATAAAGACGGCAAAGAAGAAATAATTATTTTCAACAAGAAGATGAGATTGTGTTTTAGGCCCCAGGAGGGCGCAACGATTTCTGAGTGGGACGACAAGCTGAAGTGTTTCAATTTAACAAATACTGTCAGCCGCAGATTCGAACACTATCATAAAAATCTGAAAGAAAAATTACAGCAGGCCGCCAATATTGAGAATCAGGGTGGAGAGCCGAAGAGCATTCACGATCAAAAGCAAATCAAAGATACGGATTTGGATAAATTTCTCATCTATGACCGCTACAGCCGGTATAGCTTGAGGGATTATTTATTGGAGCCGAATACTAAATTAGATGATTTCTACAGAGCCACATTTAAAGAAATTGCGCAGATGGGCGATGTGGTATACGATTTTACAAATAAGTCTGATAACAAGAAAAGCATATTAGAATTTTCCAGAAAAGAAGTTATTGATTTATGTCCTGTGAAGCTAACCAAGACAGTGACGATTACGGATAATTTAATTTCCGTGGATTATCTTTTGGAGAATTTCGGTGTAAAGAGGCTGGATTTTCTTTTTGGTGCAGAATTTAATTTCTCATTGTATGATTCAGGGCTTTGCGTCGCGCCGGCTGAAGAAAAAAGCGTTTCCCGTTTTGTGGTCAACGACCTATGGAAAGAAGTACAGCTCGAATTTTCTTTATCACCGAGCGCGGGAATCTGGAGTTTTCCCGTGGAGACGGTTTCCGATTCAGAGTCAGGCGTGGAAAAGACGTACCAGGAACTCTGCGTATTTTTTAATTGGCCTGTATCTTTGGATAATTCCAAGTTGAAATTAAAATTAGAAGTAAAGTTGGTTTAAAATGGGTATTGCTAAGAGAAAACTTAAGGTTAAGAATGCGCAGGGACTACATGCCCGTCCCGCAGCCTTATTTGTGCAATTGGCTAATAAATTTGATTCCAGTATTACCGTGACCAAAGACGGGCAGGAAGTTAATGGCAAATCCATCATGGGCATACTTATGCTGGCAGCAGAAAAAGATAGCGAGATATTGATTGTCGCTGAAGGCAGCGATGCCAAAGAAGCCATAGAGGCATTGGAGGAATTAATCAGTGAAGGCGAATGAAATAATCTTGCGCGGTATTCCGGCGGCTCCCGGGATAAAAGTCGGTAAGACTTATCTCTTGGGTGGCGAAGAACTGGCGGTCAATAAGCGTTCTATTGCAGAAGGAGAGATACCTCTGGAGGTGTCACGTTTCGAGGACGCCTTGATTAAAACGCGTAAAGAAATTTTAGAATTACAGGATAAAGTTTCCAAAGGCATGGGAACCGAGCATGCAGAGATATTTGATGCCCATCTTTTGGTGCTGGAAGACCGTATGCTCATAGAAGAGGTAATTTCCCGCGTAAAAAAAGAGAAGATAGCCATTGATTATGCATTCTCGCAGGTTTTAAAGAGATATGCAGAGGTCTTTACTAAAGTCGAGGATGAATATTTAAAAGAAAGAATCAGCGATATAAATGATGTGGGCAGGCGTATATTAAGGAATCTTTTGGGCAGGAAACGCAAAGGACTGGAAGAACTGAAAGATTCAGTTATTGTGGTGGCACATGATATTTCTCCGTCGGATACAGCGGCGATGTATCATAAAAATGTAATCGGTTTTGTAACCGACATCGGCGGAAAGACATCGCATACAGCCATTATGGCCAAATCTCTGGAAATACCAGCAGTCGTGGGCCTAGAGACAGCTACTGTACAGATAAAAGATGATGATACTGTGGTTTTAGATGGCAATTCTGGTTTAGTAATTGTAAATCCCAAACAAGAAACCTTAAATAAATATGAACGCAAGCAAGAAAAAATCGAAGATTTGGGTAAGATTTTTATTACCCTCAAGGATTTAGTCCCTGTAACTTTAGACGGAAAACAGGTAGAGCTGGCAGCTAATATTGAATTGCCGCAAGAAATCCCTTCGGTAAAAGAGCACGGTGTCCATGGCATTGGCCTCTACCGCACAGAATTTTTTTATATGAACAGAAAGGATCTGCCTACAGAAGAAGAGCAGTTTCAGTCTTATAAATATGTAGCCGAAGAGATGAAACCGTATCCTGTAATTATCAGGACTTTAGACCTTGGCGGAGACAAATTTCTTTCGCAACCGCAAATCCCCAGAGACATGACGCCTTTCTTGGGTTGGCGCGCTATACGTTTTTGTTTGGCCAGGCCCGATATATTCAAAACACAGCTCAGGGCGATTCTCAGGGCATCCAAGTATGGTAATTTAAAAATTATGTACCCCATGATTTCCGGAGTGGAAGAATTAAAGCAGGCGCAGGCATTATTAGAGGAGTCAAAGAAAGAATTACACGCAAAAAAAGTTGCCTACAAAGATGATATAGACATTGGTGTAATGATAGAAGTCCCTTCAGCGGCGCTGACCTGTGACATTTTATCCAAAGAGGCAAAATTCTTCAGTATCGGCACAAACGATTTGATTCAGTATTCTCTGGCAGTAGACAGGACCAACGAAAAGGTGGCTTATCTATATGAGCCTTTGCATCCTGCGGTGCTGAGATTGATTAAGAATATTATCGACGCCGGGCATAAAGCCGGCATCTGGGTGGGGATGTGCGGTGAAATGTCGAGCGAGCCCAGTTTTGCATTATTATTATTGGGTTTGGGGCTGGATGAGTTTAGCATGCCTCCGTCGGCAGTGTCTAAGATAAAACATATAATCAGATCTGTAACCACAAAACAGGCAGAAGAAATAGCCTATCAGGCATTAAATTTATCAGAAGGCAAAGAAGTCGAAAAATTCACCAAAGAACAATTACATAAAATATTGCCCAAGTTTTATCCTAAGGCATAAGGGAGAGCAACATATGGTTAGTTTAAATAATCTTGTAGGACTGGATATTAAGCTCGATGAAAACAAATGCAGTTTAAGTTTTGAAAATGGCGTTACGAAAAGAGAGCCGGCGATACGCACTATCGAGCAGATGAAGGAAGTTTTGGCGGATGATTCGGTATCCCAGCCAGAAGAACTTTATTATATGTACAGGGATGTTTTTTGTTTAAAAGACGACGCTGTAATCAAGAAAAATAAACTGCGTTTTGATATTACTATAATAAAGCCGGCTATTTTAGGAAATGAATTTATGAAAACGGCAGGCCACTATCATCCTAAGGATTATCCCGAGCTTTATGAAGTGGTTTACGGCGAGGCGATTTGTCTGCAGCAAAGGTACTACGAAAATGATTTCAGAAAAATAAAAGAAGTAGTCGCGGTAAAAGCAAGGCAAGGGCAGAAAATTGTCTGCCTGCCTTATTTCGGCCACATTTTAATAAATACGGGAAATAAGCCTTTGGTTACTGCCAATTGGGTGAGCGCAGAATTCAGTTCCGAATATGAATTATATAAAAAATCAAAAGGCGCGGTTTATTACGCGTTGTCTAAAGATAAGGAAGTTAGTTGGCAAAAAAATAATTTTTACACAGAAATACCGCAAATAAAATTTGTAACGCCCAATGACCAAATGAAGGAATTCGGATTAAAGACGGGAAAGCCCATGTATTCTTTGGTAGAAGATTTGGGAAAGATTGATTTTCTAAATCATCCAGATAAATACAAATACGATAATGTCTTTAAAAAATAAAAGGGATTTCAAGGCGTTGATTCTGGCCGGAGGATACGCAACAAGGCTTTATCCTATTACTCTGGATGTCTCCAAACCGTTGCTTAAAATCGATAACAGGGCCATAATTGATTTCGCTATACAACAATTAAATAAAGTCAGCGGTTTAAAGGAAATTATTGTTGTAACCAACGATAAATTTTATAGCGATTACCACAGATGGAAGAATAAGCTGAAGATTAAGGCAAGAGTCACCATTGTTAATGACGGGACAAGGACTGAAAAATCAAAATTAGGCGCGGTAGGCGATATATATTTCGGTGTAAGAAAAAGAAAAATCAATGAAGATTTGTTGATAATTGCAGGAGATAATATTTTTGAAAAGTGGCTTTTAGGTTTTGTAAAATTTGCCCAGGACAAATCTCCGGATGCATCCATAGGAATTTATAATTTAAAAGACAAGTTAAAGGCGCGTCGATACGGCGTGGTAAAGACAGACAGAAATCATCAGATTTTAGATTTTCAGGAAAAGCCGAAACATCCTGCGTCGGCTTACGTGGCTACCTGCGTATATTATTTTCCCAAGGAGACGCTGGTTTTTTTGAGAGACTACGTAAATAAGTTGAAAAGAAACACGGATAGGGCAGGCGATTATATAAAATGGTTAATGACAAAAGTTAAAATTTACGGTTTTAGGTTTAAGAGTTTATGGCTGGACATAGGCCAGATTGATACATATAAAAAAGCACAGAGATACTTTAGCAGAAGAAAATAACAGGAGGAAGAAAATGTCGGACAACATTAGATTTATAACTGCAGAATCAGTAGGCGAAGGGCACCCGGATAAACTTTGCGATCAGATCTCCGACGGGGTCCTGGATCAGGTTATGAAGTTGGATAAAACCCCTGAGATGAGCAGGGTTGCTTGTGAAACTTACGTCACAATGGGGCTTTTAGTCGTAGGCGGAGAGATTACTACTAATGCTTATGTTGATATTCAGAAGCTAGCCCGTGAAATTATCAAAGATATTGGTTACACTCATCCCAAATACGGTTTTGATTATGAAACATGTGCTATTGTGAATACCATAAATGCTCAGTCTCCGGATATCGCGCAAGGAGTAAATACCGGCGGCGCAGGAGACCAGGGTATTATGTTTGGCTATGCCTGTAACGAAACCAAAGAGTATATGCCTATTCCCATAACGCTTGCGCATAAGCTAGTAAGGCGTATGGCAGATGTGCGCAGGCAAAATATATTAAGATATTTAGGCCCTGACTGTAAGTCGCAGGTTACGGTTGAATATCATAAAGGAAAACCTAAGCGCATAGATTCGGTTGTACTTGCCTGCCAGCATACCGAGGAAATTTTGGATAAGACGGGAAAACATATTACTGAAAAATCCCGTCAGGAAATTATTGATTGCGTATCCAGGCCTGTATTAGGAAAATTGGTGGATAAACACACAAAATATTATGTTAATCAGACAGGAAAATTTTTAATCGGCGGACCGCAATCTGATACCGGAATGACCGGGAGAAAGATTATCGTTGATACATATGGTGGAGCTGTTCCTCATGGCGGTGGTGCATTTTCAGGAAAAGACCCCACGAAGGTTGACCGTTCTGCAGCTTATATGTGCCGTTATATCGCCAAAAACTTAGTTGCCGCCGGACTTGCCGACAAACTTCTGGTTCAATTGTCCTATGTTATCGGTTATGCGGATCCGTTATCTATTTATGTAGAAACTTATGGGACAGGAAAAGTTTCCGAAGATAAAATAGTTAAACTTATCCGCGAGAATTTTAAACTCACACCTAAAGGGATAATAGATTCTCTTAAGCTATTGCGTCCTATATACAGGAAAACAGCTTGTTACGGGCACTTTGGCCGCAATGAAGCTGAGTTTATCTGGGAAAAATTAGATAAGGTAGATACGTTAAAGGAGAAGGCGGGAAAATTATGAAATATGACATCAAAAATATCAGTCTGGCAAAAAAAGGAAAGCTGCGCATTGAATGGGCAATGAATAATATGCCCGTACTGAATTTAATCCGCAAGCGTTTTGAAAAGGAAAAACCTTTAAAGAATACGCGAGTTGCTTGTTGTCTGCATGTGACTACGGAAACAGCTGCGCTGGCGCTTACTCTAAAGTCGGCAGGCGCAAATATAAGTATCTGCGCATCGAATCCGTTATCCACGCAGGATGATGTGGCTGCTTCTTTGGTAAAAGATTACGGCATACCCACATTTTCCATAAAAGGTGAGGATAATAAGACTTATTATAAACATATCCTTTCGGCTTTGGAAAGTAAACCAGAGATAACTATGGACGACGGAGCGGATTTGGTTTCAGTTTTACACAAGAAAGATTACGGCTTTATGCCTATGGGCGGAACAGAAGAGACCACCACCGGCGTTATCCGTCTGAAGGCAATGGCAAATGACGGGGTGTTGAAATATCCTGTTATCGCCGTAAATGACGCGCTTACGAAACATATGTTTGACAATAGGTACGGGACCGGCCAGTCCACCATTGACGGAATTATCCGCGCCACAAATAAACTTATCGCAGGCACAAACTTTGTCGTCTGCGGATACGGCTGGTGCGGCCGCGGCGTGGCTATGCGCGCAAAAGGAATGTCGGCGAATGTGATTATTTGCGAAGTTGATCCTTTGCGTGCAATAGAGGCGAGCATGGATGGCTTTATGGTCATGTCTTTGTCTAAGGCAGCAAAGATAGGCGATATTTTTGTCACTACCACCGGCGATGTTTCTGTAATAAGGAGAGAACACTTTTTAGCAATGAAGGACGGAGCGATATTGGCAAATTCCGGCCACTTCAATGTTGAGATTGATATCCCAGAGTTAAAGAAGCTCAGCGTAAAGACAAGAATAATCAGGGATTTCGTCGAGGAATTTACACTGAAGAGCAAAAAGCGTATTTATATTTTAGGCGAGGGACGGCTTATCAATTTGGCTGCGGCTGAAGGACATCCTGCGCAGGTTATGGATATGAGTTTTGCCAATCAGGCGCTTTCCGCGGAATACATAAGACGACATCACGGGGAATTGGATAATCAGGTTTATCCTGTGCCTAAAGATTTGGATGAAAGAATAGCCTTTCTTAAATTAAGATCCATGGGCATAACTATAGATAAGTTAACTGAAAGGCAGAAAAAATATTTATCAAGCTGGCAGGAAGGAACATAGAATAATTTCTGTATAAACATACTCGAAGTCATTGTGTTATCAAATTTAATATATAAGTCAGTCTAGTTTCATTTTAATATTATGAAGAGAATCGGAGTTTTAACATCAGGCGGCGATGCCCCGGGTATGAACGCAACTATCCGCAGCGTCGTGCGTTCGGGTTTGGCTAAAGACCTGGAAGTGATGGGTATATTCAGAGGTTTTGGAGGTTTGATTAATGATGAAATCAAACCTTTTAACCATCGTTCCGTATCCAATATTATAAATCGCGGCGGAACAATTTTAAAGACATCACGCTGCGAAGAATTCTTAAGCAAAGAAGGCCAGCAAAAAGCAGTTGAAGTAATTAAGAAAAATAATATCGATGGTTTGGTAATTATCGGCGGCGATGGCAGTTACCGCGGTGCACTGGCTTTATCAAAAGATTGGGGTATAAAATGTATCGGTGTTCCCGGAACTATTGATAATGATTTAACTGGAACTGAATATACCATTGGCTCTGACACGGCTTTGAATACAGCATTAGAGGCGATAGACAAGATAAGAGATACAGCTACGTCTTTGGAGAGGATATTCGTCGTGGAGGTAATGGGGAGATTGTCCGGATATATCGCCTTAAATGTTGCCTTGGCTGCCGGCGCAGAACAGGTGATTATCCCCGAGAGAAAATTTGATCTTCACGAGATGTGCCATGAAATAACCGAAGGTTATATCCGCGGCAAGGCGAGCTGGATTGTGATTGTGGCAGAAGGCGTAATTAAGGGTCAGGACATAGCAGAAAAAATTACCCAGAATACAGATTTGGAGACGCGGGTCGTTGTTTTGGGGCATGTTCAGAGAGGTGGTTCACCCACGGCCAAAGACAGGGTTTTGGCCACATGCCTGGGCGCTGCTGCAGTGGATTTATTGGTAAAAGGCGAATCCGGCAAGGCCGTGGGCATAGTCGGAGAGGATATCAATGTTGTGACTTTGGAAAAAGCCGTTACCAAAAAAGTTATAAAAACTGAAACAATTTATAATTTGATTAAAATTCTAACGTAGGGGAGGAAAAGTGGAAAGGAACGAGCTTGACAATCTTGTTCAGCAATTTGTAGTAACTACTGACGCAGCGCAAAAAGAAAAACTCGGCCACCAGATTTGGGACGAGGCTTTGAATTCCGGGATTTATCCGGCGTCCATAAACGATTTATATATGGCGCGCGGTAAAAATAAATGTTCCGGTTTTACGGTTCCGGCGATGAATTTAAGGGCTTTGACTTATGATCTGGCAAGCGCCATATTCCGTTCGGCAAAAAAGATAAACGCAGGCGCGTTCATTTTTGAAATCGCGCGTTCGGAAATGGGCTACACCGACCAGAAACCTTTGGAATATACGACGGTGTGTTTAGCCGCGGCAATAAGGGAAGGTTTTAAGGGCCCGGTGTTTATCCAGGGAGACCATTTTCAAATAAATGCCAAAAAATTTAAAGAAGACGCAAAAAAAGAAATAGAAGGATTAAAGAAATTAATAAAAGAATCAATTGAAGGCGGATTTTTAAATATCGACATAGATTCTTCCACGCTGGTTGATTTAGGAAATAAAGATTTAGCGGAAGAGCAAAGGTTAAATTATGAAATGTGCGCGGAGATGACCAAATATATCCGTTCTCTTGAACCAAAAGGAATTACTATTTCCGTTGGCGGTGAAATCGGCGAAGTTGGCACAAAGAATTCTACGCCTGAGGAATTAGGGGCTTTTATGAAAGGTTATTTAGCCGCGCTTCCCAAGGGAATGACAGGCATAAGTAAAGTCAGCGTTCAGACCGGCACAAGCCACGGCGGAGTGGTTTTACCCGACGGGACAATTGCCAAAGTAAAATTGGATTTCGATACATTAAAGACGCTTTCTGAAGTTGCCAGAAAAGAATATCAAATGTCCGGTGCGGTCCAGCACGGCGCGTCGACTTTGCCGGAAGATGCTTTTCATAAATTCGTAGCGGTTGAAACCGCGGAAGTGCATTTGGCTACGCAATTCCAGAATATGATTTTTGAAAGCAAAAATTTACCGCATGAATTGAAAGAAAAAATGTATTCCTGGGTTAAGGAAAATCTTAAGGCGGAATGGAAAGAGGGCGCAACTGAAGAACAATTTATCTACAGCGCCCGCAAAAAAGTATTGGGGCCGTTTAAGAAAGATTTAATGTCGCTTTCTCAAGCCATTCGTGATAAAATTGGAAAAGAACTCGAGGAGAAATTCGATTTTCTCTTCGGGCAGTTGAATATCAAAAATACAAAAGATTTGGTGGATAAATTTATCAAGCCCGTAAAAATAAACAAAGTGATTAAGTCTTTGGATTCCAAGGCCGAGCATTTTGAAGGCGACGATTAAATGAGACAGGACGATAAGATTGTTAGAAGCATATCAGATTTTGTTAATTATCTTGCTGAAGACACCAAAGATATCAAGGCACCAATTTGGTATAGAGGACATGCTATTAAAGATTGGGAGCTATCTCCTTTGTTGATTAGGAAAAAGTTTGATTCCGAAATGAATTTATTGAAAAAGTTTAAACAAGATGCAACCTTATTTTTAAATCCAAGACCAACAGCACAGTATGAATGGTTATTCATAATGCGCCATTACGGAGTACCTACGAGATTACTAGATTGGAGCGAGAATCCTCTTGCAGGGTTATATTTTACTATAAATGAGCACCCGAATGATGATGGGGCGCTGTGGGTTTTGTTGCCTCTGGAGTTAAATAAAGAAGGTAACCGCGTGCTCGAGGATCCCGAGCATCTCCCTTCTTTTGAAGAAGATGAATTTATGCAGTCTTATAGTCCTGAGAAGTATAACCAAGAGAAAATGACAGAAATGTTGCCAATTGCATTTATGGCACCTAGGAATACGTCGAGAATGCAGGCACAATTAAGCGTATTTACAATTCATCACAGACAAAAGATCTCAATCGAAGAAGTAGGTATTAAAAAGCATATTTGGAGGTATTGTATTCCAAAAGATTCAAAAGAAAGAATAAAGAATGAATTAGGATTGCTTGGTATAACTAAATTCCAACTTTTTCCAGAACTACAAAGCATAGGTGAAATCATAGGAGGTAAACAATAATGTCCGAAATTAATAGTTATCCTATGAAAAATAGCGCTATTCTACGCATTGGATACGAAAGAAAACTAATTGATACCAACCCGGACTATCAGAGAAAAGGAGACGTTTGGGATCTGGAAAAGAGACAATTATTGATTGATTCTATTCTCAATGAGTATGATATTCCCAAAATGTATTTTCATGTCTTGTCGAGACCTAGAAAGTTACCAGATGGAAGAGAAGTTGTTTATGCGATTATCGATGGAAAGCAAAGGATTGAAACAATTTGGCAATTTCTTGACAATAAATTTTCTCTTTCGGATGATTTCATTTACTTCAAGAATCCCAAACTAAAAGTTGCAGGTTTAAATTACAGCGATTTAGCAAAACAATTCCCATCCCTAAAGGTTATATTTGACTCCTCTGTTTTACCTATAATCGGCGTTGAGACAGATGATATAGAATTAATTGAAGATATGTTTTCTCGATTAAACGAAGCAGTTCCTTTAAATGCTGCTGAAAAAAGGAATGCTATGGGTGGACAAATGGTCAGGATGATTAATGAAGTTGCAAGTCACACATTTTTTACAAAGGAAGTTAAATTCAGCGACAATAGATATCAGCATAGAGAAGTTGCAGCTAGACTTTTGTTTTTGGAAGATTGTATTCTGAGGCATAAAAAAATAATTGATACAAAGAAATTATATCTTGATGCTTTTGTACAAGAGTATAAATACAATGCAGATTTAAATGCTAATGATCTTGGTAATAGAGTGAAAAATGTATTAAACGAAATGCGTAATATTTTTAATGAAGATGATGTTTTGCTTTCAACGCAATCAGTACCTACAATATATTATTTACTTTTTAGATCCGCTTTGATACAGGGAAGCTTGGGATCTATAAGTCGAAAGAAACTCGTTAATTTTAAAGAAAGAGTTGCAAATAACCGTCAGATTGCAGAAGAAGATTTGAAAAAAGCTGATTTTGAATTATTGGAATTTGATAGGATGTCTCAACAAGGAACAAATGATGCTAGCTCTATAAGGGAACGATTGAGAATTATCTCAAATTTTTTTGATATAAGAAATATAGATATTTGATTTATATTCTTCAAGAATAAACTAATTTTTTGTTGTTATAAGTAAAAGAAGTTAAAAATTAGGAGAATATTAAATGCGTTCAGATGAAGTCAAGAAAGGTTTGGAGAGGTTTCCGCATCGCGCGCTGCTTTTTGCGACCGGCGTAAAAAGGCGCGACCTGAATAAGCCGTTTATCGGAATTGCCTCAAGTTATACCGATTTAATCCCCGGCCATATCCATCTGCGCACTTTGGAAGCGCGCATAAAAGACGGAATCCGCAAAGCTGGCGGCGTGCCTTTTATTTTCGGCGTGCCGGGAATTTGCGACGGAATTGCTATGGGCCACAGCGGCATGCGTTATTCATTGGCTTCCAGGGAAATAATTGCGGATGAAGTTGAGTCAATCGCTCAGGCGCACTGTCTGGACGGATTGGTACTTTTGACTAATTGCGACAAAATTACTCCGGGAATGATTATGGGCGCTTCAAGGATTAATGTCCCCACAATTGTCATGACAGGGGGCCCCATGAAGACCGGCCTATATAAAGGTAAGAGACTTTCTCTGGTCCGGGATACATTTGAACTTGTGGGAAAAGTCAAAAGCGGCGAAATTTCATTTAAGGAAGCCTGTAACATCGAAGAATGCGCCTGCCCCGGCGCAGGTTCTTGTCAGGGTTTGTATACGGCAAACACCATGGCTTGTTTAACGGAAACTATGGGTTTATCGCTGACAGGTTGCGCCACAGCATTAGCGCTTTCTAAAAAGAGAAAAGATATTGCCTACGAAAGCGGAAAGAAAATCGTAGAGTTAATTAAAAAAGACATAAAGATCCGAAAAATTTTAACCGCAAAGTCTATTGATAACGCGGTTCGGATGGATATGGCTTTGGGCGGTTCGAGTAATTCGGTTTTACACCTTACTGCCATTGCCCACGAAGCAGGAATAAAATTGTCTTTAGAGATGTTTGATAAAATAAGCAAAACTACTCCTGACATTGTTTCTTTGGAGCCGTCGGGAAATTTTTATATGGAGGATTTAGACGCGGCTGGCGGAATCCCCGCGGTTATGAAAAGATTGAAGTCAAAATTAAATAATTGCCCCACGGTGAACGGAAAATCAATTTATGAAATAGCCGATAAAGCAAAAATATTAAACGATGATGTTATCCGCCCATTGAATAATCCATATCGCAAGGAAGGCGGAATTGCAATTTTATTCGGAAACCTCGCTCCCAAAGGAGCTGTGGTAAAACAGGCGGCGGTGTCGGATGCGATGATGCGTTTCAAAGGCAAAGCAATTTGTTTTAATTCCGAAGAACAGGCTATGCGCGCGATTATGCAAGGCAAAGTTAAGAAAGGCCATGTGGTTGTAATCCGCTACGAAGGCCCCAAAGGCGGCCCGGGAATGCGCGAGATGCTTTCGCCCACGTCCGCGATTGTGGGAATGGGTTTATCCAATAGTGTTGCCCTTATTACCGACGGAAGATTTTCCGGCGGGACACGCGGGCCCTGTATCGGCCATGTTTCTCCGGAAGCGGCAACTAAAGGTCCGATTGCCATAATTAAAGACGGCGACGGAATTTCTATTGATATACCAAAAAGAAAATTAGAGCTTTTGATTGATAAAAACACTTTTGCCAAGAGGATGAAATCTTTTAAGCCGATTGCCCCAAAAATAAATAGTGGCTACTTGGCGCGGTATGCTAGAATGGTTACATCCGCTGATAAAGGCGCGGTATTGGAGTAAAGTTACCAAAAGTTACTATTAGTTACTAATACATATTAACAAATGATTATTGTTACCAAAAGTTGCATTTTAGTAACTTATAAGTCCGAACTTATCCCCCCTTCTTGCTTTCGCAAGAAAGCAGGGGGGATTAATTCGCCCAGACAACTTACGTTCACTTCGTTCCGTAAGTTGTGGGCTCATTAAGACAATGACTGGCGCACAGATATTTATTGAAGCGTTGAAAAAAGAAAAAGTAGAGGTTATCTTTGGATATCCCGGCGGCCAGGTTCTGCCTATATTCGATAAACTCTATGATTCCGGGCTGCATTTTATTTTGACGCGCCACGAACAAGGCGCGGCCCACGCGGCCGACGGTTACGCGCGGGCAACCGGAAAAACAGGAGTTTGTATTGCTACTTCAGGCCCGGGCGCAACAAATTTGACAACAGGCATAGCCAATGCTTATATGGATTCAATCCCTATGGTTGCTTTTACCGGTCAGGTAAAAAGTTTCTTAATCGGTAACGACGCATTTCAGGAAGCGGATATTACCGGTATAACGCGTCCGATTACAAAACATAATTATTTAGTAAAAGATGTCAAGGATCTGGCTTGCGTGATTAAAGAGGCATTTCACATCGCCTCGACGGGAAGGCCGGGCCCTGTGGTTGTGGATATTCCTTCTGATATACAAATGGCGGATACTAATTTCGAATATCCCAATGTTTGCAATATTCGTAGTTATAATCCTACATTAAAAGGCCATCCCGGCCAGATTAAAAAGGCGGCAAAGGCAATTTCTCAGGCCAAGAAACCCATAATTTATGCCGGCGGAGGCGTAATTATTTCTGAGGCTTCCGAGGAATTAAACAGATTGGCGGAAAAAATTAAAGCGCCGGTTACCACAACGCTTATGGGCTTGGGCGGATTTAATCAAAGAAGTGAATTGTCTTTGGGCATGCTGGGTATGCATGGCACAGCTTATGCAAACCACGCGATTATGGGTTCGGATTTGATTATTGCTGTTGGCGCGCGTTTCGATGACAGGGTTACAGGCAGGCTTGATGCATTTGCGCCGCACGCCCAGATTATCCATATTGATATTGATCCTTCGTCCATCAGTAAAAATATAAAAGTCCATATTCCGATAGTGGGAGACGCGAAGAATATTTTAAGAGAATTAATCGATGAGATAAAAAAAGTTCCGGATACGTCGCACTGGCTTGGCACGGTAAAAGGATGGAAGGAAAAGTATCCTTTGCGCTACAGCAATAATACCGACAAGATTAAGCCACAGTATGTTATCGAGAAAATCTGCGAAATCACAAAAGGCCAGGCCATAATCTGCACGGAAGTCGGCCAGAACCAGATGTGGGCAGCTCAGTATTATACGTATACAAAACCCAGGACGTTTATTTCAAGCGGAGGTTTAGGTACGATGGGTTTTGGCCTTCCGGCGGCAATGGGCGTCAAGTCTGGTTGCCCCGATAAAATTGTTTTTGATATCGCCGGAGACGGTTCAATTCAGATGAATATTCAGGAACTTATGACTTGCGTCGCTGAAAAGTTAAATGTAAAAATCGCCATTTTAAACAATGGGTATTTAGGTATGGTCAGGCAGTGGCAGGAGCTTTTTTACAAAAAAAGATATTCCCAGACTACTTTGGTCAATCCTGATTTTGTGAAATTGGCCGAGGCTTACGGCGCAAAAGGCATACGTGTGTCAAAAAAAGAAGAAGTGGAAAAGGCGATAGTCCAGGCCATAGAAATCGATAATGTGGTTATGATTGATTTTATCGTCGAGCCGGAGGAAAATGTTTTTCCTATGGTTCCGGCTGGTGAGGCCATTAACAGTATGATTGAGGGTTTGGCATAATGCGCCACACGATTTCAGTATTGGTTGAAAATAAATTCGGCGTGCTTGCGCGTATAGCGGGATTATTCAGCGCGCGCGGATTTAATATTGATTCTTTGGCAGTTGGCGAAACGCAAGATCCGGCTGTTTCCTGTATGACCATAGTCGTCAACGCCGAAGACGAAAGAATATTGGAACAGATTAAAAAGCAGCTCCATAAATTGATTGATATTATCACGGTTATTGACCTTACCAAAAAAGAGTTCTTTGAAAGAGAGCTTGTTTTGGTAAAGGTTTCTTTGGATAAGTCCAATAAGGCGAATTTAGAAAAAATTGCGCATAAGTTTAACGCAGAAATTCTGCATAGCGATAAAGAAAGTGCGATTATCGAGGCAGCCCTGGAAGAGAAAAATATAGAAGAGTTTCTTTCTGTTTTAAAGGAATTCGGCATAAAACAACTGGTGCGGACCGGCAAGATAGCTATACCTAAATAATATTTTGGTTAGAGCACAATAACCAGGCGAGGTGTAATATGAAAAAACAAATTACACTGTTAATAGCAGCGGTTTTTGTTTCTATTTTGCTCAGCGTGTCTTTTTCTCTTGCTGAGGAAAGAATTACGCTTACTACCTATTATCCTGCGCCTTACGGAATCTACAAAGAACTCCGTGCAGACCAGATGGCAGTAGGAAGTGCTTATAGAAATTCGGCACTCAATAATGGAACACTCATTGTCTCTGGTAAAGTCGGCATTGGCACGGATAATCCAACCGCAATGTTGCATGTAGCTGGCGCTGGTGGTTCTTTCCGTTTAGAAAGGACATATCCGCCTGAATGGTTAAGTGGGATGAATTTTTCTTTTCCCAGTGGTTACCCTACTATATATTCAGATACTGGTGATCAATTAAGATTTGGAGTTAACGGTAGCGCTACGCCAGTTATAACGATTGCATCTACCGGCAACGTCGGCATTGGTACACCAAGCCCGGCGGCAAAATTACATGTTGCAGGAACCACCCAATTTGACGGTGATGTTTCAGGTTTAGAGCTTGAATTTTACAACTGTACTACATACAGCGTAAGCGGTGGAGGTAGTTGTGGGGATAACAAAGTAGTAACAAATATATACTCAAATGGTGGCGACTGGGGCGGCGGCGATACTTTCACGTGTTGTAATGTAAGAGTAAAGTAGAGTAAAGTAGAAATCAAGAGGGATATTTAAAGTTAATTCAATTAATAATTTGAGGAGGAAAAAATGCTGAAAATTTATTATGACAAAGATGCGGATTTGGGGATTTTGAAAGACAAAACCGTGGCGATTATCGGATACGGAATTCAGGGTAGAGGACAATCTCTGTGTTTGCGCGATTCGGGAATTAACGTAATTGTTTCTGAACTTGAGGGAACACAGAATTACGAACAGGCAAAGAAAGATGGTTTTACTCCAATGAACGTAGCTGAAGCAGCGCAGAAAGCCGATATCATTCAGATTCTTACTCAGGATCATGTCCAGGCAAAAGTGTATAACGAAGCCATAAAGCCCAATTTAAAAAAAGGCAAATCTTTATGTTTTTCCCACGGGTTTAACATAAGGTTTAAACAGATAAAGCCGCCCAAAAAAGTGGATGTGTTTATGGTGGCGCCAAAAGGCCCGGGCGCATTAGTAAGAAAGATGTACGAAGAAGGAAAAGGCGTTCCGTCGCTGGTTGCAATATTTCAGGATGCAAGCGGCGATGCCTTAAAAATCGCTTTGGCTTATGCCAAGGCAATTGGCGCGACAAGGGCAGGCGTAATTGAGACTACTTTTGAGGAAGAAACCGAAACAGACCTTTTCGGCGAACAGGCAGTCCTTTGCGGCGGAGTTACGGAATTAATCAAGGCCGGTTTTGATACATTGGTGGAAGCCGGTTATCAGCCCGAGATTGCTTATTTTGAAGTTTTGCACGAATTAAAATTAATTACCGATTTAATTCAGGAAACAGGAATTTCCGGAATGCGCCGCAGAGTTTCCAATACCGCTTGTTACGGAGATTTAACGCGGGGCCCTATGATTGTCAATCAGAAGACAAGAAAGATAATGAAGAAAATATTAAAAGAAATTAAATCCGGGAAATTCGCGCGCGAATGGATTAAAGAGAATGAAACCGGCAGAGCCAATTTTGACAGATTATTAAAGCAGGGCGACGAGCATCAGATTGAGGCAGTTGGTAAAAAACTTCGTGAGATGATGCCTTGGATGCGTAGCGAACGAAAGTGAGTGGAGTCCTCCTTGTTTAGATTTCGAGGTGTTAACCGAGAAATCTAAGGAGGAAAGAAAACGTAAAAAAGTTTTAAGTTTAAAAGTTTAACGTTTGAAGTTTTGAGGTCAACAGATATGGAAAAAATTATTATTTTTGACACGACTCTAAGAGACGGCGAGCAGGCGCCGGGCGCAAGTTTAAATCAAAAAGAAAAGTTAGAGATTGCACATCAGCTTGTGCATGTAGGCGTAGATATTATTGAAGCAGGATTTCCCGTTTCTTCCAAGGGCGATTTTGAGTCGGTGAGACTGGTTGCTTCCAAAGTTAAGGGTGCGACCATTTGCGGCCTGGCCCGTTGTCTGAAAAAAGACATAGACGCAGCCTATCAGGCCATAAAGATAGCAAAGTCTAATTGTCGTATACACATATTTTTGGCCACGTCCAAAATCCACATGAAGTATAAACTGAAAAAGACAGAGGACGAGGTGTTGAAATTAGCCATAGAAGCTGTGCGTTACGCAAAAAGCAAAACCAAAGATGTTGAATTTTCAGCAGAAGACGCCACGCGTTCTGAGAGAGAATTTCTTTACAGGATAATTGAGAGAGCAATCGACGAAGGCGCAACCACCGTGAATATTCCCGATACTGTGGGTTATTCTGATCCGGAGGAATTCGGCTCTTTGATTAGCGATATAAAAAATAACGTTTCCAATATCGACAAGGCGGTAATTTCTGTCCATTGCCATAATGATTTGGGTCTGGCTGTGGCGAATTCGTTGGCAGCGATTAAGAACGGTGCGCGGCAGGTCGAATGCACAATTAACGGAATCGGAGAACGCGCAGGCAATGCCTCGATGGAAGAATTGGTTATGGCCATTAAGACACGCCATGATATATTTTCCGGTGTAGATTCTTCGATTAATACAAAAGAACTCTATAAGACTTCGCGCCTGGTGAGCAGGCTCACGGGATTTGTAGTTGCCCCCAATAAGGCCATCGTCGGGTTGAATGCATTCCGCCACGAATCAGGCATACATCAGGACGGTGTCTTGAAGGAAAAACAGACTTACGAAATAATAAAACCGCAGGATGTGGGTTTTATGGAGTCAGGAATTGTTTTGGGTAAACACTCCGGCCGTCATGCCTTTTCGGCGAGATTGCAATCACTGGGTGTGAAATTGCCGCAGAATAAACTGGATAATGCCTTTGAGAAATTCAAGGCACTGGCAGATAAGAAGAAGACAGTTTACGATGAGGATTTATTTTCCATCGTGGAAGAAGAAATAAAGGTTACGCCGAAAGTATGGCAGCTGATTGAATTCAAAGTTTCTTCCGGGACGGGAATGGCTCCCCAGGCCGCAATAAAATTAAAGTCCAAAGGAAAAATTCATACCGCCATATCCAGCGGCGACGGCCCAGTCGATGCCTGCTATAAGGCGATTGAGAAAATAATAAGAATAAAAGCAAAGCTTCTTGATTATCATATCGATTCAGTTACTTCAGGAAAAGATGCCTTAGGCGAGGTGAATGTGAAAATCAGTGCTAAAAACAAATCCGTAATTGGCAGAACAGCCAGCACCGATATTATCGAGGCATCTGTCAAGGCCTATATAGAGGCAATCAATAAAATAGCCGCCAAATAATGCAAGATAACATTGGTATTTTTGTATTGGGCATTAGCGTGGTAGTAATTTTGACTGTAGCTGTACGGCAGAATTTATTTCGCGACGTCAATGATATGATTACTACGCTTAAAATAGGAAGACATAATGTGGAATATCAGCTTGCTCCGGACAGGCGTAAACCTATAGTGCTCACAGATAAAGAGATGGGTTTAAAACAATTGCATCCGTCGTTCTTTGGCAGTTTTAACAGAGAAGACTGGCAGGAGTTCTGGGATATAATTTACGGCGTGCATCCTTTGATAAAATTCAGCAATGAGAAATTAGCAGGTGCGGGGAGGAATTATTCCATAGCAGAAATACAGGAAGTATTAGTCAGGCGTTACCCCGAAGGATTCTCGGGATTTAACGCAGAACAGTGGAAAATTTTCTGGAAAGAAATTTTTGGTATCATTGATTACAAAATACAAATTCCCAGCCAGGATGAATGGGTCGAAAAACAAAGAGACAAATCCGACAGGAGATTGGATAAAAAGATTAAACAGGACGATGAGAAGATTTCCGCTACCATTCAAGGCGCAAAAAAAGAAATAGGGGTAGAGTAGTTTTTAAATAATGAACGGAGAAAAGAGAATATTCGGCTTAATCGGTTATCCCGTCAAACACAGCCTCTCACCGGCAATGCACAACGCTGGCTTCCGGTATCTCAAAGCCCGCAAAGAAATAAACTACGACGCAGAATATAAATTATTCGAAGTCAAACCCGAGGATTTGGATAATTTCCTGAATTCTTTGGAAGAAAAAAATATTTACGGCCTGAATGTGACGATTCCGCATAAAGAAAAAGCCCTTAGTTTTGTAGAGCTCGGAGAAGATTCATCTTGTTTAGAGCAAATTAAAGCCATAAATACTATAGTAAAAAAAGATAATGTTTGGACGGGTTATAATACGGATATTCCGGGTTTTTCCAGGCACTTAAAAGAAAATATCGACCCTTTGAATAAAAAAGTAGCCATATTGGGCGCTGGCGGCGCAGGAAAAGCTGTTAGCTATGCAATTGCCAATTCCAAAGCAAAAGAAATTTCTATTTACGATATTGATAAGAATAAAGTAAAAAATATAATAGAAATGATAAATAAAATATTTGAGGGTTTTGATATAAAATCAGCCGATTCTATTGAACAGCTAAATATTCCGGATAAAGATATACTTATAAATGCAACGCCGGTAGGGATGGAAGATGCGGACGTTTGTTTGATTAGCGAAAAGATGCTGCATAAGAATTTATTTGTTTATGACCTTATTTATAATCCATCCGAGACAAAATTATTGAAATTAGCAAAAAAGGTCGGAGCAAAAACCGCTAACGGTTTAAAAATGCTTTTATACCAGGGTATGCTTTCTTTTGAAATATGGACAGGTAAAAAAGCACCAAAGGAGGAAATGTGGCAGGCTTTATCTTCTCAAATTTCGATAAAGTAGGTTACAATTTTTTTATTTTTGTTCTGGGGCTGGTAACAGGCAGCTTCCTGAATGTCTGTATTTATCGCCTGCCGCGGGAACAATCTGTGGTAAAGCCGCGTTCCCGCTGCCCGCATTGTAAAAAAACAATTGCCTGGTATGATAATATTCCTCTTTTAAGCTATATAATGCTGCGCGGTAAGTGCCGTAATTGTAGTACAAAGATTCCTTTTCAGTATTTTATCGTCGAGCTGCTTACAGCTTTTATGTTTTTATGGGTTTACAACCAGTTCGGCTTTACAATTTTAAGCCTTATTTATATTATTTTTATTTGTGGTTTAATTATTGCTACTTTTGTGGATTTTAATTTCCGCATTATTCCTGACGAAATAAACATAGGCGGTATTATTCTGGGTTTAGTTATCAGTTTCATTTATCCATATCTGCATAATAGCAGCGTTAATATTTTAGGTCTCTACAGATCTTTCTTGGGTATAATAATCGGTGGTGGTATAATTTGGATTACAGGCATAATCGGCGATTTCGTATTTAAAAAAGAGACCATGGGCGGCGGAGATGTGAAGTTGTTGGCGATGATCGGCGCTTTCCTGGGCTGGAAGATGGCAATTTTGACATTTTTTATAGCTCCAATATTCGGCGCTATCGTCGGCATAATTATAAAATTAAGGACAAAAAACAGCCTCATTGCTTATGGTCCGTATTTATCGCTGGCTTCTGTAGTCGTATTGTTCTGGGGAGAAAATATTTTAATGTGGATTTTATTCAGATAAAAATATTATTTTAGAAGGGGGATTAAAATGTTAAGATTCCTAACGTCAGGAGAATCACACGGTAAGGCTCTTTTGGGTATTTTGGAAGGCATGCCCGCGGGTTTAAAGATAGATAGAAATTCCATTGATGAGGAATTGTCAAGAAGGCAATCCGGATATGGCCGCGGCGAACGTATGCAGATTGAAAAAGACAAGGTGGATATCTTAAGCGGCGTAATTAAATCTGTGACTATCGGCAGCCCCATAGGCTTATTGATTAAAAATAAGGATGCGAGTATAGACAAATTGCCGCCTTTGTATTTTCCCCGCCCGGGTCATGGTGACCTTGCCGGAGGTTTAAAATATGGATTTGGCGATTTGCGCTGCGTGTTGGAGCGCGCCTCTGCCAGAGAAACCGCTGTACGCGTTGCTGTCGGCGCAATCTGCAAAACGCTGTTGGATAAATTTAAGATTAAGATTTCCAGCGAAATCTGTTCTATCGGAGGCAAGACGCAGGAAAATAAAATCAAACAAGTTATTGACGAAGCCAAGAAAAATAAGGATACGCTGGGTGGTATTTTCAAAATAGTAGCCAAAGGCGTGCCGGTGGGGTTAGGTAGCTACGTTCATTATGACAGAAGGCTGGATGCAGGCCTGGCCTGCGGCCTTATGTCTGTTCCCGCCATAAAGGCAGTGGAAATAGGCCTGGGTTTTGGTTATGCCGATAAACACGGTTCAGATGTCCACGATGCAATTTACTATAATAAAAATAAAGGATATTACCGTCTTACCAATAATGCCGGCGGCATAGAGGCAGGGGTAAGTAACGGAGAAAATATCGTATTACGTGTCTGCATGAAACCGATTTCTACTTTGGGCAATTCTTTGGATTCCGTGGATATCAGGAATAAGAAGCCGCACAAGGCTCAGGTTGAGCGTTATGATACATGCGCTGTTTATGCTGCAAGCGTTGTGGGCGAGGCTGTAGTCGCTTTTGAGATAGCCAAGGCATTCTTGGAAAAATTCGGCAGCGACAGCATAAAAGAAATATCCCGAAATTTTATCTCCTATCTAAAAAGTATCTAAAATTCCCTAACCTTTTGTTTTTCTGATAGTTGCATATCTAAGGCAAAAGATATGCTTACCTAAATATGTCTTTTATTTGACAGTTTTATATTGTTATGTTAAAATCTCCCCAATGAAAAATATATATCTAGTCGGATTTATGGCTACAGGAAAAACCTCCGTAGGTAAAGAATTGGCCAGAAGGTTACGTAGGGAATTTTTTGACCTTGATGATTTAATCGAACAGAGAGAAAATAAGCGCATAGTGGATATATTCAGGGAAAAAGGAGAACCTTATTTCCGTAAGCTCGAAAAAGAAATCATTCAGGAGACCTCGCTCAAGAAAAATTTGGTAGTTGGTTGTGGTGGCGGAGCGGTAGCCAGCGAAGAAAATCTGACCATTTTTAAAAAGAGCGGATTAGTAATCTGTCTTGCAGCAGAAATAGATACTATATTAGAACGCACCAAGAACAATACGCAGAGGCCGCTTCTTAATGTTAAACATCCCAAAGAGCAAATTAAAGAGCTGCTTACCAAAAGAGAACCATTTTATAAGCAAGCAGATTATAGGATAGACACCACCGGTTTAAGCGTAAAAGAAGTCGCAGATAAAGTTACGGCTATTATTAATAAAGATAAGACAAAGTAATGAATGACTTTGAAGCATTAGTCCTGCTTAATATGGTTCCTTCTCTGGGCAGCATCTCTATATCACGCCTTTTGAATGCTTTTGACAAACCTCAGGAAGTTTTTGATGCCTCCCCAGAAAAATTGTCCGGCGTCGAAGGTATCACTGCCCGTAAAATCAGCGAGATAAAGAAAGCAAGGAAATCTGTTAATTTGGAGCGGGAATTAAAATTAGCCAAAGATAGCGGTATAAATATTATTACTATTTTAGACGATAATTATCCGGAGAACCTGAAAAATATCTACGACCCGCCGGCAGTATTGTATGTAAAAGGTGAATTTCTGGATTGTGATTATAACAGCGTTGGCGTTGTAGGTTCTCGCCGGGCATCGTTTTACGGATTATCCACTGCCTCGCGTTTGAGTGCGGAGTTATCCGGTTTAGGTTTAACTATAGTTTCGGGTTTGGCCAGAGGAATAGATACTGCAAGCCACAAAGGAGCCTTAAGCGCCAATGGCCGCACCATCGCAGTATTGGGCAGCGGCCTTTTGAAAATGTATCCGCCGGAAAATGAAAAACTGGCGGAGGAGATTTCTAAAAATGGCGCAGTGATTTCCGAATTCAGCCTGGAAACTCCTCCTTTGGCGAGAAACTTTCCGCGCAGGAATCGTATTATAAGCGGCCTTTGTCTTGGCATTGTAATAGTAGAGGCGGCGCGTAATAGCGGAGCATTGATTACTGCGGACTCAGCCTTGCAACAAGGGAGAGAAGTGTTTGCCGTCCCGGGCAAAATGGATTCTTTTACTTCGGTGGGAACGCATAATTTGATTAAGCAGGGCGCAAAACTTATTTCTAACAGTCAGGATATAATGGAAGAACTGGTTATAAAACTAAAACAATTTTCTGAAACCAAGGAAGATAAATCCGTAGCGGCAAAAGACAATACTAAAAAACAAAATGCAATATTAGACAAAGAGGCGGACAGCGTATATAAAATATTGTCTCAGGAGCCGCAGCATATAGATGAGATTATAAATTTAACCAATATGAATGTATCGCAGATTAGCTCCATACTTATGAAATTACAATTAACCAACATGGCAAAGGAACTGCCGGGTAAAAACTTCGTGAGGGTTTAAATTATGAAAAAGAATCTTGTTATCGTGGAATCACCAGCAAAGGCAAAGACAATCTCTAAATTTTTGGATCCCAAATTTGTCGTCGTATCGTGTATGGGCCACATTATAGACCTGCCCCAAAAAGAACTGGGTATTCAGATAGAGGATAATTTTAAGGCGGATTATGTAGTCATACCAAAAAAACAAAAACTCCTTACGCAATTGAAGAAAGATGCCAAGGATAAAGAGAAAATATATTTTGCTACAGACCCAGACAGGGAAGGAGAAGCTATCGGTTGGAATTTAAAAGAAAAGTTAAAGACTAAAGACAAACAGTCTTTGCGGGTTGTGTTTCATGAAATTACCAAGGGGGCAATTGAAGAGGCATTTAAAACGCCGCGGGATTTTGACGTCAATAAAATTCAGGCGCAACAGGCCCGCCGTATTCTGGATAGAATCGTAGGTTATTTTTTGAGCCCTTTATTATGGCGAAAGGTCAGCCGGGGATTGAGCGCAGGCAGAGTGCAATCTGTAGCCCTTCGGCTTATTGTGGAAAGGGAGAGAGAAATCCAGAAATTTGTTGCGGATGAATTCTGGAAGATAACAGCAGAACTGAATAAAAAAGAAGCCAAGACAAAACAGGATAAGCTGAATTTCTTTGCCCGTCTGGACAAACAGAATGACAAAAAGATTGAGATAAAAAATAAAAAGGATGCAGATGATATTACCGAAAAAATAAAGAATAATTCCTTTACGGTGAAGGATATTCAGATTCAGAAAAAGAAGAAAAATCCTCCCGCGCCTTTTATCACCAGTTCTTTGCAGCAGGAATCATTTAATAAATTGGGATTTTCTACCACCAAGACAATGGTTTTGGCGCAGGGGCTCTATGAAGGGATTGAACTCGGCGAGGAAGGCTCAGTGGGCCTTATCACATACATGAGGACAGATTCAACCCATATCGCGCAAGTTGCCATAGAAGAATTGAGAAAGTTCATCTCTGGCAAATACGGGAAGGAATATCTTCCTGAAAAACCCAATGTGTATAAATCCAGGGCGCTGGCACAAGAAGCACACGAGGCCATTCGCCCCACCAGTTGTTTCAGAGAGCCGCAAAGCATAAAGCAATACCTGTCTCCAGAGCAATATAAATTATATGAACTGATTTGGAAAAGGGCGGTGGCATCCCAGATGAATCCCGCGCTGTATGAGTTTACTTTAGTCGATATACAGGCAGGAGAATTTTTGTTCAAGGCAAGCGGTTTTGATGTGTTATTCAAAGGTTACGGCACATTATATGCTTTAGAAATCGATGAAGAGGAAGAAGAAAAAACATCGCTGCCTGAATTAACCATAGGGGAGAATCTGAATTTGGTAAACCTTACGCCTTCGCAGCATTTTACCAAACCGCCCGCGCGTTTTTCCGAAGGTTCTTTGGTAAAGGCGCTGGAAGAAGACGGCGTAGGCAGGCCGAGTACTTACGCGCCGGTCATTCAGACAATAATTTCCCGTGATTATGTGCGCAGGCTAAAGGGTTATTTATTTCCTACGGAATTAGGATTTAAGGTAAGCGATTTATTGGTCGAGTATTTCCCCAAGATTATGAATATAGAGTTTACTGCACGCATGGAAGAGGAATTAGACAGGGTGGAAGACGGCAGTTATAACTGGATAAACGTGCTGAATGAATTCTATCATCCGTTTAAAGAGAGTATTGATTTTGCAAAGAAGACCATTAAGAAAGAAGTGGTATTTTCAGACCAGAAATGTGAAAAATGCGGCAAACAGATGGTCGTAAAATGGGGCAGGAGGGGAAAATTCCTCAGCTGTTCGGATTATCCACGCTGCAAATTTTCCAAGTCGATAACTACGGGAAAAATTTGCCCCGAACCGAACTGCGGCGGTGAATTGATAGAGAGAAGATCTTCCAAGGGCAAGATTTTTTACGGCTGTTCCAATTTTCCCAAGTGCAGATTTACTTCCAGCAAGTTGCCGGAATAAAATTCTGATTGAATATGGATAGATTTATCGAGAAATTTTTAAGGTATTTGGAGATAGAAAAGAATTCTTCTGGGCATACTCTTTTAAATTACAAGCTAGACCTTTGCGATTTTAAAAAGTTCTTACAGGACAAACCTATCGAAGGTGTAGATTATCTGACATTGCGCAAATTCCTGGCCTATCTAAAAGAAAATAATCTTAATAATCGTACAGTAGCCAGAAAATTATCGTGCCTGCGCAGTTTCTACAGATTTCTGTTCAGAGAAGGACTTATCAAAAGCAGTCCGGCTGTAATGTTATCTACTCCTAAGCAGGATAAGATGCTGCCTAATTTTATGACAGAGGAGGAGGTTGTCAAATTAATCGAGGCGCCCAGCCGGGACAATCTGCTTGGTTTACGCGACCGCGCTATGTTTGAGACGTTATATTCCACAGGCATGCGCGTATCCGAATTGGTTTCTTTGAATTTAGACAGTATCGATTTTATCGGTTCGGTAGTCAAAGTTTTAGGCAAAGGTAAAAAAGAAAGATTGCTGCCTATCGGAGAGACAGCCCTGGAGGCAATAAATAAATATTTATCATCGAGGAATTCCAGCAAGAAGATAAAAATCCAAACCAAAACTCTCTTTTTAAATAAAAATAATACACGCATTACAGATAGAGGGGTGAGAAAGGTTATCAATAAATATATCCGTACTGCGAGCTTAAAATCAGGAATTTCTCCGCATACCTTAAGGCATTCTTTTGCCACGCATTTATTAAACAGGGGAGCTGATTTGAGGTCTGTCCAGGAATTGTTGGGCCATGCCAATCTTTCCACGACCCAGATTTATACGCACTTAACCACCGACAAACTGAAAGCCGTATACGACAAAGCTCATCCGCGGGCATAATATGAGAATTATTTTGATTCTATACGATTTTATCTTGATTTTGTTGATACCGTTTTATATTTGTTCCTTGATATTAAAGGGCAAATTTAGCCGGGAGGTTTTTAAGCGTTTCCGGATAATAGACAAGGATATTTTAAAGACCATCGATAATAAAAATGTTATCTGGCTGCACGCTGTAAGTTTAGGCGAAATTTCCACTTGCAAGAGCCTGATCAGACAATTAAGCCTTAGATTCCCTCAGAAGATTATTTTTATCACCACTATTACTTCTACGGGCAGGGCCTTGGCACAAAGTTTTTCCAAGGATAATGTGGTAAGCGCATACATACCTTTTGATTTGAGTTTTCTTATAAATCCGCTTATTAAGATAATAAAGCCGAGCTTACTTATTTTAATTGAAACAGAACTTTGGCCGAATCTATTGTATCACACAGAAAAAAGAAAGATTCCCGTCTTGGTATTGAATGCAAGACTGTCGGATCAGTCTTTTGGTAAATATCGTTTCTTTGGCTGGTTTGTGAAAAGATTGACCAGGGGAATAAAGATGTTTTGCGTCCAATCTGATATAGACAGAGATAGATTCTTGGAATTAGGTGTTGCAAGAGAGCGCGTGAATGTAACCGGCAATATGAAATTTGATGCGATTGAAGAATTGGGTCCAGAACAGCTGGGGAAGCTGGATAGTTTCAAGAATAAAATCGCTCTATCAGAAGAAACTTTTTTTATCGTGGCTGGCAGCACACACAATCAAGAAGAAGAATATATCTTAGATGCCTTTATTGAATTGCATAGGCGGTTTAATAATTTGCGGCTGTTAATTGCGCCTCGCCATCTGGAAAGGTTGGGTTCTATTGAAGATTTGATTGAGAAAAAAAATATAAAATCAGAGAGGTTTTCCCAATTGAAATCAGCATCTTCAGATTCAATTTTACTTCTGGATACTATCGGTGAACTGCGGCTTGTTTATGCCTTGGCCAGTCTTGTATTTGTGGGCGGAAGCCTCGTTCCCATAGGCGGGCACAATATATTAGAACCGGCCTTTTTTGAAAAACCGATAGTGGTTGGCCCTTATATGCATAATTCCAAAGCCATAACAGAACTTTTCTTGTCTGGCAATGCTTTGGTCCAGCTAAAAGATACCAGCGAGTTAAAGTCAAAAATCGCAGAACTTATTTCCAACAGGGACAAGCTTATAGCTTTGGGTAAGGCCGCAAAGTCAGTATTGGCATCTAAGCAAGGCGCCACAATTTTAAATTTAGGCATAATCGAGAAGAATATTTTATGAAATTAGATAATTCCTATCTTTTGTTCAAGAAAAGAGATCCATTGTTTTGGATGTGCCTGCCATTATTATATCTTTTATCGCTTATCTATTATCTGGTAGTTTTGATTCTTGAATTTGCATACAGGATGAAAATCTTACCAACCTACAGAGCGAAATTTAAAGTAGTCAGCGTAGGCAATATTACTTTGGGAGGGACAGGCAAGACTCCGCTTGTAGAATGGATAGTGGCTTATTTGAGCAAAAATGGCAAAAGCCCGGGCATTATCATACGCGGTTACAAGAAAGTCAATCCTCACCAGGACGGAATAGTTAAGGATAAAGCCAGTTACTTTGATATCGGCGATGAAGCCAGTATGTTCAAAGAAGAATTCAAGGGCGTCAGTATTTGCGTAGGCAGAGACAAGATAAAGAGTGCACAGCAATTGGAGAAAGAAAACTGTGGAGTAGCTATTCTCGACGATGGTTTCCAGCATTGGCGCCTTAAAAGAGATTTGGATATTGTTACCATTGATGCTTCATTTTCTCTCTTCGGCCAAATGCTTTTACCTTTAGGCAGATTGCGCGAGCCTTTGAATAGTCTTAAAAGAGCCGATATTTTTGTTCTGACCAAAACTGATTGGTCGCAGGATAATACTCAGGGTATTAAGAAAGAATTAAAAGAAATTAATCCCAGCGCCCCGGTTGTCAGTTCAATATACCAACCGGTGTGTTTTTCTGAAATTAAGACAGGGAAGTCTTTCCCCATTGATTCTGAGAAATTGGCGGATAAGCCGGTTTTTATTCTGTCCGGCATTGCCAATCCTTTATATTTCGACAGGATGCTTTCTAAATTAAGGCTAAAGATCAGACGAGAATTTATTTATCCTGACCACTACGCCTATAAAAGCAATGACTTAGAACTCATAAATAAATTAGCCCGGGACAACGATACAGGTATCATAATTACTACCCATAAAGATGCGGTGAAATTAAAACAGTATGTTAATTTTATGAAAAACACAGATATATATTATTTAAAAATTAAATTAAAAATCACGGAAAATGAAAAAGAATTCTCTGATAGATTACTGTCTTTATTTAATAGCTAAAGTCATAACTGCAATTGTCAGGTTTGTCCCGATAGGCTTTAGCATTTTTATTATAAGGACGCAAGGTGCTTTGGCGTTTTATTTACTGAGAAGAAAAAGAAGCATCGCCTATAAAAATTTAAAGATCGCCTTTCCGCACTATACCTGCGACAAAATCAACAGAATAATAAAGCTGGCATTCATGAATTATGCCCAGCATTTTATAGAGATATTTTATTTACCCTGGATGGACCAAAGCTATATTGATAGATTTATAGAATTCGACGGGCTGGAAGAGGTTTTAAATGTTATGCAGAATAAAAAAGGCAGTATTTTTTTATGCCTGCACGAAGGCAGCTGGGAAGTGGGTAATGTAATTTTTTCCCAGGCTTTAAAGGAACACGATTATACGATATTGGCAAGGACGCAGCCCAAGATTCCCTATCTGAATCAGCTGCTTAACGAGTATAGGGCAAAGAGAAATTGTAAAATTCTCACCATAGATGACAATCTGCGCCCTATCGTTGAATGTTTGAAAAAGGGTTTATCTGTGGGCATGGTCGCAGACCACGGCGCGCAAGGAGGGATATTCGTTGATTTCTTCGGCAGGCCGGCACTTACTCCTACCGGTGCAATGAAGCTGGCCTTAAAATTAGATACCAATCTGTTTTATGGCTTTATAAAAAGGCAAAAAGGCGGCCGCCATAAAATTACCATTCGTCCTTATAATTTGGTTAGGACTGAAGATGCGGATAAAGATTTAAAACTAAATCTTGAAAACATAAATCGTAAATATGAGGAATTTATCAGCGAGTCGCCGCAGGAATATTTATGGTTTTTTAAAAGATGGAAATACTCTCCCCAGAGAAATATTCTGGTACTCAGCGATGGTAAACCAGGCCACCTGAAACAATCTTTAGCTGTTTTGGATCTGATAAAAACCCTGCCTTTTCAGGTAAAATCCAATTTGGTAGAGATAAAGTTTAAAAATAACTTGCAGAAATTAGCTTTCAATATTTGTGCGTTCTTTTTCAGCAGCAGCTGCCAGGGCTGTATGCAATGTTTACGCCGCTTATTAGATCCTGATGATTCCCGAAAGCTTTTATCTAGTTATTATGATGTAGTTATATCCTGCGGTTCCGGTTTATCTATGTTAAACAGGCTGGTCGCTTTCGAAAATATGGCCAAGAGCATTATAGTGATGAAGCCGGGGATGTTCAGTTTAAAAAGATTTGATCTGGTAATTGTTCCGGAGCACGACGATGTCATAAAACTCAGCAATTTAGTCTTGATAAAAGGAGCTTTGGCAGGAAGAATAGACAGCCATAAAGAGCGCATAGACACAATAATCAATGATAATAAATTGAATAATCCGCCGCTGTCTCGTCCAGTGATAGGGCTGTTACTGGGCGGAAGCAACAAATATTTGTTTTTAGATAAGGACACGGTGGCAAAAACGATGGATTCGCTGGATGATTTTGTAGATGAGATCGGCGGCTCTGTTTTGGTATCTACTTCCAGAAGAACAGGCAGAAATATAGAGCAGTTTTTGAAGGAGAGATTGGTCACAAGGCCAAAATATAGAATGCTGATTATTGCCAGCGAGCACAATCCCCCTGGTTCGCTGGAGGCAATTTTACATTTAAGCGACATCCTGGTTGTTTCCGGAGACAGCATCTCGATGGTGTCTGAAGCCGTCAATTCAGGAAAACATGTAGTGGTCTTTAGATTAAATAGAAAAATACCAGTCTACTTATCCAAACACGAAAGATTTATTGATAATCTTGGTAAAGATGAATATGTTTATGTGGCCTCGGCAGAGAATTTATCAAATATCCTTGCGCATCTGTGGAAGCATAAACCTTTGATAAGAAAGATTAATGACGAAGAAATTATTTTGGATAGATTAAAACAGATTATCTGATATGAACGTATTACACATACTTTCGAAATTCGATTCATACGATGCCATAGCCACAACGCGTGACATGGCTACGTATCTTGTCCGTAATGGCTGCAACTGTATGATTGCATCTTCTTTTGACAGCCAGATTCTGGATTTAGATAAATCCAATGCCAAATATTGCCAATTGTCTTCATTTGAAACCAATATCAAGGATTTCTTTATTGCCTATAAAAGATTGAAGGAAATTATTATGGCCAACAACGTGGATATTGTGCACACGCACTCAATTTTAGGCAACTGGCTTGCATTTTGGGTATGCCGCCATACGGATAGATATTTAATCAATAGTTGTTATGATTTTTATTCCAAGAATATTTTTAATTACGGATTGATTTTAGCCAATCAAGTTGTCGTGCATAATGAAGCCGCAGGCAAGCATATCATAAACAATTTTAATTTACCCATAGAGCGGGTGTGTTTTGTAAAGGGCGGGCTGGATTTGGAAAAATTTAATTTTCAGGGCATTGACCAGCGCTCCAAGACAGATTTTAATATCGGCATAATTCCTTCTTTGTTTTCCGACAAGGGGTATGAATACTTCTTTAAAGCCATGGTTAAGGTAGTGCGCAACACCCCCTATTTAAAAATTTGCGTAATATCCTCGCCTTACTTTAAGAAAAATATCAAGGAGGATTTGGGATTTTGGGCGAGAAGGTTAGGTTTGATTAACTACGTAAATTTCCTGGATAATCCGGATTCAGATTTTAAGGTTCTATCCAGATTAAATCTTTTGATATTTACTCCCATTAAAGAGAGTGCTTCGACAAGATTAATTATTGAGGCTCAAGCGTATGGCGTGCCGGTCATTTCTACGCGGGTAGGAGGAGTGGCAGAGGCAATATCAGAGGATAAAACCGGTATTTTAGTGCCTCCCAAGGATAATAATGCTTTAGGCAATGCCATAATAAGAATATTGAAGAATTTTCAATTATGCCGGGAAATAACCATTGCGGCACGCAAAAGGATAGAAGAAGAATTTAATTTAGCGCAGAACTCCGTCGGTTTAATCGACGTCTATAAACAAGTGAAGAACAAAAGAAAAATATTGGTGATTAATATAGGAAAAACCCAGGATGTTGTGTCGGGCATTCCGGCGTTGCGTATTCTGAGGAAAGAATCCCTCAATACGCAAATAAGCGTTTTGATGCCTTCACATCTAAGATGTTTATTGCAGCGTTGCCCTTATATTGATGAATTGATGGTATACGATTATACATCTAAACAAAAAGGTTTATTAGGTTTCAGGGATATTTTGAAATTGCTGATAAGAAAGAGGCCGGATATAGCCTTTGATTTAAATAATAGCATTATGACACATTTACTGGCATATTCTAGCCTGGCCAATAAAAGGTACGGCTATAGCGACAGGTTTTTAAAGTTTCTCATTAATCATAATATGCCACGATTCCATGAATCTTTGGGATTGATAGAAGACAAGTTGGCCATATTGGGTTTATTGGGCATAAATGGCAAAGATGATAAACTGGAATTATGGCCGTCCCAGGAAGATATGGATTTCGCGGATAATTTTTTGAGAGATAACTGGATAGGCAACGAAAAGATCGTCGGCATAAATATTTCTTTTAAGAAATTATTCTTTAAAGATTTTAAAACTTTGGATTATTTGGCGTATTTGTGTAACAAATTGGCAGGCAGGCATATGCGGGTTATCCTTATCAGTTCAAAAGATGATCCTGATATAAAAGATGAATTGTTAAAGAGGACGAGTTCTAAGCCGATTTTCTTAACAAGAACCATCTCGGCTATACAATTAGCCTGTCTCATAAAAAAATGCGGTATCTATATAACTTCGGATATCGAGTCTTTATATCTTGCTATTGCGATGAAAGTTTCTTCCATAATGTTGTTAGCGACAAGAAACATATTCGACAGCAGGTTATATAAAAATGTTGAGTTGTTGTCCATAAAAGATTTCCGCCTCACTCGGCGCAGAAGACATAAAAGAATGCGATTAGCCCAAGAGGAGGACACTGATTTGGTGATACAAACAATAAACAGATTAACCCAGACACAATGAAGATCTTGCATATCACAACCCATTTGAACAGAGGAGGCATAACCAGTTATTTGGCTTCCTTGGCAATAGGATTAAAAAAGAGAGGCCACAGCGTGACAGTTGCTTCCAGCGGAGGAGACTCACAGGAGTTATTTCTAAAAAATAATATCGGGCATTTAAGTATTCCCATACGCACTAAAAAAGAAATCAGCCCTTCGGTATTATTTTCTTATTTTATTTTAAGCAAATTCCTTAAGGATAATCCGGTAGACATTATTCACGCCCATACCAGGGTAACGCAGGTACTGGCTTGGTCTTTGGCCGGGAGATTCAAAATCCCGCTGGTAACCACCTGTCACGGATTTTTTAAACCACGCTGGCACAGGAAAAAGTTTGCCTGTTGGGGCAATAAAGTAATCGCCATAAGCCGCCCCGTAAAGGAACACCTTATCCGTGATCTTAAAGTCTCAGAGGAGAATATTTCTTTAATCCATAATGGCGTAGATTTGGCAAAGTTTAGAGAACATACGCTTGAGGAGATTAATTATTTTAAAAAAGAAATAGGAATACCGGATGGTTCTTTTGTGGTAGGCACTGCTGCCAGGTTTTCTACTGTTAAGGGATTAGAATATTTTATCAAAGCTCTGCCGGCTGTATTAAAGGAAAACAAACAGGTTATTTTTTTGCTTCTCGGTTATGGAGAAGAGGAATACAGATTGAGACAAATAGCCAAAGATTTACAGGTGGACAATAGGGTGATTTTCTTCAGGCCGACAAAAGATACATATGAGTATCTTTGTGTCTTGGATGTTTTTGTCATGCCGTCAATACAGGAAGGGCTGGGGCTTTCTATACTGGAGGCACAGGCGCAGAGAATACCGGTCATTGCATCGGATGTCGGCGGCATACCGGATATAATAGACAATAGCTTAACCGGAATATTGGTTGAGCCAAAAGATGAATCAGCGTTAAGCAATGCCATAATAGAATTGATTAAAGATAATAATCTTTATTCAAACATTAAAAATAATGCCTACGACAGGATAGTAAAGGATTTTACCGTTGAACAAATGGTCGCAAAGACCGAAGCCGTATACAAGGAGTTATTATGCCGTTTAGAATAGTCAAAGCAATTTCGGTAACATTGATTATATTGTTATCGCTGGCGTTAATATTCGGTTTATTCTTAAGGACTAAATATATTGCTCCTGTGCTTATGTATCATTATGTGGTGGATACCCCCGAGGTAAAGAGCGACAAACGTATTGTCACGCCAAATACTTTTGATAAGCAGATGCATTTTCTAAAGGTGAATAATTATAATGTTATTTCCTTGGAAGAATTTGCCGGCCTCATCAAACAAAATAAAGAAATGCCCAAAAATACAGTAGTTATTACTTTTGACGACGGACATTTGGATAATTACAAAAACGCTTATCCTATATTGAAGAAATACGGTTTGAAAGCCACTATGTTTGTTATTAGCGATTATCTTTCCAAACCGAATTTTCTTACCGAGGGACAGATAAAAGAGATGAGTGATTCCGGATTAATTACCATAGGCAGCCATACCCTTACCGAACAATATCTGCCGCATATCGGCGATGAAGTTATGTTAAAGAAAGAAATCTACGATTCCAAGAGGAAATTAGAGGAGATTTTGAATAAACCCGTAAATTGTTTTAGCTATCCCATAGGAGGATTTAATAAGAAGATTAGGCAGATGGTTGTCGATGCCGGCTATACGCTTGCAGTTGCAACAAGCCCGGGGCTCAATTATCCTAATAACGATACCTTTGTTATAAAAAGAGTGAGGATTTCCGAGAATTCAAAGAATTTATTTATTTTCTGGTTTGAGACATCCGGTTTTTATAAATATCTCCTGGAATTACGCAAGAATTACGAAAACCCGAGAAACAAAAATGACGGATCCGAATCATAGAAGAATCTTGATCGTCGAGGTAAATTGGATAGGCGACGTTTTGTTTTCTACGGCAGCCATACGTGCTTTAAAGAACAAATACCCGCAGTCTTACATCGGAGTCCTGCTGCATAAGCGCTGCAGTGAAATCCTGGCAGGCAATCCGTATATAAATGAAATTATTATTTTGGATGAGAAAAACGAACACAGAGGTTTATTCGGTAAATTAAGATTAATACGCCAGTTAAAATCAAGGCAGTTTGATGCGGTGTATTTATTTCATCGTTCCTTTACACGGGCCTTGATTTGTTTTCTGAGCGGGATAAAGAACCGTATAGGTTACTATACTACCAAGAGAAGATTTTTACTGACTGAAAATGTGCATGCCCCGAAAGAAGTAATCCATCGGGCAGTTTATTATTATTATCTCGTGGCCAGGAGTATTCCGTCTGACCCCAGGTTTCTCCGCTGCGATTTTTCTGTTGCTGATCAGGATATAACTTATGTAAGCAGCCTGTTGCAGAAAGAAAACACTAAGGACAAGACGCGGCTGGTGGTAATTCATCCCGTGGGCAATTGGTTGCCTAAGCGTTGGCCAAAAGAAAATTTTGCTAAATTAGCAGATGTATTGGTGGATAAATTTGGAGTCGGCATTATATTTTCCGGAGCTTCACAGGAACAAAATATTATAAATGATATTTTGAGATTGATGAAGAATAAAGCAATAAATCTGTGCGGCAAAACTACAATTAAACAATTGGGTGCGCTGTTTATAAAAGCAGACCTGGTTGTTTCTGCTGATTCAGGTCCGCTGCATCTGGCTGTGGCTTTGAATAGGCCTGTTGTCGCCTTGTTCGGCCCTACCTCAAAAGATATTACCGGCCCCCTGACTCAACAAAACATTGTTTTATTACAGAAAGAAATAAATTGTATTATTCCGTGTTATAAAGAGAATTGTTCGGATAATCGTTGTATGAAACAGATAAGCGTTAAAGATGTAATAAATGCCATAGAAGAGAAAAAATGGTTAGCGAACGTAAAAGGCAAGAAGTAAAGAAAATCCTTTTTATCACACTGTCTAATATCGGCGATGTTATTTTAACTTTGCCCAGCTTAGACTATTTGAAGCATAGGTTTAAAGACGCTTCCTTTACTATTTTGAGCGGTCCTTATGCCTCAAGATTATTCTCCGGCGACCCACGCATTAAAGAAAATATTTCCTATGATAAACACATGCTTTTCAGAAAGAAACTTACTTTTTTTAACCGCTTAAGAAAGGAAAATTTCGACGTAATTATAGATTTGCGCGATACAGCTTTTCGCTGGTTTGCACAGGCAAAATTTAAAAATCCCTGCATTATTAATGTGCCAAAGGATATACGCCATTTGAGATTAAGTCATTTATATAAGACTAAGAAAGCATTCAATGATACGACGAGAGTTGAGGATATTCGCATTCCTCCAGCGAGCATATATATAGACAGAAAAGCAGAAGATTCGGCAAATAATTTACTTAAGCAATATAGTCTCTCGCTTAATGCAGAATATATTGTTGTTTCTCCGGGAGCGCGCAGCCGCACAAAACGCTGGCAGAAGGAAGGATTTATCCAGGTCTGTCGAGAGCTTCTAAAAAACTGCTGTGTAATACTTATCGGCGATAAAGACGATGGTGCCATAACGCAGGAAATTAACAGAGAGCTGGATAATCGCTGTATTGATTTGGCGGGGAAGACAGATTTATCAGAAGTCATGGCGATTTTAAAAAGCGCAAAGTTAGTCATCTGTAATGATAGCGGAATATTGCATATAGCAAGCTACTTCAATAAACCAACTCTGGCAATTTTTGGGCCGACCGATGAAAATAAATTTGGCCCTTGGTCAGAAATTAGCGCGGTCGTAAGGAAAAATACGATTTGTTCTCCTTGTCAGAAAGACAACTGTACGAATGGATACCGTTGCCTGAGAAATATTTCGCCGCAATTAGCAGTGGATTATGCGCATGCGCTTATAGAAGGAAAAATCCCCGCGCCGCCCGTTAATTACAGAAGAATTTTAATTACCCGCACAGACAGGCTGGGAGATGTATTGCTATCTACGCCTGTAATAAAAAATCTAAGGGATAATCTTCCCGGCGCTTATATCGCTATGATGATAAAGTCATCCTTGGAAGATTTATTGAAAGGCAATCCTTATCTGGATGAAGTGATACTTTTTGACAAAAGAGGAAGGCATGCAGGGATTGTTAACTCATTTCGTTTTGCCGGAGAGCTGAATAAGAAGAATTTTGACCTGGCTTTAATTTTACATCCCCGGATTAGAGTGCACATTATTTTATTTCTTGCTAGAATTAAAGAGCGCATAGGATATGACATAAAGTTTGGGTTCTTGAATACCCGTATTTTAAAACACACAAAGCACCTCGGTGAAAAGCATGAATCAGAATATACCCTGGATTTTTTAAGGGAACTGGGCATTGATAAGTTTGATAAGACGATGTTTATGCCTGTTTATAAAGAAGCTGAAGAGTGGGCAGTGAGCTTCTTAAAGGAGCGAAGGTTATCTGACAACAAAGTTGTATTAATCCATGCCCAGGCCAGTTGCCCGTCGAGATTATGGCCCGATGATTATTATAATCGTTTGATAGAAGATATTATAGATATCCACAAGGCTAAAATTATTTATGTAGGAGATTTAAGAGACGAAGGCATAAAAGAAAGCGAAAATATAATTAATATGACCAAAAAGACCAGCATTGCGCAGCTGGCGAGTTTAATAAAACACAGCGACCTGCTTATTTCTAATGATTCCGGTCCGGTGCATATTGCAGTGGCTTTGGGCACGCCTGTTATTTCCATATTCGGACGCAACCAGCCGGGCTTAAGCCCGAGGAGATGGGCTCATTCAAATGCAAAAAGTGTATTCCTGCATAAAAGTGTGGGTTGCGAAGTTTGTTTTGCCCACGATTGTAATAAAGGTTTTGCCTGCCTGAAGGCGATTCAACCTCAGGAAGTTTTTGCATACGCCGATAAATTTTTATCAGGCAGTTAAAATATCTAACAAAAACTGTTAATAACAAATGAAAGGAGGGTTGAGTTATGTATATGTTTAAATTCTTGGGAATATTCACGGTGATTCCTGCAACAGTGCTTTTGGCTATCAGCTTCTTTGTATTGCTTACAGTCTACAAGTTAAAGAAAGGTGGACTCAAGGTTTTCGGACAGGTTATAGCTGTTTTGTTATGGCTTGCAGCAGCATTGGTTTTTTCTGTAGGGATGTACAGCGTATTGGTTGGCAGGTGTCCGATGAGAGGTCAGATGCCTCATAGAATGGGAGACATGATGATGAATCAGCAAATGATGGGAAAACCGATGATGGAGAAACCAATGATGGAAAAGCCGATGATGGAAAAGCAAAAGATGATGAAATAATAAGGAAGTTTTAAGGTAAGAACAACTAATCGCCATAGACTTTCGGTGTTTACAAAGAAAATAGTTGTAATAGGCGGCGGCCCGGCAGGAATGACGGCAGCTATTCGTGCCAGTCAGCTTGGGCAGGACGTCACTCTAATAGAAAAGAATTCTGTTTTAGGCAGGAAACTTCTGTTGAGTGGCAAGGGCCGCTGCAATCTTACCAATGCCTGCGATTTGGATTCATTCCTCGGGCGATTTTCAAAAAATGGCCAGTTCTTAAGAGATGCCTTCAAAGTTTTCTCCAATCTCGATCTGATAGATTTCTTTCAGAAAAGAGGATTAAAGCTAAAAACAGAAAGAGATCAGCGCGTATTTCCTGTAACCGATAAGGCTGATAGTGTTCTACAGGTGCTTAAAAAAGAACTGCACAAAAATAGAGTAGAAATTGTTTATAATTCAAGAATAAAAGATATTCTTGTAGATGGCCGCAAAGTAAAAGGAGTGACGTTTGGAGAAAATAAATTTATTGCGGCGGACAGAATCATTTTAGCTAGCGGTGGCGTCTCGTATAGTTTTACAGGTTCTGGCGGAGATGGGTTGGAGATAGCAAAGAGATTGGGACATAATATAGTTTCTCTCCGTCCGGGTTTAATTCCTTTGGAAGTTAAACAACCATATCCGGAATTCCTGGAAGGCCTGGCGCTCGGCGGTATCCGTCTTAAATTCAGCGATGGCCGCCGCCAGATATTTTCTGATAGAGGAGAATTATTATTCACAAAATCCGGTATTTCCGGGCCTTTGGTTTTATCTTTAAGCGGAAAGGCTGTGGATTGGTTGGCGGAAAATAAAAATTTATATGTAGAAATAGACCTGCAACCTGATTTATCAAAAGAAGAGTTAAATATCAGATTATTGAGAGAATCAAGATCAAGCCCCAAAAAGAGTATCAAAAATATGCTCAAAAATTTCTTGCCTCAGAGATTGGCCAATTTGTTTATGGATATTGTAAGAATTCCTACGGATAAGAATGTAAGTCAGATTACGCAGAAAGAAAGAAAGGAAATAATTTCATTATTGAAGGGTCTGCGTTTGGACATAGCTAGGCCCCGGCCAACAGAGGAGGCAATGATTACGCGCGGGGGAATTTCCTTGAAAGACATTAATCCGCGTACAATGGAATCGCGCCTTGTAAAAAATTTATATTTTGCCGGCGAGATGATAGATGTGGATGCGGATACCGGCGGTTTTAATTTGCAGGCGGCATTTTCTACGGGTTATTTAGCTGGCCAGAGCGCAGCTTCAACTTTTAAACAGATAAACACAAATTAAAACAGGAGACTAAATATGGACTGGAAGATATTTTTGGCTACATTTTCCGCAATTTTCTTAGCCGAGCTCGCAGATAAAACACAACTTGTAGGAATCGGTATGTCTGCTAAATCAGGCAAGCCCCTGACGGTGTGGTTAGGCTCTGTTTCTGCCTATATAATTGTTACCGCAATCTCTGTGTTGTTGGGAGCAACTTTAGGAAAATACATAAAACCAGAATTTATCAGATATTGCGGGGCAACATTGTTTGTATTGATAGGCATGCTTATGTTTTTAGGCAAGATTTGATATAAACGTTTTTAACCTCTTATTTATACGTTTTTAGCTTGAAATATAAATTGACGCAAGTTAATAAGATTGCTATAATTTAGAGTCTGTTAAAGGCATAAAAGTCAGGTAAAATATGAATATAAATCTGTCTAAGATTAAGACCTATTCTATAAGCAAAAGGAAGAGCAGAGTGGCAATAAATATTTTTGCCAAGCCTCAGCGAAAAGGCCAGAGGTTTAAGGATTTTTATAATTCCTTGCCGCAAATCCTCAAGGCAGAGGATTTCAAAATTAGCGTAGATTCAATTATCAAGGCATACAAAAACCATAAGCCCGTTATATTCTTACTGGGTGCTCACGTAATAAAGTGCGGATTAAGCCCATTGATAATTCAGTTGATAAAAAAAGGCATAATAAATGCAGTGGCTTTAAGCGGCGCAGGAATGATTCATGATTTTGAGATTGCTTCTAACGGGAAGACCTCAGAGGACGTATTGAAAGGTTTGATGGACGGCAGTTTTGGCATGGCAAAAGAGACAGCTGGTTTTTTAAATAACAGTACAAGCGAGGCAGCCAGAAACGATGAAGGTTTGGGTTTTACCGTCGGAAAGAATATCAAAGAGGCAAATCTAAGATACAAAGATTTAAGTATTCTTTACAATTGTTATCTTAAAAAAATACCTGCGACCGTGCATGTGGCTATTGGAACTGATATCATTCACCAGCATCCTAATTTTAGAGGAGAAGATGCAGGCAAGGCCAGTCTTAGTGATTTCCATATTTTAATAGGGGCGCTTGCAGAGATCGGTAACGGCGGAGTCGTGGTAAATATCGGCTCGGCAGTAATACTGCCGGAAGTATTTTTGAAGGCGTTGACTATAACCAGAAACTTAGGATACAAGACATTTAATTTTACGTCGGTAAATTTTGATATGTTGCATCAATACAGGCCGCAACAAAATATCGTAAGCAGACCTACTCAGCCGAGAGGAAAAGGTTTTTATATTACTGGACACCACGAGATAATGGTGCCGCTTTTGACAGCAGCTATTTTGGAAAAATTATCGTAATTTCAAATATTATGCAGATAACAAACAGATTAAAATCCATAATCTCAAAGTTCGCAAACGTAAAGATTCTGGTCATCGGTGATTTAATCCTCGATGAATATATTTACGGAGACGTGGACAGGATTTCTCCCGAAGCACCCGTCCCTGTGGTCTGGGCAAAAGAGAGAAAATTCCTTCCCGGCGGTGCAGCCAATGTGGCGGCAAATATAAGCAGCTTTGGCGCAGGCGTAAACCTTGCAGCCATTGTGGGTAAAGACGATCACGCGCATATTTTATTGTCAGAGCTGAAAAAGAGACATATTGACACCGACGGTGTGCTTGAAGTTTTTAACAGATGTACTTCTGTTAAAACCCGTGTGGTTGCCCGCCAGCAGCAGATTGTGCGCGTTGACTGGGAGAATACAGAAGAGATAAAAGATAGCCTTCAGGACAAGATAGAGGACTTTATTGGGAAGATTGTGAAAAAGTGCGACGCTGTGATTATCGAGGATTATGGAAAGGGATTAATCACCCCGCGGCTTGTAACCTGTGCTGTTTCACAGGCAAAGGCAAACAATAAGGTGATTACAGTAGATCCCAAAGAAGAAAATTTCGAGTATTACAGGGGCGTAACGGCCATAACACCGAATCGCAAAGAGGCAGAAAATGCCATCCGCAATATAAAGATTAAGAATGCATACAGCAACTTAAGAGTGACCAGCGATAAATTATCCAGGGATAAGGATGTTGATTTGGCAGGCAGAGGATTATTGGAGTATTTGAATTTGCAGGCTGCATTGATTACTTTGGGCGATAAAGGCATGCGTCTGTTTGAGAAAGGAAAGAAGTCCTATCAGATAGACACAGTGGCCCAGGAAGTATTTGATGTATCCGGCGCAGGCGACACGGTGATTGCTGCTTTTACTTTGGCCTTGGCTTGCGGCGCGACGATGCAGGAGGCAGCCACTATAGCTAATTTTGCCGCGGGCATAGTCGTAGGGAAAAGCGGTGTGGCCACAACTACTCAGAATGAATTAATTCAAACAATGAAGCATTATAAAAATAGTTAACGAGGAAAAATGAATGCTTTGGAAAAATGGAGGTTTTACTCTACTTGAATTAATAATAGTTATTATTGTAATTGGAATTCTTGCAACCATTGCGCTGCCGAGATATCAAGGTGTTGTTGAGAAGACAAGAGTAGCAGAGGCAAAAAGTATGTTATCTGTCATACGTTCTGCACAGATTCGATATTTTGCGCAATACGGAGACTATGCAAACGATATAACAAAACTAGATATCCAGGTAAGCGATGAGATTGAATCAGGATCTTCTGGTTTCGGCGGTCCCGTTACTTTTGCCGTCGGGAAATATTTTAAATATACTACTTTTAATGATATTGCGTATATTGGAAAACCCCCACCTTTTGTAAGGGCTATAAGAAAAGATTTTGAAAGAGGCAGTTATAGTCAGTATGAGGTAATCATAAGCGAAGATGGTACGATATATATACCGAATTCAGAATATCAATATTTATTGTAAAAAACTATGGATGTAGTAGGAATAATTCCGGCGAGATTTAACTCTACGAGATTTGAAGGAAAAGTCTTGGCTGATATAAACGGCAAACCCATGATACAACACGTCTGGGAAAAGGCCAAACAGTCACAGCTATTGGATGAATTGATTGTTGCCTGTGACGATGAACGGGTTTATAAAACCGTAAAGGATTTTGGCGGTAAGGCTATTTTTACAGCAAAGGAACATCCGTCAGGCACAGACCGTATAACCGAGATAGTCAATCCTTTGGATGTGAAGATTGTAGTAAATATCCAGGCGGATGAACCGATGATTCATCCCTCGATGATAAACGGTGTTATCGAAGAGCTCCTGGCAGACAAGAGTTTAGTCGTCGCCACTGTGATAAAGAAAATCGAGCGTCCCGACGAAATAGGCGACCCCAATGTGGTAAAAGTCGTATTCGACAAGAATAATTTTGCCCTGTACTTTTCGCGTTCAACCATACCTTTTTTAAGAGACGCAGAAACGCAGGGAGTTTGTTACTATAAACATATCGGTTTGTACGCGTATACCAAGGATTTTCTGTTTACTTATAAAAATCTCAACCAATCCACATTAGAAAAACTGGAAAAGTTGGAACAACTGCGTATTTTAGAGAACGGTTACAGGATTAAAGTCGTGGAGACGAAATTTGAAACCTACGGAGTGGATACTCCCGAAGATTTAATCCGCGTAAGGCAGAATATCAATAATTAGGGAGCATTATTATGGTAAAAGAGATAAAGATAAGAGATATTAAGATTGGCGCAAGGAATCCTTTTGTGCTTATCGCCGGTCCGTGCGTAATCGAATCGGAAGAGTCCAGTTTATATCATGCGCGCAAAATAAAACAGATATGCGACAGCATGGGTATTAAGTTTATTTTTAAATCGAGCTATGATAAGGCAAACCGCACATCTTTAGATTCTTATCGGGGCCCCGGCTTAAAGAATGGGCTAAAGATTTTAGCCAAAGTGAAAAAAGACCTGAAGCTGCCGGTATTAAGCGATGTGCATTGCAGGTCAGAGGTAAAAGAGGCCGCAAAAGTTTTGGATGTAATTCAGGTGCCGGCATTTTTATCGCGCCAGACAGATCTTATCGTAGAGGTAGCCAAGACCAAAAAAGTCATCAATTTAAAGAAAGGGCAATTCCTGGCCCCTTGGGATATGGGCCCGATAGTAAAAAAGATTGAATCCGCCGGAAATAAAAATATCCTGATTACGGAAAGAGGCGTTAGTTTTGGTTACAATAATTTGGTCAGCGATTTCAGGGCGCTTTCGTTGATGCGGCAATTTGGTTATCCGGTGATATTTGACGCTACGCATAGCGTGCAGCTGCCGGGCGGAAGAGGCGATTGCTCCGGAGGTCAGAGAGAATTTGTGGCAAGTCTGGCCCGCGCTGCGATTGCCTTTGGTTGCGACGGATTATTCCTGGAAGCGCACAGGGCTCCTGACGAGGCGCTTTGCGACGGGCCGAATTCGATTTCTTTGAAAGAATTGGAAAATATCCTAAAAATTACCCAAGAAATAGACGGGATAGTTTTAAAAAACAGGTTAAGGTGAATATGTCTACTCATATAAGACAAGCAAGAAAGGTATTGGATATTGAAGCGCTGGCAATTAAGGACTTAGCTAGAAAGCTGGATAAGAATTTTGACCGGGCAATATATATTCTTGGCCGCTGCAAAGGCAGGGTGGTTCTGACCGGAATGGGCAAGGCCGGTATCATTGCCCAGAAGATTTCTGCCACGATGTCTTCTACCGGCACGCCGAGTTTATTCCTACATTCGGCCGAGGCAATTCACGGCGATTTGGGAAGAGTAACCGAGGATGACGTAGTTATTGCATTATCCAACAGCGGCGAGACAGAAGAGGTAAGAAAATTATTGCCGCTTATAAAAAAAATAGGCGTAAAACTCATATCATTTACAGGGAATAAAAAATCTACTTTAGCAAGATATAGCGACGTAGTGTTTGATGTAAGCGTAAAAAAAGAAGCCTGCCCCTTGGGATTGGCCCCTACTTCCTCTACCACGGTAATGTTAGCAATGGGAGATGCGCTTTGCGTCTGTCTTCTTAAAGAAAAGAAATTCAAGGAAGAGGATTTTGCTTTCTATCATCCGGGCGGTTCATTAGGCAGAAGGCTTTTGCTTAAAGTGGAAGATATTATGCGTAAAGGAATTGGCAATCCCATTGTCAGGGAAAACAAACTTGTGAAAGAAGTGCTCTATGCGATTACAAAGGCGCGCGCAGGCGCAGCATCCATAGTAAATAAAGAGGGAAGACTGGTGGGTATTTTTACCGACGGAGATTTACGCCGTCATATGGATGGAAATAAAAATCTGCCTGTCCTTAAAATAAAAGACGTAATGACTAAAAACCCCGTGGCAGTAACTAAAGACCAGTTGGCTGCCGAGGCGCTGCGTATTTTACAAGAGAAAAAGATAGACGAAGTCCCCGTAGTGGATAAATCTCATCGTCCTGTGGGTATGCTCGATGTCCAGGACTTACTCAAAGCCGGTTTAGTATAAGGATTATGACTATTCAGGAACGTGCACGAAAAATAAAACTTCTGATTTTAGATGTTGACGGTGTATTGACAGACGGCCGCATTATCTATGACAGCAAAGGCAGGGATTTAAAACTATTTGATGTGCACGACGGCCTGGGCGTATATCTTCTGTACCGTATGGGCATAAAAACAATTCTTATTACTGCCAAAGGCTCAAAGGCGATAAAACCTCGGGCAAGGGATATGCATGTAGATAAAGTCTACGAAAATATTTTTCCCAAGACAAAAATATACGAGAATATACTCAGCGATTACGGCGTAACTGACGCGGAAGTTTGTTTTGTGGGTGACGATCTGGTTGATCTTTGCATTCTAAAAAAAGTAGGTTTTCCCGTGGCTGTTTTTAATGCCTGTCCGGAAGTAAAGGAGATAAGTTCCTATGTTACCCAGAAAAAAGGCGGCAGAGGGGCAGTGCGCGAAGTGGCTGAATTTATTCTGAAGTCTCAGGATAGATGGCAGGAGGCGTTAAAAATTTATGAAGGATAAATCCTTAGGCAGATGTATATCTGTTTTCTTTATTTTAATCTGTTTGGGGATTTTATGTTTGGATGTTGCTGCAGCGAATAACAAAGAAAGCGACCAGAAGATGCTGGGTTTTAGCCTCAGCAACTTTGGTGAAAAAAATGAGAAGATATGGGATATGCAGGGCGATACTCTGGAGGTATTCGGTAACATAGCCAATCTGACCAATGTCAAAGCAAATTTATATGGTAAAGAAGACAACATGGTTTTGACCGCAGACACAGGTTCATTTGACCGCGCAGAAGGCAAGATGCACCTGCAGGACAATGTGGTGATTACTTCTGATTCCGGGGCTAAGGTGATGACCGATACATTGGATTGGTTTCAGAAAAATCAGGTGGTGTCCACACAGGATAAGGTAAATATTTATAAAGACGGTATGACTGCCGAAGGTATGGGAGCTGTAGGTCATACTGATTTAAAACAGATTAGTCTAAATAAAGATGTACAGGTGGATATTAACAGCGATAGCGATTCTCAGGGAAAAATGAAAAAGACTACGATTACCTGCGACGGCCCTTTGGATGTAGATTATCAGGGCCAGACAGCAGTTTTCAGGGATAATGTAAAGTCCGACGACGGAGAATCGCAGTTATACGCCGATAAGATGACAGCATATTTTGATAAAAATACAAAGAAGATTGTCAAGGTTATAGCTGAAGGCAATGTAAAGATAGTGCGCGGTCAGGATATTTCCTATAGCCAGCAGGCTACCTACGATGCCGAAAGCCAGAAAATATCTTTAGTCGGGAACCCTAAGATAGTTTTCTATTCAAAACAGAGCACAACACAACAGATAACACAAGATATAAAGCCAGAGACGAAATAATATGCAGTTATTGGAAGCAAGAAATTTATGCAAGTCTTACAACGGCCGTATGGTGGTAAACGGTGTGGATTTGGAAGTAAAGAGAGGCGAGATCGTCGGTCTCTTAGGCCCTAACGGTGCAGGAAAGACCACCACTTTTTATATGATTGTGGGAATTATACATGCCGAGAAAGGCAATATTAATTTTGATAATCAGGATATCACGAATCTGCCCATACACAGGCGTGCCCGTTTTGGTATAGGTTATCTTGCCCAGGAGAGTTCGGTGTTCAAAAAACTCACCGTAGAAGAAAACATCATGGCGATATTGGAAACCCTGCCGCTATCCAGAAGAGAAAGAAAGAAAAGATTGATTAATTTATTAGAGGAATTAAACATTGCCCATCTGGCAAAAAGCAGGGCTTATACATTGTCAGGCGGCGAGAGAAGAAGGCTGGAGATAACCCGCGCATTAGTCACCAACCCGTCGTTTATTTTGTTGGACGAACCATTTTCCGGCATAGACCCGATAGTGGTTGCTGACGCGCAGGAGATAATAAAAGGACTAAAGGAGAAAGGGTTGGGAGTTTTGCTGACTGATCATAATGTGCGCGAAACACTATCCATTACCGACAGGGCATATTTAATCGCCGACGGAAAAATCCTTATTTCCGGCTCAGCGCACGATTTGGTAAGTAGCCCCAAGGCAAGAGAGATATATTTGGGCGAAAAATTCAGGATGTGATTAACGGCGACTCAATAATTTTTAGATACTACGGGAGAGAATATGAAGGTAAGCGTAAATAAGCTGGATGCACTGAAGAGAGAACTAGATATAGAAGTCAGTCAGGATAGAGTAAAGCAAAAGTTTGATGCCGTATACGAAGAGATAAAGAAGAGTGCCAAAATACCGGGTTTTCGTCCGGGCACGGCGCCGCGCAATATCCTGGAAAAACACCACTCAAAACTTGCGCAGGAAGAAGTAATAAGGCAGCTTCTGCCGGAGACATATGAAGATGCTTTAAAGAAAGAAAATCTGGATGTGATTTCTTTGCCGGAGATAACAGATGTGAATTTAGGCGCTACCCTGCGTTACAAGGCAAAGGTGGAGATACGGCCAGACATCGACGTAAAAGATTATAAAAATATCAAAATAAAGAAAAGATCAAATGAGGTAAAAAGTGAAGATTTGGAAAAGGCCCTGGATAACATAAAAAAGTTAAGAAAGGTAGATGCGATTGGTGATGATTTTGCCCATGGCTTAGGTTACTCAAGCTTAGATGAATTTAAAGAGGCATTAAAGAGACAGCTCGTTATTCAAAAGGAATCAGAGAATAAGATGCAATTAGAGCGCGAAGTCATAGACCACCTTTTAAAAAATGCAAAATTTACCGTTCCTGAATCTTTGGTAGCGAGGCGATTACATGAATTGCATCACGAAGTACACGATTATTTTGCAAAAAACAATATGCCCAAAGAGGAAATCGAGAAAAAAGAAAAGGAATTAGAGCCGAAATTAAAAGATCAGGCATTAGAAGAAGTAAGGATATTCTTGGTGTTGGATGAAATCGCCAAATTAGAAAAAATTTCCCGGGATGACCACATGCCCAACAGTGTTATGGAGTTTTTATTCAAAAATGCAGAGTGGGTGGCATAGATTAAAAGATTAAAGTCATAGTTTAATAAAAGGAGGTAATAAATGGAGAAGATGCAGACATTGGTTCCTATGGTAATTGAGCAGACTTCCAGGGGTTATGAAAGGGCTTACGATATTTATTCCCGTCTTCTTAAGGATCGTATCATCTTTGTGGGTACGCCCATCGACGATATGATCGCAAATTTAATCATCGCCCAGTTATTATTTTTACAAATGGAAGATGTCAATAAAGACATCAGTATGTATATCAATACGCCGGGCGGATCTGTAACCAGCGGTTTGGCAATTTACGATACAATGCAATTTGTGAAATGCGATGTAGCTACATATTGTGTAGGTCAGGCAACCAGTATGGGTGCTTTACTTTTGACTGCAGGCACAAAAGGAAAGAGATACGGACTGCCGAATTCCCGCATTATGATTCATCAGCCGTGGGGAGGCGTGACCGGCGCAGCGGTCGATATATCCATTCAGACAAAAGAAATCTTACGCCTGCGTGACAAAATAAACGAAGTACTGGCTTTGCATACAGGGCAGTCTTTAGACAAAATCAAAAAAGATACTGACAGGGATTATTTTATGTCGGCTCAGGAAGCAAAAGAATACGGAATTATCGACGAAGTTATCACCGGAAAAGTTAACAAAAAAAAGTAAATAGATAAATCATCATTCATGTTCTTAGGGAGGATAGGATTCAATGAAAAAGAATTATTTGCTTACTCCAGGCCCCACACCATTGCCGCCTTATGTTTGTAAGGCGTTAGCCAAAAAAATAATCCATCACCGCACGCCGCAATTCCAGGTCGTATTAAAAGAGGTGGAGGAAAACTTAAAATATGTTTTCCAGACAAAGAACGATGTCTATATCCTTGCTTCTTCCGGCACAGGCGCAATGGAGGCAGCCGTTGCTAATATAATTTCAGCAAACGACAGAGCCATAGTCATCGACGGCGGAAAATTTGGCGAGAGGTGGACAGAATTAAACAAAGTGTACGGTGCCAATATAGAATTAGTAAAGGTGGAATGGGGCAAGTCCGTCGATCCCAAAATCATAAAAGATATTTTAGACAAAGATAAAAATATAAAAGCGGTATTTGCCACGCATTGCGAGACTTCTACGGGAGTTTCCAATGATATCGAAGCATTAGGCAAAATTGTAAAAGATACAAATGCAATTTTAGTCGTGGATGCGATTAGCAGTTTAGGTGCCATTGATATAAAGACAGATGGCTGGTCGATAGATATGGTGGTCAGCGGTTCGCAGAAAGGACTGATGCTTCCGCCGGGTCTGGGTTTTATAAGCGTAAGCCCTAAAGCGTATAAGTTGGTTGAGCTCTGCAAGACCCCCAGATATTATTTTGATTTACGACTCAGCAAAAAGGCCTTAGCGGCTACGGACACTCCTTTTACTCCCGCAATCGGCATAATCATAGCATTAGATGAAGTCCTGAAAGATATGCGCCAGGAGACACTGGAGGTAATATTTGCGCGCAATAAAAAACTGGCTCAGTCAACAAGGCAGGCTATGATTAGTCTGGGCTTAGAGTTATACGCCGGAAAAGATTCTTCTGATTCGCTTACAGCTGTAAGAGTACCGGAGGGCATCGACGGAGAGAAATTGGTCAAGACCATGCGCGATGAATATGGCGTAGGTATTGCCGGAGGGCAATCACAGCTTAAAGGCAAAGTTTTCAGGATAGCACATATGGGTTTTATCAGGGAAAAAGATTTGATAGTCTGTATCGAGACGTTAGAGGAAGTTTTATCCAAGATGGGTTATAAGTTCGAAAAAGGAAAAGGCGTCAAAACAATAGAGAAACTTTTAGGCTGAAATAATCAAGAGGTGCTACATGTATAAAATTTTAGTCAGTGACAAATTATCTGAACAGGGGTTAAAGGTCCTCAAAGAAAATAAAGATTTCAAGGTTGATGTAAAGACCGGTTTAAAACCCGAGGAGCTGAAATCTATAATCGGAGATTACGATGCCCTTTTAGTGCGCAGCTCTACGAAGGTCACCAAGGAAATAATCGATGCCAGCAGCCTTAAGATTATTGGCCGCGCCGGCGTAGGCTTGGATAATGTCGACCTGGAAGCAGCTACGAATAAAGGTATTATTGTAATGAATTCTCCGTCGGGAAATACGATTTCTACGGCAGAGCACACTATGGCTTTGATGCTTTCATTATCCAGAAATATCGCCGCTGCGGATAAATCCATGAAGGCAAAAGAGTGGAACCGTTCAAAATTTACCGGCGTAGAATTATACAATAAAACTTTAGGCGTTGTCGGCCTGGGACGCATTGGCCAGGCAGTGTCAAAGAGGGCAATGAGTTTTGGTATGAAGATTATTGCCTATGATCCGTTTCTTTCCAAGGAAGCCGCGGGAAAATTAGGCATAGAATTGGTGGACTTGAATAAATTATTCTCTGAATCCGACTATATAACTTTCCATGTGCCATTAACTGAAGAGACAAAGAACCTGATTTCCTCAAAACAAATTCCCCTGTTAAAGAAAGGCGCGCGCATTATTAATTGTTCACGCGGAGGAATTGTAAACGAGGAAGATTTGGCCAAGGCCTTGCAGGAAGGAAAAATCGCAGGGGTTTCTCTGGATGTTTATACCAATGAGCCACCCAAGGATTTGCCTTTGGCAAATTTTGACAATGTTGTTCTCACGCCCCACCTGGGTGCTTCTACTGAAGAGGCCCAGGTCAATGTGGCTGTAGAAATTGCAGAACAGGTAAGGGATGCTCTTTTGGGTTTAGGCATTCGTAATGCCGCTAATTTTCCGTCGGTGGATACCGAGACCTACAAAGCATTACAACCAATGTTTAACCTGGCAGAGAAGATGGGTTTATTTATGGGCCAGTTGGCGCAGGGAAGGATAAGTGGTGTAGAAGTAAATTATTCCGGAGAAGTTGCCAAATTCGACACAACTCCCCTGACCATGTCAGTTCTCAAAGGATTGCTTACTCCTGTTTTAAAAGATACGGTGAATTTTATTAATGCCCTGTCATTAGCCAAGGAACGCTCCATAAAAGTCACGGAGGAAAAATCAAGCGATGCAGAAGATTTTACGAATTTAATTAGCCTGGAGGTTAAAACCGAGGAGAGCAGATTCCGCGTTGCCGGCACGCTTCTTACCAAGAAAGACCCCAGGATAGTCAAGATTAACGATTTTTATGTTGAGGCAATCCCCGACGGACATATGCTCATTATTTACGATCTGGACAAACCGGGAATTATCGGCAATCTGGGGACATTATTAGGTAAGCACGACATAAATATTGCAGGAATGACTTTCGGCAGATTAAAGAAGAGCGGCGAGGCAATAACCGTATTAAATATTGATAGCCAGCCTTCCCCTAAAGTTTTAGAATCGATTAAAAAATTAAAATACATTAAAGAGGTGAAGGTTATTAAACTATGAAAAGAACTCTCATAAACCTATTAGTTGTTATTTTTCTGTTTAGTTTTATTTCTTTGTCTTTTGCCAAAGAGGAAATTGTCATTGTAGTTTCGGGGCAGTCTCACGCAAGTCTTTATCCTTGCCGATGCCCGCGTGATCCTGCCGGCGGCGTATCCCGGCGCGCAACTGCGATTAAAAAGATAAGAAACGAAAACAAAAATGTACTGGTTCTGGAAACCGGCGGCAGTTTTGCCGGCGGCAGTTATGATGGTAGTACACAAACCACAGAAATCGACAAAGAACGCACCAAATTCTACATGGGATCTTTGGCCAAGATGGGTTGCGACGCATTTTTAATTTCCAGCGAGGAGTTTAATTTCGGGGACGGCTTTTTAAAAGATGCGATGAGCCAATATAAATTTACTTACCTCAGCGCGAATATAAAAGATAATTTTCAGCCATATCTTATAAAAGAAATCGGTGATGTAAAAATCGCAATAATCGGAATAACCAATGCAGAAGTAAAAAGCAAGACGCAGCTTCCCTATGTTTCACCAAAAGAATTTTTACCAGCTATCATTAAAGAAGTTAAAGAGGGTAAAAAGGCCGATGTCGTTATGGTATTGAGTTATCTCGGAGAAGAGCAATCCCAGGAAATTCTCAACGGAATAAAAGGAGTCGATGTTTGGATAGATTCCAATAATCCTTTTAAGTCAGCAAGCAATACAGAAGTAAATGGCGTTGTATTTATCCAGACTGCCTGGCAGTCGAGAGAACTGACAAAAATAAATCTGACCATAGAACCGGCACAAAGTCTTCAGGGCGATCAGAAGCCGCTTTCTGTCAAAACAGAACACATTGATTTGAACAAGGACATAGAAGATGATTCTGAAATCAGCGCAATTATCCCGAGTTGTTTTACTGATAAAGATTGCAGAAAGCCGGGTTTTGTACCTAAGTGCGAAAACGCAGGAAAATTGGAAGCCAAGTGCATTTTCTCAGAAATAAAGCCCGTCAAATTAACCATAATCAAACCCGTGACGTGCAAGACCTGTAATATCGAATCCGCGCTTGAAAGAATAAAAAATATGCTGCCTAATTTAGAGGCGGAATATATTACTGAAGATACTAAGGACGCAAAGGCGCTGATAGAAAAACTAAGAATTAAAATGCTGCCGGCATATTTGATTAATCAGCCGTCGGAAGAAGTTATTTCACAGATAAGCCAGATAGCCAAAAGTGTTGACAGTTATTATGTTCTGGAGCCGGGTTTCACAGGTGTATCGTATTTAACCGATAGAAAAGAAATACCCAACAGATTAGATGTATTTTTCGATACAGGCACGAAAAATATAACCCAGACTTTAGAAGTGCTGCAGTCGCTGAAAAGTAAGAATAAAGATATCGATATGCATATAAATTTCCTGGCCATAGAAGAGCCGGAATCCGGTTTTATTGCTAAAGGCGGAAGATATGAGATTGAGGAATTTTTACGTGCTGCCTGCATAAATAAATACTATCCGGACAAAATATGGGATTATCTTTCCTGCCGGCTTTCAGATATCGAGAGTTCATGGTGGGACGATTGCACTTTAAAATTCGATATAGATTCGGCTAAGCTAAAAAGCTGCGCTCAGGGCGAGGAAGGCAAAGAGTTGCTGCGGGGTTTTATAAAACTGACGCAGGAATTGGAAGTTGTTTTCGGCCCCACATTTTTAGTCAACAATAAAGAAATTTTTAGTTCTGAAGGCGTGCCTAGTGTAGAAGAGCTGGAAAAACTTTTTCCGCCGAAAGCTAAACAGCCACCGGCGGATAATAACGCTAAATAAATTGTAGTCTTATTAAGGAGAACCGTTATGAATAAGAAACCCAAAATTCATATTATTGATGTAACCAACAGAGACGGAGTGCAGACGTCGCGGATTTGTCTTTCCAAATTAGAGAAGACAATGATTAATATTTACCTTAATGATTTAGGGGTGTTCCAGTCTGAATTTGGTTTTCCCGTAACCCGCCACGAGACGAATTATTTGAATGCAAATTTAGAATTGGTGGAGCTGAAGGTGCTTAAACCTATACGACTGGAAGGATGGCTGCGTGCAATTCCCAAAGATGTTGATGATGGTTTTAAGTTGGTGCCCAAATTAAAACACGTAAATCTTTCCATATCGACTTCAGATCAGATGATTGTCCACAAATTTCAGGGTAAGATTAACCATAAATCTGTAATAGAAGAAATGGTTAAGGCCGTGAAATTAGCGAAATCCAAAGGGGCGGAGAGCGTCGGTGTCAATGCAGAGGATGCCTCCAGAACCCGTATGGAATATTTAATCGAGTTTGCCGGAGCTGCCAAGGAAGCCGGCGCCTGCCGTATCCGGTATTGTGATACATTGGGATATGATTCCCCTTTCTCTATTTATGAAAGGATAAACAAATTAGCCAAGGAAGTAAAGATAGACATAGAATTGCACTGTCATAACGATTTGGGTATGGTGGTGGCAAATTCCGTAATGGGGGCAAAGGCAGCCAATGATGCCGGCGTGAATGCCTATATAAATACCTGCGTAAATGGAATGGGCGAACGTGCCGGCAATGCGGATTTGGTTTCTGTGATACTCGCAATTAAATACGGAAGCGGAATGGAAGGGAAATATTTGCTGGATGAACGCATTGATTTAAAGCAGGCGTGGAAATTATGCAAATACGCTTCATACGCATTTGGTGTGCCTATACCTATAAATCAGCCGGGCATAGGAGCCAATGCATTCGCACATGAGTCCGGTATCCATGCCGATGGAGCATTAAAGGACAGGCGCAATTACGAGCTTTATGATTTTGAGGAGTTGGGCAGAGGCGAACCGGAGATTATCGAGACCGGCAGGCAGATTACCGCCGGCGAATATTCCGGGATAAAGGGTTTTAGGAATGTCTTCGATAACTTGGAGATTGAGTTTAAAGACGACAAACAGGCAACCAAGATTTTAGAGCTGGTCAGATACGCCAATGTCCATAATCAAAAACCTCTCACAGAAGGCGAACTGCGTTTTATCGCACAGCATCCTGATATTGCCAATAAGATTTTTACAATGTCGCCGTTAGCTTAACATAGTCGGCAGTATTGTAAAATAACCGTTAGGGATATAAAGATAAAAATGAATACAGTTATTGTAGGGTTACAGTGGGGAGATGAAGGAAAAGGCAAGATAATTGATTTTTTGTCTAACGACGTCGATTATATTGTGCGTTACCAGGGAGGCAATAATGCCGGCCACACAGTTGTCATAAAAGACAAAAAATATATTTTCCATCTTATTCCGTCGGGAATATTATATAAAGATAAGGTTTGTGTTATTGGCAATGGTGTGGTAATCGACCCGCAGGCGCTTATCGAGGAAATTTCTGTTTTGAAAGGCCAGAAAGTTAAAATAGGCAAAAATCTAAAGATATCCGCAATTGCCCACGTAATATTCCCTTACCACAGGATTTTGGATAAATTGAGAGAAACAAAACGCGACTTTAAAATTGGCACAACCGGAAGAGGCATAGGCCCTTGTTATGTGGATAAATTTTCCCGCTGCGGTATTAGGATTAAGGATTTATTGTGTCCGGATATTCTAAAGATGAAATTGAAAGACAATTTGAGGGAAAAGAATGATATTTTTAAGAATGCCTTCGGCCACCCCGGTTTTAAATTTGAAGAACTATATAAAGAATACCTTGCTTACGGAAAGATTATAAAAGAATATGTGACTGACACAACACTTCTTTTTAACAAGGCGATAAAACAGAAAAAGTCCATTTTATTTGAAGGGGCGCAGGGAACCTTCCTGGATATCGATTTCGGGACATATCCTTTTGTTACTTCTTCTAATTCTGTAAGTGGCGGGGCGTGTATAGGCAGTGGTGTGGCCCCGGTATATATAAATAAGGTAATGGGCGTGGTAAAGGCATATGCCACAAGGGTGGGTGAGGGGCCGTTTCCTACGGAGTTTGATAATAAGCTTATGCAATGCGTGCGTGAGCGCGGCAAGGAATATGGCGCCACAACCGGCAGGCCGCGTCGTTGCGGCTGGTTTGATAGTGTAATGGTTAAATTTGCCGTGATGGTAAATGGCGCAAATGAAATAGCTGTGACAAAACTTGATGTTTTAGATAATCTAAAGACCATAAAGGTCTGCGTTGCATATAAATATAAGAATAAATTATTTTATGACTTTCCTCAAGAGGCAGGCGGCTTGGATAGAATCAAGCCGGTTTATAAAGAATTTCCCGGATGGCAAAGCGATACTACCGCCGCAAGAGATTTCAAGGATTTGCCCAAGCAGGCAAGGTCATATCTTGGCGCTTTAGAGGACTTGACTGGTGGCAGGATAAAGCTTATTTCTGTAGGTTCCAGCAGGGAAGAAACTATATTAAAATAATAAAGTTATAAATCTTTGCTTTTTAAATAACCCTTGACTTAATAACTGGATTGTGATAATTTTATATTCACACCATTTTTAGACTCTCAGGATCAAAAATAACATTTTATAAAGTTAACTAATAGGTCTAATCCATAGGCAAATAGGAGGTTGTAATGAAAGTCAGTACTTTTTTCAAGGTATTTTTAATTTTGGCTTTTTTGGCGAATTTTGCCGGTTGCACGGTTATTTTCCAAAAGGGAAGAACCTCGGATTTATTAAAGATTCATGAGCTTTCTGATGAAATAGAAAAGCTTAGCAAAGCCAAGGAAACATTGGAGGATAAACTAAAGAAAGAGATCGACGCTAAAGAAGTAAGTCTTTCCATGCAGGACAAGGGTTTAGTGGTTACTTTTTTATCTGAAGTTTTGTTTGATTCCGGCAAGGCAACCATTAAGAAGAGCGCCTACGGAAGTTTAGACAAAGTGGCTTCTGTCTTATTGGATGGTGCTGCTGGCATGAATGTAGGAATTGAAGGCCATACTGATAATCAGCCTATCAAGGTTTCTGGCTGGGAATCCAACTGGGAATTATCTGGTGCCCGCGCAAAGAGCGTATTAAGCTATCTGATTAAAAAGGGCATAGCACCGCAGAGATTATCTTTCATCGGATACGGTGAATATCGTCCAGTTGCTTCCAACGATAATAGAGAAGGCAGACAGAAGAATCGCAGGGTAGAAATTGTCATACTGCCCAACATAACCAAGGCAAAAGCATCCGAAGAAGCGAAGACAGAAGAAACAAAGGCCGACACTCAGCTTAAAGAACCTGTAGAGAATTTAAAATAGTAATATTATAGTATAGTAAGGTATAATTAAAATCTTGGTTTCCGAATAAAGCAAAAGGAGGCAGCATGGAGTTCAAGAAAGAGGCAGCGTTGGGAGGCAAAGGCAGAATTATACTTTTACCTATTTTTATGGTGCTGGCTATAATTGGTTTTATTCTCGCCTTCAACACAGGCGCAGAGGCAGGTAAATATAAAAAACTTTTTGAAAAAGAAATGGCCTTCAGATTAGATATGGAAGAGAAGGTCAATAATTTTAGAAATGAAAAAATGTCATTAACTACTGCCTTGCAGGATAAGGATCAGGAGATTGAAAAGTTAAAGTCAGCCGTCGCGACAAAGGAAAATGACATAACAAAGCTTCAGTCTGATTTAGACCAGATGACTTTGCTCAAGAATAAATTAGAAGAAAATCTAAAGGAAGAATTGGCTAAAAAGGCCACTGCCCAGTAAGCTTTATGAATACAATGGAGTAAGTCTCGCATACATTTAATTTAGCGTAATTCTCACGGGGGAGTCAAGTCCCCCGTTTTGGTATGTAGGGTTTTTAGGGGGGGGTGTAATAGATATGAATCCGGCAAACAAATCAGGAATAATAAAACGTTTCTTGGGAAAAGTAGCCAATCTGCTTAACAAAGAATTCCAGATTTCTTCTGTCAGATCAAGAAAAACTCATCAAGTCAGTTCTCCTGTCAGATTGGATGAATCTCAGAAGTCGAAACAGTTTGCAGTCGAGGAATCCAAATATGCTTCTTGGCCGAGAGGTTCGGGTGAACACAGGCCTACAGCCCCGGATTTGCCCGCAGGTTACGGAGACAATAAAATCATCCTGCAGATTCGCGATCCCTGGTGGATTCATTCCTATTGGGAAGTGACTCAAAATACAAAAGATAACCTCAGAGAAAGATTAGGCGAGCAATATCATAGGGCAAGCTGGGCTTTAAGGGTATACGATGTGAGTTTTATTATTTTTAATGGTAGTAACGCGCATAATTATTTTGATATCTTAATTAATACAGAGGCCAGTAATTGGTATATTAATGTTTCCAGCGGGCGTTCTTTCTGCGTGGATTTAGGTCTGAAGTTAAAAGACGGAACTTTTATTACGGTTGTGCGTTCCAACACAGTTACCACTCCTTTAGACGGACCTTCTTGGATTATCGACGAAGAGTGGATGATACCGGATGACGAATTTATGAAATTGTATGGCTTTGGGCCATACGGCAGTTCTCCTGTTGGCAAAAGGAGAAGAATCGGTGAATATATTTCTTCTTCCGGATTCTTTCCCAGAAGCGGCAAGAAAAAATAATATTCGTTGGTAGGGATTCTCACCAATTCTTAGCCGAGGCTAATTCAGTCTCGGGTTAAATTTTTAGGATAAAAGAATATCAGAATCAAAAAGACAGACAAAATGACCAAAGGATATCTTTGTTTAGTTTTACATAGCCATCTTCCTTTTGTGCGCCATCCTGAATATGAAGATTTTCTGGAAGAGGACTGGCTATATGAGGCCATCACAGAAACTTATATTCCTCTTATTTTGGTCTTTGAAAAGCTGTTGAATGATGGCGTGGATTTCCGTATGACTATGTCTTTGTCGCCTACCTTGATAGCCATGTTAACAGATGATTTATTAAAGATGCGCTATGCCCGGCACCTGGACAAATTAATAGAATTGGCTTATAAAGAAGTAGAGAGAACCCGCACTGAACCGGCATTCCAGAAGCTGTCCGCAATGTATCTTAACCGTTTTATAAAGATCCGCGAGATCTACCAAAGATATTCAGGAAATATAGTCTTGGCTTTTAAAAAATTTCAGGATTTGGGAAAACTTGAAATTATTACCTGCGGCGCAACACACGGTTACTTTCCTTTGATGGATGTCTGCAGGCCTTCTGTAAAAGCGCAGGTCAGAATAGCCGTTGATTATTATGAGAAAGTATTTGAGAGGAAGCCTCTGGGAATCTGGTTGCCGGAGTGCGGATATGTGCCGGGTCACGACGAGATACTCAAAGAGGCGGGGTTAAAATATTTCTTTACGGATTCACACGGCATATTCCATGGCTCGCCTCGGCCAAAATACGGAGTATTTGCGCCGGTGTATTGCAGGTCCGGAGTCGCCTGTTTTGGCAGGGACATGGAATCTTCCAAGCAGGTCTGGTCTTCTATCGAAGGATATCCCGGAGATTATTTTTACAGGGAATTTTACCGTGATATTGGTTTCGATTTGGATTTTGAATATATTAAACCCTATATCCATCCCGACGGCATACGCAAAAATACAGGCATTAAATATTATCGTATCACCAATAACAGTAATCATAAAGAGCCTTACAATCCTGAAATGGCGATGGAAAAAGCCGCCGAGCATGCCGGTAATTTTATGTTTAACCGCCAGAAGCAGGTGGAGCATTTATTCGGCATAATGGGCAAAAAACCCATAATTATCTCGCCTTATGATGCTGAATTATTCGGTCATTGGTGGTTTGAAGGCCCGCAGTGGTTAGATTTTCTGATGAGAAAGATTGCCTGTGACCAGGATACGATAAAACTGATTACACCCAGCCAGTACTTATCAGAAAATCCCAGGAATCAGGTAATTACGCCGTCAATGTCTAGCTGGGGCTGGAAAGGTTATAGCGAAGTCTGGCTGCAGGGCAGCAATGATTGGATTTATCGCTATCTTCATAAGGCCTCAGAGAGAATGGTAGAGCTGGCAAAATCGCATCCCGACACAAACGGGATATTAAAACGCGCATTAAATCAGGCGCTGAGAGAATTATTGCTTGCCCAGAGTTCGGACTGGGCATTTATCATAGCCACAGGCACGCACGTAAATTATGCAATCAAACGCACAAAAGACCATCTTTTAAGATTTACTAAATTATACGAAGACATAAAATCAGACAGTGTGGACGAAAATTGGTTAAGGGATATTGAATATAAAGATAATATTTTTCCCGATATCGATTACAGGGTGCACCAATAGGCCGGATACGTAAAAAATTTACAAGAGATGATCGATAGAAACAATCTACCCAAGCATATAGCAATTATAATGGACGGTAATGGTAGATGGGCAAAGAAACGCAATCTGCCCCGCACAGCCGGCCATAAAGAAGGAATAAATGTAGTCAGGGAAATTGTTGAGGCCGCATCTAATTTAGGAATAAAAGTTTTAAGCCTCTATGCGTTTTCCACGGAGAATTGGAAGAGGCCAAAGGCCGAAGTGGATATGCTTATGCGGGCATTAAGTTATTTCTTAAAGAAAGACATAAATAAGCTTATGAAGAATAATATCCAGTTAAGGATAATGGGAGATACAGACAGATTTCCCGATAGCCTTAAGAAATTACTTACGGATGTTTTGCAGAAAACAAAAAATAATTCGGGCCTCATTCTGAATCTGGCCTTAAATTATGGCGCGCGCCCGGAGATGCTTAAGGCCGTAAAAAACATAGTGAATAAAGTTGAGAAAGGCGAGCTGGATATCAATAAGTTAGATGACGATAAATTTTCACAATTTTTATATACCGACGGTTTGCCTGATCCGGATTTATTGATACGCACAAGCGGTGAGATGCGCATAAGTAATTTTATGCTCTGGCAGTTGTCTTATGCAGAATTATATTTTTGTAAAAAACTCTGGCCGGATTTCAAAAAAGATGACCTGGAAAAAGCCATAAGGGAATACCAGAAAAGAGAGAGAAGGTTTGGAGGGATAAATGCTTACGCACCGGCTAATTAGCACGATAGCATTGGTAACGATTACTATATTGGCACTGTTTTATAATCCGTTTTTTATCCTGCTAATTCTTTTGCTGACATTCGGCGGCTTGTATGAATTCTTTTCTTTGGTGGAGAAAAAAGGAGTGCCGGTATATAAATACTTCGGCACAATTGTAGGCTTGATTATCCCGCTTTCTATATTTTATAGATTTGAATTGACCAAGGGTTGGGAATTGCTTTTTATCGTCATAGGATTGATTTCTTTATTTGTTCTGCAGATTGTGAAAAAAGATAATTCTCAGGCGCTATTCAGTATTTCTGCCACTATTTTCGGTATTCTTTATATTTCCTGGCTTTTTTCTTTTATGGTCAAGATAAGACTGCTGCCGCACGGAGCTGCGTTGTTGGGCGCTTTGATTTTCATCACTAAAGTCACCGATATAGGAGCCTATCTTATCGGCACGCGTTTCGGTAAGCATATTTTGCTTCCCAAAATAAGCCCTAAGAAATCCATAGAAGGCAGTATAGGAGGATTGTTTTTTGCAGTTTTAGCCGCCTTGGCGAGCAAATCTTTTTTACCCGACATAGCGGTGTTTTCCTATATTAATTTAATATTCATTGGTTTTAGTCTGGGCATAGTCACCCATTTGGGAGATTTATCAGAGTCGCTCATCAAAAGGGATTGTCTGGCCAAAGATTCGAGCTATGTATTTCCCGGCATAGGCGGAGTGATGGATTTAATTGACAGCCTTTTATTTACCGCGCCGGTATTTTATTTTTATATTTACAGAGTTTTGTCGCAATAATAATGCGATAAACAAGTTTAAAAATGAGTAGACAAAATATTGTTATTTTAGGTTCCACGGGTTCTATCGGCGCTAATACCCTGGAGGTGGTGGGAAGGTTCAAAGACAAATTCCGCCTTATCGGTATTAGCGCAGGCAGCAATATAAAGACGTTGAAGAATCAGATAGAAAGATTCAAGCCGGAATTCGTAGCTGTTTACAATGAAGAGAAAGCAGAACAAATCAAGAAAGGTTTAAAAGGAACAAAAGTTTTTTCCGGCTTGGAGGGAGTCTGCAGGCTTGCCTCTCTTAGAGACGTAGATACAGTGGTTATTGCTGTTACAGGAAGCATTGCCTTATTGCCGCTTTTGGAAGCCATAAGGTCAAATAAGAAAATAGCCCTGGCAAATAAAGAGGCGCTGGTTGTGGCCGGGCATATTATTACAGAACAATTGCAAAAAAATCCCAAATCTCAGATTATTCCTGTAGATAGCGAGCAGAATGCAATATTCCAGTGTTTGAAAGGATATGACCGCAGCATGATAAATCGCATATATTTGACTGCCTCGGGCGGGCCGCTGATAAATTGTAAAAAAAGCAATTTAAAACATGTTTCGCCTGAACATGCCCTGGCACATCCGCGCTGGAAGATGGGGAAAAAGATTACCATAGATTCAGCTACACTTATGAATAAGGGCCTGGAAGTCATAGAGGCCAGGTGGCTTTTTAATATACCACTGGAAAAAATTAAAGTAGTAGTGCATAAAGAGGCGATAATCCATTCATTAGTTGAATTTATCGACGGTTCCATGCTGGGGCAGTTAGCTGTCACAGATATGAAATTGCCTATTCAATATGCATTGAGTTTTCCCGAACGCTGGTATAACAATGGGCAGTTAAAGCTGGATTTATCAAAGTTAAAATCTTTATCTTTTGCTAAGCCTGATTTTAAGAAATTTCCCTGCCTGGAGCTTGCCTATTATGCGGCATCGCAGGGCAATATGCTTCCCTGTGTTCTGAACGCAGCCAACGAAGAAGCTGTGGAGGCATTTTTAAATCACCGTATTATATTTACAAAGATTCCATGCGTGATTGAGAAATTATTAAAAAAACATAAAGATTTAAAAAATAGCAACAGACTCATAGATTTATTGGAATTAGACCATACAGCAAGAGTCCAGGCGCGGGAGCTTATCGGAGAATTGGCGAAATGAATACAATAATTTTCTTAATCATCATAAGCGTTTTAATTTTTGTACATGAGTTCGGACATTTATTTATGGCCAGGAGATTGGGCATAAAGGTAGAAAAATTTTCCTTGGGTTTCGGGACGCAACTTTTCGGTTTTAAATTTAAAGACATAGATTTTAAAATTTGCCTTATTCCTTTTGGCGGTTATGTCAAGTTGGCAGGCGACAGCCGCCAGGAATATAAAGGAAACCACTGGGAGTATTTTTCCCGTAAGCCCATAGAAAGGGCAAAGATTGTATTCTTCGGGCCATTATTTAATTATATCCTGGCGTTTCTGTTATTGTGGGCAGTTTATTGTATAGGCTATCCTCAGATGAACACAACTATCGGTCAGGTATTGGACAACATGCCGGCAAAAAGCTCAGGAATTTTGGAAAAAGACAGAATTATCTCCGTAGACGGAAAAAAAGTAAATTACTGGTCTGACGTATTGGTGAATATTAAAGAAAGAGCCATCAAGGATAAAGTAGAGGTAAAGGTTTTGCGCAATAACCAGGAAATCAGTTTCTCCATTGCCCCGCAAGAAAAAGAAGAAAAGGATTTGTTCGGCAAAACCAGAAAGGTTACTTTTATCGGCATAGCTCCTTCCGGTGAAATTGTGGAAGAGCGCTACAATATATTTGCGGCATTTTTTGTGAGTTTGTTCCGCATATTGCAGTTAACATACTTTACGTTCAAGGCGATAATCTCTCTGATCTTGGGTCACCTTTCTTTAAAAGAGGCAGTGACAGGCCCCGTGGGAATATTTAATATTACCAGTGAAGCTGCTAAATACGGTTTCAATGCCTTATTGCATGTGACTTCCATGTTTAGTCTGGCTTTAGCGATTTTTAATGTCCTGCCCATACCGGTTCTTGACGGCGGGCATCTGTTATTTCTGGGGATTGAGAATTTACGCAAAAAACCATTAAGCGATAAAGTAGAGCAGAGAATTACTGACGTGGGTTTTGGTTTTATTCTAATCCTTGCGGTATTTATTCTTTTTAATGACCTCATAAGATACGGCTACTGGGATAAATTAAACGGTTATTTAATAAAATGGCACACGAAATAAAACGCAGAAAAACAAGAGTTATAAAAATCGGCAATACCTATATAGGCGGCAGCCATCCTATTTTGATTCAGTCAATGGTAAAGGTGCCTACTAAAAATGTAAAGAAAGTCTTAAAGCAGATTAGCGAGTTAGAAAAAGCAGGCTGTGAAATTATAAGAGTCGCCGTGAAAGACGAAGAAGACGCCCAGGCGCTTTACAAAATAAAAAAACAGATAGGCATTCCTCTGGTAGCGGACATTCATTTTAATTATAAATTTGCTTTAAAGGCCATAGATTCAGACGTAGATAAGATACGTTTAAATCCGGGAAATATTTTTAAAAATAATGAAGTAAAAGAAATAGCCAAAAAGGCGAAAGAAAGAAATATACCTATAAGAGTAGGCACCAATTCCGGTTCTTTGCGGGATAGTTACTTAAAATTGAAAGATACGGAATTGGCTCTGGTGAGGCAGACTCAGGATTCTATAAAAATGCTGGAAGACTTCGGCATAAAAAATATAGTTATTTCTTTGAAGTCTTCTGATATGCTTGAGACAATAGGCGCGTACCGTAAAATCAGCAGATTATACGATTATCCGCTGCATCTGGGCGTGACTGCCACAGGTATGTCAGGGCAAGGCATGGTGAAATCATCATTGGGAATCGGCGTATTGTTATTGGAAGGCATAGGTGATACCATAAGAGTGTCTTTGCTGGAAAATCCTTTGCAGGAGATTAAGATTGCAAAAGATATTTTAGTTTCGCTGGGCATAAGGAGATTCGGGGCAGATTATATTTGCTGCCCCACATGCGGCCGCTGCGAAGTAGATTTAAGGAAGAAAGCACAGGAACTTACGCTTAAATTAAACAAATTAAATCACGGGAATACAGATAATTTAACCATTGCTCTTATGGGCTGTATGGTCAATGGTCCCGGAGAAGCAAAGCATGCCGATATAGGTATTGCTTTCGGAAAAACAAAAGGTATTCTTTTTAAAAAAGGGAGAATTATCAATACAATAGCCCAGGATAGCTGTATCAATGTTTTAATAAGAGAGATAAAAAACAAGGCTCACATGCAGTCTGTCTGACAAAAATCTTCAGACTCATGGAAGGAGGTTTGGAAAAATGGAAGACTTAAAGAAGATGATTCAGCATAGATTGGTTAATGATTATGATATTTTATTCCAGGAAAATATTAACGAGGAAAAGATTAGATCTTATATTGATAAAATCGCAGAGACTTTGCCCAGCAAAGAAAAAGAAGAACTGAAGAACGAAAAGATGCGCAAAGATATCGCCCGGGAGATAATGGACAGTATTATCGGCCTGGGGCAGTTAAAGCCGCTCATAGATGACCCCGAGATTACAGAAATTATGGTTAACGGCCACGATAAGATTTATATCGAGCGCAATGGCAGGATGGAATTGGCGTCAATAAAATTTAACAGCGAAAGAGATTTAATGACTGTTGTCCACAGGATAGTTGCCTTTACCAAAAGGCGCGTAGATGAGTCTAACCCGTATGTGGACCTGTCTTTGTCTGACGGCTCCAGAGTCAACATTATACTGCCGCCTTTATCTCTCACAGGCCCGGCTATAACTATAAGAAAATTCTTAAAAGAGATTAGGACAATCGAAGATTTGGTTTCCCGGGATACTTTAACAAAGGATATGGCGGATTTTCTCATAGCCAGCGTGAAGGCTAAATTAAACATTGTATTCTCAGGAGCGACAGGAACAGGAAAAACCACAACTTTAAATATGCTTTTAAATTATATTCCCAGCGACGAGCGCATCATTACCATTGAAGATACCGCAGAGTTAAAGTTGTCTCAGGAAAATCTCGTAAGATTAGAGACGCGCCAGGCAAATGTGGAAGGAAAAGGCATTGTTTCCATTAGGGACTTATTCAGAAACTCCTTGAGGATGCGCCCGGACAGAATTATCTTGGGCGAGATTCGTTCAGACGAGGCTTTGGATATGTTGCAGGCTATTTCCAGCGGCCATGGCGGCACCTTGGCTATTATCCATGCCGGTTCACCGCAGGAAGTCATATCCAGAATTGAGACGATGATAGCAATCTCCAATGCCATGCTGCCGGTGAGCATCATCAGACAGCAGATAGTCTCTGCCATAGATATTATCGTACATCAGGAGCAGCTAACAGATGGTTCCAGGAAAGTGACCTACATTTCCGAAGTCAGGGAATTCAAAGATAACGAAGTGTTGTTGAAAAATATTTTCTCTTTTGAGATAATGGAAGAGAATGCAGATGAAAAAAAGGTTACAGGCAAATGGAAAAAGTCCGGCCCGGCGCCTTTATTTATAAATAAGTTGAAGAAGTTTGATAAAAAATTTACGGAAGATTTTTTTAAATCCAGTTAGAAAGGGTAGATAATTTTATGTATTGGTCAAAAAGTTTTATCCATACCTTAAAAGAGGCTTCGGAAGAAGCCGAGTCAACAAGCCACAGGCTGATGCTTCGCGCAGGCATGATAAAGATGTTGATTTCCGGAGTTTATTCTTATCTGCCCCTGGGATTAAAGGTGCTGGATAATATAAATAAGATTATCCGTCAGGAGATGAATGCCTTGGGTTCGCAGGAATTATTGATGCCTTCAATCCAGCCAATTGAGCTTTGGCAGATGACCAAAAGGGATGAGCTGTTAGGCGAGGTAATGATTAGATTCCAGGACAGGAGAGGCAGGAAACTGTGCCTCGGGCCCACGCATGAAGAGGTGGTTACGGATTTGGCCTCCCGCTACATTCAGTCTTATCGGGACCTGCCTTTTGTTTTATATCAGATTCAGACAAAATTCCGTGATGAATTGAGGCCGCGTTTCGGACTTGTCAGAGCCTGTGAATTTATCATGAAAGATGCTTATAGTTTCGATAAAGATACAGAAGGCTTAGACGAAATCTATGATAAGATGTATAAGGCATACGAGAATATATTCAAAAGATGCGGGCTTGACTTTGTAAGTATTAAAGCCGATCCCGGCGTAATCGGCGGAGATGTATCGCATGAATTCTTGGTGCCTGCGGAAAACGGCGAAGACGTCGTATACAAGTGTAATATATGCGGTAATTATTTAAGCGGCAATGATGCAGAAATAGATGTCTGTCCGCATTGTAAAAAAGACTTAACCAAGATAAATGCCTTAGAAGTAGGCCATATTTTTAAACTGGGTACAAAATATAGCGATGTATTCGGTCTGAGATATCTGGATGAATCCGGCAAGGAAAGGCCGGTCATTATGGGTTGTTATGGTATTGGCATCAGCCGTTTAATCCCGGCGATTATCGAGCAGAATAATGATGCCGACGGGATTATCTGGCCGAAAGAAGTAGCGCCCTATGATATTTTAGTACTTCCCGTGAATGTAACCGATAAAGACATATTCTCCGCCGCAAAAAAAGTATATGAAATTCTGGAAAAGAAGAAAATGAAGGTTATTTTAGATGACCGCGATGAAAGGGCAGGCATAAAATTTAAAGATGCAGATTTATTGGGTATACCTTTACGTATTACCATCGGCGAGAAATTTCTGAAGGAAAAAAAGGTGGAAATCAAATCAAGAAAGAGTAAAGAAGTTAAATTATTTAATTTAGATAAAATAGAAGAAGCGGTTAAGGGTTTATAATTTAAGAATATGCCAGGCAGAGATACTTTAAATTTAATCGAGGAAAATGTGAAAAATATTTTGAGCCCTTTGGGATTTGAACTTGTGGAATTAAAAAGCATGAAATCCGACAGGGGCTTAGTATTGAGATTATTGATAGACAGGACAGAAGGAGGAATTACCCTAGGGGAGTGCTCGCAGCTGAATAGGCAGATTGGCCAGGTTATAGACGAGAAGAATCTACTCAGCGATAGATATATCCTCGAGGTTTCTTCTCCTGGTTTGGACAGGCCTTTGGTTGAGCCCAGGGATTTCAGGCGCAATTTAGACAAAATAATCCATATATTCTTAAGAGAAGCAAAGAATGGTAAATTAGAATTAGAAGGTAAGCTCATTAAATTAGATACAGAAGGGATATCTATAGTTGATGATAAAAATCAGGAGCAATCAGTTTATTTTAAGGAAATAGTCAAAGCAAAAAAGGTGATATTATGAGTAGTGAATTATTAGCCATATTAGAGCATTTAGAGAGAGAAAAGGGCGTAGATAAAGAGATTCTCTTGGCGGCCGTGGAGAGTGCAATGGTCAGCGCGGTAAAAAAGGCCATAGGAGCCAAGGACGCGCAGAATATAAAAGTAGAGATAGATCGCGAAACCGGCAAGATCAGTGCTTTTTGCGACGATAAGGAAATCAAGTCCGTGGATTTTGGCCGCATAGCTGCCCAGACCGCGAGACAGGTGATGATTCAAAAGATCAGAGAAGCCGAAAAAGATGTTATCTATCATGAATTTGTTGCCAAGGTAGGCACAATTGTCAGCGGCAGCGTCTATCGTTTTGAAAAAGGCAATATCGGCGTGGATTTGTTCGGCCGTACAGAAGGTATAATTCCGCATAAAGAACAGACGCCGGGCGAGGAATTCCGCCTGGGAGACAGAATCAGGGCCTACATCCTGGAGGTTAAAAAAGAATCCAAGGGTTCCCAGATAATTCTTTCCCGCAGGCATCCGAATTTCGTAAGGAAACTTTTCGAATTGGAAGTTCCGGAGATTTTCGAGGGGATAGTGGAGATTAAATTTATTTCCCGCGAGCCGGGAGAACGCACAAAAATTGCCGTTTGGTCAAAAGATGAAAAAGTCGATTGCGTGGGAGCCTGTGTGGGTATACGCGGCTCACGCGTAAAAAATATTGTTTCTGAATTACAGGGCGAAAAAATCGATATTATCCGCTGGAATGATAATATCCGCGAATATATTACAGCAGCATTGTCTCCGGCGAAGATAAGCGAGATAAAGCTGAATAAAGAAAGGCAGCAGGCCGAGGTTATTGTCCCGGAAGATCAGTTATCTCTGGCCATAGGAAAACACGGTCAGAATGTAAGGCTGGCTTCTAAATTGGTAGGCTGGGAACTGGATATCCGCACAAGGCCTGAATTAAAAGAAGAAGTCCAGCCCAAGGAAGAACAGAGTTTGGCCAATATCCACGGAGTAGGAGAAAAAATCTTAAGCCTATTGGTGGAATCCGGATTTTCTACTTTGGAGTCTGTGGCTAATGCAGATGTCGAAACCTTAAGCCAGATAAAAGGTATTGGTGGTAAAAAGGCGGAAAAGATTATAAAAGAAGCTAAAAATTTGTTAAAGAGATAGGAATATTGATGAAAATTAAAAAGACGCAAACCAAGAAAGATAAAGAGCTGAAGGCAAAAAAGCCAGAGGTAAAACAACCGCTGCAGGCAAAGGTTCATAAGGTTTCTGCGCCTAAAAAGGCAAAGGTTGTGCCATTAAAGAAAGAAAAACCTCTTTCTCTTAAGAAAACTGTTTCCAAAAAAGTTGCTCCGGATGTAGTTAAGGAAAAAGAGGTGGTTCGTGCAACTGTGCTGCCGGAAAAAATAATAAAGAAAGAACAGGTTTTGGCTAAAGAACGCGTTACAAAAAAAGTTACCCCTGTTAAGGTTATTTCTCCGGAAAAGCCGCAGCAAAAGATAGAAACAGAAAAACCTCCCAAGAAAACGACAGCTGTTTTATCGGAAGCCGTCAAAGAAAAACCGGTTGTTGCAGAAAAAATCAAAGAGCCTGTAGTGATTCAAGCCCCGAAACCCAAAAAAAATCTTAAGCCTTTAGAAGTGAATGCCCCTATCACCGTCAAAGATTTGGCCGTGAAGATTCAGGAGAAATCCAGCGTTCTTATAAAATATTTAATTGAGAAACAGAAGATGTTTGTTACCATAAACCAGATTTTGAACGAGGAAATTGTTATAAAAACTCTGGAGGATTTTGGTTTTGAATATAAGAAGAGGATGACCGATGAAGAGTCGCTTATGGAAGTACACACCTTGGATTCAGGAAAAGAGCTTTTACCGCGTCCGCCGGTGATTACGCTTATGGGCCACGTTGATCACGGTAAAACTTCTCTGCTCGACGCCATCAGAAGATCTAATGTCGCAGAAAAAGAACACGGCGGCATCACCCAGCACATAGGTGCTTATGGTGTAGAAACAAAGAAAGGCAAAATTACTTTTTTAGACACGCCTGGCCACGAAGCCTTTACAGCCATGAGGGCAAGAGGCGCAAACATCACAGATATCGTTATTTTGGTTGTAGCCGCAGACGACGGCATCATGCCCCAGACAATTGAAGCTATTGATCATGCCCGTGCAGCAGGTGTGCCCATAGTGGTAGCCATTAACAAAATTGATAAGCAGAGCATAGATTTAGATAAAGTCAAAAGGCAGCTTTCGCAGCATGACCTTATGCCCGAAGATTGGGGCGGCAAGACCATTACCATAGGCGTTTCAGCAAAGACAGGCCAGGGCATAGACGAATTATTAGATATGATTCTGCTTGAGGCAGAGATGCTGGAGTTAAAAGCCATATACGACAAACCCGCCTCAGGAGTAGTAATAGAGGCAAAGTTAAGCAAAGGCCAGGGATTGGTTGTCACGGCCTTAGTGCAAAGTGGCAGTTTAAAAACAGGCGACAATATTATCTGCGGTTTAAATTACGGGAAGATCCGGGCGATGATTAATAGTCTTGGTCAGCGTATAGATATAGCGACTCCCAGTATGGCTGTTGAGATACTGGGTCTTTCCGGATTGCCGGAGGCCGGTGAAAAGTTCTACGTGCTCACCGATGAGAAAAGACTGAAAGAGATCGTCGATCAGCGGCAGATGCAGGCGAGACAAGAAAGACTTACTATAGAGCCGAAACTTATAAGCCTGGAAGACCTCTATTCAAAAATCCAAAAAGGAGAGGTAAAGGAATTAAATTTAATTCTCAAAGCCGACGTCCAGGGTTCGCTGGAAGCGATAAAGGAATCTTTGGCCAAATTGATAAGCGCAGAGGTTAAATTGAATATTTTACATTCCAGCAGCGGCCCCATAAATTCCTCTGATGTGATTTTGGCTGAAGCATCCAATGCCATAATTATCGGTTTTCACGTTGAGCCTGATACCAAGGCAAAGGAATTGGCAGCAGAGAAAAAAGTAGAAATCCGCACTTACCGGATTATATACGAGCTCATCAGCGAGATTAAGGCTGCCCTGGAAGGTTTGCTTGCGCCGAAGATTAAGAAGATTTTTATCGGCAAGGCCATAGTAAAGAAAGTATTCAATCTGTCTAAGTCAGGAATAGTTGCCGGTTGTCTTGTGCAGAAAGGCAAGATAACGCGCCAGGCCGCAGCAAGCCTTGTGCGCGACGGGCAGGTAATATTTGAAGGGAACATCTCAGCCTTAAAACGTTTCAAAGATGACGTAAGAGAAGTAGCCGAAGAGTTTGAATGCGGAATTTCTCTTTCGGGCTTTTCTGATTACAAAGAAGGCGATATAATAGAGGCATACGGCATTGAGAAAATAGCCAGGACATTGTAATTTATAGAGCGGAAAATTAAAATGAAAAAAACAGTTTTAAGCGGAATGCGGCCGACAGGAAAATTGCATCTCGGCCATCTTGTGGGCGCTTTAAACAATTGGCTTAAACTGCAGAAAGAATATCAGTGCTTTTTTATGGTTGCGGACTGGCATGCGCTGATGAGCGAATATAAGTCTCCTTCGGGAATCAGCAATTTTGCCGTGGATAATGTGATTGATTGGTTGAGCTGTGGCATTGATCCCGAATCCAGTGTGATTTTTGTCCAGTCGCAGGTAAAAGAACACCTGGAGCTTTATATGGTGCTTTCGTGTTTGGTGCCGCTGGGATGGCTGGAGCGCTGTCCTACTTATAAAGAACAGAAAAAGGAACTGAAAGCCAAAGATATATCTAATTATGCATTTTTAGGTTATCCTGTTTTGCAGGCAGCGGATATTTTGCTTTATAAGGCAGACTGCGTTCCTGTTGGCGAAGATCAATTGCCGCATTTGGAGATATGCAGGGAAATCGTGCGCAGGTTTAAAAGTTTATATAAAAAAGATGTATTCGTTGAACCTCAGGCTCTTCTCACAAAAGTCCCCAGGCTTTTGGGGATTGACGGCCGCAAGATGAGCAAGAGTTATGATAATACAATTGCCCTGTCTGATTCTCCAGAGATGATTACGAAAAAAGTATCCAGCATGTTTACAGACCCCAAGAGGATAAAGAGGACGGACGTAGGCCATCCCAAACAGTGCAATGTCTATAATTATTATGAAGTATTTAAGCCCGAATTAAAAGATGAAGTATACAATTGGTGCACCAAGGCAGAACTGGGCTGCACAGAGTGTAAACAAAAACTGGCCGGCATATTAATAGAACAACTCAGCCCGATTCAACAGAAGCGCGCACATTTTGAATCGCACAAAGATTTGGTAACGGATATTCTGCGCGACGGGCAAAAACAGGCAGCTGAATTTGCCGCAAACACAATGAAGGAAGTAAAAGAGGCGTTAGGCAATGGGCTATTATAAAGTAAAACTCGATGTATTCGAAGGGCCTTTGGATTTACTTTTATATTTGATTAAGAAGAATGAAGTCAATATCTATGATATACCAATTTCTAAGATATTGGCCCAATACCTGGAATATTTGGAACTTATGAAGATGCTCGATTTGAATGTCGCCGGCGAATTTATTGTAGTGGCAGCAACTTTAATGCATATAAAGTCCAAGATGTTGTTGCCGCCCGACGAGAAACCGCTCGAGGAAGAACTGATAGAAGAGGATCCCCGCGCCGAGTTGGTAAAGAGGTTATTGGAATACAAGCGGTTTAAAGAGGCGGCGATGTTATTGCGCGAGAAAGAAGAATACCGCAGGGAACATTTTGTGCGCCTGCAAAAAGAAGTGACAGCTGAGGATGGTGTTTATTTTGAGGCAAATCTTTTCGACTTGATCAGCGCATTTACCAAGGCATTAAAAGATGTCCCCAAGGAATTGTTCTTCGAGGTTATAAAGGATGAATTCACGGTAGAAAAGAAGGTGCACGATATTTTGCACTATTTGGTGAGCGAATCAAAGATTTTCCTGTTCGATTTATTCAGCCGTGCAAAAAATAAGATAGAAATAATCGCTATATTCTTGTCCGTGTTAGAATTGATACGCCTGAAAGAAATCATTATCGTCCAGAAAGATATTTTTTCCGATATACTGATTATGCGCAATAAAGACAATATAAAAGCCAACGTAAGCGAACCGGCCCAGCCTCAAAGTCAGACTCAAGCAGCGGATTCCAAGGTTAGAACACCGACAGAATAATATGCAAGACCAAGATAAGACCAAAAACGTTTTTATGCCTCAGGAGACAGAAGAGGACATAGTCGTTAATCTGTCTTTGCGGCCGGTGAATCTGAATGAATTTATCGGTCAGAATACATTGGTGGATAATTTAAGGGTTTCCATCAGCGCGGCAAAACAAAGAAACGAACCTTTGGAGCATATACTTTTATCCGGACCTCCGGGATTAGGCAAAACTTGCCTCGCCTCAATAATCGCCCATGAAATGGGTACGAAGATTACCGCCACCTCTGGCCCGGCAATTGAACGCGCCGGAGATTTAATCGGCATACTCACCAATTTAGAAACAGGTGATGTTTTATTTATCGACGAGATTCACCGCCTTTCCAAGGTAGTGGAGGAATTCCTCTATCCGGCTATGGAAAATTCCCAGATAGATTTTGTTATCGATAAAGGTCCTTATGCACGGACTATAAAATTCAACTTGAAACGTTTTACGCTTATCGGCGCTACCACGCGCAGCGGTCTCTTGGGTGCGCCGCTACGTTCGAGATTCGGTATCTTCCACCATTTTGATTTTTATGAGGCCGAAGATTTAATGTCTATCATAAAACGTTCATCAAAGATACTGAGTATAGATATCGACGAGGCAGGTTGCCGTGAAATAGCCAATCGCTCAAGAGGCACGCCCAGAATTGCCAACCGGCTTTTACGGCGCGTAAGAGATTACGCCCAGGTTAAAGCCAAAAATAAGATTACACACGATATCGCAGACAAGGCCCTAAACAGCATAGGTATTGATAAGGCAGGACTGGATGCCATAGACAGAAAAATACTCGCCACAATTATAGATTCTTATGAAGGCGGCCCTGTGGGTATAGATGCCTTGGCCGCCACGCTTAACGAAGAACCGGATACAATCGTGGATACACTTGAGCCGTATCTGCTCAAGGCCGGATTCTTAAGACGTACCTCTCGCGGCAGAGAGGTGACAAAATTGGCCCGTGAACATCTCGGCACGCAATCTGCCCCGAAACAGAAAGAATTGTTCCGATAAATGAAGAAGCTGCTTTTGCATATCTGTTGCGCTCCTTGCGCTATCTATCCGTACGATAATTTAACGAAGGCAGGCTTTAGCGTCGAAGGATTTTTTTATAATCCCAACATACAACCCCAAGAAGAATATTCAAAAAGAAAAAAAGCAGCCGAAAATTTAGAGAAAATATTCAATATTAAGCTATATTACGGCGATTATGAGGAGAATCGTTATCTGGATCGCATAAAATTAAGTCCGGATAAGCCATTGAGGTGTAAAAATTGTTTTAGGCTTCGTTTGGAAGAAACGCACAAATTCGCCAAGGATAAAGGATTTAAATTTTTTACCACGACTTTACTGGTAAGCCCTTATCAGGACCAGGATTTGATCAAAGAAATAGGTGAGGACGTCTCCAAAAAATCAGATACCAAGTTTTTATTTTCTGATTTTAGGTCAGGTTTTAGAGATGCTCATAATAAAGCAAAAGAATTGAATTTTTACTGCCAGAAATATTGCGGTTGTTTATCGTCGTTAAAGGAGCGCGACGTATGCCGAACATCGAAATAGGAAAACTGCTGATAATATTAGGCGTATTCATTGTTTTTGTAGGTATTTTATTAATTACAGTCGGCAAAATCCCGTTTTTGGGAAAATTGCCCGGAGATATACATGTGCAGAAAGAGAATTTCTCTTTTTATTTTCCCATTACTACCAGTATCATTGTAAGTATTGTGCTTTCTTTAATATTCTGGTTATTTTCCAAAAGATGAAACTCTGCGAATTTGATTATGATTTACCCAAAGATTTAATCGCGCAGTTCCCTTTAGAAAAAAGGGACGCGTCGCGCTTGCTTGTTTTGGACAGAACAAATCAAAACATATTTCACAGGAATTTCTATGATGTCGCGGATTATTTTTCCAAAGGTGACACACTAGTCTTAAATAATACAAAGGTAATATTGGCAAGATTATTCGGCAACCGCAAAGAAACTGGCGGAAAGGTGGAAGTGCTTTTGCAGGAAAAAGTGGGTAAAAAACAGTTTCGCGCTCTTATAAAGCCTTTGGCGAGGCTAAAGCCCGGCGAAGAAGTCGCCATCAACAATAACGGAATAAATTTCAAGGTAGTCGATTTCAAAAAGAGGATAATCGAATTTAACAAGCAGGGAATTTTAAACAGGTTAAACGCAATAGGTCACGTGCCTTTGCCGCAATATATAAAAAGAAGCGATTCTTTGTCGGATAGGAAAACATATCAGACCGTCTATGCAAAAAAACAGGGTTCAATCGCCGCGCCCACAGCAGGGCTGCATTTTACCAGAGATCTGCTGCGAAAAATCCGCAAAAAAGGCGTAAACATTGCCTTTGTTACTTTGCACGTAGGTTACGGCACATTCGCCTCCATAAAAGAAGATGATATTTCGCGCCATAAAATGGAAGAAGAGTATTTTCAAATTCCCAAAGAAACAGTAAGTCTTATAAAAGACACAAAACGCAAATCAAAAAAAGTATTTGCGGTAGGCACAACCACGACTAGGGCGCTTGAGTCAAGCCAGGATAAAATTTTAAGCCGTGCCGCGCCGAAAGATACCCAGGGGCGCACGGATTTATTCATCCATCCGCCGTTTAAGTTTAACGTAGTTGATTCGCTTATTACAAATTTTCATCTGCCCAAGAGCACGCTTTATTTATTGGTCTCGGCATTTGCGGGTTTGGATAATATAAAGAAGGTATACCAGGAGGCAATAGAAAACCGGTATCGTTTTTTTAGTTACGGTGATGCCACGCTCATCCTGTAAAAATTAAGAGGGCTACTTATATGAAAAAAGACAAAATAATAGCTTGCGGTTTAATCTTATTGCTTTGCTTTTTTGTTGTATTCTTAAGAATGAGGCTGATATCGCTTTACAGTATGTACAATATAGCCAAATCCGAGGTGCAGGAAGAGACATTTAATAATATCAAAGACCAGATAAACAAAAAATATCCGGATTTTCCCGAGAACAAAAAGAACGAATTGGCTGCCAAGTCTTACGAAAATTACCTGAAACAGAATAAATATCTGCTCGAAGAGAAAATATTTATCAAGGCCAAAGATAAAAAATCATTCTATCAGAACGACAATAATCATACCTATATATTAGGCATAGATTCGTATTATTGGTTAAGGCTAATCGACAATTTAAGGAAAAAAGGCCATATCGGCGAAAGCATCGTGAAAGGACAGAACTACGACGATCTGGTGGGCGTGCCCATAGAACAGTCTCTTTCCCGCAGCATGCATATAATTTTAGGAAGTTTTATTTATAAGATTTTCGATTCCTTCAAATTAGATGTCGATTACGAATCGGGATTATATCTTATACCGTTATTATTTTCTGTATTGCTTGCAATCTTAACCTTCTCTATCACCAAATTACTGAGTAAGAGCAATGTCGCTGCATTTTTTGCCGGTATAGCGGTGAACCTGTCGCCGTTATTTATGCAGCGCACGATAGGAGAATGGCTGGATACGGATATTTATAACGTATTCTTTCCGCTCCTAATCTTTGGTGCGTTTTTATTCGTTTTCAAATCCACAAATAACACAAGGAAAACCTTAGGGCTTGTAGTTTTTTCTCTTGCCTGCGCATTTTATGCGAGCATCTGGCAGGGATGGTGGTTTATACTGGATTTATTAATAATCTGCGGGCTCGTATTTATCTTAAATGATAATTTTTCAGACAGAAGGAACATTCCTTTGTTTAAGGAAAATATGTTATGGTTATCACTGTTATTTATTTCCGGGATAACGCTGGTGGGCATATTGAATGGCAGAGAGAGCTTGTTTAGCTTTATTACCGAACCGGCCAAATTGATATTTACCATGAAAAATATTCCCCGGGACAATTGGCCCAATGTTTTTCTGACGGTGGCGGAACTAAAAAGGGTAAGCCCGTATGCAATAGCCCATGAACTGGGAGGTATTCCTATATTTTTCATCACTATCATTGGTTCAATAACTATGGTGCTTTCCAAAAAGGTAATCAGGGACGAGGAATTGGGCATAGGATTTTTCTGCTTATTCATCTGGCTCGGCGTTTTATATTATGTCTCGCTGAATGCGGTGAGGATGGCATTACTTTTGGTTGTTCCTTTCGGCATAATGTTCGGCATAATCTTTGATAAGATGATAATCGGAGTTTTTGCTATATCGCGTAAATTTTCCAAAAAAATCCGCCTGTTTATATTGGCAGCTATAACAATATTTGTTTATTCAGTTGTTTCTTTTTATGGATTCGGCAGCACCGGACTGGTTTCTTCCAGGCTTCCGCTTATGAATGATGCCTGGTATAAGAGTCTTATGTTTATCAGGAATAATTCCGACAATAGTGCGACAATAAATTCCTGGTGGGATTACGGTCACTGGTTTACGGCAATAGCCAAAAGGCATGTGATGTTCGACGGAAAGACGCAAAACAGCCCCGTTGCCTTCTGGATGGCCAGGGTATTGATTACGACAGACGAAGAAGAGGCGTTGGGAATATTACGTATGTTGAATATTTCCAAGAATAAGGCCTTTGATTTGCTGGAGTCGTATGGTTTTAACCACGTAAAAGCTGTAAATATTCTGGAAGACATTATAAGACTCCCGGAACAAGGCGCGCGGCAGTATCTGGAAAATATTCTGGATAAAGGAAAGGCCGGCAAGCTGATTTCCCTTCTTTACAAAAGCAACATGCCTTCGGCTTATTTTATCGCCTCTTTTGATATCATCGGAAAAATGCGCTCCATTTCTCATATCGGCAACTGGGATTTTAAGAAATGCGACATATGGCTTCATGCGGTAAGCGATCAGGCATCCGATTATATAAATTATCTTAAAAAAGAATACAACTATACAAATGAAGAGGCGCAGAACTCCTGGTTTAATTTAAGATTGCTAAGTGACAGGGACGCCTTGGGCTGGGTTTCCAAAATTGATAGCATTCAGTCTGATTCTGTATCCAATAAATTCAAAAAACAGGATAACCTGTTGTTGTTTGATAATGGCCTGGTTTTGGATTTATCAAATTATAATGCCTATATCCTCAGAGGTCATGATACGGATATCGGCGTGCCTTACAGCGTTATTTATATGAAGGCCGGAGTTCTGGAGGAAAAAGTACTGGAAGGAAGCAATTCAGAATATTCGGTATTGATATTTAAGGGCGACGGAGACGCATACAAGAATATCTTCTTGAGTAAAGATTTGGCCAAAAGTATATTTTCTAGAATGTATTTCTTTAAAGGCGAAGGACTGAAGTATTTTAAGAGTGTTTCGGCGGAAAAAACTCCCGAAGGAGATTTTATTTACGTGTATAAAATAGAGTGGCCGAAATAAATGTTTAGTTTTAAAATTACACACCAGGATAAGAATTCCAAAGCACGCTGCGCAAGGCTGTCAACGCCGCACGGCGAAGTAGAAACTCCCGTGTTTATGCCGGTGGCAACGCAGGCAGCTGTGAAAACTATTTCTCCGCGCGAATTAGAAGAATGTTCGGCGCAGATTATTTTATCCAACGCATATCATCTGTATTTGCGGCCGGGTTTGGAAGTAATCGAAGATTTAGGCGGTTTGCATAATTTTATGTCCTGGCAAAAACCCATACTTACTGACAGCGGCGGCTATCAGGTATTCAGTTTGGCGTTTTTACGAAAATACAAAGACGAAGGCGTGGAATTTCAGTCACACATTGACGGTTCAAAACATTTCTTAACTCCTGAAAAAGTAATCCAAATCCAGAAAACTCTTGGCTCGGATATTATAATGCCTTTGGACGATTGTATAGAATATCCGGCAACTCATGAAATGGCGAAAATAGCTTTAGAAAGGACAACCCGCTGGGCAAAACTCGCCAAAGATGAATACAAAAAATTAAATTTAAGCCAAACACAGGCGTTATTTGGCATAGTCCAGGGCTCGACTTATGAAGATTTGCGTAAACAATCGGCAAAAGAGCTTACGGATTTGGATTTCTTCGGCTACGCAGTCGGCGGTTTAAGCGTGGGCGAGCCGCAGGATTTAATGTATGAGATGTTTTCTGTGGCAATGGATAGTTTGCCGCAGCAGAAGCCTCGTTATGTTATGGGCGTGGGAATGCCCGAAGATATTTTTGAGGCAATAGGCTCAGGCGTGGATATGTTTGACTGCGTCATTCCCACTCGCTACGGAAGAAACGGCAGCGCGTTCACAAGCGAAGGAAAGCTCACAGTGCGAAACGCCGAATTTAAGTCGGATGATAAACTGCTTGATCCGAATTGCGATTGTTATACCTGCAAAAACTTTTCGCGCGCGTATTTAAGGCATTTATTTAATTCATCGGAAATGTTGGGGCTTCGGCTTGTATCATTGCATAATATTTATTTCTTTATAAAACTAACCCAAGATATCCGGGAATCCATAAAAGAAGACAGATTTTCGGAATTTAAGGATAGTTTTCTGAACAGATTTTCACAATTATCCAAAGTTTAAATGAAAATAGACATTATAACAATTTTTCCCGAAATATTTGACGCGGTTCTAAACGAATCTATCTTAAAGCGGGCTCAAGCCAAAGGCTTGGTAGAAATTTACGTGCATAATCTTCGCGATTATTCCGGAGATAAACATAGAAAAGTTGACGACCGCCCGTTTGGCGGCGGCCCGGGAATGGTGTTTAGTCCGGAGCCTTTGTTTAAGGCGGTTGAACATATAAAGGCTTGTCCGCGAAAACGAAAGTGGCACGGACAGGTAATTCTACTTTCGCCGCAGGGAAAAACCTTAAACCAGAAAATGGCGCAAAAGTTATCCAAAGATAAACATCTGGTTTTAATCTGCGGACACTACGAAGGAATTGACGAGCGCGTGCGGCTTAAATTGGTCGATGAAGAAATTTCTATTGGAGATTATGTTTTAACCGGCGGTGAACTTCCGGCAATGGTTTTGGTTGACGCGGTAGTGCGATTAGTCAAAGGCGTTTTAGGAGATGAAGATTCCTCAAAGTCCGACAGTTTCTCTGACGGGCTACTCGAATATCCTCACTATACGCGGCCGGCAAATTTCAAGGGAATGAAAGTCCCCAAGGTTTTATTATCCGGCGACCACGAGATTATCGCAAAGTGGCGAAAAGACCAATCGCTCAAAGTTACAAAGAAAAAAAGGCCGGAATTAATAAAGTAATAATAGATATTTCATTGTAGAAATTATTGAAAGATAGACATAGATATTAAGAGAAGAAATATGAATATGAAATTAGAAATCGAGCGAAAAGAGTATTACCGTGTTTTTCTTCTTCTAGGATCCGGAATCATAATGCTATTCATTTTTTTGAGGCTATTTGAATTTAGAGAGATTGCAAATTCATATAATTTTTATAGACTTGTTTGGTGTTTTAGTTTTACTTGTTTAGGTCTTTCTATGTATGGGTTACAAAGTCGTAAAGGAGATGTAAGAGAAGTAATATGGACAGAGTTATGTTATGATTTTGTAATTTTGATATTAATTTCTGCAATTGTTTTTTCCTGTTGTCATTTATCCGAAAAAAGTAGCGGATATATTTTTTATCATATTTCAGCTGCAGCTTCTTTTATGGGTGGATATTTAAAAACTTATTTTTGGGATTTAATTAAAAAAAAATTAAAGATATAAATTGATAATAGTTTTAAATCTGAGCTGGAGACCATCTCTGAGTCTTGGATTTAGACAAAAAGGAGCAAGATGAAAAAACTTTCTAAACATAAGGATTCTCAAGATGTGCCAGAAGTTGAACAAAATGTAGATGTAGTGGCTTTGATTAATACAATGCAGCAGCAGTTGAATTCCCTGGAAAGAAAAATAGACTCATTAATCGCCAAGCCTCAGGAGAGGCATTTTGAGGAAAAACATTTTTCAAAACCTTTCCAGCGTTTTGACCGCCACAGCCATAACCGTTTTGACAGAGGAAACCGCGACAATAATTTCAGAGAGAGAAGTTATACCAAAGTTATCTGCGCAGACTGCGGCAATGAGTGTGAAGTCCCTTTCAAGCCCAGCGCAGACCGCCCGGTATATTGCAAAGATTGCTTTTCCAAGCGCAAAGAAGGCGGCACATATAACGTCAGGCACGACAATGCGCCCAGAGAAGAGCATTTTGGAAAAAAGCGTCATTTTGATAAACTTAAAGACAGCGAAAACCGCATGCCCGGCACAAGGAAGAGGCCAAGTTTTCGAAAGCGCAAATACCACGCTTAAGCGTAAAGAAAAATTAGCAAAAAACAGAATTATATAGTATAATACGCACCTGTTTTAGAATAATAGATTAAACGGAGGTAAACAATGGACAGAATAAAATTACTCGATGAACAAAGTTTACGCAAGGATCTGCCGAAATTTAACGTAGGCGACCAGATAAGGGTGTTTGTCAAAATTATGGAAGGCGACAAGGCAAGAGTCCATCCTTTTGAAGGTACGGTTATCCGTAAGCGCGGACAGGGTATGGGCGCAAGTTTCGCGGTGAGGAAGGTTTCTTTCGGCGAAGGAGTGGAAAGGGTTTTTCCTTTTAACACGCCGTCGATTGAGAAAATCGAAGTGGTCAAAAAAGGCAAGGTGCACCGGGCCAAGTTGTATTATTTAAGAGGAAAGATAGGCAAGGTTTCCAAGGTCGAAGAAGATATAAGCAAACCCGCCACACCGCCTAAAAATCCGTAGAAAAGTGCTCTATTACGAGAAAAAAGCCAAAGACAAGGGTTTTTCTTTTATAATCGGTGTTGATGAAGTCGGCCGCGGCCCGTTGGCAGGCCCGGTAGTAGCTGCCGCAGTCAGATTAAAGCAAACAAAATTCCATAATTATATAAACGATTCCAAAAAACTGAGTTCTTTGCAGAGAGAAAGAGCTTACCTGGAAATCTTCCAGAAATCCATAGTGGGCATAGGTATTATCAACGAATCCATAATTGATGCGATAAATATCCTTAATGCCACAAAATTAGCCATGGAGCGGGCAATAACCAATCTTATTTATTCATCAAAGCGGAAGATAAATAAAAATAAGGTTATTCTTTTGCTGGACGGAAATTTATCTCTGAGCCTGCCATTCCATTCAAAGAGTATAATCGGCGGCGACGGAAAGAGTTTGTCCATAGCCGCAGCCTCTATAGTGGCAAAGGTTACGCGGGATAGAATTATGTCCATTTATGACAAGATTTATCCCAAGTATCGTTTCCTGACCCACAAAGGTTACGGCACCAAAGAGCATTTCCGGGCGATAAAAAAACACGGCTCCTGCTCGATTCATCGCATGAGTTTTTATCCTTTGAGCGAGATTTAAAATGGGCAAAGAGAAATTAGAATTAGGCAGAAAAGGCGAAGACCTGGCAGTGGATTTCCTAAAGCAGAAAGGCTATAAAATTATCCAGAGAAATTATAAAAATAAATTAGGCGAGATAGATATCATAGCTAAGGAGAGAAAAACGCTGTGTTTTGTGGAAGTCAAGACGCGCACAAGTTTAAAATTCGGCTATCCGCAGGAGGCCATAAATATATTTAAGCAGAGGCAATTAAATAAAGTTGCATTGAGTTATTTAAGGCAGTATAATTTACTGAACCTTCCGGCGCGATTTGACATAGTTTCCATTATCCTTGATAATCAGAATAAAGTTGATATCGAAATTATAAAAGACGCCTTCTCCCAGGAAGGATGTAATTAAGGGTTTTTATGTATTTAGATAATTCGATTAAAAAATATCTAGACGACTTGGCGGCGAAAATGCCTGCGCCGGGCGGCGGAAGCGCGGCTGCTCTTACAGGCGCTCTGGCTGTATCTTTAATGGAGATGGTTTTAAATTACACCGTCGGAAAAGATAAATACAGAGAGTTTGAGCCGGAATTAAGCCAGGCATTAAAGTTAAGCCAGGAATTGAAACAAAAGTTATCTGTTTTGATAGATAAGGACGTCGAGGCATATCAAAAATTGTCCGCGGTTCTTAATTCGCAGGATAATATTGCTAAGGAAAAAGCACTCAAGGATGCGGCAGGAGTACCGATGGAAATCTGTAATTATAGTTATGAGGCGATGAAGTTATGCCGCAGCATTATGGATAAAACCAACAAAAATCTCATTACAGATATCGGCGTGGCAGCAGCGTTACTTGAGGCGGCATATGAGAGCGCATTATTCAACATCAACATAAATTTAAAAGGCATAAAAGACAAAGAATTTAATTCCCGTATCAAAAAAGTAATTGCGCCTCAGGCAAAAGAGATGGCGAAAATTAAACAAACAATAATAAAATTTGTAAATGCGGAGTTGTAGCCATGGCAGAATTGTTAAAGGGAAAACCAATAGCAGATAAGATTAAGGAAGACTTAAAGAAAGAAATAGAGGGCTTAAAGTCCAAAACAGGCAGTTCGCCCAAATTAGTGGCAGTGCAGATTGGCGAGAATGCTTCTTCGGCCGTATATTTAAAGGCGCAGAAGAATACCGCCGAGAGTTTAGGCATAGAATATATTTTGAATAATCTTTCGGAAAATACTAAGCAGGACGAGGCAGAAAAATTAATCGATACATTAAACAAGGATAAAGCTGTTTCAGCAATAATTCTGCAGCTGCCTGTGCCCAAGCAGATTGATGCAAAGAAGTTAGTCAATCTGATAAGTCCCATTAAAGATGCCGAGGGAATGCATCCCGGAAATTTAGGCCAGGTTTTATTGGGTAATTGGAAACTGGCTCCCTGCACGGCAAGCGCGTGCATGGCACTAATTGAATCCACAGGAATAAATTTATACGGAAAAGAAGCGGTGATCGTGGGCCACTCTGAAATTGTGGGAAAACCCTTAAGTTTAATGTTATTGTCGAAATTTGCCACCACCACTGTTTGCCACATCGCAACCGGCGAGCGCGGCGTTTTGCCTGAACACGTAAAAAGGGCGGAGGTTCTGGTTGTGGCAGTGGGAAAGGCCGGTTTAATCAAAGGCGAATGGGTTAAGCGGGGCTCAATAGTTATAGATGTGGGAATAAATAAAGTCGGCGACACTATTGTCGGCGATGTCGAATTTGATAAAGCCTCTCAGCAGGCAGCCTATATTACTCCTGTGCCCGGCGGTGTCGGTCCGCTTACCACTACCATGCTTATGAAAAATACCGTTGAGGCATTTAAAGCACAGAAGGTAAAATAAATATTAGCGAAAGGGGAAAGATATGAAAAAGACAATATTTAGCGGCACATTATTTTTGGCGCTTATTTTGGTTTTGGGTTGTTCTGTTTTAGGCGGCTGGAAGAAATATATATCCAATGAAGGCGGTTTTGCTGTAAGTATGCCTGGTGCACCGACAAGCCAGAAGATAATCCTGCCTACGGATTTCGGCCAGACTTATCTTTATGTGTTTCTTTTAAACAGGAAAGATGATAATTGCGCCTATTCTGTATCTTATGTGGATTATCCTGCAGAACTGTTTCAGAAAAAGAGCACCGATAGAATTTTAGAGGATGCGCGCTTGGGAGCTATCAGAAATATCCAGGGTAAATTAGTCAGCGAATCGCCGATATCGCTTAAGGGTAATCCAGGCAAAGAATTTATAATTGAATCCGGCAACGGAGAAATTGTTGTCAAGGCGAGAGTATTTCTGGTTAAGCAGAGGTTTTACGAATTGATGGTTACCACATCCAAGCAGAAGTCCACGTCGTTTGATATAAAGAAATTCCTAGATTCGTTCAGGCTTTTATAACAGCCGAAGAAATAAGTATGACTTTCAAAGAAAAAATACAGTCAGGAAAATTTGTGGTCACCAGTGAAATCGGGCCACCAAAGGGAACAGACATTAAAGAGGCATTAGAGGACGCGGAATTAATCAAACGCAGAGTCGATGCCATAAATGTGACTGACCTGCAGAGTTCTGTGATGCGGCTGGGTTCTTTGGCGGTGTGCCGCCTGTTAAAAGAAAGAGGCATTGAGCCGATTTTACAAATTACCTGCAGAGACAGGAACAGGTTGGCTTTACAGTCGGATTTATTGTCCGCATATGTTTTAGGCATAGAAAATGTTTTATTACTGACAGGAGATCATACGACTTTAGGCGACCATCCCGAGGCAAAACCGGTTTTTGATTTGGATTCTGTGCAGCTTATCGGTGTGGCCAAAACATTGCAGGAAGGCAAAGATATGAAAGGCAATGAATTAAAAGGCACGCCTAAATTCTGCATCGGCGCTGTGGTTAATCCCGGTGCGGATCCTTTGGAACCTGAAATTATAAAGATGGAAAAAAAGATAAAAGCAGGCGCTCAGTTTTTCCAGACTCAGGCAGTCTACGACATTGATATATTTAAAAAATTTCTCAGTAATATAAAGCACCTAAACACGACAATTTTGGCTGGCGTGGTTTTATTAAAATCCGCCGGCATGGCGAAATATATGAATGAAAACGTGGCCGGGGTTCATGTACCTGATGATTTGATTAAAGAAATCGCAGCGGTTTCCAAGGAAGACCGTCCCAAAAAGAGCGTAGAGATTTCCGTGCGCCTGGTTAAGGAACTAAAACCACTGTGTTCCGGCATTCACCTTATGCCGTTAGGCTGGGATAAATTAGTCCCCGAAATTTTGGATAATTCAGGTTTTTGATGAGACACATTTGTATTATCGGTAATTCTGCCGCAGGCGTATCCTGCGCAAAGACAATACGCCAGACAGACAGCGAAAGCAAGATTACGATTATTTCCCAGGAAAATTATCCGGCATACCTGCGTTTTAAGCTGCTTGATTTTTTATATCAGGGAATAAAAGAATCAGATTTATTTGAATTTGCCAAAGATTTCTACAAAGAAAATAATATAGAGCTGGTAAATAACGTCGTTACGCACATCGAGCCGGAAAAGAAACGGCTTTATTTTAAAGAAAAAGGGTTTTTGGAATTTGATATCCTTGTTCTGGCCTGCGGAAGAAAACCGAAATTTCCCGACATAAAGGGTACGAACAAAAGAGGCGTTGTCACTGTTTATAATTTTGATGATGCAAAACAGATTATAGAAACGCTTCCGCTTATTCAGACTGTCTGCATCACAGGCAGTAATTATGTTACGGAAAAACTGGTTGATTTCTTTGCACAGAAAAATATAGAAGTTAAATTATTCTGTCCTCAGCTGAAAATAAACAGCGAATCAAAATCCATAGAATATATCACAGACAGCCAGATCCAGGAAATATTGGGAAACGGCGATGCAAAGGCAGTGAAACTTTCCAATAATAAAATCATCGGCACAAATTTAGTCGTGTACGCCGACATACTGGTTCCCAATATCGATTTAGTTAAAGATACGCCGATTAAATATAATAATGGCATCATCGTCAACTCCTCGATGCTTACAAATATAGAAAATATTTATGCCGCAGGCGATGTCACAGAAATAACAGGCCGGGAAAAATCTTTTTCTTGGGCGAATGCCGAACAGGAAGGCACAACTACAGGAAGGTGCATATGTCAGATTTAGCTAAAATGATTAGTGACACTTCAAACAACATTATTAATTTGGCGGAGTCTTCTTTGAAAGAATTGGATTCCGGTAAAAAGATTGCCTTCGACAATACTGCCTATCATTTGCCGTTGGCTTATGCGTTGCTGGGCAAAGAGATAAAACAGGCCGGCGAGGCAAAGGTTATTATAGAGAGCGCAAGGAAATTATGGAATAACCAACCGCTTTCCAATGGCTTGAGCGTGCCGTATGTCGACGGATTATTAAACAAGGGGCTGGCAACTTTATTCTGCGAGGAATTATTGACGGCGATTAATTATACAAAAGGAAAGGCTCCTTCCAGTGACTGGGTGGGTTTTATCCCGGATACGGTATTGCGTTCGCTGGGGCTGCAATTGGTAGACGGAAGAATCGCAGGCATAGCTGTAATTTTGGGCAGGCCCAAGGATTCATCCGTAGCTGCGCAGATAATCAGGGAATTTCAGGAAAAGAATATTGTAAGCGTATTGGTAGGCGATGTAGACGGCGAGACTTTTGCGGATCAGCTAAAGAAGGAAAAGGTAGAGATGGGATTGGATAATTACATAGTTCCTTTAGGCCCGGATGCATTGTCCAGCATATTTGCGGTAAATTTCGCCATCAGGGCGCCTTTGACTTTTGGCGGCTGCACCGAAGGCCAGTGGAAAAAGAATTTAGAGTATTGCCAGGAAAGGGTGCCTGCCTTTGTGCTTGTTCTGGGAAAATTAGACGAAGTTATTGTCACCACGGGAATGGGAGTTCTGGCCTTGGGTTTTCCTATTATCACCGATATGGACGCACCGCAGGTTCCTAAAATAGAAACCACAAAATTCGATGCCATAGTCACAGAGAAAGATTATAAAAAAATTGTAAGCCGCTGTATGGAGACGCGCGGCATAAAGATTAAAGTGCATAAGATAAATATTCCTGTTATGTACGGTCCGGCTTTCGAGGGAGAGCGCGTAAGAAAAGAAAGTCTCTATGTGGAATTCGGCGGGAAAAAAGCCATTGGTTTTGAATTTTTAAAATATGCGGATATGGATAAGGTAGAAGACGGCAAAGTCGAATTGATAGGGCCTGACATTGACAATATCAAAGAGCAGTCTTTACCTTTGGGTATAGTCGTGGAAGTGGCTTGCCGTAACGCAAATAAGGATCTTGAGCCGATATTAGAAAGGCAAATTCACCGTTATTTAAACGAAGCCCAGGGAATAATGCATATGGGCCAGCGCGACATTGTCTGGATTAGGATAAGCCAGGATGGATTTAAAAAAGGATTAAGGCTCAAACACTTCGGTATAATTATTCACGCAATGATTCACCAGGAATATTCTGCAATTGTGGATAAAGTTCAGGTTAAAATTTATTCCAAAAAGGAAGACGTGGAGAAGCAAATTAAGGAAGCCAGAGTTACATATGCCAAGAGAGACGAGCGGTTGAGCGGCATGACAGATGAAAGCGTGGAAGATTTTTATAGCTGCGCACTTTGCCAATCGTTTGCGCCTAACCACATCTGTATTATTACGCCGGAAAGACTTGGTTTGTGCGGAGCTTATTCCTGGCTGGATGCAAAGGCGAATTTTCAAATTAGTCCTTCTGGGGCAAATCAGCCGATTCAGAAAGGCAAGGCCACAGATGTAAAATTAGGCCAGTGGAAGAACATAAATGATTTTGTCTACGAGAAGTCCAATAAAACCATAGAGAAAGTAAGTATGTATTCACTTTTGGAATCTCCGCAATCGAGCTGCGGCTGCTTCGAATGCATAGTTGCTTTGGTGCCCGAGGCAAACGGCGTATTGATTGTGCACCGGGATTATTCCGGAGACACGCCGCTGGGGATGAAATTTACAACCCTGGCAAGTTCCGTGGGCGGAGGCGTGCAGACGCCGGGATTTTTAGGCGTAGGAAAATTATATCTGACCAGCAAGAAATTTATTTCCGCGGAAGGTGGGATAAAGAGAATTGTCTGGATGCCGCAGGATTTAAAAGAATTTTTACGCAGCAAATTAGAGGCGCGGGGAAAAGATATAGGTGACCCTGATTTTATAAATAAAATTGCCGATGAAACCAAGGCGACGACTTTAGAACAACTGTTGGATTTTCTGAAACAAGTCAAGCATCCGGCATTGGAAATGCCGTCATTAATCTAAACTTTTTACTTGATTTTATTACGAATCTATATTAATCTATAAACGAAAGACACACAATGGGTAAAGTCATACCCAAACTCCATTTTATAATAACAGCGTTTATCATATTTTCTTTTGTGCCTTCCTCTTTTTCGGAAATCAAGAAAGACAGAAAAGAAGCTCAGGGCTATCGTGACCAGGGATACGAAGCTCAGCGTTCTGGCAATCTGGATGTTGCGCTGAATTTGTATCAGAGAGCCATAGAGACAGATCCTTCTTATGCCATGGCTTACAATGATATAGGTATAGTTTTGGAGGCAAAAGGCATGGACCAGGAGGCAGAAGAAGTTTACCTGAAGGCCATTTCCTTAGACCCTGATTATTTAAGTTCTTATTATAATCTGGCAGCCTTGTATGAAAAAGAAGGAAAACTTGAGAAGGCGGATTATTATTGGAAGACGCGGGTTAATTTAGGGGATTGGTCAGACTCCTGGACATGGAAGGCAAAAGAGCATTTACAGCAGTTAAAATCTTCAGGCAAGTTGGCTGCCAGGACTAACCCCAACGTAGGAAATTTGGATTTAAAATTGACTCCCAATCCCAAGCGTGATGCTCAATACCACCTGTATCGCGGGCGTCAATATCTCGCCACGGAAGACTACACCTCAGCTTTTAAGGAATTGAATGCAGCAAGCGTGTTGGATCCGGGGAATCCGGAAATCGAGCAATCAATAGAAGATACACAAGAGAAAGTTCTGCTTTATAAATAATGGTATATTTTCTCATCGCCTAAACATTCCTGGAAGAAAAATCCATGAAACAAAATTGGTAAATCGGTGTCTAAGAGTCTTTCCAAATTATTATGTCTAGAGTTTGTCTAATTGATGCGCATTCTTTGTGCTATCGTGCCTTCTTTGCCATTAAAGCAAACCTCGCAACTTCCTACGGTCAGCCCACGAATGCCGTCTACGGTTTTATCAATATGCTGAATAAGATTCTTAGTGATGTTAAACCGGATTATGTGGCGATATGTTTCGACGTAGCCAAGCCTACATTCCGGGAGGAAAAATTCAAAGAGTACAAGATCGACCGTCCGTCCATGCCTGATGATTTGAAGACGCAAATTCCTTTGATTAAAGAAATAATTTCCGCTTACAATATCAGGATTATAGAAAAGGAAGGATTTGAGGCAGATGATTTAATCGCCACATTCGCCTCCAGGGCCAAGAAGAAAAACTTAGAGGTTACTATAGTTACCAGCGATAAGGATATGCTGCAGTTAGTGGATAGCGATATCAAAGTTTACAATCCCTACAAAGAAGACGGGATATACTTTAGCCCCAAAGAGGTGGAAGAACATTTTGGGGTTAAGCCGCGCAATATCGTGGATTTGCTTTCTTTAATGGGAGATAGCACTGATAATATCCCCGGGGCAAAAGGCATCGGCGAAAAGACGGCAAGAGAGCTTTTAGGGGAATTCAAAGATATAGATGGTTTATTTAAAAATATCGACAAGATAAAGTCTGACAAAGTAAAAAACTTGATTAAAGACAATAAGAAAAATATAAAATTAAGCCAGGAATTGGTCGTATTGGAAAAAGATGTCGACATAGATATTGATTTAAAGGATTTAAGTTTAAAAGAGGCGGATTACGAAAAGCTGTATGCTTTATTTTCCAAATTAGAGTTTAAAACCTTATTGAAAAGCTTGAGCCAGAAGGTTACGCCGATGACTTTTGGCAAGGAAATTGATTTTATAAAGAATATAAAACAGACTCAAGACTTAAGACAATTAGAAAGCGATTTAAAAAATACAAAGGAGTTTTCCTTTTATATCGATATTTCTCAAGAGCAGCCCAGAACATTTATCTATGCCGGTAAAGACAAACTCTATGTATTGACCGATAAAGATAAGCTGAGTTCAATCTTTGCAGATAAAAATCTCGGCAAGATAGGTAATGACATAAAAAATGCAAAATTGATTTTCGATAAGTTCGGCGTCGATATAAGGGGAGGATTGTTTGATATTATGATTGCTGCTTATCTCATCAATCCTGCCAGGACAGACTATCAGATAGAAACGCTCTTGTACGATTATTTAAACATAGGGCCTTTCGGGAAAGAGGATCTGAAAAATCAGGAGGCAGTATTTATCTATAAGTTAAAAGAAATTCTCGATAAAGAGCTCGGCGATAAGAATCTTAGCGGATTATTTTATAAATTGGAAATACCTTTGATTGGTGTTTTATTCAGGATTGAAAAAAACGGGATTAAACTAGACTGCAAACTTCTGGCTGATTTGTCAGAAAAGCTGGATAAGGAACTGAATAAATTAATGCAGGAAATTTTCAATATAAGCGGCAGGGAGTTTAATCTCAATTCGCCAAAACAATTAAGAGAAATTCTCTTTGATGAGCTGAAATTGCCTATAGTTAAGAAGACAAAGACAGGTCCCTCTACCGACGAAGAAGTGCTGAATAAATTATCTTTGCAGCATAAGATACCGCAGCTGATATTGAAATATCGCCAGATAACCAAACTAAAATCCACGTATGTGGATGTTCTGCCTGACCTCTGCGATAAAAAAGACCATCGCATTCACAGCAATTTCCTGCAGATCGGCACAGAGACAGGCAGGCTCAGCTCCAACAATCCCAATCTGCAGAATATTCCTGTAAAGAGCGAACTGGGGCGGGAAATAAGGAGTGCTTTTATTGCCAGTTCCAAGGATTGGTCTCTTTTTTCCTGTGATTATTCGCAGATAGAATTAAGGATGCTCGCCCATTTATCCAAGGATGAAGTTCTGGCTAAGGCCTTTGAACAAGATTTGGATATCCACAAGGCAACAGCAGCCTTGATTTACGGAGTGGACTTAAAAGATGTAGAGGACAAGATGCGCGAAGTCGCCAAGAGGGTTAATTTCGGCGTAATCTATGGCATGAGCGCTTACGGACTTTCCAAGGATTTAGATATCGGATTAGACGTGGCTCAGGATTTTATTGACACATATTTTTTACGTTATCCCAAAGTAAAAGTTTTTATCGAAGGACAGATTAAACTTGCCCGGGATAAAGGATATGTGGCTACGATTATGGGCCGCCGCAGATATCTGCCGTACATCAATTCTAAAAATATCGGTTTGCGGCAATTCAGCGAGCGCCAGGCGGTTAATGCCACAATCCAGGGCTCAGCTGCAGACCTGATAAAATTGGCAATGATAAATATCCAGGAAGAGTTGGATAAAAAAAAGATGCAGACAAAGATGGTAATCCAGGTCCACGACGAACTCGTATTTGATTTTCCTGATGATGAAAAATCCCAACTGGTTAAAATTGTAAAAAGCGGCATGGAAGAGGCGATTAAATTAGATGTGCCTGTAAAGGTATCTTTAAAAATTGGTCAGAATTGGGCCGAGATGAAGGAGATTATATGAAAATCGTTATCTGTTCCAGCGAGGTTGTTCCTTTTGCCAAGACAGGCGGTTTGGCCGATGTCAGCGGCGCATTGCCTTTGGCGTTAGAAAATTTAAAACAGGAAGTTATCGTGGTTATGCCGGGATATTCCTGCGTAAAAAACGCAGGCATAAAAATAAATCCGCTCAAACCCGGGTTTTCTTATGCTACCATCGGTAAAAATGTCAAAGTCTATTTTATTGAGAATGAAGAGTATTATAACAGAGCCGGATTATACGGAGAAAAGACAGGCGATTATCCCGATAATCTTTTGCGTTTCTCATTCTATAGCAAAAAGACGCTGGAATTATTGAAGATGATCAATTTCTGCCCCGACGTGATTCACTGCAATGACTGGCAGAGCGCATTAATCCCAGTTTATCTGAAGACAAATCTTAAAAACGATAATTTCTATAAAAAAACCAAGACTATATTGACTATACACAATTTGGCATACCAGGGATTATTTGCGGCAGAACAATTTTCTTCCTTAGGATTGGATGGCGCGCTTTTTAACATAGACGGATTTGAGTTTTACGGAAAGATAAATTTCCTTAAGGCAGGGATTATTTTCTCAGATTTCATTACTACCGTGAGCAAAGGTTATGCCAATGAAATACTCACCAAGGATTTTGGCTGCAGCCTTGAAGGCGTATTGAATACGAGAAAGAAAAATTTGTCGGGGATTATCAATGGCCTGGATTATTCTCTGTGGGATCCCAAAACAGACAAACAGATATTTGCAAATTACGACGCCTCGGATTTAAGCGGCAAGAAAAAGAATAAGAAAGAATTACAGAAATTATGCGGCCTGCTTATTAAGGAAGATATTCCCCTTTTAGGTTTTGTAGGCCGGCTGGCAGAACAGAAAGGTATAGATTTATTGTCGGACATTATAAAGGATATGAGCAAATTAAATATCCAGATAGTTATTCTGGGCACCGGCGACCTGAAATACCATATTTTACTGGAAGAGGTTGCTAAGAAAATTCCGCATTTGTTCAGTCTGAATTTAAAGTTTGACGATGCCTTGGCGCGCCGCATTTATGCAGGATGCGATATGTTTATGATGCCTTCTCGGTATGAGCCTTGTGGCCTGGGCCAGATGATAAGTTTTAAATATGGCACGATACCGGTGGTATATAAAACCGGTGGGTTGTCTGATACGGTATCTAATTTCGACCCCAAGACTAAAAAAGGCGACGGATTTATCTTCACTGATTACAATAAAGATGCATTTTTGAGTTCCATAAATAATGGCCTGGCAGTTTATGCCAAGAAGGATATTTGGCAGAGTTTCGTAAAAAAAGTAATGTCCTACAATTTCTCCTGGGAAGAGTCAGCCAGGAAATATGTAGAGTTATATAAAAAATAAAATGGTAATCGCAATAACCGGTGGTTTTTGTACAGGCAAATCCGAAGTAGCGCGCATATTCAGAAAATTTGGTGCAAAGATTATTGATTTGGACAAGTTGGCACACTTAACTTTAAAACCCCGGACAGAAAGCTTCAAGAAAATAGTCCGGGCATTCGGAAGAGATATTTTAACTAACGGCCGTATTAATCGTTTGCTTTTAGCAAAAAAGGTATTTGGCAATAGAAAGAAACTCAATAAGCTGAATTCTATCATTCATCCCGTGGTGATTAAAGAGATGAATGATTTGATAAAAAAATTTCATAAGGAATGCCCGGTAATTATTGCAGAGGTGCCTCTTTTGTTTGAAGCAGGCCTCAATGATTATTTTGATTATGTTATAGTGGTTAATGCTGGCAAAAAGACACAGATAAAGCGCGCAGCAGCAAAAACAAACTTAAGCAAGACAGATATTTTAAAGCGCATAAAGAGCCAATGGCCGATAGAAAGAAAGATTAAGCTAGCAGATTCCACCATAGATAATAATGGCTCGATAGGCAACACCCGCAGGCAGGCAAAAAATATTTTTGAAAATTTAAAAAAGGAATTATTTATGTGAAAATACAATGGCAATTATTTAAAATAGATTAAGTCAATATTTTAAAAATTTATTTATTTTCTAAAGGAGGAGCAAAGTGGAAAAAGTCGAAAAAATTGAAAAAGGCGAAAAAGTTGAAATCGGCAAATTGAAGGATATGAAAATATCCGAATTGAGCAAAGTAGCCAGGAGCCTGAATGTTAATGGTATAAGCAGCTCCAAGAAGCAGGATTTGATTTTTAAAATACTTCAGGCCCAGGCAGAAAAAGAAGGACTTATGTTCGGGGAAGGCACCTTGGAGGTTTTGCCGGAAGGTTTCGGTTTCTTAAGGTCGCCAAATTATAATTATCTGCCCTGTCCCGACGATATTTATATCTCTCCGTCGCAGATCAGGAAATTTGAGCTTCGCACCGGAGATACGGTCAGCGGCCAGATTCGCCCGCCCAAAGACGCAGAGAAATATTTTGCGCTTCTGAAGGTTGAGGCGGTGAATTTTGAGAACCCCGAAATGGCCAAGGAAAAAGTGCTGTTTGATAATTTGACTCCTGTATATCCGCACCAGCGTTTTGTTCTGGAAAACGATCCGCAGGATGTTTCAACCCGTATTATGGACCTTCTGACGCCTTTAGGCAAAGGTCAGCGCGGCCTTATCGTGGCACAGCCATACAGCGGAAAGACCGTTTTACTGCAGAAGATTGCCAATGCGATTATGAAAAATCACCCCGAGGTTATTTTAATAGTGCTTCTTATCGATGAGCGGCCGGAAGAAGTTACTGATATGCAGAGGATTGTCAAGGGTGAGGTAATTTCTTCTACTTTTGACGAACCTGCTGAACGCCATGTACAGGTTGCAGAAATTGTTTTAGAAAAAGCAAAAAGGCTTGTGGAATACAAAAAAGACGTGGTGGTATTATTGGATAGCATTACGCGCTTGGCGCGGGCATATAACACAGTTGCTCCGCACAGCGGTAAAATTCTTACCGGCGGTATAGATTCCAATGCCCTGCACAAACCCAAGAGATTTTTTGGCGCCGCACGCGCTATCGAAGAAGGAGGCAGCCTCACCATCATAGCCACGGCACTGGTGGATACCGGCAGCCGTATGGACGAAGTAATCTTCGAGGAATTCAAAGGCACGGGCAATATGGAGTTACAGCTAGACAGAAACCTCTTCCAGAGGCGCATATATCCAGCCATAGATATAAAGCGTTCCAATACCCGCAGAGAAGAACTTTTAATCGATCCGGTTGATTTACAGAAAATATGGCTGCTTAGAAAAGTCCTTAATGAATTAAATGCCTCTGAGGCCATGGAATTATTAATTGAAAAGTTATTAAAAAGTAAAGATAATAAGGAGTTTTTGAAGAGCATGAATCAATGACGCACGAATTAACTCAAATAATTCTCGTGGATTAGTTGATAAATTTGTGAGAATCAGTGTTTTAGGAAAGGAGTTAGAGTAATGAAAGACAAAATTCATCCCACTTACAAGGAATCGACGATAATCTGTGCCTGCGGCGAAGTGATACAGACGCGTTCCACAAAACCGAATGTCAGGATCGACATTTGTTCGAAGTGCCATCCCTTCTTCACGGGAAAGCAGAAGCTTGTTGATTCCGCCGGCAGAGTTGAGAAATTCATGAAGAAATACGGCAAAAAATAAGTGAGGGGATAACTTATAAGTCCGAACTCATCCCCCATTCTTGCTTTCGCAAGAAAGCAGGGGGGATTAATTCGACTAAACGACTTATGTTCGTTATCACTCTATAAGTCGAGGTTTCATTAAGATGTTGGAAAAATTAGAAAAATTAGAGAGTCGCTATGTTGAGCTCGAACATCAACTTTCTGATGTTAAGGCAATCGAAGATAAGGCACAATATCAGAGGTTGGCTAGAGAGCTTTCCGATATTTCACCTTTTGTGTATAAATTCAGAGAGTTAAAGAATATCGAGAGGCAGGAGTCTGACTTAAACAGGATGATGAGCGAGCCTCACGACGCTGATTTCCTGGAATTAGCAAAATCAGAATTGTTTCACCTTAAAAATAAGAAAAAGAGTATAGAAGAAGATATAAAATCTTTATTCAAAGCCCAGGAAGACCAAGGCAAAGATAAAGATATAAATAGAGATGTTATGGTAGAAATCAGGGCCGGCACAGGAGGCCGGGAGGCGGCAATATTTGCGAGCGATCTTTATAGAATGTATACAAAATATGCTGCAAATAATAATTGGAAGGTTGAATTGATGTCTTCCAGCCCCACAGAATTAGGTGGTTTTAAAGAAGTTATTTTTTCTATCTCGGGAAAAGGTGCATACAGCCATCTTAAATATGAAAGTGGGACGCACCGTGTTCAGCGCGTTCCGGAGACAGAGGCCTCAGGAAGGATACATACATCCACTGCTACTGTCGCTGTGTTGGTTGAGCCCGAGGAAGTAGAATTGACAATTGAACCCAAAGATCTAAAAATAGATACATTCCGCTCTTCTGGCTGCGGCGGTCAGCATGTTAATGTTACGGATTCAGCCATAAGGATTACGCATTTGCCGACGGGGTTAGTTATTACCTGCCAGGATGAACGCTCACAATTAAAGAATAAAAATAAGGCTATGCGCGTATTAAGGGTAAGACTCTTGGATAAAATCAATACTGAGAAAATAAAAGAACAGTCAAAGATACGCAAATCGCAGATAGGCAGCGGCGACAGAAGCGAAAAGATACGTACCTATAATTTTCCCGACAGGCGCATTACAGACCATCGCATTGGTTTTACAGTCCATAATCTGGAGAGCGTCCTGGAAGGGAATTTAGACGAAATAACAGGTGCTTTAATTAAAGCAGACAAAGAAAATGAATGAACTGGAATTGATTTTAACGGATATATTTAACTGTTCTCGTGCGGATTTATATCTGAATGCGCCAGCTATTGCCTTCAAAGAAAAAGATTTTAGATTTTTTGACAGAGTTTTAAAAAACAGGATACGGCGCCAGATGCCCGTTCAATACCTTTTGGGTTATGCAGAATTTATGGGGCTGCGGATTAAAGTGGATAGAAATGTTTTAATTCCCCGTCCAGAGACAGAGGTTTTAGTTGAGGCGGTAATTGAAAAAAATCAGAAATCAAAAATTCATCCCGAACACGGAATCCCACTTATGCGGGAAAATCAGAAATTAAGAATTTTAGATATCGGCACAGGCTCAGGATGTATAGCAATAGCATTAGCGAAATTTATAAAAGCTGCAGAAATTTTTGCCACAGATATTTCTAAGACAGCACTCAGCTTGGCCAGAGAAAATGCAAAATTACACAAAGTAGAAGAACGTATCCGGTTCTTGCGGGCAGATATTTTTACTCCCTTAGAAAAGTCAAAAGATAAAGACAGTAGTCTTCTGGCGCAGAAGTTTGATATAATAGTTTCCAATCCGCCTTATGTGCCTACATCCGAAATTGGATTATTTGATGTCACGGTAACAAATGAACCCAGGATAGCCCTGGACGGCGGAACAGACGGCCTTATTTTTTATAAAAGAATCAGCGAACAAGCAGATGGTTTATTAAAAAAAGGCGGATTGTTGTTTTTGGAATTAGGCGAAGGCCAGGCAGAAGAAATTAAAGAAATATTTTTCCGCGGATGGATTATTCAGGAACTTAAAAAAGATTATCAAGGTACAGAACGCGTTTGCGTAATCAAGAGGAAATAAAATGGACAAACTAGTTATCGAAGGCGGAAGACCTTTAAAAGGCAGTGTTCAGGTCAGCGGTTCGAAAAATTCGCTGTTACCTATTTTAGCAGCCACGCTTTTAACTCCCGAAAAATGCGTGATAAAGAACGCGCCTTTATTGTCGGATACGTATACGATGCTGAAAATAATCCGCAATCTCGGCGTAGCCGTAGAGATGGACGGCAATGTCCTTCAGATAAAATCAGGGAATTTTAAAAAGTATGTTGCGCCTTATCGTCTGGTAAGTACGATGCGCGCTTCTTTCTGTGTGCTTGGGCCGATACTTGCGCGTTTGAAGAAGGCAGAAGTTTCCCTACCGGGCGGTTGCGTTATCGGCGTGCGGCCGGTTGATTTACATATAAAAGGATTAAAAGCCCTGGGTACAGATATAGAGATAAAAGAAGGAAATGTATGCGCAAAGACGAGGGCGCTCCGGGGTAAACAGATTTTTCTGGGTGGGGCATTCGGTTCTTCAGTATTGGCCACGGCAAATGTGATGATGGCTGCTGTGCTGGCAAAAGGCACCACTGTAATTGAAAATGCCGCCTGCGAGCCGGAGACAGTCGATTTAGCCAACTTTTTGAATAAAATGGGAGCAAAGATTAAAGGCCATGGTTCGCCGCGTATCGAGATAAAAGGCGTAAAGTCTTTATCCGGTGTTGAATATGAGGTTATTGCTGATCGCATAGAGGCAGGTACTTTTGCTATAGCAGCAGCCATAACAAAAGGCGAGGTTACGATTAAAAATATCAATGTGGAATATTTAAGCGCGCTCATAGAGAAATTAGAAGACGCAGGCGTGACAATAAAAAGAGGCAGGGATTTTCTTTTTGTCAAACGCACCGGCCCTCTTAAGCCCGTGGATATTACAACCTTGCCATATCCCGGGTTTCCTACTGATATGCAGGCGCAGTTTATGTCGCTTATGGGCATTGCTTCGGGGATTAGTGTCATAGCAGAAAAGATTTATCCCGACAGATTTATGCATATTCCCGAACTTAATCGTATGGGGGCCCAGATTTTCCGTCAGGGGCCTTATGCTATTGTGCACGGCGTAAAAAGTTTGAATGGTGCGCCTGTAATGGCTTCGGATTTACGCGCCTCTGCTGCACTGGTTTTGGCAGGATTAATTGCTAAAGATAAAACAGAAATTTTCAGAATATATCATCTCGACAGAGGTTATGAGAATTTAGATAAAAAATTAGTTCAGCTGGGGGCAAAAATTTCCCGCGAAAAACAATAATACCGCAAGAATATGATTTTAATTGTCGATAACTACGATTCTTTTACCTATAATCTGGTGCAATACCTGGGGCAGCTGCACAAAGACCTGAGAGTTTTCAGAAACGACAAAATATCCGTGAAAAAGATTAAACAGCTAAATCCAGACAAGATTGTTATTTCGCCGGGTCCGGGCAGGCCAGAAGATGCAGGGATTTCCTGTGAATTGATTGATAAACTGAAAGGCGTAATTCCTATTTTAGGCGTATGCCTCGGCCATCAGGCAATAGGCTATGCATTCGGAGGAAAGATTATACAGGCAAAAAGGATTATGCACGGCAAGACCTCGATGATTTATCATAATGGAAAGACTATTTTTAAGAATATACCGTCGCCGTTTGAGGCTACGCGATACCATTCTCTGGTTGTGGACAGAAAGACTCTGCCCAGTACTTTAGAGATTACAGCCTGGACGAAAGATGACAAAGAGATAATGGGATTAAAACATAAGGATTATCCGATTTGGGGCGTGCAGTTTCATCCGGAGTCAATACTGACAAAGGTAGGATTGCGCCTGCTAAAGAATTTTCTAAACCAATAGATTTATTTAATTGCGAGGGGTTTTATAATGATAAAAGATGCGATAGTTAAATTAACTCAAAAACAGGACCTGACAAAAAAGGAAATGCAGTTATCCATCGAAGAAATTATGCAGGGCAAGGCCTCGCCTGTGCAGATTTCCTCATTTTTGACAGCTTCCATAATAAAAGGTATTACAGTTGAGGAACTTACCGCGGCAGCAACTGTCATGAGGGATTTTTCCAGAAAAGTTAAATTAAAAGAAAAAGTGGTTATAGATACCTGCGGTACCGGTGGAGACAACATGGGTACTTTTAACGTATCCACAGTGGTTGCCATGATTGTTGCCGGCGCGGGCGTAACAGTTGCAAAACACGGAAATCGCTCCGTCTCAAGTAAGTGCGGCAGCGCGGATTTATTGGAAGCATTGGGAGTTAAAATTGACATAGGCGAAGGAAAGGTTAAGGATTGCATTGAAAATGTCGGCATAGGTTTTATGTTCGCTCCGGTATTCCATCCGGCGACGAAATTTGCCCAGCCAGTAAGAAAAGAATTGGGGTTTCGCACAATTTTTAATTTCCTGGGCCCTTTGACAAACCCCGCTTTTGTGAAATATCAATTGGTAGGAGTTAATTCTTCAGATTTACTTAAAGAATACGTATCAGTGTTAAAGGAATTAGGCTCAATTCACGTAATGGCAGTGCGTGGCCTCGACGGACTGGATGAGATAACTACTACCAAGAATACAGAGGTCTGCGAATTAAAAGACGGAAAAATAAAAGAATTCGTAATTTCGCCCGGAGAATTCGGCATAAAGAAAGCAGAGATAAAAGATATTTTAGGAAGCGATGTATCCACAAATGTGAAAATCGCAAAAGAAATATTAGACGGAAAACTTGGCCCCAAAAGAGATATCGCCTGCCTTAATGCCGCCGCAGCACTATACGTGGCGAAGGCAGTACCGAATATAAAACAAGGATTTGAATTGGCAAATATCACCATAGATTCCGGCAGGGCAAAGGAAAAATTAAATCAGCTGATTGAATTTACAAACAGGTAAAGCCGTTCATGAATTTTTTAGAAACCATAATTAAAGAAAAAAAAGATTTTGTTAAACAAACAAAAGAAAAACTTTCCCAAAAAGAATTAATTGATAAAGTTAAGACTATAACTTCCAAGCCCCGCTTTAAGCAAATTCTAAAAAAGTCGCCCCTCCATTTAATAGCCGAAATAAAACGCGCTTCTCCTTCCAAGGGTGACATACGAAAAGATCTGGATGTGATAAAAATAGCCAAAATTTACGAGGGCGAAGGCGTGGAATTGGTTTCTGTGCTTACGGAAGAAAAATTCTTTAAGGGAAGATTAGAAGATTTGTCGAAGGTGAAAGAGAACACAAAGCTTTCTATTTTGTGCAAAGATTTCATAATAGACCAATACCAGATTTACGAAGCGAAGTTGTACGGCGCAGAAGCGGTTTTACTTATCGCAAGGATTCTTTCGGAAAAACAACTTAAAGATTTTATAGCTATCGCCAGGGAAATTGATATTGACACATTGGTTGAAATTCACGATGAAGATGATTTAGAGAAAATCATAAACTTAGACGCAGATATTATCGGTATTAATCACCGCAACTTGGAAGATTTCAGCATTGATTTGAAAATAAGCCAAGATTTATTACCGAAGATCCCCAAAGGTAAAATAGTTATTGTTGAAAGTGGCATAGAATCCGCAAAACAAATAAAATATTATAAGGAAATAGGTTTTAACGGAGTCTTAATCGGCGAGTCTTTGATGCGCCAGGAAGATATTAGAGTAAAGCTCCAGGAGTTTATCAGCGCTGCGCGATGAAACCCAAAGTAAAAATCTGCGGAATTACAAATATAGAAGACGCCTTAGACGCTGTTTGGTGTGGAGCAGATATATTAGGATTTGTCTTCTTTAAACAGAGTAAACGTTACATAAAACCCAAAAAAGCCAAAGAAATAATCGATATCCTGCCGCCTTTTGTGTTCACGGTCGGTTTATTCGTTAACGAAAACATAAATAAAGTTAAAAAAATAGCCAAGTATTGCAAATTTAATTTTTTGCAGTTGCACGGCGATGAAAATACCGGGTATTTAAATAAATTAAAGGATTTTCGTTTAATAAAAGCCATCCGCGTAAAAGATAAAAAAAGCTTAGAAGGTTTAGATAATTTGCCTTGCGATTTAATTTTATTCGATAACTATTCAGATTCGTTATTCGGCGGCACAGGCAGACAATTTGACTGGAATCTAGCAAAGGAGATTAAAAAATTAAAAAAGCCTTACATAATTTCCGGCGGGCTTACGCCTTATAATGTAAAAAAAGCGATAAATCTATTTTTGCCTTACGCTGTTGATGTTTCAAGCGGTGTAGAAAAAAGTCCGGGCAAAAAAGACAAAACACTAATAAAGGAGTTTATAAAAAATGCCAAAACAAAATAAAAAAGATTGTTGCGTTACCGTGAGCAGTTTAATAAGAACCTGCCATAAGATAGCCAAAGAAAAAGGCTGGTGGGATAAGGAGCGTTCAGGCGGGGAAGTTATTGCGCTCATGCATTCGGAGTTATCGGAGGCCTTGGAGGCGATGCGGAACAGCCATCCCAAAGAGGCATTGGCGGAAGAATTGGCGGATTGCTGCATAAGAATTTTTGATTACTGCGGTGAGAAAAAAATAGATTTGGAAGAAGCGCTTCTTAAGAAAATAGAAAAGAATAAAGGCCGTCCCTACAGGCACGGAAAAGTGTTCTAAGGAGAGAATATTATGTTTAATCTTAAAGATTTAGGCGATATGTCCAAAATAGCTTCGCAGGCAAAGGAATTGCAGCAGGCGCAGCAGAAGACAGAAGATAAGAAAATACAGCTTTTATCAAAGATTTCACAGCAGTTAGACGAATTATTGACGGAACTAAGAAAGAATAAATAGGATTTAAGGTTATTATGCCAAGTGAAGTTTATTTTAAAAGCGTATCTGATGAGGCCTCAAGAAACATTGCTTTATCCAAAATATTGGAGCGCCTTCCGGTTTTTCAGAAAAATTCAATTGTTGCCATAAAAATTACTGTGGGTGATGAAAACAGCCGTCTGCATATAAATCCGAAGTTGGTGGCAATGGTTGTAGAAAAAGTAAAAAGCCAGAGCGCAAAGCCCTTTATTTTCGACACCAATGTCATATATAAAGGAAAGCGTATGAATGCGGTGGATCATTTAAACCTGGCTTATGAAAAAGGTTTTTCCCCGAAAGATATAGGCGCGCCGTTTATTATCGCCGACGGATTATCCGGGTTGGACGGCAGGGAATTTCAAGTCGATTACAAACATATTAAGAAAGTAAAAATCCCTTCTTTTGTGGGGGTAGTGGATAATTTGATTGTGTTAAGCCACATCACCGGGCATATTTTATCAAGTTACGCCGGTGCTATTAAAAATGTGGGAATGGGGATGAGCTGCCGTTCGGGAAAACAAATCCAGCATTCTTCGGTGAAACCGAAGATAATTTCCAAAAAATGCGTTATGTGCGGGGCGTGCATTAACATCTGTCCGGTTAACGCAATTTCCCAGAAAGAAGAAAAGGCATTTATTGATTCCAAAGTTTGTGTAGGTTGCGGCGAATGCCTTTGCGCGTGTTTATACGACGCAGTGGCTGTAAATTGGAAGGAAGACATCGACGTTTTTTGCGAACGCATGGCTGAATACGCTTTCGTCATACTTTCCAAATTCAAAAACAAATTCTTTATAAATTTCGCTTTCGACATAACCAAGGAGTGCGATTGCATTGCTACGGCAAACGAACCTAAAATCTGCCAGGATTTGGGAATTTTGGCCTCCGGAGATATTTTAGCCGTAGAAAAAGCCACCGTGGATTTATTAAATAAAAACGAAGACATTTTCTTAAAGGCGCAAAAAAGTAATTCGTATTTAGGGCAGCTAAATTATGCCGGAAAGATTTCCCTGGGCAATCTCGAATACGAATTAATTCAATTATGAATACCTTCCTGAAGTTATTCGGATTAAATCCTCAGGATATAAAACACGATGTCATCATCACTCCTTTTATAAATTTGGAGTACTTTAAAATAAATAAAAAAAGTAAGATTAATAAAGGACTTCTGTTTGAGGTTTTGGCAGAGAGTGATTTTAGCGTAGTAAAGACCGGCGTAGGCAGTTCTTTTGTAGGTGATAGCGTCGTATATTTAAAAGAAACAGCCTGCAGGAGGATTTATTTTATCGGTTCCTGTGGTGTGGTTTCAAATTTCAATATCGGCGATTTGATTGTTGCGGACAAAATATTGGCCTGGGAGAGTTTCAGCGAAATTTTAGGGCACAGCCCTTCGCATTTCTTTATAAATGCGGAAAACGAACTTTCCAGGCGCTTCCTGGAATTAAATAAAGATATCCGCAAGGCAAATTTGGCTACTTTGGGTTCATTGAGCCTTCAGGAAAAAGTTTTGCAGTCACTAAAGAGGCAGGAAATCGACGTCGTGGATATGGAGGTTTCTGCATTTTCTTCCGCAGCCAAGTATTTTAAATTGTCCAGCCTGGCTTTGCTGTATTCTACCGATATTATTGAAGGCAAGCCATTTTCCAGAGAAGCAAGCCACCAGGAAAGAAAAGTTATAAAAGATTCCCGCCAGAGAGCAATCTCATTAATATGCGATTTTATCAGGAAACTAAACGCCTAGAAGACGTTCAATCAGCGATAAAAGAGACGCGGCTGCACTTTGGCCCTAACAAACTGCAGGAGCTGATTCGTCTGGTTTACGAAGTTTCCCGAAGAGACAATATACCTCCCAGAATCCTCTTAAAGCAAGCCACAAAAAATACCAAGACGGAAGACACAAGGCAGGCCTTTGTCTATTTACGGGATTACTTTTTAAAGAAAAGATTCTCTATCGCATATGGTAACAGTGGCAATTTTAAATGTTATCTTCCCAAGGTAAGCCTTGATAAAAAAGCGGTAGTCTCAAAGGAAAATTTGGGTAATTTTTATCCGGAAAACATATTTGTTGAGCAGGACGTCAAAGATTACAGTCTGACAAAGAGAATGCTTAAAAGTTTTTCTTCAGCCAGGCATATCGTTATAAATTACATCGGCGATTATGTAAAATCACAAAAAAACAAAACTCCCATAATTAATTATAATTCAAGGGCCAAGAATCTTTTTCTAATAAAAGAGAGATTCGATTTCATAAAACCCTGTCCTTGTTCCAAAGGGGTTATAGGATGTGGTTATTGCATATTAAATTTAGGATTTGGCTGCATATATGAATGCAGTTATTGTTTTCTGCAGGGCTACACAAATGCCCACGGCATAATTTTACCTGTAAACATAGAGGATTTTTTAAAAAGATTGGGATGGTTCATCAATAAAAGTAAAGTCCCGATAAGAATAGGTACAGGAGAATTCACTGATTCGCTGGCCTTGGATAATCTGACAGATTTTTCCAAAATATTGATAGATTTTTTCTCCCGGTCAGAAAACGCCAAATTGGAACTGAAGACAAAGAGCAATAACGTAAAAAATATTTTAAAGTTAAGGCATAACAAAAATACGGTTATTTCCTGGTCGCTGAATCCGCAGCCGATTATCGACAGCGACGAATGGCAAGCCAGCAGCCTAAAACAAAGGCTTGATGCCGCCAAAGAATGTTGCCAGGCGGGCTATCCAGTGGGTTTTCATTTTGATCCAATCATCTATTCTTCTAATTGGGAGAATTTATACAGGGAACTCGTAGATAATTTATTTAAGAAAATCGGTTTTCGTGATATCGCATGGATAAGTTTAGGTACTTTTCGTTTCGTGCCCAGGCTAAAGACAATCATTGAGCAGCGTTTTCCCAACACCAAGATTCTGAATGAGGAATTAATGCTGGGTTTTGACAAGAAATTAAGATACAACCCTGGATTAAGAACCGGTATATACAAGAAGATGTCTTCTTGGATAAAGAGTTATTCTGGCTCGGCCAGGGTATATTTATGTATGGAACCAAAAGAGATTTGGCAGGATGTGCTTGGCAGATGCAAGTTTTAATTTGTTGCTATCTTTCATAACTTATTCTGTTTTAAAAAGTTATAACTCATATCCATATTTTTATTAGCTGCCATATATTTAAAATTTTGATATAACCATTTTTCTTGACAAAAGTTACCTTTTTGTTATTATGTTCTTTAAAAATACTGGTTTGTTTTTAGAAGACGGTAAGTTGAATTTTGAAAGGAGGTAGTTGTGATGGGGAAAAACAGAGTCGGTTTATTAGTATTGGCAGTATTGTTTTTGTTTGCAGTGAGCGGATGCGTCTCTTTATCTCAGAATAAGAGCAATAAAGATTTACAGGAAAAGGTGAATAAATTAGAAGAGCGCGTAGATAGACTTGAACAGGGCGAAGTTCAATCCGGAACGCAGATTAATGCACAGCCAAAGCAAGGCATAACAGGAGGGGCTAGTTCCGCTGAACAGCCAACCGTCAAAAAAGAAGTTTCGGGAATTCCTGCCAACGAAGATATCCAGACGGCCTTAAAGAATGCCGGGCTTTATGACGGGGCAGTAGATGGTAAGATTGGCCCCAAGACACGCAGCGCAATTAAGGAATTTCAGAAACAGAATAACCTTGAGGCCGACGGAATAGTAGGCAAAAAAACCTGGGAGGTCTTGAGTAAATTCTATTATGCCACAGGAGAAAAGAAAGACGACACACAGCAGGTTAGCGAAGCTCAATAACAATGAAGACAAACATTAAACTAATTTAAGGATACGGGAGGAGCAATGGACAGGCGCATCATAAGTTTTAAATTATTAGTTGTGGTAGTGGTGGTTTTAGGTTTTGCTTTTGCTATCACCAGTTGCAATAAAAGAACACAGGAATCACCTTTTAAGACAGAGTTGCCGGATTACAATACAACCATAGCCATAAGTTCTACCGATGAAGCAGCACAGGTTGCCGAACCCACCGTTTTAGAACCGACAGAAGCAGCCGCAGGTAAAATGAGTACCGAAGTAGATGCCAGCGGTTATGTGGCACCTACACCTCAGGAAATTCAGACTGCTTTGAAGAACGCCGGCTATTACAAAGGCGATGTTGATGGTAAGATTGGCCCGAAATCCAAACAGGCTATCATGGATTTTCAAAAGGATAATAATTTGGGCACAGATGGAAAAGTTGGCCCAAAGACTTGGTCCAAGTTAAAGGCCCATCTTAATGTTCAGAGCTCTCAAGCTTCTGTGAAAGAGTAAGCTGTAAAAACACGCATTATTCTTTAGATTTATTGTATTTCTGCTTATGTGAGTTAGGTTCTCTAACCACAGGATAATCCCTTTTTAAATAAATTAATTATAATGATAAGAAAAACAAATTATTTAACCACGTTTATTCGGGACAGAGGCCGCATATAGATGTCTGAAGATATTTTTCTGACTCAGGCAGGTTACGATAAATTAAAGGAAGAGCTGGATTATTTAATTAAAGTGCGCAGGAGAGATATCACCCAACAAGTCAGGGAGGCGCGCCTAAAAGGAGATTTAAAGGAAAACGCCGAATATGATGCTGCCAAAGAAGCACAGGCCAGTTTGGAGAGTAAGATTTCGGAGCTGGAGTTTAAGTTAAGCAATGCGCGCATTATCGAAAGAGAAGGCATAGCAAAAGACAAGGTTTATATAGGCGCTACGGTAACTCTCCTGGATTTGGATACAGACGCCAAAGAAGTTTATATCTTGGTGTCCAAAGAAGAAGCAGATTATTCCCAGGGCAAGATTTCTATTGAATCGCCCATCGGAAAAGCCATATTAGGCAAAAAGATAGATGATATTGTTAGCGTGAGAGCGCCTGTGGGAGAATTAAAATATAAAATAATCGATATACAAAGATTGTAATAAAGATTATAATTAGGAAACTAATATAATAATAAAGATATGGCGCAAAAATTAGATTTTGACCACAAGAAAGTCAAGTATTCATTAAAAGACGATGGCAGATTCATCATCGAGAATTATAACTTTTCAAAGCCATTCTCCAGTTTTTTCCCCGGCATAGCCGGTTTATACGGAATACCCATGTGGGTATTTTATGTAAACAGAGGCCAGGGAATCGCCAGTTTCGGTATCAATTCCAAGGACCATCCGCTCTTGGAATTCTTTCCTGCAGATAAGACCTATGAAATGGTTTCCCGTCGGGGATTCCGGACATTTATAAAATTAAAAAAGAATAACAACATAACTTATTACGAACCTTTCCAGAACTCGTTAAGCAATTTGGTATTTCAGAGGAAGAATCGTATAGTTATAAATTTCTCTGAACTGGGATTAGAAGAAGAAAACTTATCTTTAGGATTAAATGTCAGAGTAAACTATTTCACTATCCCTTCAGATAATTTTGCAGGGCTGGTGAGAATATTAAGTATAAAAAATACCTCAAGAAAGCCGCAGACGATTGAATTAATCGATGGGCTCCCCATAATTATTCCTTACGGTCTTAGCAATATGTTCTTAAAGAAACTCAGCCGCACAATTGAAGCCTGGATGGGCGTGGAGAATTTGGAAAACAATGCAGCGTTTTATCGCCTGAAAGTCGATCCCACCGACAGGCCAGAAATTATACACATAAAAAAAGGCAACTTCTATCTAAGTTTTTATGAGCAGGATGAAAAAGCTACTTTGCTAAAACCAATCGTAGACCCGGAGTGCGTATTCGGCAGAGTTACGGATTTGTCTTTCCCGTATTTATTCTTGAAAGAGAATAATTTCACCTATCCCAGACAGCAGATTGTCCAAAGTAGAACCCCGTCAGCGCTCTCTTTTATAAAGACTCAGCTTAAGAAAGACGAAGAATTTGTATTGTATAGTGTTTGTGGCAATATGGATTATCTCGAGAAGTTAAACAGAAATATCAAACGCATCGCCAAAACCGACTATATAAAATCAAAACAAAAAGAAAATAACCAGATTGTCGCCTCAATCATGCAGAATGCCGCAACATTGTCTTCTTCCGATACTTTTAATTTGTATGCCAAAGGTACGTTTTTAGATAATGTGATGCGCGGCGGCCTGCCCATAACTTTAGATAAGGAAAAAGGCGAAGTTGTCTACGTTTATTCGCGTAAGCACGGCGATTTAGAGAGGGATTACAATAAATTTGTCACGCAGCCGACTTATTTTTCGCAGGGTAACGGTAATTACAGGGATATAAATCAAAACCGCAGAAACGATATCTTTTTTAATCCCGAGTTAAAAGAAGCCAACATCGTCAGTTTTCTTAATTTTATTCAGTTGGACGGCTTTAATCCTTTAGTCATAAAAGGCATAAGCTATCATATAGAAGACAAAGATAAAATTTCCAAAATCTTAAGAGATTATTTAGACGATAACGACAAGAACCTTTTGAGTTCATTTTTATCGAAGCCGTTTTATATCGGCGAGCTTTTTATGTGGCTGGAGGAACACAACATAAACATCAAGGGCGACAAGAACGAATTCATAAAGAAGGTATTGTCTTTCAGCATAAAACAGGAAGACGCAGAATACAAAGAAGGATTCTGGACCGACCATTGGACATATAATTTGGATTTAATAGAGAGCTATCTTGCTGTTTATCCCGAAAAATTAAAATATATACTATTGGATAAGAAGGAATTTACTTTTTATGACGATTGCTGGACGGTAAATCCTCGCATTAAAAAATATGTTTTGTATGGTATAAATCCGCGGCAGCTTAATGCAGTTGCGATTTCTAAAGAAAAACAGGTATTGATAGAAGGAAGAAAAGTCGAGCCGCATAAAGTGCGCATTGATTTTGGAAAAGGCGAGATATATAAGACTAATCTATTAGAGAAATTCATCTGCATAATCTTGAATAAACTGGCTTCGCTCGATCCGTTCGGCGTGGGCATAGAGATGGAAGCAAACAAACCCGACTGGTACGATGCCCTTAACGGCCTGCCTGCGCTTCTGGGTTCATCTATTTCGGAAACGATGGAACTTAAGAGGTTGATTCTATTTATAGAAAAGTCACTGAAGGAGTTAGGCCTAAAAGAAGATTCGAAAATCGAAATGGCAGAAGAGTTTTTTGAATTCTACAATGGTTTATCACAATTGTTAGAGGCCAAAGACGAAGATTCACAGGAAGGCAATTTTGTATTTTGGGATAAAAGTTATAGTTTAAAGGAAGAATACAGAGAAAAAACAATCTTAGGCTTAAGTGGAAAAGAAAAACAGATTAGCTTGTCAGATTTTATGCAATTCCTTAATCGCGCCCTGGCAAAGGTTGAAAGAGCAATATGCAAATCCTATAATCCCAAAGATAAAACTTACAATACCTATTTTATAAATGAAATCGAGAAATTTGAGCGTATCGGCGAAGATAAAGAAGTCGTTTTTATAAAACCGCTCAAATTCAGGCAAAAGGCGCTGCCTCTATTTTTGGAAGGTTTTGTTCACGCCTTAAAGATAACAGATAAAATCACCGACAAGAAATCCATATATGAAGCAGTGAGAAGAAGTAAACTTTACGATAATGCCTTGGGCATGTATAAAGTTAACGCTCCGCTGGAAGGCCAGCCGGAGGAAATCGGCAGAGCCAGAGTATTTACGCCGGGCTGGTTAGAAAACGAATCTGTTTGGCTGCATATGGAATATAAGTATTTATTGGAACTTTTAGAATCCGGTTTACATGATGAATTTTATAAAGATTTCTTTAGAATTCTGATTCCTTTCCAGGATCCCCAAAGATACGGACGCAGTATATTGGAAAATTCTTCTTTCTTGGTAAGCAGTGCTTTCCCCGACGCTAAATTGCACGGCAATGGTTTTGTAGCGAGATTAAGCGGTTCCACATCAGAATTTTTACACATCTGGTTATTGATGAATGTGGGGGTTGCGCCGTTCTTTTTAGACGGCAAAGGAAAGTTATGTCTTAGATTTCAGCCAATTCTGCATAAAGACCTGTTTACGAAAAAAGAAATTAAATTCAATTACGCTACCAACGGCGATAAAGAAGTTTTGATTGAGAAAAATTGTTATGCCTTTAATTTCTTGGGTAATACTTTGGTTGTTTACCATAATCCCAAAAGGTTAAATACTTATGGTAACAATGCTGCCAAGATAAAGAAGATTATTTTAGAGGACAGGCAAAACAAAAAGCATGAAATCAATTCCGATTTGATATCCCCGGACTACTCCTATAATATCCGTTTGGCTAAATTCTTCCGCATAGACATATATCTTTCCTGAAATTATCCAGTCCGCATTCGCGCCACAAATTAATTAGGCCAATCTTTTTTATTTATCGCTTTAAAAATAATATTTTAGTTGCAATAGGTATCTATATGTATTAAATTATTACTATAATTCATAGATTAAGTTATTCTCTAATGTTTACGGGAGAGATTTAATATGGCAATGAAGATACTTTTGGCAGAAAAAGACGAAAGCTTAATAGAAATCTTGCATATGCTGCTTAAGTCTTTTAAATACGAAGTAGCCATTTCCCGCAGCGCAGACGATACACTGTCAACCATAAAGGAAGTCTCACCGGATTTAATTCTCATCGATACAAATCTTTCCGACGCAGACGGCCTGGAGGTATCCAAAGCTATAAAAGAGGATTTTCTAACCGCCTATATTCCTATAATTGTGTTGATTGACCGCAGGCAGGTAAGAAGGGATTTACTCGAGATTGAACAGGGAATAGATGACTACATTATAAAGCCTCCGGACCCTATTGATTTGCAGATACGCATTGAAATGGCCGTGCGCCGGGCCACGCATCAGTTTTTTGCCAATGCACTCACCAGATTACCGGGTAATAGAACCATTGAGATAGTTTTAAAGAAAGTTATCCAGTCAAACGATCAGTTTTCTTTTGGTTACGTCGATGTCGATAGATTCAAATATTTTAACGATCATTACGGTTATCTGAAAGGAGATGTTGTCATAATACAGACTTCCCAGATTATCTCGCGCATAGTTAAGGAATACGGCAACAAGACTGATTTTGTAGGACATGTGGGCGGAGATGATTTTGTATTTATCACTACTCCCGACAAAGAAGAGGTTATAGCCAAAGAAATTATTAAAGAATTTGACAGGTTGATTCCTTATCATTATTCCAAAGAAGACCGCCTGAGAGGTTATGTTGAAACCAAAGACCGCCAGGGGAAATTATCCAAAATACCGCTTATGGATATTTCTATTGCCCTGGTAAACAATGTGAATGTCAAAATCAACAGCCTCGTCGAGTTAAGCGAGATAGCTTCGGAGATAAAAGGTCATTTAAAGACAATCGCGGGAAGCAAATTCCTTAAGAATCGCAGGGTGGAGAACAAAGGCAAAACCATCAGAAAAAAAGATGCCGATAAAACCAAAGGGCAGATTAAACGTACAGAAAAACCGCATCCCAAGAGGCCGCTGGGCCAGTTGTTGCTCGAGGCAAATCTTATTAATGAGGAGACGCTGGAGGAAGCCTTGGTCAGGCACTGGCGTTCAGGCCAGAATTTAGGCCAGACTTTGGTAAGGATGGGTTTGGTGGATCAAGACGATATTTTAAATATGTTGAAATTACAGGAGGATAACGCAAAGTGTTAAAGTTTATCTTATTAGGTTTGGTCCAGGGCCTTACCGAATTTCTTCCTGTGAGCAGCTCCGGGCATTTGGTTGTATTACAGAAAATTCTGGAGATAAATCAAAACGTAGTTTTCCTGGATGTGGTGTTGCACTTAGGCAGTTTATGCGCATTAATAGTGTTTTTCAGAAGGGATATTTTTGTTTTATTCTCCGGATTTATTACCGCAATATACGACATGGTGTTTTATAGACGGATTTCTCATGTTTGGCACTATAACGATAAATTTAAATTATGCATTTATATAGTAGTAACCACTGTCATCACCGGATTTATCGCTGTGATTGGCAAGGAATTTTTTGAAAGTCAATTTGAATCTATAAATACCGTAATCTTAGGATTATTTTTTGTCGGCATAATTCTTTTTCTCACTAAAAATTTTGATTATGGTCAGAGATATTTAAGGCATATTTGCCTTAAGGATTCCATATTGTTAGGGTTAGTTCAGGCTTTAGCTATCATTCCGGGAATTTCCCGTTCAGGCATTACTATTTCTACACTTATATTTTTAAATGTAGACAGGGAGAGTGCATTTAAACTTTCTTTTCTTGTATCGATACCAGCGATTTTAGGGGCATTTGTTTTAAAACTTAACGATATACAAGGCACAACGCTGGATTTTCCGTTATTATATTTAATCTCGGGGTTTTTATTTGCTTTTATAAGCGGATTGTTGGCGCTTTATGTTTTACGTTCGATTCTAAAAGGTAAAATTGGTTTCTCCAGATTTTCCTATTATTGTTTTTTGCTGGCGATAACGATACTCATATTTAAAATGCACAATATTTTTTAGTTCTAAATCAGAAGGGAGTTAAAATATGTTAGAAGACAAAATATTGGCAGATTTTAAGGAAGCGATGAAGAGCAAAAATAATCTCAGGAGTTCCACTTTGAGTTTTCTGCGCTCTCAATTAAAGAATGCAGCCATAGAAAAGAGAAAGGATAAGCTCGACGATAGCGAAGTAATAGTGGTGATTAAAAAACAGGTTAAGCAAAGACAGGATTCCATAGAGCAGTTTAAGAGCGGAGGAAGGTTAGACTTAGCCAATAAAGAGCAGGGCGAATTGGAAATTTTAAAGACATACCTGCCTCAAGAATTATCCAAGGAAGAAGTGGAAAAGATTATTGAGGAAACAATTGTTCAGCTTTGCGCAAGCGGAATAAAAGATATGGGTAAGGTGATGAAAGAAGTAACGCCAAAAGTTGCGGGCAGAGTGGATAATAAGTTCTTAAGCGACTCGGTAAGGGCAAGATTGACAAAAAATGAAAGCAGTAATCCAGAGAGTAAGTAGTGCCTGCGTTAAAATAAATAATCAGGCGATATCCAATATAAAAAAAGGATTAGTTATCTTATTAGGTATCTCCGAAGCAGATACGAAAAAAGATATAGACATAATTGTAGACAAGATTAAAAATCTGCGCATCTTTGAAGATTTACAAGGCAAGATGAATAGCTCGCTGCAAGATATAAACGGCGAATTATTGGTTGTGTCGCAATTTACGCTCCTGGCTGATTTAAGCAAAGGGCGCAGGCCTTCGTTTTCGCAAGCGGCTGCTCCGGAGAAAGCTGAAAATATTTATAAACAGGTGATTGCCGGCTTTAAAAAGTGTGACATTAAAGTAGAAACCGGCGAATTCGGCCAGGATATGCAGGTAGAGCTGATTAACGACGGTCCTGTAACGTTGATTTTCGATACAAACAGAGAAAATATTTAGAAATTTTCTGAAAAATAAAAGATATTTAGCCACATTATTTAAAATATAGGGAAAATCTAAGAAATTTATTGACTTAGCCTTTTATTTTATATATTATATTTTCAAAAATTAATTAAGCTTTATTGAAAATTCTATTGACATTCACCCAAATTTTATTAAAATAAATTTATAGAAAGGAAAACAAAGGGGGAATGGGAAACCAAAAAGAAGGTTTCTTTACAGTAGCAGATAAAATTGGCCATACAGGCAAGTATGTTCTTCGACCATGTGTAGCAAGGAATATAAATTCCATCGAATTATTCAGCGAAGCAAGAAATACCACAAATACAATCCTTCCGGAAGAAAAAAATCATAACTTTTCATCCAAACAAAGCGCATCAGGAGCAATTGTTATCCCGAAATCCCACAAAGTTAATCAAACATGGACTAAGTTTAATTATGCAGTTATAAATTTTGTAAAGCGGTTGCGGTATTTAAAAAGTTATTCTCAACTATTAGAAAGGACATAGAAGATGAAGCAAGATGAACTTTACGGTATGGAGATAATTTTAGATCTCTATGGCTGTGATTACAAGGTTATTACTTCGAGAAGCGCTCTTCGTAATTTCGTGCGCAGGATGTGTAAGCTTTTAGATATGAAGAGATTTGGAAAAACTCTTCTGCCCCATTTCGGCCACAGCGATCCCAAAACATCGGGATATTCGATGTTGCAATTCATAGAAACAAGTTCTATCACCGGACATTTTTCCGAATCCAAGAAGAGTGCCTACATAAATATATTTTCCTGTCGGATGTTTGATGCTGCCAAGGCGATTAACTTCACAAAGAAATTCTTTAAAGCAAAGAAAGTTAAGGCAAGAACGCTTATCCGCAAATAAATTACCAATCACCATTTTCTCGTCTTAATATAATGAAAATGAGAAATATTTTATTAGTTGTTTTATGTTTTTCTCTGGTGGGCTGTTCTATCTTTACAAAAAGTAATAAAATAAACCAGGTTAAAGAATCCCTTGCAGAGAAAGATCAGGAAATCGCAGATTTACAGAATTTATTGGGAGAAAAAGAACGCCAGATTTCCGAGAAAGATGCCAAGATAGAAGATCTAAGCAAGAAACTAGAGATGTTTGGCGTGTTTGAAAAATAACTATGTATTTTACAGGCCAGATAGATTAGAATAAGAATTATGATAAAAGATATCTTTCTAGATTCCGATTTGCAGACTCGCATAATTTTGTCCATAGGAATTATGCTTTTCTTCTACCTTGCAAAGAGAACAGCATCTTATTCCATAAATAAATATATAGAAAATATAAATTTAAAACATACCTTTAAGAGGCTGGCTGTTTATATTTCTGGCGCTTTGGTTCTTTTAATCTTGGGTTTTATTTGGCTGAGAAAGATACATTTGGGAATTATTCTTTCCTTGTCCACCGCAGGGTTAATTATTTCTTTGGGCGATCTCATCTTAAGTTTTGTGGCCTGGTTTTTTATTACCTTAAGGAAACCTTTTGAGATTGGCGAACGGGTGCAGATAGGTTCCATCAAAGGAGATGTTGTGGACATCAGGGGATTTGATGTAACTTTGTTAGAGATCGGGGGCTGGATAGACGAAGAGCAGTCTACAGGAAGAGTTGTGCATATTCCAAACAATTTCATCTTCAGGCAGCCCGTTTATAATTATACAAAAGGTTTTAACTTTATCTGGAATGAAATAAAGATTACCATTACCTTTGAAAGCAATTATAAGAATGCAAAAGACATCTGCCTTAAGTATCTTAGTGAGTTTCATAATAGCTGGGCAGAGGATTTGGATAAGAAAATAAAGCATGCACAGAATATCTACGCTATTTACTATAAAGAGCTTAATCCTATAGTCTATGTAAAGATTGTTGATAGCGGAGTGGTTTTGAGTTTAAGGTATCTCGTTGAGCCTCACAACAGGAGATTTTCCGAGAACTTTTTATACGGGAAGATTTTAGATGAATTTTCCAAAGCAGACGATATTAAATTTGCTTACACGACCTATAGGATCACTGATAAATAGTTTAATTTTTTAGATTAAGAATATATTTTATGAAGAAGGATACGTTCCATCTTAATATTTCCACCTCGGATAATTTAGGCATAGGATTATTTAAATATTCCTTGTTGCCCGATGAGAAATTCATCATTACGAATTCCATGTTAGCCAAGATGCTGGGTTATTCCTTAAAGAGCGAATTTAAGAATTTAAAATTAGATAATTTATTTTTGAATGCGCAGGACAGAGATGTTTTTTTTAAAACGTTAAAAAAGAAAAAAAGAATTAAATTCTTCGAAACTACTTTTAGAAAAAAGAACGGCGGCAGTTTGTGGGTAGCCATTACCGCTTCTCAGATCGGCTCACGTGATAAAAAATATCTCGAAGGAATAATCGAAGATATCTCTTTGCACAGACAGATGGAAGAAAAACTGGCTTTGGAAAGAGATTTCATGCAGGGCCTTTTGGACAATATACCGGATGCCATTTATTTTAAAGACCGTCAGAACAAAATCATCAAAGTGAATAAATTTTATGTGCAGGGTTTAAATTTAAAGTATGAGGATATTATCGGCAAGACAGATTTTGATTTCTTCTCTGCCGACCAGGCAAAGAGAATGCTCGACGACGATAATTATGTTTTGAATACGGGTAAGCCTATCGTAGGAAAAATCGAACATAATGTGCTTCCCGATGGCTCGTGGAGCCAGGTGATTACCACCAAAATTCCTATGTATGATAGAAATGGTAAAATTATCGGCACAATGGGCATCACCAGAGATATGACTGCCTATGCTAATTTAGAGAGAGAAAGACTGGATATGTTAATCAATGCACTGACAGTTTTAAGCAGGGTGCTGGAGATGCGGGATCCCTATACCTCCAATCATAACAACAATGTAGCCAATATCGCCGAGAAGATCGCAAGGGTATTGGGCTGGGATGAGAACCGTCTTTTGGGAATCCGTCTGGCAGGCCAGCTTCACGATTTGGGAAAAATTGGTATTCCCTTGGATATTCTGAACAAACCGGGAAAATTAAGTAATTTAGAATATCGTCTTATTCAGGAACATGTCAAGAAGTGTTATGATATCATTAAGGATGTGAATTTCCCATTTTCCCTGGCAGAGACAATATACCAGCACCATGAGCGTTTGGATGGTTCGGGTTATCCCAGAGAACTGAAGCAGGACGGCATTATATTGGAGGCGCGCATTCTTGCCATAAGCGATGTTTTGGAATCCATGACTTCATATCGTCCTTACCGTGAAGCCTTAGGGCTGGAAAAGGCAATGCTGGAACTCCAAGAAGGTAGCGGCTCCAGATATGACTCCGAGATAGTAAAAATCGTCTTTAATCTCGTCAAAGATAATCAAGGCAAGGTATTTTGGGGAATTAATTAGTATTTTTTAAAATAGTTTATCCCGGATTGAAAACTCTATCCAGTTATCCCGCCTTATTTTATTCCTAGCTAAAAGAGCCCCTTAAGTTAAAAACGAATTTACTTGGATTTAGAAAAATCCCGAATAAATTATGGAATAAGTTGACACTATAACTATGCTTATATATAATATATGGTTATGGAATTAGCTGACATTATAAAACAAAGAAAAGCTAAGTTGAAGTCATTCAAAGATAAAGGGATAGAGCTTTACGCCCATAAATTTGTACGCAGTAATTCTGTCTCTGAATTGATTGCTGATTTTAAGGAAGAACAGAGGGTTTGTGTAGCCGGAAGAATGACGGCAAAACGCACCCATGGCAAGGCTTGTTTCTGCGATTTAAAAGACCAGTCAGCCAAGATTCAGATTTATGTAAGAAACGATATCATAGGCGAGGAGAATTTCTCGTTATTTCAGGAGCTTGATATAGGAGATTTTATCGGGGTAAGCGGCACGTTGTTTAAGACGCACACCGGAGAAATAACAATAAAGGTAGAAAGCTTTACGCTGCTTTCTAAATCCCTGAGGCCAATGCCGGAAAAATGGCATGGGCTTAAGGATATTCAGTTAAGATACCGGCAAAGATATCTGGATTTAATTGCCAATGAAGACGTAAAGAAAGTTTTCTTGATGCGTTCCAAAATAGTTTCCTGTATAAGAAGTTTTCTGGACAAGAAAGGTTTTATCGAGGTAGAAACGCCGATGATGCATTATATCCCCGGCGGAGCTGCAGGAAAGCCGTTTGAAACGCACCATAACGAATTGGATATGGATTTGTATTTAAGGATAGCGCCTGAATTGTATCTGAAGCGCCTGCTCGTGGGAGGTTTTGAGAAAGTATACGAGATTAACCGTAGTTTCCGTAATGAGGGAACCTCTACGCGCCACAACCCAGAATTTACTATGCTGGAGATATACAGTGCTTACGATAATTACGAAGATATGATGCAGTTATGCCAGGAACTGATTGCAAGCTGCGCCCAGGAAGTTTTAGGCAGGACAAGAATCACATTCAGCGGCAAAGATATTGAGCTTGTCAGCCAGTGGCAGAAGCGTTCTTTTGCCGAAGCGGTGAAAGATAAATTCGGCATTGTTCCCGAAGATGACGTAAAGACAATGATAAAGAAATTGAACGAAAAAGGAAGGGGTATCAAGGAAGAAAAATTATCGCGTATGCAGATTGTGCGCATTATCGAGGAATTTTTGCAGGAAGGCCAGAGTGAATTGCCGGTATTTTTTACGGATTATTTCAGCATCCTTTGTCCTTTGGCAAAAAATAAAAAAGATAATCCGTTGTTATCTGAGAGATTTGAATTGTTTATAGGCGGAATGGAAGTCGCCAATGCCTATTCGGAATTGAATGATCCCGTAGAGCAGAAGAACAGATTTCTCGAAGAAATTAAAGAGGAGAAAGACAAAAAGGCTTTAGATGAAGATTATATCAACGCCTTGGAATACGGCATGCCTCCTGCCGGCGGTTTGGGGATTGGCATAGACAGATTAGCAATGATATTCTTGGATCAGCCTTCGATTCGCGATGTTATTCTCTTCCCGTTATTGCGCCCGGAAAAGACCGACGAATAGAAGAATAGCTAAATTATGAAGTTTGAACTTTGGATAAGCTGGAGATATTTTATAACAAAACAGAAAGAAAGGTTTATTTCTGTAATCAGTATAATTTCCGTGCTGGGGATTGCTATCGGAGTTACGGCCTTGATCGGAACGCTGGGAGTGATGACAGGTTTTGGTAATCAGTTAAGGGAGAAAATAATCGGTGCCAATGCACACATAACGATAATGGGCGATTCTTACATTACCGACTATAAATCTCAGGAAGAAAAATTAAAAAAGCTCGCTTATGTCAAAGCAGTGACAGAAAATATCCAGGGACAGGCATTTTTTTATTACGGCAACAAAGCATCGTCTTTGGCTGTGAGGGGCATTAATCCCGCCAGAGAACTGAAAGTTACGAAGATAAGAGATTATCTGAAAAAAGGAAGTTTACTGATTAAAAAAGGCGAGATAGTAGTCGGCAAGGAATTGGCGCTGTACTTAGGTTTGGATATAGGCAGTACCTTAAGCCTGGGTTCGCCTATTACTGGCAAGATGCAGAGTTTTACCGTGGCGGGGATTTTTGATTCAGGATATTACGAATACGATTCCAATTTGGTATTGGTCACCATTGCCGATGCGCAGGAATTATTTGTTTTACCGCAAGATGCAGTTACCGAGATAGGTATAAGGATTGATAAGCCTCAATTAGCGGCAAAATTAAAGAAAGATATTGCTTCCTTTGTCGGGCCGCAGTTTCGGGTCAGGACGTGGATGGATATAAATAAAAGCCTGCTTGCAGCTTTAAAATTAGAAAAGTTTGTTATGTTTCTGGTGGTTGTGCTCATTGTTTTAGTGGCTTCTTTTAATATTGCTTCCACATTGATAGTTACGGTGACAAAAAAGATAAAAGACATAGGTATTTTGAGGTCTGTTGGCATTACGGGTTCAAGTATTGCCCAGATATTTGCTTTGGGAGGATTATTTTTGGGGATTATGGGTATAGTTTTAGGAATTTGCGGCGGATTATTGGTGTGTTATATTATCAGAAATATTCATCATTTTATTGAGATACCCCAGGATATTTATTATTTTGACAGGGTTCCCGTGGCATTTAATTTACAGGATTTGGTGTGGATATCTCTCAGTGCGATTATCATTTGTTTCTTATCAACGATTTATCCGGCCTGGAGGGCTTCTAAACTTAAAGCAATAGATGCTTTACGTTACGAATAATTCTTATGCTTGAGGCAATAGGTTTAACCAAGGAATATGAAGTAGGTTTAAATGTATTGGAGGTATTGAAAGGAATTGATTTATCCGTCAAGAAAGGCGAGGTCCTGGGAATAGTCGGTCCGTCTGGCGCGGGGAAATCCACGCTCCTGCATCTTTTGGGAGGGTTGGATGATCCCACTAGAGGCAAAGTGCTCTTGGAAGGCACGGACATCGCCGAACTTAATGATAAAAAACGCGCACAGCTGCGCAACATATATTTTGGTTTTGTGTTTCAGTTTTATCATCTGTTGTCTGAATTTACTGCCGTAGAGAACGTGATGTTGCCTGCGTTAATAACGAACAGGGAAAGCAGAAGCAGGATAAAAGAAAAGGCGCAGGTTTTGCTTAAAAGGTGCGGTTTGCTTGAGAGGTTGTATCATCGTCCATCAGAGCTTTCCGGCGGAGAACAACAGCGGGTGGCTATAGCCAGAGCACTGATTAATAGACCGCAGATACTTTTTTGTGACGAGCCCACCGGCAATTTGGATACAGAAACAGGCTCAAGCATTAAGAATTTACTCTGGCAGCTTAACAAAGAATACAATACCACGTTATTAATCGTCACGCATGCGCAGGAAATAGTCAAAGACGCAACCAGGATTATACATCTAAAGGACGGGAAAATGTTAAATTAGGAGGAATTATGAAGATTTATCTCAATGGAAAATTAGTGGATAAAGAGGACGCAAAAATCTCGGTGTATGACCACGGGCTTTTATACGGCGACGGAGTGTTTGAGGGAATCCGTTCGTATGATTGTCTGGTGTTTAAATTAAAAGAGCACATTGACAGGCTGTATAATTCAGCCCAGGCGATCCGGCTTAAAATCACTCTTACAAAAGAAGAGATGATTAAGGCGGTGATAGGCACTCTTAAAGCCAATAAATTGCGCGATGCATACATTCGAGTGGTTGTGACAAGAGGGGAAGGCGATTTAGGCCTTGATCCGCGCAAATGCAAAGCGCCGTCAATTTTTATTATCACCGACAAAATTGTGCTTTATCCTAAACAGTTATACGAAAAAGGACTCTCTATCGTGACAGTGCCTACGCCTCGCAATATTCCGGAGGCATTGAATCCGCAGATAAAGTCTCTGAATTACCTTAATAATATTTTGGCCAAGATTGAAGCAATCAACTTTAATGTGGAGGAGGCGTTGATGTTGAATAAAGATGGTTTGGTTGCTGAATGCACAGGCGATAATATTTTTATGCTGAAGAACCATACGCTTATGACGCCGCCCACTGCCATAGGAGTCCTGGCCGGTATTACCAGGCAGTGCGTTCTGGATTTGGCGCCAAAGTCGGGTTTAAACGCAGAAGAAAAGTTAATTACGCGTTACGATTTATTCAATGCCGACGAAGTATTTTTGACCGGTACGGCTGCAGAAATTATTCCTGTGGTGAATATCGACGGTAGGACTATCTGTAACGGTAAGCCTGGAAAATTTACCTTAAATTTAATAAAGGAATTCCGCAAGGTTACGAAAACACAAGGAGTGCGTTATGCTTTGTGATGTTTGCGGTAAAAATCAGGCCACAGTGCATCTTACAGAAATAGTCGATGAGCAGATGACCGAGCTGCATTTGTGCGAAGAATGCGCAAGGCAGAAGAGCTCACAGATGGAGCAACAGTTCGGGTTGGCCGATTTATTGGCCGGCCTGGTTGATTTTGGCAAGCACGCCGAAGGCCAGGAACTGGCTAAGATTCGTTGCCCCAGCTGCAATCTAAGTTACGAGGATTTCAAAAAGATAGGCAGGCTTGGCTGTAGCAATTGCTACACTACTTTTATAAGGTATCTGACACCGCTTTTGAAGCGTATTCACGGTACGACTGTGCACACAGGAAAATTTCCTAAAGGCGTTAGCGCTCCGGCTCCGGAAGTAGCACTGAAAAAACCAGAGGCCGCAGCAAAACCCAAGACTGAGTTATCAGAATTAAAAAATAAACTGCAGGAAGCCGTAAGGACGGAAAATTTCGAAGAGGCAGCGAGATTGCGTGATAAAGTAAAAGAACTGGAAAAAAAAGCAGAAGGTTCTGATAAAGGCGAAACAGCATCTCGTGATACAACTACCAAGAAGAAAAGGGAGCCTCGGCAGGATTCTAAATAGGAGGTTTGTCAATAGATGAATATTGATGATTTGGTTAATCACATAAGTGAATGGCTCAGAGGTACAGGGGCTAATTCCGATATAGTAATATCCAGCAGGATACGCCTGGCGCGTAATTTTCCCAATATCCCTTTTCCGCATTGGGCAGATAAAGAACAGGAAAAGATTATTGTGGAAAAAGCCAAAGCTATAATTTCCCAGGCACCGCAGTTAAAGGACGCTTCATTCTTTATGTTGTCAGACCTGGATAATTTGGACAAGCAGCTTCTCGTGGAGAGGCATTTGATGTCGCATGAACACGCCATGCGCTCTAACGGCAAAGCCATTTGTTTGACTGATAATGAAGTGATTTCCATTATGATAAATGAAGAAGACCATTTACGTATTCAGGTAATGAAATCCGGTTTTGATTTAGATGATGCCTGGCAGATAATCAATAAGTTAGATGATGATTTGTCCGCAAAATCTGCGTTTGCATTTTCCAGGGAGCTGGGTTTTCTTACAGCCTGTCCCACAAATACCGGCACAGGCATGCGCGCATCTATTATGTTGCATTTACCGGTATTGGTGATGACACGCCAGATTAACCGCGTTTTGGATGCCATCGCCAAATTAAGTTTTACCACAAGAGGACTTTACGGCGAAGGAACGCAGGCAAGCGGTAATTTCTTCCAGATTTCCAATCAGGTTTCTTTGGGCCAGAAAGAAGAAGAGATTATCGATAATCTGGAAGGAGTCATAAGCCAGGTGATAGACCAGGAGAAGACAGCGCGCGACAGGCTTATGGTCAAAAACCGCTCTATGTTAGAAGACAGGATTTGGCGTGCTTCCGGTACGCTTATGAATGCGCATATAATTACCAGCCAGGAGACTGTGGAGTTATTGTCGATGTTAAGATTGGGCCAGGATTTGGGAGTTATTAACAATCTGGAACGGCAGTTAATTAACGAATTGTTTATTTTAACGCAGCCGGCGCATTTACAAAAAATAGAAAAGAAGAAACTTACTCCGCAGGAAAGAGATGTAAAACGCGCGGAGTTAATCAGGGAAAAACTGACGAATAAAAAGTTATAAAAAATAATCAGTTCTATTTTATATTTAGGAGGTTGAGATATGTTTAACAGGTTTACAGAAAGAGCAAGGAAGGTTATTGTTTTGGCCAAAGAAGAAGCGCGCCGATTTAATCATGATTATATCGGTACGGAACATCTGCTCTTGGGTTTGGTGCGTGAAGGAGAAGGCGTGGCCGCAGCAGTATTACAAAAAATGGGCTTAAGCCTTGAGTCCATACGTTTAGAAATAGAGAAATTAGTTCAGCCCGGACCTTCCACACAGATTTTAGGAGACATTCCTTTTACACCGCGTTCCAAAAAGAGTTTGGAACTGGCTGCAGAAGAGGCGCGGGCATTGGGGCATAATTATATCGGTACGGAACATCTGCTCTTGGGTTTGGTGCGTGAAGGGGAAGGCGTGGCCGCGCAGGTGTTATTGAATTTAGGCCTGGATTTAAACAGCGTGCGTTCCGAGATTATGGAGATTTTAGGTTCTGCTACGCCGGGTTTCGGTAATTCTACACAGGGAGTAAAGTCAAAGACACCGGCATTAGACGCATTCGGCAGAGATTTAACCATGCTTGCCAAGGAGAATAAATTGGATCCTGTGATTGACAGGAAAAACGAGATAGAGCGGGTCATACAGATTTTAAGCCGCAGGACTAAAAATAATCCTGTGTTACTGGGCGAGGCGGGCGTGGGAAAGACTGCCATTGTAGAAGGTTTGGCTCAGCAGATTGTCGTGGGCAATGTCCCCGAGGTTTTAAGGGATAAACGCCTGATTATACTTGATTTGGCTTTGATGATTGCCGGAACTAAATACCGTGGCCAGTTTGAAGAGAGAATAAAGGCGATAATGGACGAGATAAAACGCTCGAAAGACGTGGTAATATTTATTGATGAATTACATACCTTGGTAGGGGCAGGTGCGGCAGAAGGCGCTATCGATGCCTCAAATATTTTAAAACCTGCGTTATCCCGGGGAGAAATCCAGTGCATCGGCGCTACAACTTTGGATGAATACAGAAAACACATAGAAAAAGATGCTGCATTGGAGAGAAGATTCCAGACTATTATGGTTGATCCTCCGACGGTGGATCAGACTATAGAGATATTGAAGGGATTGCGCGATAAGTATGAAGCCCACCATCGTGTAAAGTTTACAGATGATGCACTTGAGGCAGCAGCAAAATTATCGGACCGTTATATCAGCGGAAGATTCCTGCCGGATAAAGCTATCGATATAATCGACGAAGCCGGTTCACGCGCAAGATTGGCCGTATTGACAGTGCCGGAAGCAATAAAAGAATTGGAGAAGAATGTCGAAGACCTGAAAAAGGAAAAAGAGGTATTTATCAAGAGCCAGGATTTTGAAAAGGCAGCGTCCTTAAGGGATAAAGAAAGACAGGCGCGTGCTGAGCTAGAGACCAAGAAAAAAGAGTGGATACAGGAACGCGATAAAAATTGTCCCAGCGTAAAAGAAGATGAAATTGCCTATATTGTTTCCAAGTGGACAGGTATTCCTATAGTAAGGCTGGAGCAGAAAGACAGCGAGAAGCTGCTCAAAATCGAAGATGAAATGCGCAAGCGCGTGGTAGGCCAAGACGAGGCGCTCTCTGTTATCGCCCATGCAGTGCGCCGTTCCCGGGCAGGGATTAAGGATCCGCGCCGGCCCATAGGTTCATTTATATTTTTAGGCCCCACAGGAGTGGGAAAAAGTCTTCTGGCACGGGCATTGGCGGAATTCATGTTCGGCGATGAAGACGCACTGGTGCAATTAGATATGTCGGAATATATGGAAAAATTTAATGTCTCAAGACTTGTAGGCGCGCCTCCGGGATACGTGGGTTACGAAGAAGGCGGCCAGCTTACAGAAAAAATCCGCAGGCGGCCGTATGCGGTGATATTGCTTGATGAAATCGAAAAGGCACATCCGGATGTATTCAATATCCTGCTTCAGGTTTTGGAAGAAGGCCGTCTCACCGACAGTTTCGGAAGAAAAGTGGATTTTCGAAATACAATTTTAATAATGACCTCTAATGTCGGCGCTGAGGTTCTGCGTAAACAAGGTTCGTTAGGTTTTAAAACACGCGATGAAGAGACTAGTTATCAAGAGATGAAACAAAAACTGATGGATGAAGTTAAGAAAACCTTTAAGCCGGAGTTTTTGAATAGAGTCGATGATATAGTGGTCTTCAGGTCGCTGTTAAAAGAGGATTTATTGAGGATAGTTGAGATTGAGATCGCCTATGTCGGCGAAAGGCTCAAGGATCAGCATATCACATTTGAATTAGATAATAGCGCAAAAGAGCTTTTGATCGAAAAGGGTTTTGATCCTGTATTCGGCGCAAGGCCGTTAAAGAGGACTATCCAAAGATACCTGGAAGACCCCCTGGCACAGGATATGATTTCCCAGAGATTCAAACAGGGCGCTCACATCAAAGTCAAGAGGCAAAGAGACGAACTGGCATTTGAGTAAAAAGAATTAATTAATTTTTTTAATAAATTAGCATAACGGATACTTATCTATGAAAGAATATTTAACAAATTTAGGAAATAAGACGCTGAATTTCTTTCGTTATCTGGGAGGAGTAACTGAGCTTTGTCTGGAGACGTTCTTCTGGATTTTTGTCCCGCCCATGAAAAGAGAACGCATATTTGAACAGGCAAAGAGGATAGGGCTGGATAGTTTGCTGATAGTTTCTCTTGTGGGGTTGTTTACGGGTATGATCCTGGCTTTGCAGACAGCCTATCTTATGAAGAAGTTATCTTCTGAGATATACATTGCCAGCATAATCGCCTTGTCTTTGACGCGAGAATTGGGCCCGGTGCTTACTGCCTTAATTGTGGCGGGAAGATCCGGTGCTGCAATTACAGCGGAAATCGGCACGATGACCGTAACCGAACAGGTAGACGCGCTGAAGACATTGGCCACAAACCCGGTGAAATACCTGGTTGTGCCTAGATTCCTTGCCCTTACATTTATGCTGCCGGTGCTTACTATTTATGCTGACCTGGTGGGAATATTCGGAGGTTATCTTATCGGTGTAAACAGATTAAGTATTTCTCCCAGCATGTATCTCGCTACTACTTTCGATACGCTGGTCAATAAAGATATATTCACAGGTTTAATTAAGACGGTATTTTTCGGCATGCTTATTGCCTTGATTTCCTGTTATGAAGGTTTGAATGTAGAGGGAGGAGCGGAAGGCGTGGGAAAATCCACCACAAATTCCGTAGTCACCACTTTTATTTTTATAATTGTTGCGGACTGTTTCTTTACGGCCTTGTTCTATTTCTTCTTCTAAGGTAAATATATTAAAAAAATTACGCAAAATTTTAGGTAATTAATATGATTGAGATAAAAGGGCTTTCAAAACGATTCAACGATCATATGGTCTTAGATTCTCTGGATTTAAAGATAGAGACAGGCGAGACTAAGGTTATTATCGGGCGTTCTGGCTGCGGCAAGAGCGTCTTATTAAAACATATAGTGGGATTATTGATTCCTGACAGTGGTACTGTATTGGTTGACGGTCAGGATGTCTCCAAGTTAGATGAAAAGAGAATGAATCAGCTTCATATGAAGATAGGTTTGGTTTTTCAGGGTGGAGCTTTATTTGATTCGCTCTCTGTATGGGAAAATGTAGGTTTTGTGTTAAGGGAATACTCTACACTTAAAGAAAAAGAAATAAGGGAGCGTGTCAAAGAGGCACTTTCTCTGGTAAATTTATACGATGTAGAGGATAAGATGCCCTCGGAACTGAGCGGCGGAATGAAAAAAAGAGTATCTTTGGCCAGGGCTCTTTGCGTGCGGCCACAGATAATACTTTATGATGAACCTACCACAGGCGTTGATCCCATAACCGCTGACGCAATAAATGTTTTGATTGACGAATTACATGACAAATTAAAGGTTACTGCTATTGTGGTTACGCATGACATGAGAAGCGCTTATAAAGTGGCGGATAAAATTGCCATGTTATATAACGGAAAGATTATTGCTGAGGGCACGCCGGATGAAATTCGTTATACGCACGATTCTATCGTGCATCAATTTATAACCGGTGCTGCCCACGGTCCGATAACCGCTAATTTGAAAACTCAACAAATATAATTTTTTAAAATATAAGGGGGATAAAAATGGCAGATAAATTAAAAAGGACGGAATTGCAGGTAGGTGTTTTTGTTTTTATAGGCATGATCATTCTTATTGTATTTGTTTTGATGATCGGCGATTTTCGCCTGATTAACCCCGGTTATACCTTTAAAATTTCATTCAGTTTTGCCAACGGCGTTAAAGTAAGCGCGCCGGTCAGGCTTGCCGGCGTAGAGGTCGGCGAGGTTAAAAGCCTTAACATAGGTTATGATGAGCAGGCAAAGAAACCCCAGGTTTTAATTTCGGTCTGGGTGAAGAAGAATGCAAAAATTCCCATTGATTCGCGTGTCTGGGTGAATATGCTGGGAGTATTGGGAGAAAAGTATATTGAGATTATACCCGGCCAGAACTTTAAGGCCCTGCTCACAGAAGGCTCTATTATAAAAGGAGAAGATCCCATTTCTATACAGGAATTAACGGATCTAAGCAGGCAGGTTGCCATGCAGGTCGGTGATACAGTAGCCAAACTCAGCGAAACCCTGGATTCATTGAATTTGATTTTTGATAATATAAAGCAAGGCCAAGGGACTGTAGGCAAGCTCTTTTTCGATAACAGCCTCTATGACAATATTGACGAGATGTTCGCTGACTTAAAGAAAAATCCCTGGAAGCTTTTATATAGGTCGAAAGAAAAATAATGAAGACAAAGACAAGAACTATTTTTGTTTGTCAGAATTGCGGAGCCCAGTCGCCCAAATGGATAGGCAGGTGTCCTGATTGCGACAGCTGGAGTTCTTTTGTGGAAGAGGATATACCGCAGGAAGGCTCAAGATTCGATATCGCGGATTCATCGCAGCCACCGGTGCTTCTCAAAGATATAAACACAGAGAAGGAACACCGCATAGAAACAGGGATACAGGAATTAGACCGCGTTTTGGGCGGAGGCGTGGTAGTGGGTTCGATGGTGTTAATCGGCGGAGACCCGGGCATCGGCAAATCCACGCTTTCTCTGCAGATGTCCTCGAACTTAAGCAAAAAGGTTACTGTTTTATATGTGAGCGGCGAAGAATCCACTATGCAGACCAAGATGCGGGCGAACAGATTAAATTCCCACACAGGCGATAATTTTTATATCGTTAATCTCACGAATTTGGAAGGTGTTTTCGAGGCGATTAAAAAAGTAGAAGCCAAAATTGTAATTATTGATTCTATTCAGGTTGTATATACACAGCATATTGCCTCCAGCCCGGGCAGTGTTTCTCAGGTAAGAGAGTGCGCCAATATGCTTATGAAATTTGCCAAGAGATACGGAATTTCTATGTTTTTAATCGGACATGTAACCAAGGAAGGCGCAATTGCCGGGCCGCGCGTGTTAGAGCATATAGTAGATACGGTATTGTATTTTGAGGGCGACAGGTTCTCTCATTACAGAATGCTCAGGGCGGTAAAAAACCGTTTTGGCTCTACGAATGAAATCGGCGTTTTTGAAATGTCCAATCAGGGTTTAATGGAAGTGACAAATCCTTCGGAATATTTTCTTTCCGAAAGGAATAACAATATTTCCGGCAGTGTGATTTGCGCGACGGTGGAGGGGACGCGTCCTTTGTTAATTGAAATACAGGCCCTGGTTTGCAAGGCCGGTTTTGGTTTAGCCAGGAGAAAGGCGCAGGGCATAGATTTTAACCGCATTAATTTGCTGGTTGCTGTTTTGGAAAAGCGCATAGGATTAAAATTGGAAGATAAGGATGTATTTGTAAATGTCGTAGGCGGTATAAGTGTAAATGATCCGGCTTCGGATTTGGCTATTACCACTGCCATAACATCCAGTTTTTATGATAAACCCATACCTAAGGATTTGATAATCTTGGGCGAGGTGGGCCTGGGAGGCGAGATGAGGTCCGTCACATATTTATCTCTGCGTCTTAAAGAAGCCGCAAAATTAGGATTTAAGAAGGCTATCATTCCGCAGGGAAATCTCAAAGATAGCAAGGATAAATTGAATTTGGAAATTTTTTCTTTCGGCAGCCTTAAGGAATCATTTAAATTTTTATGGAAGGAGACATAGATGAGAATAACTTTATTTTTTATGCGATTATTATTCGTTATCGGCAGTTCTCTGATAGGCTATAGCATAGGTATGGATGTAAAAGAAGGCATTGTCGGTTTATACATCGGCGCTACTTTCAGTATGGTCATCATTATTTTGGAGATGATGATGAGGCGGGTCTCTGTGAGAGGATTATCGAGCATGGTATTTGGTTTGTTATTGGGTTTAATTATGGCAAAGATTGTATCCAACGCCTTTATTCTTTTTCCCATAGATGCCTCTATGCGTTCCATAACCAATATAATACTTACCCTTTCTTTTTGCTATTTGGGTGCGGCTTTGGGGCTTCGCGGCAGGGATGAATTCAACGTCATAATTCCTTATGTAAAATTGAAGAGACAGGGCGAATTGTCTGATGCGGTTATCTTGGATACCAGTGCTATTATCGACGGAAGAATCCTGGATATCTGTAAGACTCATTTCCTGGAGGTTAAATTAATAGTCCCACGTTTTGTCTTGAAGGAGCTGCAGACGATTGCGGATTCGGCAGATTCCATTAAACGCCAGAGGGGAAAGCGCGGCCTGGAGATTTTACATACGATTCAGAAAGAAATTAATATTACTATTCAGGAAGAGGATTTTCCCGAGATACAGGAAGTGGATACAAAGTTAATCAGATTAGCGAAACTCCTGGAGGCAAAGGTGGCGACAGTGGATTTTAACCTTAATCGTATAGCCACGCTGCAGGGGATTAAAATACTCAACATAAACGAATTGGCAAATGCCCTGAAGGCGATTGTATTGCCGGGCGAAAATTTAGAGATAAAAATCATAAAAGAGGGCAAGGAATATAATCAGGGAATAGGTTATCTAGAAGACGGAACCATGGTAGTCGTGGAGAATGGCCGTAAACTGATAGGTAAGACTTTGGCAGTAGGCGTCACTTCCGTGTTGCAGACGCAGGCCGGAAAGATGATTTTTGCCAAGTCCTTACAGGAGTAAGATGTGAAAGTTACTGCAATCGTGCCTGCAGCCGGATTAGGCGTAAGATTAAAATCAAATATCGCCAAGCCTTTAGTTAAGATAAATGATGAAGCAATTATACTCCAGACTCTGAGAAAACTGTCCGGCCATCCTCTGATTAACGATATCATTGTAGTATTTAACTCCCAGGATATACCAGAACTAAAAGATTTAATAAGACAAAAACAAATCAGAAAGATTAAAGAAGTTGTTGCGGGCGGAACTTTCAGGAAAGATTCAGTTAAAAACGGGCTTAAGAATGTATCCGGAGATACGGATTTTGTCTTAATCCATGACGGGGTGCGGCCTTTTATAGAAAAGAAAATTATCAGTGATGTAATTGAGGCAGCTTTTAAAGACGGCGCAGCAATAGTAGGTATACCTCTTAAATCAACCATAAAAAAAATAAAAACAAAGGTTTTAGAAGTAGATTCTACGTTAAACCGAAATGAAGTCTGGGAGATTCAGACGCCGCAGGTATTTAAGAAAGATTTAATTATGCGCGCCTATGACGCTACAGATGTTACAGACGTTCCTGACGATGCTTTTTTGGTCGAGCGTTTAGGCCAGCGCATTGTGTTAGTCGAAGGTTCGCCTCTCAACATAAAGATAACCACCCCCGACGACATTATATTAGCTAAGGCAATAAATAGCCTGAGCAAAGAATAACTTATTATCAAATTATGAAGAATCTAAGAATCGGAATAGGATTTGATATCCACAGATTTAAAAAAGGAAGAAAATTAGTTTTGGGCGGAGTAGAGATCCCTTATAAATTTGGCCTGGATGGTCACTCCGACGCGGATGTTTTATTGCATGCCTTATGCGATGCTATTTTAGGGGCAATGGCCAGGCCGGATATCGGCGAGCATTTTTCCGATAAAGACCCCAGATACAAAAATATATCCAGTATGATTCTTTTGAAGAAAGTTAAAGATATAATGCAAAAATATGGATTTCAGCCCGTAAATGTTGATTGTATAGTTATAACGGATGAGCCCAGAATAAATACCTTCAGGAATAAAATCAAAACAAATATCAAAAAAGCACTTTGTCTAGATATAGATTGCATAGGTTTGAAAGCCAAAACCACAGAAGGCGTCTTGTCTTTTTCTAAAAAAGGCATCGCAGCTTACTGTGTGGTTTTATTGGAGAAGAAAAAATAGAGTTATCGCCTTTCTTTGATGAAAGGTTAATATTAAATCGGAGGAAATAATGAATTTCTTATTGGAAATTTTAATCATGATTTTGGCGGTTGTTTTACTCTGGATTTTGTTTATTCTTCTGTTTTTTAACAGCGAAATTAAAGCCGTAAAAGAAAGAGACCCGGCGGCAAAGAGCCACCTTGAGGTAGTCCTGCTTTATTCAGGGCTGCATGCCATAATCTTTTATCGCATTGCCAATTTTTTAGTTAAGTTAAGGATTCCCATCCTGCCCCGGGCTATTTCGCAATTCGCCAGGTTTCTTACGGGAATTGAAATACATCCGGCTGCTCAAATAGGTAAAAGTCTGTTCATAGATCATGGCATGGGCGTGGTTATAGGAGAGACGACTATCGTAGGCGACAATGTCACTTTATATCAGGGCGTTACATTGGGCGGCACCGGCAAGGAAAAAGGCAAACGCCATCCCACCATCGGCAATAATGTGGTTATAGGCACAGGCGCAAAAGTTTTGGGAAATATTTCCGTGGGAGATAATTCTTATGTGGGAGCAAACGCGGTAGTCATTAAAGATGTTCCGCCGGATTCTACGGCAGTGGGAGTGCCGGCCAGGATTACGCGCCAAGGTGGTAAAAAGATCGAGGAGAAATTAGACCACGTGCATGTCCTTGACCCGATTATGGAATCAATCGATGAATTAAAGAAAAGAATTTCTGACTTAGAGAAAAAGTAATTTATGCCGACAAATCCTATCCAGATTTATAATTCATTATCCGGGAAAAAAGAGCTATTCGAGCCTTTGAAGCCGCCGAAGGTAAATATCTATACCTGCGGAGTGACTGTTTATGATGATTGCCACATCGGCCACGCCAGAAGCCTTTATATCTTTGACGTTATGCGGCGTTATCTGGAATATAAAAAATACAAAGTTAATTTTGTGCGAAATATTACCGATATCGACGATAAAATCATAAACCGCGCGCGCCAGGAAAATAAAGGCGAGCCGCTTATAGAGACTACCAAGTCAGTCACCGATAAATATATCCAAAGTTATTATAAAGATTTAGAGTCTTTGGGAATAAAAAAAGCAGATTTTGAGCCCAGGGCTACCGAAAATATCCCTGAAATGGTTGAATATATAAAGTTACTAATTGATAAAGGCTACGCCTATGTCACAAATACCGGCGTTTATTTTAGCGTGCGTAAATTCCAAAATTACGGGCAACTTTCCCACCAGTCAATTGACCAGATGTTGACGGGTGTCAGAAAAGAAGCTGACGAGACAAAAAATGACCCTTTGGATTTCGCTCTTTGGAAATTATCCAAACCCGACGAGCCCAAATGGCAAAGCCCCTGGGGAGAAGGAAGGCCAGGATGGCATATTGAGTGCTCTGTAATGAGCCAGAAATTTCTAAAAACCGAAACCTTGGATATTCACGCTGGAGGATTGGATTTAGTTTTCCCTCACCACGAAAACGAAATCGCCCAGGCCGAGGCATTAACCGGAAAACCATTTGCAAAATACTGGATTCATCACGGCCTTTTAACCATAAACGGCCACAAAATGTCCAAGTCATTAGGGAATTTCGTGACTGTTTCTCAGTTCCTGGAAAAATACGAAGTCGATATATTAAAATTGTTCTTTTTGACAGCACACTACAAATCTTCTATTGATTACACGCAGGAAAAAATCGAGATAGCAAAGAAAAACAAAGAAGAAATAGATAGATTTTTCTCTCAGTATTTATTTGGGAAGAAAGATAAGTTAAGTAAAGAAGACAAGGAGGCGATTGATAGAATTGTTGAGAATTTTAATTTGGTTATGTCTGATGATTTTAATACGCCGCGTGCATTGGCAGAAGTATTTGGAGCGGTTAACTTAGGTAGTAACTATGTTGTGCAAGATAAAGTTTCAGCATTAAATTATTTACGAGAGAAAATAAGTGATTTGTTAGATATACTTGGCATTTCTCCCGAGAAAGAAATAGATGAAAAAACAAAAAAGCAATTAGAAAAATTATTAAAAGAACGCCAAGAAGCGAGAGAAAGAAAAGATTATAAGCGAGCTGATCAAATAAGAGAAGAAATAAGAAACAAGGGATTTGTAATTTCGGACACAGGAAGTAGTTTTAGCATTACCTCCCATAGAATAAATGAAAGGTAAATTTATTACATTCGAAGGGCCGGAGAAGAGCGGCAAAAGCACGCAGGCAAAGCTCTTAAAAAAATATTTGTCAAAAAAGGGTTTTTCCTGTTTGTTTATAAGGGAACCCGGAAGCACAACTTTGGGCGAAAAAATAAGAAAGATACTTTTGGATAAAAGAAATACCCATATTACACATACCGCAGAAATGCTTTTATATATGGCGGCGCGCGCCCAGATTATTAATAAAATAATCGAGCCGGCGCTCAAAAAAGGGCAAATTGTTATTTGTGACAGGTTTTTAGATTCAACCATTGTTTATCAGGGTTATGGTTTGGGTATGGATATAAGCTTAATAAAGGAAATAGGTGAATTCGTAACCCGAGGCATCAAGCCGGACATTACCATTTTACTGGATTTAGGCGCCAAGGAGAGTTTGTTTAAGGAGAATCATAAAAAAGACAGGATAGAATTGCGTTCCAGAGGTTATCATAATAAAGTAAGAAAAGGTTATCTAGCCCTGGCAGAAAAATATCCCCGCCGCATAAAAATAGTCTGCGTGCAGGATAATGTTTTTTCCACACAAAAAGAGATACGAAAGGTCGTCGATAAATGTCTTTTAAAGAAATAGTAAACCAGGACCACATCGTCAATTTTTTATTGTCTTCATACAAGGCCGATAGAATTTCCGGCGCCTATTTATTTCTCGGCAGTGACGGCATAGGCAGGACCAAGATGGCAAAAGAATTTGCCAAATTGATAAATTGTAAGAATGCCAAAGGAGACTGTTGTGACGTATGCCCGTCCTGCAAGAAAATCGAAGAAGGTAATTATGTCGATATACACTGGTTTAAACCCATAAATAATGCAATTACTATTTCTCAAGTCAGGGAACTGGAAAAATATGTGTATTTGAAACCTTACGAGTCTGATAAGAAGGTATTTATCATCTGCGACGCGCAATGCCTGACAGAGGAATCTTCCAATGCACTCTTAAAGACCCTGGAAGAGCCTACCGATGACTCGGTAATTATTCTCATAGCAAACGATATATCCGCTTTGCTTCCTACTATAACCTCGCGCTGCCAAAAGGTCATATTCAATTCTATCGATGAGGCAGGTATAGAGGATATTTTGGTGCATAAGCATAAAGTCCCGTTGTCTCACGCGCATTTTATAAGTTATCTTGCGGAAGGCAGCCCGGGCAAGGCCCTAGAGTTCAAAGATTTAAGAGAGGATTTATTGCAAAAAAGGAGCCATATCCTGAATTCGGTTTATTTCAGGAAATTTTCTTTATTCAAGATGGAGGAATTCAGCATAAAGGATAATACCCAGAAGAGAAAAAGCATAAATCTCCTGCTGGATATTTTGTTGTCTTGGTTTCGGGATTTGCTTGTGGTTAAAACCGGAGTAGACACTCCGCTGATTAATCTGGATAAGAAAGAGGATTTGTTGAAACTGAATAATCAATACAGCCGTGAAGAACTGATTAAAAATATTTCTACTATCTGTGATACAAAATTTTTCATCAATAGCAATCTGAATGTAAAGCTAACGCTTTCTAAAATGAGGTCAGACTTATGGAAATAGCTCAGGTAAGATTAAGAGAATCGAATAATGTCGCCTGGTATAAGATAAATAACCTGACAGTTAAAACCGGAGATTATGTTATTGTTGAGGCAGAGCGGGGCATTGATTACGGACAGATAAACAGCGATGCGCTAAAGCAGGAGCAAACCGAAGAATCTCTGAAGCCGATACTGCGCATAGCTACTCCGGATGACTTAAGGCAGATAGAAGAGAACAGAAAAAAGGCCAAGGATTCATTTGATATTTGTCTGGGCAAAATCGGAGAGCATAAGTTAAATATGAAATTGGTCAGTTGCGAATATTCCTTTGACCGCAGCAAGATTCTGTTCTATTTTACCGCCGATAATCGCGTGGATTTCCGCAATTTAGTCAAGGATTTAGCCAGGATATTCAAGGCGCGCATAGAGATGCGCCAGATTGGTGTAAGGGACGAAGCAAAACTTTTCGGCGGATTCGGCCCCTGTGGCAGAGAATTATGCTGTTCCAAGTTTTTAAAGGATTTTGAGCCGGTTACAATCAAAATGGCCAAAGGCCAGGGGCTTCCTGTGAATCTTCCCAAGATTTCCGGATTGTGCGGAAGGCTTATGTGTTGCTTATCGTACGAATACGAATGTTACCGTCAGCTATGCAAAGATCTTCCCAGAGAGGGCGATAAGATTGATACACCTCAAGGCAAAGGCAAGGTTATAAGTGTCAGCGCCTTGCGTAAGGCTGTTTTGGTCGAAATTGCCGACGGAAAACGCATAGAGATAATATATAATAAACAGTAAAAAGGTTTAAGCACCGTGAAAAATAAATTTTACGTTACCACGCCGTTATATTATGTAAATGCCTCGCCGCATATTGGCCACTCCTATACAAATATCGCTGCCGACACTTTAGCCCGTTTTTATAGAAATCGTGGTTACGAAGTTTATTTTCTTACTGGAACCGATGAGCACGGGCAGAAAATCGCCAAGGTCGCGCAGGAACAGGGATTGGATACTTTGGTTTTTGCCGACAGGATGGTCGCGGTATTTAAAGACCTTTGGCAGAAATTAAACATAAGTTACGACGATTTTATCCGCACCACCGAGAAGCGCCACGAAGATACAGTCAGATGGATACTGGATTTCCTGCATAAAAACGGCGACATCTATCAGGATGAATATTCCGGCTGGTATTGTGTTCCCTGCGAATCATTCTGGACGCAAGACCAGCTCATAGAGAAAATGTGCCCTGATTGCAGGCGCAGCGTAGAACACATATCGGAGTTTAATTATTTCTTCAAGCTCTCAAAATATCAGGACTGGCTTATTGATTATATAAAATCGCACCCCGATTTTATTAAACCGCAATCAAGATATAACGAAGTGTTATCTTTTCTGGAGGGGAATAAACTCCGCGATTTATGTATTTCGCGCCCAAAAGAGAGATTGTCGTGGGGGATCTCGATTCCATTCTCAGAAAATCACGTCACTTATGTCTGGTTTGATGCGCTTATAAATTACATAAGCGCCGTGGGTTTTTCTTATGATGACAAGAAATTCAAGAAATTCTGGCCGGCAGATATACATTTGATGGGCAAAGATATTTTAAGGCAGCATGCCATATACTGGCCGATTATACTTCGCGCGCTTGGTATTGAGCCGCCGAAGATGATTTTTGCGCACGGCTGGTGGCTTACGTCTTCCAAAGGCGACAAACAAAAGATGTCCAAGTCAAAAGGCAATATCGTAAATCCTTTGGATATAATTAAAGAATATGGAGTGGATACTTACAGGTATTTTCTTTTGCGGGAGGTCCCTTTTGGATTGGACGGGACATTTCAGGAAGAGGCGCTGAAGAAACGTTTTAATTTTGATTTGGCTAATGATTTGGGAAATTTAGTTTACAGAACGCTTACTATGGCGGAGAAATATTTTTCCGGAGAGATTCCGCAAAATATTGACAAGAGTTTAATCTTAGCCAATCCCATAATGAAAATGATGGAAGGATTAGCCGGCCGTATCGATAAAGCAATGCTTAGCGTGGATTTTTCTTCAGCACTGGCTGAGATTTGGTTATTGATTAATGCCGCGAATAAATATATAGAAGAAACCAAGCCCTGGCAGTTATCCAAAGGAAAAAAGACAAAAGAGTTAGAAGAATTTATATTTATCTTGATAGAAGTGCTTAAGAAGGTGGCTTGCGAGATTTCTCCTTTTATGCCGGACACCGCTTCTAAAATCGAAGGACAGATTAAAAAAGATAAAATTAAAAAAGCTCCTCCTATTTTCCCGCGTATTGAATGATAGATTTATGTTGATAGACACACATTGCCATCTGGATTTTCCTCAATTTGACAATGATAGAGAAACCGTCATCCAAAGAGCCAAAGACAATCAAATAGATTATTTAATAAATGTGGGCTCAAGCATTGAATCGTCATTTAGAGCAAGAGATTTAGCCGAGAAATTCGACAATATCTTTTTTAGCTTTGGCCTGCATCCTCATTACGCAGATAAATTTGATAAAGATACGTTGAATTCCACAAAGGATGCGGGAAAATTAGAAGATTTGCTCAAGAGTAAAAAATTAGTAGCTATCGGAGAAGTAGGATTAGACTATTATAGAAATTTATCAGAAAAAGAAAAACAAAAACAGGTATTCAGAGAGTTTATCGGCTTAGCCAAAAGACTGAATTTGCCGTTAGTTATACATTGCCGAGAAAGCCAATCCGATACATACGGCATATTGCATGATGAATTAAAAAATTTCAGCCGGATTGTATTTCATTGTTTTTCCGGCCCAGAGGATTTCTTGGATAAATGTTTGGAACAAAACGCCATGTTTTCTTTTGCAGCAAACATAACTTATCCCAAGGCAGTTAAATTGAAAGAATTGGCAAAGAAAATACCTTGGGAAAAGATTATGCTGGAAACAGATTCTCCTTTTCTGGCTCCACAGAAATTCAGAGGCCAGCGTAACGAGCCATCGTATGTCCATTTTGTGGCTCAGGAATTAGCATTGATTAAGAATGTTACTCTTCAGGAAATTTCAGACATAACGACTCAAAACGCAAAAAGATTTTTTAAATTAGATGAAAACTAAAGTTGCATTAGCAAGGTGCAGAGAATATGGTTCTGAAGAGGTAGATAGAGCCGTAGAGAAAGTATTGGATTTATTGGGCGGTATACAAAGTATTATTAAACCAAATTCCAGAGTTTTGATTAAGCCGAATCTTTTGACGGATAGTTTGCCTGAGGAATGTATTACTACGCATCCGCGCGTTATAGAAGCGATTATCCGTGCAGTTAAAAAGGTAACTCCCAATATTTATGTGGGCGATTCTCCGGGTTATATTGGTCAAAGGATAGAAGCGGATAAGGTTTATGAAGCCACAGGCATAAAAGAAGTTTGCCGCAGGCAAGGCGTAAAGCTTGTGTATTTCGATAAAGCGGTATTAAAGAAAAATATACCGCTTACAGATTGGCTGGAGAGCTGTGATTGTATAATAAATGTGCCTAAATTTAAGACTCATGGTCTTACTACGCTTACAGGTGCAATTAAAAACTTATTTGGTTTAGTCTTGGGAGCGCACAAGGTCAAGCTGCACAAAGAACATCTTTACAGGGATGATTTCTCTAAGCAATTAGTGGATATATTTGGATTGGTAAAACCCGCATTGACAATTGTAGACGCGGTTATCGCCATCGAAGGCGACGGCCCCGGCTCTTCAGGTACCAGAATAGACACGGAATTAATATTGGCCAGCCAGGACGCCGTAGCCGTAGATAGCATTCTGGCTACTGTTATGGGACTTTTTCCTCTGGATATTCCTACGACAAAAGAGGCGTTTTCCAGGAAATTAGGAGAGGCCAATATCGAAAATATGGAAATACTAGGAGAGAATTTAGGTGAATTCATACACAGCGATTTCAAGCTTCCCAAGATGAGCCTTGTTTACTGTATGCCCAAGCCATTGTTTAAGCTTGCCAGAAAATTAACGTTGCATAAGATGCAGGTAATCAGAAAACAATGCCAGTCTTGCAGAAGATGTATTGAAATATGCCCGGTAGGTGCGGTAAGTTTTAAAAAAGACAAAGCCCTTATCAATTCTAAAGAATGTATTCTTTGTGCATGTTGTCAGGAAATTTGCCCTCACAAGGCAATAACAATTCGCAGAAGTCTGTTATTGAAAATACTGGGAGCCTAAATGAAAAATATTTTACCTTTAGCTTATTTCAAAGATCATATCAAAATAGTAGACCAGACAAAATTGCCTTTGGAGTTGAAATATGTTTCCTGCCGCAATGAAAGAGACGTATCCGACGCCATAAAAAAGATGAAGATAAGGGGCGCACCGGCAATAGGCATAGCCGGTGCCTTCGGCCTATATTTGGGTATCAGGAATTTTAAGTCAACAGATAAAGATAGGTTTATAAAAAGAACAGTAGAAGTTGCCGAATATTTAGCCGAATCCCGTCCGACTGCCGTGAATTTATCCTGGGCTTTGGAAGAGCTAAAGAAAAAAGTATTGCATAATTACCGTAGATCTATCGGTGAATTAAAGGATATAGCTTATAAAGAAGCTGTCCATATCATGCAAGACGACCAGAAGAGGTGCCGTCTCATGGGAGCTTTCGGGGCTAAATTGATAAAGAATAAAGATGTCTGTCTTACCATATGTAACGCCGGCGGAATGGCAACATCAGGATACGGCACGGCCTTGGGCGTATTTTTTAAAGCCAAAGAAGACGGCAGAAAATTCGAGGTCTTTGCCTGTGAAACGAGGCCATTATTACAGGGTGCCAGAATAACATCCTGGGAATTAATGCAGAAAAAAATAAAGACAACTTTAATCTGCGATAGCATGGCCGCTTCTTTGATTAAGAGAGGTATTATAAAAAAGATATTTGTAGGCGCAGACAGAATTACCTTAAGCGGAGATTTCGCCAACAAAATAGGCACTTATAATTTGGCTGTCCTGGCAAAATTTCACAATATTCCTTTTTATGTGGTAGCGCCTCTTTCTACATTCGATAAAAATTTAAAAAGCGGCAAAGATATACCCATAGAATTCAGGAATAAAGACGAGATAACCAGTCTCTATTTTAAGAAACGCATAGCGCCTCCAGGCGTTAGAGTGGTTAATCCTGCATTTGACGTTAGCGATGCCAAATTGGTAAGTGCATTTGTTACAGAAAAGGGATTAATCAAGCCGCCATACAAAATTAATATAAGAAAGATTATTCATGCTCAGTAATTTCTATAATAAATTCAGCGAATTAGGGCTGATAGATTATTTCGGGAAGACTCTAAATATAAAAAAGCCGGAGATATTAAAAGGTATCGGCGATGATGCCGCCGTGGTTAAAATAAGCAAAAATAAATATCTGTTGAACACCTGCGATATGCTCATCGAGGGAAAACATTTCAGGAAAACAGACGATCTTTGCCGCGTAGGCTATAAAGCCATAGCCTGTTCTTTGAGCGATATTGCGGCCATGGGCGGTAAACCCAGGTTTTCATTGATATCTTTGGGAATACCGGAAAGTTTTGGTTTCACAGACATAAAATCCCTTTCCAGGGGGATAAAAAAAGCCTGCGATAAATTTTCTGTCAGCGTTATCGGAGGAGATACTAATTCTTCGCATAAATTAATTATAGATGTATCCATAATCGGATTCGTCCATCCGCGGAATCTGGTTTTAAGAAACAATGCCAAGCCAGGCGATTATATTTTCGTGACAGGCAGCCTGGGAGGCTCTATTTACAGAAGGCATTTGGAGTTTTTGCCACGGGTAAAAGAATCACAGTTTCTGACAAATAAATTCAAATTGCATTCGATGATTGATATTTCCGACGGATTGGTTATAGATTTGTGGAGAATTCTAAAGGCGAGCGGCGTAGGGGCAGTAATCTTTGAAAACCTGATTCCCATACATAAAGACGCCAAAGGCCTAAAACAGGCTTTATATATGGGCGAGGATTTTGAGCTGCTTTTTACTGTTTCTGAAAAAGAAGGCAGGAGATTGCTTGATATAATTCGTCAAGGGAAGATAAAATTTCCTTTGAGTTTTATCGGAAAGGTAATTCATAAAAAATCACAGATACAGCTAATTGATAAAAACAGAAAACCAAAAATGCTTAAACCGAAAGGTTTTTTACACTTTTAATCTATGAGGAAACTGTCTTTTTATTCTCATTCCAGCGATGAGACAATTGACTTTGCAAAGAATATTTCAAGTTTTCTAAAACAGGGCGATGTAGTCGGGCTTTTCGGCGAGCTGGGTTCGGGCAAGACTACTTTTGTAAAAGGACTGGCAAAAGGTTTAGGCCTGAAGGCCAAAATAAACAGCCCCAGTTTTGTGATTTTAAAGATTTATACATTCATAAAAAACAGGAGTTTACAAAAGAAAATAATTCCGCTTTTTCATTTCGATTTATACAGACTAAATTCCCTGAAAGAACTGGAGAGTATCGGTTATGAGGATTTTATTTATGATACCGGTGTCTGTGTAATCGAATGGGCGGACAGAGCGAATAGCTTGCTGCCCAAGGATTATTTAAAAATCAGGATACAAATCAAAGGAAAAGATAGCCGCTCGATAATTCTGGCAGGATACGGTTTAAGATATGGAAGTTTAGTTAACAGAATAAAACGTTGTTGCAAGAGGATTAAATAATGGATTACCTTAAGACGATTTATTTAATAATTTTCATAGTATTTATATCGCTCATAGGTTATTTCTGGTTATACCGCATTAAAAAAACAGTTGATGGTTATTTGGATATATTATGCGAGTTTATCAATTGTAAGCCGATGAGCAAACGCGGCATCTTGCCAATATATTCAAAACACGAGATAGCTGGCACATATAATAACAGGCAGGTAATCGCAGGCGTCCAATACGTCGGCTTGGGATTTGAGTGGATGCCTCTGCCGTATATAAAAATAAAATTAAGAGATGTGATACGTTATAACTACGACAGAATCCCGAATTTCGCTTTTATTAAAAATGGCTGGCTGGTGCTTAAGATTAAAGAGCGCCTGGTTTGGGGGGTATTTGATAAAAATTATAGCCGTTTCTTCACCAAGGACTTTATTATAATTACTTTAACCAGGTTATTAGCCGTGGCGGACGATGCAGAAAGAGGAAAGACTTTAGAGGAAATATTTAAACAATGAAAATATTATCTATTGATACGACAAACAGGGACATTAACATAGCGTTATCTTATAACGGAAAAGTTTTTAGCATAGAAAAAGGTGTGCAGACAAATGATTATGAAAGTATTGTTTCTCTGATCAGGACAATACTAAAAAAATCCAAACTGAATATAAAACAGATAGATTATTTCGGCGTCTGCACCGGTCCCGGATCTTTTACGGGTATACGCATAGGCCTTAGCGCAGTGAAGGCATTGGCTTATTCTATGAAAAAGCCGCTTATAGGTTATAATAGCTTGGATTTAATTGCTGAGACTGTCAAGGGGGAATTTTCGGGAATATTATGCGTAATGCAGGATGCCCGCCGTAACAATATATATAGCGCAGTCTATAATAATTGCAGAGGCTTTTCCAGGATTACTCCTTATTTATTAGGAGATGTTATTCAGTTGTTAAAAAGATTGCGTGAATTAAATAAGAAGAATTCAAATGTATATTTTTACGGAGATATGATTTTGCATTATAAAGATGATATCAGAAAATATTTCCCTCATTCCACAATGCTGCCACCCAAAGACGGAAATAGTAAAAGCCAGGCGATGATTTCATTAATCAGTGACAATTTGAAACAAAAATGCAATTCTTTTAGGTTATTGCCGTTTTATATGTATCCCAAGGATTGCCAGGTAGGAAAAATTAAAAAATAAATGAAGAATAAACTAGACAAATTATATCGCCCCACCCATGTGGAGATAAATCTTTCCAATATAGAGTATAATTTTAATCAGGTAAAAAGACTGGTGGGGAGCAAAACAAAAATTTTGGCAGTGTTAAAAGCCGACGCATATGGCCACGGGGCAGTCAAGGTCGCTCAGAGATTGCAAAGTTGCGGCGTAGAAAGCATTGGCGTGGCTACCATACCGGAGGCAATTGAATTAAGAAATAATAAGATAAACGCATCAATTTTATTGCTAACAGTTTCATTCCCCCATGAATTTAGCGCTTTAATCAAATATAGGATTACACCTACAATTGCAGATATAGATACTGCAATTCTGCTTAATAAAAAATTAAGACAATTGGGTAAAAAGTTACCGGTTCACATAAAGATAGATACCGGCATGGGCAGAATCGGTGTTTGGCATAAAGATTCAATGGGATTTATAAAGTCACTCTCTAAATTGAAAAATTTAGTTCTCGAGGGTATCTATACCCATTTTTCCAGCGCTGACGAGGATGATGTATTTACCAATTTGCAGATAGCATCTTTTGAAAAATTAGTAGACGATTTAGAAAAAGCGGGAATTTTTATTCCCTTAAGGCATGCAGCCAATAGCATAGCGGTTATCCGGCATAAACACTCTTACTTGAATTTGGTAAGACCGGGGCTTATGATTTATGGTTTGTATTCGGATATCAAATCAAAGAAATTTATAAAATTAAAACCAGTTTTAAGCTTTAAAACCAAGGTTACATATTTGAAAGATGTTCCCGCCGGCCGTTCGATTAGCTACGGTAGGACATTTGTTACTCAGAAAGACACAAAGATTGCAACGCTGCCTGTGGGTTATGCAGACGGTTATAATCGTCTGCTGTCTAATAGGTCAGAGGTGTTGGTTAAAGGCAGGCGTTGTCCGGTGGTGGGCCGGATATGCATGGATCATACCATGGCAGATGTAAGCAAGGCCGATGCCCGGACAGGCGATGAGGTAATATTAATTGGCAGGCAAGGCAAATTAGAGATCAGCGCAGAAGAGATTGCACATCTATGTTCAACGATTTCTTATGAGGTGGTATGCTGGATATCCAAGAGAGTGCCTAGAATTTACGTTGGTTAAGAGGATATATAAATTAGTTTTGAATAGAGATGAGGAATACAGAGGCAGATATAAAAATCAGAGGCGTAATCAAAACAGAGGCCAGGGGAGGAAATACGCTATTTTTACCCAAGGCTATACTTACTGCTTGCATAACGTAATATGACAGGGCTACTAAAATACTTATTCCGATAGAAGAAAATCCCACCGCTTTTCTGCGAATAGCTATAGAACAGGGCAGTCCGATGAACAACATAATCAAACAGGTGAAGTGCGCGGATACTTTTTGATAGAAGTCTATCCATAGGTACCTGAGGGCTGTTTCTGCTCCGCTCCCCGATAATTTGTCTATATAATCAAAGAGTTCCTTAGAGTTCATATAGTTTATTTTCTGCCTTTGCCTTAAGAAATCCTCAGGCGTCTCCATGATATTAAGTTTATAATTTTCAAAATATTGTGAATTTGTCACATGATTGGATTTGTCAAAGTTATAAAGTAAATATTGGTCAGCGACCCAAGAGTTGTTTCTCCAGGCAACCTTATTGGCGAATACCTTGGAGATCATATTTTGTCTTCTGTCATGTTCCAGGATTGTCAGACCTTCCAGCTGGTTGGTTTTTGTATTAAAAGTGTTTATAAATAACTGCCTGTTTTGGAATCCGTAGATAGCCAGATTTTTTATTACGTCTTCAGAAAAAGGTTTCTTATCGATATATTTTGCTTTTATGCTGTCGGCTAACATCTGTGTTCTTGGTATAATTTTTTCTGATACTAAAAATGAAAAAAGGCTGAGCGTTACACCGATGATAAATATGGGCAATACAATTTCATAAATGCTGAGTCCGCCGCTTCGCATAGCGATTAATTCATTATTGTAATTTAGTTTGCCAATGGTGTATATCATCGCTATCAAGCAGGCGATAGGCGATATCTGGATAAATATCGTCGGTACAATTGCCAGATAGTATTTTAAGACTATTGCTATGGACAGTTTTTCTTTGATGAAATCATCAAGATTGGTAAAGCTGTCTACGATGATAATAAGGAATAAGAATATGAGGATGCATAAGATAAAACAAGAAACAAATTCCTTGATTATATGTCTATCTAGAATGCGCATAGTTTTCTTGAAAGGTATATACCGATTGATCCGAAGATTATATTAGGTATCCACATCCCCGAAGAAGGGGCGAGGTTTCCTTCCTTGCTTAGTGCCTCTACGAAAAGAGTCAGAATAAAATATAACCCAACAATTAAAAAGGCCAATGCTATATTTGCCGCCTTTTCCCTGCGGCGGGTAATTATTCCTAAAGGCACGCCCAATAAGAAGAATACGATACTGGAAAATGATATGGCAATTTTCTTATGTAATTCTGTAGCGATTGGGCCGTCGTAGATCTTTAGTTTCCTCAATTTATGTATTTCCGACCATAATTCTCTCATGGTCATATCTTTTGGTTTTTTGTTTATAGGTGCGTTTGTTTTATTCTTGGCGAAATCCAGTGTCATAAAATAGGTATGAAAGTTGATTTTATACAAATTATTTGGATCGGCAGGGTTTATTTCATCAGATGTCCCGTCAATAAGTTTCAGTTTCAATATATTTTGGTCAGGCACAGTGATAAATTCTCCGCGTTTCGCGATTATTGTGCGCGGAGGCTTATCTTCTCCCTGTGGTTCATAGATTCGAATATTCCTGAATTTATTGCCATTTATTTCGTATACAAAAATAATGTATTTTTCAAAGGTATTGATAAAGATGCCGGGTTCTAACGCAGCCGCAGGATTTTTCGAGCCTATTTCCTGCATGAGCTGGCGTGTTTTAAAATGCGATTGCGGCGTTATGCGGTCATGCAAGAGAATAGAAAACAAGGTAAATATCAGGCCCAATACCAGGAAAGGCAGGATTACCTTAAGGGTGCTCATGCCGCTTGAGCGGATGCTGATAATTTCGTTATCCGAAGAGAGTCTGCCTAAGGACAGAAGCAGTCCGGCCATAATTGCAATCGGTAGTATGAATTGTATAGAATAAGGCAGCGAATATAAAAACAGCTGCAGGATTATTAATACGGAAACTCCTTTTGAGACAACCAGGCCTATGAGATAGATAATATTACCCAGCACCATGACAAAAGTCAATACAGATAATGCCAGTATAAATGCCGAGAAGAATTCTTTTAATAAATAACTGTGTATGATTCTCATAATTTTAACTCGCCAGTGTCAACGCGGAGATTTTGCATGGATTCAATTCTTTAAGTGCGCCTGCTGCTTCTGAAAGGGTTATGCCCGTAGTCAGCACATCGTCGACCAACAAGATTGATTTTGATTGAATTTTTATACCGTCCTTAACCGCAAAACAGCCGGATATATTATTTATCCTGGATTTTTCGTCCAAGTCAATTTGAGATTTGGTGTTGCGGATGCGCACCAGGATATCTTCGGCCACGGGTTTTTTTATTATTTCACTTATCATACAGGCTAAAATCTGTGATTGGTTATATTCCCTTTCCCTTAGTCTTACCGGATGCAAAGGGACAGGTATTACCAGATCAACATCTCTTAGTATATTAAAGGTGGCGATAAATTCTTCGAATAAATTCTTAAAGATTGTTTTGTATTGTATTTTTTGGTTATATTTAAATCTGTGGATAAGCTCTTTTATCAATCCTTCATAATTACATACGGACCAGGCGCGGTGGAAATTATACTGTCTGTTTAGACATGTAGGGCAGATACCGCTTTGTATGTTTTTTATTTCTATCAGAGCCCTCCCGCATTTTAAGCAAAAAGGAGGTGTATGTCTTTTTATATTGGAATAACAATCATTGCATATATAACCTTTGCTTTCTCCATTATTGTTCGGCCTGTTGCAACCTATACAGAGAAGAGGGTATATTAGATTGATAATTGATTCAATAATGGCTTTTGGCATGGAATAATATTAACATTAAGTCCAGACTTTGTCAATTTGTTCGGGGGTTTTATCAAATCAATTGACACCCCCAGAGTTTATTAGTAGAATAACCCTGTTAAAATGAGAAAGATAAATAAAGCAAGAGAAGAGTTGTTTAAGCTTATAAAGTCGCAGGCCTATAGCGAAGGCAGATTTGTTCTTTCCAGCGGAAAGATAAGCAGCTATTATATTGACTGCAGAAAGGTAACCCTGACTTCCCGAGGTGCATATTTGGCCGCGCTTGTTATTTTAGACATCATAAAAAATAAGAAGATCGACGCTGTGGGTGGGCCTACAATCGGGGCAGACCCTATTGTAGGGGCGGTTTCGGTGTTGAGTTTAGTCAAGCATAATAAGCCGATTAAGGCATTTTTGGTGCGTAAATCCGCCAAATCCTATGGCGCAAAGCGACAAATTGAAGGCCCACGGCTTACCAAAGGCTGCCGTGTTGTTGTGGTGGATGATGTGGCTACAACCGGCGGTTCGCTGATTGAAACGCTGGCATGCCTGCGCAAACAAGGCATAAAAACAGAAATGGTTGTTGTTCTTGTGGATAGGAATGAAGGAGCCAAACAGGCGCTTAAAAAAGCAAAGTGTAAATTTGTGCCTATTTTTAATATAAAAGATTTTAGAAATAATTAGCTGATTCTTTTGGAATTTTAACCTTGCCATCCCGCTACAGTAATTATTCATATAAGATAAAATTTTCCATAGATTTAAAGTCGGCAAGAAAATTATTCAGATAACCAGATGGAAATTATATTAGCCTCTAAATCCAGGGCACGCCGGGAAATTTTAGAGAATTGTGGTTTTAAGGTAAAAGTTGTTGCCTCGGACGTAAGAGAATCTAAAGGGTTAAACAGGTCTTTTAGCCACACAGTAAAGGTAAATGCCTTAAGAAAGTTAAAAGACGTGTCCAAAAAAGTAAAGACTGGCGTAATAGTCAGTGCTGATACTTTGGTCTTTCGTAAAAATTTTGTTTTCGGCAAACCCAGGGATTTAAAAGATGCCAAGCGGATATTGAAAAAGTTGAGCCGCAGGCCGCACTGGGTTTACACGGGAATTGCAGTCTTGGATAAAGGCAAGAATAAATTACTCCTGGATTATGAGAAGACCAGGGTGTATATGCACAATTTATCGGACAAGGAAATAAAACAGTATTTTTCCCGGAATAATCCTTTGGGTTTTGCCGGGGCTTTTGATATACAGGGCCAGGGAGGATTATATATCAGGCGCATAGAAGGCTGTTTCTATAATGTCGTCGGTCTGCCATTGGCAAAATTATATTATATGTTAAGAAAAATAGGCTTATTGATATTTTTATTTATTTTTAGTATAAATATATTTGGCTGCACTGAATTCAATCCTGTTACGCAAAAGCAGGAGATGATTCTTTATAGCACGGACAGAGAAGTAAATATCGGCAAGAATATTTCGCAGCAGGTAGAGAAGGATTATGAGTTGGTAAAAGATCCTTTGGTTATTGAGAGAGTAAATAGAATTGCGGATAAAATTACCGCCGTCTCTGACAGGAAAGATATTGCTTATCATGTTGCACTGCTTAAGGCAAAAGATGAAGAAAAAGAAATCGGTGCCGACGTCAATGCGTTTGCCCTGCCCGGCGGATATATCTACGTATATGACGGTCTTATTAATTTTGTTGATAATGATGACGAGCTTGCCTCTGTTATCGCTCACGAAGTTGGCCATATTGTAGCAAAACACAGCATTAAGAAACTGCAGGCATTAATGGGCTATACATTAATGAATCTTGCTGCCATGGGAATAGGCGACGCGAATTTAGCTGGCGGAGCCAACTACGCATTTATAAATATTCTCCTGGGTTATTCCAGGGAAGATGAGTTACTGGCAGATACCTTAGGTGTCCGTTATGCAAAATTGGCAGGTTATAATCCCAGGGCAATGATTGATTTTTTAGAAAAACTCCGTAAAAAAACCAAAGATGAGCCGATAAAGCCCAAGTCAGAATATCGCACTCATCCTTATATCGCGGATAGGATAGTAACGGTAAAAAAGGAATTAGGCGAACCTTTAACTTTTAGCGATTACGTAAATACTGTCAACGAATAAAAGAGAGACTTAAGAAAAACAAACTTTATGCCGAAGTGGCGGAACTGGCATACGCGCTGCGTTCAGAGCGCAGTTCCTTTCGGGGATTGAGAGTTCAAATCTCTCCTTCGGCATATTAGTTTATCCCGACGATAAAACAGGGTTCATTGAAGGAGCTTTTGTATGTTCATATTCTATTCATTTAAAATAACCACCGTTGCTATATTGCAGATATTTTTGTTAGGATTGTGCGGCTATGTATTGACTAAGAAAAATATTATGAGTTTAGAAAATCTTAAATTTATAAGCCGCTTAGTGGTGAATTTATTTCTGCCTTGTTTTATATTTGTGCAATTAATAGAAAATTTTAATTTTAGAGTTTATGCCAACTGGTGGATTTTTCCTTTACTGAGTTTTGTTGTCACCGCCATGGGATATTTTTGCGGAGTTTTATTTGTAAAGATAGACAAAAAGCTGGAAAGTTTTAGAAAAGAATTTATCAGCCTTGTGACATTCCAGAATTCCGGTTATCTGCCGTTGATTTTGATGGCGTTTTTATTGCCACCAGGCAGCAGAGAACAGATGTATATCTATATTTTCTTATTTTTATTGGGTTTTAATCTTATTATATGGTCTGCAGGCGTGTTTTATTTAAGAGAAGAAAGGCAGGAAAAGTTTGAAATGAGTTCTTTGCTTAATGCACCGGTTATCGCCATAATCAGCGTTTTAGTCTTGATAGCTTTGGGATTGGATAAAATTATCCCCGGATTTCTGATTAAACCGGCCAAGATGCTCGGCGACTGCACTCTACCTTTAGCCATGCTTGTTGTGGGCGGAAATTTGGCCCAGATCGCTATCAGTGCCAAAGATAATTCTAAATATATCCTGAATTTAGTCGCAGCCAAATTGTTGCTTTTGCCTTTGATGGCATTAGGATTAATATTTTTAATCAGACCACCCTATGAAGTAGCATTTATTTTTATGCTTCAGAGCACTCTGCCTTCAGCCACATCGCTGGGGGTAATTATGCGCCATTATGACAGAAGCGACAATATCATAAGCCTGGGGATATTCTGGACACACGTGGTAAGCCTCCTGACTGTGCCTGTTTTCTTGATTGTGTTTAGCGCTTTGAGAGTCCTCATCTATCCATATTGAGTTTATGACAGATACGACCATCGCCACTAATAGTAAGGCATTTCGTGATTACAGCATATTAGAAACTGTAGAGGCGGGTATTGAACTGAAAGGCAGTGAGGTTAAGTCATTGAGAGAAAAGAGGGTGAGCCTTAATGATAGTTTCGCCCGTGCGGAAGCAAATGGTATAATATTGTATAACTGCCACATAACAAATTACGATAAGAGAGACGGGTTTGACAAATCAGAACCTACGCGGCCACGACGGCTTCTTTTGCATAAACAAGAAATAAATAAATTGTCCGGCAAGGTCAACCAAAGAGGATTCAGTTTAATCCCTCTGAAGATGTATTTTAACAGGCGTGGCTTTGCCAAGGTAGAATTGGCCCTGGCCAAAGGTAAGAAACTTTACGATAAACGCCGTGACATAAAAGAACGCCAGCTCAAACGTGAATTAAGGCGCGCAGTGCGCAGAAAAACATAGATTTTCTTAAGTTCTTTGATATTTGTCTTAATAAATATCTTGGGGGTGAAAGGTTTCGACTCAGGGTAATCGCAGAAGTAGAGCATGTAGAGGTGCAAGGAGGCCTCTTAAAACACCTTGCAAATCACAAACGCAAACGTTAATCGTTTAGCGGAAGCTTCAGTAGCGACAGGAAGGTTTTTTACTCCTGTCCTTGCTGGGGCACCAGTCGTCTGCCTCCAGTAAGGTAGGCGCAGCTGTTTGCCTTGCCTGAGGGGTAAATGGTTTTTTAATCAGGATAGTTGCGGAGACTGCCTTTGTCTTCGTGGCGAAACCTTAAAAGGATAGTCTCTTTTTAATCCTGTCTATGGGAGTATGAAGGGGCGAATTTTAAAAAATAGACTAAACATGTAGTCGCTGCTTTTGGGGTTTCTTGGGGACGTGGGTTCGAATCCCACCACCTCCACCATTTAATTTATATATTAAGATAAGTATTGACAATTAGTTAGGAATTTAATAGACCCAAATAAATGCTTAAGATTCATTCAATTATTATGCCTTTCTTTCGCAGAGATGTTCCTCCTTTGGGCGTAGCCTGTCTTTGTGCGTACTTTAAAAAACACAACTTAAAATTAAACTGTACAGACTTTAGATTATATAAGAATGACGTTCAGACTTTTACTTATCTTGGATATCAGGATAATTTTGTAATAGACATACCTGATTTGCCGCTAATTTTAACTATCATTAAAAATTACCAAAAGAATAAACCGCTCTTTAATGGTATGGATGAAATAGTTAGAGATTATATCCAGCACAGACCATTGATTTATTTAAAACTAAAACGAGATATTTTAGAAGTGTATAATATTATTAATGAACGACTCCCAAAAATTTTAGACAATGATATTATACTTTTCACGACCTATGACACCAACTTTTTCTTTACGATTATGTGTTCATTGCTGTTGCGTCAGAAAAAACCCCATATAACTATTATCTATGGTGGTCCACAGGTAAGTCAAAGCGAAAATTCAAGAAAGCTTGTCTTGAAATTAGGTTTAGCTGACGTAGTTGTGATAGGGGAAGGAGAAAAAACTCTTCTGGATATCATAGAATCATATAAGGCCGGTAAATCATTAACCATTAAAGGGACAATGACATACAATAAAAACAAAGATATCTTTGTTACGAAAACACATGATATCTTGGACATAAATACTCTTTCCTGCCCAGATTTTTCTTTTTTAAGCCAGAACGGCCCGGTACAAAACTATGTCTTGCCTTTATATAGTTCTAGGGGCTGCATATTCAAATGTAATTTTTGTAATGAATGGAATATGTGGTATCCTTTTAGACAACTAAAACCGGAAAGAGTTGTAGAATGGATGAAGAAGTTAAGTCACGACTATGGAACATTCCGTTTTTATTTTGCAGACAGTCTTTTAAATGCTTCTATGCCTTGGCTTGAGGAATTCTGTGATAAGATACTTAAATCCAGGCTTGATTTGCAATGGTATGGATATTTTAGATCCAAGATGACTAAGGAGTTAGCCCAAAAACTTAAGAGAAGTGGCCTTTGTAGAGCATTTATTGGAGCTGAAGCCTTTTCTGAGTCGCTGTTAGAAAGGATGAATAAAAAAAATGCTATCACGCATAACATAGAATCGATTGAATCCTTCTGTTTTGCCAGTATACCTTTAGAGATAAGCACAGTAGTGGGATTTCCTTATGAAACTAAATCAGATTTTGAGAAATGCTGGGGAATTTATAGTAATTTAAAGGAAAAATATCCAGATAATATTTTAATAAATATTGAGCCTTTTCAATTAAGGCCGTCTTCTAATGTATTTGAGCGTTTCGGAGATTTTGGATTGTCTATTAAGAGATGGGATTCTAAAACTATAAATATGCTACCTGAAATCAGCGAAATAACTTCTCGGATTCCTATGAGCGTTAAGGGTAAGCCCAGACCACAAGAAATAATCCGAAGGGCGAATGTTATGACTAATTCATTTTATAGGGATCCATATTCATCTAAATTTTCAATGAGATATCAAAAAGAATTCTTTAAAAAAATTTTGAAGCATGTAAATTCATCTAATAAAATTGTCTTTATTTCAAACTTTCGTATAGAGCATATTAAAAAACAAATGCCCAGCGGTAAAAAACTCTTCGTGATTCATTGGGAAGGTGGAAAATATGTGATTGGCGAGGAAGAAAAGATGATATTTGATGAATTTAATAATAGAATTTCCTTATCAGAGATAGCAGATAATTTATCTAAAAAATTAAATAATAATATAGATAAGAAAAAATGCATAAAGAAAGCCTTACTTCTTTTGAATGATTTGTTAGAAAAGAATTTCTTATTCGATATACTTTACTAGGTCATTTTCTAACTGGAGATAATATGACAATTTTTTTAATCGTCTGCATCGTTAAAATCATCATTTGCGAATGTTTGGTTATGTTTATTCTTTATCGTTTTATCAACGAGAAAGAAACTGCTCAAAGTGATGTCCGCTATGTTAAGTATCGGAAATCCAAGCTGGTATATTTAATTGTGTTTGCGATTATTTCGGTATGCAGTTATTATAATTTTGGAATATTCCACGGTAACCAAACCAATAAGAGCCGCTACATTCATTATCCCGAATTTTTCGTTCACTATATCGGACCCAAATATTTTAAGGAGCTGGGTTATTTCAATACCTATAACGCAATGGCAGTTGCCGATGCGCAAGGGGAGAATATTCTATCCGATAACCCCAGCATAATGAATTTAAGGAACTATCATTACATTTCCAAGAAAGAAATTTTAGAAAACGCGGGATATTATAAATCCCTGTTTTCTCCTTTGCGCTGGCAAGAGTTTAAGTCGGATATCGCATCTTTAAACCGGCAGTGTTCGCCGTGGCAATTTAAAAATGCAGTTGTTGACCACGGTTATAATGCCAGCCCGGTATGGAATGCCACCGCATCCATCCTTACAAATATTGTCGGTGCCGACAAAATTATTTATTTGGCGCTTTTAGATATTTTTCTTTTGATATTAATGTTTGTTGTCTTGGGCTATTCCTTTGGTTTGGAGATAATGCTTGTTGCCTTGATTTTTTTCTCAGTCAATTTTATTTCTTCGTTTTACTGGATAGGAGGGGCGTTTTTGCGTTATGATTGGCTGGTGGCTTTGGTGTGCGCTTTATCGATGGTACATAAAAACAAATATACGCTTGCGGGGATATTTTTGTCTTATGCAGCAATGGTAAAGATATTTCCGGTTTTATTTCTTGCAGGCCTGATTGTAAAGGCCGCGTGGAATATAATAGAAAAAAGAAAACTTCCCAAGAAATATATAAAGCTATTTGTTTCGTTTGCGCTGACTTCTGTTATTCTTTTTGCGTATGGCTCTATTCATGGCAAAGGCATAGCAAACTGGAAAGACTTCACTCAGAAGATAGTCTTTCATAACCAGACCTTGCTTGCCAATAATGTCGGTTTTAAAATGGTTGCTTTGTATGACCCCAGCTGGTCAGATTATAATAAATTTGAAAAAGCTTATGGCAGTACAAAAGAAAACCCCTTCATTATGTTAACGGATGTAAAACGGGCTGAGTTAAAACAGAAAAGTAAAGAATTTGTTTTGTTCTCCATGTTTTTCTTGTTTTTATTTTTCTTGCTGGTTAAGAATAAAGACGATATTGAAGCCTTTGTCTGGGGAATTTTCCTGATATTTATGCTGCTTATGCCGTGCAACTATTATTATTCATTCCTGTTTATGCTGGCGGTTATTCTTTACAGGCGTAAGGCAGACTTTGCAAATACGCTTTTCTTGGCCGTTCTTTTTCTTATTCAGATAGTTGGGTACGTCATACTTTTAGAAAATAGTTTTTTGCTTAATGTTTTTTACCAGGTATCATTTTTATTATTGGTTTATTTTGTAGGCTTAGTTGCGTTTGAGCTGTATCGGGAATTTCACTTGGGTAGGCGCGTAAAACATGGTCTTCTGAAGGTATGATTTTAACCAAATTTGATATCGTAACTATTTGGGATATATAAAGATAAAAATATAAGCGGGGTCGCTTAAAACCCCGCTTTTCAATGGGTAAACGCTTAACGCTTCTAGACTAAGCATAACATACAGAAACAGTATTTTCAAGGCAGGCTCTATGAATAATATAATAATCTTGACTACGCTTTTATTCTTTTTCTGTGCGGTAGAAGGTTTTTCTTTGGATTACTCAAAAGAAAAAAACAGGATGATCGAAGAGCAGATTATTTCCCGCGGAGTAAATGACAAAAACGTTATTTCTGCCATGCAAAAAGTTGAGCGCCATTTGTTTGTGCCGGATAATTTGCGGCAACAGGCATATGAAGACGGCCCTCTGCCTATAGGTTACGGCCAGACTATTTCCCAGCCTTATATAGTGGCTTATATGACCGAGGCCCTGGAATTAAAACCGGAAGATATAGTTTTAGAGATAGGCACCGGCTCAGGATATCAGGCCGCGGTTCTGGCCGAAATTGTTAAACAGGTTTATACTATAGAATTATTAAGGCCATTAGCAGATGGGGCAAGGGAAAGATTGAAAAAATCAGGTTATAGTAATATCGAAGTTAAGCAGGGCGATGGTTATCTGGGCTGGCCGGAGCATGCGCCGTTTGACAAGATTATTGTAACCGCAGCGCCCGAAGACATTCCTATAAAATTGATAGAACAGTTAAAGGTTGGCGGAAAAATGATTCTGCCCGTGGGTTCTTTCTACCAGGAACTTTATTTGATTACAAAGACAGACGGCGGGTTTATTAAAAAAATGCTTTTGCCCGTGCGTTTCGTGCCGATGATTAAGGAAAGGTAAATTATTGATGAGTATTAATTCTAGGTATATAAAGATTGAGTATTATAGAAGCAGCGGGCCGGGCGGTCAGCATAAAAATAAAAAATTTACCGCAGTAAAGATTATGCATTTGCCTACTGGCATAACCGCAGTAGCCGCCGAGCAGCGCTCTCAGGCACAAAATCGGGAAATGGCCTTGGAACGCCTCCAGGCAAAAGTCGCAAAGCTGACCAGGAAAAAGAAAGAAAGAAAACCCACCGCCTTACCACGTTCAGTAAAAGAAAGAATCCTCGAGATTAAGAAGAAGCGCAGTCAAATAAAAAAATTAAGAAGGCAAGTCAACGAATACGAAGAGTAAGCTAAGCCCAAAGGAAACCAAATTATGCTTTTCTATCTAATCCTATTTTTTACTATTATTCCCATAGCCGAAATATATGTACTGATTAAAGTCGGCCAGCACATAGGTGCATTGAATACTGTAATGATTGTTGTATTCATTGGGCTTTTGGGAATTATTTTATTCAGATTGGAAGGATTAAGAGTTTTGTATGGCGTGCAGAGAGATTTACAGGAAGGCAAAATGCCTGCAGGCAGACTTTTAGATGGGTTGCTGATTCTCGTTGGCGCAATACTTTTAATCATTCCCGGATTATTAACAGACATAGCCGGTTTTATATTGATTATTCCCTTTACACGCTTCTTTATAAAAATTCTGCTGAGGAAGAAATTGCAGAATATGATTGACAAAAAGCAAGGTGTTATTAATGTTAGAAGTTATAGATATGGCGGAGATTATGAAAAGGAATAAAAAGATAATTAAAAAGAGCAAAAAGTGGAAAAAGAATTTAGAGTTTTGTAAAAAGAAAAAAGTCTGTATAATGTAAAGAATTACCGGAGAATTATCCGATGTTATTGTATGGTAAAAATTCTATTTTACAGCGCTTAAAGACAAATCCGCAGAGTATAATCAAGATTTTCTTAGATGATGTTTTTGATGATTCCTACATCCTCGATATCGCCTCAAAGAAAAGGATTCCTATTATCCGCCTGCGCAGAAATGAATTCTTAAGGCTCAAGCGCGCTGATTGCCTGCAGGGCATTATTGCAGAAGTAAATAAGTTTTCTTATGTGCCGTTTAGGGAATTATTGGATAAAGGCAAAGAAGAGAACTTATCTTTTGTATTTTTGGATAGCATAAGTGATCCGCAGAATTTAGGTGCAATTATAAGAACCTGTGCCTGCTTCGGAGGTTTCGCCGTAGTATTGCCGAAACATTATGCCTGCGAGGTTACCGATACGGTTTTGCATGTTGCTTCAGGCGGAGAAAATTTTGTGCCAGTATCTATGGTGACTAATCTGTCCACAGCTTTAATAGAGGCAAAGGACAGAGGTTATTGGGCAGCAGGTGCTGTGGTTGAGGAAGGGCAGGATTTAAATAAAACTGAATTGCCTTTTCCTCTGTGTATTGTCTTGGGCTCTGAAGGCAAAGGGATTCGTCAGGGTCTTCAGAATCAGCTCGATTTAAGAATCAGCCTGCCCATGATTGGCGCATCTCTTTCTTTTAATGTATCGATTGCCTGCGCTATCTTTTGTTATGAAATAATTAAACAAAAATCCGAAAAATCATAATGTTAAATAGTGAGGAGTTTTGAGACAAACAGAAAAACAGATTTTGGATTTTATTTGCGAAGCTGGTATTCTGAAAAGAATCAAACGCTCTGGCTGGTGGGTTTTGGGCATAAAGGATGCAGAGAGCGTCGCAGAACACAGCTTTAGATGCGCTGTCATCGGCTATGCGATTTCCAAGATGGAGAGAATTTCTCCCTATAAAGTTTTAATGATGTGTCTTTTTGGCGATATACACGAAGCGCGCATTAATGATTTACACAAGATGGCACAACGTTATGTTGATTTTGATAAAGCAGAAGATAAGGCATTCGGCGAACAAATTAAATCTTTACCCAAAGCGATTAAAGGTGAATTAACCTATTTATACAAAGAATATAAAATGCAGAAAACCAAAGAAGGTATTGTTGCCAGAGACGCCGATATTTTAGAATGTTTAATCCAGGCAAGAGAATACCAGGAGCACGGATTTAAACTCGCATCGAAATTTATGAAGAAGGCCCCGCAGTGCCTTAAGACAAAAAGCGCACGCAGATTATGGCAATTAGCCAAAGCTACAGAGCTTAGTGCCTGGTGGGAGAAGCTGAGCGACTTCAGGCGCTGAAATTTGCAGGCGTTTAAAAACGCGGTATATGTCCGATATATTAAAATAAAAGTTTTTTATTTGTGTTTTTTTGATTTAGAGATATAATAACAAAGCAACTTCTGCGTGTGGGTTTAAAATTATAAAACAAAAAGGAGGTTGGTATGGCAAAGGCTATTTTGGCAAAAGAGTTAATGGTGGATACAGATAACAAGATAGGGATGCTGGCAGATATTTCTTCTCTCATAACAGATGCCGGAGTTAACATCACGGCGATTTGTGCTTATGCTGTGGCAGATAAAGCAATTTTCAGGATTATAACCAGCGACAACAATAAAGCTAAGAGCGCTTTGGCTCAAAAAGGATTTAAAGTAAGAGAAAATGACGTTGTGACCGTTATGTTAGCTGATAAAGCAGGCCAGGCAAAAATGGTTGCCGATAAAATAAAGAAGGCTGGTATTAATTTGGATTCTTTGTACGGTACGACTTGCGGCTGTAAGGATATGGAGGCACTTTTAGTTATAGGTTCAAAAGAAAGCGCAAAAGTAATTTCCGCAATCAACAGTTAATTTTTAAGCAGTACTGTTTAATCTTGCTACATTCGGAGGATTTATGATTAAGACGGTGAAGGTGTTTGAGAAAAATAAATTTCAGGAAATCAGAGTCGGAGTCAGCGAATACGAAGGCAATGACCTGATAGATATACGCACGTGGTCTCTGCCTAAGGGCGCAGAGGAAAAAGTCCCCACTTCCAAAGGCGTATCCATAAATGTAAAACTGTATCCGCAGCTTAAGGAAGCAATACTTGCGCTGGAACCAGAGCTTAAAGAGAACAATTTACTATAGCCGCTGTTTTAGAAACGATTTATTTATGTGCGAATTTCATGTTCAAAATGGTTAAGGACATCCTTAACCATTTTTGTTTTAAAGGGCAAAAATTCATAATGATATTTATTCCCGAGGACATTAAATGGCCAGTAAATTAGAAGAATTTATTTCCCTGGTAGATGTGCATGAATTTGGAGAGAAATATTCCAAGAATATCGATAATGAGCGATATTTTGGTTTTCCTCTAGATTCTATTATAGAGGCAGAGAGGAAATTGCGCAGCGCAGAAAATAAATCCATAGCCTATATTTCCATGGAATATGGTTTGGCCACTAGTTTCTATAATACTTTTAAAAGCAGCGATGGCGTGGGAGAGAAAAACAGGGTCATCAATCACCAGATATTCTCCAATATGAGGATAGAGGATTATTTATTCGATTTTCAGATAGATAAGATTTTGGATCTGCCGATATATAGCGGAGGGTTAGGGGTTCTTGCAGGAGATACATTAAAGTCCGCTGCGGATTTGGGGATTCCTTTGGTGGCCATCGGTATTTTATGGGAAAAAGGATATTTTAAACAGAATTTTTGGTTTAAATACGGACAGGTGCCCGAGGAGATGAATTGGGATCCGCACAATTATCCCGGCTTAATTCCTTTGAAGAATATCATAAAGATTAAATTCAAGAAAGATACTGTGCATCTTAGGCTTTGGAAATATTATGTATTTAGCCATGACAAAAAGAATGTTATACCTTTGATACTATTGGATTCTAATATCGAAGAAAATTCCGAGGAGATAAAAAGGCTTACCGACCAGCTCTATAAGAGCAGCGATAACTGGACAAAGATTATGCAGCGTTCTATCTTGGGCATAGGCGCAATAAAAACTTTGGATGAACTTGGTTACAAGGTAGATAGGTATCATTTGAATGAAGGCCATGCTGCTATGGCGTTCGTAGAGAAGGCAAAAGAGCTCGACGGAAAACAGCTCTCTAATTTAAGAAAAAAATTTATTTATACATGTCATACGCCAGTTTCGGCTGGGCATGATAGATTTACCACGAAAGATTTCGAGAAAATCCTGCCAACCCCGGAATTCTCTTTTCTTGATAAATTCGGCAGAGAGGATGGTAATGGATTAATCAATTTAACTTTGTTGTTATTGAGTAATTGTGAAAAAATAAATTCAGTATCAAAAAAACACCGCTATGTTACGCACAGCCAGTTTCCCCAATTTAAAGATAAAATAACTTCTATAACCAATGGGGTTCATATTCATACTTGGTTATCCGATAATATCCTTGAACTTTTTGATAAATATAATAATACCTTAGGCGATTACAGAAAAGACCCTTTAGTTTTAAAGAACATCCTTGCATTAAAAAATGATGAAAAATTCAGAAAGGATTTATGGATAGCGCATCAGAAAAATAAGAAAAGATTGGCGGATATTTTTAGCCACTGGCACATAAAGGAAAATATTTTTACTGTTTGCTGGGCGAAGAGGATGGCTCAATACAAAAGGCCAAGCCTGATTCTTCATGATCCCCAAAGGTTGCTTTCTATAGCTAAAAATGCAGGCCAATTACAAATTATTATCGCGGGCAAAGCGCACCCGGCGGATAGTTTAGCCGGTACATATATTGACGATATGATGAATACCATTGATGAATTAAGCAGCGAATTCAAGAATCTAAGGATTATAATGCTGGAGAATTATGATATCTTTTTTGGAAAGTTGCTCACAAGCTGCGTCGATGTTTGGCTCAATAATCCTCTGCCGCCTTTTGAGGCGTCAGGCACGAGCGGAATGAAGGCGATATTAAATGGCGTGGTACAGCTTACTACGCTCGACGGCTGGGTGGTTGAGGCCAATAATAAGCAAATGGGAGAGATATTCGGCTATCACCACAACCAGGGCGATCCTATCGGCAGCGAATCAGATTTAAGGTTAAAAGAAGACTCGGAGAAATTATATGATTCTTTAGAGAGATTGGTTTCTTTGTATTACCAGACTTATAACGACGGCAACATAAATTTTAATTCCCAATGGATAGATTTGATGATAAATTGCATCGCCGAAAGCCACTATTTTAATTCTCACAGAATGGTAAAAGAATATCAGGAAAAAATGTGGCAGGCGTAAAAGATGGAAACACGGTTGAGCTTTGTGGTAAAATAAGGACGTTATGAAAGTGGCAATGTATTATAGCAATAGTGATATACGCATTGAGGAAAAGCCTGTTCCTAAAATCGGCCCGGGCGAATTATTGATTCGCGTAGAGGCAAGCGGTATTTGCGGCAGCGATGTAATGGAATGGTATCGTGCCGATAAAGTTCCTTTGGTTTTGGGCCATGAAATAGGAGGCGTAGTCACAGAGGTGGGGCAGGGAGTCAAAAAATACAAAGTAGGCGACAGGGTTTCTGCGTCGCACCATGTCCCTTGCAACGAATGTCATTATTGTTTGGGCGGCCATCCTACGGTGTGCGAAACTCTGCGTCGCACATTTTTTGATCCCGGAGGATTTTGTGAATATCTGAGACTGCCGAAGATTAATGCAGAAAAGGGGGTATATCTTTTGCCCGACGAAGTCTCCTTTGAGGAAGCGACCTTTATCGAACCTGTGGCCTGTGTTTTGCGCGGGCAGAGATTATCAAATATGAAAGAGGGCAAAAGCGTACTTGTAGTAGGAAGCGGAATCGCTGGTTTGCTTCATATTCAGATGGCAAAAATAAATAAGGCTGGTTTAGTTGTGGCTACGGATATAAATGATTACCGTCTCAAAGTAGCAAAAAAAGTCGGCGCAGATAATGTAATTAATGGTATGAATGAAGATGTCTCCGCCAGATTTAAGGAATTAAATAAAGGCCGGTTAGCTGATTTGGTGATATTGTGCACAGGCGCGCCACAGGCGATTGAGCAGGCCCTGAATTCGGTAGACAGGGGCGGCACGGTTTTATTTTTTGCACCAACCAATCAGGGCATAACAGTCCCCATCTCGGTAAATAAAATTTTCTGGCGCACAGAAATAACCCTTACTTCTTCATACGCCGGCAGCCCCGAAGACCATCTGGATGCACTGGAACTAATCCGCCGTCGTAAGATTAATATTAAAGATATGATTACTCATCGGTTAAAATTATCGCAGATACAGGTAGGATTCAAATTAGCGGTTGAGGCAAAAGATTCCTTAAAGGTGATAATAGAGCCACAGAAATAGCAGATATTTAAAAACAGATAAATAATCAGGGAGGAAAATATGGATTGGGGAATGAAGAATAGAATTTCTAAATTAATTAGGCCTGACACGGGCAGGGCGGTTTGGCTGGCAGTAGACCACGGTTATTTTTTAGGCCCGGTAAGTAAATTGGAACAGCCGAAGAAGACCATTGAACCGCTCCTGCCTTATTCTGACGCGCTTATGTTGACGCGCGGTGTGCTGCGCAATTGTATTGATGCCAATATCGACACACCCGTCATTCTTAGAGTTTCAGGCGGCAACAGCATTGTAGGAAAGGATCTTTCCAATGAAGGAATCACCGCGTGCATGGAAGAGGCGATCCGTCTTAATGTTTGCGCAGTGGCACTTTCAGTTTATATAGGCACTGCGCACGAACATCAGACGCTCATAAATCTATCCAGGCTTATTGATGAAGGACAGAGGTACGGAATTCCCGTGCTTGCCGTTACTGCCGTGGGCAAAGAATTGGAAAAACGCGATGCGCGTTATCTTTCTTTATGCTGCCGTATTTGTGCGGAATTAGGCGCGCAATTGGTAAAGACATACTACTGCGATAACTTTGAGAAGGTGACAAAATCTTGCCCTATTCCTGTAGTGATTGCCGGAGGGCCGAAATTAGATACGGATATGGATGCCTTTAAGCTTGCCTATGATGCTATCCAGGAAGGGGCGGTGGGCGTAGACATGGGGCGCAATATCTGGCAGTCTGAATTTCCCGTGGCAAAGATTAAAGCCATACGCGCGATAGTCCATGAGAATGCCTCGGTGAAGAAAGCCAGCGATTTATTCAGCAGCTTAAAAAAGAAATAAGAATTATCCCTATACCGTCGATTAATAATAGTTTGACAGAGAAGATTTTTGTTGATATTATTAGACTAGGAAGAGAAATTTATTAAAAGAGGCCGGACATGGAGGAGAAAAGAAAATATCCTCGCTACGGTTGCTGTCCCGGAAGAAATTTTGTAGCAAGACACGAAAATAAAAAAAGTATTCTGGGGGAAATCAAGGATTTCAGCCGCGGGGGCATATGTTTTGATTCAAAAAATCGCCTAAACACTGACGACCAGCTGGGGTTGGATTTAGAGATTGACGGATTGGACCAAAAGATGCCTGCAGGCATTCAGATCCGCTGGTGCAAAAAGAATAAAGGCCGCTATACATACGGAGCAAGATTAGTAAATATGAATCCGGGCAGTAAATTTGATATTATGGATTTATTGTATCAGGACTGGAGAAAGAATCTAAACTCGAGTTCGTTATTAAGCTAAAATTTATCCATCGGGTTAAAGCAGATTTACCATTATTTTTAAAATCTATCTTATAAAAAGATAGATTTTTTTATTTAATATGATAAAATACTTTCAAATAAGATGAAAGGGATGTATGAAATTATTGTTTAAATATTCTTTTATTTTTGTCTGTGTGTTATTTCTTTCTTCTTGTGCGAGCGCCCCTCTGAAGCCACCACTTGGGGCAATTGGTCAAGCTATTCCTCCCTTAGATATGTCTATGCCGCGGCAAGACGTTATTCATATTGTAGGCCCTGGCGAGACGCTTTGGCGTATAAGCAAAATGTACGACGTGAATATAGATGAGGTAATAAAGGCTAACCGTCTGGAGTCTGCCACGAAGATTACTATGGGTCAGGAACTTCTGATACCCAATGCAGCTCCTATAAGGCCTGTGATTCCTTTATACGAGACCGATAAATGGAAGTATATTATTATACACCATAGCGCTACAGACCAGGGCAATGCCTTTTCTTTATATCAATTACATTTGCGCAGAGGTTTTTGGAACGGGCTGGGTTATCAGTTTATAATTGATAACGGCACATTCGGTAAAGGGGACGGCCAGATTGAGATTTCTCCCCGATGGATTAAACAGCAAGACGGTGCTCATTGCAGGGCTGCAGGCATGAATGAACAGGGAATAGGAATCTGCCTTGTGGGCAATTTCAGCAAAGAACAAGTCTCTGAGAAACAAATGGAGTCGTTAGTATATCTGGTGGATATGCTGAGAAAACACTACAATATCCCCAAGGACCGTATAATGGGGCACGGCCAAGTTCCCGGCGCTGCTACAGAATGCCCGGGTTTAAGATTTCCCTGGGAAGAATTCTGGTCTAGATTAAATTCGAAAGAATAAGTACTGAAATTTATAATTGATACCATAGATTTGTTTTTATAATCCTGAGTATTTCCCGAAGACAAGTGCTTGGGATTTTTTTGTTTTAGGTATATCATTCTATTATGAGATTACAAGTTTTCTTATCACATTCGGGAGTTTGTTCGCGCCGGAAGGCGTTAGAATTAGTAATGTCCGGCAAGGTCAGGGTAAATAATGAAATTATTACAGAGCCGTCCTGCCAGATAGATCCCGCCGCGGATATTGTTTGCTTAAATGGTAAAAAAATATTCTTAAAAGAAAAAATTCATATATTATTAAATAAGCCCAAAGGGGTAACCACGACGAAAAAAGACCCTTTTGCCGAGATAACAGTTATAGATTTATTACCGGCTCAGTATAAACATTTATTTCCCGTTGGCAGGTTAGACAAAGATTCCACGGGATTGTTGATTTTGACTAATGACGGTGATTTATCTTACAAATTGACACACCCGGCCTTTGGTATAGATAAAGTTTATGTCGCAGAGCTGGATAAAGCATTATCAGAAGACCATAGAAATAAATTGCAGAAAGGCGTTATGCTGGATAGTGAGTTAACCTCTCTTTGTAAAATTACAAAAATTAATGAGCGGAAAATAAAAATCATAATTCACGAAGGCCGCAAGCGCCAGATTAAGAGAATGCTCGCTTTGTTTAAATACAGAGTTTTGGATTTGGAAAGAATAACTCTGGGAAATCTTAATCTGGGTGATTTACCCAGAGGCCAATGGCGGAAAATATCAGATAATGAGTTATTGCAGCTTAGAAAACTTATAAAAGAAAACAAATGAATGTGAATCTGCCCAATCTGGTATTGTCTGATAAGAGGGGAAGGATATTTGTCCATCCTGGCCTGAAAATGCTGGGCTTTTCTAATAATAAAGCCCAGTTACCTTTAAGGCAGGAATTGATTGCGATGCCTTGTGGCAGTACTCTGTTTTATATGCCAGGCCACCTAGCCATGGGTTATGAAAGAGAAACTGACTGCGAGGTTTTTGTCAGTGAATATAAAGGAGAGCGGGTTTTTCCTGTTTCAGCATTTCTTATTCCCGGTTACACGAGGTTATTTCTGCCCGCCGCAAAAAAAATAGATAAGAAAATAACTTTGCCGCTCTGGTCTTATACGGCTATAGGATGGCAAAAAGGAAAATATTGGGTTACAGCGATAAAAATAGACCCTTTGTCCCGCCAGAGGCCTCACTATTATAATAATATTAAGTTGTTAAATAAGAATGTAAAATTATTCTTGAGGCGTTATCCAAGTAACAGGTTATTTAAACATCTTGCAAACTGTGCCTTGAATTACAATTGCCGTGCAGCCCAGAATTTATTCTTCAGGCGCTGGGAGGCGCCGTTGCCGACTTCGCCTTCCTGCAATGCGAATTGCCTCGGCTGTTTGTCGCTGCAGGATTCCGATTGCGTGGCTGCTTCACACCAGCGTATTAAATTTATTCCCACTCCGGCAGAAATAGCCGAGGTGGCTGTGAGCCACTTAGAGAGCGCAAAGGAAGCAATTGTCAGTTTTGGTCAGGGCTGTGAAGGAGAACCTTTGTTGCAATTTGAGACTTTAAGGCAGGCCATTATCAAAATTAGGCAGTTAACATCTCGCGGAACAATTCATCTGAATACAAATGCCTATAATCCGCAATATTTAAAAGAGCTGGCAGATGTCGGATTAAATAGTGTACGCATAAGCATAAATAGTTTTCAGGAGAATTTATATGATATTTATTATAGGCAAAAAGGATATAAGTTTAGCGACGTATTAAGTTCTATAAAAAGAGCCAAGAAATTCGGATTGTTTGTTTCTTTGAATCTTTTGGTTTTCCCGGGGTTGACCGATACGCCAAAAGAGATACATAAATTGACTGAAGTGTTAAAGAGGGGGTGCGTCGATATTCTACAGCTGCGTAATCTCTGCATCGATTCAGAGTTGTATCTGGCCAAAATTCCTAAAATAAAAGAAAAGCCTTTAGGTATACTGAAAATGATCGGTATGATAAAAAAATCCATGCCTAGAATTCGTTTTGGTTATTTTAATCTGCCCAAAGAAAGATTTGAATCTTAAGTTTTATTTATAAAAAGGCGCTGTTTTTCGGAGAATTAAGATAATATTTGAAATGGATATTTATTGTAGTATAATAAAAATACTTATCCTAACTTCAATTTTTAAAACCACATATGTTTATTTTATCTAATCTAATATCTGCATTGGCAGAGGTTATCGACATCGTTTTGTCTGCTTTTTATTGGTTAGTTCTTATCCGTGCCTTGATAAGTTGGGTTAACGCCGATCCTTTAAACCCTATAGTTCAATTTTTATATAAAACTACCGAGCCAATTTTAGCGCCTGTAAGAAGAAGGCTGCCTGTAGATTTTCGTTTCGGAATCGATATTTCTCCCATAATTGTTTTTTTGATTATTATATTTTTGAAGTCATTTTTGGTAGGGACATTAATGGGATTTGCTTTACGATTAAGATAACGAGGGAATTATGCTTTTAGCCTGGATTATTCTTATTTTGCTTGTTATTTTCGCAGTTGTCTTTAAGAATAAAATAAAATTAAATTTGATTCGGTATGCAATCGTTTTTTTCATTATAGCTTATGTAAGTTTTTCAATTTATAAGTTCCTGTCGAGAATTCTTGTGATTGATGATTTTGAAGGCAAAATATCAGCCCAGACCGTTGATTACGGCGCAGGCGCAGGTTCTCAGATAGAAGTAAGTGGCTCCAAAGACATAAAGTACCATGGCAATCAGGCATTAAAATTGAAATATAAGTCAGTGGCTGGCGGCTATATGTGGGTAGCCAGGGGTTATGGACTGGATGTAAAAGGAGCGGCTAGCTGGCGAGAGAAACCTGCAGGAATAAAATGGTCTAAATATAGCTCACTGGGTTTTTATATGTATGGGCAGAACTCAGGGGCGATAATAGCAGTGGATATTATAGATTCAGATTTTGAGTATTTCAGGTTTATTGTAAAGGATGACTTTACAGGATGGAAAGAGATTGTTTGTCCTTTTGATAAATTTCTTGCCAGGGGTGATTGGCAGCCAGTCAAGGCCAAGACAAATGCAGTGATAGATTTTCCCGTGAGGGCTTTTCAATTTGAACCACGGCCTATTGCAGAAGGCGTAGTTTATTTTGATTACGTGCATTTAATAAGAAAGGATTAAACTGTTGGTTAACAGATTTAACATTATGCGCCGTATATTTAGCCTAAGCAAAGTTATCAATTTCTTATATGTCCTTCTCATTATAATTTCCTTTCTTCTTGTTCCCTACCATAATATCCGCACCGGTTTTACTAATTGGGGTTTTGTGGGAGCCGGAGGGGCAAAAGGCCCTGTCAATGCTGGCGCATTGGCGGTGCAGAGGGCTTTGACGCTATTATTGATAACTTTCTATATTTACTATTTGCGATTAAAAAGGAAGATAAGAGATGAAAACTATGAGATTGATTTAGCAATCAAGGAATCTGAAGACAGGCGTCATCGAGTCGAGAGGGAATATTTCAGGTTAAAGAAACAGATGCAGAATATATTTGATGCGATGGATGATTTTGTATTTATATGTTCCAAAGATTTTAAGATAGAATTTATGAACAAGTCCTTGAAAAAAGTTTTCGGCGAGGGCGTGGGTAAGAAATGCTATGAAATTTTATACGGCAGGCAGGATGCCTGTCCCTGGTGTTTTGGCAAGCGGGTTTATGAAGGAGAGTTTGTTACTTTAGAGCATAAGCACGAAATTAATAAAAGAATATACAGAATATACAGTAGTCCCTTGATTAATCCCGACGGCAGCATTTCAAAAATTTCAGTTATGCATGATATTACCAAAGAAAAAGAAATGCAGGTCAAAATAGAGTCATCAGAACAATATTTCCGCAATCTTTTTGAAAATCTGCCAGTGGCTTGTTTTGGTTATGATATAGAAGGAAGAATCATTACATGGAATAAGGCAGCCAGCAATGTATACGGATTTAAGAAGGAGGATGTTTTAAATCACTCGATATTCGATACGTTAGCTCAAGAGAAAGACCGTGAACGGACTATGCATTTTATAAAGGAGATATTTAAGGGCAGATCTTTCGACGGGCTGGAATGGGAAGATAAAACCGCCGACGGGACCAAACGTTATGTCTACACCAGCACTTATCCTTTGTATGATTTGGATGGAAATGTTTTAATGGGCATAAGCGTCAATATAGATATCACACCGCAAAAGACAATAGAACATGAACTGAAATCTTCCAAAGAGCATTTAGAAAAAATTATGGAGACGCCTCAAAGTTTGATTGTTGAGCTAAGCCCAGATATGAAAATTAAAATGTTCAACACGGGATGTGAATTATCAACTGGTTATAATAGGTCAGAAGTAATAGGTAAGGATTGGTTAGAATTATTTATCCCGGACAGATTAAAGGATGAAACCAGATTTGTCTTCGAGGAGGTAAAAAATGATAGAAATATACTCCCGGGTCATCACGAAAATCCTATTTTAACTAAATCCGGCGAAGAAAAAATTATTTTTTGGTCGAATACCAATTTAAAAGACGAAGACGGCAAAGTAATTAGCGTTATTTCCATGGGTATAGATATTACAGAACGTAAAATTGCCCAACAAAAGATTGTTGAGGCAGAAGAAAAATACAGGGCTTTCCTGGAGAATGTTCCCGTCCATGTGGGCGTAATAGACGAGTCCGGTAAATTTGTTATTTGGAATAAGTATTCAGAACAGATGCTGGGTTACACTAAAGAAGAAGCTCTGGGAAAGATGTCCCCCGGGGATATACATGAGACAAAAGAAGAAGCCAGGGAGGTTATAGAGATAGCAAGCCAAAAAGGTATCTTCGATAAAGAGCTGAACTTAATCCATAAAGACGGCAGAAAGATTCCTGTGAGTTTAATTGTTGTGCCCAGGGTAGTTAATAATAAAATTGTAGGTTTTCTGGGTTTTGGCAGGGATGTCAGCGAACGTAAAAACACCGAGAAAGAATTGTTGGCTGCTAAAGAGAAGTTAGAAAGCATCGCTTTAAAAGATCCGCAGACAGAGCTTTATAATAATCGCTATGTCGTGGAAAGATTGGCTTCTGAATTCGAGAGGGCTAAGCGTTCTTTTTCGCCGTTGTCTTTATTATTGATAGATTTGGATTATTTTAAATCAATTAACGATACATACGGTCATGAATTTGGCGATAAGGCTTTGGTTCAGGTGGCAAAGTTGTTAAAGTCGGAACTGCGTGCCAATGATATTGTAGCGCGTTGGGGTGGCGAGGAATTTATGGTAATCCTGCCGGAGGTTGATCGACAGAATGCAATTTTGGTTTCCAGAAAGATTCTCCGCGTATTTGAATACAAAGGGTTTGGCGATGAAAAGAATATCGTAAATTTAAAGTGCAGTGTTGGTATAGTCAGCTATCCAGAAGATCCGTTGTTCAGCCCTAAAGAGATGCTTGAAGCAGTGGAAAAGTCTGTTTTTAAAGTAAAGACGGCAGGTGGTAACGGCATGGGTTCTTATATGGAAGGATTCATAAAGAAAGATGATGACAAAGCAGCACTTTCCGAGAAGGACCGCCTTCTGGATTCTTTAAAAGAGAAGATGTCCCTTTTTGCCATCAGAGGGGAAGAGAGTATTCTGGAGGCGATATATTCTTTATCAAAAAGCCTGGAGTTAAAGGATCATACTACGCGCACTCATTCCGAAAAGACGGTACACTATGCTGTAAAATTAGCCCAGAGATTTGACTTGGGAGAGCGGGAAATCGAGAATGTCAGGCGCGCAGCTATTTTGCACGATATAGGTAAATTAGGCATTCCCGATAAGATTCTTCTTAAGAAGGGGCCGTTAACTAAAAATGAGTTCGAGATTGTAAAACAGCATCCCAAGATTGCTGCAGAGATTATGTCAGTAGCAGAGTTTCTGAAGGATAGCGTACCTTATGTAGAACATCATCATGAAAGATACGACGGTAAAGGCTATCCCGACGGATTAAAAGGGGAAGAGATTCCTTTTGGCGCACGCATTGTTTCTATAGTAGATGTTTATGAAGCATTGACTGCGGATAGGCCATATCGCAGGGCATTGCCCAAAGAAGAGGCCATTAAAATAATTAAAGACAGTTCAGGAATTCAGTTTGATCCCAAAGTAGTTAATGCATTTCTCGATTTAATCAGCAGCGAGAGAACATAAGATAGTCTTTCTGATATCCTTCCATATTTTACTTGACAATAATTTAATCTGTGCTACTATTTCTAATAAAGTAATACCAAGGATAAACATATGGCTAAAGTTTTCAGGTTTGGGGTTTCTCTGGATAAAGATTTACTGGAAAAATTCGACCGCCTTTTAAACAGTAAAAATTATTCCAACCGTTCCGAGGCATTCCGGGATTTAATAAGGCACGAATTGGTGGAGAGGGAGTGGCAGCAAGGTAAAGAAGTAGCCGGCGCTATAACTATTATATACGACCATCACAAAAGGGATATTTTGAATAAAATTATGGATATGCAGCACGACTTCCAAAAGATAATTATTTCCACACAGCATATACATTTAGATCATAATAATTGCTTGGAGATAATTGCTGTTAAGGGAAGCCCCGCTGAAGTCAGAAAATTAGCAGATACGTTGAAATCGATAAAAGGCGTAAAACACGGCACATTAAATATGTCAACTACAGGCAAAGAGATAAAATAGGTAATATATTTTTTTGCCTCTCGGTAGCACGATTTTAATAATAGTGTTATTAGAAATATTGCGTATTTATTAAATAATCAGCAAAATAACAATAGAAAGGAGTTGTGTATATGGTAAGGTTAAGAAAAGCATCTTTGTTTTTGGCAGTTTTATTTTTTTGCGCTGGTAATATCTGTTGGGCAGATGATGTTTCCTTTAGAAAAGAATTAGATCAACTAAAGGCGCGTGTTCAGGCTTTAGAAAACAAACTTGCCGAGCAGGATAAGTGTATGAACGAACAGAAAAAGTGCATTTTAGACCAGGAAAAGAAAATTTCTGCATATGAATCAAGGCTGGCGCAATTTGATACCGACTTGCACCGCCAGGTTGGTATGCCAATCGGTATTGCCGAAGGTTTGGAAATCGGCGCCGGCGCCACAATGATTATGCAAGGAGCAAATAATACCAATAATGCTACTGCGGGCGTAAGTAAGAACGAAGGCCGTACGGACGCATCTTATTCAGCGGATATTACTATAGGTAAGGAGTTTGAGGATGCGGGCGGCAGGGCATTCTTACATCTTGAAGTGGGCCAGGGTTCAGGGCTGGAAGACGACCTTACGCTTTACTCCAACGTAAACCGCGATGCAGACAATGATAATAATGTAAGGTTGACAGAGTTGTGGTATGAACAGGCTTTCTTAAAAGATAAAGCCGCTGCCACCTTTGGCAAACTTGACCCTACCGCATATTTTGATAATAACGAAGTAGCCAATGATGAAACTACTCAATTCCTGGGAAGGATTTTCCGCAATAGCCCGACGATTGAATTTCCCGACAATACAGCGGGCATGCGTTTTACCTACCTTCCTGCGGAGTGGCTTGAGTTAGGCTACGGCGTATTTGACGCCGATAGCGATTGGGAAAAAGTCGGCGACAACCTTTTTAACATCGGCCAGGTTACTTTTAAAACCAATTTCTTTGACCTTTCCGGAAACTACCGCTTGCTTGCCTGGCAAAACAATAGTTACCATACGAAATGGCTTGCGAATGAACAGGAAAAAGAATCTGCTTTCGGTTTTGGTTTAAGTTTAGATCAGAAAGTTAACGATATCGTAACTGTGTTCAGTCGTTATGGCTGGCAGAACCCCAAAGTTTACAATCCTAACATCACAGCGACAGGCGATGATGAAAATGACCCTAAATATTATTCTTTGGAACATTCCTGGAGTGCAGGATTACAGGTAGAAGGTAAGCCTTGGGGCAGGGAAAAAGATATCTTGGGTTTTGCAATCGGCCAGATTTTATCGTCCAAAGACTACAAAAAATCAGACGACACTCTTAGGGCGAAGACCGAAGGGCATCTCGAGACATATTACAGGATATATATAAACGACCATTTTTCTATCAGCCCGGATTTGCAGTATATCTGGAATCCGTTCGGCAAAGATGTTGCTGAAGACACAGACCCGATATTTGTGGGCGGTGTAAGAGCGCAGATAGATTTCTAAATAAAATAAGCCCACAGCAGGCTTCCGCAGCTCATAAAGGTTATGTTTTTTTAAATATAACCAAATGCTGTGGGCCCTTTATTAACAAGTTTAAAAGGAGGAAAATATGCACATACCAGACGGATATTTAGGCCCGGCAACATGCGGCGTTCTTTACGCGGTAATGCTTCCTATATGGGCGTTTGCTTCAAAGATTGTAAAAAAGACTCTAAGGTCGCGGCAGGTGCCGATGTTAGCAATAGCAGCGGCGTTTAGTTTTGTGATTATGATGTTTAACGTGCCTATCCCAGGAGGGACAACAGGGCACGCGGTCGGCGCGGTATTGGCGGCAATACTTTTGGGCCCCTGGGCGGCGTGCATCGCGGTTACGGTTGCATTGGTTGTCCAGGCTCTGCTTTTTGGCGACGGCGGCATCACCGCAATCGGCGCGAATTGTTTCAATATGGCGTTTGTGGAAGTGTTTGTAGGTTATTACATATATAAAATTATAAGCGGGCATTCCTCTGTTATTTCGGCAAGGCGCGTTATTGCCGCCGGCATTGCCGGTTATGTTGCCATAAATATTGCTGCATTTTCTGCCGCTGTATTATTCGGCATCCAGCCTTTATTGCATAGAGCCGCAAGCGGAGAATCTTTGTATTGCCCTTACGGATTAAATGTGGCAATTCCGGCAATGTTGGGCGAACACATGCTTATTTTTGGCTGGGTTGAGGCGATTGTTACGGCAATGGTTATCAAATATTTACAGAAACAGGACCCGAATATTTTGGAGACGGCCGAGGAGGTGATAGAGTGAAAACTACGACTAAATTATGGATTGGGTTAGGGATTTTTATTCTGCTTTCTCCTTTAGGGCTAATGCTCCCGGAGCTTTTTAAGGCAGGCGATGCCTGGGGCGAATGGGGAACAGATGGCATTAAAGAATTGATAGGATATATTCCACGCGGCTTAGAAAAACTTTCCAGTTTCTGGAGCGCGCCAATGCCTGATTATGCTTTCAAGGGTTGGGAAGAAAAAGGACTTACGCACCTAAGTTTTGCCTATATAATATCCGCCGTATTAGGAATAATCATTATTACTGCAGTAATCTTATTGCTAGGAAAGTTTATCTCTAAGAAAGAAGATTGACAGGTAAATACTTTATATCTTGAGCCGAAATTTCATATGAGGAGATTTGTTCTCTATTTGGTGCGTTGGCAGTTAAGCACGCCTATTTTGTGGCTCGCAGTAAAACAGCTTGGCGTCGGCATCTGGTCTACAGTTATTGCCAATTTAATAGGCGGAGCCATATTCTTCTGGGTGGATAAGTTTATCTTTACTTCCCAGGCAGTTGAAATCTGGCATGTAAAAGAGGGGCGATGCGATAAGTGCGGGGCAGTATCGCATTTATGGAGGCTGGTTAAAACAGTCAAATACGATAAAAGTAATGCAAAGCCGATTTTCCTATGTATGAAATGTTCCAAAGAAAAGACCGATACCTTGAGAGCGCAAGGGATTCCTGTCAGAGGTAAGAGTAAATAAGTAATTGTCTTGATAGCTAATTTCTTTACGGTATAATAATAAATAATTCCCAAAGAAACATACCCATATAAAATTATTTACCAGTGAAGAAGAATAACTTTATAGAGCGTTCGATTTCCGGTGCTGTATCATTTTTGAAAGAATCTATTTTTGCCGACGAGTATGCGTCAAAAAATGGATTTTTGCAATCTCTGGATCCGCGGATTAAAACGCTGACATTTCTTATGTTTATTATGGCGATACTTTTTACAAAGAGTATCGCCATTTTGCTGTGTTTATACGCGGCGTGTTTGGTTTTGGCTTTATTTTCCAAAATCAATATAGGGTTTTTCTTAAAAAGGACATGGATATTCATTCCTTTATTTTCGCTGTTTATCGCGATTCCCGCGCTGTTTAGTATTTTTACACCCGGCCAGACGATTCTTACAATAAATATAATCGGCGCAAAACTTATAATTACCCGACAAGGATTGTCCAGCGCGTCATTATTTGTCACGCGGGTTGTAACCTCGGTATCGTTTGCGGTTTTACTGAACGTAACCACCAGACATTTCGAATTGCTTCGGGTATTGCGTATTTTTAAGGTGCCGCAGATTTTTGTAATGACCCTGGGAATGTGTTACCGCTATATTTATCTTTTTTTGGAAATCGTAGAAAATACATATCTCGCTATTAAGAGCCGCGTAGGCAGCCGCCTGCACTACAAAAAAGGCCAGGAGATCGTCGCCTGGAATATTTCTTCTTTATGGCAGAGGTCGTATTATCTAAATGAGGCGGTTTATAACGCCATGCTTTCGCGCGGTTACAGCGGAGAGCCGGTTTTATTGAATGATTTCAAAATCAAGTCAAAAGACTGGGCCTGGTTATTTTCAATAACGCTATTTTTTGTAATTATAATTTTAGGCGGGAAGATAATATGAGCGAAATAATCTTTGAATTAAAGGATGTTTGGTTTTCTTACCTGGGAAAATTTAGCGCGCTGTGCGGGGTAGACTTAACCATAGCAAAAGGCCAGAAGATTTGCGTTATCGGTGCAAATGGCTCGGGTAAATCCACGCTTTTACACATTTTAGACGGACTGATTTTCGTAGATTATGGCAGCGTAAAATTCTTAGGCAAAGAATTGAAGGAAAAATCATTTGGCGACGAGAATTTTTCAAAGGATTTCAGGCGCAGTGTAGGATTGGTATTTCAGAATCCCGATGTGCAATTATTCTGCCCCACGGTAAAAGAAGATATCTTGTTTGGTCCGCTGCAGCTTGGTATCGATAAACTTGAAATAGAAAGTCGGTTCGAGAAACTGGTTAGGTTTCTTGATATCCGCCACCTGCTCGACAGGTCACCCCACCAGCTAAGCGTGGGCGAAAAACGCAAAGTCGCCGTTACATCAACTTTGATAATGAATCCTGACGTCCTGATCCTTGATGAGCCTACTGACGGCTTGGACCCTTTAACCACAAGGCACATTATTGATTTATTACTGGAAGAAAACGAAAACGGCAAGACAATTATCACCTCGACCCATGACTTACATATTGTCCAGGAGATATCCGACTGCGTTTATGTGTTCAGCCAGGAAAAAAAGATTATAAGCTCCGGCTCACCGGACAAGATTTTAGAGGATACAAAACTGTTACAAGATAATAACCTCATCCATATCCACCGCCACAAACACGACCAAACAACTCATATCCATCCGCACCAGCACTTAGAGCACCATTCTTAGTCACAAGTTGCGTTGCAGATGGTTGTTTTCATTTGTCTCGCCTAATCCCTGTTTAAATAATGCACTAATATTGAATAAGATTTACTGATTTGTTAAAGGCTTTGGAAGGGTTAAGCAATAAATATCTTATTGTCAATTAATCGATTTTCTGTTATAACATAACGATTAATATGAAAAAATCATTCGTAAAGTATTTTATTCTTCTGTTTCTCTTGTTTTTTTATATTCCAGATTGTTTTGCCAAGCCTAATAAAAAAGAATTGGTTACGGCGCAATCCGCAATATTGGTAGATCTTGCCAGGAATAAGATAATCTATGCAAAAAATATCCATACAAAGCTTGCACCAGCCAGCACCGTCAAGGTTTTGACTGCTTTGGTTACTTTGGAACAATTAGGGGCTAATGCGGAGGTGGAGGTTTCCCGTAATGCTTCTTGTGCCCAGCCCAGCAAGATATGGTTAAAGCCAGGCGAAAAGTATAATTCGTTGGATCTTATTAATGCAGCATTGATTTCTTCCGCCAATGATGCAAGCGTCGCTTTGGCAGAGGCTGTGGCCGGCAGCGAATTTCAATTTGCAAAGATTATGAATAAAAGAGCAAAATCGCTCGGTGCTAAAAATTCCAATTTTATCAATGCGACCGGCTTGCCCGCAAAGAATCAATACTCAACCGCTTATGATTTGTATAGATTGGTAAGAATAGCCTTGGATAATCCGGTAGTTTGTCAGGTTATGAAGAAGAAGAACGAGAAAATTACCAGCGATGCAGGAAAAGAAATATCTTTAGTCAATCATAATAAATTGCTTTTCAGGATGTCTTATCCTTTAGTGTTAGGTAAAACAGGTTATACAAAGAATGCCAAGCATTGTTACGCAGGAATAGCTTATTATGGCAAGAAGAAATATGCCGTGGTGGTATTAAAAAGCAGCAAACCCTGGACAGACGTAAAAAAACTGCTTAGCCTCGTTAAAAATTAATATAATTTTCCCCCGCCTTATTCATAGACCGCACTTGCCCGATAGTAATCGTTAAAGTCCGGTGCCAGTAACAGGAGTTTCTTATTAAGCGTTTTCTCTATTCTTTTCATTTCCTCAGTCCACTGCTTTATAAAAGATTCGTAGTTTTCTTTAGTCGAAATAATCCTTTCAATTTTGGAGATAGTTTTTTTGTCAAAGTTATTTTCTATAACTTTCTTTATCTTTGGCCAATTGCCCATCTTAAAATTATATAATTCAATGGATATTTCCTGGGTATATTTTTCCACCGAACAGCATATCGTTTTGATATCCTGTATATAAGGCAGGAAGGGTGCAATGTGCACCCGGTTGTTTATATCTCTTTCTTGGATTTCCTTTAATATTTCCAGCCTTTCTTCTAAAGCGGAGGAATTCGGCTCAAAGATTTTTTTAGTCTTTTCGGAATTAAAATTAATAGTCAGGTAAATCTTATTTTTATTAAATTGAGAAATAATATCCAAATCTCTTTTTATGAGAGGCGATTTCGTAAGTATGGTTGCGGCCACATTATTTTTATTGAGAATTTTAATGATATTTTGAGTAAGCAGAAATTTTTCCTCCTGCGGCGGATAACATTCTACGGTTGAGCCCAAGAGCACACGTTCGATTTTCTTATTTTTTATTTCCTGTTCAAGCAATTCCAGGCAGTTTATTTTTATATCTATAAATTCCCCCCACACTAAACCTTGTTTTTTAACGGCTTTATTTTCCTGGGCATAACAATAGAGGCAGCCAAAAGGACAGCCACGATAAGGATTGATTGTGTACGGGGCGATACTAATCTGCGTAGGCGAAAGTATTTTTTCCGCTTTTATTAGATTAATTTTCATCCGGGGACCAGATTATTGATAAAAGAAGAAGTGAATTTTATTCTTTCCTGTGCAAACATCCTTAAAAGAATATCCGTCCTGTTTTTTACAGTTTCTCCAAGCAGAGAGTTTTGTTTATTTATTTGGCTCGGCGGATATTCTACAAAAGGATTAACCTGAGCAATCTTTGGTATGTATTTTTTATTCTCCTTTAGAAATTCTAATGTCTTTCTAAAATCTTCTTCATTCTCCCCGGGAAAACCCGTGATAAGGCTTACTTCAAACTGCAGTCCGGCGCAGCTTAATTTCCTGAAAAATTCCTTGGCCTCATCTGCATCATAACCTTTATGCATTAACTTTAATATTTTATCCGAGGCGGATTCAAGCCCTACGAAGAGATTATAGCAGCCGGAATCCTTCATTTTTTTAAATAAATCTTCAGGCGTATCTTTTCTTATTGCGAGTTGTGCTTCCCATTTTATTCTTTGATTTTCTTTGATAAGCAGGGAACAGAATTTATCCAGCCAATCCCAATCCGCATTTATCAACGAATCGTGAAAAGAAAAAGTAGTTATGCCGTGTTTGGTTACAAGCGATTTTATAAGTTCAGCCATATACTCTGGCGAATGTTGCCGGAATGTTTTATATAATTTGCATTCAGAGCAAAAAGAACATCTTTTTATGCATCCTCGAGAAGAAAATAAAGGAAGAGCCCACGAGTTATAATTTTTTAAATCAAAACCGTTAAAATCAAGTAAAGGCAGGGCATTAAGATCGGCAATCTCATCATACATAATTATTCTTTTATTTTTATATGACGCGGTGTTTAAGCTTTTGGAATTATAAATATGCTCACAGATGTTTAATAAAGGTAATTCGCCTTCACCTAAAACAAAGTAAGAATTGTCAGAGTTAATTTGCTCAAAGAATGTTTTTCTGTGGTATTCAAAGAGTATCTCCGGTCCGCCGAAGACAAATGTTTTTGATTTTGTGGCATGGATAATTTCTCCGATTAAATCCATTGTCGCCTTATGGTTACGCGAATACAGAGAGAATCCCAAGACCTTAGCTTTTGAGTTTGAAATCTGGCGTATCAATTCGCCAATCAATCCGGCATGCCCCTTTTTTATGCGGCTAAAAATGTTGTTCTCTAATTCCGGATTTAAAGAAAGCCATTCTTTACCGGGTAATTTCAACAAATTGTAAGAAATTATGTTTAAATCTATTATTTTTGTTTTGAAACCATTCGCAGAAAGGAAATTTTCTAGGAAGATCAGAGACAGAGGAGGGACTTTTAGCCAGTGCGGACCCAGCAGAAACAGAATCAGTCTGGTGTCGGGCTGGACGTTTGCGTCAATAAAATTAATCTTAGCGGCCATTGTCTCATTATAATAAAAGCTCAAATATTAAGCAAGATTATAAAATTTATAATATTCCGATTGACATATATTAGTTCAATCTGCATTCGAAAATTTGGGTTGAAAAATTAATACTTGCTGGATATAATAATCTTAAGTTTTAACCGAATTGGGAATTTCCGAGAGATAATATATGAAAAAAATAAAAAGGGACAGCTGGGGTTCGCGCCTGGGAATTATTATGGCCGTTGCCGGCTCAGCCGTTGGCTTGGGAAATTTTTTGCGTTTTCCCGGCCAGGTTGCGCAAAACGGCGGCGGCGCATTTATGATTCCCTATTTTGTTTCCTTGTTATTATTGGGAATTCCCTTAATGTGGATTGAGTGGACTCTGGGAAGATACGGCGGCGGATTTGAACACGGGACTGCCCCGGGGATATTCCATTCTATTTGGCAAAAGAACCGTTTCATCAAATACTTCGGAGTCATAGGAATATTCGGGCCCTTGGTTATTTTTATATATTATACCTATATAGCATCCTGGACTTTGGGTTATAGTTTTCTTTCTATGACGGGCAAATGCAGCCAAGCCACGACTCAGCAGGGGATGAAAGAAATACTGGTCAATTACCAGGGATTGAATAACGGCGGGTTGTTCAACGGCTCGAATTTAAGCATTTTATTTTTTGCCATAACGTTTATTATAAATACATTTATTATTTACCACGGTATAAAAGGAGGCATAGAGAGGCTTTGTAAAATCGCCATGCCGATTCTTTTTTTGTGCGGGCTGGTTATTTTAATAAGGGTTTTAACTTTGGGAACGCCTAATCCCTTAAAACCCGATTGGAATATCTCTAATGGCTTGGGATATATGTGGAATCCGGATTTTGCCGCTTTGAAGAATCCCAAAGTTTGGCTGGCGGCAGCTGGCCAGATATTTTTTACATTGAGCGTAGGTATTGGCGTAATCTTAACTTATGCCAGTTATTTATCAAAGGGAGACGATGTTGTGCTTTCAGGTTTGTCCGCGGTAAGCACAAATGAACTGGCTGAGGTGATTTTGGGCGGCAGCATTATTATCCCTGCAGCTTTTGTATTTTTCGGACCGGCTGAAATTACAAATATTGCACAAGGCGGTTTATTTAATCTGGGTTTTGTAACCATGCCTCTGGTTTTAAACCACATACCGTTTAGCGCTATATTCGGTTTTATCTGGTTCTTTTTATTATTTTTGGCAGGTATTACCTCGTCGGTATCTCTGGCACAGCCGGCGATTGCTTTTCTGGAAGACGAATTCGATATTTCGCGTAAAAAAGCCGTTTTGATATTCGCAGCCGTAACTTTATTTTTATGTATCCCGGGGATAATATTTTTGAGCAAAGGCGTTGTGGATGAATTGGATTTCTGGGGTGGGACATTTTGTCTGGTATTATTTGCGACTGTCGAGTCTATTCTATTCGGCTGGGTTTTCGGCATAGATAAGGCCTGGCAGGAAATTCATCACGGCGCAGATTTAAATATCCCCAGAATTTACAAATTTATTATAAAATATGTAACGCCTGCATTTCTTTTGATTATTTTAGGCTGGTGGTTTTTAAAGGAGTGGCTGCCGCTGATTATGATGAAAGGCGTGGCCAGTGAGAATCGTATTTATATTTTGGGCACAAGGATAATGCTTCTTGTTTTATTTATTTTGATTGCGGTTTTAGTAAAGCTTGCCTGGAAGCGCAAGAGAGTGGTAAAATAGCATGAATACCTACGGTTTAATATTACTGGTTGTTTCTTGGTTGGGCATAATAACCCTTGTTGTTTTTTGTTTTATAAAAGTATTTTCCAGAAAGGAATTAAAATGAAAAAGAACGTATTTATTTTTGTTGCGCTATTGGTAAGTTTTTGTTTATTTTTTTCCGGCTGTCCTTATTTGATTGTGGGTACCGTGGGGGCTTTGGGCGGATATGCCATCAGCAAAGATACCATCCAGGGTGACACGGAAAGGACTTTCAACAGCGTCTGGAAGACATCGCTTAATGTTCTGGCTATTTTAGGCACAATAAAGACTGAAGATTTAAAGAAGGGCACGATTGAGGCAGAAGTTGAGGCTTCAGAAGTAAAGTTGATAATAGAGCAGCTGACTCCCAGGACTGTACGCATGCGCGTATCTGCCAGGAAGTATTTAATGCCTAATATCAAGCTGGCGCAGAAAATCTTCATAAAGGTCATGGAACAGGCCAAATAGCAGGCGATTTTGGCAGATTCAAGAAATTCCAAAACCATAATTTATCCTTTTGATTTTAGTCCGGTTTGTATTGACAGAAAAGTTTTTTCTGATAGAATTGTTTCCTGTTTAAATAGAGGTAGTTATGCCGAGGTAGCTCAGTCGGTAGAGCGCAGGACTGAAAATCCTGGCGTGGGCGGTTCGATTCCGCCCCTCGGCATTTTTTATTCGCTTTATCTAAAGATAGTTTTTATTAAAGGATTATGAAAATGTTGCCAGACAGATATGGACATTTCGGGATTTTCGGCGGTAAGTTCGTTCCGGAAACGCTGATGCCGGCTTTAAAGGAACTGGAGAAGGAATATCTGTGCTGCCAGAAAGACAGGGCATTTCAGAAAGAATTATATTATCTTCTTACCGAATATGCCGGCAGGCCAACCCCGCTTTATTTTGCCAAAAATTTAAGTAAATATCTGGGCGGATGCAGAGTCTATCTTAAAAGAGAAGACTTACTGCATACAGGCGCCCATAAAATAAATAATACGCTGGGCCAGGCGCTTTTAGCCAAACGCATGGGAAAAAAGCGCATAATTGCCGAGACAGGTGCAGGCCAGCACGGCGTGGCTACTGCCACAGTTGCGGCCTTGTTGGGCCTTGAATGCCAGGTGTATATGGGCGAGGAAGATATTCACCGCCAGGAATTAAATGTGTTCAGGATGAAATTACTGGGCGCAGATGTCATACCAGTCACTACTGGCTCAAAGACATTGAAAGAAGCCTGCTCCGAGGCAATAAGAGACTGGGTGACTAACGTCAAAGATACATATTACATAATCGGTTCTGTGGTCGGGCCGCATCCCTATCCTTTAATAGTCAGGGATTTTCAATCTGTAATCGGCAGAGAAGCCAGAAAACAGATAATTTATCTGGAGAAGAAATTGCCGGATTATCTGGTTGCTTGCGTGGGCGGCGGAAGCAATTCTATGGGTTTATTTCATCCATTCTTGAATGACAAAAAAGTTAAGATGATTGGTGTCGAGGCAGCCGGGCTTGGTTTTAATTCAGGCAAGACTGCAGCCAGTTTATTAAAAGGAAAGGTTGGGGTTTTGCATGGTTCAAAGAGCCTGGTCTTACAGGATAAAAACGGACAGATAGAAGTGGCGCATTCCCTCGCTGCAGGCCTGGATTATCCCGGCGTAGGCCCCGAGCACAGTTATTATAAACAGATTAAAAGGGCAACTTATGTGGCCGTCACCGATAAACAGGCGCTAAAAGGTTTTGAATTATTATCGCAGACAGAAGGAATAATTCCTGCCTTAGAACCTGCCCATGCCATTGCTTATCTTGCTCATGCCAAAAGCCGTTTTAAGAAAAATTCTGTAATTGTGGTATGCCTTTCCGGCCGGGGGGATAAAGACGTAACATTAGTTTCTTCGGTCTTGAACAAAAAATGAACCGCATCACTAAAAAATTTACCGAATTAAAGAAAAAAAACAAGAAGGCGCTTGTTGTTTATCTTACTGTGGGCTATCCGGATATTGCCACCACCGAAAAATTAATTCTGGAGCTCGCCAGGATTGGCGTGCATATGTTTGAGCTGGGCGTTCCTTTTTCTGATCCTCTTGCCGACGGGCCGGTAATTCAGGCATCAAGTTCGTATGCCTTAAAGCACAAGATAAATCTGGACAACACATTTTCTTTAACTAAACGCCTGAGAAAAAAAATAGATAATCCTTTGCTCATCATGGGCTATTTTAATCCTGTTTTAAATTATGGCCTGGAACGTTTTGCAAAAAATGCCGGGCTCTGCGGCCTGGACGGCATAATCATCCCTGATTTGCCTACAGAGGAAGCGCGGGCATTAAGAAGTTACCTTGATAAAAACAAACTTTATCTGATAGATTTTATTGCTCCCACCACAGATTCTTCGAGGATTAAAAAAATAGCCAAAGAATGCAGAGGTTTTATCTATTATGTTTCGCTTACGGGCGTGACCGGAGCAAGAAATAAATTGCCGCGGGGAATTTCAGAGCGCCTGGCTTATCTAAAGAGATTTATAAAGATTCCTGTCTGTGTGGGGTTTGGCATATCCAACAGAAAACAATTCCAGTCCATAGCCAAATTCAGCGACGGAGTCATCGTGGGCAGCGCAATTATCAAAAATATCCGGGACAATTTAGGTAAAAAAGATTTAGTCCATAAAGTTGTCAGCTTCACAAAGAAATTAGTCCCTTAGAAATGTATAAAAAAACAGTCCTCAAAAATAATCTCACCCTGGTGACGCACCAGATGAGCGATGCCTTCAGTGTTTCTGTGGGGGTTTGGCTTAAGGTCGGCTCAAGATACGAAAACGATCCCTTGGCCGGAATCAGCCATTTCTTAGAACACCTCTTATTCAAAGGCTCGCAAAAATATGACAACTATACTATCAAGAGCCAGATTGAAGGAAGGGGAGGCCTGCTCAATGGTTTTACTTCTGAAGAATTGACTTGTTATCTTGCCAAGGTTCCGCATAAAATCGCCTATTCCACATTCGAGATACTTTTAGATATGGCGTTGCATCCGCTTCTTAAACAAGAAGATATTCAGAGAGAAAAGACTGTAATCATTGAAGAAATTAAGATGTATAACGACCTGCCGCAGCATATCGTGCACGAATTATTGGATAAGACTATGTGGCCCGGGCATCCTTTAGGCAGGAATATCGCCGGGACCATAGAGTCGGTAAATTCTATTTCCCGCGGTGATTTGTTGAATTTCCAAGATAAATATTACTGTGCGGATAATATGGTAATCGTCTTTGCCGGAAACATAAAACATAAAGATTGCTTGGATTTTGTCTCTAGGAAATTAGGCAAGGCCGGAATAAAAAATAAGGATTATTTTTTTAAGAATTTTTATTCACAGCAAAAAGAAGCACAGATAAAGACGCAGGTAAAAGACACAGAGCAGACCAGATTGGCCATAGGTTTTCCGTCGTATGACAGGTCACATCCCAAACGTTTCATGGAGACTTTGCTTTCTATCATTTTAGGCGGAAATATGTCCAGCCGCCTGTTTAATGAGATAAGGGAAAAGCACGGGCTGGCTTATGAAATTTCCAGCCAGTGTAAACTCTTAAGGGACACAGGCGCATTTTATATCAGCGCAGGACTAGATAATAAAAAGGTTGATCTGGCCTTAAATCTGATATTAAAGGAATTAGCCAGACTAAAGGAAAAGCCGGTGTCCCAGGAAGAATTGACCCGCGCCAAAGAATATTTCTTGAGCCAGGTGGCGATGAGCCTTGAGGATACGCTTGACCACATGCTCTTTCTGGGCGAAGCTGCCTCGGCTACCGGAGAGCTGCTCGATTTTTCCCAGATAAAGAAAAAAGTGTCCAGTATCAGACCGGCGGATTTAAAGTGCGTGGCCGGGGAGATTTTCACTAAAGACAAAATAAACATTTCCCTTGTGGGTCCGGTTAAGGATTTTAATAAGGACGGGTGTTTTAAACACATAGATACGGCTTTAGTTTAAAGAAATTGACATTTTAACAGCATTGTGGTAAAAGTATAGGAGATTAATTTTGTCTTTTTTGCATCTAGCAGACTGGATGCGGGAATTAACTCAAAACAGAGCCGCCAGATTCCGAGGCGGACATATTCATCAAAGGAGGAACAAATGGCAGAACAGGGTTATTGCGTAAAATGCAAAAGCAAGAAGGCAATGAAGGACACAAAAGAGACAACTTTGAAGAATGGCCGCAGAGCAATGAAGGGCAAATGCACGGATTGTGGCACATCCATGTTTAAGATTTTAGGAGGCAAGGCCTAAGATTAGTTTGTTTTAAAGGAGGTTTTTAAGATAGAATCCAGAGAGAAGTCACGTCTTGCTGCTAAGTTTGCCAAAGGTAAAAAAGCAGAAGGTATAGTTATTTTGGATATGCGCAAAATAGCTAACTTCTGCGAATATTTTGTTATCTGCAGCGGCAGTTCCGACAGACAGGTAGTAAGTATTGCCGACGCCATTGAGGAAGGTTTTATAAAACAGAAGGTCAAGGCCTCAAATTCCAACGGCGCAAAAAACGGAGCCTGGATGCTTTTAGATTACGGAGACGTAATTATCCATATTTTCAATAAAGAAATAAGAGAATATTATAATTTAGAGCGGCTATGGATAGATGCAAAAAGAGTACGTATTCCCAAAGATTGAAACAAATATATCCTCGTTACTTAAATCTTGCCTTTCTGATTTAGGTGTCTCTGAATCGCCTTTAATCGTCATAGAAATCCCCAAGGAAAGAGCGAATGGCGATCTCTCTACGAATGTGGCATTCCGCCTCTCACCGGTTTTAAAAAAGAAACCCAAGGAAATAGCAGAACTGCTTTTATCTTCCTGCAGGAATAAGCTGGGCGAATTTAATTTAGACTCCGTTGTCAAAGACATAACTATCGCCTCCGGCGGATTCCTCAATTTTTATCTAAAAGACAGTTTCTTATATGAGATGGCTTTGGATATTATAAAAACCAAAGATGTCCTGGGAGATATTAATTTAGGCAAAGGTAAAAATACGCTCATAGAATTTGTCAGCGCAAATCCCACTGGCCCGCTTTCCATAGCCCACGCGCGCCAGGCAGCAGTGGGAGATTCTTTAGCAAGAATTCTTGCAGTCCTGGGTTTTAAGGTAACGCGCGAATATTATAATAATGACGAAGGAAACCAGATAAATATTCTGGGAAAATCCTTGGAGCTGCGCTACCGCCAGTTACAAGGCGAGACAGTTGATTTTCCTGAGGATCATTATCAGGGCGATTACATCATCGATCTGGCCAAAGAGATAAAGGAAAAAAAGATTAAGATAAAGGACGAACAGGGATTCCGCGATTTTGCCCTGGAAAAAATCACCAAGGTTATTCAGGATGAGCTTGGCGATTTCGGCGTGGAATTCGATGTCTGGTACAGCCAGAAAAAACTCGCCTCTTCCAAAAAAATTGAGCAGGCGCTGGATTTATTAAGGAAGAAAGATTTTATTTATGAAAACGAAGGCGCAACCTGGTTTAAGTCCACTGAATTCGGCGACGATAAAGATAGAGTAGTAGTCAAATCCGACAAGAATTATACCTATCTTGCGCCGGATATCGCATATCACTTGGATAAATTTAACAGAGGTTTTAAGTGGCTGATAAATATTTGGGGTCCTGACCACCACGGCTATGTTCCCCGTATAAAAGCGGTTATTCAGGCCTTGGGCCACGATAAAGGATCGCTTTCCGTGATTATCGTGCAGCTGGCAACTATATACCGCGAAGGCAAATCCGTTTCTATGTCTACGCGCCGCGGTCAATACATTACTCTTCGGGAAGTTTTAAACGAAGTTGGCAGAGACGCTACAAGATTCTTCCTTCTGATGCGGCGCACAGACAGCCATTTGGATTTTGATTTGGAACTGGCCAAGAAACAATCCTCGGAAAATCCCGTCTATTACATTCAATATGCCTACGCGCGCATCTGTAGCATTTTAAATAACGCCAAGGATATCAAATTAAATCTGAAAGAAATAAATTTAAGTTTACTGAAAGAGCATGAAGAGGGCGATTTGTTGCAGCTGATTTTTCAGTTTTCTTATGTAATGGAGGTATGTTTGCGGCAGCTGGATTCTTATCCGGTCACGGCATATCTGCAGAATTTGGCTACGGCATTCCACCGTTTTTACGACCAGCATAAAGTATTGAGCGAAGATAAAAATCTCACGCTGGCAAGGTTGGCTTTAATCAGGTGCCTGCAAATTGTATTTGCACAGGGTTTGGATTTACTGGGGATATCCAAACCGGAAAAAATGTAGTTTCGATAACCGGATCCCCGATTTATTCTCACCAATAATTAACTATCATGCAGAAAAAATGGTCCATAAGAGAACCTAATCTGGAAGCTGTGGAAAATATCCAGAGAAGTCTGGGCCTCAATAAAGTTTTATCCCAGATTTTAGCCAATCGCGGTATAAAGACCGACAACCAGGCGCGGCGTTTTCTCAAATCCGATTTGGAGGATCTACATTCTCCTCTGGCGCTGAAAGATATGGACAAAGCCATAAGCCGCATAAAAAAGGCGATATCCGCAAAAGAAAAGATATTTATTTTTTCCGATTACGATGTCGACGGAATAACCTCCTGTGCGATATTGGAAAAAGAACTAAAGGAGCTGGGTGCGATTGTCTCGCATTACATTCCGCACCGCACCAAAGAAGGCTATGGCCTGAATCTTAATGCGGTTAAATTGGCGCACAAAGAAAACATTCAGCTATTCATTGCGCTGGACTGCGGAATTAAGAGTTTTAAGGAAGTGGAACTTCTTAATAAATATAAAATCGACACCATTATCGTTGACCACCACCGTCCGGAAGAAGATAAAATACCTTGCGCTTTTGCAGTTATAAATCCCAAGCAGAGAGATTGTTCTTATGAATTCAAGGATTTGGCGGCAGTAGGCCTGGTTTATAAATTAATCTGCGCATTACAAGGAAAAAACAGCGATAAATATCTGGATTTGGTTACTCTGGGTACAATCGCCGATGTTGTCCCGCTCGTTGATGAGAACCGCATTATTGTAAAAAAAGGACTGGAAGTTATTAACAACACTTCAAACTTTGGCATAAAGGCATTGATTGAGGCCAGCGGATTAAAAGATAAACAGATTAATCCCGGCAGCGTAAGTTTTATTCTGGCGCCGCGCATAAACGCCAGCGGCAGAGTGGACACCGCAGAGACTTCGTTAAGCCTTCTTTTGTCGCAGGACTATGACGAAGCCAGACAGCTTGCAGCACATCTTAATACGCACAACCGCCTGCGCCAGAAAATAGAAGAAGAGGTTTTAAGAGAGGCCCTGGAATTGGTGGATAAAATGCATTTTAAAGACTGCCACGTTATTGTCTTGGCCAAGGAAGGCTGGCATATCGGCGTGTTAGGCATTGTAGCTTCAAAAATTGCGGACAGATTTTTCAGGCCCACCATAATAATTTCGCTAAAAGACGGAGTGGGCAAAGGCTCGGGCCGTTCCATCCCGGGATTTCATTTGTTCGACGCGCTTTTAAGTTGCAGCAAATATCTTAAGGATTTCGGCGGGCACAGCCATGCCGTGGGCTTAAGCATTGACAAGGATAAACTGGAAGATTTCCAGAAAGATTTGGACAAAATAGCCGGCGAAAGATTTGAGCCGGATATGTTAAAGCCGGTTTTAGAAATCGACGCGCAATTGCCGCTTATGTTATTGAATCACGATTTGATAGGAGAGCTTCAGAAACTGGGACCGTTTGGCCTGGGAAATCCCCGTCCGTTATTCTGCTCGCATAATCTGACCATAAAATCAAACGCTGTTTTATTGGGCAGAGACACCATAAAATTCTGGGTCACAGACGAGGATTGCACTTACGAGGCAATCGGTTTCGGGCTGAGGGATTTTGCCCCTTATATATTGCCGTCCAAAAGAGTGGATTTGGCCTACAATTTGTCTCTGGACAACTGGCAGGATGCAAATTCCATACTTTTAGAGGTTAAGGATTTAAAGTTTGCTTCTTAGCGGATTTTAGAGCGAAGTTTTCTTGACAGCTTTTATGGCTTTGTTTGCCTTGAGGCACTTTACGCAGATATAGATATACCTTCTGCCCTGAGGCGTCATAACTCTGATGCGCTGGATATTCGGCCGAAAGAAGCGGCGTGAGATGCCTACAATTTTCTTTCCTGCTCCGCCTTTTTTCTTGGCCATACCTCTGCGTTTGATGGAGCGGCCGGCAACCGGTATTTTACCGCAAACTGAACATATTCTTGACATGATTTGCTCCTTGGAAATATTAAAAGTATACTTTAAAATAGGTTTTTGTCAAGTTAAATGAAGAGAAAACACCTCCACAAATTTGATGCCGGTTTTGTATTTATGGAAATAATCTTTACGGCGGTAATAATCTTTATACTGTGTTATCTTTCCTTAAAAATTTATCTTAAGAAACCGTCTATGGATAAACCCGCGCAGGAAATTTTCTCGCAGGCCGGGATAAACACAACCAGCCAAAAAACTATTTTGGACACGACCAAAGAGCGCATTAACGTTTTAAACAAACAGATATTGGGCCAGGAAAAACAGCTGGAGGATATAGCTAAATAATGGATATCACTCATTCTCCTTTTGAGAATTTTCTAAAGATGTACGTCGCAGAGAAAGGCAAAGACTTCTGTAAAATAGGCCTTAGCCACAGAAAAGACCTTACCAATCCTCACGGAATCTTTCACGGCGGAGTTATCGCCAGTATTGCCGATACAGCAGCAGTACAGTCGCTGCATATCTTATACCCCACAGGCGGGCCTTATTTTACGGTTTCGCTGAGCATTACCTATAAAAATCCTACTAGCGCCAAAGAGATTTTTGCCGAGGCAAGGTCCAGGCACTTAAGGTCTAAATTTTTTAAGACAGATGTTACTATCACAGATTCGGATAATAAATTGATTGCCCAGGCAGAAGTGAAATCATTCCTGCCTAATTATAAACAGGATAAGTGATTTTTTTCTGAAAATCTTATGACGAAAATTGCAAAGAAAAGTTTAGGATTTTTATGCAAGAAGGCAATGGCGCTGGGCGCAAAGGATTGCAAGGTTATTAATACCTCAACAATAAAGACAGCCAGCTGGGTAAGGTATAAGTGCCAATTTGGCTGTGACGGGTTTGGAGAGACATTGACCTGTCCGCCGTATTCGCCCGCGCCTTTCGAAACTCAAAAAATCTTAAACTGTTTTAAGAAGGCAGTGTTGATTTATTGCGAGGGCAGATCGAAAAAAGATATTTCGGATATTGCAGTCGAAATAGAAAAGCAGGCGTTTTTTGCGGGATATCATAAAGCCCTGGCAATGGGGGCAGGGCCTTGCAGATTGTGCCGCACTTGCGACACAACTGCGCTGTGCAAGAACGCTTATAAGGCGCGTCCGTCTATGGAGGCATGCGGAATAGACGTATTTACAACTGTGCGGCTGAATGGATTTAAAATTGAGACTTTGGATTCACCCCGCTGCAAGGCAAATTATTTTGCCTTGGTGCTCATTGAATAAAGTCGATTCCAGTAAAAATTTTTGATATAATTAGAGATATTTAGAAAGAGGTCAGAATAATGATTGATTCCAATAAAAAAAGGCACAGATTAAGAATAATTATCCCGGCGCACGCGGCGTTTAATATATATTCCTACATCGCCAGAGTAACCACGGCATTGGGGCCGGTAGCTGTGGCTACAGCTGTCAACGAAATGGAAGGCTGGGATGTAGAAGTCATTGACGAAAATAATTACCGCAGGCACGGCCCACGCACTGATGAAGGCCGCGTTGACCACGAGTTTCTGCAGAATTTACGGCCTGCCGATGTGGTGGGATTTTACGGCGGATTAACCTCAACTGTGCCGCGCTTGTATGAGTTGACGCGTTTCTACAAACAAAAAGGCTGTATCACTATTGCCGGCGGCCAGCATTTCTCAGATGAAAATGTTATTCCTGAGGCATTTGATTCCGGTATCGACTACCTTGTGTTAGGAGAAGGCGAAGAGGTGATAAAACACATATTGCGCGCGCTGGAAAATAAAGATGACTTAGGAAAAGTTAATGGCATTGCCTATCGCGTTGAGGGAAAAATTATAAAAACTCCTGCGCAGCCGCAGATTGTGGATTTTGACAGGCTGCCTTTGCCTGATTTTTCACTGGTGCGCTACGCCAAAATCAGATTGTATCCTATCGGAAGAATCCGCGGATGCGGCATGGATTGCGAATTCTGCACGGTAAAAGGCAGGCCGCGCTGCGCTTCCCCCGAGCGCATAATTGCGCAAATCAGCTCTTTAGTCGAGACAAGGGACGCCAGGCACTTTTTTATCGTAGACGATTTGTTCGGCCAGCAGCGCGATGAGACTGTGCGTTTTTGCCATATGCTGCGTGATTATCAGCAAAAAATTTCCACGCGCCTGAATTTGTCCGTCCAGATTCGCCTGGATAAAGCCGGAGATTCCGAATTATTACTGGCTATGCGCCAGGCAGGCATAAATTCAGTGGCTATCGGATACGAGTCGCCTATTGATGAAGAACTGGCAGCGATGAACAAGCGCCTCAAGGCGGAAGATATGGTTAAACTGACAAAGATATACCGCAAATTCGGATTTCTGGTGCACGGGATGTTTATTTTCGGTTACCCCAAACAGGAAGGCATAAATTTTCACATTTCTCCAAAGGAAAGAATAAGGCGTTACAGGGAATTTATCAGAAAGGCAGGAATTGATACCATACAGGTATTATTGCCCATACCTTTGCCGGGCACGGAATTCCGCCAGAGGCTCAAACAGCAAAACAGGATTTATCCTTTGGAATGCGTGGGCTGGCAGTATTACGACGGGAATTTTCCTTTATTTGAGCCGGACGAGCCTATGACCGCCGAAGAGCTGCAGGATTCCGTCAGGCAGATTATGGGAAGATTCTATCAGTTCCAGTATATATTTATGATTGCCTTAAATATTTTCTCGTTTACAACTATGATTTTTTACCTGCACGACATACAGGAAGGCTGGAGGCGCTGGTATCGCAATTGGCGCAATCACCTGATACGTTTTATAGGCTGGCTTACCATAAAAGGCTGGATGAAATCATTTAAGAAAGATAATTTTCTGGAAAAGTTAGGCTTGGCAAAACAGCGCCTGAAGAAAAACCAGGACAGCCGTTCCTCAACACCGCAAAAGCCCGCATAAAAGATATAAACAAGCAATTGTTGGAGAGGAAAAAGAGCTGGAGAGGTTGGAAAGATAAGTATATTTCAAAAAGGGACAGTTCCAGCAGAAGTATTTGATAGAATTAAAGATAGATAGAAACGGTCCAAAGGAATTTCTTATAATGGCTATAACAGATTTCCAAAGTTTCGAGAAAAGAGTTGAAGAAACTCTTGATTGTTTATTTAATGCGGCAAGAAAGGAGAACGAATTTGCATATATCTTCTCACTTTTAGGGATTAATTCTGGAATGGAAGATGCTGGGTGGCAACCAATAACAGAGACGTATTCATTAATGAGAGATTTTGTGGCAATCGCTAATGCACCTTTTCATAAACATACAAAAGCTAGATTGTTATTACTTTGTTACACGCAAATTACAGAAGCTAATTATCTTTATCACGTTATTTACAATATGCTTTTATCGATTGAAAATGAAATTTCTCCAAAAGTATTCAGTTTTTTGGATTTATATAAGAATGGTATTCCGCCGTCTGTTAAATCTAAGGTTAATATAATATGTGAAAAGTCAGAGAAACTCGGATATCAAAGAATCAAAGATTTGCTAGAGAATATATTTGATTATGGTATCAGAAATGCAATATCTCATGCTGATTATATAATTTACAATGACGAATTACGCTTAAAACACAAAGGATTAGATATAAAAAAAATAAAATTAGACGATGTTTTTGATCTTGTCCAACGAACTATTATTTTCTTTGAAGTATTTTTCAAAGTCTCAGATGCCCATAAAAAATCTTATTCAGAAGGATATGTTATTAGCAATCGAAAGAATAAAAAAGGGCAAAACTTGGCAAATATTATTTTAAAAGTAGATCCTGCGGTAGGTGTTATAGGGTTTCAACAATCTGATCCGTTACCAACTTGGTAACAAAGGATTTAAGAGGAGATTCCTTGAATTAATCTCAAAAACGTTTTCATAAAATATGGATAAGGATCTGACAAACGAAATTTTAAAAGGCGTAAATAAAGAACAAGCCGAAGCGATAACATATCAGGACGGGCCGCTGTTGATTATTGCCGGCGCGGGAACCGGAAAAACGACTGTAATCAGCCGGCGTATAGCCTGGCTTGTGGGAAGCGGCTTGGCGAAAATGGATGAAATACTCGCGCTGACATTTACCGACAAGGCAGCCGGCGAGATGACTGAGCGCGTGGATATTCTGCTTCCTTACGGTTACACAGACGTCTGGATTTCCACATTTCACGCATTCGGCGACAGAGTTCTTCGCGAAAGCGCTCTGGAGTTAGGGTTGAATCCTGATTTTCAGGTTCTCACCAAACCCGAGGCAGCGATATTTTTCAAGGAACATTTGTTCGAATTTCCTTTGAAAATTTACCGGCCATTAAGCAATCCCACAAAATTTATCGATACAATCCTTGTTTTATTCAGCCGTTTACGCGATGAGGATATTTCGCCTAAGGAATATCTTGATTACGCAAAAAAACTTGGCGATAAAGCTAAAGATGAAGCCGAAATCGAAAATGCCAAAAAACATCTGGAAGTTGCCTTAACTTATGAAAAATACACCGAGCTTCTGGATAAAGAAGGAAAGGTTGATTTTGCCAACCAGTTTTACCTGGCTTTGAAAATTCTCCGCGCTCATCCCAGTATCCTTAAAAGATACCAGAATCAATTCAAATATATTTTAGTGGATGAATTCCAGGATACGAATTACGCGCAGTTTCAATTATTGAAACTCCTGGCAGCCGGACACAAAAATATCTCGGTTGTCTCGGACGATGACCAGTGTATTTTCAGGTTCCGCGGCGCGGCTTACAGTAACATCCTGAATTTCATAAAAGAATATCCCAAGGCAAAACAGATTAGTTTAATCCAGAACTACCGCTCAACGCAGGTTATTTTGGATACCGCGTATACCTTAATCCAAAATAATAATCCCGAGCGTTTTGAGGTTAAGGCGGGAATCAATAAAAAACTCATAGGAATTTCTCCCAAAGGAAAGAAAGTCGAGCACCTACACTACGGAACAGTTTCTGATGAGGCTGACGGCGTAGCGGAAATTATCCAGGGCAAAGTAAAAAAAGGCGAATATGAATACGGCGACTTTGCAGTGCTTGTGCGTTCCAATAACGACGCTGACCCGTTTTTGCGCAGTCTGAATATGAAAGGAATTCCCTGGCGTTTCAGCGGAAACCAGGGTTTGTATTCGCGCGAAGAAGTGAGGATGTGTATTTCATTTTTGCGTGTCATAAATAATTTAAACGATTCCATAAATTTATATTATCTGGCTTCGTCGGAAATTTACAAAATCCCTCTGGATGATCTGAGTTTCTGCATGCATTATTCTAAAAGGACAAATTACAGTTTGTATTTTGTGTTTAAATCCATAGAAACCATAAAAGAACTCGAGTGTGTGACCGATAAATCCAGGAAAATTATTCACAGAATAGTCAAGGACCTTGAGGATTATCTGGAATATTCGCGCATAAGCACGACAGGAAGATTATTATATAAATTTCTCACAGATTCGAATTATTTAAAGAACCTGGTTAAGGAAGAAACTTTGGGAAGCGAACAAAAGATAGAAAATCTGGCGAAGTTTTTTGATATGGTGAGGAAATTTGAGTATGTGGCGCGCGAGGACAGGTTGATTTATTTTATAAACCATCTGGATATGTTAATTGACGCCGGCGACGACCCGGCGACCGCTGAGGCGGATTTTGATGAGTCGGCGGTGAATGTTTTGACGATTCATAAAGCAAAGGGCCTGGAATTTCCGGTTGTATTTTTGGTGAGTTTGGTAAAAGGAAAATTCCCCTGGCCAAAACGCGGACAGGCAATCAGTTTTCCCGAAGAATTGATAAAGGATATTCCTCCTGTTGGTGATTTCCACATACAGGAAGAAAGGCGGCTCTTTTACGTGGGAATGACGCGCGCGAAAAAAGAATTATATTTTACTTCGGCTGCGGATTACGGAACCACGCGCATGCGCGAGATAAGTACATTTATTTTTGAGGCGCTGGGGATTTCCAAAGAAAATATTAAAGCGCTTAAATCCAGCGCAAAAGAGGCGATTGAAAGATTTTCGCCTGTAAAGGAATCAGCTCAATCCAAGAAAAAAGAGATACCTGCTGATGAAATATTGGATTTAAGCGCATATAAACTTGATGATTACCTTACTTGCCCTTTAAAATATAAATACGTGCATATTTTACGCATACCAATTTTGGAGCACCACACAGTTTTATACGGCAGCGCAATACACGAAGCAGTGGAAAATTATTATAAACACAAAATGTTAAAAGAAAAAGTAAGTTTGGAACAGGTTGTTTCCTGGTTTGAAGACACGCTTAGGCCGCACGGATTTCTGACTATGGAACATTTCAAAGAGCGCCTTGAGCATGGCAAGAAAATGCTTGAAGAATTTTATAAGCGCGAAGAGAAATTAAATATAATCCCTGATTTTATCGAGAAAGAATTTTCTTTTATGGTCGATAATAACCGCATCAAAGGCCGCTGGGACAGGATTGATACGCAAGACGGCGAGGCAGTGATTGTGGATTTTAAGTCATCTTCGGTGGATAGCCAGAAAGAGGCGGATAAAAAAGCAAAGGATAACCAGCAGCTTTCGGTATACGCATTGGCGTATAAAGAAACTCAGGGGAAATTGCCTAAGCGCGTTGAACTTTATTTCGTGGAATCGGGAATTGTCGGCTGTGCAGAAAAAGACGATGACGATTTTGATAAGTTACATTCCAACATAGAAACAGTATCGCAAGGCATACGCAAACAGGATTTCAAGCCAAAGCCAAATTATAATGCATGTTCCAACTGCGCCTTTAACCAGATTTGCCCGCATACAGCTTATAAATAAAGGAAAGAGTGGAATTTTTTTATTTATTAGTTTAGAATAATTAATAGGTGCGAAATGATAAAGACGATATTAGTCGCAGATGATGAATTAGAAATCAGCAGTTTTCTGAAAAAGGCTTTGGAGAGGAAACGCTGTGTTGTTTCTGTCGCCAGCGATGGCTTAAAGGCCAAGGAAATTTTAGACACGAAAAGCTTTGACGCCGTGCTCTTAGATTGCAGTATGCCGGGATTAACCGGGCCGGAGCTGATTAAAGTTATAAGGCAGAAAAGCCCCTTGGCTAAGATTATTATTTTTTCCGGTTATTCTGCGGTAGATGGCAAGCTCGCCCAGGATTTGGGCGCAGACGGATTTATGCAGAAGCCGCTGACTATCAAAATGATTGAACAAATGCTTAAATTAAAATGAAACCTATCCGCCAGAGAAATTTATTTCTGTGTTTGTTGCTGGGATTATTTATCTATGGCTGCAGCGCGCAGCTGAATACGCTCATTGAGGTTTCCCGGGAACAGGAATCGCAGAAAAAGTATATGGAGATACAGAAACGAAAATACAATTTACTGCTTAAGCATGTAAAAGAAGGAAGAATAAAGAAAGGTTTAAACAAGGAAGAGGCATTCAGATTATATGGCGAGCCGATTGCAATGAAAGAGATTGAACAAGGAAGTGTATTTATTTACCGTGATCCATCGGAATTTTTCCCAAGCCAGAAAGTGTTCCTTTATTTTGATGAGCAGGGCATATTTGTGAATTCCGAAGTTGTTTCCACAAGTTTCAAAACCCAGCCGAATCAGTAATCCAATCAGCCTAAAATAATATTTATATTTATTTGATTGAAACGGAAAGATTGGAGAGCGCTTCTTTTTACGCGGATTTCTCTGCCTGATATCTTTTGGAAGGCCACATTAGCTTTCACCTGTTTAATCGAATATGCGGCATAATCTTTTTTACGGGGATTAAAATAGGAGATTTTTACGCGCTTGTCTAAAAAATTGAACTGCACGCAGACCTCTTTGGATTTTTTGAATTGTTCTTTGGTTAATTTGGGAGAAATTACAAGGTCACCGAGTTCTGCGTTTACGCCGAATGCCTGCGTGAGCAGAGTCAGGATAAACCAGCTGGCTGAGCCGGTAAGATATGAATACATTCCGTGGCCATTCAAATTAAAATATTCCGGCAGGTTCGGATAGATTTTACTTGCATTGCTGTTGGCAGCCAATTCATACAGGGAATTAAGCACTTCATAACCTTCTTTGGCAAATCCCCGCGAATATAAAGCGTAAGAAAACATAACGCACATATGTGAGAATATCGCGCCGTTTTCTTTTTCGCCGTAGGCAAATGAAAACGCCCTGCCTAAATCTAATTGTGGCGTTTTGAAATCGGTGTTTAACCTGAAGCCTTTCAGTTTCTTATCCTGTAAATATAAAGTTGCTGCTTTATATATCTTTCTGATTTGTTTTTCTGTGGCAATGCCGCTTAATATGGCAAATACCTGTCCGGTTAAAGTCATTCTTACTTGATTGTTGAATTTTCCTTCCACGCGCCTGGATTTATTATCGTAATATCCGTTGAAAAATCCTGTGTCGCGGCTTATATCAATCCATTCTTTATCCTGAATGTGTTTTGACAGCCAGTCTGCCTTGCGCCTTAAATCTTTGATAACTTCTTCGATTGCGATTTTCACTGTTTTACCTGAGACACTGAGTCTGGTGGCATTCAAGTATTTATCCAAGAGTTTAGTTTTTGCCCGGACTGAATTATAATTCGCGGGATTATTCAGCGTATCCAATAGAATAATTATTTCTTTTAGAAGACAGATGTGTTTTATTTTCTTTGTCTGTTTTAATTTTTCCAGTAAATCGGCGATCTTGGAAAAATTGTGAGCATAAAAAGCGCTGAAGGCGACGCTTTCGCCTTTTTGCGCTGCCATATCCAGTCCGTCATTCCAGTCGGCATTTTCCAGGCGTATGGAATTGTGCGGGCCGACATTAAAGAACTGCACAAGGTGCTGGATTAAAATATGCTCTAGGATAGTTCCTGTATAGATTTTATTCTGCTTGGTTTTCAGATGATTATCGCCGCTGTAGTTAAAATCTATTTCTCTGGCACGCATAATCTGTGAATCCCTGAAATACGCGGTTTTTTCCAGCAGGATATTTAGATTTGCGGTCTGATTGATATAGAGTTCTAACGTAAAGAACGGCCACAAACCGTGGTCCATCCATACGCGCGGGATTTTATTCCTGTCAGAGATAAAACAGCCGGGTTTTTTGGTAACGATGGTGGCGTTTGTAGCGTCTATGCGCACGCCGGAGAAATTCGAACGCAGGAGATAATCTATATCTTTGGGTTGTGTCAGTGAAAGTGCGAGGCAATCCTGCCATAAGTCGCGCCAGCCTTTTCCGCCGCGGCCGTAATCAAAGTCAGGCAGAAAAGAACAGCCGTAAATTTTTCGCAAAGCAGGCTGCAGGTTTACCCAGCGCAGCCAGTTATCGTAATTATAATCGCCGGTATTAAACGAGAGATTATTAATTTTATTTTTCCAGTAAATTTTGTTTTCTTCCAAAGCTGTTTTTATTTTCACGATTGTATTAAATTTTTTCAGCGTTTTGTAGATATCGCTTTCTGCCTGGGCGATTCCTAAAATCAGGCCAAAATATAGGCATTGTCCGGGTTTCAATGTTTTGGTTTTGAAACGCAATGCAGCCATTGCCTCTTTGCCTGACAACTCTTCGGTTGATAATTTCCGGGGAGATAAATTTTCTAGAACAGCCAGAGGTTTCTGCGGATTTGCGCCTTCGCCTGTGAATGATTCCTGTGTGGGAAAAGTTCCCGCAGGTGGTTGATTGTTATTATCAATGCCGAACACATAATATGAGGTATGATTTATTCTGTGTCCTCGTTCGTCAAAAGACATAACGGGTTTAACAACTACACCGTATTTATCTTGCTTGATTCGATGTAATAACGATGTCACGTGGCGGTGGTCTCTTAAATTATCGGCTGAGCGGCAGAATAGAGGAATCGCAGAGGTAGGTGTAATTTCCAGATTAGAGCCGGATATATTTGTTATCTTGATGAGCTCTAGCTCTGCTGCGTCCTGAGTTACAGGAATAAAATTGGTTATTTCTGCCTCAAGCCCCAGGCTTGCATTTTTTCTTGTGAGCTTATGATACAGATGCCCTGCCTCGAGAGTAATTTTATCTTTTGAATTGGTTGTACCGTTTCCCGCCAAGGGCCAGGCCTTCTTATTTTTATTCAGATAAATCCAGAAATCCCGCGCTGAATTCTTATCGGCCAGGTCAGAGCGCGAAAGTGGCAGCATAAGAAAAGAGTTATTGTCGGTTTTTATGTCTCCTTTAAGCTGCGGCGTGACAGAAGACATTACCGGGGTTTCATTGGCTAAAGGAAAATAAAGGCAGGATATTTTCTGCGTATCCTTAGCAATAAATGTCCCGCAATTATCGGTAAATTTCCAGAATGAATTTGTATTCATATGCTTAATTTGCTTTTATTTACGTAAGCACCAGTATAAAACATATTTTTTGTTCTTACAAGTTTTTTAAATATTTGTCAATATGTGAAAATTATCATTGACGTAAGTTATGAAATAGTCTATAAAATAGTAAGATGTTGTTGTTTCGCAGTTTTTATTCTATGAGGATTATTCAATAACAGAATATGTCAGTCAGGATTAAATTCTTAGGCGGCGTACAGACAGTCACGGGCTCAAGCCATTTAGTCTCCACGAGATTTTCCGATATACTTATTGATTGCGGTTTATTCTATGGCCGCCGCGATGAGTTCTATGAGCTGAATTCTTCCTTTAAATACAATCCGCGCGAGCTGGACGCGGTATTGTTGTCCCACGCGCATATCGACCATTGCGGAAATCTTCCCAATTTAATCAAAAGAGGATTACACTGTAAGATTTATACTACCTCTGCCACCAAGGATTTGTGCAGCCTGATGTTGGCGGACAGCGGTAAGGTCCAGGAAGAAGATGTCCGCTATCTGAATAAGATAAACCGCCGCTTAGGCCAAAGGCAGCGTATGCGCCGTCCTCTTTATACAGAAAAGGAAGGCCGCCACAGCCTGCGCAAATTCCGGGCATTATCTTATCGCCAGAGATTCAAAGTTACCAAAGATGTTACCTGTACTTTTTATGACGCCGCGCATATTCTGGGCTCAAGCATTATTGTCTTGGATATTAATTCAGACAGAAACAACAATATGCGTATTGGCTATGCTGTGGACTTGGGGCGCAAAGGCCTGCCTTTGTTAAATGAGCCTACCATAATCGAAGGTATGGACTATTTGATTTTGGAAAGCACCTACGGCGGCAGGGTACATAGCCCTATTGCTGAGGCAAAGAATAAATTAAAAGATGCAATCAACAGGACAATAGAGCGCTCCGGAAAAGTAATCATTCCTTCTTTTGCTCTGGAGAGGGCGCAGGAGGTTATATATTTTTTAAATGAACTCATAAAGGAAAAACAAATACCGCCGATTCCTATTTATGTGGATAGCCCTCTGGCGACGAACATCACTGATGTTTTCCGTACGCACTACGGCTATCTCGATAACGAGACGCGTATGGCCATGAAGAGTAAGAAAGAAGGGCCTTTTGATTTTGTTAATCTCAACTATATCGCCGACAGGAATGATTCCAAGTCGCTGAATAACGATAAGCGCCCCATGATTATTATCGCCGGCTCAGGCATGTGTGAAGCAGGAAGGATTCTGCACCATCTTAAAAATAATATCACAGAATCCAAAAATACGGTTTTGGTTGTAGGTTATATGGCAGAGAATACTTTGGGTAAGAAGATAGTGGAGAGGCAGCGTTATGTGCGTATATATGGCGTGGAGTATGAACTGAATGCAGAGGTGGTGGTGATTAACGCCTTTTCCGGCCACGCCGATAAAAATGAATTATGCGAATACGTCAAGTCGTGCCTGCCAATAAAGAAGGTATTTATTGTGCACGGAGAAAAAGAGCAGTCAGAGAACATAGCCGGTCTTTTATCGCAATCCGGCATAAATACGCACATACCCGAAAAATACGAAGAAGCAGTATTGACATAGAATAATAAAAATTAAATTGCCTGCTTATAAGTTTATTAATTATAATAATTATACGCGATGAAGAAACATATCTTTAAAATTATGGTTTTGTTTTTATGCTTGAGTTTTTCTTCTTGCGCTACATTTTCTGAAAGTGCAGATTATTATAGGCGCGCCCGTTATCTGGCAAGGAAGAATAATTGCGATAAAGCATTTATGCAGCTTAAGGAATTATTGAGCAATGAACCTAATTCTAAATATGCGCCTGCGGCATCTTTTAGTGTCGGCGAGTATTATCTTGATAAAGAGGATTACCCGGATGCACTGGTTGCTTTCCAGGAATATATAAAATACTATCCCGACGATCCCGCGGTTATATTTGCTGAATTAATTATTTATAAAATCGGTTCTCAAATAAAGAAGAATAAGGAAGTTTCGTCCCAGGAGCAATATCTTTTTGAAACCATAAGACAAAAAATATTATCCAAGCCGCTGTTCCTTTTTGTTTTCAACGACAACATAGACAGGATTTCCTATAGCTCATTGTTTGGTAATAGCTACATAGTCTTTTATTCCAAGAATAAGATTATAGCAATACGCAATGGCAAGGTTTTTGTGGAGCTCATCAGGTAGAGTTATTTTTGATTGTAAAACTCTATCATTCCGCCTAAAAAAGAAACCCCGGACTGTACGAAAGTCCGAGGCTGTTGAGAAGCCCCGAAAAGTTTTTCCTAAAAACTGCTTTCCTTCGGCAACCCAGCCGCCATGTCACTTGTGTACTCGGTTTTTTCCTTGCAACCTCAGCAATCGCAAGGACTTGCAAGTGGTTTAGGCCTGTCGGCTTTGCGCCCCCTGATTTCTCAGGGTTTACCTTTTCGGGCCAGTAAAAGTATATAACAAAATCAGGCGACTTTCAAGGTGTGGTATTTATATATTTATTATAAAAAAAGATTTCTTTATCTCTTAACTTCTAGTAAATAAATGATTTATCTGTCAGAATAAAAATGCTTGTCTAGATAGTTTGAGGAGATTATAATATTAGCACTTGTAAGGTGCGCATTTGCTTGTTAAACAGTGAGGTGTTTATGGATAAGATAAAAATAGAAAAACCCACAGAGGCAAGACTCAAGCAATTAAATGTAAAAAGCTGGAGCCCCTGGGAGTGCGAGCCTTCTGTTTTTGACTGGGAATACGATTGTGATGAAAGTGCGTATGTATTAGAAGGCAGAGTGAAGGTAAAAACTTCCGCAGAAGAGGTAGAGATAAAAAAGGGCGACCTCGTGCATTTCCCCAAAGGTTTAAAGTGCAGTTGGAATGTCATAGAAAAGATTAAGAAAGTTTATACATTGAAATAAAAAAGTGCTGAGTTAGTCAGATTTATAATAACATCTCATCAAAAGGAGGACGTAATGAAGAGATGTAAAAAATGCAAAGTACCTCTTTCGGGATTTTTAGGTAAGGTTTCCAAGATTGTTGCAAAGGTTAAGCCGTCCGAGAAGTTTTTGGGAGTCTGCAATAAATGCGAGCCAAAAGATGAACCCAAAGGCAAGTACTTATGCCAGATATGTGCCAGAGAGATCGATGAATCAGCTGCGCTTATGCATGTAAAGACTGAGGAGTATTTGCTGGAGCTAATCCGCAAAGACCATCCGGAGTGGAAGGAAAATAAAAGTACCTGTCCTCATTGCATTGAATACTACAGGGCACTGATAAAGAAAGCAGAGATATGAGCATAATTGTTTTAGGCACGGTTGCCCTGGATACTGTAAAGACGCCTTCCGGGAAAAGAAAAGAAATGCTGGGCGGTTCAGCTTCGCATTTTGCTATGAGCGCGCGGTTGTTTACCAATGTAAATCTGGTGGCAATTGTCGGCGAGGACTTTCCCAAGAGACACATAGATTTTTTAAGAAAGAAAGGGGTAATCCTCACATCTTTGATTAAAGAAAAAGGCAAGACATTCCGTTGGGAAGGCGAATACAGCGGCGATTTAAATACCGCGCTAACATTGAATACAGAATTGGGCGTGTTATCGGCTTTCAGGCCCAAGATAGCCGAACATCAAAGATATATAGAGTATATCTTTTTGGCAAATGTTGATCCCGAAATTCAGAGCCATTTGCTGGATAATATGAGGCGGCCCAAGCTGGTCGGGCTTGACAGCATGAATTACTGGATCAGGCATAAAAAAAGGCAATTGCTGAGACTTTTAAAGAGGGTGGATATTTATGTGGCAAACGACGCAGAGTCGAGGGAACTTTCCGGCGAGTCGAATTTAATTAAGGCCGCAAAAAAACTGCGTTCTTTCGGCCCGGAGATGATCGTGATAAAAAAAGGAGAGCACGGCGTCATATTTTATTGTGATAAATTTGTGTTTTCTTTGCCGGGATATCCTATAACCAGGGTGGTTGATCCCACCGGCGCAGGCGATACATTTGCCGGCGGGCTTATGGGTTATTTGGCCAGGCAAGGTAAAATTAATGAAGCCAATATAAAAAAGGCCATTGCCTATGCCACAGTAGCTGCTTCTTTCAATGTGGAAGATTTTGGCTTGAGCCGGACATCCAGATTGACAATGCAGGATATACAGGAAAGATTAATCGCTTTTAAAAAATGTATGTTTTTTTAAATATCTAGAAGGAAGGAGACATGAAGAGACCGATCGGCGTATTTGATTCAGGGGTGGGCGGTTTAACCGTGGTCAAAGAATTGATGCGTCTTCTGCCCAATGAGAATATTATTTATTTCGGAGATACCGCGCGCGTGCCTTACGGAATAAAATCCAAGGAGACAATAGTAAAATTTTCTCTGGAAAATATATTATTTTTATTAAAGCAGGAAGTGAAGACAATTGTTATCGCCTGCAATACGTCTTCCAGCACGGCGCTGCCATTATTAAAAAGGCATTTTAAGATTCCTATAATCGGCGTTATCGGCCCCGGCGTAAAAGAGGCTATCTATGCCACCAGAAATAAACGCATAGGAGTGATTGCCACAAAGGCGACAATAAACAGCCATGCTTACGAGCGCCAGATAAAAAGGTTGAATCCCAAGATAAAAGTCTTTAACCAGGCCTGTCCCTTGCTGGTTCCTTTGGCTGAAGAGGGCTGGGCGCGTCGTAAAGAAACGCGCGACATTGCAAATTTTTATCTGAAGCCGATGAAAAAATCAGGCATTGATACATTGATTTTGGGCTGCACACACTATCCTTTACTTAAAGAAGTATTGCGCAGAGTCTTGGGAAATTCTGTAAGGCTTATTGATTCTGCGCGGCAGGTCGCTTACGAGACAAAGGAGATTCTTGCCAGCGAAGGCCTGTTGAATAATAAAAAGAAACAGGGTAAATATATTTTTTATGTCAGCGACGAGCTCCAGCAATTTAAAAAATTAGCCAAGAATTTCCTGGGTAAAGATATAGAAAATCTAAAAAAGGTAAACAATGTTTGAGATTTCCATAAAATCAGAATTCAGTTCAGCGCATAACTTAAGAGGATATCTGGGGAAATGCGAATCTCTGCACGGCCATAATTGGCAGGTCGAGGCAATAGTTACCTCGAATAAATTAGACAAGATTGGTATGGCTATCGATTTTAAGAAACTCAAAAAGATTATAAACGGTATAACAGAAAAACTCGACCACAAATATCTAAACGAATTAGTTTTCTTCAAACATATCAATCCCACCTCGGAAAATATAGCAAAATTTATTTTTAATAAAGCAAAACCTCTGTTAAAGAAAGAGTCAGTCTCTTTAAAGAGCATTACTGTATGGGAAAGCCGGCACTGTAAAGCCAGCTATTATGAGTAGGATTTCCCGCGTTCACTAGTTCGATGGCGATAAATGAAAAAGGCAGTTGTTTTACTCTCGGGAGGATTGGATTCGGCGACAACATTATTCTATGCCAGGAAAAAAGGTTATAAAGTTTATTGCCTGATATTTGACTATAACCAAAGGCATAAAAGAGAAATCAAATCCGCTAGAAGAATTGCCCAAGAAGCAAATTGCGATTATAAAGTTATAAAGATTAACCTGCTCTGGAAAGGTTCTGCTCTTTTGGATAAAAATATTTCTATTCCTAAACTAGCTACGTCGGGAATTCCGGTTACCTATGTGCCGGCAAGAAATACGATTTTTTTAAGTTTTGCCTTGTCTTATGCGGAAACCATCGGCGCAGACCAGATATTTATCGGAGCAAATGCAATTGATTTTTCCGGTTATCCGGATTGCCGGACGCCTTACTACAGAGTTTTCAATAAACTCAGCAAGTTAGCCACAAAAGTCGGCGTAGAAAATAAATCCATAAGAATAAATACACCGCTGATTAAAAAAACCAAGAGAGAAATTGTTTTGCTGGCTAAAAAATTAAAAGTACCTTTTGAATTGACTTGGTCTTGTTATAAAGGCGGTGAAAAACCCTGCGGTGTATGCGACAGTTGCAGATTGCGGGCAAAAGGTTTTACGCAGGCGCATACTAAAGATACTTTATTAGGTTAGAATGATTAAAGCAAAAATTAGCGATATCTTTGTCAGTATCCAGGGCGAAGGCAAATATCTTGACCAGGAACAGTGCTTCGTAAGATTTTATGACTGCAGTTTAAAATGTGATTTCTGCGATACAAAAATTTATACCTTTCAGGAATATACGCCTGTTGAATTGATAGATAAGATAAAAAGTGTAATTGGCAAAAGGAATATAAAGTCTATTTCCATAACCGGAGGAGAACCGTTAGAGCAGCGGGATTTTCTTCTGGAATTTCTTCCCAAATTAAAATCCGAATGCTTTGAGGTTTATCTTGAGACCAACGGAGTGCTTGTCGATGAACTGTTTGATGTCATAGAACATATCGACGTAATCTCTATGGATATTAAGCTCCCCAGTTCTACCAAACAAAAGTCTTTCTGGCAGGAGCACAAAGAATTCCTAAAAATCGCCAAAGGCAAGGATGTTTTTGTCAAGACCGTAATTTGCATTGATACGACATGGGAAGATTTTAAACAGGCCGTGGATCTGGTCTGTAAAATAAATCCCGCGATAACTTTTGTCTTGCAGCCGAATTCCGAGCAGCTGGGCAAAGAGCTGGCTGAGAAATTGCACGAATTTAAAAAATATAGCAAAGACTACCTTTCAGATGTGAGAGCGATTCCGCAGATTCATAAAGCGATGGGAGTGAAATGATGCAGAGACAAATAAATAAATCTTCATACGAAGGGTTGCAGAAGAATATACGCAATCTAAAAACTCCCCGGATTGAGGTCTGGAAGAATCAATATCCGGATAAAGAAGAGATGGTTGCTTTGGAAACGAATGAACTGACCTGTATTTGCCCCAAGACAGGTTTACCGGATTTCGCCAACATAACAATCCAATACATACCGGATAAACTTTGCGTAGAATTGAAATCCTTCAAAATGTATCTGCATTCTTTCCGTAACATAGGAATTTTCCATGAACATCTCACGAATAAAATCCTGGATGATTTTGTAAAAGCCTGTAAACCGCGTTTTGCGCGAATAGAAATAGAAATGAACATCCGCGGCGGAATCAAAACAGTGGTTTCGGCAATTTATCAACAAAGATGAAAAGAATAAATAGTAATATTATAACCAAAACAATAATTAATCTTTGCGTAGAAGCAAATTTGAATTTGCGCCGTGATGTTTTAAGCGCGCTTAAGTCGGCTTGTCGCAAAGAAAATAATTCACGGGCAAAAAATATTTTAGGAGATATCATTCAAAATGCCGCAATTGCCAGAAAAGAACGCCTGGCGATTTGTCAGGATACTGGTATGCCTTTAGTTTTTGCAGAAATCGGTCAGGATGTAAAAATAATCGGCGATTTAAAGAAAGCAATAAATAAAGGCATAGATAAAGGCTACAAAAAAGCAAGTTTAAGAAATTCTATAGTAGGCGACCCGTTATTAAGAGGAAATTCTAAATATTCTCCGGCAGTAATTCACATTGATTTAGTCAAAGGTAATAAATTAAAATTGACAGTCTTGCCAAAAGGTTTTGGCTGTGAAAATAAAAGCGCATTAAAGATGTTTAATCCCACTGTAAGTATAGATGAAGTAGGGAAATTTATCATCAATACAGTTAAAGCTGCAGGCCCAAATGCCTGTCCGCCTTATGTAGTTGGCGTAGGAATTGGCGGGACAGCAGATTACGCGTGTTTATTAGCAAAGAAGGCATTATTGAGAAAGATCCGAAACCCAAAATCCAAATTAGAAAAAGATTTATTGGCCAGCATAAATAAATTAAACATTGGACCAATGGGTTTAGGCGGAGACACAACTGCGCTAGCCGTAAATATCGAGACTTACCCGACACACATTGCGGGCTTGCCCGTAGCGGTAAATATTTCCTGCCATGCGCTTCGCAGTGCAACAGAAGTTTTATGAGAAGAATATCCACGCCACTCACTAAAGAAATAATCAAAACTTTAAGATGCGGCCAGGAAATTTTATTAAGCGGTACAATTTATACCGCACGCGACCAGGCGCATAAAAGATTAAGAGAGGCAATCAAGAAACACAAAAAGCTGCCTTTTGGTCTGAATAATCAGATTATTTATTATTGTGGTCCGACAAATACGCCCAGAGGAAAGATTATCGGCTCCTGCGGCCCCACGACAAGTTCGAGAATGGATTCTTTTACGCCTTTATTGCTTAAAAAAGGATTAAAAGGAATAGTCGGCAAGGGCGAGCGTTCCCGAGAAGTTGTAGGAGCAATTAAAAAATCCAAGGCGGTTTATTTCTTGGCGCCGGCCGGATGTGGAGCATTATTAGCAAAAAAAGTGAAAAGCTCAAAAATAATCGCCTATAAAGACTTGGGCCCGGAAGCGATTAGAAAATTAGAAGTAAAAGATTTTCCTTTAATTGTAGGAATTGATTCGCAAGGAAGGAGCGTTTATGCTGCGCAGTGACGGAAGAGGACTGGACAAGTTAAGAAAAGTTAGCATAACAAGAAATTATATAAAGTATGCCGAAGGTTCTTGTTTGATAGAATTGGGTAATACCAAAGTGATATGCACAGCGTCCGTTGAGGAATCCGTGCCGCCATTTTTAAAAAACACCGGCACAGGCTGGGTGACAGCCGAGTATGGAATGCTTCCGCGTTCCTGCCAGACGCGCATTCAGCGCGGAAAAGATTCAGGCAGGACTTATGAGATTCAACGTTTGGTGGGCCGCTCTTTACGCACAGTTACAGAAATGAAATTCCTGGGTGAGCGCACAATCTGGCTTGACTGCGATGTAATCCAGGCAGACGGCGGCACGCGCACCGCAAGCATTACCGGAAGTTTTATCGCCTTGGTCGATGCGCTTTACAAAATAAAAAAGGATGGCTTAATCGGCAAAATGCCTCTGAAGGATTATGTGGCTGCGACAAGCGTTGGTATCGTCGACAATAATTTATTGCTTGATTTGAATTACGAAGAAGATTCCAAGGCGCAGGTCGATATGAATATTATTATGACCAGCCAAGGAAAATTTATTGAAATCCAGGGGACCGCAGAAAGAGAACCTTTCTCCAAAGAAGAGATGGACAAATTACTGGTTTTGGCACAACAGGGAATCGGGCAATTAATCGATGTCCAGAAACAAGCCGTAGGAAAATATTTGGAATAAAATAAATGATTAAGGAATTAGTCGTAGCCACGCGTAACAAAAAAAAGTTAGAAGAAATAAAATACATGCTAAAGGATTTGAATTTTATGATTACATCTTTAGCTGATTATGATAATCTTCCCAAAATAATTGAAGACGGCCTCACCTTCAAAGAGAATGCCATAAAGAAATCCGCCACAATCGCCCAGTATCTTGGAAAATTCACCTTAGGCGAGGATTCGGGATTGGAGGTGGAGGCATTAGGTAACCGGCCCGGTGTTTATTCGGCCAGATATTCCGGCAAAAATTCCACCGATAGAAGAAATAATCAGAAGTTACTCAAAGAATTAGCAAAAGTTCCTCTAAAAAAGAGAAAAGCAAAATATACCTGCAGCGTTGCTGTTTGTGACAGCCATGGATTGTTAGGAGTTTTTGAGGGGACCTGCCGAGGCATTATTGCCAGTCGCGAAAGAGGACAGTTCGGCTTTGGTTATGATCCTATATTTCTTATACCGAAATATAATAAGACGTTTGGAGAGTTAGGAGAAGGAATAAAACATAAGATGAGCCACCGTTATAAGGCTTTTGTAAAAGTACGCAACTTTATTCTTGGTCTTGACCGCCAAAGATTAAATCCGCAACACCTTTAACCTTTTTTAAAGTTCCTTTAATGCCTTCTGTTACTTTGTTGAATATCTCTTTTGTGACCATTTTTATTTCTACTTTGGGATTTTGGATTGTGCCTTTGACCTGCACTACGGAGATGCCTGCCAGTTTCGCCATTTCTTCGCTAAAGATACCTTGATATTGATTGGAGCTTTGTGTATTTTCTGCGGTTTGCTGTGAGCCTTCCGTTGCGTTTTGATTGACAGGATAAGGGGCGACTTCAAAGTCCAGATTTCCCGCAAAATCAATACTACCATCGCAGGATAAAGAGATGACATTGGAATTCAATACAAGGTTGTCCGTGGATATCTTTCTCCCGCCGATATTAAAATCTGCTTTGGCCTCTTTAAAAACCAGAGTTTGATACCGCGGAATAAATAAAAAATCTCCTAATTTAGCCAAGGGATTAAATTCCCACAAATAGCCGTTTTTAATTAAGAAGCTTCCGTTTCCTTTTATGTCCTGCAGCGATGTCAAAGGACCGCTTAATATTACGGCAGCGGTCAGAATACCTTCGAACTCTTTATCTTTCATAGGGGTGTCTAGTTTTAATTTGGAAAGGTCGATATTGTCGGTGGCAACATTAAAGGCGTAAGGATTATTTTCTTTTTCCAGGTCTATTAAGCCATTTGCTGAAATAGCGCCGTCATAGAATACGCAATTAGCTTGAGGAATTTTTATCTGTTGATTTTCCTGGGCTAACTGCATCTCTAAATTATTGAGGCTAAGCCCGTATAATTTTAATCTGCTGCTAGTCAGATTCAGTGAGGCATTGAGCAACTTGGGATTTTTTATGTTGCCCTGGATTTTTCCCGTAATATCACAAATTCCTTCGGGTTTTATGAGAGAGATATTTTCCTGAGGCAGATATTTTATTTGTTTGAGATCCTCCATGTCAAACTGTGATTGAATTTTTAAGTCCACTTCATAATCGTCGGGGTTTTTTATCTGAACATTTCCGTTTAGAGCCAGATTAGAATTATAGTAGCCCAGATTTAAAGAGTCTATACTGTATGTATTTTCCTTGATTGTGTTTATTTTGGTGGCTATATTTATTTTGTCGCTGGTCAGTTCCAGATTAATCGATGGTGATTTAAAATTTGTTATCTTTGCTTTGGAGCTGAAATTTATATCGAGCAGGTTAAAGGAAAGGTTAGTCCAGCTGATACTTTGTTGGTCAAAATTCAAAGGGCCGTTTATGGCATTAATCTGGTAGGGGATATTTTCGGCCTTGAGAGAGGCATTTTCCAGGCCTAAAGACCCTTGAAATTTGAAATCTTTTTCGCCGGTAAGCTTTGAGACATTGATATCTAAAGCTGCCTTGCCTTCGGCGGTTACCGAGTTGACAAAGTCATAATAATTTTTTATGAAATCTTTGGCTACTGGGATATCCATCCGGGATTTCAGGTTAAGGTTGATAGCTGGATCGGAGAAATTCTCCAAATTTCCCTTAATTTCAAAAAGTGTCTGCAGCATTTCTACTCTCGCTGCATTGATATCTATGCGATTGGGGGATATTTCTAAATTCGCGTATTTAATCTTGGTATTCCCGGGAAGCTGCGGGTCTTTCAAATCAGCAACCAGGTTATCCGCATTAATAAGGTAATCAAAATTCGCTATATTTGTGATATTTACAGTAAGAGAGGTTTTTAACTTCGCGCTGGCATCAGAAAGAGAAGTTTTGTCTTTGGCTAAAGATACATTCGCGACGTCCATATTAGTGTTTATGGTAAGGTCATTGCCTATAAGAGTGCATTCACTGTTAATTTTGTTAATGAAGAAGGTATTTATGGTGAAAGGCAGGTCTTTTACATATCCTAAGAACGGCATGATATCTAACTTGTCGATGTTAAAGTTTATCTTCAGTTCTTTATTTTTAAATTTATACTTACCGTAAATATCAAGGCCAAAGGATTGTTTTTTGTATATCAATGCCCCCTGCAAGTTGAAGTTAACTCCGGAAGAATCTATTTTTGCTTTTACAGTATCAAGTTTTAAGGTTTGCGTAACACTGGAAGGAATTGTTTTGTCCAGGAAATCAACCCGGCAGTCATAGATATTGATTTTATAGATAAGAAAAGGAAGCGATGATTGTTTACCGCCTGACTGTAATTGCACAGGCAGTAATTCCTGGATATTTAATTTGTTATCTTCGTAACGGATGATATCCAGTTTGGGACTGTCGATATTTATGGAAGGAATTAATATCTTTCCGTTTTGGAAAAATGGCAAGATGAGGAAATTTGCCGTGATGCGTTCCACCTGAAGTATCGGCGCGAGGTCTTTCTTGTTCGCTATGCTAAGATCGGAAAGAACAATACCCTTAAAAATGTTAAATTTTACGTCTTTTAACTCTACGGCGACTCCCAGTTTATTTGAGATTTCCTGGATTATGCGTGCCTTTATTATCTTTGGCAAATAGTAGCTGTTAAGATAATATATCCCCAAAGAGGAGACGGTAATCAATATAATAATAGTGAATAAAATAATCTTTATTTTCTTCTTCATAGTTTGATTATTTTCTCGTAACAACTGTTTATCGACAAATTATAATAGCATATCTTTTTTAAGAAGTAAACCCTGATTGGGACTTAGATTCGTGCCTGTTTGAGTTTTTAACTTATTGCCAAAAAAAGATTTGAATGTTATAATTAAACACCTATAAAAGTAATAATTAGAGTAGGTGATTCGGGGAGTAGCGCAGTTTGGTTCAGCGCGTTTGGTTTGGGACCAAAAGGTCGTGGGTTCGAGTCCCACCTCCCCGACTAAAATTAAATAAGATAAAGAGCGCAAGAGTTAAAAGCTTGGCCTGACCGGGTATAATTTTCAATAATATTTTTTGCGATAATATGATACAATAGAAAAAGATGGAGCCAAGAAATCCAGAGACAACAGGGAATAATATTTACCGGATAAATCCGCTAAAATATCTTGTTTTTTTATTTATAGCTATAATTTTAAGCATTTCTTTTCCTGCTCAGCTTAGGGCAGATTGTCGTCTTTGGGCTGCAGTTTCCCGTGATAAAATACCCGAGGAAGTGACGCTGGACCAGCTTTTAAGGGCGCCCCGTTCTTTAAAAGTCTTGGGAGCATTTAATAGGGACGGCTGGGGAATCGGATATTATCTTGGCAAAGACGCATTGCTTATAAAAGGAATGCTCTCTGCGGATAAGGATGAGAAATATAATCAAGCGGTAATAAAGGTAGCCCATCTTGAGCCCAAGATTATTGTGGCGCATGTAAGAATAGCAGTTTCCGGATGCAGGAACAATGCGGTGAATCCGCATCCTTTCACGAGAGATAAGGGCGGCAAGCATTGGCTTTTCGGTCACAACGGTATCGTCGGCAAAGCAAAACTAATTGATCTTATCGGAGACAAATATTTAAAGGCCAATCCTCCCAATACTTGCACTTATGATCCGCCGGATTCTTGGGTGGGTTCTGAACTGTATTTCATTTTCTTGCTTAAATGTATCGAAGAAAGCAACTGGGATGTGGAGAAAGGTATAAAAAAAGCTATTTCTATATTGGAATCTGTGGTACGCAAGGGCAATTTAGGGTTCAATTTCTTTCTCACAGACGGCGAGACGATTTGGGCTTTTCGTAAAGGGCGCTCGCTTTATTATTACTATCAGTCGTCTCCTCAATATTCAGTGGTGGCGTCAGAATGCCCCTATGCTGATAAGGGGAAATGGACAGAGGTTCCCGAGGGGTCTTTGGTTATAATGAAACCAGGAGCCCCTGTAGTTTTGAAATCGATCTCTGCGCCCGTAGCTCAATAGGACAGAGCATCTGCCTTCTAAGCAGAGGGTTGCCCGTTCGATTCGGGCCGGGCGCGAGTTATTTAAATTAGGGCAATTAGTTATAAATGAAGATATTAAAACGCATTATTTTAGGAATTTTTATTTTCTTGGCCGTTGTTTATTTGGGCCTGAACATTTTTATTTCTACTAAAGGTAAGACTTTGCTTTGTGAAATATTAAGCCAGGTAATCGGCAAAAAAGTTACTGTTGGTTCGTTGAATCTTGTTCCTCTTTATGGCGTTTCCGTAAATAATCTAAACATTGAAGGATTGTTTGCTGCAGAAAAAATAAACGCTGAACCCAGCCTTATGGGATTATTTTTTGGCAAAGTGGGATTTAATAAAATTATTGTAACAAAACCCAGGGTTTTCATAGTGCGCACAGGAGGTGCCAGATTTAACGTAAATGAAATTATCGATCATGTGATGGCGCAGAATAATCCCAATCAGAAAATCAATTTCTTTGTCAAGAAATTACTGGTGAAAAATGGGAAAGTATCTTTCCAGGACAATATAAATAATTTATCTTTTGATATTACTCCTGTAGAGCTGTCTGTAATTACCAGCACGTTAAATTTTAGAACAGCAGTGGGCTTAAAGGCGAAAGCCGTGTCTAGCGATAGAAGAAATGTGGCTGACATTTCTGCAGACGGCTGGTTGAATTTTCTCAGAAAAGATATGGATGCAAAGTTTTCCGTGCAGGATATAGATGCAGCATATTTTTCCTCGTATTTCGGAAATTTAATTAAGAAGGTTGTTTCCGGAAAGTTGTTTTTTACCGCCGATATGGTTTCACGCAATAACGATTTGGCCATAGATTGCCATTTGGAGACGCGCGACATAAGATTCAGCGACGAGCCTTTACTGGCAGATCTTAACAATAAGCAGATTACCTTATTCGGCAATATTTCAGAGATTGTTCTGGATACATTGTTTGGGCCCGGCAGCGGCGGAATCTTTGATTTTTCCATTCATACTAAGTTTGACAGGCCAAAGTTAGAAGGTTTGCAATTCAAGGGCAATATTTTTAAAGAACCCCTGAAAAATCTTATCCAGGGTAACATTGGTAAAGAGGGAGTGGAGGCGGTTAAAAAGGTAGGCGAAGATTTTAAAGCCATAGGCAAAGAATTAAAAGAGCAGTTTAAAGATGTAAAGGATATTTTTAAGGTTTTTAAAGAAAAAAAAGAGGTTGAGGCACCTGATCCCCAGGAGTCTCAAACAGTGTCAGATAATCAATAAGAAAGGAGGCGAGGAAAATATGAAGATAAAAGGAATTTTTAAAACAGGTTTTACGCTGATGGAGATAATGATAGTCATAATTATTATTGGCATTTTGGTCCGCTTGGCTATTCCGAGATACACGCATACTATAGAGAATTCAAGGACAGCTGAGGCGCTGGATGTGCTTGGTGCCATCCGCAATGCGCAAATGCGTTACGTTTTAGACAACGATGGATATACCAACAGTTTGACTAATCTTGATATAAATATGAGCAGCGCCGGTCGATTTTTCACTTTTTCAGCAGTGTCAGGAGGAAATCCTTTTAATGCAGTCAATGATATTATTGCCACGGCAGTAAGAACCGGTGGTTCCTATACTATTTCTATGACTGAAAACGGCACATATTCTACGGCGGGTGGCTCTGGTTACATACCACCTACGCAGTCACAAGAAATGGGATATACGCCACCACAGAGTTAGAGTTTACGGAAAGCTTAAAACAGATTTTTTAGAAAGTGGTGTAGCCAATTTTCAGATAAGGCACAGAAACAATTTTATGGTGGGTGTAGCTCAACTTGGTTAGAGCATCCGCCATTGAATCTTCGGCGGATGGCCGCTGACGCTTTAGTAGCGGCCACTTGACTATGGTATGTATTACGTTTATATTTTACAAAGCGAAAAAGACGGTAGTTTGTATGTAGGATCGACAAAAAATCTTATTGAAAGACTGCGTATTCATAACGCCGGGCATAACCGTTCTACTAAAAGCAGGATTCCTTGGAAGCTTATTGAGTGTGAAGACTATAGTAATTTTTCTCTTGCTCTAAAACGAGAGAAGTTTTTAAAGACTGGTGATGGCAGGAGGGTTTTAAAGAACCTTTTGAAGTTTAATTGAAATAGCATGGTGGGTGTAGCTCAACTTGGTTAGAGCACTTGACTGTGGCTCAAGTGGCTGCGGGTTCAAATCCCGTCACCCACCCTTTTAAAATTTTAATGTAAAATTTGAAAGATACTTTAAGTGCTGCCTGAATTAATCCAAGTAGCATGGAAAGTAGGGCCTCAAATAAAATAAACCCGTAACAATCCGTTATGGGTTTATTATTTGTTTAAACTACATATGGAGAAAACGTCCACCTATCGAATATTGCCGCTGGTTTTTATAGAAATATTTTAAAATAAAAAACTTGACAAGAAAGGGTTAGTGCTGTATATTTAAAAATGGAAATCATTTTCATTAAGGAGACATATGCCAAGAGGTAATTGCAGAGGGCAGGGTTGGTGGCATGGTAAATTCAGGGGTTGTGGCTATAGGCTTACACTAGGCCGCGAGGTAATACTTGATGTTTTATCTAAAGCCGAAGGTCACTTAAGCGCCGAAGATATCTATATGAAGATTCATCCCAGGTATCCTAACGTCGGACTGACTACTATTTATAGGACATTAGATGTTTTATCGGATCTGGGTATGGTTTTCAAACTTGATTTCGGCGATGGTAGAGCGCGGTATGAGTTTGCTGAAGGCCCAAAGGGGGCGCATCACCATCACCATTTAGTTTGTACTGGCTGTAACAAGGTTATAGATTATACCGATTTTATAGATGACGAAGTCGAACTTCTTAACCAGACAGAGAAGGGTTTATCAAAAAAATACAATTTTAAAATTACTAATCACCTTATTCAGTTTTACGGTTTATGTGAAAAATGCAGCGAGAAGAAATAACCGTTATATTTTTTTATTTATTAATGGAAACGGTTCTCAGTAGCAAAAGGGGAGAAGAGTGTTGTGCCAGGATTTGACGGAACTGGTCCTATAGGTCAAGGGCCGCTTACTGGAAGAGGAATGGGTTATTGTATAGTTAAATTGGATTCCGACAATTCTGATAATATAGAAAGTGAAAAGATGGGGAAGGAGGTGTTTGGTATGCCAGGAGGAGATGGAACCGGACCAATGGGTTTAGGTCCAATGACAGGTAGGGCTGCAGGTTACTGCGCTGGTTATTCTATGCCTGGTTATATAAATCCGATTCCCGGAAGAGGTTATTTTGGTAGAGGAAGAGGGTTTTTTGGCCGAGGTGGTGGCAGAGGCCGGAGGAATTGGTATCATGCTACCGGTCTTACTGGTTGGCAGAGAGCTTCAATAGGTATGCCTGCTTTTGGCGGTGTATATCCTTATGCGCCTGAAGTTACTCCAAAACAGGAAGCGGATATCTTAAGAAATGAAGCTGATGTTTTAAAGAAGCAGCTTGAAGATATCCAGGGTCGTATTGAGACTTTAGAAAAAGCCCAGGCAGGGAAGAGTGAGTAGTTGCTATAGTGTGAGGGGATAGATTTTAATTTTTATCCCCTCACCTAATTTTATTAGAAAAAAAGGAGTTGTTATGCGTGTAGCTATATCTACAGATGGAAATCTTGTATCTGCTCATTTTGGCAGATGCCCTTCTTTTACTCTTATTGATATTGAAGGCGGCGAGGTAACTAAGAGGATAGAAATAGCAAATCCTGGCCATCAGCCGGGGGCTATACCACAGTTTTTACATCAAAAAGGTGTCAATTGCATAGTTGCCGGAGGAATGGGTATGCGGGCAACATCATTCTTTGAAGAATATGGTATTAAGACGATTGTGGGGGTCGGCGGAAAGATCGATGAAGTTATAGAACAGCTTAAAAAAGGTGTTTTAGAAGGCGGCGAAAGCCTTTGTAAGCCTGGAGCGGGTAAAGGTTATGGTTTAGAAAAAGAAGAATGCGATCATCCGCATAAAGAAGATTGTGACCATTCAGGAGGCGAGAATATATGAAAATATGCGTGACTTCAGAGGGTAGTAGTTTGGATTCTAATGTAGATCCCCGATTCGGCAGGTGCCAATATTTTATTATCGTCGATACTGATACTTTAGAATTTGAATCCATTGGAAATCCTAATATTGAATCTATGGGCGGTGCAGGAATTCAGTCAGCGCAATTAGTTGCTTCTAAAAAGATTAAAGTTGTAGTTACGGGTAATATTGGGCCCAATGCTTTTCAAACATTGCAAGCGGCAGGGATAGAAGTTTTTACCGGAGCTTCAGGCACTGTTAAAGAGGCGGTTAATAAATATAAAAAAGGAGAATTTAAAGCAGTGTCTAACCCCACAGTGGGTTCAAAATCAGGCATACTGGGTAAAAATAAGTAGGAAGGAAGAGGTATGGCAGTGAAAGTAGATAAAAAGGGATGCAATGGTTGTGGCATATACAAAGACACCCGCACTGTTAATATGATAAAGATAGAGAATGATAAGGCCATTATCAGTGCTGATTCTATAGAATGCGAAGTTTGTGCAAATCAATGCCCGAATGAAGCAATTTCAATTTAGGAGGTAATTAATATGCCAAGAGGAGATGGCACAGGTCCTTTAGGTCAAGGCCCAGGTACAGGCAGGAGGAGAGGTATGGGTAGAGGCCGTGGGAAAATGGGCGGCGGACGTATAGGAGTAGGGTCAACAGGAAATTGCGTTTGTCCGAGTTGTGGAGTTATAGTTGCGCATCAAGCAGGTATTCCCTGCGCTTCAATGGATTGCCCTAAATGCGGTATGAGAATGGTAAGGGAGTAATTGGCTGCCTTGGATAAAGAAATATTAGAAAACCATAAAAAATATTTAGAGCGGAAAGCTCTATATAAAAGCCTCGGTTATGATGTAGACAAGGAAAGAGATTTTGTCCTTGAGCAGGCAAAGCCTGTTTATGGAAAAATCCTTGAAGCCGGAACCGGCAAAGGGCATTTTGCGCTCGAGCTGGCAAAGGCCGGATACAATTTTACCACCTTTGATATTTCGGAAACCGAGCAGGCGTTTGCGAAGCTTAATTTTCGCTATTTTAATTTGTATAAACAGGTTGATTTCCGTATTGAAAACGGCGAGTCTTTAAGTTTTAAGGATAAAAGTTTCGACGTTATATTCTCGGTCAATACCCTGCACCATTTAACCAACCCCCATAAAGTCATAGATGAGCTTTTGCGCGTACTTTCTTTGGGAGGCAAACTCGTCCTAAGCGACTTTACCAAAGAAGGCCTTGATTTAATGGATAAAATCCATGCCAACGAAGGCAACAAACACGAAGCCGGCAAAATCACATTATCCGATATAGAACGATATTTAATAGAAAAGGGATTTAAGGTCGATAAAATGAACAGTAAATTCCAGGGACTTTTGATAGCGCATCAGCAATCAATATGATTATTTCGGTTGCCAGTGGTAAAGGCGGAACAGGAAAAACAACGGTCGCGGTTAATTTGGCGCTGTCGCTTAACAATGTCCAGTTTCTTGATTGTGATGTTGAAGAGCCTAACGCGCATATTTTCTTAAAGCCGCAGATAAAAAAACAAAACAAGGCATTTATTCCCGTTCCTGAAATTGACGAATCAAAATGTAATTATTGCGGAAAGTGTGCCAAGGTTTGTGTTTACAATGCCATAGCAGTGCTGCCGGGGCAGGACGGTAAAAAAGGAAGTAATTTAATATTCGCGCATTTGTGCCACGGCTGCGGCGCCTGCAGCGCCCTTTGCCCCCAAGGCGCAATAAAAGAAGTAAATAGAGAAATCGGCATAGTCGAATCAGGCAACTGCGGGAAAATAGAATTTGTCCATGGCAAACTCAATATCGGTGAAGCGATGTCTCCGCCTGTTATCCGCCAGGTCAAAGAGCATATCAATTCCAATAAAACTGTAATCATCGATGCCCCTCCAGGCACATCTTGCCCGGTAGTCGCTTCAGTTAAAGGAAGTGATTTTTGCGTATTAGTGACTGAGCCCACACCTTTTGGTTTAAATGATTTGATTTTAGCGGTAGAAGTATTAGGAAAATTAAAAATTCCTTTTGGAGTGGTAATTAACCGCTCAGATTTAGGAAATAATAAAACCGAGGGATACTGCAAGCAGGAAAATATTTTAGTATTGATGAGAATACCATTTAAAAAAGAAATTGCCATGGCTTATTCAAAGGGAGAACCTATGGTTAAAGTATTCCCCGAGTATAAAAAAGATTTTGTGACATTATACAAACGGATTATAGAGAAGAAAAGATGAAGCAAATTGTAGTTATTAGCGGAAAAGGCGGGACGGGAAAGACCGTAATCACGGGGGCATTCGCCGCTTTAGCGAAAAATAAAGTTATGGCTGATTGCGATGTGGACGCAGCGGATTTGCATTTATTGTTGCAGCCAAAAATTAAGGAACGACATGACTTTAGAAGCGGTTTAAGCGCAGTAGTAGACAAAAAGATATGCCAGCAATGCGGTAAGTGTATCGCCGTATGCCGTTTTAATGCCATAAGCGACAGTTTTGTTATCGACCCTGTGTCTTGCGAAGGATGCGCTTTTTGCAGTCATATCTGCCCGGTTGGCGCTATTAGGATGGAAGAGAATCTTGCAGGAGAGTGGTTTATTTCCGAGACGCGCTTTGGGCCTATGGTGCACGCAAAGCTTGGCATTGCGGAAGAAAATTCGGGCAAATTAGTGTCTTTAGTAAGGAAACAGGCAAAAGAATTGGCAGAGAAGAATAATTGCGATTGGGTTATTATTGACGGCGCTCCGGGCATAGGTTGTCCGGTTATTGCTTCACTTTCCGGCATAGATTGCGCGGTAGTGGTAACTGAACCTACATTATCCGGTCTGCATGATGCGTTAAGGGTTATAGAAGTGACCAAACATTTTAACGTTTTCTCGCAGCTCGTAATTAATAAATATGATTTAAACCCGGATATGTCAGAAAAAATAGAAGAACATTGCGCAAAAAACAGGATTTCATTAATCGGCAAAGTCAGGTTTGATAAAACGGTGGTAGAAGCCATGGTTAGAGGTAAGACTATTATGGAATATAAGGATACGGCAGTTAAAGATGAGATTTGCAGAATTTGGGAAAAACTACAAGTTTAAAATATGGATTCTATGGATAGGCGGGATATCCACGTATTAAAATATTTTTCATCGTTTGTGAGTGTATCTTGCGGGAAGGTTATCAATATTACCGAGCCAACGCTTACTTTTTGCCCATTGGCAAAACATTTATATAAAGATTTTAGCGGTGTGCGAGGCAATGATAAAAAAGCTATCAAGAACGCTATAAAAAGCGCGATTGAGTCAAAGATAAAAAATTATGGTTTTTTCACTGATGAGAGAAAAATTTCATGCACAGATGTTTCAATACCATATGGTGCTTCGGAAATGCTTAGTTTCGCGTTAAGAAAAAAGGCGATTGATGCGGCAGTCGTAGTTTGCGAAGGCGCGGGGACAATTATTACAGATACGCCGGAAGTTGTCCAAGGTATAGGCGCCCGAATGAATAGTCTATTATTAACATCGCCCATTAAAGGAATTATCAAAAAGCTGAAAGCTGCTGGTTGCCAGATAATATTTGAAAACGCGTTTATTGATCAGCCCTTGGGGGTCAAGGAAGCGATGGAAATAGGGTATAAGACTATTGCTGTTACTATAAGCGGTCGTTCGGCCAAGAATTTAGAGATATTGCGTTTATTAGGAAAAGAAAATGGCGTTAAAATAATTTCATTGGTGGTATGTACGACTGGTATAACAAAAGATAAAATTGCATTGATACGCGATTACGCTGATTTGGTTTGGAGCTGCGCTTCTTTCGATGTGCGCCGGACGATCGGGCCTTTGGCTAAATGTCAACTTTCAAAACAAATACCTGTTTTTGTTTTGACTAAAAAGGGAATGGATTTTGTTTCTGCCTACGCTGATGAGAGTGAATTAATCAAAAGTCTCGACACAAGAAAACAATACCTTTTTTCAAACGAATTCAGCGGGCAATGTGTCCACTTGGGTAATTTTAAGACATTTATCAGCGAGTACAGGCTTCCGGTTAGCTCTAGGAAAGTACCGAGTTTTAAAGATAAGAACGAACAGGTTTGTGTATAGAAAGGAAGTTTCGTGGGAGATGCTCAAATGGAAAATGGAAGTAATAAAGAAGAAGCCACTGGTTGCCCTGAAGAGGTTATAAATTCTTTAAACGATCCGAAGTTTTTCGGCAGAATGAACGATCCTACAAGTTCGGCATATTTAAAGGGTCCTTGCGGGGATTCTATGGAGTTTTATTTGATAATAGAAGACGATAAGATTACAGATGTCAAATATTACACAGATGGATGCGGTGCCACAAGGGTATGTGCTGCTGTGGTTGCGCGTATGGCTTATGATAAAACAATCAATGAGGCATTGGCGATTTCTGCGGGAGAAGTGATTGCAAGATTGAAAGGTTTGCCGGAAGACCATTTACACTGTTCAATCCTGGCGGTAAGTACTTTATATCGTGCTATTGCAGATTATCTTTTGCAATTATAGAAGGAGCCGTAGAAGTTATTATGATTGAATATAAATATATTTATGGCCCGGTACCTTCCTGGAGATTGGGAAGTTCTTTAGGTATAGACTTGCTTTCACAGAAAGAGAAAATTTGTAATTTTGATTGCGTTTATTGTCAGCTGGGGCCGACAAAAAAATATACTGTTGAAAGAAAGATTTATGTGCCGGTTGAAAAAGTTATTGAAGAATTAGGAAAATTACCCGGTACAAACATAGATTATATTACTTTCTCTGGCAGAGGCGAGCCTACTTTAGCAGCCAATTTAGGAGAAGCGATAAAAGCAGTAAAATTATCCCGTAAAGAGCCGATTGCGGTTTTAACCAATAGTTCTTTAATGGAGCTGGATGAAGTAAGAAAAGAGCTTATTTGGGCGGATTTTGTCGTTGCCAAGTTAGATGCCTATTCTCCGGAATCCTTGCGGGAAATTAACCGTCCGGTTGAAGGAATAGAGTTCGGCAGTATTTTGGAAGGCATAAAAGCGTTTAAAAAAAATTACAAGGGGAAATTAGCTTTACAGATAATGTTCATGGATAACAATAAAAATGACGTTAATAAATTTATTTACCTGGCAAATTATATCAAGCCGGATGAAATACAGCTTAATATCCCTTTAAGGTCGTGTGGCGTCAAGCCATTAGCAAGAGAAGAAATCGCCAAGATAAAAGATGGTTTCACTTCTGTTTGCAAGGGGGTTAATATGGTTTCTGTTTATGACGAAAGAAAAGAGAAAGATATTTTGTCAATAAGCGACGAAGATACACTGAAAAGAAGAGGAAAGGTAAAATGAGGTGAAGACTTATTTAGATTGTATCCCTTGTTTTTTCCGGCAGGTGCTTGAAGGCGCGCGAGTTGTTAAGGCATCGCCAAAACAGCAAAAGCAAATTATAGATGAATTTGCCAGGAAAATACCGGAAATTTCGCTTAAAGTCTATCCTTCTGAAATAGCCAGAATTGGGTACGCTCTTTTAAAAAAGATAAGCCCTAGCGGAGATCCATATAAAGATATAAAGCAAAAAAGCAACCGCATTGCTTTAAGGATGTTGGGTAAGTTAAGGAATAAGGTCAATCATTCGCAGGATAGGCTTTTGACAGCATTGGAGTTGGCTATTGCCGGCAATATCATAGATTTTGGCGTCAAAAATAATTTAAATGTAAAGATGGAGTTAAAAAAGATAATTGCTGAAGAAAATAAAAATATCCCTAAGAAATCTATATTTCATTATTTGGAATTTAGGCGGGTGTTGAAAGAAGCAAAAAATATTCTATATTTGGCTGATAATGCCGGCGAGGTGGTATTCGATCGGATTTTGGTCGAAGAAATAAAAAAAGAATATCCCAACAAGAATATTTATTATGCTGTTAAGGCCAAGCCTGTTATAAACGATGCGTTGTTTGAAGACGCAAAAGCCTGCGGGATTGATAATTCAGCACGGGTAATTTCTAACGGTACGGACGCGCCGGGAACAGTTCTTGCTTTATGCTCAAAAGAGTTCAAGCGAATCTACAAGAACGCTGATATGGTAATTAGCAAAGGACAGGGAAATTTCGAGTCTTTATCACAAGAGAAGAGGCCTATTTTCTTTTTATTTATGGTGAAATGCCCGGTGGTGGCTAAGGAAACCGGATGTAAGCTGGGGAATATAGTATTATTTTACAATTTAAAGAAAAATGGAACCGCTTGAAATAAAGAAATATCCTGATAGCGTTTTAAGAAAAAAGTGTATTGTGGTAGAACGGATTACCGAAACCGAAGTGCAACTTTTTGAGGAGATGCTTTTCACTATGCGTCATTTCGCGGGCATAGGTTTAGCGGCTCCGCAGATCGGGATTACCAGAAATATGGTAGTTGCTGATATTGGTGAGGGGCCGATTATGCTGGCGAATCCTAAAATCTTGAACTTGAGGGGTGCCGAAAAGATGGAAGAGGGATGTTTAAGTATTCCCGGCGTAGAAGTTGTTGTTGAGAGGGCGGATGAAATTATGATATCCGGCTTAAATGAGAAAGACGAAGCGATCAAACTGAAGGCACGGGGGCTTTTGGCAAGAGTTTTGCAACATGAGATAGACCATTTACAAGGAAAACTGATTATTGATTATGTGGGTTTGTTAGAAAAAATGATGTTGTTTAAATTTAAGTTTAAAAAACCCAATGATAAATATGCCAATTTATAATATAAATGAAATTAGTCACTAAAAATATTCATTACGCGATTAAATCGCTGCTTTATTTTGCTAAAGATTCTACCAGGGTGGTTTCTGTCAATGAACTGGTAAAGAAATTAAATATGCGCAGGGCTTTTTTGAGAAGAATCCTGCAGGCTTTAAGTAAATATGGGGTATTAAAGTCTTTAAAAGGATATAACGGCGGGTTTATGTTAAATAGAAAGCCGGATAAAATACGAATTATAGATATAGTAAGTATCTTTCATGATGAAACGGATATCATCGGTTGCTTATCAGAGAAAGATGTTTGCCCTCAGCCTGATAAATGCCTGTTAATGCAGAAAATGAAAGAAATTGAGTTTCAATTTAATAGCACATTAAGATTGCTTACCGTAGCGAAATTACTTAAGAGTATTGGCAGGCAGGTTAGAAAAGATTGAATTTATCAAGAAGGATGGTTTTTTAAAATGCGGATAAAAGTAATTTTTGATAAAGGCGCTTTGGATAAAAAACTCAATACCGGATGGGGTGTTTCATTCTTGGTTGATGATAAAATTTTATTCGATACCGGAGAAAAAGGTCCATGGCTTATTAAGAATATGGATAATTTGGGGGTGGATATTGCGGGAATCGAAGCGGTGGTAATTTCTCACGACCATTGGGACCATTGGGGAGGGCTTTGGGAAATACTAAAAGAAAAAAAAGGGCTTAAAGTGTATTCCTGCCCCGGATTTAGCAAGGAATTCAAAGATAAAGTAAAAGAAGCGCAGACTGAATTAATTGAATCCGGAAAGTTTAGGAGAATTTCGCAAAATATCTTTATCACGGGAGAAATTCCCGGAGCCTATCGGGGTAAATATATGCCTGAACAGGCTATTGTGTTAAAAACAGAAAACGGTCTTACTATAATTACGGGATGCGCTCACCCCGGGATTTTAAAAATGGTAAAGAAAGTAAAAACAAAGTTTTCCCGCGAGCGGATTTATTTTGTATTAGGCGGGTTTCATTTGATGGAATCAGATAAACGGGCGATAGAAATAGTCGCCGAAAATTTTAAGAAGATGGGCATACTAAAAGCCGGGCCTACGCATTGTTCCGGAGATGTAGCGGAGAATATTTTTAAAACATCCTATGGAGCAAATTTCGTTTTGGTAAAGGCAGGCCAAGAAATCGAGGTTTAATTATATGCCAGGGCAGATTTTAAGGGAATTAAGAGCGCATGCACCTTTTACGCTATTTGGAACTATCACCGGGGTAATTATTATGTTATTTTCTTTAAAATTGCCTTATAAGGTTTCATACGATATCTTTTATGTGCTGCATCCTTTGCATGTATTCTTAAGCGCGTTGGTTACAGCGGCAATGTATAAACTTCATACATGCCCCAGTATCGGCATTAATTGTATTAAAGGAAAATGTAACTTGTGGGCCTTAATTATCATAGGCTATATCGGGTCTGTAGGCATAGCGACTATTAGCGATTCTCTTATCCCTTATATGGCCGAATTCCTATTGGGTATGCCTAATAGAGGAATACATCTTGGTTTCATTGAGAAATGGCGGTTGGTTAATCTTTTGGCTATTTTAGGCATAGTTATTGCTTACTTTAGGCCAAGGACAAAATTTACCCATGCCGGGCATGTATTGTTAAGCACCTGGGCGTCTTTGTTCCATATGATTATGGCAAAGATAGAAATTCTAAATTGGTTTTCTTTCGTTACTATTTTTATATTCTTGTTCTTAGCAGTTTGGATTCCTTGTTGTGTAAGCGATATAGTTTTCCCGTTACTATTTATAAATAAAAAAGGAGGAGAAAGGTGAAGGCTAAAATCTTCGGGTATGAGTTGATTCTTGATTTGTACGATTGCGATTTGGAAGTGATGAGTTCAAGAAAGAAGTTAAAAGAATATGTAGATAAGCTTTGCCCGCTTATAAAAATGGAAAAGTACGGCAAAACGCTTCTTGAATATTTTGGAACCAAGAAACCCCATACCAAAGGTTATTCGCTTTTGCAATTTATCGAAACAAGTTCTATCACAGCACATTTTAGCGAACATTGGCGCATTACTTATGTAAATATTTTTTCCTGCAAATCGTTTAACCCGGAAATAGCGAAAGAATTCACCAAAGAATTTTTTAAGGCAAAACATTTTAAAGCGCGGTTTATCGTAAGATAAATCAAAGAAAAAAATCAGCATGGTTAATTTAAGGAAATTTATATTGTATTTATTAAGATGGCAGCTTAGTACTCCTATTTTGTGGCTTGTGGTAAAAAACTTAGGAGTAGGCGTTTGGTCTACGGTATTGGCGAATTTTATCGGTGGTGCGATCTTTTTCTGGGTAGATAGGTTTATATTTACCAGCTATGCAGTCGAGGTTTGGCAATTTAAAGATAAAGGAAGGTGTGATGAATGCGGGAAAGAAGAAAACCTCTGGAGGCTTGTAAAAGCCCCTAATTATGATAAAAGTAATTCCAAGCCGCACTTTTTGTGTATGCAATGTTCTAAGAAGAAAACCGACGAATTAAGGACGCAGGGAATTAAGATTAGGGGTAAGAGTTTATAGAGAAAATTGTTTGCAAAGAAAGGAAATCAGAAAATGGGGATTAATATAAATGATGCTAATTTTAAACAAGAGGTATTGGAAGTGGATATTCCTGTCTTGGTTGATTTTTGGGCTGTGTGGTGCGGGCCTTGCCTTAGACTTGCTCCGGTAATCGAACAGATTGCCAAGGAGTATAAAGGGAAATTAAAAGTCTGTAAATTAAACGTGGATGATGCTTCTAATACAGCTTCTAACTATGATATTATGAGCATACCGACGTTAGCGATTTTTAAAAAAGGCAAAATAGTGGATAGGATCGTAGGCGCGCTTCCTAAAGCAGAGATTGAAACTACAATTAAAAAGTATATTAATTAATAAAACAGGAATGTGCTATGATGAATTTTAAGCAGATTGATGAGGCAAGAAGAATTTTAGGATTAGGCGAAGAGGCAAGTATAGAAGAGATTAAAGATGCCTTTAGGAGTTTAATCCTCAAATACCATCCTGATAGATGCAAGGATGAAGATAAGAAACGCTGCGAAGAGATGTCTAAAAAGATAAACCATGCAAAGGACATTATCGCAAGTTATTGCGCAAATTACCGGTATTCTTTTAAAGAAAAAGATGTTAAGAAAAATATTATGTCGAAAGAGGAGTATGAACATCTGAAAAGGTTTTATGACGGTTGGTTCGGAGATTTGGATTTATGAGCGATGTTTTTGATAGATATTATAAGAAATATGACGCCTGGTATGATAAGCATAAATTCGCTTTTTTGTCGGAATTGGAAGCAATAAAAAAAGTCCTACCGCGAAATAAAAAAGGGCTTGAAATCGGCGTGGGCACAGGCAGGTTTGCCGCTGAATTAGGAATTACAACAGGAATAGACCCTTCGCGCAATATGCTCGAGATTGCCCAAAAAAGAGGCGTGAATGCCCGTTTAGGTTTTGGCGAAAACATTTCTTTTTTGAATGAGGTTTTTGATTACGTCGCGGTTATTATTACTTTATGTTTTGTAAAAGACCCGCAAAAAGTCCTTAAAGAAGCGTTTCGGGTTTTAAAAAGAAATGGCAGAATAATAATTGGCATAGTTGATAAAGAGAGCTTCCTGGGTAAATTTTGCCAAAGGAAGAAGAGCGCGTTTTATAAGCAGGCAAAATTCTTGAGTACGAAAGAAGTGACGGATTTGCTTAAGGAAACGGGTTTCGGCTCTTTTTCTTATTATCAGACAATATCTATTTTACCCGACAAGATGGATTCGCTTGAAAAACCTAGAAAGGGCTTCGGCAAGGGCGGTTTTGTAGTTATTAGCGCTGGAAAGGATTTTTGAAATGAGAAAAGAAATTAAAATAAAACCTATTGGAATAATCCATACGCCATACAAAGAGCCCAAAGGCATGCCTATCCAGGGTAAATTCAAAAAAGGCGTCAAGGGCACAATTCGGCTGTTTTCGAAATATCAAGCGGGGCTAAAGGACATCGGAGGATTCTCGCACCTCATTTTAATTTACTATTTTAATCGTTCAAAAGAAGAGAGGCTTTTGGGAAGGCCGTTTCTTGAGGATAAAGAGCACGGCATATTCGCCATACGCAGCCCTCATCGGCCTAACCATATCGGTTTTTCAATAGTAAAGCTTGAAAAAGTCCAGGGCAATACCATTGCATTCTCGGAAGTTGATATTTTAGACGGCACGCCATTATTAGATGTAAAGCCTTACGTCAAGCATTTTGATAGCCGTAACAACGTAAAGAATGGATGGATAGAAAAGTATTTCAAAAAAGGCAAGGTGCCAGGCAGAATTAAATTGGGATAAAATTGAAATATTTTATCATAGAGAGTTTTTATTCTGGGTAGAATATAAGAAAAGGAGGAAAAGCTATGAAAGGATTTAGGGGGAATATCGAAAAAGATACTTTAGAAAACAGCAAGTTTCGTAAAGTGTTATACACCGGTAAACACAGCCAATTGGTGCTGATGAGCCTTCGCCCAAAAGAAGAAATCGGTATGGAAACACACACGGAAAACGATCAATTCTTCCGCTTTGAAGAAGGCCAAGGCAAAGTAATTATTGACGGAAACGTTTATGAAGTCGGCGATGGTATAGCGATAGTTGTGCCAGCCGGAGCCAAGCATAATATTATCAATACATCAGATTCAAAAGAATTGAAATTGTATACTATCTATTCTCCGGCACATCACAAAGACGGCATAGTTCGGGAAACCAAAAAAGAGGCCGAAGCTAACGAAGCAGAGTTTGATGGCGAAACTACAGAATAGGTAACCAGCATTGAAAGTTCGAATCCCTTAGTGGAGCCCGGTTTCATCGTGAGACAAGACTTCCCAAGTTAAATAATAGATTTAATTTCCAAAAAACTTGAGAGTTGCAAAGTTAAATTGAAGGAGGATTAATTAAGCAGGATTAAGTTTGGTTAAGTCCGGTTAAATTTAGAGCGATAAATACGAATAGGGTTAAGCCCCGGGTTCAAGTCCCGTCAGGTACCCCAGTAATATAAGTCTCCTTGCAGCATTGGAGAGTTTAATGGCTATGATCGGAATACCGGTCGTAGCCTTTTTTATCTCGCGCCGTGTTGAAGATTTAGAAGGTCGTCTCCTTGTGTAATATTACTACCCGTACTCATAGTAGTTGCCCTCTTCAATCTATGCCGGAGAGAAATTAACCAATCAATTAGCCTTATTTGTTGTATAATATGTTTATCAGATAAATTATAGAGGGCTATCGTTATGGCAGATAAAATAAAAGATCCAATTTGTGGTATGGAAATTAAAGAAACTAAAGCCATCAAGCTTACGCAAGACGGTCTTATTTATTATTTCTGTAGCGAAAATTGCAGACAAAAGTTTTTAAAGCAATCTTCTGCAGTAAAATCCGTAACTTTTGGAAATAAAGCTATGTATACCTGCCCTATGCACCCTGAGATTGAGCGGGATAAACCCGGCGATTGTCCGAAGTGCGGTATGCATCTTGAACAAAAGGCTGTCCCTGCCGGAGAAGAAGACAATAAAGAAGCGCGTATTCTAGCGCGTAAATTCTGGCTTGGATTGATTTTGGCTCTTCCCGTTTTATTCCTGGCGCTTAGTGAAATGATTCCGATTTTTAATCTGAAAGCGCTTGTTCCTTCCAAACTTTCGCGTTGGCTGCAGTTTATTTTCGCGACACCAGTTGTGTTGTGGGCAGGAAACATTTTCTTTGTAAAAGCCTGGAAGTCAGTTTTGAATAGGAGCCTCAATATGTTCACCTTAATCGCTATGGGCGTTGGGGCGGCATACGGTTTTAGCGCGATAGCTATACTTTTGCCGAATATTTTCCCCGAATCATTAAAACAGCATGGTGAGATAGGATTGTATTTTGAAGCAGCTGCTGTTATTACGGTCTTGGTGCTTATGGGGCAGCTTCTTGAAGCAAAAGCGCGTCGTAGAACTGGCCAGGCGATTAAAGCATTGCTTGGTCTTGCCGCAAATGTTGCACACCGTATTCGAGATGGTAAAGAAGAAAATGTTGCTATTGATCAAATTCAAAAGGGTAATCTATTGCGTGTTCGTCCGGGAGAAAAAGTACCCCTGGATGGTATTATTACCGAAGGCAAGAGCACGATTGATGAATCGATGATTTCAGGTGAACCAGTCCCGGTTGCCAAGAAAGAAGGAGACCGGGTCATCGGCGCGACCGTTAATCAGACAGGTGCTTTTGTGATGAGGACCGAAAAGATAGGCTCTGAAACTCTTCTTTCCCAAATTGTGAAAATGGTAGCTGATGCCCAGCGCAGCCGAGCCCCTATTCAGAAACTTGCAGATCGAGTTTCCGGATATTTTGTTCCTGCTGTGTTGGGGTGCGCAGTAATTGCTTTTATCATCTGGTCAATATTCGGGCCTGCGCCGGCTTTAGCGTATGCCTTAATTAGCGCTATTTCGGTTTTGATCATTGCCTGTCCTTGTGCTCTGGGCCTGGCAACACCAATGTCAATTATGGTTGGCGTTGGGAAAGGCGCGCAATCAGGTATATTGATTAAAAATGCCGAGGCTGTTGAAAAGTGCGAAAAAGTAACCTATATTCTTACGGACAAAACAGGGACTTTAACAGCTGGCAAGCCGCAGGTAGCCGCCACCATTACGGCAAATGGTTGGAATGAGAAATCTTTGTTGAGCGTAGCGGCTTCAATAGAACAGAGCAGCGAACATCCATTAGCTCGCTGTGTAGTTGATTACGCAAAAGAGAAAGGCTATGAATTAGCGTCAGTCGATGACTTCCAATCTGTAACGGGTGGAGGGGTTAAAGGTAAAGTTAATGGTAAGGTGATTTTACTTGGAAAACAAAAATTTATCGAAGATCAAAAGATAGGTTTATCCGAGGAATTAAAAAAGAAGTCTGGAGAGCTTCAAGAGAAGGCTGAGACAGTTGTTTGGGTAGCTGTTGATAGACAAACAGTAGGAATATTAGGGATTTCAGATCCTATAAAGAGAACAACGCCTGATGCTATCCGCGCTTTGCATAAAATGGGCTTGAAGGTTGTTATGCTGACAGGCGATAATGAAAAGACTGCGAAGGCCATTGCAAAAGAATTAGGCATTACTGATGTGTATGCCGGACTAGAGCCCAAAGGTAAACAGGAAATCGTAAAGAAGTTAAAGAGTGAAGGCGCAAAGGTAATGATGGCCGGAGATGGTATTAATGATGCGCCGGCATTGGCTGAAGCGGATGTCGGTGTTGCTATGGGTACAGGAACGGATGTGGCAATTGAGAGTGCAGGGATTACCTTAATTAAGGGGGATCTTAATGGAATTGTTAAGGCGCTCAGGCTTAGCCGGGGAGTTATGAGAAATATCCGTCAAAACCTGTTTTTTGCTTTTATTTACAACGCTTTAGGCGTTCCTATTGCTGCCGGCATACTTTATCCATTTTGGGGGTTGCTTTTGAGCCCTATGATTGCCGGTGCGGCAATGAGTTTTAGTTCGGTCTCAGTAATCGGGAATTCCCTCAGACTGCGTAACATAAAACTATAGAAATAGAGATAAATTACCAATGTTCGGACAAAACGGACAAATTACACGAGGAAATGACTTCTCTGAATCCCGAATTTCCTTGATAGCCTCCATATTCAGTCTTATAATGTATACCTGTAAATAGAGAGGGGTTTTCCCTCATAAAATACGAGAGGTCCCCTTGATTAGGCAAGAAGGTATTTTTGCTATTACGTTTATAGGGCTTGAATTAGAATTGACACAAAAGAGGGGGTATTCCTATGTTTCGTGAATATCGAAAAATAGCGAGTATCCCCGATTTTATTTAAAGCTGTTTTAGTAACAGATGAAAAGAGAAAAGATAATTATTTTATTATCAACAATAGTCAGCATAATTTTTCTGGGTAAGGCTTTTGCCTGGACAGGTGGCTCTACAGGAATCTGCTCTGATCAGTATGGGAATAATTTTCCCTGTTCTGACGGCCCAAGCCAGGAGAGCAGTAGCGATAGCGACAGCGGTTGGAGCCCATGGCGATCAAGTGACAGCAGCTCAAGTGAAGGTTATAAAGAAAAAGGGCCTTCAATCTGGGAGATACGCAGGCAGGAGCGGGCAGCAGCATCAACTGCGGCGAATGAAATGGGTGTAGCCTGTTTTAACCAACGGGACTATGACTGCGCGATCAGTAACTACGAAGAGGCCTTGAGACAGGATTCCGGCAATGAAGTGGCGCGCATGAATCTAAGGTTAGCCAAAGCCAGGAAAGCCAATAAGCTGGCTGTGGAATATTACAATCAGGGTAATTGGAAGATGGCGGTTCAGTATTTTAAGGAGGCCTTAAGCTTTGAAGACCATGAGCAGTATAGAAAAAACCTGGCTGAGGCCCAGAGATATCTGGATGAAGAGCAGCAGGAAGAGAAATTAGCGCAGGCTAAAAAGAATATTAACAATATGCTTGATGAAGTGGTTTCAGAGGTGAGCGACAAGAAAACATCCGGGGCAATTTCTGGCCTGGATTTTATGCCTGGTAATGATCCCTTATATTCTCAAGGAGATAAAACTTCTGCGCCGGTTGATTTAAGTTTTATGGATATGTCTAAAACCGAATTAAAAGATGCGCCTGTTGCGGAAAAGGGGGTAAAGTTTAAGGAAGTCCCGGTGCCTAAGCCGCCACTTGGCCGTTATGTCAATAAAGAAGTAGAGGAAATCATCATGAATGCCCTGGATGTCGGCAGATTAGGCGATAAGTATGCCGCTGCTAATTTGGATGTGAGCATCAGGGATTTGGAAAGATATCTGAAAGATGAGAATCCGCATGATGTCAATGTCAAGCAGGCGATAAGTTATTTGGAAGGGATGCGCGCCCGGGCAGCTATGGAGAAAAGTATGGAAGAAGAGTTATTTGCCGCAGGCGATCATGATGCAGATGCACTATTAGAGGTTGTTGCCGGCAAGAAGATTCCTGAGAAAAAAGTTTCAGTTTTTCCTAAAAATCCTGAACCTGGTCCGCCGGGAATGAACCCTGATGACTGGCGCTCCTTAAGAACAGAAGCGCTTCTGACTGCTTTTGAAAAAGGAAATAAAGATTGGCAGAAGAGCATGGACTATCTGGAGAAACAGATAGAGGCAGAACCGCCTAATTATTCTTGCCGTAACGCCCTGCAGTTCCTGCAGGCATATTACGCCTACGACCAGTTTGTAGCGGAGCAGAATAAAGCTAAAGATAAAAAATGATAGATAAAGGAGATAGGATGAGACGAGCGAGTTTGTTTATCCTGGCGATTTTTTTCGGGGTTTTAGTTTTTGGTGGACGCGCCTCTGCGCAAACAAATGAAGCCATGGAGCGCGGGCTGCTAGCTGCCAAAGAAAAAGAGTGGGTCTTGGCGATTAAGTATTTTAAGGAAGCCCAAGAAAAGGCGCCCCTTGAGCCGAAAATACTTTTTAATCTCGCGCTTGCCTCGGATAAAACTGGAGACAGACTTTTATTCAGTTTGGCTTATTATCGCGTCTACTTGGTTTTGGCTCCGGATGCTGAAAATGCCAAGCAGGTAGCTACAAGGATAAGAGAATTAGAAGTTAAACTTGAAGCTGAGGCACAGAATTTTATACGCAAGGCCAAAGAGGCCCTGAAGCAAGTGGAAGTTAAAGATAGCGGCGTCTGTTACGCAGGAATTGCCAGGGCAATGATTGGCGTCGGAGATATCCCGGGAGCTTTATCTTTTGCCTTGACCAATCCCCTGGATGTGTATACTAAAGGCTACGATTTTGGCCTTATTGCTGCAGCTCAGGCGCAGGCAGGGAATTTTGAAGATGCCAAGGACACAGCCAGAAAATTAGCCAGTGCAGCAACCGATGATTTAGCCCGGAGTTCAGCTCTGGATCGGATCTTGGGCGTAGTCAGCGATGGGCAGGCGAATAAAAATGATTTTTCCGCAGCGAAAAAAACCACAGAGAGTATCTCCGGCATTGCCACGCGTAATTATTGCTATGAACATATTGCGGAATCTCAAGCTGAGGCCGGAGATTTTGCTGCGGCTGAACAGACCGTCACTTTTATCAAAGATGATGATGATTGTTTATCCCAAACTTATAGCTTTATTGCCAAGGCAAAAGCTGAGGCAGGGGATTTGGCTGGCGCAAAAAAATATATCCAGCTGGCTAAAGAGAGCGTTGTCAAGGCAGCTGCTTCTGTGTATCTCGAAGCCTCAAGCCACGATGGTCCTAGACTGAAGATAGCTATTGCTGAGTTAGCTGCTGGTGAAATCGACGCTGCCAAAAAAACATTCGATACACTAACCAAAGAAGAATACACCATAAGATCTTATACTCTGGATTTCAATCGGGCGTTAGCCCTGGCTTTAGCTAAATCCGGAAAAGTTTCCGAAGCCAAAAAGGTTGTCTCTGGGATGTCCGATTTCTATTTCAAAGCTAAGACTTACAAAATGATTGTTGAATTACAGATTAAAAATAAAGATATCCCAGGAGCTCAGAGTACGGTCGATATTATTGAGCCTAAAGATATTAAGTATGCTGCGCAAGGGTTGGTTGAACAGGCAGCAGGAAGAACTAAACAGGCCAAGGCTTATGCTATCTATGCCTTAATGAATGACCCGGCTTTTAAGGAGATGGAGGATTTTCCTGATTTTATTCAGTCGTTTAAGGCCAAGGAACCCAAATGGGTCTGTTGGTCGCTGGCCAATACCGCTACTAACCTGGCGCTTTTTTCAAGGCAATTGCGTGAAATTGGGGAGAAGAAATAAAAACAGAGAAGTATCCTTTTTAAACCCAAAATATCTTGATATAATAAAGTATTGTGTATATAATTGCCTTTGTAAATTCAGAGAGGCCCCGGTTCATATGAAAGTGCTTATATATCCATAGAGCCTCAAATAAGTTAAACCCGTAAATCCGCTACGGGTTTTTTATTTGCTTAAGCTGTGTGGGAATAAACTGTCCCCTTGCCGAATATTTCTGTCCTTATTTAATGGAGATACCTCTTGAGATATTAATTGAAAGTAGTATAATATTATCATAAAGAAATAAAAGTTAATAAGCGGTCTGGAAATGCGAGAGTATTTCCGGAGGGTTATTTAGATGGTCGGGCCGCCATCTTGCATGTGAATGTGAGATGACGGTTTTTTTAAAAGGAGTAATAAAAATGAATATTTTTTCGGTGTCTTCTTTTCAATATTTATTTGAAATCTTGATTCCCGCTTCAATATTACTAATAACCCTAATCTTCGGGTTTATTATAAGAAAGATTATTTTTGCCCGGCTTAACCGTTGGTCAAGACATACCAAAACCCAGGTCGACGATATTATTATAGATTCAATAAAAGGGCCGTTCATAATCTGGTTTTTGATGCTGGGTATTTATTTTGCCCTTGAATATTCAAAACTTCCGGAAAATTTAGTTCATATAATTGACAAATTCTTGCTTGTATTGGGTATTTTTTCTATTACCTTTGTTTTGGCCAATATCTCGGCTAAATTGATTAGTGTATATTCCCGTAAAGTTGAAACTGCCCTGCCGGTTACTTCGCTTACCCAAAACATCAGTCGCATAATTATATTTACGATTGGAATCTTGGTAGTCCTCCATAGCTTAGGGGTTTCTATAACACCAATCTTGGCTACTTTGGGAGTAGGCGGTTTGGCAGTGGCATTGGCTCTGCAAGATACTCTTTCAAATCTTTTTTCCGGATTTTATATTATCGTATCCAAACAAATTAAAATAGGTGACTATATAAAATTGGATTCAGGGGAAGAGGGATATGTTACGGATATTACCTGGCGCACAACCAAGATAAAAATGCTGCCTAATAATGTCGTTTTGGTTCCCAATGAGAAGCTAACCAAAGCTATAGTGACCAACTATTATCTTCCGGATAAAGAGATGGCGGTTTTAGTCAATTTAGGGGTTCACTACAAAAGCGATTTAAAGAAAGTAGAAAAAATTACCTGTGAAGTTGCCCGGGAGGTAATGAAGGAAGTTCTGGGAGGAGTGCCGGAATTCGAGCCGTTTATACGTTACGGCAGCTTTGCAGATTCCAGCGTTAATCTTACTGTAATTTTAAGAGCCAAGGAATTTGTTGACCAGTATTTAATAAAACACGAATTCATAAAGAGGCTTCATGAGCGTTATGCCAAAGAGGGCATTGTGATTCCTTATCCGATAAGAGCAATAAATTACGGACAAGAGAAAGAATAGATGAGACGATTACTCATATTTATTTTGCCGATTTTAATTATCGTTGCCATTGGGTTTACGGTATTTGGCATTATGCAGATCCGTTTTACTCAGGATAAATTTATGGATGACCTTCAAAGGAAAGCCAGGTCTGTGGCTGAGGGAATAGAGTTTTCTGCTAAGGCAATCCTTATAAATAATGACTTAAAGTCAGCAGGCCGCCTTGTGGAAACTTTTCAGAGGAGGGAAAGGCTGCAGGGATGCGTTATTTATGACAGGGAAGGCAAAGTCCTCGCGATTACCGAAAGATTTTCTGACTGGAGAGAACAGGAAAGGCCGTATCTTAAAGATATATTGGTTAACAAAACTCCACGCGGAGCATTGGAGAATTTTAAAGATTATTCGGTATATAGCTATATTATCCCTGTAAGCGATGATGAAAATAACATTTTAGGCATGGTCGAAGTCATTTATGATACTTCTTATGTCCTTACAACTATGGCTGATCTTTGGAAGCGCTTAAGCATATCCTTGATATCCCTGCTGGTCTTTATAGTACTGATTATGCTTTTAATCCAAAGGCAGATTTTTGTTCTGCCTGTACGCAGACTCACTCAGTGGTTTACTCATTTTCAAAAAGGAGAAATCGAAAAGTTAAAACCTTTTGAAGAAAAGGGCGAGTTCGGAAAGCTGGTAAGCGAGGTCGAACAGGTCGCCTTGGGCTTAAGGGTTGCGCGCAAGGTTGTTACCGAAGAAGCGCACGTTCGTATTAAAGAGGAATTATGGACAGAAAATAAGCTAAGGGATCTCATTCACACTAAATTAGGAGAAAATGCCTTCTTTGTGGTTTCGAACCGAGAGCCTTATATGCATGTTCTAGATGATATAACAGGTGCGCCTAAATGCATCCGGCCGGCAAGCGGCGTTGTTACCGCAATAGACCCAATACTGCGCGCCTGCGGTGGAACGTGGATTGCACATGGAAGCGCCAATGCGGATAAAAAGTTTGTGAATTCCAAGAATAAGCTCGGCGTACCGCCAGAAGATAATCGCTATATCCTAAAGAGGGTATGGCTGACCAAAGAAGAAGAAGATGGATATTACTATGGTTTTGCCAATGAAGGGTTATGGCCGCTTTGCCATGTTACGCATACCCGGCCGATATTCCGGGAAACTGACTGGCAGATGTATAAAAAAGTTAATCAGAAATTTGCCGATAGTGTTTTAGAAGAGCTTCCGGCAAAGAATCCGTTTATTTTTATTCAAGACTATCATTTTACATTGCTTGCCCAGATGATTAAGGAAAAGAGACCGGATGCAACAATAGCTTTATTTTGGCATATTCCCTGGCCTAATCCGGAGGTTTTCGCGATTTGCCCTTATCAGCAGGAGATTCTTGATGGAATGCTGGCTTGCGATTTAATTGGATTTCATGTGCAAGTCCATTGCAATAACTTTTTGGATACTGCAAACAGGCTGATTGAATGCCGCGTTGATACCGAAAAGTTCAGCGTCGTCAGGGCAAATAAGGAAACATTTATCAGGGCTTTCCCGATTAGCGTTGACGGATATATGAGCGCTGATTCGGTCAAAGCTGAATTCGGTCAAATAGATAAAATCCGCCAAGAATTTCAATTGCAGGATAAGCTGGTTGCGGTGGGAGTAGATAGGATTGATTATACCAAAGGCATAATTGAAAGGATACTTGCTATCGATAGATTTCTGGAGAAATACCCGGAATATAAAAACAAATTTGTATTTATTCAACTAGCTGCTCCGAGTAGGACTCATATTAAGCGGTACCATGAGCTTATAGGAGAAATTGATGAGCTGGTGGAAAAAAAGAACTGGAAATATTTGGATGGAGACTGGAAGCCGATAATTTACCTAAAAAGGCATTTTTCACCGGAAGATATAAAGCCGTATTATTTGCTTGCGGATCTTTGTATTGTAAGCTCTTTGCACGATGGAATGAATCTAGTTGCAAAAGAATATGTAGCATCAAAAACTGATTTAAGCGGCAGTTTGATTTTAAGTCGTTTTACCGGGGCTGCTAGGGAATTGACGGATGCGGTTCAGATAAATCCCTATTCAATAGAAGAATTTGCTGATGCAATAAAACTTGCTATTGAAATGCCCCCTGCGGAAAAAAGAAAACGCATGGTAAATATGCGAAAGATTGTTTCCGAAAACAATATTTATCGTTGGGCAGGCAATATTATTACGGAATTGACCGCGCTAAAAAAAGTTTAGAATCTAAGGAGTGAAAATATGCAGGTAAAAGAGGTGATGTCAAAAGAAGTAATTACCGTAAAACGCTCCACGACTCTAAAGCGGCTGTTGGAGATATTTGCTAAGTTTCATATATTTCCTTTGGTGCCTGTGATCGGAGAGGATAATCTTCTTATAGGCATTGTTTCTTTCCGTAATCTCGTTAATGTATTCCAGTTGCGTCAGCCAGAAATACTGAAAGCCGTACCTTTTTTGGATGAGGGAGAGGAAGACATATTCAAAGTAGAGTTTACTGAAGAGATAGGTAGCTTAGTGGTGGCTGAAGATATTATGGAAAATAAGTTTATCACTATACAAGAAGACGCTTCTTTAGAAGAGGCCTATAAACTGATGAAGTTGCACCTTAAAGAAGAATTTCCTGTGGTTGATAGATTCGGAAAATTAGCAGGAATGATTGGTATATTTGATATCATCCGGTATGTTTTTCGTCACAGAGGCGTTATTAAATGAATACAATCTTAGGACTCGGTTTTATTCTGCTTATAGGTTTATTTTCAGCCCGACTGATAAACAAAATCAAGTTTCCCGCAGTAACCGCCTATCTTTTATCGGGCATTCTTATTGGGCCATCGGTTTTTAAACTCATTCCGAATGATGTTATAAGTGCTTCAGGTTTAATTTCCAATATAGTCTTAGGCATAATTGCCTTTGGCATAGGTCAGAATTTTTCCAGAGATAACTTCCGCAAGATCGGCAGATCAGTTATTTGGATTTCGGTCCTAGAGGCTTGTGGTGCCTGGATTTTTGTTACTTTAGTATTTTTAATTATCTTAAGGCAGCCTTTTTATCTTTCTCTTTTATTTGGAGCACTTTCCTCAGCTACTGCCCCCGCAGCAACCGTAATGGTTATTAGGGAATACCGCGCCAAAGGAAATTTTACCGATACACTTTTAGGCGTAGTTGCGATTGACGATGCCTGGTGTCTTATCATATTTGCAATTTCATTGGCAATATCGCAGGCCATATATGCGCATATGTTAGCCACCTTTTTCTTGATAAAAGTATTTTTAAATTCCATCTTAAGTATATTTGGCGCCTTTATTTTAGGAGGCATTGTAGCGACGTTGTTGGCTTATCTTTCTCGATACCTGCGCACGCAGACAGAGCTCTTAATTTTTACTCTGGGATTCGTTTTTTTGAATATAGGGATTGCTATCTGGTTGAATCTATCAGTGCTTTTAGCAAATATGTTTTTGGGAGCGACGTTAGTTAATATTAATAAATCTTCGTTTAATTTCTTCGATAGCATAAAAACACTTGATCCACCGCTGTTTCTACTTTTCTTTGTTTTAGCAGGAGCAAATTTAGAGATAAGTATTCTGGGTAAATTAGGCTTAATTGGTTTGGTATATCTTATTTTTAGAGTTATGGGGAAGATGATAGGTGCTGGTATCGGTGCTCGTATTTCGGGCGCCTCCAGAAGTATAAAGAGGTATTTAGGATTGGGTTTAGTGCCTCAGGCCGGAGTTGCATTGGGTTGCGCCCTCATTGCCAAAAATGATTTTCCCAACGTAGGAAGCATGATTTTTACCACTATTATTGCCACCACAGTTATTTATGAATTGATCGGCCCCTTGTGCACAAAATATGCGTTACAGAAAGCAGGAGAGATACTTATTGAGCCTCCCAAAAATATATGAAAAATCTTTTTAGGCACTGGGATAATTTGGAAAAAGAGTTAAGCAATAAGTATATTATGCTATTTTTAGATTATGATGGTACCTTGACTCCTATTGTTAGTACGCCAGAAAAGGCATTTATTTCGCGAGAAGTAAAGGAATTGCTGATCGGATTATCAAAAAGCCCCAAGTGCAAATTAGCCATTATTAGCGGCCGGGCCTTAAAAGATATTAAGAATATTATAGGATTAAAGAATATTATTTATTCCGGAAATCATGGATTAGAAATAGAAGGGCCAAAGATTAAGTTTGAACCTTTGGTTTCTCCAAAATACAGGATGATTTTAAGGCACATAAAAAACAATTTGCAGCAAAAAATATCTTATATCCGGGGAGCCTTTGTAGAAGATAAAGGGTTTTCTTTGAGCCTACATTATCGCTTGGTAGATAAAAAACAGATTCCGCAAATTAAAACAATCTTTCATGAAACAGTAATTTCATATCTTGTGTGCAATAAAATAAAGATTAAACCCGGGAAAATGGTTTTAGAAATCAGGCCTCCTATAAAATGGGATAAGGGCAGGGTGGTCTTATGGCTTTTGACAAGACAGATTTTCGCTGCCCAAAAAGGTATGGTCTTTCCGATTTATATAGGGGATGACGCTACCGATGAAGACGCATTTAAGGCATTAAAGAATAAAGGGTTGACTATATTTGTGGGCAAGCCCAAAGAATCTTACGCACAATACTATTTAAAGAATCCGAAGGAAGTAGTTGGTTTCTTAAGAAGAATATCAGAAATATAAACGAGATATGCCCGAATTAATAAAAGCAAAAGAGCCGTTTAAGTTTTGCACGAGATTACACTTATCAGAGTTGACCGGATTGCGAGCCACCAACTTGGGCCAGCTTTTGGCTCTTATCAAGGAAGTGTCCGGTTCATGCATTTATCACCATACCCATAGATTCCTGCAACAGCACCAGTTCCTTTCTCCGGAGCCCCCTAATGACTTTGCTTACTGGGTAACGGATACTCTGGGAGAAGATGAGCTTGGGGAAAGGCTGGTTAGTATTGATACAATTCAATATTCAACTATCCGGGATTTGCGCGAAGAGATTGCCTTAACCATTGAAAACTATCTGAATGATAACCCATTGGCCAAATTGAAATTTGCCAAATCAGGGGAAGAGTTTCATTTTATTAAGTCAGTAAGTTTTATTCTGCCGACAAACTATATTGTTTATGATTTAAAGGAGTTTGTGGAGATTCTAAAGAAAATCACCATTGATTCTATTTATTTTCATATTTTTGAAGCGCGCTTAAGGCTTGAGAAGCCGACTAATGACTTTTCATTTTGGATAGAAAACTCTTTAGGCGATAAAGAATTGGCGCATAAGATTTCCGGTTTTGATCCCTATACCCTCACATTAGAGGATTTAAGAAATAAAATTATACAAATAGTTGAAAGAAGGATAGCTGGCTAGATGGCAAGAATAGAAGAATATATCCCTTTGGTAGGGCAGGCTGTTATTGACGATTTGAGATTGCTCGGCGAGCGGTTAAAGGGCAAGGTCATCCAGCATATAAATTCTACCCCTGTGGGTGGCGGAGTCGCCGAGATATTAAACCGCATGATTCCCTTATTGAGAGAATTGGGTGTGGATACAAAATGGGATGTTATAAAAGGCGGAGAGCAATTTTTTGATGTGACAAAGAAGTTCCATAATGCCCTGCATGGCAGAGCTGAAGAGATAACTCAAAGGGATTTTGAAATATTTTTGGAAACAAGCCAGCAGAATATCGAAAGCGTTGATACCTGCGAAGACATAGTTTTTATCCATGATCCGCAGCCAATAGCCCTGATAAAAAAGAAATCCTCTAATAAATGGCTTTGGCGCTGTCATATTGACGTGTCTAATCCTAATGAAAGAGTTTGGGGATTTCTTAGAGATTTTATCGTTCAATACGATTCAGCAGTATTTTCTGCTCCTGTTTTCTCACGGAAGTTGCCTATTAGACAATTTTTGATTCCTCCTTCCATTGACCCTTTAAGCGATAAAAATAAAGAATTACCTCAGGAAACAATAAATTCTGTCTTGAGAAAATACGATATCAAAAAAGATAAACCAATTGTCATTCAGATATCTCGCTTTGACCGCTTGAAAGACCCAATAGGCGTAATCGAAGCATATCTACAGGTTAAAAAATATATTAATTGCCAGTTGGTTTTAGCTGGTGGCACCGCAGAGGATGATCCGGAAGGATTTAAAGTTTTAGGGGAAGTCAAAGAAAGAGCCAAGAGCGACCCTGACATCCATATTTTACTATTGCCACAGAATGATTTGGAGGTTAACGCATTACAAAGGGCATCAGATATAATTGTTCAGAAGTCTCTCAAGGAAGGATTCGGTTTAACGGTTGCAGAGGCTTTATGGAAAGCAAAACCTGTTGTAGCTTCAAATGTCGGGGGTATTCCTTTGCAAATAAAACATAAATATTCAGGATTGTTGTGTCATTCCGTCGAAGGAGCCAGTTTCGCCATAAAACAATTCCTAAGCAGTCCCGAATACGCCAAAAAATTAGGAGAAAATGGGCGTGAACATATAAAAAATAATTTTTTAATTACACGTCATTTAAGAGATTATATGTTATTGTTTCTTTCTTTATATCATCCTGAAGATATTGTTCATCTGTGTTAATTTATGGTATGGAATTTTGAAAAACTAAAATCCCAGCCACTGAAATTCGTTTAAAAGTTATTGTAGATAAATTTTTTTGTTAATACAAGGGTTCGGAAGTTTCTTATTTCCGGAGGATTTGTGATGGTCGGGCCGCCATCTGGCTTTGTAAGCCAGGTGGCGTTTTTATTAATAAAGGGAGAGAGTATGGATAGGACAATGTGGTTTATATTTATAATAATGGGAGTATGTATTTTGGCGGGGATATTATGCGTAATTTTTACAATTACCCATAATATTGGATAAGGAGGAGTGGATTGAAACCGGGCAATTGGATACTTATGATAATTTTGTGGGCTTGTATTTTGAGCCCCCTGATTTTTTTTGTTTTAGATAAATATTTTAAGAGGAAAAGTTGGATTAATTATAAGTTTGCAAGAAGGAGAGGATAAAAATGTTAAAGGTAGATCCCGTGAATATCTTTGTATTTATTATAGTTGTTGTCTTTCTTTCTTTCGTTATCTATGTTGCGGTTCAGGGCAGGATTGAAGAACGAAAGGGCAAAAAGGAACAGGAAAATAAAAAGTAAAGGAATAGGTGCGCATTGAAGCGATATCCTGAACATTAAAGCGGATTAAGAAATAGGAGATATGGATGTCAGTAGGAATATGGCAACAATTAGGAGCATTGGTTCTTGCGGTTTTGTTCTCGCTATTATTTAATTCTATGAATAGTAGAGGATCAAGAAGATAAAGAATCAAGTTAAGCAAAAGATAAAAAGTAATTTGCAAAGCAAAGAAAATAAGCAAGAGTAAAATAAAGAACAAGATAAATCTCAACAAAAGAAATAATTAAAGAGGGGAGAATGATCCTGATTTGATTAAAATTTGCTATTTGTATAGCAATAATTTTCTTTAGTGGCAAACGAGTAGCAAAATATGGTAAAGATATCCAGCTAAAAGAGGATGGCGTTTTTACATATATTTATGAATCATGCATTAAACACGGAAGAAACAAAACTTGACAATTCGGGAAAACATGCTATACTTTCTATAACAATGAAGTTTAGTTAGGCAAAGAAGCCCCAAAATAAATTTGGGGTTTTCGCATTTTAGGGACAAAGACGCCCTTTTTAGAGCAGAGAATGCTTTGAAAAGGGTTTAATTTTTTTATAGACAGAGGCGTCTTCTATCCAATGGCGGGATGAGGACGCCTTTTCTTTTTTAAAATGGCGGTAAAATATGGATTTTAAAATATTGTTAGAGAAAATAACACCCGCGCTTAAACATATCGCACGCAAACACTTGTTCCGTGGTTTTTACAGCGAGGAAGACCTTTATCAGGAGATGTGCCTTTATCTGTGGCAACATTACGGACAAGGACTGCCCATAGGTATAAATGAGGCCTATGTAATCAAGGGATGCGAATTTCATATACAGAATTTCCTGAGAAAAGGAAGACCAAGGGTAATGCTCTCGAGCCTTGATGAGCTTATAACCCCTGAAGGGCTGACGCTGGGCGATATCCTCGAAGATAAAAAAGAGGATTTTCGTTCAGGCGTAGAAAACAAGCTTACGGTTGATGAAATAATAAATTTGGGTTTAAGCGATAGAGAGAAATCGGTACTTTTTTGCCTGCTTAAAGGACAGACGGTGCGTGAGGCAGCGAAGGAGTTGGGAGTTTCGCATGTTATGATTTTAAAGTACAAAAAGAGCATAATAAAAAAATGGCGCAAAAGAGGTTACCAAAGATAAGCTATTTTTACTTAATATAAAGTAAGAAGTTGAACGAAGACACGCAGGTGTGTTAATACAAAGGTGTTCTTAGGGCAAGAACACCTTTAATGTTTTAGGCATATGCAGGCGTCTTTATTATAGGTAAGAATTGTAAGGAGTAAAGACAGGTGAAAAGATTCAGTATTTTGGTTATCGGTATTTTTAGTTTTTACTTTTTGATTTTAGGTATTACCTTAGTTTATGCTACTCCTTCAACTCATATCTGGTCACCATCAACGGATATCCAGCCTTATAGAAAAGTCCATGTTACCTCGGATTTTTATTTTCCTGTTGATAAAAAGGATTTAAACGACAACCGAGTCTACACAGGAGAGGTTTATGGCTTGACTTTTAGTTTATTATCTGATGACCCAAACAAGAATCCTCTCGGAAAAGTTATGGCCGAGGCAGGATTCGACTATAAAAAAGGTTTTGGTTCTTTTCTGGATACCTATCCCTGGTATTTTCATTTTAAATTAGGTGTTCCCGAAGATGCCTATTTTAAAAATATGCCGGCTTTGGCTTTCGGTGGTTATGATTTAGGCATTAAACACAATGTGACCGATTATGATATTTGGTATGCAAAAACCGCAAAGACATTTGTCATAGATAAGTTGAATCTGGGTAGATTTTCAGTAGGTTATTTCAAAGGTAGCAAACCCCTTCTTCTTAATAAAGACAGAGAGAGAGATAACAAAGGTATTATGCTTGCCTGGGAACGTACTATGTCAGAAATTTCTGACAGGCTTTGGATATGTGCTGATTATCAGGCTACGCAGTCTTCTTACGGTGCGATGAACTACGGATTTGCCTGGAAGTTTACCGATAATATTTCGGCAATAGCAGGTTATGAAATATACAATAATCCGAATTTGAGAGACACCATAACATTTCAGTTGGATGTCGATTTCTAAAGGCAGAGAAAAAGGGAGGGAAAATGATTAATGCAGGAGATACGGCGTGGGTTTTGATTTCAGCGGCTTTGGTAATGTTGATGACGCCTGGTTTGGCTTTCTTTTATGGAGGCATGGTCCGCAAAAAGAATGTGCTGAGTGTTTTAATGCAATGTTTCATTGTATTGTGTTTGCTGAGCGTGCAGTGGGTTTTATACGGCTACAGCATTTCTTTTGCTCCAGGCGAAGGTTTTTGGGGCGGCTTTAAATGGTTTGGTTTAAATGGCGTGGGTTTAGAGCCTTATTCTGACTATGCCGCAACCATTCCGCATCAGGCGTTTATGATTTTTCAGGCAATGTTTGCCATTATTACCCCGGCTCTAATAATCGGGGCATTTGCCGAAAGAATGAAATTTTCTGCTTTTTTGATTTTTATATTACTCTGGTCGACCTTTGTGTATGGGCCGGTCTGCCATTGGGTTTGGGGCGTAGGCGGATGGTTAAGAAAATTAGGCGCACTTGATTTTGCCGGCGGCACAGTTGTCCATATTAATGCCGGTATTGCCGCTTTAGCCACTGCTTTGGTAATCGGAAAAAGAAAGAATATTGAGAAAAACATACCAGCTCCGCATAATATGTCTTTTGTGGTTTTGGGCACGGCGTTACTTTGGTTCGGATGGTTTGGGTTTAATGCAGGAAGCGCCTTGGCAGCAAACGGTTTGGCGGTGAATGCCTTTGTAGTAACCAATACTGCTGCAGCAGCTGCGGGTTTGAGCTGGGCATTTATAGAATGGATACGCAATGGCAAACCTACAATATTTGGAGCAGCCAGCGGGGCTGTGGCGGGTTTGGTGGCAATTACTCCTGCTGCAGGTTTTGTGAGCGTAATCCCGGCGATACTAATTGGTATATTGGTAAGCGTATTTTGTTTTATTTCCGTCGGTATTGTTAAGCCCAGGATGGGCTATGATGATGCCTTAGATGCATTTGGCGTGCATTGTATAGGCGGAATCTGGGGGGCATTGGCAACCGGTTTATTTGCCTCCAAGGCAGTAAACTCGGCAGGCGCAGACGGTTTGTTTTTCGGTAATCCGAAGCAATTCATAATCCAGCTCGCCGCAGTTGGCGCTACGCTTATATATTCATTTGTGGCGACTACGATAATTTATAAAGTAATCGATTTAATCATGGTTGTGCGGGTGAACGAAAAAGAAGAAGCCATGGGTCTGGATCTTACCCAGCATCATGAAAGAGCCTGTACTGTATTGGAATAGTAACTTTACTCCTTGCCTATACACTGCAAAAATCTCTACGATATTTTTGCAGTAGGCTTCGGAGTGATTTGCAGGTAAAGAAAGCGAGGGCAAATCATGAAATTAATCATTGCTATAATTCAGCCGGATAAATTGGAAGAAGTAAAAGAGGAACTTTACAGGGTAGAGGTTAACCTGATTACAGTGAGTGAGGTTTTAGGGCACGGCCGCCAAAAAGGAGTTACGGAGATTTATCGCGGCGCAAAAGAATCCGGCAACCTCTTAAGGAAAGTACGGCTTGAAATTGCTGTAAATGAGAATTTTGTTGAGCCGACAGTTAATGCAATCATAAAAGGCGCAAAGACCGGGGAAACTGGTGACGGAAAAATATTCATCCTGGATCTCAAAGAATGCATTCGTATCCGTACCGAAGAACGTGGTTCTTTAGCCATAGGTTAAAAGGTCATGGAAGGAAATTTTTCTTTAAATAGTTATCTTGATCCCATTGCCAAGATTTGGGGTAATAATAAAGTCCAGCTTCCGTTATTCAGCAAGCGGGCCAAGACAGGGCTCAAGAAAGCAAGGCATAAAAAATTAAAAAAATAGGTTACCAAAACATACTGTTTTTTACTTATATATAAAGTAGTGGTAACATTATTGCAGCGAGGTATGCACAAGGTTTGTGCAAAGACAGATTAAAACAAGGGCGTTTTAAAGCGGATAAGACTTTTAAAAACGCCCTTTTTATTTTATGGTCAGGAATTAGAAAAAAGGAGGAATAAAATGGCAAAAAAGACTAAACAGGATATTCTGAAATTAGTAAAGGAAAAAGACGTAAAATTCATGCGCTTGTGGTTTACTGACATATTAGGCCAGGTTAAGAGTTTTGCGATTACGGATAAGGAACTGGAAGGTGCATTAGAAAACGGCATGGGCTTTGATGGTTCTTCCATTACAGGTTATCAGGATATAGAGGAATCCGATATGATTGCTATGCCTGATCCGGAAACATTTACTCTTCTTCCGTGGCGGCCAAGCGAGAAAGCAGTGGGAAGAATGATATGCGATATATTGAATCCCGATAAGACGCCGTATGAAGGCGACCCGCGCTACGTGCTAAAGAGAGCGTTACAGCGGGCAAATAAAATGGGGTTTGACCATTATTATTTAGGCCCGGAGCTTGAATATTTCTATTTCAAGGCAGACACGGCTACAGATATATTGGATAAGGGAGGATATTTTGACCTTACCACGCTGGATGTGGCAAGCGACCTAAGAAGAGAAACTGTATTGGCCCTTGAAAAGATGGGCATAGATGTGGAATATTCCCATCATGAGGTAGCTCCCTCGCAACACGAGGTTGATATGCGTTACAAGGATGCGCTGCAGATGGCAGATAGCGTGATAACCTATAAGGTTGTTGTAAAAGAAATTGCTAGTAAGTTCGGCGTATACGCTACATTTATGCCAAAACCTATTTTTGGCGAGAATGGATCAGGCATGCATACGCACCAGTCTTTATTTAAGGGAAGCAAGAATGCATTCTTTGATGCAAAAGCAGATGATTACCTTTCGGATACAGCTCGCAGTTACATAGCCGGGCTCTTAAAACACGCAAAGGAAATATGCTCTATCTTTGCACAGACCACAAACTCATACAAAAGGTTAGTGCCTGGTTATGAGGCGCCTGTATATGTGGCGTGGAGCCGCAGGAACAGGAGCGCGCTGGTAAGGGTGCCGCTTTATTATCCGGGTAAAGAAAAGGCCACAAGGTGTGAATTCAGGGCGTGCGACCCAGCATGCAATCCATATCTTGCATTTGCAGCTATGCTTCATGCTGGATTAGACGGGATAGAAAAAAAGTATAAGGCGCCGAAGCCTATGGATCAGAATTTATACCATTTAACCGACGAGGAAAGGAAGGAAAAAGGCATCGAAACACTCCCGGATAATTTGGGGTATGCAATTGCCATAACCGAAAAGAGCGAGCTTGTAAAAAAGGTTCTGGGCAATCACATATTTCCGAGGTTTGTTGAATTAAAGAAGAAAGAATGGGATGAATACAGAATTCAAGTTTCGCAATTCGAGCTTGATAAATATCTTTCGGTTGTATAGGGAGCTTTATGAATTCAGCCGGAAGGTAATTTCGCGGCGAGCTTGAAATATTTTTTAAAAGCGAATGCATAAAATTTGGGCATAAAAAGATGGAATATAATGCAAATAAGAAAAATCATTTAGAGACGTTATCTGAAGAATTGGACGATATGTTTATAAACGCCAAATTGGGTACCGTATATAAGATTGTTGTCGAGACTATTGAGAAGCCGCTGATTGAGAAGGCGCTCGCGAGAACTTTCGGGAATCAGTTAAAGGCTGCCAAAATTTTAGGTATAAATCGTAACACCTTAAGAACAAAGATCAGCAAGTTCGGCATCAAGCCGCAAATATGGAAGATTTAATGAAATATTCTCATTTTCCCAAGAAACAGGGGCTCTACGATCCGCAATTTGAACATGATTCCTGTGGTGTGGGGTTTGTCTGTAATATTAAAGGCCAGAAATCCAATGCTATCATAAAGCAGGGTATCGAGGTTCTGCACCGTTTGTCACATCGCGGAGCAGTTGGCGCAGACCCGAAAACCGGAGATGGCGCAGGAATTTTGATTCAGACTCCGCACGAATTCTTCAAAAAGGTTGCGGGAGATTCCGGAATTAATCTGCCGAATCAAGGATTATATGGCACGGGATTGATATTTTTACCACAAGACAGCAAAGAACGCGAATTCTGCAAGGAAGTGTTTGATAAGGTTATACAGGAACACGGTCAAATTCTTTTAGGGTGGCGCAGTGTAGCTATAGATGATTCTGATATCGGAAAAGGCGCTAAAGCCACTCAGCCTGTTTTTGAACAGGTTTTTATCGGGAGAAATAAAGATTCTAATGATGAATTAGGTTTTGAAAGAAAACTTTATATCATCAGAAAACAAATAGAAAATATTATCCGTGCAGTTAATTTAAAACAAAAAAATTATTTTTATATCACCAATATTTCCAGCCGCACATTTTCTTATAAAGGTCTGCTTATGCCTGAACAGCTTGAAAATTTCTTCCTTGATCTTCAGGATGAAAGTATAAAGAGCGCCTTATGCATGGTGCATTCGCGTTACTCAACCAATACCTTTCCTACTTGGGATTTGGCGCAGCCTTTTAGATTCTTAGCACACAACGGAGAAATAAATACCTTACGCGGCAATATAAACGGAGTGAGGGCGAGGGAACGGTTGCTTGCAAGTGAACTGTTCGGCACGGATATAGAAAAACTGAAACCGGTTATTGTCGAGGGAGGAAGCGATTCTGCTGCAATCGATAACGTTTTTGAGCTTTTGGTGTTATCAGGCAGGTCTCTTGAGCATACTATGATGATGCTTATTCCCGCAGCCTGGGAGCATAATAAATTTATGAGTAAAGAGCTCAGAGATTTTTACAAATATCACGCCTGTTTTATGGAGCCATGGGACGGCCCGGCTGCCATAGCCTTTACAGACGGGAAGAATATCGGAGCAGTGCTCGATAGGAATGGTTTGCGTCCTGCCCGCTATATCGTAACCAATAGCGATTTTGTGGTAATGGCATCGGAAGTCGGTGTTTTGGATATAGATCCGGCAGATATCAAGATTTCCGGCAGGCTTGAGCCGGGCAAAATATTTTTTATCGATACGGAGTCAGGTTGCATAGTGGAAGATTCCGAAATAAAGAAGAGGGTGTCCAGTCGTTGTCCATATGGAAAATGGAATGCCGAGAATATGGTTGATTTCGATAGACTTGTCACTAGCGGTGTTAGCAACCAGAAATCCGATGACATAATATCTCATTTCAAGGTTTTCGGCTATTCGCGGGAGGATCTTAAAGTAATAATAAAGCCTATGGCGCAAGACGGCAAAGAACCCGTGGGCTCTATGGGAAATGATACTCCCCATGCATTTTTGTCAAAAAGTCCCCAGCTTCTCTACAATTATTTCAAACAACTGTTTGCGCAGGTAACCAATCCGGCCATAGATTCCATTAGGGAAAAACTCGTGATGAGTCTGGAAAGTTTTATAGGGCCAGAGAAGAATATTTTGGAAGAAACCCCTAAACATAGCCATAAGCTTAGGGTGAAAAACCCCATATTGGCAGATGAGGAACTCCAGAATTTACGCGATATCAGCATAAACGGTTTTAAAACAAAGACAATATATACTTTTTTCGACGCAGCAAGCGGTAAAGAAGGTTTTTTGCGTGCGTTAGAAAGGATTTGTTTTGAAGCAGAATACGCCATTGAAAAAGGTTTCTCTTTTATAATACTGAGCGATCGCGGAGTGGATAAAGACAATATTGCCCTCCCGGCACTTTTAGCCACCAGCGCTATCCATCAGTATCTTGTAAAAAAGACCATACGTTCACAAGTTGCCTTAATCGTGGAAAGTGCAGAGCCCAGAGAAGTGCATCATCTTGCCTTACTTTTCGGTTACGGTGCAGATTGTATAAATCCATATTTGGCTTATGAAGCCATAGAATATCTTGTCGAAGAAAAAGAAATTTCTTTGAATTACAAAAAGGCAAAAGAGAATTACAACAAGGCATTAACCGACGGTATATTAAAAATATTGTCAAAAATGGGAATATCCACTCTGGCTAGTTACCGCGGCGCGCAGATATTTGAGGCGTTGGGTTTAGATGAGGAGTTTATAGACAGATATTTCACCGGGACTGTATCGCGTATCGGAGGTGTAGGTTTGGAAGGGATAGTAGATGAGACCATAAAAAGGCACAGAGAGGCTTATAGCCAGAGAGATATAGATAAACCGTATTTGGCAAGCGGCGGAATTTATCAATGGAAAAAAGACGGAGAATTTCACCTCTGGAATCCTGAAAGCATAGCAGCTTTACAGGATGCCGCGCGCGATAACGATTACGATAGGTACAGAAAATTTAGCCAGATGATAAATGATCAATCAGCCAATCCTACAACCTTGAGGAGTTTGCTTGAGTTTAAGAAGAGAGAGCCGATTTCTATCGATGAAGTTGAGTCCGTTGAAAATATTATGAAACGTTTCGTCACAGGGGCGATGAGCTTTGGTTCCATAAGCGGAGTTGCGCATGAGACAATCGCTATTGCCATGAACAGGATAGGCGGTAAGTCCAATACCGGCGAAGGCGGCGAAGACCCCAACAGATTTGTAATTTTACCGAATGGAGATTCCAGGAGAAGCGCTATAAAACAGGTTGCTTCCGGAAGGTTCGGCGTGACCATAAACTATCTTGTTAATTCGGATGAAATACAGATAAAGATTGCGCAGGGAGCAAAGCCGGGTGAAGGAGGTCAGTTGCCCGGGCATAAAGTAAGCGAAATAATTGCACGGACCAGATATACAACTCCCGGTGTTACTCTGATATCGCCACCGCCGCATCATGACATATATTCTATTGAGGATCTTGCACAATTGATATTTGATTTAAAAAATGCCAATCCTCATGCGCGTATAAGCGTAAAACTTGTTTCAGAGGTAGGCGTGGGAACAGTCGCCGCAGGCGTTGCCAAAGGTCATGCTGATATGATTCTTATTTCCGGCGGAGATGGCGGCACAGGCGCATCGCCAAGAAGTTCTATAAGATACGCCGGGCTTCCCTGGGAATTAGGCCTTTCCGAGACGCACCAGACGCTTTTACTTAATAATTTACGTTCCAGAGTCCGCCTACAAACAGATGGGCAGATGCGCACAGGCCGCGATGTGGCGATCGCAGCTTTATTGGGAGCCGAGGAGTATGGTTTCTGCACAGCCGTGCTTATTGTAATCGGTTGTGTTATGTTGAGACACTGCCATCTCAATAACTGCTCAGTCGGCGTGGCTACGCAGGAAGATATTCTGCAGAAGAGGTTTAGAGGAAGGCCGGAGTTTATAGTCAATTATTTTCATTTTGTAGCAGAAGAACTCCGCCAGATTATGGCAGGTCTGGGTTTAAAAACAATAGATGAAATGATAGGTAGAGTAGACTTCCTCGAAGTCAACAGAGATATTATTCCTTTGAAAGCAAAGGGGCTGGATTATTCCAGGATTCTCTATAAGCCGGATGTTTCCCAAGATGTCGGGCGATACTGTCAGGCCAAACAAGAGAGCGGATTGGATTATGTCCTTGATAAAGAATTGATAAAGATGTGCGAGGATTCTTTTGAAAAGAATAAACCAGCAAAGATTTCAATGGAGATTAATAATACCAATAGAACCACGGGCGCAATGTTGAGCGGTGAAGTCTGCAGAAGATGTGGCGACGGTGTGTTGCTGGAAGATACTATAGTGTGTAAATTCAAAGGCACAGCCGGACAGAGTTTCGGTGCATTCCTGGCAAAAGGCATTACATTTGAATTAGAGGGGATGACTAACGACTACGTGGGAAAGGGAATTTCCGGCGGAAAGATTATAATCTATCCGGATAGAAAAGCGCATTATAAACCCGAAGAGAATATAATTATTGGTAATACTACTTTCTATGGAGCCATATCGGGTGAGGCTTATATATGCGGTGTGGCAGGAGAAAGATTTTGCATAAGAAACTCTGGTCTGCATGCCGTTGTGGAAGGCGTGGGTGACCACGGTTGCGAATATATGACTGGTGGAAGAGTACTTGTTTTGGGAAAGACAGGCAGGAACTTCGCCGCCGGAATGTCAGGCGGGATAGCCTATGTATATGACGAAGATAAAACCTTCAAAGAGAACTGCAACACAGATATGGTTGAATTGGGCCAGGTTAAAGAAGAAGATAAAGATACAATATATAATTTACTCCATAATCACTTCAAATATACAAAAAGTAAAAAAGCAAAGAGAATTATTGATAATATGGATGATGAACTTAAAAAGTTCGTGAGAGTAATACCCATAGAGTATAAGCGCATTTTGGAAGGGGTAAAAATAGAAGAAGAACTTGATTTGGCGGAGGCATCTGATGGGTGATTTAAGAGGTTTTTTAAAATTAGCGCGGCAAAACAGCCAGTACAGGGAAGTTTGCGAGCGTATAGAGGATTTCAAGGATATTTACAAATTGCGCCCTGAAAAGCAATCGCAAGAGCAGGCTTCGCGCTGTATGGACTGCGGTACGCCTTTTTGCCATTGGGCCTGCCCTATAGGAAACTATATTCCCGAATGGAATGATTATGTTTTTCATGGTAATTGGAAAGCAGCGCTTGTGTTATTGGAAGCCACAAACAATTTGGCTGAGATAACAGGAAGGGTTTGCCCGGCGTTATGCGAATATGCCTGTGTATTGGGTTTAAACGATGATGCCGTGACCATCCGCGAAAACGAACTTGCGGTTATAGAGTTTGGTTTCAAAAATGGTTTGATTAAGTCAAATCACATAGAACATAGGACGGGAAAGAAGATAGCTGTTGTCGGTTCAGGCCCTGCAGGGCTATCCTGCGCAGCGCAACTTAACAGGGCCGGGCATAACGTAGTTATTTTTGAACGGGACGATAAACCCGGAGGCATATTGCGCTATGGTATACCTGATTTCAAGCTGGAAAAAAACCTTTTAGACAGACGCATTGATTTGTGGCAGGAAGAGGGGATTGTTTTCAAAACAGGAATAGATGTAGGGAAAGATTATCCGGCCAAAAAGCTTCTGGATGAATTCGATGCGGTTTGTTTGGCAGGCGGCTCTCGCGTCCCCAGAGACCTTAAAATAGAAGGCAGAGAATTAAAAGGTATTTATTTTGCCATGGATTATTTGATGCAATCAAACAGGCGCGTAGCCGGACATAAAATTCCCAAAAACGAATTAATCGAAGCCAAAGGTAAAAAGGTGATGGTGATTGGCGGAGGCGATACCGGCGCAGATTGCGTGGGTACAGCGCATCGTCAGGGAGCAAGTTGCGTGGTGCAGATTGAAGTTTTGCCCAAGCCTTTTGAATGCAGGACCAAAGATTATCCCTGGCCGAAATATCCTTTACTATTGAAGACATCTTCAAGCCATGAGGAAGGCGGAGAGCGCCATTGGGCAGTGTTGACAAAACGCTTTATCGGCGAGGGTGGTTTTGTAAAAAAGATTTCTTGTGCAAAAGTGGAATTCGAAGAAGCAAATGGTAAAACGTGTCCTGTTATGAAAGAAATTTCAGGAAGCGAGTTTGAAATCGAAGCGGACTTAGTTATTCTTGCGGTGGGTTTTTTACATCCCGAACATTCAGGTTTGCTCGGCGACCTTGGCGTTGAATTTGACAAGTGTGGCAATGTTAAGACAGACGAAAATTATAAGACCTCTGTTAAGAATGTATTTTCTGCAGGAGATATGAGGCGCGGACAGTCATTAGTGGTCTGGGCTATTTCAGAAGGCCGGCGCTCAGCATATTTTATGGATAAGTACTTAATGGGCGACAGTAATTTGCCGATAATGTAAAGGATTATTAAGATGATAAGCACAGGCATAAAAGGTTTGGATGATGTAATTACAGGTTTGAGGGCAGGGGACAATGTAGTCTGGCAGATAGACGACATAGAGGATTATGTTGATCTTGTTAAGTCTTTTGTGGAACAGGCGCAGAAGGAGCGCAAGAAAATTATATACATAAGATTTGCCTCGCATAAAGAGCTGCTTAAGCCTTCGAAACAGATAAAGCGGTACGAACTTAATGCCTACGCTGGATTTGAATCTTTTACTACAAAGGTAAATAATATTATCACGCAGGAAGGCGAAGGCACATATTATGTGTTTGATTGTTTATCAGAACTTCTTTCGGCATGGGCTACAGATCTTATGATAGGTAATTTCTTTATGGTAACTTGCCCCTATCTTTACGAACTTAAGACTGTCACGTATTTTTCCATATTGCGCAATAATCATTCTTTTAAATCCATAGCTATCATACGTGAGACTACGCAGTTGTTAATGGATGTGTACCATAGCGAAGACGGTTGTTACATACACCCTTTGAAGGTATGGAATCGCTATTCGCCGACCATGTTCTTACCTCATCAAAAAGAAGGTGACAGGTTTATTCCCATTACAGACAGCGTTAATGCCGTAAAGATACTGTCGTATATTTACGAAAAAGGAACAGAAGGCGCAAAAAGAAATTTGGATTATTGGGACCGTTTATTCATTGAAGCAGAGGACTTGATTAAGAATAAGGTTCCCAAGAGCCAGATAAAAGATATGTTAAAAAAGTTATGCAGTATAATGATAACGAAGAATAAAAAAATTTTATCCCTTGCAATAAACAACTTCTCGCTGGAAGAAGTTGTAGATATAAAATCCAGATTGATAGGGACAGGTTTTATCGGCGGAAAGACCGCAGGCATGCTTCTGGCTAGAAAAATCCTGTCAAAAAGCAAGCTTTTGGACTGGCAGAAACTTTCGGAATCTCACGATTCATTCTACATAGGCTCAGATATATTCTATTCATATATTGTGCAGAACCGCTGGTGGAAGTTGCATATACAGCAGAAGACTGAGGAAGGATATTTCAATATTGCAAAAGTTCTAAAGGAGAAAATGCTTTTTGGGGTATTTTCTGATGAAATTATGGAGCACTTTCAGCAGATTATAGAATATTTTGGTTCGTCCCCTATCATAATACGTTCGAGTTCGCTTTTGGAGGATGGATTTGGAAACGCATTTGCCGGCAAATACGAGAGTGTGTTTTTGGCAAATCAAGGCACGCCAGAGCAGAGGTATATTCAATTCGCCGAAGCTGTGAGAAGAATTTATGCAAGTACTATGAACGAAGACGCACTCGTATATAGGAAACAGAGAGGGTTGGATAAGTCAGATGAGCAGATGGCGCTATTGGTGCAGCGGGTTTCAGGGGCGTATCACAAACATTATTTCTTCCCCGACCTCGCAGGAGTTGGTGTCTCCTACAATACTTATGTATGGAATAAAAATATTGATCCGCAGGCAGGCATGCTCAGGCTCGTATTCGGTCTGGGCACAAGGGCGGTCAATCGCGTTGAAGGCGATTATCCCAGGATGGTTGCGCTCGACGATCCTTTACGCAGGCCATATACGGAGAAAGACGATTTAAGAAAATTTTCACAGCACGAAGTTGATCTTATAAATACAAAAGAAAATATTCTTGAGGCTATTTCTTTCCAGAAGCTTATGAGCGATAAGTCGTACGTAGACATAGACCGCATAGCCATAAAGGATCATGAAGCTATGCGTATGATGAGCGAGCGGGGCGCAAGAGATAAAGATTACTGGATATTGACATTGGATAATTTGTTTAGCGACGATAAACTGGCAGATTCGTTCAGGAAGATATTAGAATCTCTTGAGGAGATTTATAATTATCCCGTAGAGATAGAGTTTACAGTAAACTTTACACAGGATAATACGTTTAAAATAAACCTGCTGCAATGCAGGCCGTTGCAGACGCACAGTTTAGGCCCTAGGGTGGAGATGCCGGATTCTATAAGCAGAGAAAACATACTCTTTGAATCACAGGGATATTTCCTGGGCGGTAATATCTCGCAGAAGATCGGACGGATTATATATGTTGATCCGCAAGGTTATAGTAAACTTGCGTTGTCGGACAAACATGAAGTTGCCCGTATAGTGGGGAGTTTAAACAGAGATATAAAAGACAGAGAAGCGCTGCCCACTATTCTTATCGGGCCGGGAAGATGGGGGACTACAACTCCGTCTTTGGGCGTGCCGGTGAAATTTGCGGAGATAAATAATGTAACAGCCCTTGCGGAAATTGCTTTCTCGGCTGGTAATCTCATGCCAGAATTATCTTTCGGAACGCACTTTTTCCAAGACTTGGTGGAGACGAATATATTCTATGTTGCGCTATTTCCCGAGAATAAAGATGTTATATTTAATAATCAATGGCTTACGCAGTTAAATAATTTGTTCGTAGAACTTATGCCGCAATCCAAGAAATATGAAGATATTATCAGTGTCTATGATACAAGCGACAGAGGTTTAAAAATAATATCGGATGTGGTATCGCAGAAAGTTATATGTTTTTCAGGCGGGGAGAAAATATCTAGATGAAGAAAAAAATAGCGCTTGAAGATACAAAGAGATGGGAGGGCCGTTAAAATGTCTAAATATATTTTTATAACGGGAGGAGTGATTTCGAGTTTAGGCAAAGGTATCGCCTCTGCCTCTATCGGAAAGATTTTGGAATCACGAGGTCTAAAGGTTACCCTGATGAAGCTCGATCCTTATATCAATGTTGACCCGGGAACGATGAATCCTTATCAGCACGGAGAGGTGTATGTCACCGAGGATGGAGCAGAGACAGACTTAGACCTCGGTCATTATGAGCGTTTTACCAATGCCCAGACATCGAAATACAATAATATCACCACAGGCCAGATTTATAACTGGGTAATAACTAAAGAGAGGCACGGTGATTATTTAGGAAAGACGATACAGGTTATCCCGCATATCACCGATGCCATAAAAGAGAAGATTAAAAAGTGTGCCGAGGTCTCCAAGGCCGATATTGTTATTGTGGAAATCGGCGGGACGGTGGGAGATATCGAAAGTTTGCCTTTTTTGGAAGCGACCAGGCAATTTAGGCTGGATATGGGTTATGATAATGTACTCTATATCCATCTTACGCTTGTTCCCTATATAAAAGCGGCGGGCGAAATAAAAACAAAACCTACTCAGCATAGCGTGGGTACTTTGCGCGAGATAGGAATTATTCCTGATGTACTAGTCTGTCGTACAGAAAAGCCTTTGTCTGACAGCGTAAAGGAAAAAATTTCTTTATTCTGTAATGTGAGAACAGAAGCAGTTATTGAATCTCCTGACGTGGATTCGATTTATCAAATTCCTTTGGTTTTTAAGAAGCAGATATTAGATGAAATAATCTTAAGTCACTTCAAACTTATATGCAAGTTTTCTGACCTGAAAGAGTGGGAGAGGAATGTGGTAAGTAAGGCACTTAATCCGAAGAAAGGAATAACTATTGCCGTAGTGGGAAAATATATCGAACTGCAGGATGCGTATAAATCCATTTACGAATCTTTGATTCACGGAGGAATATATAACGATGCAAAGGTGGAAATTAAAAAGATAGATTCTGAAGATATCCAAAAGAAAGGCCCGGAAGAATTTCTAAAAGGAGTGTCCGGAGTTCTTGTGCCGGGCGGTTTTGGTTATCGAGGAATTGAAGGTAAAATCAAAGCCATTCAATTTGCCAGGGAGAATAATATTCCTTTTTTAGGTTTGTGCCTTGGCATGCAGTGTGCTGTTATTGAATTTGCCAGGCATGTCTGCGGCCTAAAAAATGCTAATTCTACAGAGTTTGATCCCAAAACAAAATATCCAGTCATCAGTTTATTGGCCGAGCAGAATAAGATTAGCGATTTAGGCGGCACGATGCGTTTGGGTGCATATCCTTGTAAAATTAAAAAGGGTTCTTTGGCATTGACGATATACGGAAGAACTTTGATTTATGAGCGGCACCGCCATAGATATGAATTTAACAATAAATATAGGAAGTTATTTGAAAGAAAAGGCCTGAAATTTTGCGGTATATATCCCAAGAAAAATCTAGTGGAGATTATTGAGCTGAAAAATCATCCTTATTTTATTGCTGTGCAGTTTCATCCGGAATTTAAATCCAAGCCTGATAAACCCGCTCCATTGTTTAGGGAATTTATTAAGGCAGCATTGGAATTTCAGAATTCAGGAGAATAAATTTATCCCGGAGGGCAAGTGGAATTAGAAAGATGTGTTAGATGTACTTTGCCAATTACCTGGGAAACGCTCTATTTTGACGATAAGGGAGTCTGTAATATATGCAAGAATTGGGATGCCAAGCAGAAAGTAATCAATTGGAAGACAAGAGAAAAACAGCTCCTTAGAATTTTTGAAGATGCAAAGAAAACGAAAAGAGCTTATGATTGCATTGTGCCATTCAGCGGAGGAAAGGATTCCACATTTACGCTCTGGGCGATTATTAAGAGATATAAGATAAAACCTTTGGTTGTGTCTTTTGACCACGGATTCTACAGGCCTAAAACGATTGAGAACAGAACAAGAACTTTCAGAAAGCTGGGAGTTGATGTTATTACCTTTACTCCAAACTGGCATATAGTAAAGAAATTGATGCTTGAGTCTCTTATCAGAAAAGGTGATTTTTGTTGGCATTGCCATGCAGGTATTTTTGCTTATCCTATGCAGATAGCAGTCAAGTTTAAGATACCGCTGATAATATGGGGAGAAGGCGGTGGTGAATATGAGGGTTATTTCAAATTTGAAGACATCGAAGAAACAGATGAGTGGAAATTTAATCGCAGAATAATTCTTGGTATGCGCGCAGAAGATATGGCTGGATTTATAGGAGCAGAGCTCAAAGATTTACAACCGTATTTATTTCCTTCGAAAGAAGAATTAGATGAGATAGGCGTTAAGAGTCTTCCGCTGGGAAAATTTATCCAATGGGATCAGCAGAAACAAGTTGAAATAATTAAAAGTGAGTTAGGATGGCAAGAGGATGAAGTAGAAAGCAATCTTCCCGGCCCGAGTTTTGATAAAGTAGAGTGTATGTTTGCCGGAATCAGAGATTATATCAAATACCTAAAAAGAGGTTTTTCAAGAATAACCCACAGAACGACAATTGACATTAGAAATGGCAAGATGAGCCGTGAAGCGGCGATGGAACTTATAAGGAAGTATGAAGCAAGAAAGCCCAAAAGTTTAACAGTATTTTTAGAATATTTAGGTATATGCGAAGAAGAATTTAATGACATAGTTTCAAAGCATCTGATACCGCCGGCTAAGCCAGTTGACCCTAAGACACTAATAGAGGGGCCGAAATTGCATGATCAGGATTTATGGTTTAGGGAGAACAAAATATAATAATAGTAAATAGAATAATATGAAGATAGGTATAGTGAATTATAAGTTAGGAAATCTGGGGTCTGTATATAGTGCATTTAAGTTTTATAATTATGATGTCAATTTGATTAACGAAATCAAAGATTTTAAGAAAAACGACTTGATTGTGCTTGCCGGGGTAGGCAATTTTAAAACCGCGGTATCAAAACTTAAAGAATTAAAATTTTGGGATAAACTTAACGAAGAAATTATCATCTGCAAGAAACCAGTCCTTGGTATTTGTTTAGGAATGCAGTTATTTGCAGGCGTAAGCTATGAAGAAGAAAAAGAAAATGGTTTTGGATGGATTAAAGGTAAGGTAGTAAAAATCGAGGGTGTTTCTCTGAGAGTTCCTCATATAGGCTGGGATGCAGTAGGGCCTTTGGATAATCAGCTTTTTCAAGGGATGCGAGACAACTTCTTCTATTTTATGCATAGTTATCATTTTATACCAGAAGACAAGAATACAATAATTGCCACAACAAAATATGGCGAGTTGGAAATAGTATCTGTTGTAAGAAAAGACAATATAACGGGTGTTCAATTTCATCCAGAAAAAAGCCAGGGCGACGGCTTAAGATTTCTTAAGAACTTTTTGATGACGATATCATGACTTCTTTAAGAATAATTCCGTTTTTTCTGCTAAAAGGAAAACGTTTAGTAAAAGGGACTCAATTTAAAGATTTTAAAGACGTTGGCGATCCTCTGTCGCAAGCAATGATTTATGATGCACAGGGAGCTGATGAAATAATCATTGTTGACATAGAGGCATCAAGGGGCAATAAAATAATAGATACGAATATAATTAATCGAATGATAAGCAAATGTAGATTGCCTATCGGGGCTGGGGGAGGTATTAAGACTGTACAAGACGCCGATGAATGTTTCAGGGCAGGCGCAGATAAGATAATCGTAAATACCCACGCTATTCTTAGGCCACCGTTAGTTAAAGAATTAGTTAAAGAGTTTGGTTCTCAATCTGTAGTTGTTTCTTTGGATGTGAGAAAGAATAAAGGCAGTGGCTATGATGTATATGTTTTTTCCGGAGAAAAGAAAGTTGATAACGATTTCAATACGCTTATAAAAAAGTTAATTGATTGTGGCGCAGGAGAATTCATTATAACCTCTATAGATAAAGAAGGAACGTTATCAGGTTTTGATTATGATTTATATGCGGTGGTCAGAAATCTGATTCCAGTCCCTTTGATAGCTTCAGGGGGTTGCGGTTGCTATGAAGACATAGTCAAGCTACATCAACAAACTGATTGCGATGCTTGCGCTATAGGTAAGTTGTTATTCTTAAGGGATTACGATATTGTAAGGATTAAATCCTATATAAAAGGAAAAAAAGTTTTAACAAGAGAAGCTTAACTTGGAATCATTAGATATTTAACTGATTGAAGGAGAAAGATGAATGCGCTGCTTGTTTTAGAAGACGGGAAAATATTTAAAGGGAAATCTTTTGGTGCCGCCGGCGAAAGATACGGCGAAGTCGTATTCAATACCAGCATGACCGGTTATCAGGAGATTCTCACTGATCCATCATATAAAGGTCAAATTGTAATGATGACTTATCCTTTGATTGGTAACTACGGTATAAATAAAGAAGACGTGGAATCAAGACAACCTTTTGTGGAAGGTTTTGTGGTCAAGGAATGCAGTAAGATTGCCAGCAATTGGCGAAAAGAAAAATCGCTGGGAGATTATCTTAAAGAAAATAATATTTTGGGTATTGAAGGCATAGATACGAGGGCGCTTACTTTACATATCAGAGAAGCTGGTGCAATGAAGGCGGTTTTGTCGACCGAGGATTTGGACGAAAAAAAATTAGTCCAGAAAGCCAGAAATTCGCCGGGATTGATAGGTATAGATTTAGTCAAGGAAGTCGTCAATGACAAGATGTATGTATGGTCGCAGGTCAATAAAAAGGGATTTAAAGTAATCGTTTTAGATTGCGGGACAAAATATAATATTTTGCGAAAACTCGTGGAAAATAAATGCCAGGTTGTAGTTGTGCCTGCAAATACAGGAGCCAGCGAGATTTTGAAGCTCAAGCCCGACGGATTATTGCTTTCCAATGGCCCTGGCGATCCGGCGGCAGTTAAATATGTAATAGATACAACTAAAAGATTAATAGGAAAAGTTCCTATGTTTGGAATCTGCCTGGGGCATCAGATGTTGGGCCTTGCTTTGGGTGGCAAGACTTACAAACTTAAATTCGGACATCACGGTGCAAATCATCCGGTAAAAGATTTGAAGACCGGCAGAGTTTCCATTACCACGCAGAATCACGGATTTTGCGTGGATATAGGTTCTCTCAGCAAAAAAGAAATCGAGATAACACACATAAATTTAAATGACCAGACGCTCGAGGGGATGCGGCATAAAAAATTGCCTCTATTTTCCGTGCAGTTTCATCCCGAGGCTTCTGCGGGCCCGCATGATGCCCAGTATTTGTTCGGGACGTTTATCAAAATGATGAAAAAATATGCCTAAAAGGACTGACATCGAAAAAATACTCATCATTGGCTCAGGGCCGATTGTTATCGGCCAGGCCTGTGAGTTTGATTATTCCGGGACGCAAGCCTGTAAGGTATTAAAACAGGAGGGATACAGGGTAATTTTGGTGAATTCAAATCCCGCAACTATCATGACTGACCCAGAGATTGCAGATAAGACCTATATAGAACCCTTGACTACTGAAGTGTTAACCAAGATTATCGCCAAAGAAAGGCCTGATGTTCTTCTTCCTACTTTAGGAGGCCAAACGGCTTTAAATTTGGCTGTAGCCCTGGCAGAAAAAGGTGTATTAAAAAAATATAAAGTGGAAACTATCGGTGCAAATATAAAGGCCATAAAAAAAGGCGAAGACAGGCAATTATTTAAACAGGCAATGCAGAAGATTGGTTTGGATTTGCCCAAGAGCGATAAAGCCTATAATTTAAAGGAAGCCATTGTTGTTGTAGAAAAGATAGGATTCCCGGTGATTATCCGGCCGAGTTTTAATTTAGGCGGAACCGGCGGCAGCACAGCTTATAATATGGAGGAGTTTAAGGAACTGGCTGTGCGCGGCCTTGAATCAAGTATGATTAGCGAAATTCTCATCGAGGAATCAGTTATCGGCTGGAAGGAATTTGAATTAGAGGTAATGCGGGATTTAAAGGATAATGTGGTGGTTATCTGTTCTATTGAGAATTTTGATCCCATGGGTATACACACCGGCGATAGCATTACCGTGGCACCCATACAGACATTAACGGATAGAGAATATCAAAAGATGCGCGATGCAGCAATTGCCTGTATCAGAGAAATAGGTGTAGAAACAGGCGGTTCTAATATTCAGTTTGCCGTTCATCCCCAGACAGGAAGAATGGTTATCATTGAAATGAACCCTCGGGTTTCCCGGAGTTCTGCCTTGGCTTCTAAGGCAACGGGATTTCCTATTGCCAAGATCGCGGCAAAATTAGCTGTGGGTTACACATTGGATGAAATTCCCAATGACATCACCCAAAAGACCCCTGCCTGTTTTGAGCCGGCGATTGATTACTGCGTGGTAAAAATCCCCAGATTTACTTTCGAGAAGTTTCCGGAGGTGAAAGACATCTTGGGCATATCCATGAAATCAGTGGGGGAAACCATGGCTATTGGCCGTACCTTTAAAGAGGCATTGCAAAAAGGTTTGCGGGGGCTGGAAATGGGTAATTCCGGCCTGGATAATAAATTAAAATTTGAGGATATTCCCGACGAAGAAGTTAAACGCAGATTAAAAGAGCCAAACGCTGCAAGGATTTTCTATATAAAATACGCCCTGCAGAAAGGCTATAGCAATGAAGAGATATCTTCGCTAACCAAAATCGATCCTTGGTTTATCGAAAACATTCGGGAGATTGTCAATTTAGAGGATTCTCTAAAAGAAGAGTTTAATAAAAATAAAAGTTTAAGCCTGGATTCGCTGCGCAGGGCAAAAGAATACGGTTTTAGCGACAAGCAAATCGCTGAATTCATTAACTCCGACGAACTTTCAGTGAGGAATTGGCGGAAGAAAAATGGCATTGAGGCTACTTTTAAATTGGTTGATACCTGTGCAGCAGAATTCCAGGCGCACACGCCTTATTATTACTCGACTTATGAACAGGAAGATGAAATCAGGATCTCCAAGAAGAAAAAGATTATGATTTTAGGCGGAGGTCCGAACAGAATCGGACAGGGAATCGAATTTGATTATTGTTGCTGCCACGCCTCGTTTATCCTCAAGGAATTGGGATACGAGACTATAATGGTTAATTCTAACCCTGAAACAGTTTCTACGGATTACGATACTTCTGATAAATTATATTTTGAGCCGCTTACTTTTGAAGACGTGATGAATATTATCGACAAAGAAAAACCCGACGGCGTGATAGTACAGTTTGGCGGGCAGACTCCTTTAAACTTAGCCAAAAGATTGGAACAGGCAGGAGCGCCCATTATCGGCACCAGCGTAGAATCGATAGATTTGGCTGAAGACCGGGAAAAATTTGCCAAGATTCTCAAGAAATTAAAAATTAACCAGGCGGAAAATGGTTCTGTGTTCTCCATGGAAGAGGCTTTGAAGGTTGTAAAAAGTATTGGTTTTCCTGTGTTGGTAAGGCCTTCTTATGTCTTGGGCGGCAGGGCCATGAGGATTGTTTATAATGAAGAGTCGCTGAAGTTATTTTTAAGAGAAGCCCACGATGTCTCTCCGGACAGCCCGATTTTAATCGATAAATTTTTGGAAGATGCCGTGGAGGTTGATGTCGATGCGGTTTCGGATGGTGAAATTACGGTTGTAGGCGCAATTATGGAACATATTGAAGAAGCCGGAGTGCATTCGGGAGATTCTGCCTGCGTGCTTCCGCCTCATACTCTAGACGATGAAATTATTGACACTATTAGAAAATATACCCATGCTATATCAAAAGAATTACAGGTTAAGGGGTTGCTCAACATTCAATTCGCCGTAAAAAATGATACTGTATATGTTTTGGAGGTTAATCCCCGTGCCTCAAGGACCGTTCCCTTTGTGAGCAAGGCAATAGGCGCTCCTTTGGCAAAGATAGCAGCAGAAGTTATGGTGGGTAAGAAATTATCAGAGCTGAATTTTGTAAATGAAATTCAGCCGCAGCATATTTCCGTCAAGGAATCTGTGCTGCCATTTTCCAGATTCTCCGGAGTGGATATAATACTTGGACCGGAGATGAAATCCACAGGAGAGGTTATGGGCATAGATTCATCTTTTGGAATCGCGTTTTATAAATCCCAGGAGGCAGCAGGTTCTGCGCTTCCCAAGAACGGGACGGTATTTATCAGTGTGAAGAATAGCGACAAAAGAAATATAGTATTTATTGCCAAGAAGCTTTTTGATATGGGGTTTAAAATATTGGCAACAAAAGGAACGGCCAAGGTTTTACGTTCTAATAATATTGAGGTGGAGGAAGTGAAAAAACTAAGCAGCGGTAACGACGATATATTGCAGTTTATAAAAAAAGGAAGAATATCTCTGATTATCAATACCCCTTCGGGTTCGAAAGGCCAGTCTGATACCAGACCCATCAGAAGCCTGGCAGTTATGCACGGCGTGTCTTGTATAACTACAATTCAGGGAGCGCAGGCAGCAGTAAACGGCATAGAGGCCATATTGAAAGGTAAATTGCAGGTAAAATCCCTCCAGGAATATCAGGCTAAACGTAAACTTCCGGGTAGTAAAACTTATAATTAGAGAGAGATTAAAAATGGTTGCCGAAGTTTATATTACTTTGAAAAGGACTGTTTCTGACCCGTAAGGCCTGCTACCAGTGCAAAAAAATAATCTGCCTACCCTCGACACCTTAATCTTCTTGTAGTTAGAATCGGGCGTGGTAAAATAAGAATTTGATAAATATGCAAAAGTCAAAAACTCTTCTAGATAAAATTTCTCCTTATTTGATAAGCGCAGGGCTTGTTTTCATCATGACTGTGTTCGGTGAACTTGTCAAAAGAAGGCTTGAGCCGACAAATATCGTGATGTTTTATCTTCTAGCCGTCGTAATAGCTGCTATTCGTTGGGGGCAGGGGCCGGCCATAGTAACCTCAGTATTGAGCGTCCTTGCGTTTGACTTTTTCTTAGTTCCGCCGTATCTCACCTTGAATGTCCACGACTTTGAGTATCTTTTTACCTTTGCAGCTTTTTTAGTGGTTGGGCTTATTGTAAGCACGCTTACTTCAAAAGTCAGAGCGCAAATTATCCAACGCCAGACAGAGAAACTTCATTCAGCGCTCTTAAGCTCAATCTCTCACGATCTAAAAACACCGCTTGTTTCGATTACTGGGACTTTGAGCGCTCTTCTGGATAGTAAATCAAAACTTGACGCGCAGCAAAAGAATGAACTCTTGGAAACGGCCCGTGGTGAATCCGACAGGCTGAATCATATTGTAAATAACCTTTTGGATATGACCAGAACAGAATCCGGTGTACTACGGATTTCTAAAAAACCGTGCGATTTGAGAGATTTCATAGGAGCGTGTTTTGAGCAGCTAAAAGATAAGATAGGCAGCAGAAATATAAAAATAAACATCCCAAAGGACATGCCCGAAGTGGCCGTAGATTTTCCGTATATGCTCAAGGCGTTCTCGAATCTTATTGATAATGCTTTAAAGTATTCGTCAAACGGTTCTCCCATTGAAATTGAAGCTTTTTTTATTGGCAAAAAGGCGCGCGTTTCTGTGCGAGATTATGGTTATGGAATTCCCAAGGAAGACCTGGGGCGTATTTTTGACAAGTTCTACCGGGTGCAGCGCGCTCAAAATATATTGGGAACCGGTTTGGGTTTAAGTATTTCAAAAAATATTATTGAGGCTCACGGCGGTCATATCAGCGCAGAGAGTATTTTTGGTAAAGGCGCTAAGTTTATTATAGAACTTCCGCTGGAGTAAAAGTATTATGGCAGAACAGAACAATTTAAGAATTCTTGTTGTAGACGACGAGAAATCCATACGCAGTTTTCTTAACACATCTCTTTCGGCATATGGTTACGGCGTTTTTGAAGCAACAAAAGGTAAAGAAGCCTTAATCGAGGCGGTTAGTGTCCATCCGGATGCCATAATTCTTGACTTGGGCCTTCCTGATATGGATGGAAGAGAAGTTATTGCAAAAATCCGTAAACGCACAAAAATTCCCATAATCATTTTATCGGTAAGGGATGATCCGCTTGAGAAGATTGCTGCGCTTGATGCCGGAGCAGACGATTATCTTACCAAGCCTTTTTCTGTCGGAGAGCTGCTGGCGCGTTTGAATGCGGTTATGAGGCGTCTGCTGCCTTTAGAAAAAGAGGAGATCTTGTGTTCAGGCAAGCTCGTTGTGGATATTACTAGCCGTCGGGTAACTGTCGATGATAATGAAATCGATTTGTCTCCGACTGAATATGACATTCTTAAACTTCTTCTTTTAAACTCCGGTAAAGTCATTACGCATAAACAAATTCTGCGTGAGATTTGGGATAAAACAGAAAATTATGAAGGCATTTTACACCTTTTACGCGTTACGATGAGTAATTTGCGCAGCAAAATCGAACCCAACCCCGATCGGCCAACCTACATCCTTACTGAGCCGGGCATAGGCTACCGTCTACATTCTGATACTAATTCCTAGTTTTGACCTTTTTTTGACTTGCCTTCCTTGTTTGCTAAGCGTATTGTAATCTCATAGAATAAATAAAAGATAAGTTAGGTTTTATACAGTGCCAGAGTGTTTTATTCTCTGGTTTTTTGTGTATTTGGGCCTTGTATATAAGGAGAGATTTAATACTATGAAGAAAAACGCTGTTTTTTATACTGTTACGCTGGGAATATTCTGGGAAGCAGTGTATGTAGCGGTAATTATTGGAGTAGGTTCACTATTTGCATTAGCAATTCAATATATACGATGATACTTAAACCTCAAGCAAACGATATCAAGAATATCGGCTATTATCTGGGAAGAATAATAATCGGTATTGGTCTTACAATGTTTTTACCGTTTATTGCCGGACTCGTTTTGTTTAGTGAACCTAATCCTGCTTTGGATTTCTTGATAAGCGCTAATATTGCTATATTTATCGGCTTGGCTTTAAGCTGGTTATGTAAAACGGATAAGGAGCTACATACCGGCCCAGCAATGGTTGTTATTGCTCTTTCGTGGTTGGCTGCGATGGCGCTTAGCGCTATACCGTTATTCTTAAGCGGTCATTATAAATCGTTTCTTGACGCTTGTTTCGAAACCATGTCCGGTTTTACCACAACTGGACTAACTCTTGTGCAGGATTTGGATCACCTTGCTAGAACTCATAACTTATGGCGTCACTTAGGGCCTTTTATCGGCGGGCAGGGAATCGCCATTATTGCAATTTCGTTCTTGGTCGGAGGCACCAACGGTTCGCTTAATCTGTATCTTGGGGAAGGGCGCGATGAGAAATTGGTCCCCAACGTTATCCATACGGCGCGTTTTATTTGGGCTATTAGCATAGCGTACTTGATTCTAGGCACTATTGTGTTAGGTTTGGTAGGGATGTCTATAGGATTGAAGCCTCACAGCGCATTCTTTCACGCTGTCTGTATTTTTATGGCTGGATTCGATACCGCAGGTTTTGCCCCGCAATCAATTAATATTCTTTACTATCACAGTTTGATGTTTGAAATTGTTACAATTTTCTTTATGGTCATCGGCTCATTCAATTTTAATTTGCACTATCAAATTTGGACAGGTAATTTTAAAGAAATATGGAAAAATATCGAAATGCGGACTCTCTTGTTTATCACTATGATTGTTACTTTGATTACGATGGCTGGCTTGAGGCAATGGGGTGTTTATTCGGATGGAATGATACTTTTCCGCAAGGGATTTTTTCAGATCATCTCAGGACAAACCACAACCGGTTACATGACAATATATGCGCAACAGTTTCTTAAGGAATGGGGAGATTTAGCGTTAACCGGGATAATCATTGCCATGGTCCTGGGAGGTTGCGCTTGTTCTACGGCCGGGGGTATTAAAATGCTGCGCGTGGGAATTATTTATAAAGCATTCAGACAAGATATAAAAAAAATGATGCTTTCGCCAAGCGCTGTCATAGTACAAAGATTTCATCATATAAGAACGATGTTTATTGATGATAAACAGGTACGAGCAGTTTTGATTGTTACATTGGGATATTTTTTCCTTTACGGACTGGGCACTCTTGTGGGAGTAGGATTAGGTTACCCATTTTTAAATGCCCTGTTTGAATCGACTTCTGCTGCTGGCAACGTTGGACTTTCCTGTGGAATAACCGATGCAAGTATGCCGGCAATATTAAAGATGACCTATATAATCGAAATGTGGGCGGGAAGACTTGAGTTAATGTCGGTTTTTGCGCTTATTGGTTTTTTTGTAGCGTTTGTGAAAGGTAGATGAAAGTGAAAAGCTTTTTCTTTTTTGTGATGTTATGCTTGGTGCTGATTATTTCTAGTTCTAACTGTTATGCTCAGATATCTACGAGTTCGGACTTGTTAAATGGCACCAAACAGTATGACGGTAAAACTGTAAACTATAAAGGAGAGGTTATAGGAGATGTAATGATTCGAGGAGATCATGTATGGCTGCATGTAAATGACGGCACTATTGCGATTGGTATTTGGGCTCCCAAGATAATGATTCAAGATATCCTCTATATTGGGGACTATCATAAAAAAGGAGATATCGTAGAAGTTTCTGGTACGTTTCATCGAAGCTGTCCGGAGCATGGAGGCGATTTGGATATCCATGCTTCTGAAATAAAGAAAATAACTTCGGGTAGCACAGTTATTCGGCCAATCAGCAGGAAAAAAGTTTACATCGGAGTTTATTCTTTAATGCTAGTTTTGATATTCTATGCATTAAAGAGATTTTTTAAGAACAGATAGCATTGCTAATTCCAGAGTTCTTTTGATTATCACTCCGTCCTCGCTTTATAATACATGCTTGTAAATAGTGAGAAGTTTCCTTTGACTCACACGAGAGTAACCATTGATTTTTCTAAGATTATGAGGTATAATCATATATATGAAGAAGATATGCCTAACAGCTTTGGTAAGTTTTATGATTTTTGCGTTGGTCAGCGGATTTATCGGCGAGACTTATGCTAGCAATCACAAGGATTGTGCATGTTGTACTTCAAATAAATGCCACAGCAATGCCAAATGCCATAATACCGCCAAGCCTTGCGTTTGCAGTTATCAGGCAACTCAGGTATTCTTACCGAAAAGCAATTTTACGCCCGCGCTTATCTTTACCGGATATATTGCGCAAAATCTTGATTTTACCTACCTTTATTTATATACCGAAGATATCTTTCATCCTCCCAAAGCGTAATAGAAACGCATCTAATCAAAAATAACAAATACGTTTTATAAAATAAAGGAGAAATATTATGAAGAAGTATATTTTTGTGTTGTTTATTATTATGTCTATGCTTTTGGGCAGCGGTTATGCTTTGGCTGCAGCAGAAAATTGTTGCGCAAAAACTTCCTGTGCGTGCGTAAAAGGAAGCTGTTGCGTGAACGGAAAATGCAACTGCAACGCAAACTGCTGCGCTAAGGGTAGCTGCCACTGCGCTGACGGCAAATGTAACACAGAGTGCAATTGCCAAAAACAATAACAGCTAGCGCGTAGTGTTTCTGTGAATAAGATAGGGGAGGCAGAAAATCGCCTCCTCTATTTATTAAATAGAGATTTATAAGTTTCCTATTTAAAAATTGACAGATTTGTGGTTTAATTAATATATTGAGAAACGGGGAGGCCGTAAATCGGCCTGAGAGTTCCGTCCGCCACTAAAACTTTGGCGGACGCCCGCCGACGTATCAGTGGCGGGCGTATATTAAACGGATTACCCAATGAACCTGATCTGGATAATGCCAGCGGAGGGAAAGTAAATTTATACCCTTATGCTTTTGGCATAAGGGTTTTTTGTTGGGCGCGACATAAAAAGGAGAGTATATGAAGAAGCTTCCTAGGTTAGGAAAAATTACGCCGGATTTTTTTACCAAAGTCATCTATCCGCGGTTGGGCAATAAAGATTCATCCGTAATTGTCAAGCCGCAACACGGAGTTGACTTTGGAGTAATCTCTCTCGGCGGAAATGTAATGGTTATGTCCACAGACCCGTTTTATATCGCCAGAGAACTCGGTATAGAAAAGGCAGCGTGGTTTGCAGTGCATATTTTGGCAAGCGACGTCGCGGTAAGCGGAATTCCTCCGCGTTATCTGGCGGTGGATTTAAACCTTCCTCCTGAAATGACAGAAAAAGAATTGCGTGGAATGTGGCAGACAGTGCATCTTGAATGTAAGAAATTGGGAATAGCGGTTATTACAGGGCACACAGCGCGCTACAGCGGTTGCAACTATCCTATGGTTGGAGGAGCGACTATGTTCGGCGTGGGTAAACGCAAATCGCTCATCATCCCCAAGGCTCAGCCCAAGGATGCGATTATAATTTCCAAAGGCCCGGCAATAGAAACCACGGGGCTTATGGCAGCGTATTTTCCGGAATTCCTCGAAGAAAAATACGGAAGGGCATTTGTAAAAAAGGCACAAAGTATTTATTATCAGATGTCCACAGTCAAAGACGCATTAATCACGGCGCGTATAAAAGGCGTAACTGCCATGCATGACGCGACCGAGTGCGGAGTTTTAGGCGGGCTTTTTGAAATGTCTCAGCACAGCCGCGTAGGCATGGATATTTTTCTCGACGATATTATAATTCAGGATGAAGTAAAAAAAACCTGCGAATGTTTTGGCATCGATCCGTATGTTTCCATAAGCGAAGGCACGCTCTTGGCAACGGTAAATAAGAAAAATGCCAGGAAAGTGGTTAAGACGTTGGAAGATGAAGGCATCAAATCCTGCATCGCAGGAGAAGTTGTTTCTTTCAAAGAAGGAGTCCATGTCTACAATAAAGGTAAAAAGAATAAGCTTAAACATCCTGAAGTGGACCCGTTCTGGTCGAAGTTCGATGAATATCTCCGGAAAAAGAATAAGAAGTGAATTATGAAATCATCTCTAATTCTAGAATATCCTTGCCATATTAAGGTATTGTATATATAATTCATAGGTGGTTTAATAATCTATTTGAAAACATTTGCTAAACATAGGCGCAGAAAATGATGGATGATTCCAAAGGAAAAGCAGAGCAAAGGGCTAATGCCTTAAGGGAGATAGGTGTTGTTATCGATACCTGGGATGATATCTTTTCTGACTTTGATCCCCGGCCATTAAGTGAACGCACGGTGTCGGGAGATTTTTTAGAGGAGTTAAAGAAACGCTACAAAGAAACTGGCACGGGCGATTTTATCATCACAATTCATGCCCCCGTTTCATTAAAAAATGAAGAGTCGGAAAAGATGGTTACTAACCGCCTCAAAAAACATTTTCGTCAGAAGTTTTTGCAAAAGCAAAAAGTTCTTACCTTTATTCGTATGCGGGGGCTGATGTTTGTTCTTATCGGCATTTGTTCATTGAGTTTTTTAACCCTGGCAACATATTATAAGTTCTTAAGCGAGCTGGCAATTCAGATTGCAGGTATTTTCCTTATGCCGCTTGGCTGGTTTGGATTCTGGGAAGGGCTTTCCAAACTTGTAGATACCTCACCGGTTGTTATACAAGACGAGAAGTTATTTGAGAAACTTTCAAAAGCAACATATCACTTCAAATATATCACATAATAAAACAAAAGTATTTTAACAAAGGAGCGGGAATGAAAAGAGCGATTCTTACATTGCTACTGTTTGTCTTAATAGCAAGCCCTGTTTTTTCCAGAGACAAATGTGACGAGTCGAGGTATGGGATAGAAACGCCCGTCAGGGTAGAGCCTGTAATTCACAGAGAAGACTTTAGGGGAGAATCTCTAGGCGATGCAAAAGAATTTGTGGTTTATTTGGATAAAGGCGACAAACAGAACCATTATGTTCCTTCGGGTTGGATAGGCGATTATGGAGATATAAAAATGAATGAAGGGGATATGGTCAATCCGCACTCCGGGTCCACTGCTATTCAGTTTATCTACAATGCAAAAAAATCCAATGGCCAGGGTTGGGCAGGCGTATATTGGCAGAGTTCCGTAAACAACTGGGGTTCAAAAATCGGAGGTTTTGATCTTAGCAGTATGACTAAGGTAACTTTTTGGGCAAAAGGCGCAAAGGGCGGCGAGGTAATCCAGAAGTTTATGATAGGCGGCATAAAAGGCGAATATGCGGATTCTACGCTTATAGAATTTGGTCCGGTAGAATTAACAAACACCTGGACTCAATATACTATTAACGTGGCAGGCAAGGACCTTTCTTATATTAACGGCGGTTTTGGCTGGGCAACTACGGCAGACCTGAATGCGGACGGATGCAATTTTTATCTGGATGACATAAAGTTCGAGGCAGATCCTGCCATAAAGCCGCAAGGTCGACAGCCCCAGAATATGCCGTTTTATGTCTACTCCGACAGAGGTTCAGCAAATAACCATTTTGTTCCCTCAGGTTGGATGGGAGATTACGGCGACATTAAATATGACGGCGCCTCCAAAGAAAATCCTTACTCAGGCAACACATGCATTAAGATTAATTACTGCGCATGTGCTTATCAAGGTGCGCGTTGGGCAGGTATATACTGGCAGAATCCAGCAAACAACTGGGGTAATATTGACGCCGGATATGATCTTTCCAAAGCCACTAAGCTTACCTTTTGGGCGAGGGGAGCAAAAGGCGGTGAGTACATCGATAATTTTAAAGTAGGTGGCATTGGCGGTCAGTTTGGGGATTCCGGTATGGCGAATATAGGCCCAATCGTTCTTAACAAGGAATGGACGCAATATACCATTGACCTGACCGGGAAAAATATGACCAGTATCATCGGCGGTTTCTGCTGGATGGCGAATATGGATAAGAATCCACAAGAATTTGATTTTTATTTGGATGAGATTAAGTTTGAATAATTTGGCGTTTACCTGGCGACTGGCACAAAAAATATAACCGGTCATAGAAAAAAATGCTATCAAACAGGTTTTAACCTGTCCTTAGCCGAAGATTCCAGTAATTTCATTTCCTCGGATAACGAGAAAAGTTAGGAGGCTATGATTGAATCAATCAATCAATCATAGCCTTTTTATATGTTTGGTTATCACATTGCATATTTAAAGACCTTTCATTAATCAATATTTTCCTTAATTTCGCTTGACAGAGTCAGTATGCTATGTCATACTTATCATATTAGACATATAAATCATACCAAACATACCCAAGATATTGTTTTGTAGATAATTTATTATCAAAAGGAGGATTAATATGGCGGCATTTCATGGGCCTAAGATGTATGGTGCGGTAACAGTAGGAGAGCGAGGGCAGGTGGTAATACCTTCGGAATTGAGGGAATCTTTTGGGGTCAAGGCAGGGGATAAGCTGATAGTTTTTGCCAAGCCAGGAGAAGCCATCGGCCTTATCCCGGCAGACCAATTCAATGAATTCCTTAGCCATATGAGTAAGATGATGGCAAGCATTAAGAAAGAAAAAACAAATAATAAATAATGAATAAATTTATAAAATTTTTTATAATTTTATTATTTTTGAGCTTCTTTTTGTATAATGCATCAGCCGAAGAAATTCTCACCTGGCAGGATTGTATTAAAGAAGCCCAGAAGAACCATCCTGACTTAATTTCTGCGCAGGAAAATGTAAAGGAGTCCCAGGCCAGTGAAAAAATTACCGCCAGCACTATTTATCCCCAAGTAGACGCAAGCGTAGACGCATCCCGGACCAAAACAACCAAAATCACCAATACATACACATACGGCGTAAGCGGAACGCAGTTATTGTTCGATGGTTTTAAGACTGATAATGATATAAAATCCGCTTCCGAAAATATAAAATATGCCCAGCAAGGTTACAGGTTTACTTCCTCCGAGGTAAGGTTGAATTTACGCACTGCATTCATTAATTTGTTAAAGGCCCAGGAATTAATGTATGTAGCGGAAGAAATTGTAAAAATCAGAAGAGATAGTCTGGTATTGATATCCTTGCGTTATCAATCCGGATTGGAACATAAAGGTGCGCTGTTGACCGCAGAGGCGAATAGCGCAGAGGCTAATTTCGAGCTTTCCCAGGCAAAGAGAGATGTGGAGTTGGCGCAGAGGCAGCTTACCAAAGAAATGGGACGCAAGGAATTTGCGCCTATGTCTGTGAAAGGAGATTTTACAGTCCGTGATACTGCTAAAGAAATTCCCGATCTCGAGGCTCTGGTAAAAAACAATCCCTCTTTATTACAGGCTGCGGCAAAGAAGAACGCCGCCGCTTTCAGTTTAAAATCCGCGTATGCAAATTTTGTCCCGAAAGTTTCAGGCGGAGCAGGCGCTAGTAAAACCAACTCGCACTGGCCTCCTGAAAATAACCAGTGGAATCTGGGATTAAGTCTGACTATGCCCATACTTGAAGGCGGATTAAGGCTGGCCCAGATTTCCCAGGCACAGGCTGTATACAAACAGGCAGAAGCCGATGAAAGAAGCGCAAGAGACAGCGCTGTTGTCGGCCTTGAGAAAATGTGGGTGGCATTACAAGACGCCATTGAGACTGTAGATGTGCAAAGTAAATCCCTGGAGGCTGCCGAAGAGCGCTCCAAAATAGCAGAGGCACAATATTCGACAGGTTTTATTGCCTTTGATAACTGGATTATCATAGAGAATGATTTAGTAAATGCGAAAAAAACATTCTTGAATGCCCGGGCAAATGCCTTATTGGCTGAGGCAAATTGGATCCAGGCGAAAGGAGAGACATTAGAATATGCGGAATAAAAAATTATTATTGTTTTTTGCTGTTGTAATTATTTTAGGTGTTGCAGGTTTTTATGTAACCAGAATAAAACAGAAAAGCCCTTCAGACGAGATAGTTAGAGAGATTGTGCCGGTTATGGGTTCAATCAAAACCTTTATTTCTTGTACCGGCACAGTCCTGCCCAAGAACCGCCTGGAAATAAAACCTCCGGTCAACGGCAGGATTGAGGATATTTTAGTCCAGGAAGGCGAAAAGGTAAAGACCGGGCAGACTCTGGCGTGGATGAGCTCAACAGAAAGGGCTGCTCTACTGGATGCTGCCAGAGGCAAAGGGGAAGAAGATTTGAAATACTGGGAGGATACCTATAAGCCCATACCTTTACTTGCGCCTATTGACGCAGAAGTGATTGTGGCAAAAACGCAGCCCGGCCAGACCATAACCACTGCCGATGCTGTATTGGTATTATCAGACCAGCTGATTGTCCGTGCACAGGTCGACGAAACGGATATCGGTAAAATCACACCCGATATGAAAGCAATCATCACTCTGGATGCATATCCCGATATAAAAATAAATTCTTCTGTTGAACATATCTATTATGAATCAAAAACCGTCAATAATGTAACTATCTATGAAGTCGATTTAACTCCCCGAGAGGCGCCTGCGTTTTTCCGTTCCGGAATGAATGCCAGTGTGGATTTTATAGAACAGGGCAGAGAAAATGCCTTACTTATTCCTCAAGATGCGGTATCCAAAGATAATGATGAAAATTATGTCCTGGTAAAACAGGATAACGGCAAAGAACCGCTGAAGGTAAGCGTTAAATTAGGTATTTCTGACGATAAGAATGTGGAAATCATTTCTGGTATCAAAGAGAGTGATAGAATAATACTAAAGACAAAAAAATATTCTTTACCCAAAAGCAGCACAACAGGCAGTAATCCTTTTATGCCGAGCCGCAGAAGATAATGATCGAATTAAAAAATATATACAAGACCTATCATATGGGCAATGTAGAGGTGAAGGCCCTGCAGGGTGTTTCTCTGAAAATTGCACCCGGGGAATTTGTGGCGATTATGGGGCCGTCGGGATCGGGAAAATCTACGCTGATGCATGTCTTAGGTTTATTGGACAGGCCGGATAGCGGGGAATATTATTTAGGAAAGAAAAAGATTAACGAACTTTTGGATGAGGAATTATCCGCGATAAGAAATCGGCTGGCTGGTTTTGTATTTCAGCAGTTTCATCTTTTACCGAGGATGACTGCCCTGGAAAACGCAGCGTTACCTTTGATTTATGCAGGGAAGAGGCATTTAAAAGAAAGGGCAAGACAGAAAATTGAGGAAGTCGGTCTTGCGGATAGGATGAGCCACAGGCCGAACGAGCTTTCCGGAGGCCAGCAGCAGCGCGTGGCAATTGCGCGTTCATTAGTCAACGACCCTCTGATAATTTTTGCAGATGAACCCACCGGTAATCTTGATTCCAAAAGCCAGGAAGAGATAATTTCCATTCTGAAAGATTTGAATCAAAAAGGCAAAACCATTATTATGGTTACTCACGAGAAAGAGGTTGCTGCGTACGCCCGGCGCGTCATTCGTATGCTCGACGGCCGGATTATCTCCGATGAAAAATCAGGAATTCCTGCAAAATATTCCCAGGAAAACCAAACCGACAAGATAATAGAAGTTGTCTTATCCAAATCCGAAAGAAAAGCCCGGGAGATTGAATTTTGGGATTATCTGCGCCAGGCAGCAGGGGCAATGGTATCGCATAAAATGCGCTCATTCTTGTCTATTCTGGGGATATTAATCGGAGTAGCAGCAGTTATCGCTATGCTTGCAGTAGGTCAGGGAGCAAAAGAATCAATTGAGAGTCAGCTGGCATCTTTAGGGTCCAATCTTTTATTGGTCAGGCCCGGTTCATCCAGAATGATGGGAGTGGCTTTGCAGGCAGGCACGGTAACACGTTTTACATTTCAGGATGTTAGTGCCATAGAAAAACTTTCCGATGAAGTAAAGAGCGTAAGCCCGTCGGTGACAGGCAGAGGCCAGTTAGTCTACGGAAATAAGAACTGGAATACTCAGATTGAAGGAGTGGGTGTGGATTACGCCTCAATCCGCGCTTCACAACCGGCTGTGGGAAGGTTTATTTCCGAGGATGAAGTAAAAATGAGAGATAGGGTTGTTTTGCTTGGTACGACGGTGGCCAGGGAACTTTTCGGAGATGCAAATCCTGTCGGCGAAACAATAAAAATAAACCTGCTTAACTTTAAAGTAATCGGGGTATTGCCTGAGAAAGGCGCGGGTGGTTTTCATGATCAGGACGACACAGTGCTTATTCCCGTTACTACAGCCATGTACAGAGTCTTGGGAAAAGAATACATTGATTCTATTTATGTGGAAGCGAAAAGTCCTGATTCAATCGATGCAGCGCAAGAGGCCATAACCAATCTTATTATAAAACAACATCATCTGGCTAAAGATGAAGAAGATTCATTCCAGATCCGGAATATGTCTGATATTAAGAATGCGCTTGAGGCCACCACGAAAACAATGTCTTTGTTATTGGGTTCGATTGCCGCCATATCGCTTTTGGTCGGCGGGATCGGCATTATGAATATTATGCTTGTGTCGGTGAGTGAGCGCACGCGCGAAATCGGCCTGCGCAAGGCAATCGGCGCAACCAATAAAGATATTATGGTGCAATTTCTGATTGAGGCGGTATTAATGTCTTTCATCGGCGGAATATGCGGTGTTTTATTGGGTAGCGGCATATCTATTCTCATTACTCTTTTTGCCGGATGGACAGTGAGAGTTTCTATGTTTTCTGTAATTCTCGCCACAACATTTTCTTTAATCGTGGGTATAGTATTCGGACTTTGGCCAGCCCAAAAAGCTTCCCAGCTTGATCCCATCGAAGCATTGAGATACGAATAAATTCTTTCAGTCTCCTGTCCAATAAGAAAATTCCTTTCTTGTCCCAGAATATTCACGATAAGTTAAAATATTAAACTGTTACCAAGATTTATTTTTTGTAACGACTGGAATTGCCAATCTTCAGTTCGCGATTATAATAACAGAAAACGAGAAAAAACTTGCAAACCAATCGAATATTGATTAATATTAATGTAATAAATACGCATTTTTATTAAATAAAAATCCGATTATGGACTTAGAAACGCCTTATTATCTGATTGACGAACGCAAGTTATTAAAGAACCTCAAGATTATTAAAAAAATCAGGGATTGTTCCGGCGCGAAATCTTTATTGGCGCTCAAGTGTTTCTCGACGTGGAGCGTTTTTGGGCTGATGAAAAAATATATGGACGGCACGACTTCAAGTTCCACCTATGAAGCCCGCCTGGGTTATGAGAAATTCGGCAAAGAAACCCACGCCTATTGCGTAGGTTATTCCAAAGAAGACATAAAAGAAGTCAGCAAATTTTGCGATAAAATTATTTTTAACTCCATATCGCAATTGAAAATGTTTTATCCTTATGCCAAAAATTGTGAAATTGGATTAAGGATAAATCCTAAAGTAAGTTATTCCCATTTTGATTTAGCGAATCCTAACCGTAAATTTTCCCGCCTGGGAGTTACAGACAAAAAATCTCTTTCAAAAACACTCTCTCTAATCAGCGGCGTAATGTTTCACTTTAACTGCGAAAATAATGATTTCAGGAATTTTTCTTTAAATCTTGATTATATAAGCCGTGAATATGGTGATTTGCTTAAGCGTTTGGAATGGGTGAGCCTCGGCGGCGGAATTTATTTTACCAAAGAAGGTTATCCTTTGGAAAAATTCTGCAAAAAATTAAAGGAATTTAGCAAACGTTTCGGAGTGCAGGTTTATTTAGAGCCCGGAGAGAGCGCAATCACCGAATCAACGGAATTGGTTACAAAGGTTTTAGACATAGTCCATAACAAAATTGACATCGCCATAGTCGACGCCTCGACCGAAGCGCACATGCTGGATTTATTGATTTACAGGATAAACGCCAAAATAAAAGATAAAGGCAATGGCCGTTATAAATATATGATTGCCGGTCGTTCTTGCCTGGCTGGCGATGTATTCGGCACTTATAATTTAAAATCCAAATTGAAAATCGGAAGCATTGTCAAATTTTCCGATGCCGGCGGTTATACTATGGTTAAAAAAAATTGGTTTAACGGGCTTAAAATGCCGTCAATCGCGGTGAAGAGGCTAAATGGAAAAATCGATTTGGTGCACAGGTTTAATTACAAAGATTTTATTAATAGTTTATCGTGATAAATTTAGCGATTTAAATTAGGAGGCAAATTAATGAAAAAAAATGTTTTAATCGTTGGGGCGGGTGGCGTTGCCCATGTGGCTTTGCATAAATGCGCACAGAATAATGATGTTTTGGGAGACATTTGCATCGCCTCCAGAAAACAGCATAAGTGCGATATGATTATCGAAAGCGTAAAGAAGAAAAATCACGCTAAAGATAAAACCAAGAAAATATATTCGCGGCAAATTGATGCTTTAGATATTCCGGCCACAATGAAACTCATAAAAGAAACCAATTCACAGATCGTAATAAATCTTGCCCAGGCCTATGTGAATATGTCTTTATTGGAAGCCTGCATAAAAACAGGCGTCGCCTATTTAGACACCGCCATACATGAAGAGCCCAACAAAGTATGCGAAGACCCGCCGTGGTATGCCAATTATGAATGGAAGCGAAAAGACCGCTGCAAGGAAAACGGAATCACCGCGATTTTGGGCTGCGGGTTTGACCCCGGGGTTGTAAACGCCTATTGCGCGCTGGCGGTAAAGCATTATTTCGATAAGATTGATACTATTGATATATTGGATGTCAACGCCGGAAGCCACGGAAAATATTTTGCCACCAACTTTGACCCGGAAATAAATTTCCGCGAATTCAAAAAGGTCTGGACGTGGATTGACCGAAAGTGGGTGATGGAAAAAGTCCATTCCATAAAGATGATTTATGATTTTCCCGTCGTAGGCAAAATGCCGGTTTATCTAAACGGCCACGATGAACTCCATTCTTTATCGAAAAATATCGACGCCAACAGCATCCGTTTCTGGATGGGTTTTGGCGACCACTATATAAATGTTTTTACTGTACTGACCAACTTAGGTTTAACTTCAGAAAAACCCATTAAAACCGCCGAAGGCGCTGAAGTGGTTCCTTTGAAAGTCCTGAAAGCCATTCTGCCGGATCCTTCATCGCTTGCCCCCGATTATACCGGAAAAACCTGTATCGGAAATTATGTTAAAGGTACAAAAAACGGAAAGAACAGAGAAATCTTTATTTATAATACCTGTGACCACGCCGAATGCTATAAGGAAGTAGAATCGCAGGCAATTTCTTATACTGCCGGTGTCCCACCTGTAGCCGCTGCCATGCTTATCGCCAAAGGCGACTGGGATGTCAAAACTATGGTTAACGTCGAGGAATTAGATCCTGATCCTTTTATCGGATTACTTAATAAAATGGGGCTGCCCACAGAAATCGAAGAAAACCCGTCGCCCCTTCCAGCCAGCGAAAGAGTAAAATAATATATAAAATAATTTTTAAAACCTTTGCTATATTAAGTATCCAGCAGGATGGAATGATTATCCTAGAGTTATGTTGACAAATTTAAATAAAGTAGTATAATATATTACAGAAAGATTAGAAAATCTTAAGCCGTAGAGGAAGATAGCTAACCTTTACGGATTTTTTTTCTGTATTATCTGAAAAGGAGCAGCCATTAAACCAGTCAGAACATCATGTAAAGGCAGGAAGTGCAGGTATCCGCACTGTAAGCAAATCTTAAGCATCTATAATCATGAAGCTTATTGTCATGTTCATCTTGGTCAGTTGGTTTCAGGCCACAGGTCTAAAATTTCCAAAACATTATGATGAATAAATCAGCTAATATAGCTAACGTTCAACAAGTAGCCAGTCAGCCGAATCAGGGTTTTTACGGTTTGGGTATTGCACCGAAAATTCTGGATATCCTTGAACGCATAAAATTCAATGTGCCCACGCCGATTCAGCTCAAGGCAATCCCTCTGGCAATTGAAGGTAAGGATATCATCGGTATTGCGCAGACAGGAACCGGTAAAACCCATTCTTTTGCCATTCCCATGGTGCAGCGCCTGGCGCAAAAAAAAGGTACAGGATTAGTGCTTGCGCCGACCAGGGAATTGGCTATCCAGATTGACGAGGCTTTCCGGGGAATCGCATATTCATTCGGAATGCGCACTGCCTGTCTTATCGGTGGTGCTCCGATGCCGCCACAGGTACAGGCGCTGCGTAAAAACCCGCGCATTGTAATTGCCACTCCGGGCAGGCTCCTTGACCACATGAGGCGCTGGAATATTTTGACTAATGATGTAATAATGCTCGTACTTGATGAAGCAGACCGCATGCTGGATATGGGTTTTGCCCCGCAGATAGAACAGATTTTACGTTTTCTGCCTAAGGAAAGACAGACCATGCTTTTTTCTGCGACTATTCCCAAAGAGATTATGGCCATCGCCGCTAAATATATGAAACTTCCGGTTTCTGTTGAAATCGCCCCTTCAGGCACTATCCCGGAACGCGTTACCCAGGAATTATTTATTGTAAAAAAAGATGCCAAGTTGCGGCTTTTGGGAAAATTACTTATGCAATACCACGGCTCAATTCTTTTGTTCTCCCGCACCAAACATAATGCAAGAAAGATTACGGTAGCAATCAGGAATATGGGCCACAGGGCTGCCGAAATACATTCTGACCGTTCCCTGAATCAGCGCCGTGAAGCACTGGAAGGCTTTAAATCAGGTAAATATAAAGTGCTGGTTGCTACTGATATTGCTGCCCGAGGGATTGATGTTACCGGAATTGAGCTGGTTATTAATTACGACCTTCCCGAAGACACAGAAAATTATGTGCACCGTATCGGCCGCACAGGAAGGGTAGGGCATAAAGGGCATGCAATTTCTTTTGCCACACCTGACCAGAGCCACGATGTGCGCGACATTGAAAGGCTTATCAGGACGACGCTTCCTATTTCCAGACATCCCGAATTTTCCACGGAACAATTTATTCAATCTCCGCATCGGCCTTCATACAGACAATCGAGGCATAATTATGGCCAAAGGCGCAATAATTTCCACAGACATAAGTTTTCCCGTTAAAGTATTAAGTTAATAAAATCACAAAGTCACTTTTTTGGTTTCATAAAATTCTTGATATAATAAGGTAAGCGTTTTATAATACCTGTTATAAAAGTTAAATTCTATTCTAAGTCGGAGGTAATCATGGAAAAAATAGCAGAGTTAAAAGCCAACACCTTAAATACCGCGGAATTTATCAATGAAAAGGCGCAGGAAATATCTAGAACAGTAGGAGACGGCCTTGCCATCAACGCACTTTCCGGCGGAGTGGATTCTTCAGCAGTCACAATGTTAGGCCACAAGGCCTTAGGCGATCGCCTAAAAACCTATTTTATAAATAATGGTTTGATGCGCAAAGATGAACCAGAGTCAATTGTTTCCATATTCAAGAAACTGGGCGTAAAGGTGGAAATAGTCGACGCGCAGGCCAGATTTTTCAAGGCGCTGAGAGGTATTACTGATCCGGAAGAAAAAAGAGAAGCTATCACGCAGACTTTTTACAAAGATGTTTTCGCCAAATTAGTAAAAGATAGCGGCGCAAAATATCTTTTACAGGGAACAATTCTTACCGATGTAGATGAAACCGTTGCCGGCATCAAAAGACAGCACAATGTCTTTGAACAGCTTGGCATTGATCCGCAGGAGGCATTTGGTTACAAGATTATCGAACCTTTAGTGCAGTTGCGCAAAGACGGCGTAAGAAAGGTTGCCGAGGCATTAAATCTGCCCAAATCCATATTTAACCGTATGCCATTTCCCGGCCCAGCATTGTCAGCCAGGGTAATCGGCGAAGTCACGCCGGAAAAAATAAACACAGTGCGAATCGCTACTTCCATTGTAGAAGAAGAATTAGCACAAGTATCCGCATTTCAATATATGGCCATTTTACATAACGACAGAGTCACCGGTATGCGTCAGGGAAAAAGAGATTTCGGCCTGCAGATTGAAATCAGATGCTGGAATAGCATTGATGCCAGAAATGCAAAGCCCACGCAGGTTGCTTACGAAAAACTGGAAAAATTAGCCAGCCGTATGACAACAGAAGTCCCCGGCGTGGTCAGCGTAACTTATAATATTGCCTCCAAACCGCCGTCAACAATGGAAGCGGTTTAGTTTTTCTATATTCTTTTCTGCTTTATAAAATCAGAAGGCATATCCAGGCTCGATTATGACCGAAAATATTATTTGGGAAAAATTTGAGCAGTGGACAAAGAACCTCAATCCTAAACAAGCGCGCATTTCTATTTTTAATCACATCCGCGATATTCCTTATGCTATAGTTCCGCAATTAAGGAATCCCACCAGCGGCCCGGCAGGAATGCTAGATTTAAACAAAGGTTCATGCCAGCCCAAACACTATCTTTTGGCTATTTTCTTTCAGAAATTAGGTATTCCTGTAAAATACGTAACGTATCCTTTTAAATGGAAAGATTCTTCTGTCAATTTCCCCGACCAGATACAGGCGATTATCAATGATTTGCCTTTCGCCTATCATCTCGCCTGTAAGGCCTATATTAAAGAGAAATGGATTCTAGTTGATGCCACCTGGGATAAACCTTTAAAAGAAGTCGAATTTCCCGTAAATGAGAATTGGAATGGTGAAAGCGATACCATAAACGCAGTACCTGCCTGGGATGAAATTGTTCACCATACCTTGCAGGACCGTATTAGATATGAAGCCGAACAAAGAGGCCGTCAGAGCGAAGAACAGAAGGCCTTATACGCTGAATTTATCAAAAGGTTAAATTTCTGGTTAGAGAGTGTGAGGAATGACTAAAAAGGAGACAATATGTTAGCCAATCAGGGAATAAAGATGCAGATAAATGAAGTTGTACAGAAATTTGCTGAGGCGTTTTCCGAAAGAGACGCCAATACACTGCTCGGCCTTTTTGCCGACGATCCGGATGTCACTTTGATAGGTTCTGGTATTGATGAGGTGAGGGTAGGCATTAAAGAAATTGCCTCCCAGTTTGACCGCGACTGGATGCAGTCCGATGGCATCAAGAGCCAGGTTAAAATCAACAATGTCTCTTGTGCCGGCAATGTGGCCTGGACTTTTGGTGAAACCAAAGTGCAGGCAAGAATGCATAATGAGACTGTCTCTTATTATGCGCGTTTTACCGGAGTTTTTGAAAGGCGTAAAGACAAGTGGCTAATTATGCAGTGGCATATTTCCCTTCCGGCCTATGAGCAGGAGGAAGGCGAATCCTGGCCGGAGAAACGGTAAACAACGTCAGGCTTTAAAATAATATCCTATGCCTAAGAAAATACTGATACTTTCCGGAAGCCCGAAGAAGAACGGCAATACCGCAACGCTCGTGAAATGGTTTAGCCAAGGCGCGCGTTCAAAAGGCGCCGAAGTGGAAATAGTACGTACCGCCTTCTTAAGGTACAAATCCACCGGCTGCACATCCTGCAGGATGTGCCAGAAACTCAAAAAATACGAATGCGTCATAAATGACCAAGCTAAACCTATCTTGGCAAAGATGGCCAGGGTAGATGTGATAGTTATGGCTACGCCGCTTTATTTCTTTTCCGCCAGCGCGCAGCTAAAGCTCGTGTTTGACAGGATGTTTTCGCTTTATAAATGGGACAATAAAGCCAACACAATGACAACACCTTTAAAAGGAAAAACTTTTGTGCTGATTGCCAGCGCATTTGAAGATGTGGGATTAGACGCACTCAAGAAACCATTTGCTTTGACAGCCAAATACACTAAGATGAAATTCAAATCCCTGCTTATCCCCAATGCCGGAGAGTCAGGCGACATTAAGAATAAAACCGATATCCGCAAAAAGGCAGTTACATTTGGCAGGAAAGCAGTGTGAATTATTTAAAGGCGGTTATGATTAGGAGTATACTTATAGAAAGGGGAATTTGCATTCCCTAAATTCCTTGACTTAACCCTTTATTTCTGTTAGACTTAGTACTAATATTCACTCTTTTAGAGAGTGAATTTTTTTATTAATAGGCAGATTAAGCAAACGATACGGACTGGAATTTATGAGATATGATTTGGTGCTTTTGAATACAGTTTTGATTCCTGTTGCAGGCGCATTTATCCTGCCGCTGGTAGCGCGGATTTCGCTTAAGACTAGGGATTTTGCGGCGCTGGGTTTGGTGCTGGCGTCGTTTGTATTTTCACTTTTGCTGATACCTCAGATTATGGCAGGCAGAGCGGTAATCATTTTCAGCCAGCTGCCATTGGGTTTTAATTTCGTTCTCACTGCGGATGCCTTGGCAGTATTTATGGCCTGCGTGTCTTCGTTTATCAGCGCGATAATCATTTTATATTCCTTCGGATACATCAGCCACTACGAGAATCAGAATGAATACTATACGATGGTGGTGTTGTTTTTGGGCGCGATGATGGGTTTGGTGTTTGCAGGAAATCTTATTTTATTATATGTATTCTGGGAAATTACCGCCATAACCAGCTGGCGCTTAATCGGATTTTTCAGAGAAAAGAAGCACGTTATATGCGCGGATAAGGCATTTCTGGTAACTATGTTTGGTGCTGTGTTGATGCTCATAGGATTTATCAGTATATTCCAGCAGACCGGATCATTTGATCTGGCAGTGATAAAGGAAAGCGTAAAAACTAATCCGGTTTCCAATCTGGCAATAGCATTAATTCTTGTGGGAATATTTTCCAAGTCAGCGACTCTGCCGTTTCATACCTGGCTTCCGGACGCAGGTGTTGCGCCGTCGCCGGTGACTGCTTTGCTGCATGCGGCAATTCTGGTAAAGATAGGTGTGTATGTGTTCGCAAGATTATTCCTCACAACTTTTTCGCTTGCTCAATTCTGGCATACAGCCGTGCCGATAATAGCCGCCATAAGCGCCATTGTTTCTGCCGGGGCTGCGTTAAGGGAGACAGATATAAAAAGGATTATTGCCTATTCGACTGTAAGTCAGATAGGCTTTATATTTTTGGGATTATCCATAGGAAATGAATTGGCAGTGGCAGGCGGTTTGTTATATATTCTTATGCACGGCTTAGCCAAGGCCGGGTTGTTTCTTTGCGCAGGCATAATAGAACAGAACACAAAGACCAAGGATATCACAAAACTCGGCGGCCTGATAAAGACCATGCCTGTGACAGCCATGGCATTTTTATTCTGCGCATTTTCCGTGATGGGCATTCCGCCGTTCGGCGGATTCTTCAGTAAATACATGGTTTTTGCCGGGGCAGTGGAAACCGGACATTTGTGGATAGTGTTTGCGTTTTTAGTGGGAGCATTTCTTACGATTCTTTATCTTTTCAGGGTATTTAATTTAGTATTCTTGGGTGAGGCACGCTCTTTAATACAGGCAAAAGAGAAGAGCCCGATAATGGTTACAAGCGTGGCGATTTTGGCTGTGCTTTCGCTTGTGGGCGGAATTTTTATTAATTATCCTTGCGGATTTGTACAGATTATTTTGGCAAATATGGCCGGGATTATAAAATGATAGATAAACTTTTACTACTCTTACTTATAATTTTACCTTTAATTGCCGCAGTCAAAATTCTTATAATTTTCAGGAAATTTCCCAAGCTGACAGAGGCAGCCGCGTTATCAGCTACATTGTTAAACCTTTTGCTGGCGATAATATTATTCAAGAGCGAGATTAGATTTTTTGCGCCGTGGCTGGGATGGGGATTGGATTTTTCACTCAGACTTTATCACTTCAGCGCTTTCATAATTTTAGCCATTGCGGGTTTCAGTTTTCTGATTGCTCTGTATTCCGTTGTGTTTATGCGCGGCAAGCCTTGTTTAAATCAATTTTATGTATATTTTCTTTTGACGCTTGCTTTTGCCAACGGCGTAGTGCTCAGCGACAATCTGCTGATACTTTTGTTTTTCTGGGAAGGGCTACTTCTGACTTTATTCGGCATGATAGCCATAGGAAACAAGAATGCTTTTCAGGTTGCCACCAAGGCATTTATTATCGTGGGCATTACTGATCTATGTATGATGATAGGCATTGCGCTCACAGGATATCTTTCCGGGACAATGGCAATATCACAGATAAATCTTCCGTTGGGCGGCTTGGCAAGCCTGGCGTTTATTCTTTTGATAATCGGGGCGATTTCCAAGTCCGGATCAATGCCGTTCCACAGCTGGATTCCCGACGCTGCTATGGACGCGCCGCTTCCTTTTATGGCGCTGATTCCTGCGGCGTTTGAGAAACTTCTGGGAATATATTTTCTTACCAGGATTTGCCTGGATATGTTCAGGCTTAACGTAAATTCCTGGTTAAGCATTTTACTTATGATTGTGGGGGCGGTTACTATAATCCTTGCGGTAATGATGGCACTGATACAGAAGAATTACAAAAGATTGCTGTCATATCATGCCATAAGCCAGGTGGGTTATATGATATTAGGTATTGGCACGGCAGTGCCGGCAGGGATTGTCGGCGGATTATTCCATATGATTAATAATGCGCTTTATAAAAGCTGTCTGTTTCTTACCGGCGGAGCAGTAGAAAAACAGACCGGCACGACCAATCTGGAAGAACTGGGCGGAATCGGTTCTAAGATGCCCGTAACATTTATCTGTTTTATTATCACCGCGCTTTCCATATCCGGCGTTCCGCCGTTTAACGGTTTCTTTTCCAAAGAACTCGTATATGACGGGGCTTTGCAGCGCGGAAATATTTTTTATATTATAGCAGTGCTGGGTTCATTTTTTACTGCCGCGTCTTTCTTAAAGTTGGGTCATGCAGCTTTTCTGGGAAAATTGCAGGAAAAAAACAATAATGTCAGAGAAGTTTCTTTTTCCATGTTATTGCCGATGATTGTGATTGCGCTGTTGTGTATTGTATTCGGAGTTTTTAATTATCTGCCGTTAAATAAACTTATTGGGCCGATACTCGGCGAATCTCGTCTGGGAGGCCATAATTTCTCTGGATTCCCCGTCAATATGAAATTGGTTGTAGTCAGCGTGGTTGTTTTAATTGCTGCTTTGTTAAACCATATCTTTGCAGTGAGGGTTAAGGGAAGCGCAATCAAGGCCTCAGACCATATTCACCATGCGCCGGTATTATCCGCAATTTATGACAGGGCAGAAAAAAGATTTTTCGATCCTTATGATATAGGAATGAATATCACGCGCAAGATATCAAAAGTTGCCTTCTTGTGCGATAAGGCCATAGATTGGATTTATAATGTTTTGATAGTGAAACTGACTTTTGCTTTTACAAATGAAATAAAAAGATTACATAACGGAAGTTATTCTATGTATCTGGTATGGTCTTTATTGGGATTATTTCTGGTTGCAGCATTTTTAGTACACTAAATGATAGGAGAATAGATGTATTCGTCGTTAATATTGCTGCCGTTTCTTAGCGTAATAGCCTTAAACCTGCCATTCAGGAATTTAATGAAGAAGCTGGCCTTTGTGGTCTGTTTATTGGTATTGCTTGTCCAGATCAGCTTAATCGTCTGTCCTTCAATCTGCATATGGAGCAATGATTTGGATATTTTCGGTTCTTTTTTACAATTTAATTTCGCGGTAGATAATTTGAGCCGTGTGATGTTATTTTGTATCGGCATTGTCCTGCTGGCTGCGCTTTTTGTGCAGAGATATATAATTGACGACGAGGAACGAATCTTTAATTTTGTCAATGTCCTGCTTCTGATACTTATAGGAATGGATGGCATTGTGATGGTGCGCGATATTTTCTCTTTGTATATATTTCTGGAGATTACGGCGGTGGGTTCTTTTATTCTCATAGGGTTCAATAAAGATGTCGATGCGTTCGAGGCGGCGTTCAAATACATAATTCTTTCCGTGGTGGCAACGGTATTAATGCTTTCGTCGATAGCCTTGCTTTTGATTGTTTCCGGAAGCACCAGTTTTTCCTCCATAAGCGACGCATTAAAGACATCTCCGGATAGCCTTCTTATCAGTTCTGCCGTGGCTATTTTTCTCTGTGCCTGTTTTATCAAAGCAGGGCTTATTCCGTTTCACGGCTGGCTCGCCGACACTTATTCTGCAGCGCCCGCAGCTGTCTCTGTACTTTTGGCGGGAATCGTAACCAAGACTGTAGGCGCCTACACATTGATAAGAATAGTAAATTCAGTATTTGGTTTTGAGAGTTCCATAAATAGTCTTTTGCTTGTGATAGGCATAATTTCAATAGTTATAGGAGCGCTGGCAGCCCTGGGCCAACGCGATTTTAAAAGAATGCTTGCATATTCCAGCATCAGCCAGGTTGGTTATATTATATTAGGTTTAGGGTGTGGCACAACATTGGGATTGGCAGGGGCAGTGTTTCATTTATTTAATCACTCCATTTTTAAAACGCTTTTGTTTGTGAATTCAGCAGCCGTAGAATTAGAGACAGGCACAACAGATATGAATGGTCTCTCGGGATTATCGAAGAAGATGCCGTTTACAGCCATGACTTCGGTTGTGGCGAGTTTATCCGCAGCCGGCATACCGCCTTTGTCCGGATTCTGGAGCAAATTGATTATTATTATGGCGCTGTGGATGTCCGGATTTTATGTTTACGCAGTAATAGCGATATTAGCGAGCGTATTAACGCTTGCTTATTTTCTTTCTTTGCAGAGGATGGTATTCTTCGGAAGACTAAAAGAAGATTCAGCAAATATAAAAGAGGCGGGTTTGGGTTTAATGTTCCCGGCTCTTATACTTGCATTGATAATAGTGGCAGTGGGTTTATTTTTTCCCTTTATAATTAATACCTTTATATTGCCGGCGGGAAATATTTTAGGAGGGTAGAGTGTCTGTCGATATAATTATTCTTTTTACTTTTATTATGGCTGCGCTTTGGACAGTAATGACCAGAAGTCTTTTGCGCTCTGCCATAGGGCTTGCACTTACCAGCGCCATACTTAGCATAATTATGTTCAGGCTTAATTCGCCTCTGGCTGCGGTGTTTGAGTTATCGGTATGTTCTGGTTTAATTTCAGTATTATTTATCAGCACTATAAGCCTTACACATCCATTGACACAAAAGGAAGTTTTGGAACATATGAGGGAAAGGTTGGCCAGATTTTGGCTTTTGCCTTTCATCGTAATAGTTTTAGGCATTACTTTAAGTTTGATAGATATAAGGCCGGTCATAAAACTGCCTTTGCCGGAAACGGTAAAAGATGTGCGTGTAGTCTTGTGGAATTTGAGGCAGGTGGATGTGATGGGCCAGATTATCATATTGTTAACCGGCGTATTCGGAGTGGTAATACTATTTAAGGAAAGGGTAAAAAAGTGAACACTGAAGTTATGCGTTTATTTTGGTCGTATGGCTTGTTTATCAGCATACTTTGTATAATTGGTTTTTATTGCATCCTGGTAACTTATAATTTAATCAGGGCGTTGGTCGGTTTGGAAATTCTGATCAAGGCAGCAACGCTTTTAATAATAGTCGCAGGATATATCACCGGCCACGAGGCATTGGCACAGAGCCTGGTTATTACGTTGATAGTAATTGAAGCGGTGGTAATTACTGTGGCGGTGGGAATTGTTCTGGGGATTCGCAGCCACAATAATTCCCTGGATGCAAGAAAGATAAGGAATCTGAAGGGATAAAAAATATGGAGAAATGGTTAATTACACCTCCGGTTGCTTTTATAGTAATTCTATGCGCAGCGTGGTTAGCTGCACGTTTACTTTCAAGGCTTGCGTTTCGCACTACATTAAAGACTAACGGTTCGCGGCAATCTTATGCCTGCGGCGAAGAGAATTATGACCATATGGCCCAGCCTGACTACAGCAATTTCTTTCCTTTTGCATTTTTCTTCACGCTGGCACATGTGGCTACGCTTATTATGACTACAGTCCCCACGGAAACATTGGAGACATTTGTCCTGGCTGCTATTTATATAATCGGCGCAACCTTAGGTTTATACATTTTGTTCAGGAGATAATTTTTTTATGGGATTGGTAAAGAAAATCGTAACTTGGGCAAGGATTAAATCGCCGTGGATACTGCATTTTAATACCGGCGCCTGCAACGCCTGCGATATCGAGATCATAGCGGCGCTGACTCCGCGTTATGACCTGGAGCGTTTTGGCGTGCAGCTGAAAGGAACGCCGCGGCATGCAGACATATTGGTTTGTTCTGGTCCGGTGACAAAACAGATAGAGGACAGGTTGGTAAGGATTTATGAGCAGATGCCCGAGCCGAAATTTGTGGTGGCAGTGGGCACTTGCGCCTGCAGCGGCGGAGTTTTCAACGGCTGCTACAATATAAAAGGCGGCATTAAATCCACGATACCTGTATCGGCTTTTATTCCCGGCTGCCCTGCCAGCCCCAAGGCCATAATTGATGGCGTAGTGAAATTATTGCAGAGTTTGGAAGAACCTAAAAAATAAGCAAAGGAGCAATAAATGTCCCAGGAAGAAAAAATAAAACAGGAATTGATAAACAGATTCAGCTATCTGGAGAATATTATTAAAATACAGCGGCCGAGAAGAATGTCTGCAGAGATTGATTATAATAATTTTACGGAAATTTTAGATTATGCCGTAAAACAATTGAAATTTATTCATTTATGCACGATAACCGGCCTGGATGAACAGGATAAATTAGGTTTCATTTATCATCTGGCACAGGATTCGGGAGTTTTATTTAATTTAAAAACAAGTGTGTTCAAACAAAATCCTGAGATAAAGAGTGTAATGCCGTATTTTGCCGGCGCAGAAATTTACGAAAGAGAATTAGTGGATTTATTGGGAGTTAAAGTTGAAGGTTTGCCCGTCGGTAATCGCTATCCTTTGACAGACGACTGGCCGACAGACCAGTTTCCTCTGCGCAAAGATTGGAAACCTTCTTCGGATAAATAAAGAGGTGAATAAAATGCATAAACCAGAGCCAGATAAATTTAAAATACCTGTAGGGCCGCAACATCCTGCCTTAAAAGAGCCGGAAGGTTTTAGCGTGGCCTTAAAAGGCGAAAAGATTATGGGATTGGAAATCCGCCTTGGTTACAACCATCGCGGAATAGAAAAGGCATGCGAAGAGAGGACTTATATTCAGGATTTATATTTGATTGAACGCGTCTGCGGAATATGTTCGCACTCTCACTCGACCTGTTTTGTGCAGGCAGTGGAGGAGATTGCTGCGGTAGAAGTGCCGAAACGCGCTCTTTATATCCGTACTTTAATCGGAGAATTGGAACGCGTCCACAGCCATTTGCTTTGGCTGGGCGTAGCCGGACACGAAATAGGTTTTGATACCTTGCTTATGTATGCCTGGCGCGACCGTGAGATTGTTATGGATCTTCTGGCACTTATCACAGGCAATCGCGTTAATTATGGTATGAATACTATCGGAGGCGTAAGGCGCGATATTAGCAAAGAACAGGCAGAGGAAGTGCTGAAGGGAATAAATATTCTCGAGGAAAGGACCAAGTATTACATTGAAATTGCCACGCAGGAAACCACAATCATAAAAAGATTATCAGGCGTGGGTATAATTTCTCATGAAGATGCGTTAAAATTAGATGCAGTTGGCCCTACTGCGCGCGCTTCCGGTGTAAACAGGGATGTCAGATACAACGATCCTTATGCAGCCTATGGTGAAATAACATTCAATGTAATCACAGATACGCACAATGATGTTTATGGCCGTACTTTGGTAAGAGTCAAGGAGCTCATGGAGTCTTACCAGATAATCCGCCAGTGTCTTAAGAAAATACCCGATGGCCCGATACTGACTAAAGTGCCGCGTAAAATTCCCATAGGTGAAGCAACCAGCCGTTATGAAGCCCCGCGCGGCGAAGACGTGCATTATGTAAAATCCAACGGCAGCGAAAAACCTGAGAGGGTAAAGATAAGGGCACCGACATTGGCCAATATACAGGCAGTAAAACATATGCTGAAAGACAGATTCCTTGCCGATATGCCTATAGTCATTGCTGCGATAGACCCTTGTTTTTCCTGTACTGACAGGTCGGTTTCTTTGGAAAATCCAGGTGACAGAAATAAAGAAATTATGACCTGGCATGCCCTTCGCACTTACAGTATCGAATGGTATAAAAAGCAGGGAATAGATTTCACGGAATTAAATAATAATTTAAAAAATAAATTGGAAAGGCGTTGATGATTAAGGCACTTTTTTCTATTCTGATTTTTCCCGGGTTTTTGTTTGTGAGTGTTTTTGGTTTATTTGCAGAATTTTTTGACAGGAAAATATATGCCCGTCTGCAGAACAGGGTAGGGCCGCCTTGGTTTCAGACATTTGCGGATTTTATCAAATTATTGGCAAAAGAGGATATCGTTCCTTGCGAAGCCAATCCCAGGATGTTTGGCCTGGCACCTATATTTGCACTGGCTTCGGTCATAACCGTATTTCTTTATATACCGCTCTGGAAAACAGAGACGCTGTTTTCTTTTAACGGCGATATAATTATGGTTCTCTACTTATTGACTGTGCCTACTCTGGCTTTTTTTATCGGCGGCTGGTATTCCACTTCGTTATTTGCCAGGATTGGTTCGGTGCGCTGCGTTACGCAGTTGTTTGCTTATGAAGTTCCTCTGTTTATGAGCATCCTGGCGGCAGCGCTTTTGGCAAATAGCTGGTCTTTGGTTGATATTGTAATTTTCTATACAAGGCATCCGTTATACTGTCTGTTTAATCTTATAGGATTTGGGATTTCGCTGATAGCATTATTGGGAAAACTTGAGAAAACTCCTTTTGATATACCCGAGGCAGAGACCGAGATTGTCGCCGGTGCGTTCACAGAATACAGCGGCAGATTGCTGGCGATATTAAGATTGACCATAGATATCGAAATGGTGGTGGGCTCGGCGCTTTTAGTGGCGGTATTCTTTCCTTTTGGTTTGACGCTTGCGCCGATTACGGGATTTGTTGTGTTTATGGCGGAGATTATGTTTGTAATTGCACTGCTTTCATTATTGCGCACAGTTGTGGCCCGTCTGCGCATAGACCAGATGATTAATTTCTGTTGGAAATATATGGTTCCGCTGGCGATTTTTCAGCTCCTGCTCAATCTTACTTTAAAGAGGATTTTAATGTGATGAGACCCGGAAAGATGATAAAAGAGGTTTTGCGCTCAATAATCAAAAAGCCCGCCACGAATTTATATCCTGCGGAAGAGCTTGCGATGCCGCATAATTTCAGGGGCAAGCTGATTTTTCATCCTGAAAAATGCGTCGGTTGTAAACTCTGCATGAAAGACTGCCCTACCGGCGCTATTACCATTAATAAAGTCGGCGAAAAACAATTCCAAGCCGTCATAGATTTGGGTAAATGCATATATTGTGCACAGTGCGTTGATTCCTGTCTGAAAAAAGCCCTTGAAACCACAAAAAATGTGGAATTGGCACAGTTGGATGCGAATAAACTAAAGGTCACCTTTAGTGGCGAATCTAAAACAGGCATTGAAAATAAAACTCCGTAATGCAGTTGAATAAGCCCGCAGGCACTACCAGGATTAAAATCAACAGTTCTTCTTTTTGTACACATAAGTCCTCCTCATAGTCATGACTGATTGCTTGATTAGTTCTCTTAGTTGTGACATAATAATTATCGGTGTTCGATAATAACGATTCACAGGTTAATTAAATGCAGAATATGATAATACAGAATGACAAATATATGCGACTGGCTATTAAGGAGGCCAGAAAGAATTTGAAGTCAATGGAAGGCGGGCCTTTCGGCGCCTGCATTGTTAAAGGCAATAGAATTCTGGCTGTCGCGCGCAATACTGTTTTAAAAAGAGATGCAACCTGTCATGCCGAGATAAATGCAATAAGAATGGCATCGAAGAAAATCAGAAGTTTTGATCTTTCGGGCTGCATTATTTATTCGACGACCGAGCCGTGCCCGATGTGTTTTAGCGCCATACACTGGGCAAAGATCGACGCTGTTATCTACGGGACTACTATTAAAGATGCGGAAGACATAGGATTTAATGAACTTAAAATAACTGATAGTTTATTAAAAGCCTTGGGTAAAAGCAGGGTAAAGTTAAAAAGAACTTTGCTCCTTGGTGAGTGCAGGAAACTATTCAAAGATTGGTATGTGCTGCCGAATAAAAAGCTATATTAATTAACAGAAATTATGCAAACCATGCATTATAAATTTATGCAGGAGGCGATAAGGCAGGCCAAGAGAGGATTAAGGCAAGGCGGTATTCCCATTGGTTCTGTGTTGGTGAAAGACGGTAAGATAATCGGCCGCGGCCACAATAAAAGAATGCAGAAAAAATCTGCCATTCTTCACGCCGAAATGGATTGTTTGGAAAATACGGGAAGGCTAAAAGCCAGGGACTATAAAAAATGTGTGATATATTCAACGTTGTCGCCTTGCGATATGTGCACCGGCGCAATCCTGCTTTATAAAATTCCCGTGGTTGTCATCGGAGAGAATAAGACTTTCAAGGGGCCTGAGGGATATTCCAGGAAAAGAGGAGTAAAGATTATAAATTTAAATATGCAGGAATGTAAAGATATGATGCGGGATTTCATCCATAAAAATCCCCGTTTATGGAATGAGGATATCGGAAAATAAATAATCCTTAATTAATCCATTCGACTTGGCTCAAGGGATGCTTGAGTATCGTCGAAGTACCAAGGAGCTGATATGAAAATAGGTAAACTTAACGTCAGCATTTTCAAAATCAAAAATCGCAGAGGCTATGCCGCTGTCTGCGCCGGTCATTTGACCGAAGGCAGAACCGGTCAGCAGGCATATGATAGAATGACAAAGGCGATTCGCAGAAAAAAGAAAAGAACCGCGTAACAATCTCTCCTTACGGGCAATAGCAAAACTTTTTATCGTAAACATTATTTAAAAAGGTAAAAATTGGAAATAGATAAAAACAAAGACTACGAAATTGTTGTTTTTCCCAATCAAGACGAAGGCCTGAAAGCCCAGCAGGTTTTGATAACTAAAGATACAGACTTCAAACATATTTCTACTTTGGCGGTTGTTATTCCCGGGGAAAGACGCCAAGAGATATGCCGAATTTTACTTGAAGAAGATATCCTTATCAGCGGTTATTATAAATTCCTGTACCGCGATTATGAGAAAGATTTTTTTAATAAGGCTAAAAATTATAAACCAGCTTGTCCCGAAGGAGAATTCTTAAAATCAATTACGCTTTGTTATGTTGCTCCTTGCATGGCTGATGAAAAAAAGATTCGTCTGATTGCCTATTTTGACCGCGATATAACAGAAATTCTTCCTTATTTAAATGCAGTTATAAAAGGGGCATCTTATAACAAAAATGCACCTACTCTTACTTATACAAAATCACGCCGCATCATTAATCTCTACAATATTAAAGTAACCATTGCTAAAGCCAATGATATTCTTGACGCCTGGGAGGTTTTGGATGAGATTAAAGATTTGATAAATAAGACATATCAAAATAGAGAAAATATAAAGCCTAATTACGAAGAAAAAATTAAAATAACCGCTTTGCAAATATATGGCTGGTTACCCAAGACGAATTGCAGGATTTGTGGCGAAGCGACCTGCCTTGCTTTCGCGGTTAAGTTTCTTCAGGGAGAACAGAAATTAGAAAGTTGCCTGCCTTTATCAACAGATTTGAAATTTTCCGAGAATAAGAATATTATGTATGAAATGGCAGAGGCTTTAGGTATTTAATTATATTATGGATAAGGAGTAGCATAAATGGCAGAAAGCATTACTAAAAAGTTGTCTTTCTTAGATCGATTTTTGACGCTGTGGATTTTTCTGGCTATGGCATGCGGCGTAGGGTCAGGGTATCTCTATCCGCAGATTGTTGGTTTTTGGAATAAATTTCAAGTAGGAACTACCAATATTCCTATTGCTATTGGATTGATTTTGATGATGTATCCACCGCTGGCAAAAGTAAAATATGAGGAGATGGCTAACGTTTTCAAAAATACCAAGATTCTTGTTCTGTCGCTCATTCAAAACTGGATTATCGGTCCGATTCTAATGTTTTTACTGGCAGTGATATTCCTAAGGAATTACCCGGAATATATGGTTGGGTTAATAATGATCGGGCTTGCCCGATGTATCGCAATGGTCATTGTCTGGAATGAGCTTGCCAAAGGCGATACTGAGTATTGCGCTGGTTTAGTCGCTTTCAATTCGTTATTTCAGGTAATATTTTATTCAGCGTACGCCTGGTTTTTTATTACAGTGCTTCCGCCGTATTTTGGATTAACAGGCGTTGAAGTAAACATCAGCATAGCTCAAATAGCAAACAGCGTTTTTATTTATCTTGGTATTCCGTTTCTTGCGGGAATTTTCACGCGCATTACTTTATTAAAATTAAAGAGCAAAAAATGGTATGAAGAAAAATTTATCCCCAGAATAAGCCCCGTAACTTTGATAGCTTTATTATTTACCATAGTAGTTATGTTTTCGCTTAAAGGCGCATATATAATTAAGATACCTTTTGATGTTGTAAGAATAGCCATTCCGCTTTTGGTTTATTTTGTGTTGATGTTTCTGGTATCTTTTTATATGGGCAGGAAATTTAATGCAGGATATTCAAAAACGGCGACATTGTCATTTACCGCGGCAAGCAACAACTTTGAGCTGGCTATAGCGGTTGCAGTCGCGGTTTTCGGAATAAATTCTGGTGCCGCATTTGCTGCCGTAATCGGCCCTTTGGTAGAGGTGCCGGCATTGATTGGCCTAGTCAATGTAGCACTTTATTTTAAAAAGAAATATTTTTAAAAAAATATTATTTTCCAGGTTAAGAAAATTATGCAAACTTTACGCAAAAATCTTTATGTAATAGCGATTGTCTTATGTCTGATAATAACAACTGGCGTTGGAATTTGTCAGACAAAAGAAGATGCTGTTGCACAAACAGCGTGGCCTAAACTAACCTTGAAGCCGGATGATCGCATTCTTATCTTAGCACCTCATCCTGATGACGAGTTATTGGGTTGTGCAGGCATTATACAGAAAGCCAGGGCCATGGGCTTGCCGATACATATAGTGTTTCTTACTTACGGCGATAATAACCAGTGGTCATTTATCATCTATCGCAAACATCCGGTATTTTTTCCCAAGGCAATGCGCCAAATGGGAATTTTGCGCCATAATGAGGCAATTGCATCTGCGAAATTTTTAGGTGTTTCGCCGGATAATCTTACGTTTTTAGGTTATCCTGATTTCGGAACACTGACTATTTGGTATAAACATTGGGGAAACAAGCGTCCTTTTTTAAGTATGCTTACAAAAGTACGCGCTGTCCCGTATTTTAATGCCTTGCGCCCGGGCGCGCCATATAAAGGCGAGGAGATATTGAGAGATTTGACTACTGTTATCAGAGAATTCCGGCCCACGAAAATATTTCTTTCGCATCCGGGCGACCACAATGGCGATCATCGCGCTCTGTATCTTTTTACGCGCGTTGCGCTGTGGAATCTGGCAAGCCAGATGCAACCGGAACTTTATCCTTATATGGTCCACTATAAAGGCTGGCCTATGCCCAGAGGGTATCATCCGCAGAAACAATTGGAACCGCCGCCATTATTCAAAGAACAGATTTCCTGGCAGGAAGATATGCTTAATTCGCAGGAAGTCAGCCGCAAAGAAAAGGCACTTAGAAAACAATGGTCACAGTACAGGTCCACTCCTGGATATCTGAAAACATTTGTGCGCAGCAGCGAGCTATTCGGTGATTTCCCTGTGGTCAAGTTGCAATCCAATATTTCTTCCGCAAACTTATCTACAAATTCTGAGCAGGCCTCTGAGCAGTTGACCGACGAGGAAAGGGCATTTTTTGTGGGGTTTGAGGAGCGTTACGCTTATATCGAAAATGACTGTCTGGTAATATCTATCAAATTATCCCGGCCGTTAGGCAAGCAGGTAGGCATTGCCGTTTATATATTCGGCTATCGCTCGGATATTCCTTTTGTGCAGATGCCTAAATTACAACTGAGATTCGGGACATTTATGCACGCCATTTATGATCAGAACCGCAGGATATCGCGTTCCGGGATCAAGATCAAACGCCGCATGAAAGAAATTACCATACGCGTGCCACTTAAATTGTTAGGGAATCCGCAGCGTATTCTAACCAGCGCAAACACCTATTTGGGTAACTTGCCGTTAGATTGGGTTTCCTGGAGAATATTGGAATTACCCTAGAATCATAAAGCTAAAAAATCGGATATGAATGTGTTAAAAGAAAAAGTTGAGTCATTCAGTTTCAGATCCTGGCTGAAAAAACACTGGAAAACGGCGGTGTTTTTGATTCTCTTAGTTTGTCTGGCTTACGCCAATAGTTTAAACAGCGATTTTGTTTCAGACGATACGCGTTCAATACTGGACAACAAATCACTGGATAAGGCAAGTTACATCTTTAACCAGCCCAAGGTTACTTTAAGTTCGCTATTTTATTTTGTTATAAATAAGGCAGTTGGCCGCGTGCCGCTGTTTTACAGGTTGGTAAATATTTGTTTCCAATTGGGAGTGGTTTTAGTTGTTTTTTTCTTATTTAGTTTTTTAACCGACGCCAAAACCGCTTTTTTTGCCGCTTCTATTTTAGCTGTACATCCCTTACTCACAGAATCTGTAAGCTGGATCTCCGGCGGGTCGTATGCCCAGTACAGCTTTTTTGTGCTTTTTGCCCTTTTGGCATATTCTCTGTCAATTAGAAATAGAAAATGGTTTTTAGTTTCAATATTTAGTTTTATCTTGAGCCTGTTCTCGCACGATATGGCAATAGTATTTCCTTTGATTCTTTTGATATTTGTAATCGCCTTCGCAGATATACGCAGAGACTGGAAAAAGCTGATTCCATTTTTTGCATTGAGCATAATTGCCGGATTGATCTATTTTGGCAGAATCGGTCAGAGATTAACAAACTTTCAGATGGATTTTTATCAGAAGCCGCAGTTGCTCAATCCGTTTTTACAGATCCCCATTGCTATTACTTCTTACTTAGAACTTATCTTCTGGCCCAAAGGCCTTACGCTTTATCATTCAGAGATGACATTTAGCCAGATGCAATATATTGCCAGGCTTTTGGTATTCATTATCTTTTTGGCGATAATTGTTTATAGTTTCAGGCGCAGCCGCAGCGTATTTTTCGGCTTTTGTTTATTTGTAATCAGCCTTTTGCCGGCACTTACGCCGTTAGGCATTACCTGGATTGTAGCTGAACGTTATGTTTATCTCGGTTCTATCGGGATTTTTATTGCTGTTGCCTCGGGAATCAATAAATTAGAAAAGATTGAACAATTAAAAATTCCCGTATGGATTTTTTTCTTTTTAATTATGGCTGTGCTTTTAACCCGAACGGTTTTAAGAAATATAGACTGGAAAAATGAAGACAATCTGTGGACAGCCACGGCCAAAACTTCACCCAGCAGCCCCAACACTCATAATAACTTAGGCGATGTCTATTCCCGCCACGGAGAATTGGAAAAGGCGGTCGGGGAATTTAAGAAAGCGATAGAGATAAAACCTGATTACGCCGACGCCTATCATAATTTAGCACATACCTACTATCAAATGTCCAGATACCCTGAGGCCATCGAGAACCTTAAAAAAGCTGTTTATCTCAATCCCCGCCTCTGGCAGTCCTATCAATGTTTGGGCGTGATTTATTTCCAGGAGAAACAATATAGTCCGGCCAGAGATTATTTTAAGAAGGCGATAGAGATAAATCCACAAGAACCAAGCCTGCATAATAATTTAGGCATCGTTTATATTCTGATGAACGATAAGTCAAAGGCAGAAGAGGAATTTGAAAAAACTCTTCAGATTGATTCTGACAATCAAGTGGCAAAACAGGCGCTTAGTTTGCTTCGTTAAATGCATAAATGAATCCATGTCAAAGTTTATTTAGGCGTTCACTTATATTTAGTTACAAAAAATAAAATAACTTGATAGACGGGTAAATTTATGTTAAATTTAGAACTTCTAACATGTTTTCAGAAAAGGAGTAAGGCGTTATGCATATCCTGCATCTAAATGACGGAAATTTTAATTCTCAGGTAATTACTTCCAAGGAGCCTGTTCTGGTTGATTTTTGGGCAGAGTGGTGCGGCCCTTGCAAAAAAGTGACTCCGGTCATAGAAGAACTAGCCAAGGAATATCACGGCAAGGTAAAGATGGCCAAGCTCAATGTGGAAGAAGGCAGAAATACAGCTTCGAATTTTGGCATTATGTCCATTCCCACTTTGATGTTATTTAAAAATGGCAAGATAGTCAAACAGATTGTAGGCGCTATTTCCAAGCATGAATTAAAGTCGATGATAGATAATAATATTTAAAGGATTATTCTATGGATATAGTGAAAAAAATAAGAGATAAAGCCAGGAAACAAAAAAAGACTATAGTTCTGCCGGAAGGCGATGAGCCACGGACAATAGAGGCGATAAAAATAATTAAAGCCGAGAATATCGCCAATCTCACTGTGCTTACCAAAAGCAATTTGGATCCGCAGAAGGTTAAGGAATATTCGGATGCGTATTTTTCCATACGTCAGCAAAAAGGCATTACTTACGAAGATGCCATGGCGACTATTTCCAATCCTTTGTTTTATGCGGCGATGATGGTAAAGCAGGGCCTGGCCGATGGTTTTGTGGCCGGAGCAGCAAATACGACTGCGGATGTGGCCAGGGCGGCTTTTTATTGTCTGGGTTTGGACAAAAGATTTTCTGTAATGTCCAGCAGCTTTATAATGTGCGTGCCTAATTGCCGTTATGGCGAAGAAGGTGTTTTCCTATTTGCCGATTGCGGTATAATTCCCGATCCTTCTCCGCGGCAGTTAGCCAATATCGCAGTTTGCACTTCAGAGTTAGCCAGGAGATTATTAGACATTACTCCCAGAGTGGCTATGCTGAGTTATTCTACCAAAGGCTCTGCCTCAGGAAGGTTTATAGATAAAATTAAGGAAGCCACAGCCTTGGCCAAACAGATAGCCCCGGATTTAATCATCGACGGAGAATTGCAGGTGGACTCTGCTATTGTGCCGGAGGTGGCCAGGATTAAGGATCAAAGCGGTATCATAGTCGGCAATGCCAATGTTTTAATCTTCCCGAATTTAGAGGCGGGAAATATTTCCTACAAATTAGTACAGCGTCTTGCCAATGCCAGGGCCATAGGTCCTATTTTGCAAGGCGTTAACTTTCCCTGCAGTGATTTATCGCGCGGCTGCAGCGTGGAAGATATAGTTGATTGCGTGGCTGTAACTGCCATTCGGTCACAGAAATAATATGAATAAAAAAAGAAACGGCGATTTAATTATCCTTACATTAAATTGCGGAAGCTCATCCGTAAAATACAGCCTGTTTAAAGTCAAGGGCGCTGATGGCGACAAAGATTTTGCTTTGATTACCAACGGACAGATTGAATGCATAGGCCAGGAAGGCTCAAAGGTCAAGAATCATAAAGAGGCCATAAAAATAATTCTAGATACTCTGGGTTCCAAACATTACTCGTATAGGAATATTGATGCCGTGGGACATCGCGTTGTTCACGGCGGAGAATATTTTAGAAAACCCACGCTGATTAATAAAGATGTGCTCAGCAAGATAAAAAGCTGTGCTAAGCTTGCGCCTTTGCACAATCCGGCTAATTTGGCAGGAATTGAGGCCTGTCAGGTGTTGTTGCCGGGAATTTCTCAGGTAGCAGTTTTTGACACGGCATTTCATCAGACCATTCCTCCCCGTGCATATATGTATGCCATCCCTTACAGGTATTACAAAAAATATAATTTAAGAAAATTTGGCTTTCATGGAATGAGCCACCAGTATGTATCCAGGGAAGTGGCAAAGAGGTTGGGCAAGCCTGTCAGCCAATTGAAATTGATTACTTGTCATTTGGGCAATGGCTGTAGTATTTGTGCCGTAAAGAATGGCATCTCTGTGGATACGAGTATGGGTTTTACTCCTTTGGCAGGATTGATGATGGGCACGCGTTCCGGCGACATAGATCCCGCAGCGGTTTTATACATAATGCAGAAAGAGAAACTGAGCCCCGAGCAGATGGAGGAGATACTGAATAAGCAGAGCGGGCTCAAAGGAGTCTCCGGCATAAGCAATGATATGCGGATTATAGAAAAAGCCGTCAAAAAAGGAAGTAAACGGGCGAAACTCGCCTTGAGTATTTTTACCTACAGCATCAGAAAATATATCGGGGCCTATATTGCTATAATGGGCGGCGTGGACGCAGTGGTTTTTACTGCCGGCATCGGAGAGCATATAGGTATGAAGAAGATGATATCTTACGGTATAACCAGCTTTCTCAAGAAATTAAATGTAAAGTTTTTAGTTGTGCACACAGACGAAGAGTTGATGATAACCCAGGAAGTATTCAAAACAATAAAGAAGTAAATAAAATAAGGGAGATATAATGTTGCATATTTTTTGTAAATCAAAGATTTCCGGATTAAAAGTTACAAAGGCCGAGCTTTACTATGAAGGCAGTATTACTGTAGATGCCAAAATTTTGGATGCAGCCGGTATTTTGTCCGGTGAAAAAGTAGAAGTACTAAATGTAAATAATGGTGCAAGGATTGAAACATATCCCATAAGGGCAAAGAAGGGTTCCGGAATTGTGTGTTTAAATGGGCCGGCAGCTCGCTCCGGAAATGTAGGGGATAGATTAATTATTCTTTGTTATGGTTTGTTAGATGAAAAAGAAATCAAAAAAGCACGGATGAAAATTATCAAAGTCGATGAAAGAAACCGAATTAAAAATACATACATACGGCGATAAAGTCCTCAGAAATAAGTCCCTTCCCGTGAAAAAGGTGGGCGAAGAGGAACGCAGGATTTTGGATAAGATGGTAGACATAATGTATACCCATGGAGGCATTGGTCTGGCTGCGCCGCAGGTGGGCATAAATAAGCAAATAATAATTATAAACGTAGGCAAGGGTTTATATAAATTGATTAATCCTAAAATCAGCGAGAAGAAAGGTTCGGCGGTTTTGGAAGAAGGTTGTTTGAGCCTTCCGGGTATTTCTGTAGAGGTAAAAAGGGCGAAGAGGATTTTCGTCGAAGCCATGGATGAGTTCAACAAAGATGTAGCTTTTTGGGCGGATGATTTATTTTCCCGGGCCATACAGCATGAGATAGACCATCTGGTAGGAAAACTTATTATTGATTACGCCAGCTTTATAAAAAGAATAAAGATCAGAAAGAATCTCAAGAAAAAATTAAATCATAAATGAAGAGTTGTCCCAATAAGGAAATTAATTTAAAGAATTGTAACTGTACTTATATAACTTGTTCTCGCAAGGGTGTCTGTTGTGAATGTATAACTTATCACAGAGAAAATAATCAGCTTCCCGCCTGTTATTTTTCTCCGTCTGCAGAGAAGACATACGACCGCTCAGTAGATAATTTTATCAGGACACATAATAAATAGATGAAAAACAGATTGCCGGTTTGGTTCAAACAGGAATTGCCTTCCAGGCAAGCCAGGGAATTCTCCGGGCTTCTTAGGGATAAATTCAGATTAAATACAGTTTGCCACAGCGCAAAGTGCCCGAATGCCACATGGTGCTTTTCCCAAAGACATGCAACATTTTTGATAATGGGCAATCGCTGTACGCGAAATTGCCGTTTTTGTAATATCGAACAGGAAAAAAATCTGTTACCTTCTTTAGATAAAGATGAGCCGCAGAGAATAGCCCAAGCGGTTAAATTTTTAAATTTACAATACGTGGTTGTTACTTCTGTGACGCGCGATGATTTAGCCGACGGAGGGTCCGGGCATTTTGCCAAAACCATACAGGCGATTAAAACATTGAATCCGGATATTTCTGTTGAGGTTTTGATTCCGGATTTTCAGGGTTCAAATAGCGCATTAGAAATAATTATTAAGCAAAGGCCGGATGTCATCGCCCATAACTTGGAGACGGTAAAAAGAATTTTTCCCTTGGTTCGTCATCAGGCAGATTATAAGCGTTCCTTAGATGTGTTAGAGAATATAAAGCTGATAAATTCCAGCCAAATAACCAAATCCTCGATTATGCTGGGTTTGGGTGAGCTGGATATGGATTTAGAGGAGTCTTTGGCGGATTTACGTCTTGTGAAATGTGATAAATTGGTATTAGGTCAGTATCTGCGTCCTTCTCCGGAACAATATCCGGTGGAAAAGTTTTATTCTCCCGAAGAATTCAAATATTGGGAAAAGTTTGCTTATGGTCTAGGTTTTAAAAGTGTCTGCGCTTTTCCTTTGGCAAGGACTTCTTATTTGGCAAATAAAAATTTAGCCGAAAAAGTTTTGGCATAATTAATAATTAGATGAAGATATATGATGTGATTATAATCGGAGCCGGTCCTGCAGGATTAACTGCGGCAATTTATTGCGGAAGAGCAAAGTTGAGCACCAAGTTAATAGAACAATCTCAGCCCGGCGGGCAGGTCAATCTTACCGAGGAGGTTGAAAACTTCCCCGGCGTGTTTAAGACAAGCTCAAAGAATCTGATAGACATAATTTTGAAACAGGTGAATGACTTGGATAAAGTGGAGATGGAAGAATTTAAGGAAGTCAGCGATATCAAATACGATAATAATAATTTTGAAGTACGCGGACAATCTCTGGATGGAAAAGATTTTAGTTCTAAGTCCAAGGCATTGATAATAGCCTCCGGAGCTCAGCCCAAGAAGTTAGGTTTAAAAGGAGAAGAAGATTTTACAGGCAAAGGCGTTTCTTACTGCGCGGTATGCGACGCGCCATTTTTCAAAGATAAAGATGTTGTATTAATAGGCGGTGGAGACACAGCTATAGATGAAGCTCTTTACTTGGCTAAGTTTGCGCGCAAGGTTAAGGTAATCCACCGTCGGGACGCTCTGCGCGCCAGCGGAATTCTGCAGGAAAGGATAAAGAGTAATCCCCAGATAGAATTAATCCTGGATTCGGTGGCAGTCGAAATATTGGGTAAGAAGACAGTAGAGAAAATACGCGTGAGAAATGTGAAAACAAACAAAGAAACGGAAGTTGATTGCAACGGCGTATTTATTTTTGTAGGGTACAGCCCCAACACTAAATTTTTAGAAGGATTACTGGAATTAAATGAGGAAAAGTATATAATAACCAATGAGGAGATGGCCACAGCTAAAAAAGGTATTTTTGCTTGCGGTGATTGCAGGAAGAGGCCATTCAGACAAATCGTCACCGCCTGCGCAGAAGGGGCGATAGCTGCTCATTCCGCAGAACAATATTTATCTCAAAACAATGTTTGATACGATTAAACACAAAAAATTAAAGAAGTGGGTTAAAGACATGGCTAGTCTTTGCCAGCCGGATGAGATTGTCTGGATTGATGGTTCGCCAGAGCAGAAAAAGAAATTAGAAAACGAAGCCTGTTCAAAAGGTGAGATAATCCGTCTGAATAAAAAGAAACTGCCCGGTTGTTTTTATCACAGGACAGCCATAAATGACGTTGCCCGCACCGAACATCTGACTTTTATCTGTACCAAAAGAAAATCAGAAGTCGGCCCTACCAATAACTGGATGTTTACATCCACGGCCTATAAAAGAGCCAAAGAGATATTCAAAGGTTGTATGCAGGGCCGCAAGATGTATGTTATTCCGTTTTCAATGGGGCCGTTGGGTTCGCCTTTCAGCAAAATCGGAGTAGAATTGTCGGATAGTATTTATGTAGTTTTAAATATGCTCATCATGACGCACGTGAGCAAAAAAGTTCTGGAGGTATTGGCCAGCGACGGCGAATTTACTAAGTGTCTGCACAGCAAGGCGGATTTGGATATTACGCGGCGGCTGATTCTCCATTTTCCCGAGCACAATACGATTTGGAGCGTGGGCTCGGGCTACGGCGGAAATGTTCTGCTGGGAAAAAAATGCCTGTCTTTACGTATAGCAAGTTATCTGGCCAGAAAAGAAGGCTGGCTGGCTGAACATATGCTGATTATGGGGATAGAAGATGCAAACGGGCACGTTCAATATATAACCGGTGCTTTTCCCAGCGCCTGCGGAAAGACGAATTTAGCCATGCTCGTTCCTCCCAAGAGTTTTATGAAGAAAAATTATCGTATCTGGACAGTAGGCGATGATATTTCGTGGATGCGCATTGATTCCGACGGCAGCCTGTGGGCAATCAATCCGGAGACGGGTTTTTTTGGTGTTGCCCCCGGCACAAATTCCCGTTCCAATCCCAACGCGGTAGAGACAATCAAAAAGAATACAATATTTACGAATGTTCTTTTGAAGCCGGATAAAACGGTTTGGTGGGAAGATGCAGATGGCCCGGTGCCTAAAAAAGGAATTGACTGGATGGGCCGACCCTGGAAACCGGGAATGTTAGATGATAAAGGTAAAGTTGTAAAAGGGGCTCATCCCAATAGCCGCTTTACCGCTCCTATTTCACAGTGTCCTTCGGCTTCTTTCCGCTTGGAACACCACCACGGAGTGCCGGTTTCTGCAATTCTGTTAGGCGGACGGCGAGAACATCTTGCCCCTTTGGTTTATGAGTCATTTAATTGGCAGCACGGCGTCTATATTAGCGCGACCATGGCTTCTGAACGCACCTCTGCCCAATTCGGAAAATTAGGAGAAGTCCGTTTTGATCCTATGGCAATGTTGCCTTTCTGCGGTTATAATATGGCAGATTATTTCAGGCATTGGTTAAAAATGGGTAAACGTATGGTAAAGCAGCCCAGAATATTCTGTGTAAATTGGTTCAGGGTTGATGAAAATGGCAAATTCCTATGGCCGGGTTTTGGCGAGAATCTACGCGTAATAGAGTGGATATTGAAACGTTGTAATAATGAAGTAGGTGCCGTTAAAACACCCATAGGTTATATCCCCAAGTTAGAAGATTTGAATACCGACAGCCTGGATTTATCCAAGGATACATTAAAGAAGCTTTTTTTGATTGACAAGAGTGAGTGGAGGGAGGAATTGGAAAGGCAGCGCATATTTCTAGCAACTTTCAAGAATTCTCTTCCCGAAGAGATCTGGAAAGAGTATCGAGCGTTAAAGAAACGTCTGGATTAACCGAGAGAAAAATTTGAAAAGCTTTCTTAGTTTTATTCTTAAAATCAGCATCTCTATAGCGTTGCTGATTTTTTTATTTAATCGTATAGATATAAGACACACTGTTTTTTATATACGCGCTGTAGAACCGCTGTATTTTATATGCGCGGTTTTATTATTTTTATTTGTGATTTACTTGGGGATAGCGAGATGGGAGATATTGCTGAAGGCTTTAAAACACGATCTGACATTCGGCAGGATTTTTATCTCTTATTGCGGCGGATTATTTTTCAATGTGTTTCTGCCTTCCAGCATAGGCGGAGATATTGTGAGGACTACGGATTTGGCCTTACATACCAAAGACAGCTCTTCGATATTTGCCACCGTGTTTTTGGACAGAGTCTTGGGTTTTGTGGGCTTGGTGTTGGTTGCTATTTCTGGTTTCCTAATCGGTCATATTTGCGGGTTGGATTATGACTTCAGATTATCTTTATTTATAATAATTTTTACGGCAATACTAATTTGTATTTTTGCCATACTTTTCAGCAAAAGGATATTTAATCTGGTTAATAAATTATTGATATTCAAGACACTCAAGAATTACTTGGCTAAGTTTCATGATTGTTGCCATTCTTTCCGTTTTCAGAAGACAATACTAGTAAAAACAATTTTTTTATCGGTGATATTGCAGGCTAGCTACGCAGCGGTATTTTATCTTGTGGGTTTATCCTTAGGGATAAAATTAAATATCATTCATTATTTGATTTTTGTTCCCATCATAGGTTCGGTGACGATTCTGCCTATTTCTATCGGCGGGCTGGGATTACGTGATAACGCAGCTGTGGTTTTGTTTTCTACATTAGGAGTGGCCGCGGACAGAGTAGTCGCCATGACATTGATTAATTTCGCCTTTTTATTCTTTATAGGCGTCCTGGGAGGCATTATTTATGCCATTGCATTATATAGTCGACGGCTATAATGTAATTAAAAGAACAGGTTTCTTAAATCATAAGAAATTACGGGACGCCAGGAATGCCTTATTGGGCTTTATCGATAAGTATCGCCCCCACGGCAGTTACAAAAATAAGATTACGGTAGTTTTTGACGGCAGAGACGATGTTTTTGGCTTCCGCAACAACCACGATTTTGGTGTAATCTTTTCTAAGAATGAGTCAGCGGATAACCTCATAAAATCCTTAGTAGACAAGACCTCCAACCCCAGAAATATAATAGTAGTCAGTGACGACAAAGAAATTATATTTCATTGTCGTTCTCAAGGGGCGGAGATTTTAACCACAGATGATTTTGTAAGAAAGGCATATAAAAAAACAGATACCGCCAAAACAAATAATACGGAATTCTCCGAATTGTCTTTTGCGGAACGCAAAAAGATAAACGATGAATTGAGTCAAATATGGTTAAAGTAAATTCAAAACCCATTGCCAAAGGCCCCAGATATATTGTGAGTGCGTGCCTGGTGGGGAAAAATTGTGTTTATGACGGCTCGTCTAAATATTATAATCCCAGGGTAAAAGAATTATTAGATAGCGGCATGGCTGTTGCATTGTGTCCTGAAGAATTGGGCGGATTAAAGGTACCACGGCCGCCGGTAGAAATATTTGCCGGCAGCGGAGAGGATGTATTGGCAGGCAGGGCTTATGTATTTAATAAAGAAGGCAAAGATGTCACCATTAACATTATTAAAGGAGCGAAGGAATTTCTAAATATTGCCGATGAATACGCAATCAGGGAAGCTATACTTAAGGCAAGGAGCCCGAGTTGCGGCTGCGGCAGGATTTACGATGGCACTTTTACAAACAAGTTAAAGAACGGCAATGGCGTTACCGCGGCGTTATTATTAAGAAATAATATCAGAGTCATAACCGATGAAGAGTTTCTCCGCGGTAGAGTTTCATCTTCTTCCAAAAAGAACAGCAAGAAAGTCACGCGTTCCAGAACCGTAAAGAACGCAAAGAATAATAAATATGGCAAAAGACAAAAAAGTAAAACAAGATAATTTTATAAAATTTTTGGGCACAGCCGGCGCGCGTTTTGTGATGATAAAACAACTGCGTGCCTCCGGCGGTATCTGGATAAAGGTAAAAAATACCAATGTGATGATTGATCCGGGCCCGGGAAGCATTGTGCGCTGTGCAAGCTCTAAACCAAAACTGGATCCTTCCCAATTAGACGCCATCATCTTGACACACCGCCACCTGGATCATTCCAATGATGTCAATGTGATGATTGAGGCAATGACAGAAGGAGGATTCAAGAAGAAGGGCTGTTTATTTCTGCCCAAGGATGCATTGGGAGAGGATTCGGTAGTTTTAAAACATACTCTCAATTTTGTAGGCTCTGTGGAATTTCTAAAAGAGAAGACAGATTACAGCGTGGGCGAGTTTAGTTTCACGACGGGGCCGAGGAATTTACATCCCGTTGAGACTTATGGTTTGAAGTTTGCCATAAATAAAAAGACCATATCTTTAATCGGCGATACGGCATTTTATCCCGGGATTTTGGATTTTTATAAAAGTGACATACTCATAATAAATACGGTTTTTTATGAACCACGCCCGGCTGTCCAGCATTTAAGTTTTGAGGAAACCAGGAATATAATAGAAAAGTTACGGCCGAAAACCACGATACTCACGCACTTTGGCATGACTATGTTAAAAGCAAAGCCGCATATCCTTGTGGAAAACCTAAAACAGGAATTGAATCTGGATATCATTGCTGCCTATGATGGAATGTCGCTAACTCTTTGATATTTATATACCTATAGGAAAAGCAATTATTATGTATATATGCTTGACACGGGTAATAAATTGTGATAAATTAGAAATAATATAAAAAGGAGGTGCAGGATGTTGCAGATCTTTCTAAGTCAGTCTGCAGAAGCCGCAAAGGCAGCTTTCGTCAAGCTGGCTAGTATGCTCTCTGGGTTAATAGGGCTACTGCTTATAATTATCATTGGTTGGCTTGTGGCGAAAGTAATAAAGGATGTGATAATCAAAGTGCTGAAAGCAGTTAAGTTAGACTCGGTGGCAGACTCTACCGGGATAAATGACATTCTGGAAAAAGGTGGATCCAAACTTACACTCTCCGAGGTGGTAGGCGTTTTGTTTTATTGGCTGTGTTTACTTGTTACAGCTGCAGTAGCAGTTGATTTTTTAGGCCTAGATGTTATTGGCACGCTATTAAATAACGTAATTCTCTATATCCCCAACGTAATACTTAGTATGTTTATTCTTGTGCTTGGTATATTTATGTCTACATTCTTGGGGGCTATGGTTCAGACAGCAGCTGCTAATGCGGGCTTATTAAGGGCAAAATTACTAGCAAAGATAGTCGAGGTTATTATAATAGTATTTGCTGTTGTAATTGCATTAGAACAGTTGAAGATAGGTGCCGAGGTTATCGGTCTTGTGATAAATGCAATAATTATTAGTATAGCTGCTGCGGTAGCTATAGCTTTTGGTTTGGGTTGCAAGGAGATGGCAGCGAGAGCACTATCAGATTGGTTAGATAAGTTAAAAGAGAAGAAATAAGCACTTTGCAAGTTAACAGAAATACAAAGAGAGCCAACATAGATAAGTTGGCTCTCTTTATTTTAAACCGAGATAGATTGTAAAGATAATATCAGAAAATATGCCAAAAGCAGCAGTTGTTTGTTTAGCCATATTCTTTATATTAGCTGTAAGAGGTGAGGTTATGGCCTTAGATTTGAAGTGTACGGATTTTGAACAAAATGAATTTATCCCCAGAAAATATAGCTGCCAGGGAGAAGATAAATCGCCAGCGCTTCATTGGATAGATGAGCCTTTAGAGACAAAAAGTTTTGCTATCATCTGCGATGACCCTGATGCGCCGTCAGGAATTTGGGTACACTGGTTAATCTATAATATTCCAGCTCAGCGGCACGGTCTTCCTGAAGGCACAGAGAAGAAGGAGATGCTGGAAGATGGTGCCAGACAAGGTGTTAATGATTCCGGAGACATTGGTTATGGCGGTCCTTGTCCGCCACCTGGAAGAGCACACCGCTATTTCTTTAAGCTTTATTGTCTGGATACAATGTTAAATCTTAAACCCGGTTTTACAAAGGATGATTTGTTAAACGCTATGAAGGGGCACGTAATCGAGGAAGCTCAGCTCATTGGTCTGTATAAAAGATAGGAAAACCAATTAAGCCATTCAATAACTTCCCTCTATAAATGTTTTCTTTAGGGTTGATTTTAACCGAATAATCTAATCATGAAGATACTATTATTATCTGCGTCACTGAATTTTGGCGGAGTAGAGACAGGGACTGTGGATTTAGCCAAGTCGTTGAAGAAACTCGGCCAGGATGTTATCGTTGTCTCTTACGGAGGCCAATTGGTCAGGGAGTTAGAGGAATCCAATATTAAACACATCAAATTGGATGTTTATAAGAAATCACTGACTGCTTTTTTGCAGGTTCCCAAACTCGCAAGGATTATTAAAGACGAAAATATCGATATTGTCCACGCCCAGAGCCGTATGCCTGCCTGGATAGCCTACTTTGCCTGTAAGAAGACCAAAGCCATATTCATAACCAGCTGCCACGGTTACTATTCCCGGCATTTTTTCAGCAGAGTTATGGGTTGGGGCAGAAAAGTTATTGCCATCTCCGGTATTATAGGTAAGCATATGAGGGAAAAATTCGCAGTCAACCCGGAAAAGATACGTTTAGTTTACAGAGGTGTGGATTTAACAAAATACCTCTATCAAAAAGATAAATATAGCCGCCCCAAGGATAAATTCATAATAGTAAATATCTCAAGGATTACGCCTATAAAAGGGCAAAGGGAATTTATTAAGGCGATAGCGATTGTGGTAAGGAAAATATCCAATATAGAGGTCTGGTTGGTGGGTGCGGCAGCGAAAAAGAATAGGCACTACGAAATAGAATTGCACCAGTTGGTAAGAGAATTGAATCTAGGAGATAAAGTAAAGTTTTTAGGTGGCCGTAAAGATGTGCCTCAGATTCTAAGTGATGCGGATTTACTGGTTTTATCCACCAATGTTGCCGAGGCATTTGGCCGTGTGATTATTGAGGCCGGGGCAAGCGGCGTAGCAGTATGCGCCAGCAATATAGGTGGGATAAGCGAGATTGTAGATGATAAGAAAGACGGCTTGCTATTTTCTGTTAACGACGAAAATTCTATGGTGCAGTCCATAATTACAATGTTAAGCAATCCGGATTTGATGAGGCAATATAGCGCTAACTTGCGAAAAAAAGTCGAAGAGAAATTTTCCCTGGAAGAGATGGCGCAGAAGACACTGGAAGTTTACAGGGAGTCAATAGAAAATAAAAAGATTTTAGTGATTAAATTAGGAGGATTGGGTGATTTAATCTTGGCAATGCCAAGCCTCAGAATGCTCAAAAAAAGATTTCCCCGCGCAAATATTTCCTTATTGATAGATAGCAATTTCCAGTCCTTAGCGAAGAATTGTCCTTATATAGACGAGCTGATCTTATTCGACCGCAAGAAAGATGGATTTTTAAGATTAGTCAAAGATTTAAAATTCAGGGATTTTGATTTGTGTATCGATTTTAAGAATAGTAATTTCACTCATATGTTGGCGTATTTAGCCAGAGTTCCTCTGCGTTATGGTTTTTCCCGGGGATTGACAGCCAGTTTGTTAAATTGTCCGGAAAGATTGACTAAGGATTTGGCTGAGAAACCCGTAGAACAGCAATATCGCATCTTAAAAAGAATCGGCGTGCGAGATTTTGATGACACCTTGGAGCTTTGGCCCAGCCGCCAGGACGAAGATTTCATTAACAGTATTTTAGAAAAGAAAGGCATCTCCGTAAAAGACAAACTTATTGGCTTGGCAATCGGTGCCAGCCCAAAATGGCCCACAAAGAATTGGCCGGTAGATAATTTTTCCAAGTTATCAGAGAAACTGATAGCCAATGGTTTTAAGGTAATTTTATTGGGAACGGATTATTTAAGTAGCGAAATAAATAAATTTCCCAAGGACGAAAGAATTATTAGTTTCATAGGAGAAACTAATTTAAATCAATTGGTTTCTTTAATTAAAAGATTAAATGCGTTGGTGACGCCGGATAGCGCGCCCATGCATATTGCCAGTGCTACAAAAACCAAAGTCATCGCTTTATTCGGGCCTACTGATCCTGAGAGGCACATTCCGCCGTCGAAAAATATCGAAGTTTTGGTTAAACATATTGCCTGCCAGCCTTGTTACAGCAGAAAATGTATCAACAAAGAGAAAATGGCTTGCCTGAATAAAATCAGCGTTGAAGAAGTTTTTGATGCGATAATTAAAGTCCCAGAGGGGGCTTAACTTTAACAGATGAGGTTTTAGATGAAAATTAAAATTACATATGAGGAAGGCTATAGATTTAGCGTGCAGTCCGGGATGCATCAAATAACAGTCGACCAGCCCAAAGAAAAAGGCGGAAGCGATTCAGGAATGAATCCTCTGGAGATTTTTCTTTCTTCTCTGGGGAGCTGTATCGCCTTTTATATCACAAGGTATTGCCAGGATACAAAGATAGACCCCAAGGGTTTTACGGTTGATATAGAATCAGAACTCAGCCAGGAGCGGCCGCTTAGGTTTAAAGAGATCAAGGTCAAAATAAATTTAAACCAGGATTTAGGCAGTAAAAAAGAATCATTCTTAAAGTTTATAAAGAATTGCCCTGTGCATAACACTATAACCGGTCAGCCGAATGTCGTTATAGAATTATAATATTTTTTGAATAAATTATGGTTAGTGAAAAATCCATAGTATATGAGGACGAAAGTTTAATTGTGGTAAATAAGCCTTCGGGTATTCTTACGGTACCTACGCCTAAGAACGAAAAATATACACTCACCGCCTGCCTTAATAAAGTTTTAGAAAAGAGAGGATTGAATACAAAAGTTTTTCCCTGCCACAGGTTAGACAGGGAAACATCGGGTCTTATTATTTATGCAAAAAGCCCAGCTGCCCAAGAGATGATTATGGAGCAGTTTAAAATAGGGCAGGTAAAGAAAAAATACATTGCTTTTGTCCAGGGGCTGATAAAAAATCCCAGCGATACAATAAGCTTTCCTATTGAAAATAAAAAGGCGATTACAAAATATAAATTGCTGCAGAGAAGAAAAGATTATAGTATAATAGAGGTCGAACCGAGCACGGGAAGGACCAATCAGATTAGAATTCACTTCAAAATGATCGGGCATCCTTTGTTAGGTGAAAGAAAATTCGCTTTTGGCAAGGATTCCAAGGTTAAATTTAGAAGAGTGGCTTTGCATGCCAGCGAAATCCAGTTCAGGCACCCTGCGGATGGCAGAATCTTGTGTTTTTCTTCTAAATTAGCCGACGATATGAACAGGCTGATAGGCAGCCTTCCTCATTAAAATCTATTAGACAAAGGGGGTGTGTTATGGAGGAAAAATTAATCGGTAAAATAACACATTACTACAGCCATCTCAGTGTCGGCATAATTGAGCTTTCAGATGTTTTAAAAGCGGGCGATACAATTCACATCAAAGGACACAGCACGGATTTCACACAGCCGATTGCTTCTATGCAGATAGAGCATGCGACTGTGCAAGAGGCGGGATCCGGAGATTCCGTCGGTATAAAGGTTAGCCAGAAGGTCCACGAAAACGATACAGTTTATAAGGTCACAGTTTAAATTGTTTTTAGAAAGCAGCTTTAATTAAGAGAAGAGCTATATTGTGGAGATTACTCAGACAGAGACGAAGATAAAACAGTTATCTGAATTTGGCCAGAGTGTCTGGCTCGATAATATAAGCCGTTCGATAATCAATAACAAAGAATTGTCCAGGTTGATTGATTTAGGCGTAAGCGGCGTAACATCAAATCCTACGATTTTTGATAAATCTATCAGTGGCAGTCCAGATTATGATGCAAAGATAAGAGAATTAAAAGAGAGAAGCTTGTCCACTTTCGAAATTTATGATGAGCTTACAGTTAAAGATATCCAGGACGCCGCTGATTTGTTCCTTCCTGTATTTCGCCAGACAAAAGGTTTTGACGGATATGTCAGTTTAGAGGTTAATCCTCTGCTTGCCCATAAGACAAACGAGACGATTAAAGAAGCCAAGAGGCTGCATCGAAAAGTCAATAGGCCCAATGTGATGTTTAAGATACCTGCCACAGACAATGGTTTTGAGGCAGGAAAGGTTTTATTGTCCGGCGGGATTAACATAAATTTCACGCTTATATTTTCTTTGGGGCAATATATAAGAACTGCAGATACATTCATAAATGGCGCAACAGAATTTCTGAAATCAGGCGGAGATTTAAGGAATATTTCTTCAGTAGCGAGTGTTTTTGTGAGCAGGATAGACACCGTTATCGATAAGTTGATAGGAGATAAAATAAATAACCTAAGAGACGAAACAAAGAAAACAGAATTGCGGAATTTAAGAGGCAGTGCCGCCGTGGCAAATTGCGGTTTGATATTCGCCAAGTCTTCGGAGATTTTCTCTCAGCAGGAATTTCTGAAACTGAAGGAAAAAGGTTTGAGGCAGCAGAGAGTGCTCTGGGCTTCTACAAGCACCAAAGATCCGGTGTACAGTGATATCAAATATGTGACTGAACTGATTGGTAAATCTACCATAAATACAATGCCTAGACCCACAATTGATGCATTTATGGATCACGGTACAGTGAAGAATGTTTTGGCTCAAGACACAAAAGATGCCGAACATATAATTGAATCCTTAAGGAACTTCGATATAGACATAAACCAAATTTGCGCAGGGCTTCTCAAAGATGGTGTCACAGCTTTTGAAAAATCTTTTGATTCTTTGCTTAGGGCAATAGAACTTAAAGCAGGAACATATCATAAAACTTAGAAATTTATATTCACAATAGAAAAGGAGGGTTGTATATGCAGCGGATAATATCATCTATGGTAGTTTTATTTTTTGCTGTAGCGGTTTTAGGTTGTCAATCTATGGGTGAGAAGACAAAGAGCGGAGCACTTCTCGGCGGTTTAATCGGCGCAGGCGCTGGAGGTATAATCGGCCATCAGAGCGGCCACGGCCTTGGAGGTGCAGCTATTGGTGCAGCTGCAGGGGCAATTGGCGGCGGACTAATCGGTAACCAATTAGATAAAGCAGACCAGCAATCAAAAGAAAATAATCCCAATCATTTAGGTATTTTAGGTATTGTGGATATGACTTCTAAGGGCGTGCCAGCCGATGTAATTATTGATGAGATTCAGAGGACGAAATCTGTTTATAATCTGACTTCTGAAACAATCGATTATTTAAAGAAGAATAATGTAAGTAACAAAGTAATCGATGCAATGTTGGCCACTGTCAAGTAGCGTAAAACAATAAGAAGAGCAGCAGACACAGATGGCAGATAAGAAAACAATACTTATAGTAGATGATGAAGTGGACATTCTTACAGTCTTGTCTGCGAGATTGATAGATGCTGGTTATGATGTATTAAAGGCGGATAACGGCATAGAGGCAATCGATATCGCCAAACAAAAAATGCCGCATCTGATTATTCTCGATATAATGATGCCGCATATGGACGGCGTGACTGTGAGCCAGCATTTAAAAGAGAATAAGAATACCAAGGATATCCCCGTTATTTTTTTGACGGCTCTTCAGGGGAAGAAAGAGGAGATGACTAATCATAAGAGCGGAAAAAATATTATTTTTTCCAAACCATACAATCCCAAAGAATTATTGGATAAGATAAAGGAATTGATTGGTTAGCCGGACAAGGATTTTTCTTAATGATGGTCGATACGAATAAAATAAACATATTAATTGCCGACGACGAAGTAGACAGCTGCAATTTTATCCAGAAGTGGCTTTTAAAACAGGGGTATAATGTGGATGTTTCTTTTGATGGAAATGACGCACTGGCAAAGACACAGACCGATAAATATGATTTTGTATTTCTTGATGTTGATATGCCGGGGTTGACAGGGACAGAGATAGCCAGGATTATCAAACAAAAAGGCCTGAAGTGCGTCACTGCAATGATAACAGGTTATCCCCCTGAAGATGAATCTACTACAAAGGCCTTGGGTGTGGATGAATATTTGGAGAAGCCTTTTTCTTTGGAGCGCATAAAGGAGATAATTGATAAATATTCAATGAAAGGTAAGAAAGATGAGAATAAAAAGAAAAGAACATCCTGATTTAGAGCTAAAACAGATAGTCGAGGAGTTAAGGGAAGACCCTCTGCACAAATTTAATATCGCTTTTGCGTTGATGAGTATTATCCCCATGCTCGGCTTTATGTACATTTTAGTGGGCCATTTGTTTTCTTTCAAAATTCTGGAAGGCAATGTCGGTCTTATAATTTTTGTGGTTATTCTTGTTTCTTTGTTGGGCTTTCTAGTCGGTCACGCATTAATCAAGAGCCTGTTAAGGCGGGTCATAAATTATATGATGAAGTTACAGCAAAACGACAAACAGAAATCTATTTTTGTGGCCAATGTTTCTCACGAAATAAAAAATCCCTTAGCTACTTTGAGGTTGTCTATAACTAATATTTTAGATGGTCTTGTCGGTGCAATAACTGATTATCAGGGCGAGATACTGAAAAGATGCAAGGATTTATGCGATAGATTAATACGTTTTGCCACAGATACTCTGGATATATCGAAAATTGAGGCAGGCAAGGTAGAACTGAAGAGGTCGCAATTCGAAGTAAATAAATTAGTCGATACAGAGATGAATGTCTGCGAGCCGGCTTTTAAGAAGAAACATTTAGAGCTTATGACCAATCGTCCTTTCCCGAGAATAAATATTTGGGCAGACCACGATAAATTATCCCAGGTAATTTTTAATCTCATCGACAATGCCATAAAATACACTCCCGAAAAAGGGAAGGTGTTGGTTAATTTAATAGATGAAGACAGGTATGCGCGGGTGGAAGTATGCGATACCGGCGAAGGCATACCGCCGGATAAAATAGACAAGATATTCGATAAATTTGAAAGAGTTACTTCTCAGCAGGGCGGAACAGGCCTGGGATTGGCAATCACAAAAGATTTTATCGAGCTGCACAGAGGCAGGATCTGGGTAGAATCAAAGTTAAACGAAGGCAGCAAATTCATTGTTATTTTACCTAAAGACCTCCGCGGGACAAGAAGGTTTTAGGCGTCATTAATAATAGGAGAGGTTTGATTATGCATTCACAACAATCAGTCATTGAACTTTTGGTTAAAAAAGGTATGTTGGATAACACTCAGGTTTCCGAGGCAATGAAGGAAGCCAAAAGAATAGGCATTCCTGTTGAAAAGGCGCTGGAGAAATTAGGGTTTATTTCGGAGACAGAGATTACTCAGGTATTGGCAGATTCGTTAGGTGTGCCTTTTATGGACCTTACAGATTATCTTATTGATTCCGAGGTTATAAAGCTGGTTCCTGAAGCTGTAGCCAAAAGGTATAAGGCTGTGCCTTTGTTTAAAATCGGCGATAGCTTAACCGTGGCCATGGCAGACCCGCAGGATATTACAGCTATTGATGAGATTAGGATAAAGAGTAAGGTAGGCGTGGTTGATCCTGTGTTGTCTACTCCGGATATGATCCAGAAAGTTATTGATCAATATTATGGCGCAATTGGCAACGCCGAGGAACTGGTAAAGGGATTGACTAAGGAGAAGCTGGAAGAAAAAGTCAGCGATACCAAAGGTATGTCTGGCATTGTAGAAGATACTTCCATAATCAAATTAGTAAACCTGATTATTATGCAGGCTGTAAAAGACAGAGCGAGTGATATCCATATAGAACCAGAGGAAGACAAGGTGCGCATCCGTTACCGCATCGACGGGATTTTGCATGAGATTCAGAATATACCCAAGCATTTACAGAGCGTTTTGGCTTCACGTATAAAGGTAATGGCAAATATGGACATCGCAGAGACACGCAATCCACAGGATGGCAGGATTCAGCTTAAGATGGAAAACAAGAATCTGGATTTAAGAATTTCCTCTTTTCCTACGGTGCATGGCGAAAATTTAGTTCTAAGGATTTTAGATAAAACTTCCGTACTTTTAGGTTTGCCGGAATTAGGTTTTTCCAGTAAAGATTTAAAGAATTTCGAAAAGGCGATAAAACAGCCCAACGGCATTGTGCTGGTTACTGGCCCGACTGGTTCAGGAAAAACTACTACTTTATATGCCGCGCTTTCCACCATAAATTCAGTGGAGAAGAATATAATTACAATTGAAGATCCGGTGGAATATGAAATTCCTATGATCCGCCAGACTCAGGTAAATCCCAAGGCAGGTCTTACCTTTGCCAACGGCTTAAGGAGTATTTTGAGGCAAGATCCGGACATCGTAATGGTGGGCGAAATCCGCGACAGAGAGACAGCTGATATTGCAGTGAGGGCGTCTTTAACCGGTCATCTGGTTTTTTCTACTCTGCATACAAACGACGCAGCAGGTGCTTTAACAAGACTCCTAGATATGGGCATAGAGCCATTTTTAATTTCCAGTTCAGTGCTGGCCATATTGGCCCAGCGGTTAGTTCGCGTTATTTGTCCCAACTGCAAAGAAAAATATGTTCCCTCCGAGGAGGTAATCAGCGATTTGAAGTTAACCCAAAAAATAGATTTTTATCGCGGTAAAGGTTGTATGAGATGCAAGAATACTGGTTTTTCCGGACGCATCGGAATTTTTGAATTATTAGTGATGAATGAAGAACTCAAGAATATGGTTACAGCAAAAATGTCAGCCAAGGATATCAGAAATAAGGCGGTAAGTTTAGGTATGTGCACTTTATTTGAAGACGGTATGCAGAAAGTTAAAGATGGCGTAACTACCGTAGAAGAAGTGTTAAGGGTAAGTGAGGAATCCTAATAAATATAATAACAAAGAGAGATAGAGATGGCTAATTTTAAATACAGGGCTCGTGACAGATTCTCAAAGCTGGTTACCGGCATAACCACAGCAGAAAGCAAAGAAGACGCGGCAAAAAAACTTAAGGATATGGGTTATGTCCCGGTTTCTATCAGTGAATCTTCTGATTCAGGGGCAGATGCTATTTTCAGAAGGTTCAATAAGGTCAGGCCGGAAGAAATAGCCGCATTTACACGCCAGCTGTATTCTCTGCAAAAGGCCGGAGTGCCTTTGCTTGCCAGCCTTGAGGCAATAGCCCTTCAGACAAAAAATAAATACTTTAAGTTTGTAATCGAGGAACTTGCGCGCAGTATCAAAGGAGGGTTAAGTTTATCCGAGGCATTAATGAGACACAGCTCAATTTTTGACAGTATTTATATTAGCATGATTAAATCAGCAGAGGCAGGCGGTAGAATAGTTGAGATTTTGGAGAGATTGACAGGATTAATCGAGCAGGATATCGATACGCGTGCACGCATAAAGGCTGCCACAAGATATCCTATGATTGCGTTTTTTACTTTATGTGTGGGTTTTTTGATAGTGGTTAGTTTTGTAATTCCCCGTTTCGCCGTCATATATAGCCAGTTTAATACAGCGCTGCCGTTACCGACGCGTATATTGATAGCTATAAATTTAGCAATCAGCAAATTCTGGTATTTGTTTATTTTGGTGGTTGTGTTTACAATTTTTGCATTTCTGCGTTTTATCAACTCCAAAGCAGGTCGTCCCATATGGGATAATTTTAAATTGAAGATTTTTATTTTCGGACCGCTTGTGTCTATGCTAGTAATGTCACGCTTTGCCAGAATTACAGCAATATTATTAAGAAGCGGTTTGCCGATTCTGGAAATTCTGGAATTAGTGAAAAATACATCAGGCAATATTATTATCGCCCGCGCCATTGATAATATCCGGGAGAGCGTAAACCAGGGCAGAGGTATGTCTGAGCCGATGAAGGTCTCCAGTTTATTCCCTCCCATTGTGGTGCAGATGGTTTCTATCGGCGAGCAAACCGGCAAGGTAGACGAGCTGCTGTTGAGCGTCGCTGATTACTATGACCGCGAATCAGGATATATGATAAAGAATCTGACCACTTATATTGAACCTCTGCTTATATTTGTCTTGGCGGTTATGGTTTTAATTATGGCATTGGCTATATTTATGCCTATGTGGAATTTAATAAGGGTATTCAGGCCATCTTAAACTTGTTAAATTTTAAAAACAGGCGTTCTCTGACATTGATAGAATTATTGGTGGTTCTGTGTCTGATATTTATTATCACAGGGATTTTTGCTACTTATCTTAATATCACTTTGAGGATAGCAAGAGAGACAGCCTTGCAGATGGAACTAAGTAATATTCGCCTGGCCGTTGAACACTATTATTTAGTTAACGATAAATTTCCGGATAATTTAACCGCACTTTCAAATCAAGAGTTTACATTCAAGGATTTAAATGGTATAATTTTTCACAATAAATTCTTAGAGTCAATAAGATTGGATAAACAGGGCGAATTAGCTGATCCGTTTTCAAATAAATATTATTATGATAGCCAGGAAGGAAGAGTTAGATCCCAGACTAAAGGATATGAAAATTGGTAGACTTTCAATTCATTTAAAAACGAGGAGGAAGAGATGAATAGGAGAGGGGGCTTTACCCTAATCGAACTAGTCATGGTAATTGTCATATTGGGGATATTGGCAGCTGTTGCCATCCCGACATTCTTTAATTTACAGGCAGATGCCAAGAAAGCAGCCTGCAAAGGCGCCTTGGGCGGACTTCGCAGCGGTGTTGCTATTTGGTATGCCAAGACTGCAGCCTCAGGTTCACCCGCATGGCCTACAATAGTGGAATTAACTGCTGCAACCAATGGTGTTATGGCTGGCGGAATAGTTCCGGAGAATCCATATACCAATTCTAAGGCTGTCACAGCTGGTGTAGTCGAAACCGCCAATAGCGCGGTCGGTTGGATTTACGATGCCAGTACGGGCAGGATTTGGAGTTCAGCCGCAGACACCCAGGGTTCTGGATTCTAGTAGTATCAACTATAGTTTAAGTTTAGTATTAAATCGCTGGTTTTATAATATTGGCCGACTTTTCCCAAAAATATTTATTCAAAATGAGAAGTCGGCCTTATTTTCAGGTGATTTTATCAAAAAGGCATAGCCGTGAAGTTTAAAAATATTTCCAATTATATTTTAATTATCATTTTGTGCGCAGTTAGCTTTGCGATTTATATTAATTCCTTGAATGGCGATTTCTTGATTGATGACCAGACTACAATCTTAAATAACGGACAAATTAAAGATCTGAAAATCTATCTTGTTAAATATTTTAAGATACGCGTAGGCGCATTTTATGAATTAATACGCGTTTTGAATTGGCATATTTCAGGCGACAATCCTTTTTCCTACCATTTATTTAATGTTTTGGCGCACTCGGGTTGCGTCATTTTGATTTTCATCCTCTGTAATGTTTTGTTCAATAATAAGGCCCTGTCATTTTTAAGCAGTCTTATTTTTGCTGTACATCCTATCCATACCGAAGCTGTCAGCTGGATCTCAGGCGGAAATTATGTCTTCTCAAGTTTGTTTTTTATTACCGCTTTTATTTTCTATATAAAATCCGACAGATCCCTGTTTAATCTTACATTATCAATCATTGCCTTTAGCCTTTGTCTTTTGTCAGGCAATACAGTAGCTACTTTGCCGATTATGTTTATTCTGTATGATATATTCTTCAGGCAAAAGAATATCGGTAATGCCGGTTTGACAGGATTCAGGATATTGGTGTTGTGTTTGGTGATGGCGATTGCGGTTATTTTTGTAGGAATATTCTTTGTAACCAAGAACAATTTTATGCATATAATTTTTTATTTCAGGGGTTTTGGCTACTTGATAGTAGCGGCCAAGGCATTTGTTTATTATCTAAAGATTTTATATCTGCCTTTGCATTTAGGCCTTTATCATCCCTTTGCTTTTGATGTTGTCAATATTCAAAGCATCAGCCCGACTTTATTCTTATCCATAGCCATATTAATAACCGCTGTGGTTTTATTCTTAAAATACAGGCGCACATTCAAGCCTCTTTCATTTGGCATTATGTGGTTTTTGGTCACCTATGCCCCATATTCAAATATAATTCCTATATGTAATATTATTTCAGAGAGATATCTTTATCTGCCTTCGGTTGGTTCTTCGGTTGTTATAGCAGCATTGTTTTTAAAGGTTTGGGAGATTATTAACAGGAATGTGCAATATAGAACGAGCTTAAGGTTTTTATGTATTGCTGTAATTACCTTGTTCTTGGGTTCATATTCCACACTGACCATGAAACGCAATTATGAATATAACAATATTATTAGTTATTGGCAGAGCAATATAAATAATTTCAAAGACGGTTACATAGTGTATAATAATCTAGCCGGCACTTATTACCAGATGGGCAATTTGCATAATGCCATAGCTTATTGCTGGATAAATTTAATGATTAATCCCAATCAGCCTTATGTGTGGTGCAATTTAGGAAAGGTTTACACGGATTTAGGCGATTATAATGCGGCTCAGTTTTGCTACAAAGAGGCTTTAAAGGTGGACAAAAATTATTTTCCTGCAATTAAAGCCCTGGAAGGGCTGAAAGGCAAATAGAAGACGCCTATGGCTAAAAAGGGATTTACCATAATAGAATTAATCGTGGTACTTCTTATCGTCGGCATTATGGCAATAGTGGCGATTTCGCAGATGCCGGATATGAATACTATGCGCATAAACCAGACTGCCTATAAAATACAATCAGATATCCGCTATGCGCAGAGATTGGCCATGCAATTACAGAGAAGGACGGCAATTCTGTTCAGCGTGGCAAACAATGATTATTCTATCTATATAGAAAATATTTATGGCACTAACAATTGGAATAGCGGCGTAAAAGCAAAGAATCCTCTTGACCAGCAGGATTTCAACGCGCAGCTTGATTCTGAAGAGCTGAAGGGAATTGTCATAAGCGAAGCGGTTTTTAATGCCAATGATTATGCGCTTGTATTTGACAGAAACGGAGTTCCTTATGCAATGCAGTTCACCAGCCCCGCTACGATAGGTATTCTTATAAGCACAGGAAGAGTCGTCTTAAATACAAATAAAAAATATATTTTAGTAAAACCAACAACAGGAAGTGTGAATGTTCAGGACGTTTATCCGTAGAACAAGCGGATTTACCATAATTGAATTAATAGCAGTTATCGTGGTGTTGGGTGTATGCCTTGCGCCTATCGGCGTTATGTTCTATAACGTCTTGTCGCAATATGCAAAACCCGAGTCTATCCAGATAGCTACAGCTCTGGCAGAGGGAGAGATGGAACGTGTGGCAGGCCTTTCTTTTACGGATGTTGCAAACGAAGGACCGACTAACTTCAGTAATTTTCCTAATTATAATTACCGGGTGATTGTAAGTACACTTGCCGGCCAGCCCGATACGACTCAGTATAAAAAAGTGGAAGTGAGAGTAGCCAATAGTTCGTTAGGCACGACAGTAAGCCTATTTACTATTGTTACAATTAAGCAAAAAGTAAGCTAATCAAAAATGGATACTTATTCTGATAAAAAGATACGATTAGGCCTAGATATGCGCCGAAGCGGTTTCTTGTGTTTAAGAAAACGCAAAGGATTCACCTTAATTGAAGTAATTTTAGTCATTGCTATACTGGGCATAATTGCTGCAATAGGCGTTCCGCTTATAATAAGCGCTTCCGATTCTTTATCGTTTTTAACGGTGCGCACCGAGATGGCTCAAAGCGCAGATGTGGCGATGAGCAAGATGTTGATTGATATAAGGCGCATAAAGAATAATCTAAGCGTTGTTACCGCCACTGCTTCACAGTTCAGATTCCTGGATGTCGCAAACACAAATATCAATTATTATTTAAACGGAAATAATTTAATGCGCAATTCCGATATCTTGGCTGGCAATGTTCAAGGTTTGACTTTTAGTTATTATAATAAAAATGGCAGTCAATTAAATCCGCCCACAGTAGGCATTGGCACGGTTACCAATATTTACAGAGTCAAGATACTCTTGACTCTTCAGAATGGGTCATATGTTTTTAATTATCAGACCCAGGTAAAACCGAGGAACCTTCGATGATAAGAAGCAACAAGGCACAGGCCCTGATAGCGGCGATAGTTATTATGCTGATACTTGCCTTATTCGGCGTAATCGGATTGTCTCTTTTGGGCACTCAAATCGGCCATTCAGCCACTGGATTGGCAGAATCAACGCAGGCTTTTTATTTAGCCAATGCCGGCTTAGAATGGTATATGCAGCAGTTGGCTAATGATAATAATTGGTCGAACCAAGTCAATCCTCCTGTCCAATCTTTGGGCCCGGGGACATTCGAGGTTACATTATCGAATAAAACTGTAAACAAGATTAATGTGGTTTCTACAGGCCGGGTGATGGGCCCCGACGGAAGATATAGAGAGAGTTTTATCCAGGCCACAGTAAGAAGATCATTGACAAAATATGCGGTATTTTGGAATGAGCTCGGACCGGGCGCACAATTAAAATTTATTAACAGCGGAGGGGCTACTCATGTAATAGGAGATATGTGGTCACGAGGGACCACAATTATTGATGCCCATTCGGATGTTACCAACGGAATTATCTATTATGCTCAAGGCGAGAAAGTTGCCGGAAGCGGCAGCTACACTGCCAGGGAAGTTAAGCCGCCTTTTCCGCAGATACCATTATTAGATACTAGTTATTATGACAAACTTATGGATGACTGGAATTCGCGCATTGATGCCGCAGATATCAATATCTCCCCCGGCAGTGGAGATATTGACTTGACGAGTAACGTAGACTGGAGCGGAAAGGATATAGCCGCAAGAGATATTAATACAAATGGTTTTAATATAACCGGAACTGATTTCAAAGTTACGTGCAGGGATTTTAATATAGGCAAGGCTTCCGAGATTGATTCCCATGCCGCCGGCTTTACTATAAACTGCAGCCGTAATTTTAATATGACTGAGGATTCTCAAATAAATGCCAATAAGTATCGTATAAATTGCAGCAATAACTTCAATATGGTTGATTCGTCAGTTATCAAATCCCGCGATTTCAGTATTTACATCGATGATAATTTCGATACCGATGGCAAGGTGCTCGTAGACGGCAACGGATACATAGTTTGTTCCAATGCCGGTCAGATTCGTCTTCATAGCGATGCTAGCGATTCGGGAATATTTACCGCTATTGCATCCGAAGGTAATATCTATTTTCTTTCCGGAAATGATATGACCGTAAATTCAGATAAAGATGATACTGCTGTCGTATTAAAGGGCGCATGCTTTTTATATTCAAGAAATCGCAGTGGTACCACTAATTCAATAACAATCAGAAATAAGAATACGAAGATAGATGGTGCCACTATTATTGCCGAAAGGCGCATCATTGTTAATAGCGGCGCAAATATTACCAATGGCATATTGTATGTAGATTATGCCAGTTCTGATACCAATAATTATTTACAGATAACAGACAACCCCACACAGGTAACGGGCAGCTTGATAAGCAGAGGCAGAAATGATTCATCTTTAAGAATAAACAAAGAAGCTTCCATAACGGGTCTGGTTTATCAACACAATGACCGCAGCACAAGAGGACGGGCTGAGGTCGACGGAGATTCCACTATAACAGGCGCACTTATGGTCAGACAGTTTGACGGAGACAGCTTTGGCCCGGCCACTGTTACCTATAATATTGACAGTATTCCTTTGCCTAATGGTTTTCAGGCTGAAGAGGTTACCATTGAATCCGGCTCGTGGGATGGTTTGTAATGCGTAGTTATTTTTCCATAAACTTTTAAAAAAAATTTAATGTGATATAATAGAAACATGCCTACAGGAAACGAATCAGTTATTATTGTTGATATCAGTCCAAAACTGACGCTATTCAATGTTGATTTCAGGGATGAGATTAAAATTACTTCTCTAAAAATTGTTGAACTCACTAAAGATAGACAAGACGAAATTGTATTAAATTCTCTGCGCCAATTTATTGCGGAAAACAACATTACGCATAAAAACGTAATTCTCAGACCTTCACTTAATTCCCTTCTTATTAAGCGGATACAAATTCTAGCTGTGCCTGACAGAGAATTATCCGAAGCGATTAAGTGGCATATTAAAGAAGATGTCACTTATGATTTATCTCGTGTGGTTTTGGATTATTCTGTTATCAAGAAAACAACTAGAGAAGACGGCTCGAAAATATTTGATATTATTTGTGCTTTAGCCAAGGAAGAGGAAATTTCCCGCTGGGTTTTGCTATTAAAACAATTAGGGCTCAGGTGTTTATTGGTTGGAATTTTACCTTTTGGTTATGAAAAAATAATAGAAACCTATCTTGCACAGGAAAAGAATAAAACCTTGGGAGTTTTGCATCTTAGTGAAGATATTGGTTATTTCGCTATTTATAAAAATAGCAAATTGGAATTCTACAGGGTTCTGCCTGTGTCTATCAATAATCTGAAAGAGTCGTTAAGAAGTGTCTTGGTTTCTGACAAAGGCAGGATTGAATTATCGGACCAGGAAGCAAACGAGGTTTTATTTAAGGTGGGCATACCACAGGATAATGCAGTTTCCTACCGAGATAAGCTGGATGCCGGCCAGATTATTTCCATGCTCCGCTCAGTATTGGAACGCCTTGCAGTAGAAATAAAGCGTTCTTTGGCCTATTATGATTCGCAATTCAAAGGAGGCAGAATCGATAAAATACTTATTTGCGGTTCTGCCGTGAAAATCAATAATATAGAAAAGTTCCTTAATAAAGAGTTGTCTCTGAACACTGAAAAGATTTATCTAAAAGATAAAATTACAGTTTCTCCCCGCATAGATTCTCAGGTTTTTGCGCAGAACTATGCGGCTTTCGGATTGGCGTTGGATTATAAACAAACGATTAACCTTCTTCCGCGTGAATTTCGTAGCGAGAAGATTGAGATGCTCCAGAGGATGTCGCTGCGCTGGTTTGCCTTTATCGTATTTTTAATATTCGGGGTTTCTTTTATTTTCGCTAATTTAGGAATAAGATCTTACCGTGCGCGCTTAGATAATGCCAAACTACAGCTGAATGTTTTATCCGAAGTAAAACTGCTGAAGTCAAAGATTGACGGACTGAATAGTTTTATTGCAGATGTTAAAGACTCACAGCTGCCCATTGCCCAGATACTCAATAAATTAAGTTACATCACCCCTAAAGAATTATTGCTCAGTGAATTTTCCTTGGATTGTGATTCCAAAACCGGCACCATTACAGGTTTTGTTAAAGGCAGCGACAATAATCCGGATGCTGTTTTAAATAAGTTTATAACCGATATAGAAGACTCGCTTTATTTTATCGATGTAAATATTGTTTCCGTGGAGAAAAGCAGCAAGGAAAATGCGGAAGTTGTTGATTTTCATATAGACTTTAAATTGCCCTGAGTTTGTAAGAACAGGCAGTCAGAAAGAAAGACTTGAAAGAACATGGCTAAATTAACTAAAGAACAGAAAAAAATCATATATCTTGGTTTGATAGCGGTAGTCTTTTTATTTTTGTTCTGGTTTTTTGTTTATATGCCGCAAACCCGAAGGCTCGCTTCAATAAAGAATGAATTAGCCAGCGTAGAATCTCAGATCGCAGAGATAATCCGCATAACTGAAGGCAGGGAATTGACAGAGGCGGTCAAGGATTTCAATACACAAATTATCGAAGGCGCGAATATTTTATCATTTAAACAGGAAGATATAATATCCAGCTTATTACAAGAGGCCAGAAATTTTAAAATAGATGTTAAGAGTATAACGCCTCTGGCCAGGAAGTCACTGGAAAACAAGATACCTGGTTTTACAATAGAGGAGTTGCCTATCTCCATGGTGTTGTCCGGTGAATTCAGGGATTTAGGTGAGTATTTAAATATATTAAAAAACAGATTTCCGGTTTTAATAAAGGTAAGGCAACTAGATATCAAAGGCAATGGGGAAGGGCGGGCTATTTTAGATGCTACATTGCAAATTTCAGCCTTTCTGTCTAAATTAACCAGCAACACAAAGTAGTTTTTAAGACATGGATAAAAACCGCATAAAGATAATTATCACGTTACTGTTAATCGTAGTTCTTATTTTTGTCTGGGCCAATAGCATTAAGATATTAAGGCAGAAATTAGGGTCGAAAGATAAAACTTTAATAGCGGTGTCATCGTCAAATCCGTCCGAACCCGGCTTAGAAAAAGCCAACACAGGTTATCCTAAGAAAGAGTACAGAGAAGACAAGAATTTAGAATGGACGAGGTGCCCTTTCAGCGGCAAACAATACAATCAAGAGCCAATAGTGGAATTTAAGGTTTCCGGCATAATGTGGGACGAGGTAACGCCCCAGGCTATCGTCAACGGCAGAATTTTAAGCGTAGGCGATATTATAAATGGTTTTGTCGTTGAGAAAATAGAGAGACAAAAAGTAATTCTTTCCAACGGCCAGAAAGAAATCGAACTAAAACTATAAAATATTTCCTGAAACTTTATTTCTGCAGAAAAACCAAGAGGAAAACAGGATGAATCAGAAAAAGAAGAATGCGCCAGCGAAGAGTAAACGTATGCCCAGCGATGATTCCATAGATAAATACCTTTATTTTGCAAGGCACGAATTGGCTGATAAGCTGACAATTATTCGTGAAGGGACAAGCCAGGTTTTAGATGGTCTGGGCAATAAGGATTGCAATAAGTGTTTCCAAATCTTAGAGCCGGCATTAAACAGCATTGATATTTTGAACAAACTCATAGAGAAATTATTCAATGACACTACATTTAAGTCGATTTTAAAGAATAAAAACAGCGGTTCCGGAGAGGCTGAATTGGAAAAATTTAAGAAAGAACTTATAGGTATAATTTCGCATGTTATCCGTACGCCTTTGACTGTAATCAAAGAAGGCCTGTCTTTAATGTTGGACGAAATACCCGGCAAGCTTAATCCCAAGCAAAAAGAGATTGTTATGGCAGCCAAGGAGAATACGGATCGCTTGGTCGATTCTATAGAAAAGATTTTCAAAACTTCCTGGGAAGATACGATAAATTCAATTGGGGCTGAAGTTTACTATAAAACATAATATGCAATAATTAAAACGTAATCAGCCAGGCTAAATTTTTATGATGTAAGTTGTAGGAAAGAGGAGGGGGAAATGGCAAACAAAAAAATTCTCGTAGTTGACGATGAAGTTCAACTGGTAGATATGATGAAATTGAGATTAGAGGCAAATAATTATGATGTCATTGCCGCTTATGATGGTCAGGAAGGATTAGATAAGGCCCGTAAGGAAAAACCAGACCTGATAATCCTTGATCTCATGCTTCCTAAAATCGACGGTTATAAAGTCTGCAGAATGCTTAAATTCGACGAGAAGTATAAGAAAATTCCTATTATAATGTTTACTGCCCGCGCACAGGCAGAAGATGAAAAAGTAGGAATGGAAGTGGGTGCCGATGCCTATGTTACCAAGCCGTTCGAACCCCAGGTTTTATTAGGCAAGATTAAAGAACTCATACATTAATCAGGCACTGGTTTATGAATCCGGGCGTTTTTATTGCGGGGACATTTACCTTTCGATAATAATAAAGGCAGATGTCCCCAAATCTTTCAAGGCAATAACTTGATATGACACAGATTAGCGTCATAATACCCACATATAACAGAGCCATATTTCTTAAAAAAGCTATGGATTCTGTATTGAATCAGAGTTATCAGGATTTTGAGCTTATCATAGTAGACGATGGTTCAGTTGACGAAACAAAGGTTATGATGAAGGAATACGAAAACAGAGTCAAATATATTTATCAGCAAAATAAAGGACCGGCCTCGGCTCGTAACAGGGGCATTAAAGAGGCGAAAGCAGATTTTGTCGCCTTTTTGGATTCCGACGATTGGTGGGCAAAGGATAAATTAAAAGTTCAGCTCAAGGCAATGCAGGACAGTCCGGATTATCTGATTTCTCACACACAGGAAATCTGGTATAAAAACGGTAAGGTTCTTAATCAGAAGAAAAAGCATAGGAAATTCGCAGGTCATATATTTGATAAGTGCCTTCCGATTTGCGCAGTAGGCATGTCCACCATGATGGTAAAAAAAGAATTATTTAAAAAGATCGGTTTATTCGATGAAGATTTGCCCTGTTGCGAGGATTATGATTTATGGTTACGGGCAAGTGTAAAATTCCCTTTTCTTCTGATTGATAAACCTCTTACGCTAAAGCAAGGCGGCCGGCCAGAACAGGTTTCTTCCAAATACGCCCAAGGCATCGACAAATTCAGGATTTACAGTATTAAAAAATTGCTGGAAGAAGACGCATTGGATAATCAAAAACGCCAATTAGCCGTTGCTGAACTGAAAAGAAAATGCAAAATCTACGGAGAAGGTTGTATAAAGCACAATAAGAAAGAAGAAGGAAAATTCTATCTCGACCTCATGAGGCAATATTCTATTGTGTTGACAATATTATAAAAAGTAACTAAAATATCTTCATCTTTAAATTCAAGGAGTAAATAGTGAGTTTAGCTAAAGAGATAGCCGGTTGGATTAAAAAGAAAGTAAAACAAGCCAAGGCTGAAGGCGTAGTTATAGGCTTAAGTGGCGGGATAGATTCTTCCTGTGTGGCAGTTCTTTCCAAAATGGCTTTAGGCAGTAATGTTTTGGGTTTGATTTTGCCCTGCCAAAGCGATTCTCAAGACGAAAGGCTGGCCAGGCTTTTAGCAGATAAATTTGATATAAAAGTAGAAAAGAAGACTTTAGATCCAGTATACGAAAAGTTAAAAGAAACTTTGCCAAAAGCAGGGAAATTGGCTATGGTTAATCTTAAACCGAGATTAAGGATGCTGACCTTGTATTATTTCGCCAATAAGATGAATTATTTGGTAGCCGGTTGCGGTAACAAAAGCGAAATTACCGTCGGTTACTTTACCAAATATGGCGACGGAGGCGCAGATATATTTCCTTTGGGAGGATTATTAAAGACAGAAGTAAGAAAATTAGCCAAGGAGTTGGGAATACCACGTGAGATTATAGAAAGAGCACCTACTGCTGGATTGTGGCAGGGTCAGACCGATGAGTCCGAGATGGGCATTACTTATGAAGATTTAGATAAGGCAATTATAGCTATAGAAAAAGGCAAGGCGCGCAGTTTATTTTCGCAGGAAATTGTCGCTAAAGTTAAGAATTTGATACGAGTATCAGACCATAAAAGGCTGCCGATTCCCATATACGAAAAAGGCAGAAGCTAAAATGTCCAAGAAATTTCTTGACAAGTGAATTGGATTGATATATCATTCATCTGTTCAGATATAGGACAAAGGCGTCTTTTCTAAAAAAGGAAAGGCGCTTTTTATTTTGATAAGAAGTTTAAGCGGTTAATAAACGCTCACAAATTGATAAAACAATAAATAAAAGAGGAGGCTGTAATGGCTGGAAAAACAAACTATATAGAAAGAGTCCTGGAGACTGTTAAGAAGCGTAATCCCGGCGAGACTGAATTTCATCAGGCGGTTAGCGAGGTTTTTGAGTCGCTTAAATTTGTTATTGAGAAAAATCCCGAGTTTGAACAAGCGGCCATTCTGGAAAGAATAGTTGAACCAGAGAGGCAGATTATATTCAGAGTCCCCTGGCAGGATGATAAAGGAAAAATCCACGTCAATCGCGGTTTCAGAATTCAATTCAGCTCAGCCATTGGTCCATACAAGGGCGGCATCAGGTTTCATCCTTCAGTATATATAGGTATAATTAAATTTCTGGGGTTTGAGCAGATATTCAAGAATTCATTGACCGGACTTATGATGGGCGGAGCCAAAGGCGGTTCTGATTTCGATCCCAAAGGGAAATCCGATCCCGAAATAATGCGCTTCTGCCAGAGTTTTATGAATGAACTTTGCCGCCATATCGGCGCAGATACAGATGTGCCTGCGGGAGACATCGGAGTGGGTGGCAGGGAAATTGGTTATATGTTTGGGCAGTGGAAGAAACTTACCTCATTGTTTAACGGCGTGCTTACCGGCAAAGGGCTTGATTTCGGAGGTTCATTAGCAAGGACAGAAGCTACCGGCTACGGCTGTGTTTATTTCTGTGAAGAGATGTTAAAGGATAAAAAAGAATCGTTTAATGGCAAGACCGTGGTTGTTTCAGGTTCCGGTAACGTGGCTATCTATGCACATGAAAAAGCCACCGAATTAGGCGCCAAAGTAGTGGCAATGTCTGATTCCAACGGATATATATACGATAAGCATGGCATAGACCTGGATACCGTTAAGCAGCTTAAAGAAGTAGAGCGCAAACGCATCAAAGAGTATGTCAAAGAGCACAAATCAGCTAAATATACGGAAGGCAGTTTTGATATATGGAATGTAGAATGCGATGTGGCATTACCTTGCGCGACACAAAATGAATTAGATGAAAAAGCAGCCAAGACATTGGTAAAGAATGGATGTATAGCTGTGGCAGAAGGGGCAAATATGCCTTGCACGCCTGAAGCAGTGAAGGTGTTTTTGGAGAATAAAATTGCTTTCGGTCCTGGAAAGGCTGCTAATGCAGGCGGTGTGGCTACTTCTGGTTTAGAGATGGCTCAGGATTCGCAGCGACTTGTGTGGAGTTTTGAAGAAGTGGATAAGAAATTGCATCAGATTATGATTAATATTTATAAATCAGCCAAGGAAGCAGCCAAAGAATATGGTACGCCTGGCAACCTTGTTAATGGCGCAAACATCGCTGGTTTTACAAAAGTAGCCAGGGCGATGATGGCTCAAGGATTGGTTTAAGATTTACCGGTAATTTTAAATTGCAGCAGGAACAAAAAACCCCTGATTTCTCAGGGGTTTTTTTGTAGGTGGTAAACCTCATGGCTTGCGTTAAGATTATTCCCATGCTACAATAGACACAAAAATATAATACTATACGATGGATAAAGAAAAATTAATTAACTTTTTAAAAAGAAATTGGTGGGTTTTTTTTGTAGTAATTTTTGCGGCGATAGAAGTGTATTGGATATGGCAAGTTGAATACTTGGGCTTCCAAGATCACCCCTCGCATCTTTTTAGGCTTCACGTTGTAGCTAACTACAATAATCCTCTCTACGATTATCATAAATATTTTCTACTAAATTGGGGCTTAACACCTAATCAGGGTTCGGATATCATTGTATTCTTGCTCAGTAAGATTTTTTCTGTCCAGGTTGCAGGAAAGCTATTTTTTTGCCTTTATATTATACTTTTGCCGTTGAGTATGTGGTATTTTCTTAAGGGAGTCCGTCCAGAAAATTGTGCCTATACTCTTTTGGCAAGCGCGCTTAGCTTTAGTTATTTTGTCAAGATGGGGAATGAAAATTTCTTAAGCAGTATCCCTGTTTTTTTATTTTTCTTGGGGTATTGGTACAGGCATAGAGATAATTTCACCGTTTATACCCAGCTTACCAATAGCTTGTTGTTACTTTTCTTGTATTATTGCCACATGCTTTCATTCGTATGTGCACTAGTTACAATAATAGCCGTATCTCTTGTTGAAAGAAAAAAGTTGCGTACTATTTTAAGGACTATTCTTGTTTCTCTGCCTGGCCTTTTTCTATTTTTCGCATGGGTAATAAGAATTATGCTGCAGGGAGCAACAAAAGAATCCGGGTTGTTGTATATAACTCCGTATTCTTCCTGGTTACATAAAGCGCGCAGCCTTACTTATGGTATTTTTCCTTTCTCTTTTGCAACTCTTAGTGTTTCAAATATCTTGATAAGCTTATTTTTAATTCTCGTCTTCTATATGATAATTGTTGGCATCGTTTATAGATGGCGACAGGGGAAGAGAATCTGGCTGTGGGCCATAATTACTCTGACCTTCTTCGCTATAGTATTGCCGCGTGATTTTATTATATTGATGCCTGGACAACGCATTATTTATTTGGTTTTGCTTATCGCCCCCGTTATTTTCTTAAATAAGGGAATACTGCGATTTTGTTTTCTGAGTTTTCTTATTGTTTTCACTGCTATGGCACGTATTGATGAAACGGAATATCTTATTACGGGAGATAAAATCATTTCTTATATTGTTGCTCCTTTCAAAGAAGTTCCTCAGGTTGCAATTAACCATCAGGAAAAGGTTTTACCGCTGGTTTTGTATCCTTACAAGGTACATCCTTTTGGCCATCGAGTATTCGAATACTACAATCTATTTAATGGCGGGGTTAATCCCTATCATGCCATGTCTCATCTTTTTACGGTGCGTTACCGCATAAACCTGCCAGCCTCTCATATATATGAATCGAAAATAAATAGCGAAATATTTAAGGCATACGATATTATCATTGTTATCGGTAGGGATACCTATAAAGGTAAAGGGAAGGGATTATTGGATTATCTTTCGTCTATCGGTTTCAGGGAAATCAGTGGGAATGCAATTACGGCTGTCTTGAAGAAGCTATAGTTTTCTTTCTGCGTTATCGAATGTATTTTTATATTGCCCTCAACAAAAAGACCCCTAATTTTTTAGGGGTTTTTTTGTAGGTGATAGACCTCGTAGCTTGCGCTATCTATCTAACCTCCGCTTAATGTTGTCTGGGGAAAGCATAACATATTGTTTGGCGGAATTCAAGGTTAGTCAGTATTTAAAAATTATTTGACAAAACCAGATACGGTGTTAAATTGGGTGCAGAATATTTTTAAAAACATTTCTAATTTAAAGATCTCCAAATGAATTATAAATTGTTGGGAAAGATAATTATTATTTTATGTTTAACCCCTTTTATGCTGGGAGGGAGTATGCAAAAGCCATGCAATAAAGACGAAAAGATTAAGATATATAACAGCGCAACCGGCAAGGTCGAAATAGTAAATAAGGTTTGTAAGAGCGACGAGGAGTGGAAGAAGATTCTTACGCCTGAGCAATTTCGTATTATGCGGCTTAAAGGCACAGAGGTGGCATTTACTCAAACCTGTCCTATCCCGGGGAAAGGACAGAGCGGCGTATATCAGTGTGCAGGTTGCGGCACGGATTTGTTTAAATATGAAACGAAATTTGATTCAAAGACAGGCTGGCCGAGCTTTTGGGAGCCGGTATCAGAATTAAATATAAGGCTTGAGCAGGATAATAGTTTCGGTATGTCGCGCACAGAAGTTATCTGCGCAAGGTGCGATGCGCATCTGGGGCATGTTTTCGATGATGGTCCAAACCCTACGGGAAAACGTTATTGCATAAATACAATAGCGCTTAAGCTTAAGGAATTAGACAATGCCCAAAAAGGCGAAAAGGCGACTTTTGCCGCGGGTTGTTTCTGGGGAGTCGAGTCTGCCTTCAGGCAGTTATTGGGAAAAGGAGTTATTTCTACGCGCGTAGGTTATACCGGAGGGCATACCAAAAATCCCACTTATAAAGATGTTTGCAGCGACGAAACCGGGCATGCCGAGGCAGTTGAAGTTGAATATGACCCCAGCATTATTTCTTACCAGAAGCTTTTGGATATATTTTGGAGCATTCATGATCCGACTACGCCGAATCGTCAAGGACCTGATATAGGTTCGCAATACCGTTCAGCGATTTTCTATCATAATCTGGAACAGGAAAAGTCGGCTAAGGAATCATTGGCGCGGCTTGAGAAGTCAAAAAAGTATAAAAAGAAAATTACCACAGAGATTGCAGAAGCCAAGGAATTTTATCCTGCAGAAGACTATCATCAGCAATATTTTGAAAAGAACGGCATAAAGCCGACCTGCCATCTTTAATTAGAGTAGCGGCAAGTATTTCTTAATCTCGTGCTGTGAAATTTGGATTCGGTAATCGTCCCACTCTTTCTTTTTATTGAATAAAAACCTCGAGAATATATGTTCGCCCAAAGTATCTTTTATAAATTTACTCTTTTCCGTTTCTAAAATAGCCTCAAATAAGTTTCCCGGCAAAGCGACGAGGCCTCGGCGCTCGCGTTCTTCCATCGCCATATGATAGATATTCGGTTCGATAGGCGAGGGGATGGGGTATTTTTTCTCAATGCCTTCAAGGCCCGCTGTCAACATTACCGCAAACGCCAGATAGGGGTTGCAGGCCGGGTCCGGGCAACGCAGTTCTGCGCGAGTTGCTTTCTCATTTCCTGGCCGATAGAGAGGAACCCTGATTAAAGCAGTGCGGTTTTTATGCGCCCAGGAAACATATACCGGCGCTTCGTATCCTGCGACCAATCTTTTATAAGAGTTTACCCATTGAGCGGTTAAAGAAGATATTTCACGCGCGTGTTTTAATTGGCCGGCAATAAACTGCTTGGCTGTTAAAGACAAGTGGTGGCTGTCTTTGGCGTCGAAAAACGCATTGCGGTTGCCGCGAAACAGCGACTGATGGCAGTGCATGCCAGAACCAGCTACGCCAAAAATCGGCTTGGGCATAAATGTGGCATATACGCCGCTCTGCTGGGCAACTTCTTTAATCACATATTTGGAGGTAATTACGTTATCTGCCGCTTCTAATGCGCCGCAGTATTTTGGATCTATTTCATGCTGGCTGGGCGCGACTTCATGATGAGTCGCTTCCATGGTAATACCCATTTCTTCCAATATGCGCACAGTCTTATTGCGCAGCGTATCTGCCAAGTCGTTGGGAATTAATTCAAAATAAGAACCCTCGTCGATAATTTCAGGTTTTTTATCGGTCTTAAAATAGAAGTATTCGATTTCGGGCCCTACAAAAAATGATAAACCTATTTTTTTTGCGCGTTCCAAGGCGCGTTTTAAGACGTAGCGCGGATCGCCTGCGTAGGGAGTTCTATCCGGATTAAGGATGTCGCAGAATAACCTGGCAGTGGGGTGCGTTTCCATAGTCCAGGGTAATATCTTAAAGGTATAAGGGTCTGGCTGGGCGATAATGTCGCTTTCCTCTGCCTCGGCAAATCCCGTGACAGATGAACCGTCGAAACCTTTCCCGTGTTCGAGGGCTTCCGCGAGTTCGCCTTTAGTGATAGAGACGCACTTAAGTATTCCCAATATATCCACAAACCATAGCTGTATCGTTTTTATGTTATAGCTGTCTATTTTTTTGAGGACTTCTTTTGTGGAAGACTTTTCAATCTTGACAGTCTTGGGCATATTTATCCCTGTTGCCTTTCCCATATCTTGGGATATCTTTTTAGAGAGGAGCTGGTTTTTTGGGATTATATACTGTCTTCCTGCGCGTTCGGCAGCCAGCGTGCCATGTTTTATCCTGTCGATGACGGCTTGACGGGAGAGTTTTAGTATTTTTGCTGCTTCCGTGGGGCTTAAGTATTCCTTTTCCATTTTAGGTCTCCTTTTTTCGCGTTATATCAATTCAGTTGGTATCCTTCCTTTACAATTGTAAAGTATACCATATGCTTTACAATTGTCAAGTAAAATTTTTAAAATATTTTATGGGTGGTTTTTAATATAAAAAGCTGTTTTTTAAAGCCGTTTCTGTGGTATTCAAATAATTGTTAGTTATAGAATTATGCTTGCAAAAATAATTAAAGAGAGATAAAATAGTTCGTCAAAAAGGGCAATAAAAATTATGCCAAAGTCTTCTTATAAATCCTATATCGACACTCTGAATAAAATCAGCACGGCAATTACCTCGGATCTTTATCTCGAAGATATGCTTAAGCTGATCGTCACATTGACAGCGAATGTGATGCAGGCAAAGATATGCGCTTTGTGGTTGTTGGACCAGGGTACTCAAGAGCTAAAAATAAGGGCCACGCAGGCCATGAGCAGTGATTATTTAAAGGACAGGAGCCTGAAAGTAGGCGAGGGCATAGTAGGTTTGGTGGCAAAAGAAAAGAAACCCCTGGTTATCCCCGATGTTTTAAAGCACCCCAGCTATAAAGAAAAAAAGTTAGCCCATAAAGAAGGTCTGGTTTCCATGGTAAGCGTTCCCATGATGGTTAAGAATAAGGTTATCGGTGTGATAAATTGCTATACCACTACCTCCTATAAATTTACCAAAAACGATATCAATCTTTTAGCTACAATAGCTAATCAGGCGGCAGTGGCTATAGAGAATACAGAATTGATGGTTAAGACAAAGGTGATTCAGGAAGAATTAGATGCAAGGAAGAAGATAGAGCGGGCAAAGGGGATTCTTATGAAAGAAGAGAATCTCACAGAGGAACAGGCGTACAATTTGATAAGAAAATCCAGCATGGATAAGCGCCTTAATATGAAAGAAGTTGCAGAAGCAATCATACTTGCTTACGAAGTAAAGAAGAGCTAGCTAACCGCCTTGGCGGCTTTATTTATATAACAATGATGTTAATTAGCAAAGAAGCTCCAAATTAAAAGCGGAGCTTTTATTTTTTGGGAGAAGAATAATTTTTCAAGATGTGCCAAGCAACAAAATATATATTATTGATACTGATATTTCTTAGTATTGCGAATACTGGTTTTGCCCAGAGAGACTGGGAATATTGGACACAGGAATCGTTTTCTATTCCTATAAAAGAAGGAATCAATCTGTTGGTGTTGCCTGAATGGAAGTTTAAAGACGATATGCACGACATATATCAATTCAAACTCGAGAACGGGATATCATTTAAGGTAAATGATTATTTTGATATAACGCCATACTATGTCTATCAAGAGAAGAAATCGAGGAATATGTGGGACAGATCGGATCTTGTTTATCTCGATGGTACGTTTAAAGTGCCTTTAAAAAACTTTTTTAATCTCAAATTTTCTAATCGTCTGCGTTACCAGTATGATTTTGATAAAGCCAAAACAACCTGGAGAAATACTGTTAAGATTTCCAAGGCTTTAAAAGCGGGTAAGTTAGATGTAGAGCCATATTTTAGCGAAGAGCCATTTTATGATGCGAAATTAAATAGAATAACAGAACACAGGACCACGGTAGGCATCAATTGCCCCATATCAAAAAATATTTCTTTGGCAGTAGGTTATATGCTGGATTCAAAGAAGGGCGGGGCTAAGTGGTCATACGCAAATGTTTTGGCGAGTAATTTAAATATTAAATTCTGAAAGAAATATCATGCGTGTAATTTTAGAGAATTATGTAGACAAAAATAGATAAAGGTAATATGATAGAAAAACATAAGAACAGTATTTGTGGTAGATTACAATAGGGTCAAGGTTCATTCTTCCCCATTCATTATTCATATATAAATGTACTTATTATTAATTTCACTGGTTTTATTGATGGCTGCAGCTGTGGGCTGGTCCATCGGCGCTAATGATGCTGCCAATTCTTTGGGCACGGCTGTTGGCTCAAGAGTAGTAACATTAAAACAGGCGATTATTTTAATTGTCATTTTTGGTTTTTTGGGTGCTTATCTGCAGGGTGCTTACGTAACTAAGACTATCGGCAAAGGTATTGTACCTATAAATCAGCTTGATAAGACCCTGTCTTTGTATTTGGCTTTGGTGGCTACGTTTGCTGCTTGCGCTTGGGTGGTTTTGGCGACATACTGGAAGATGCCTATCTCCACGAGCCATTCCATTGTGGGGGCAGTAGCCGGAGCAGGCATGGCAATACATGCACCAGTTAAATTTAAGATTCTGGGCGATATATTTATTTGCTGGATTTTTACACCTGTGGGCGCAGCAATTCTAGGCTATATATTCTATCTGATCTTTAAAAATATATTTTATAGAATTATACCACGTAAATATGTAAGAGTGACTTTAGCGATGCTTATCATTATAAGCGGATGCTATGTGGCTTATAGCTGGGGAGCCAATGACGTAGCCAATGCCACAGGCGTAATTGCAGGGGCAGGAGTGCTTTCCGCTAACGTTAGCGTGATATTCGGAGGCCTGGCAATAGTTCTAGGCATTATGACATGGGGATACAAAGTCATAGAGACTATAGGTTCAGAGATTACACATCTTTTGCCGCTTATGGCATTTTCTGCGCAGTTGGCCAGCGCCATCAACGTCCATATCTATACTGTTTTTGGCATACCTGTTTCCACAAGCCATTCTATTGTAGGCGCAATTTTCGGAGTGGGATTAGTAAGAGGTGTGCGGGTATTAAATCTGCGTATTATGAGAGAAATAATTATCTGTTGGTTGGCTACACCGTTTGTTTCCGGAATAATTAGTTTTTTAGTTCTGAAAGGTATTTTAACTTTTGTAAAAATTTGAAAAGGGGGCCAGTATGAAAGAAACGAGAAATATTTTAGGATGGCTGGGAATGGCAGAAGAGCAGTCTATCTTAAGAGATGCCCAGAAACACGTCGAGGAAACCTACAAGACAGTTACTTATTTTGCCGAAGCTATCCGCGCATTTATCGCGGGAGACATCAGCAAAAAAGCCACTGCCATTGAGAATGTAAGACAGAGTGAGCACGAGGCAGATAAATTAAGATCTAAAATGGTCAAGGAATTATCAGAAGGCTTGTTGCTGCCGCCTGACAGGGAAGACCTTATGCATTTTGTAAAGACTTTGGATAAAATCGCTGACTGGACAAATGGTGCAGCCAGAATTCTGGGTTTTGTTGAACATAAGCCTTCAGAAAACATTCTGATGAATATATCATCAGCCACGGAATTAATTGTCACTTCCATTACAAAATTAAAAGACTCCATACACTCGCTTACAAAAAACGACCTGAAGAAAGCACTGCAGGATTGTGAAGATGTTGATCGTATAGAAAGCGAGGCAGATGACCAGAAGAAAACATTGATTGAGGCAATTATACACGCAAAGCTGGAACCCACATCGCTTTTGTTATGCTATCAGTTAGCCGAATACCTGGAAGGCGTGACCGATAAGATAGAAGATGCCGCGGATTTTGTTAAGGTTTTGGCCATTAAGTCAAAATAAAGAGTTGTTGAGTTATTTGTTTTAAGCAACACAACTGATATTGTCAGTTCAATATGAGAATGATTTCTCCTGAGATTTGGTTTCCCCCCTGCCGTTTATTAGTCCAGATGCTAAAAGCTGCATTAAGAGATATCTACCCTTTGTCTATATCTGTTCTATTACTTGTTAAAATAAATAAGCGCATGAAATTAAATTACCAGCTTGCAGGCAATTTTAAGCCAGCCAAAATAATATTGGAGGGGTTTTAGAATGACAAATAAGATAGGATTTGATAATGAAAAATATCTCAAGGAGCAAACAGCGGCTATTTTAGAAAGAGTAGAGAGATTTAACAATAAATTATATCTGGAATTTGGGGGAAAAATTATTTTTGATTATCATGCCTCGCGGGTCCTGCCAGGTTTTGACCCTAATGTCAAGATGAAACTATTGAAGAAATTGAGCAACAAAGCCGATATTATACTTTGCATTTATGCTGGAGACATAGAGCGGAAAAAACTGAGAGCGGATTTCGGAATTACTTATGATGTGGATGCGCTAAAGTTGATCGATGATTTAAAAGAACGGGGTGTTCAGATTAGTGCAGTGGTTATTACTCGTTTTGAAGATCAGCCGGCAGCCAAGATATTCAAGAATAAGTTAGAGCGCCGGCATATAAAAGTACATACCCACAGGTTGATAAAAGGATATCCTGTTGAAGTAGATGCTATTGTCAGCGACGAAGGATACGGACAGAATAGTTATATTGAAACCGAGAATCCTTTGGTTATAGTTACCGCCCCTGGGCCGGGCAGTGGAAAGCTATCCACTTGTCTTTCGCAGTTATACCACGATTATAAAAGAGGCAAGAAATCCGGTTATGCCAAATTTGAAACATTTCCCATCTGGAATATACCGCTCAAGCATCCTGTTAATGTGGCCTATGAAGCGGCTACCGCAGATATCAGAGATTTTAATCTTATCGATCCTTTTCATCTGGAAGCATACAATGAAACAACCATTAACTACAACCGCGATGTGGAAATATTCCCTTTGCTGCGCAGGATATTGGAAAAGATTACCGGTTCAGAAGCACCATATAAATCTCCTACGGATATGGGAGTGAATCGCGCCGGCTTCGGCATCATCGATGATGAAGTGATTCAGGAGGCAGCAAAACAAGAGGTCATTCGCCGGTTCTTTAATTATTCTTATGAATATGCCATGGGTTTCGTGGATAAGGAGACAATACAGCGTGTAGAACTGCTTATGGAAGAGCTCAGTGTCAAACCTGAGAATCGGCGCGTAGTAAGTTTTGCACGTCAGGCCGCTAAAGATGCAGAGAAGAATAAAAAAGGTAATGAAGGAATTTATTGCGGCGCAGCCATAGAATTGAAAGACGGCTCGATCATTACAGGAAAAAATTCTCCTTTAATGCATGCAACCTCCAGCCTTGTGTTGAATGCCATAAAACATCTGGCAGAAATTCCCGACAAGATACATCTTTTGTCACTCAGCACCATAGAATCAATCAGAAAACTTAAAGAAAATATCTCTAGTAAAAAGATAGTCAGTTTGAATTTAGAAGAGGCGCTGATTGCCTTAAGTATAAGCGCAGCGGCAAATCCTACTGCGCAGTTAGCAATGGAGAAATTAAAGGAGCTTCAGGGTTGTGAAGTGCACATGACACACATACCTACCCCGGGAGATGAGGCAGGATTAAGAAGATTAGGCGTTAATATTACCATTGAGCCAAACTTTTCTTCCCAGTGGCTCTTCGTATCATAATAACATCATGGAGGTGGAGTAATGAGCGGAATTTTCGGTGTAGTCTCTAAAGATGATTGTGCGGAGATTCTTTTTTATGGCACGGATTATCATTCACATTTGGGCACCGAATACGGCGGAATGGCGGTGTTCGGGAAACAATTCAGCCGGCAGATACATAATATCAGCCAGAGCCAGTTTAAATCCAAGTTTTTCGACGACTATAAACACATGAAAGGCAACAAAGGTATCGGTGCGATTAGCGCCTCTGATGAACAACCGATTTATCTTAATTCAAGGCTGGGCCCGTTCTGTGTAGTGACCAACGGATTTATAGAAAACAGCGAAGAATTAATGTCTCAGCTGCTGAAGAAGGGTGATTCTTTCAGCGAAGTCAGCAGAGACAAGGTTAATACCAGCGAGCTCGTTGCTAAATTAATCAGCCAGGGTGATGACATAATCGATGGCATAGAAAAGATGTTTACAATGATTAAAGGTTCCTGTTCGCTTTTACTGCTTAATAGTGAAGGGGTCTATGCAGCCAGAGACAGGTATGGCTATACGCCCTTGATAGCAGGAAGGCGTCAGGACACCTGGGCGGTGACTTCTGAGACGAGCGCTTTTCCCAACAGCGAATTCGAAACGGTCAAATATCTCGGCCCGGGAGAAATAATATTTATAAATGAAAGCGGCATGACAGAGAAAAAGGCCGCAGGAAAGACTAATCAGATTTGCGCCTTTCTTTGGATATACACCGGTTTTCCCGCTTCTAATTACGAAGGTATTAATGTAGAGATTGTAAGAGAAATGTGCGGCCGCTGTTTAGCAAAACACGACAAAGATATAGATGTGGATGTTGTCTCCGGAGTTCCTGATTCAGGAATCGCCCATGCCATAGGCTATGCCATGGAGTCAAAGAAACCATATAGGAGGCCGCTGGTAAAATATACGCCCGGCTATGGCAGAAGCTATACTCCTCCGTCGCAAAAGACGCGTGATTTAATAGCCAAGATGAAACTTGTACCCATAAAAGATATAATTAAGGGCAATAGAATTGTAGTGTGCGAAGATTCAATAGTAAGAGGCACGCAGCTCAAGAATTTCGCCATAAAGAAATTATGGGATTGCGGTGCCAAGGAAATTCACGTAAGGCCAGCATGTCCGCCTCTTATGTTTCCCTGCAGATTCAATCTTTCCACGCGCACCATACACGAACTTGCTGCCCGCCTGGCTATCCGCAGTCTGGAAGGCCAGGATTTGGAAGACGTCCTAGAATATGTCGATCACACCACCAATAAATACAAGAAGATGGTGGATTGGATTTGCCGTGATTTAGGAGTTACCACGTTACGATATCAGACTATAGACGATATGGTAAAAGCTATAGGCCTACCCAAAGACAAGCTTTGTCTATATTGTTGGACTGGCCAATGTCCTGCATCAAAAGATTCAGATATAAAAAAAGAGACCAAAAGAGCCTGTGTGGTTTAAGGGATAATATTATCACAGCTAATAAAATCAATAATGAAAATGAAGAGGAAGATTGTCTTTATTGTAGGGCCTACGGCATCGGGAAAGACTAAGCACGCCCTGAAATTAGCCAAAAAGATAGGCGGAGAAATTATTTCCTGTGATTCAATGCAGGTTTACAGAGGATTGAATATTCTGAGCTGTAAGCCGTCTCGCAAGGAAAGAAAACAGGTAAAACACCATTTGATTGATATCATTAATCCCGATGATGATTTCAATGTCAGTAAATTCATAAAATTAAGCAGCCAATCAATAGAGAAAATTCACAGTAAAGGTAAGATTCCTATTTTTGCCGGCGGGACAGGATTGTATGCCGAGTCTCTATTGAACGGACTTTTCCAGGGCCCCGCAGCCAACCCTAAAATAAGAACAGGGCTTTATGAAAAAGCAAAAGCCTATGGCAGCAGTTATCTTTATAAAAGATTAAAAAAGATCGATCCTCAGGCCGCAGATAAAATCCATCCTCATGATTTAAGAAGAATTGTAAGGGCGCTTGAGGTTTATCAAGTTACGCATAAACCAATCACCAAATTACAGACACACAGAAGCGGCCTCGCTCAAGAGAAACGTTTTAAAAACTATATTTTTGGTCTTATTATGCCCAGAGAAAAATTATACACAATGATAGATGAGCGGGTTGATGAGATGTTTAGACAAGGCGTAGTTAAAGAGGTATCAGGTTTATTAAGGAAGAAGTGTTCCCAGACGTTTAAGCAGGCTTTGGGAATCAGAGAAATTAATTCGTATCTAAAAGGAGAGATTGATCTGGAAGAAGCAAAGCGTCTGTTAAAACGCAATACGCGCAGATATGCCAAGAGGCAAATGACGTGGTTTAAAAAGAATCGCAGAGTCCGGTGGTTAGATAAAGGGATTTCCGGAAATTTAAAAGAGATGACAAAGGCAATTGTTTAATATTCGTTTAATTTAATTGATTTAGTAGTTTTATTGCGATAAAATTATAATAATAAGCTAGGAGGATTAAAGTTAAAGATGAGGGAATTATTCGAGAAGGATAATTCGGATATGAGAGAGCTTCTTACGGATAAGCTTTTTTTGATGCGCAAGGTAAGGTTTGTGGCGGGAATCTGTATTGTGATTTGGGGTCTTATGCTTTGGTTTTTTGGCGTAGCCGGCTTTGACCCAGCTATGTTCTTTTTGGTAATTTTTTGTGAGACGTTTATAAATCAACCGTATGGGTTTGTTATCAATAGAATCAGGAATTTGAACTGGGTTATATTGTTACATCAGATATTCGATGTAGCCCTAGTCACAATAGGTATTCATTTTATTGGCGGAAGCGACGCTTATTTTGCTATCATAATTTATTCTTTAATCATTATTTTCGCAGGAGTAATTGTTACCATCAAAAGCTCATTCCTTATAGCTGGTTTATGCTGTTTGGGCTATTTGACTATGTTTAATCTCGAGTCTTTAGGTATTGTGCCCAAAAAACCAATATTTAATTTCAATATAGCACCGCCGTTGAATGTTATTTTATTGATATTTATCTGTATGTCGTTATTTTTGATTGCTTATGTGACTTCTTTTTTGGCGAAGATTATTATAAAAAAGAGCGAGGAATCAAAGGCGGCACTGGCCAAGCTTAAGTTTGCGGAAGATGTTATGTTCCAGGCAGAGAAACTGGCTGTTGTGGGTCAGTTCGCCACGGGTATTATCCACGAACTCAAAAATCCCTTGGGTATAATTCTTAGCGGAGTAGAATTCCTGGAAAATGGAATTTCCGATACGGAAGACACCAAACATTCTCTTGGTAAAATAAAACAAAGTGCTATGCATGCAAATGAGATTATTAAGAATATCCTGAATTTCTCAAGGCCCTTGGAACAACAATTACAGATAGTGGATTTAAATGTAGTGATTAACGATAATATCAAATTGCTCAAGAATGTCTCTTTGGGGCATAATATAAAAATAGTAAGAGAATTTTCCCAGGAACCTGTCATAGTCAGGATTAATAACGGCCAATTTGAGGAATTGGTTTTTAATGTGATTAGGAATGCGAGTGAAGCCATGCCCAACGGCGGCAGGATTCTTATCAGGACCTATCGCACTGATTATCAGCAGAGAGGATTTAAATCCGGTTTTAGGGAGAGTTCTCGTTTTGTATTCGGGGAGAAAATCGCCGTATTGGAAATTCAGGATGAAGGCGTGGGCATATCAGAAGAGAATATGACGAAGATTTTCGATCCTTTCTTCACCACCAAGCACAGAAAAGAAAACGCTGGCTTAGGTTTATCCATCTGCCAGAGGATTATAGAGGCGCATAAAGGAGAAATCGAGGTAAAGAGTTCTGTCGGCAAAGGGACCATACTTATCATAAGGTTACCTTTATTTGAAGAGAAGAAAAGAAAAATAGAAATTGCCAATTAATAATTTAGATTATTTAATTGGAGGGATAAATGAAAAAAAGGATTTTAATGATCGACGATGAAGAAGATTTTTGTTATTTTACAAAAAAGAATTTAGAAAAAACAAGAGAGTTTGAGGTAATTTTCGAAAACAGTCCGGAAAAAGGTATTGCTACGGCCATCGAACAGAAGCCGGATTTGATATTATTGGATATTATTATGCCAGAAATGGACGGCAGCGAAGTGGCCTTTCGCTTGGTTAATGATGCCAGGACTAAGGATATACCCATTATTTTTCTTACCTGTTTGGCAGAGGAGAAGGAATTAGGCAGGTATGATGGTCTAAACTTAGTGGGAGGAAGGCCTTTCATTCCTAAACCGTGCCAGACGCCGGAGCTGGTAAGAGTGATAAAAGAGGTTTTAGAAAGAAAGAAATAAAAAATTGGCAAAATTCACAGAACCAATAAATCCCAGCGGCAGTTTCTTTAGTTTAATTGATATTTTTCCCACCTTTTCAGGGTTTACCAGCGAGATTAAATGTTAACCGCTAATCTTAAATTAATCCGAAAGTATATTTTTCTAATTGTTACCGCCGTTTTTATTTTTCAATTTACAGATTCCTGCTATGCAAAGGCCAGAAGCCTTATCCATAGTTTTGATTACTCCAAATTATCCAAGCAGGAAATAAAGGAAGAGGTAAAACTTCTTTATAAATATGCAAAGAGTGCTTATGAAGAGAATGATATTGAAACAGCAAAACTTTTCTTTTATCAAATATTAGAATTAGATCCTAGTCATATCGGAGCAAATAGATATATTGATGTCATAATCCCTAAGCAGCTAAGCACAATGAAGTATCTTGAAGGCAGGGACAAGCGGGTGTTGGCAGAGGAGAGAAAAGAATTCGAACAGCTGAGAAAGGAGAAATTTGCAGAGAGTGCCAGGATGCAACTTGAGTTAATCCAGCAGGAACGGTTAGCTAGAGAAGGTGCCTATAAAGATAAAACACCACAGCCAGATAAGAAAGCAGAGATGAAACTAAAAATTGAGGCTGAGAAAAAGAGGAAGGAAGAAATTAAAGAAGCAAAGCAGAAAATGCTTTCCGATATGAAAATGTATTTGGCAGCAAAGCATAAGCAGAAAGAGGATGCTAAAAAAAGCAAAAAAACTGCCCCAAAAGATAAAGAAATAGCTAAAGAAATGGAAAGAGAAAAAAAGCAGGAGATTCAGCAGAGGGCGGCGGCGGATAAAGAAAAATTAAAGAAAAAGTCTGCTCAGGAAGCGATGGAAAAAGAACTGGTAAAGATTCAGAAAGAACGGGAACGTTTATCCGATAAGGAAAAGAAAGAAATAGCAGAAAGAGAAAGTAAAAGAGAAAAAATTATAGAGGCAAAACAGCAAAAACAACAGGAGAAAGAAAACGCAAGACAGGAAAAGCTAAAGAAGAAAGAGGATGAAAGTTTAATAAAATCACAGAACAAAGCTAAAGTGATTGATAATAAGCAGCAGAAGGTCAGTAAGAAAGAGGTCAGCAGAAAAATAGAAGAGAAGATATCTAAAGAGGAAAAAGGGAAGGCTCAGCGCAAAGCCAAAATGGAAGAGGAAAAGCTCAAGAAGAAAGAGCTCATTTTAAAGAAAGAAGAAGCAAAGCTGAAAACAAAAACAAAGGAAGCAAAGGTTGTCCCTGCAAAGAAAGAAAAACCTTCACCAAAAAAAGAAGAAGTGACAAAAGAAATACAGAAAAAGATTACAGAATCTCAAGATAAGAAAAAAGAAGAACTCGCCGAAAAGAAACAGGCAGCTATTTTGAAGATATACCAGGAAAAGATCAGGGTTGCTTCGCAAAAAGGTAAGAATGCCCGGATGAAAGCTTTATACAATGAAGGTATGTATTGTTACAGGACAGGTAAATATGATTTAGCCCTGGGGGCTTTTAAGGAAATTTTAGAATTAGATCCTTCACAGCTCAAGGCAGCAGATTATATCTATATTTATATTCCAGAAGCACAGAAAGATATAGCGATAAAAGAAAGATAGTCAATATGGATAAGGTTTTATTGGTAACGGTAGGAGTGGATGGACAAAAAGAATCATCTAGGATGAAAGATGATGCAATAGAATTAAAAGAGCTGGCTTTGTCTACGGGAGTTAGCGTCATGGATGAAATTCTGTGTTTTCGCGATAGCCCCACACCGAATTTATATTTAGGCAAAGGAAGAACGGAAGAGATCAGGCAATTATGTGAGGAAGAAGAAATAAACACGGTCGTTTTTAATAATGATTTAAGTGGTACACAACAGCGTAATCTGGAGGAAATTTTAGGAAAAAAGACCATAGACCGCACGCAATTAATTTTGGATATTTTTGCGCAGCATGCCAAGACTCCGGAAGGAAAACTCCAGGTGGAATTGGCGCAGCTGGAGTATTTATTGCCACGGCTTACAGGCAAGGGAATAATTCTATCAAGATTGGGCGGCGGGATTGGCACCAGAGGCCCGGGCGAGCAGAAACTTGAGGTTGATCGTCGTAAAATCAGGGAACGTATCGCCAGGTTAAAGAGAGACTTAAATAGTTTGGTGGAACGCAGAAAGACGATGAGAAAGAAGCGCCGGGAAAATTCTATGCCCACAGTAACCCTTATTGGTTATACCAGCGCAGGCAAATCAACTTTATTGAATTCTCTGGCAGGAAGCAAACAACGCGTAAGCAAATATCTCTTTACCACCCTGGATCCTTTATCGCGCAGCATAACTCTTTCCAATAATCAAAGAGTGGTTCTTTCAGACACAGTGGGTTTTATCAATGATTTGCCCGCACATTTGATTGAGGCATTCAAGGCGACTTTGGAAGAAGTAGTAGACGCGGATTTATTAATACATGTTCTGGATGTAAGCGATATAAGATTTTATGAGCACAATAAGGCCGTATGGGATATTTTAGAAAAATTAGATATTAAAGATAAGCCGCTCATAACCGCATTAAATAAAATAGATAATTTAGACGACCAGGGCTGGCTAGAAAAGTATAAGAATGATTTTACTGATAGCGTGGCAATCTCAGCATTGAAGAAAGAAAATCTGCCGGCATTGCTTAAATTGGTAGAAGAGAAATTAGAAAAGATGGTTGCGCCAGTTTCGCTCAAACTGCCTCTTAACAGAATGGATTTGGTAGATTTGATTTATCGGGAAGGTCAAGTCAGGTCTATTAAATACACCTCGAATTATATAAATATCCAGGCTATATTGCCGTCTATAACAGCCAGCAGGTTAAATAGCTACATTAACAACTGATAATATTTAAAAAAATTAAATCAATAAATCTATGCATGTAAATTTGAGCACCAAACATTTCAACAAAAGCAAAGAGATTGAAGATTTCTTTGAGGAGCGCGTTGATAAATTAGCACAACACCTTTCCCGATTTCAAGATGAAGCAGTTTCCCTCCACGGGAATTTAGACCGCAATCCTCATAAAGAAGAATTCTACGTGTCTTTGAATGTCCGCCTGCCATCTGCAACATTATATTCAAAAGAAACAGCAGCAGATTTATTTATAGCTATTAATTCGGCTTTCAATGCAATCATACGCCAGGCAGAAAAGGTCAAAACAAAGATACGCCAGAAGGACAGAAAAAGAGGCGGGAAACAATTATTTTAGAGAGTAGAATTTCAATAGAGTAAAGTTTAAGAATAGGGATCAAATCTCAATTAAGTTTTCTTATATATTCAATAACTTCCTGAGTAGTATAATCTGGCGTCGAGGCCCCCGCAGTAATTCCTACGGTCTTTACATTTCTAAACCATTTCGGTTCTACATTATCCTTTGACCGGACCCAATAAGTCCGCCGATTAAACGATTTGCATATTTCGTATAATCTCTTTGTGTTAGCACTGGTCTTTGAACCGATAATAATCATTAAATCATTTTCTAGAGGCATGACTTTTATTTCTTGTTGTTTAGTCCTTGTGGGTCTGCAGATGGTATTGAAAAATTTTAAATCCCGTATATATTGTTTTAAAATATCCACTATTAAAAGAGTTCTTTCTAAATTCTGAGTAGACTGTACAACCACTGCCGCCTTTTTTATGATTTTGATCTTTTTAAAAGGAATATGTTTTATGCTGTCTATAACTATTGCCTTGTGGTTTAGCTGGCCGATAATGCCGCTTACTTCCTGGTGTTTGTTGTCTCCGATAATTATGATTTTACGGCCTTGTCGCTCCATTTCTACAACTATTTTATGGATTTCTTTAACCATAGGGCAGGTGGCGTCTACGACTATATAGCCTAAACTATGTGCTTTCTCAAATATTTTTTTTGAGGTACCGTGGGCTTGAATTAATAAGGTTTTATCTCTGCCGCGGACAAGATGTTTTATTTTTATAATTCCTGCCCGGAGCATTTGGTTGGCGATATCTTCGTTGTGCACAATATCTCCCAGCATATAGATTTTGTTTTCTGTTTGCAGAGTTTTATAGGCTATATCTATAGCTCTTTTAACTCCGAAACAAAACCCCGCGGATTTGGCAACATTAATTTTCATATATTCAGTAATTCTTCTATAAAGGTATTAAGAGATTCTTTGTGGCAAAGTTTCATGGCAGTGGCGTTGAGAAGTATTTGCGCCTGTTGGATTAACCGGGAGATTTCTTCTTCTGCATATTTTAAAGCCCCGGATGCAACTATTATTTCCTGGATTTTTGATAAATCTTGTTTGTCGGCGTCTTTCTTTGAGAAAATTATTCTTATGAGCTGTTTATTATTATTCTCGGTGTGGTTATAGGCATACCAGATTATAAGCGTCTTTTTTGCTTCTTTTAAGTCTGTAAGAGGGGATTTCCCGATTTCTTTTTTATTTTTGAACATACTAATCAGATCGTCTTTTATCTGGAATGCCCTGCCTAGGCATATTCCGTATTGGAATAGTTTCTCTGTTTGTTTCTGGTTGGCACCGGCCAGTATCGCACCCATAGAAAGAGGGAAGGCAAAGGTATAACGGGCAGTCTTATAATCATATACCTTAATTATATCCTGTTTGGTTATTTTTTTTATATCCTTAAGGCCGTAGATGAGCTCAATAAATTCTCCTCCTCCGGTATACATCACAGATTCTATAAATTTCTTTAATGCTTCTTCCTTGCGTTTTCTTTCTTCTTTGATGGATAAGAAAGCAAGCAGGGAAATGGCGTAAAGGACGTCACCGCCTACAATTGCCAGGTCTTGTCCGTTAAACTTAATGTTTTTGTAACTAGCAAGGTAATTATTAAACATGGCGTGCAGGGAAGGTTTGTTTCTGCGCGTATCTGATTTGTCGATTATGTCATCGTGGATAAGCAAAAAGTCGTGTAGAAGTTCTATGCCGATGGCTGAGCTGTATAAGTTGGCAGCTGCTTTTTTGGCAAATCCCAGATACGCCGTGATAAAAAGTATGGGGCGTACCCTTTTGCCATCACGCAATACAAATTCCCTGAGATGTTTAAACAAAAGCGGAGAGATTTTGCTTAGCGAGTAAATTTTATCTGTTTTCCGGATAAAACTTTTCAGTTCTTTATCAATCTGATTCTTTATTTTATGCAGCATGCTATTATGTTACCATATCAATAATTTTAATACAAACTAATTTAATTTGCGGTTTGTGTCTGGAAAACAGTTGTTCTGGAAATTGCAGCAAACTGTAAGTTACCAAGAAAGAAAATGACAGAAATTATATAATAGCTGGATAATTTAACCTAAATGTTAAGCAAACTGGCCTTGTAACTAAAATATAAAAAAACTATTGACAACTATTTTTCCTGTGGTAGAATTATAATTCCTTTAGCACTCTCTAGATGAGAGTGCTAAAGACAATCGCACTGAATCATAAGTTTATAAAAAACAGAGGGTTAAGTAAAATGGTACGAAAAGTTGATTACGATTTGAGGAAAAAAGACGTCTTAAGTAAGACGATTGACCTTTATTTGGGGACTGCTCAGCCGGTTGGCTCAGAGGCATTACTTGACAATTATCGGTTTGATTTAAGCCCGGCTACGATAAGAAATGTATTAAAAGATCTGGAAGAAGAAGGTTATCTTATGCATCCGCATACTTCTTCAGGCAGAGTCCCCACGGATTTAGGTTATAAGTTTTATGTAAATGATTTAATGCGCAAAACACAATTATCTGTCAATGAGAAAGATACTTTAAGGAGTTTTTTTGATTCTTACCTTGAGATGAAAAGGGACATATTGGAAAATGCTTCCCATATTCTTTCCGATTTTACTCATTACGTAGGCATTGTAAATGAAGAAGATGATAACAGGATTTATTATTGCGGCTGGAGTTATTTATTGGAACAGCCGGAGTTTCAGGACGTCAATACGATTAGCTCGATCTTTAAAGCCCTGGAAGAAGACAGATTGTTGGATTTGATGAATCGCAAGATGAATAATTCTCTGGAAGTCTTTGTGGGGAAAGATTGTGACTCTCTAGGGTTCAATAATTGTTCCCTGGTAATCCGCGAATGCAAAAGCCCGAAAGCAAAAAAATCAGGAAGGCTGGCTGTGTTGGGGCCAAAACGCATGGCCTACGACAGAGTCATCCCTATGATGGATTATTTATCGGAATTAGTAATAAGCGAGTTCTAAAATGTTTAATAAAGATAAAAAACACAAAGAAAATAATACACAGCAGGAAGAATCTGCTGTAATCAAAGAAGAAAAACACAACAGCGATACTGTGATTCAGATTAAGAAAAGCGAAATAGAAAAATTAGAGAAAGAATTAGCGGATTATAAAAATAAATTAGAGGATTCTTCCGACCGTTATTTAAGGCTACAGGCTGAATTTGACAACGCAAAGAAACGCATGCAGCGCGAACAGCAGGAATTTGTAAAATATGCCAACGAAGGAATGATTCTGGAGTTATTGGGAATCTTAGACGATCTGGAGCGCAGCGTGGAAGCAAGGGAGACAAATCATCAAGACCCCGAAGCTTTTTTAAAAGGGATTGAGATGATTTTATCGCATATTTATGAAATGTTGAAGAAGAATAATGTAAAGCCGATTGAAGCCAAAGGAAAAATATTTGATCCTCATCTGCATGAAGCTTTAATGCAGGCCGAAAATGACCAATATCCGGAAAATACTATTATAGAAGAATTACAGAAAGGTTATATGCTGGGCGAAAGAGTAATAAGGACAGCAAAAGTTCAGGTTTCCAAGAAACCGCATAAAAAAGACGATAAAGAAGAAAATATAAAGGAAGAAAAATGAATATATCGAAATTAATTAATGAAAAGCCAGTAGGATGTTTAGGTTTGTTATTTTGGATTGCGTCTCATATTTTATTTTGTGGTAATTTATATGAGCAAGCCATTAACAAAGAAATCAATTTACCTAAAGAGAAGATTTGGATAGAAAATAAAATCAGCCACAGCAATAGAAACAATTATTTAGATTTGACCTTAACGGATGCTAGTGCTAGTGGCGTTCATTTACCTACGGGTAGTTCTATCAGTATTATAGCAGTTCAATTAAACTCTTAATTATAATTACAATATAAATTTGTAATTTAATTAGAATTCAATAAATGAAAGGGAGGGTAACAATATGGCAAAAGTTATTGGAATTGATTTAGGAACTTCTAATTCAGCAGCAGCTGTAATGGAAGCAGGTCGGCCTGTGATAATACCGTCGGCAGAAGGCGCAGGCGTGGCCAGCGGAAAGGCATTTCCTTCTTATGTAGCTTTTACAAAAGACGGACAGCACTTGGTCGGCGAGCCGGCAAGGCGCCAGGCCGCCATAAATCCCGAAGGCACAATCCAGGCGGCAAAACGCAAAATGGGAAGCGACCATAAATTCAGGGTTTTCGGAAAGGAATACACGCCGCAGCAAATCTCGGCATTTATCCTGCAGAAAATAAAACAGGATGCTGAGGCTTATCTGGGCGATAAAGTGGAGGAAGTTGTAATTACCTGCCCTGCGTATTTTGATGATAATCAGAGGACAGCCACAAAAGACGCCGGAGAAATCGCCGGACTCAAAGTTCTGCGTATAATTAATGAACCTACCGCTGCATGCCTTGCTTACGGTCTTGAGAAATCGCAGAAAGAACAAAAGATTATGGTTTTTGATTTTGGCGGCGGAACACTGGATGTAACTATCATGGAAATGGCAGAAGGAGTTTTTCAGGTTAAGGCCACTTCAGGCGATACTCAACTGGGCGGCACAGATATGGATAATACGTTGATTGATTATATCGCAAAAGAATTCAAGCGTGAAAACGGAATTGACTTAAAAAATGACAAGATGGCAATGCAGAGATTGCGCGAAGCAGCAGAAAAAGCCAAGGTAGAACTTTCCAGTACATTGACCACAGATATTAATTTACCTTTTATTACTGCTGATTCAACCGGTCCCAAACATCTTACCATGCCGATTAACCGTGCAAAGCTGGAAGAGTTAGTAAGCCCGATTATTGAAAGATGCAGGCATCCTATGGAACAGGCTTTGGGTGATGCGAAATTAACTCCTCGCGAGATTGACAGAATAATCATGGTGGGCGGCCCTACCAGAATGCCCATTATGCAGAAATTCGTCGAGGATTTTGTGGGGAAAAAGATTGAGCGCGGAGTTGATCCTATGGAATGCGTGGCATTAGGCGCGGCAATCCAGGCATCCATTATAAAAGGCGAGACAAAGGATGTGTTGTTGCTCGATGTTACGCCATTGTCTTTAGGTATTGAGACTTTAGGCGAAGTAAACACAAAACTCATTGAGAGGAATACAACCATACCGACGAGAAAAAGCCAGACTTTTTCCACCGCTGCCGATAATCAGACCGCTGTAACAATCCGTGTTTTGCAGGGCGAAAGGCAGATGGCTAACGACAACGTGGAATTGGGCAGATTCGATTTGCTGGGTATTCCTGCTGCGCCACGCGGAGTTCCCCAGATAGAAGTTACTTTTGATATCGACGCCAATGGTATCGTGCATGTCTCTGCAAAGGATTTGGGTACAGGCAAAGAGCAGTCCATAAAAATAACCGCTCCCAGAAAACTATCCAAAGAAGATATTGACAAGATGGTTCGCGATGCGGAAAAGTTTGCAGCTGATGATGCCAAGAAAAAAGAAGAAGTGGAAACTATTAATCAGGCGGATAATCTGGCTTATGCCACCGAGAAGTCGTTAAAAGATTACGGCGATAAAGTAAGCCAAGGCGACCGTGCAAACATCGAAGCCAAATTAAATGACCTAAAGACAGCGATAAAAGATAAGAACATAACAAGAATCAAGAAGGAAATGGAAGAGTTAACCAAGGTATCGCATAAGCTTGCTGAAGAAATTTACAAAAATGCAGCAGCGAAACAAAAGTCTTCCGGGTCTCAGTCCGGGTCTCAGACCGGGACTGAACAACCTAGAGAAGATACTCAGGGAAAGTCCGACAAGGAAGATGTCATCGATGCCGAGTATCGGTCTGAAGACGAAGATAAGGATAAATAATCAGTAACATATTTGCAGTTGTATAAATAGAAGCTCCCTCTCTGCTAAAGAGAGGGAGCTTGTTTTCAGCATTACAGAATAATGTCCACAAAACGCGACTATTACGAGATTTTGGGCGTAAAGAAGAGTGCTTCTTTAGATGAGATAAAGAAATCTTACAGAAGCCTTGCATTACAATATCATCCTGATCGGGTTCCCGCCGAGAAAAAGAAAGAAGCAGAAGAAAAATTTAAAGAGATTTCCGAGGCTTATGCGGTTTTATCAGATTCGCAAAAACGCTCGCTTTATGATCAGTATGGCCACTCTGGCGTAGACCAGAGATATTCCACTGAAGATATTTTCCGCGGGGCTGATTTCTCCAGTATCTTTGAAGATCTGGCAGGCGGTTTCGGAGGAAGCATATTTGAAAGTATATTCGGGGATACGGGATTTGATGCATTTGGCGGCGGCGGTCGCAGGTCGCGTCGGGCAAGGCGCGGCAGGGATTTAGAATTTGAGACTGAGATAACTTTGGAAGAGGTGGAGAGAGGAACAGAAAAAGTCCTGAAAGTTCCGCGCTATGAATTGTGCAGTACCTGTAAAGGCTCCGGAGAAAAACCCGGCGCCAAAAGGACTGTATGCAACCAATGCGGCGGCAGAGGACAAATTACGACTTCCAGCGGATTTTTTCATCTTACCCAGACCTGTCCTAAGTGCCAGGGAGAAGGAAGAATCATTACGGCGTATTGCCCGGATTGTGATGGCCAGGGAAGGATAAAGTCAACACACAAAATTCATGTTAAAATTCCTGCAGGCATTGAGCATGGTTCGCATCTTCGCGTAAGAGGCGAAGGGGAAGAAGGCCAGGCAGGCAGAGGCGATTTGTATGTGTTGGTGCATGTAACACCTCATTCTATTTTTGACCGCCAGGGCCAGGATATTTTATGTGAAGTTTCCATTCCTCTGACAAATGCAATATTGGGCGGAGAAGTAACGGTCCCTACTTTAAACGGCAGCGTAAGAATGAAGATACCCAAAGGCACGCAGAGCGGAAGGATTTTCAGATTGGGCGGAAAGGGATTACCGGGGATACATTCAAGCAGCAAAGGGGACCAACTGGTAAAGGTGAATGTCCAGATTCCGGAAAATCTGACAAAGGAAGAAGCCCGTCTCATTGAGCAATTTGCAAAACTCAGAGGAGAAGAAGTCGCCAAGGTTTCTTCTCTGGGCGATAAAATAAAGAGAGTATTTAGTTAAGAGAAAGGAAATTATGCCAAACTACGAATATGAATGCCAGAGTTGCGGTTATAAATTTGAAAAATTCCAATATATGAACGACGCTCCCATAAAAGAGTGTCCCAAGTGCCATGCCAATAAAGCCAAGAGATTGATAAGCGCCGGCTCAGGGATAATTTTCAAAGGTTCAGGTTTTTACGCCACAGATTATCGTAAGGATAAAGGCGGCAAAAGCAAATCAAGGCCTGCAACTTGTCCTGCAGCAAAAAAGAACCATCCTGGTTGCTCTGGCTGTCCTGCGCATTAGGATTGCTATTTGATGGATTTTCTTGCCAACGTAAAACATAAGGACATTTCTTGCTAAACCCTCTATTTAAATTCTGGCTTCCCGTATTAGCTTATGCAGTTTTGATATTCGGTATTTCTTCCATACCAGGATCCAACATCCCTTCGGCCTTTCCTTATGCGGATTATATCTTTCATATAATAGAATATTTTGTTTTCGGCTTTTTAATATGTCTGGCGATTAAAAATACAAAGACAGGCCTTTCTTTAAAAAAAGTCTTTCTTTTTGGCATCATTTTAGTTATGCTATATGCTGCTACGGACGAGTTTCACCAGTCATTTGTCCCTGGTCGTGACGCTTCTTTTTTAGACTGGTTATGTGACAGCGCAGGCGCAATGGGAGGTATAATACTTGCTTTATGATAAATATTCGCGCATTTAAAGGCATATATTATAATCAGGACAAGATAACAGACATATCACAGGTGGTATGTCCGCCTTATGATGTAATAAACGAAGAGGAGCGGGATTTTTATTACCACCAGAGCCCTTATAATTTTATTCGCCTGATTCTCAACAAAGAGGAAAAAGAAGACAACGATTCCAATAATAAATACTCAAGGCCAGTTGTATTCTTTAATGATTGGCTGAAGGCACAAATATTAAAACAGGACTCAAAAGACAGCATATATTTCTATAAACAGGATTATTTTTATAACAACAAGGAATTTTCCCGCCTGGGTTTTATCGCCCTTTTACAGATAGGCAATTCAGGGGTTGCCTTTCCTCACGAAAACACCCGCAATGCGCCTAAAATGGATAGGTTTGAATTGATAAAAAAGGTAAAGGCAAATTTAAGCCCTATATTTACGATTTTCTCTGATAAGGAAAAAATTATTGAGAAGATTTTTAAAGAAGACCTTTCCCGGAGAAAGCCGGATTTTTTGTTAAAGGATACGCAGGGAGTGAGGAATTCTGTCTGGCGCCTGACCGATGCAGAGAAGATTCAGAAAATCTGCAGCAAAATGCAGAACAAACAGATTTTTATCGCCGACGGCCATCACCGTTATGAAGTGGCATTGATGTATCTTAATTTGATGCGCCAGGAAGATAAGAATTATTCTTTGGATAAGAGCTATAACTATGTCATGACTTATTTCACAACGCTGGAATCAGACGGTATCTGTGTCATGCCCACACACAGAATTATAAAATCCAAGGTTGATTTGAGTCGTCTGGGGGATATTTTTAAGAAAGTTAAGTTAAATTCCATAGCCGATCTGGAGGAAAAATTAGCCATGTCTTCTAAAAAACCATATGTTTTTGGGTTTTATGCTGATGGCAATATATTATTGTTGGAACTGAAAGACAAAAACAAAGCGGATAGTTATTTCAAGGAGAAGAAATGTTTTAAGAATTTAGATGTGGCTATATTGGATTTTTACGTGTTAAATGAACTACTCAAAATAAAAAAAGATGATATAATGTACACCAAGGAAATTACCGAAGCCAAAGAAGCAGTGGATAAGAAAGACGGCTTAGCGGCGTTTATATTGCGCCCTACAAGCGTGTCACAAATCCGCGATGTGGCTTTGTGCGGAGAAAAGATGCCGCCGAAATCAACCTACTTTTACCCCAAGCTTCTTTCGGGATTAGTTGTGCATAAGTTTGAATGAAACAAGGTAAGAAACCATGCCATTATTCGGAAAACCCCGTTATACTTTAGTAAAAATCAGAAAGAAAGAAATTCCCCAGGGACTTTGGACTAAATGCCAAGGTTGCGGCCAGCCCATATATAACAAAGAATTAAAGGCAAATAACAAAGTCTGCCCGAAATGCAATCATCATTTTACCTTAACAGCCAGGGAACGCATAGATTTGCTTATTGATAAGAATACATTCCAGGAATCTGATGCCAATATGCAGACTGTAGACGTATTAAATTTCAAAGGCCCCAAAGGTTACGATGATAAATTAGCAGAAGACGAGAAGGCCACGGACTTAAAAGAAGCGGTTATCACCGGAGACGGAGAAATAGATAAAAGAAAAGTCGCCATAGCGGTGACGGATTCGCGTTTTATTATGGGTTCTATGGGTTCTGTGGTGGGAGAAAAAATTTCTCGCAATATAGAATATGCTACAAAAAATAAAATACCGGTAATTATTGTTTCCGGTTCCGGCGGTGGCGCGAGGATGTACGAAGGTATGTTTTCTTTAATGCAGATGGCTAAGACATCAGCAGCCTTGGCGCGGCACCACGAAGCAAATTTATTATTTATTTCCGTGCTTACGGACCCTACCATGGCAGGTGTGATGGCCTCTTTTGCCGGATTGGGGGATATCATTATTGCCGAGCCGAAGGCGCTGATTGGTTTTACCGGTCCGCGCGTAATAGAGCAGACGATTAAGCAGAAATTACCGCCGGGATTCCAGCGTTCTGAATTTATGTTAGAGCATGGGCTTATCGATATGATTGTGCACCGCAGACAGCTTAAAGAGACAATATCCAATTTGTTAGATTATTTGAGTTGACAGATATTAATATTTATATATAATAAAAACTTACGCTGTAATAATTTTGGTTATAATTCTTAAAGGAAAAATATGGCTCAGGTTAGTTTGGTAGATGTTTCTAAAATTTATGCCGGCAATGTGCGCGTTGTCGATAAGGTAAATCTTAGCGTAGAGAACAAGGAATTTCTTGTCTTGGTAGGCCCTTCGGGTTGCGGTAAATCTACGACTTTGCGTATGATTGCAGGATTGGAAGAGATTACCGAAGGCAGGATATATATCGGCGATCGCCTGGTGAATGATATTCCCGCCAAAGATCGTAATATCGCGATGGTGTTCCAGAGCTATGCACTTTATCCCCATATGACAGTTTTTGAAAATATGGCCTTTGGACTCAAATTAAAACGTTATCCCAAAGGTGAAATAGAAAAAAGAGTCAAAGAGGCTGCGGCGATATTGAGTATAAATCACTTACTGGATAGGCGGCCGCGAGAGCTGTCCGGCGGCGAGAGGCAACGCGTGGCAGTAGGCCGGGCAATCGTGAGAAAACCACTGGTGTTTTTATTCGATGAGCCTTTGAGCAACTTAGATGCAAAATTAAGAGTGCAGATGAGGACGGAGATACATAAATTGCACCAGAGGCTTCTTACTACGATGATTTATGTAACTCACGATCAGGTAGAGGCTATGACCATGGGAGACAGGATTGCCGTTATGCGCGACGGTGTAGTACAGCAGATCGCCGATCCTATCACTATTTACGATAAGCCAGTAAATAAATTTGTCGCCGGATTTATTGGCAGCCCGCCGATGAATTTTATGATTGGTAAGATCTTAAAACAAGACGGCGGCGTATATTTTAACGAAGGCAGATTCAAGGTTAAAGTTGTTGATGAAATGTCAAAGAGTCTCGGCTCTTATATAGATAAGGAAGTAATTTTCGGTATACGCTCAGAGGATATTTACGATAAGCTTTTTGTTTCACTGGCCCCGCCGGAAAATACCATCACAGTTACCTGCGAGGTCGTAGAACCGATGGGTTCAGAAGTTTATTTGCACTTAACCACAGGTAAACATTCTTTTATCGCTAGGGTAGGCGCTCACGATCGTCCTGAAGTAAATCAGGATATGGATTTAGTGTTCGATATGAGCAAGGTACATTTCTTTGACCCAAAAACAGAAAAGACAATTATCTAAGATAAGTTTCCCGCCGCTTTTTGTTCTGTTGATCTCACACCTCATTTCTTCAATTTTCCTTTTTATAAAGAGTTTTGTTTTTGTTTTCTTATCGTATGGTTTTGCATTGTTATTATTAAATTTAATTTATAAAACAAATAAGAAAGCAATTAATTTACTGGATATAAAGAGGCAGGATCTTCTAGAGAAGATTAACCTCTGCAAAGAGTCTATCGAGAGAGAAAAACTACGAATCATTTCCTTGGACAAGAAGAATTCCCGGTATGCATTATTAAAACAGGCGCTGGATAAATTTAACCAGAGTCTTATTTTAGGAGAAGTGGGCAAGGTAGTCGCCGATGAGACATTTGAATTATTCGCCGGCAGCGGCAACATTTTTGTTTATCTGATAAATAGAGAAAATAGCAAACTGGAGATGCTTTTTAGCAGAAAAATAGATCCCGAGTTAATAATCAAGGAAAAACACGGAGATTTATTTGACGGATGGGTGTTAAGGCATAATCAGGCTCTTTTGGTAGAGGATGCCAATAAAGATTTCAGATTTGATCCCGAGCAGATAAATAATGAAATCTCCCGGCACATAGGATCAGTCATAATAGCCCCACTTATTACGCCTAATAGTTTTATGGGAATTTTAAGGGTAGAATCGTCACAGCCTGCAAAATTTTCCTCTGACGACCTGAGGTTTTTATCCACCGTGGCAAATCTTGCCAGTATCTCCATAGAAAACTCTCTTTTATATGAACATACAGAAGAATTAGCGATAAAAGATGGCCTGACGGGTTTATATCTGCGCAGATTCTTGAATGGACGAGGGAAAGAAGAAGTACAATACGCCTTTAAGCAGAATTGCGAATTGTCTGTGTTGATGATTGATATAGATTATTTCAAAAAGTATAATGATAAATTTGGGCATCGCGCTGGAGATATCGTATTGGTGCATATCGCGGATTTACTCAAAGGTGTTTTTAGCAGCCCGAAGTATGTAGTATCTCGATTCGGCGGTGAAGAGTTCGCGGTGTTATTGCCGGATACAAATAAATCCGAGGCATTAAAATTGGCGGAAGAGCTTAGGAAAGGCATCGAAGGCGGCATAATACTTTTGCGCCGCTCACCGGTAAGAATTACAGTATCCATAGGTGTGGCCACTTATCCTATGCATGCAGATTCCTGGATGGATCTGGTCAGACAGAGCGATGCAGCTATGTATAAAGCCAAACAAGCAGGGAGGAACAAAGTTTGTTCAGTATAATTTTTACGATATTGATGCATATAGTTTTTATTTTAACACTTATAGCAATATTCATAGTGCTTAAGGATAAGATAAAGAGGCGTCACAGTTTTGCCCTGAGCGATTTTGCAAACCTGGAGAATAACCTTAGAGATTTGTTGCTTGAAGAACAGCATATAGCAGAGGAAGGTGTTTCCCGGGAGGAAAAGGTAATTAAAATCATGAACCTCTATGAAATTACCAAAGAGATTTGCGAATTCTTAGAGGAGGATAAGATATTCTTAAGTTTTAAGAACGGCCTGAGCAAATTCATAACTTTTCAGGAATGCGATTATTTAGTCAGCATCGATTCACAGAAAGATTTGAGTGCTTTTGAGGTTATTCCTTTGGTTTCGGAGAGTGAAAGTTGCGGCTATTTAGCCATCAGGGGATTTAATGAAAAAGATAGACCGGTTTTGGATATTCTTGTTGCGCAATTTATAACTGGCATCAAACGCGCAAGGCTATATCAGCGCGTACAGGAATTAGCCATTACGGATTCTCTTACCAAGGTATTTACGAGAAAGTACTCGCTAGACCGTTTTGAAGAAGAATTAAAGCGTTCCAAAGAATTAAATCTGTCATTATCGTATCTGATGATGGATGTGGATAATTTTAAATATTTTAACGATAAATACGGCCATTTGGTAGGAGATGTCATAGTAAAGACCATTGCCGAAATAATTAAGTTGAATTGCCGTGAAATAGATTTGATTGGCAGATTCGGCGGCGAAGAATTTATAGCAATTCTGCCTATGACGTCCAAAGACGGCGCTTTATTCGCGGCAGAAAGAATTCGTAAATCTATAGAATCAACTCCCATCAAGGCATTCGATGAATCGCTCAAGGTGACTGTAAGTATAGGTGTATCTAGTTTTCCCCAGGATGCTAAAACTAGTCAGGAACTTATCGAAAAGGCAGACCGCGCTCTTTACCATTCTAAGAGAACAGGTAAAAACAAAGTCTCTGCCTATACCTCAAGAACTTAAAAATAGGCGCGGGCTAATTTTTTAAAAAATAAAATCTATATTTGTTATTTACGGTTAATTTTGTTGCAAAATTCATTAATTTAAGTTAAAATCTAACTCTATATGCACAAATATATTATAAGCATAGACTTAGGCGGAACAAATACAAGGATAACGCTTACAGATCTGTCTTTGCGTATTAAAGCAAGGACGTCATTCCCCACAAGGAATTTCTCGTCTAGCAGAAAAATATTAATTTCAGAAATTATTAAAGAAGTTTTTAGGCTACTGAAAGACAATAGCATAAAAAAAACACAGATTTTGGGTTTGGGGATAGGCGTGCCCGGGCCTGTGGATTTTTTAAAAGGAAAAATATACTATCTACCCAATATAAAGGGCTGGCAAAATACTCCCATAAGAGATATTTTAGAGAAGAGATTGCATTTTAAAGTATTCGTTGACAATGATGTTAATCTGATGACATTGGCCGAGGCCAGGTTAGGCGCGGCAAAAGACAGGAAGAACGCTGTTTGTCTTACGCTGGGCACAGGTGTCGGCGGCGGTTTGATTTTAGATGGCGAATTGTTCAGGGGCACAAGTTTCTGTGCCGGAGAAATAGGCCATATGCCCATAAATATTTCCGGGCCGAGGTGCAATTGCGGCGGAAGCGCATGTCTGGAGAGATATGTGGGAAACAAATATATTTTGGCTGAGGCTAAAAAGAAATTGAAGATGAGAAATATCAATTTAGAGAAATTAAGCGAGATGGCGGAAAGTGGCAATAAAATCGCCAGGAATATCTATAATAATTTCGCCAGTAATATAGGCGTTGCTTTAGCTGGAGTGGTGAATTTGCTTAATCCAGAAGTTATTGTGGTCGGAGGCGGCTTATCTTTTGCCGGGGATTTTATATTTACAAAGATAAAAGAAACAATAAATAAAAGAGCAATACCTATACAGGCGGGATTAGTCAAGGTTAAAAAAGCCATGTTAGGCAAAGACGCGGGTTTGATAGGCGCGGCTTTATTGGTAAAAGAGTCAAAACTAAAGACGAATGTTTAAGCTAAACCGTAAGCCGGTATTTGTTCTGTTGATTTTTCTGGGTTATTTTAGTATTTGTTTTGCCCAGGAGTTGAATCAAGATATAAATATAGGCAATACCAATCAAGAGACTCCTATTGTGGTCAATGGCGACAGGGTGGAATTTTTTACAGAACTGAAGATGATAGTGGCTGAGGGAAATGTAAGGATAGAATACGGTAAGTCTGTGTTGACCTGTGACAGGATAACTGTTTTTACTGAAACGAAAGATCTCTTAGCCGAGGGTAATGTAAAACTAAAGGATGAAAAAGGCACAATTGAAGGGAGCAATATCTTTTATAATGTGGATTTGCAAAAGGGCAAAATTATAGAGGCGACTATCAAAACAGACCCCTATTTTGCTAATTCTCCGGAGGTAGAAAAAACACCCGCAAAGTATATTTTTTATAACGGAGACATAACTACTTGCAGTTTAGATAAGCCGCATTACCATATGCATGCCCGTCGTATTGAACTTGTCCCCAATGATAAAATTCGTGCCAGAGGCGTCACTTTCATAGCAGGTAGTGTGCCTATAATGTATTTACCGTATTTTGCCCAGAGTATCAAAGACTATAAAGAAGGTTTCAGCTTTTCTCCGGGCATGTCAAAAGAGTGGGGGATGTATTTGTTATCAAGATACACATACTACCTTAATGATAACTTAAGGGGAACTTTGCATCTTGATTGGCGTGAAAATAAAGGCTGGGGAGGCGGTACCGACTTTGAGTTGCTTTCCGATAAATTTGGCAGTGGTCTTTTGCGTTACTATCAGGTAAAAGAAGAACTTCGCGGTCACGGAGAAACCTACATACCTTTCAAAAACCAAAAACGTTACAGAACTCAATACCGCCACAAATGGGATGATGCCGATGAGAAAAATCATTTTATTATGGAGCTGAATGATTATTCTGACGCAGATTTTCTGAAGCATTATTTTTACAGAGAATACGAAAAAGAGAACCAGATCAGAAGCTATATGTTGGCTAGCCATAATTATCCCAGCGCGACTTTGAGTCTAATGTTAGAAAAGAGGCTCAATCAGTTTTATGATGAGACAGAAAGACTTCCCGAGATAAAACTTGAAACAACGAGTTTCCGGATTTTGGATACACCCCTTTATTATCAAAACCAATCCAGCGTTGCTGCGTTCACCTCGCGTACCGCCTATACAGATCAGGTTGAGAATACGAATCGCCTGGATACATATAATAAGCTGTCTTGTCCTTTTAGATTTGCTTTTCTTGATATGAATCCTTTTGTGGGTTTAAGAAATGATTACTACTCTAACGATAAGGAAGACGGAGAAAATCTTTTCCGCAGTATTTTTTATACAGGATTCGATATGCTTACGAAATTTTACCGTACCTATGATGCTAAGGTCAATTCCTACGGTATAGAGATTGATGAATTACGCCATATAGTAACTCCTTCTTTGAAGTATTCATACATGCATAATCCTACTTTACCGTCGGAAAGATTGACTGCATTTGATAGCATAGATTCGCTAACCAAGGAAAATACCATGACCGTTTCGCTGGAAAATAAGTTACAGACCAAAAGGAATGGTCAGTCGGTGGATTTTCTTACATTTATAGCTGACAGCCCTTATTATTTTAAATTAGAGGAACACGGAGGAAGATTCGGCGATGTAAATTTTGATTTGGAGGTATTTCCTAATTCGTGGTTGGAGTTTTGGTCTGATGCACACTTTGATTTACGTGAACGTTCATTCCGCACGGCAAATTTTGATGTGAGTCTTCCGCTGAAGGACAACGGTAAGATCACCGCTGGTTATCGTTATGTCAGAGACGATAACAGCAAGTTGGCTACTTTTGGTTTTGAACGCCAGCTTAATCCAAAATGGAAATTCCGTACTTATCATCGCATGGAATTCGTCACACATGCCATAGAAGAGCAAGAATATGCGCTATCCAGGGATTTGCATTGTTGGGATTTGGAATTTATAGTAAATAACAAGAAAAAGAAAGGAACGACGTTTTGGTTTGCGCTTAGGCTGAAGGCATTTCCTGACGTAGGTTTTGATTTTGAAAAATCGCACCAGGCGCCTAAGACGCACTAGTCGGTAAATACTATGTATAATATAGCTGTAATTGGTACTGGTTATGTGGGATTGGTAACGGGCGCGTGTTTTGCCGAGTTAGGCAACCGCGTTATTTGCGTAGATAATGATAGGGAGAAAATAAAGAAGCTGAAGTCTCTGATTATGCCCATATATGAGCCAGGGCTGGAGGAAATGATTAAAAGAAATGTAAAAGAAGGCAGGATTTCTTTTTCCTGCAGCATAAAAAAAGCCGTAAAAGAATCTTTGGTAATTTTTATCGCTGTAGGCACACCGCCGAAGGAAGACGGCGATGCGGATTTAACCGCTATAGAAAATGTCTCCAAGTCCATAGCCTTAGATATGGATTCTTATAAATTGATAGTAGGTAAATCCACTGTTCCTGTAGATACTGGAAAATGGATTGAGCATACAATAAAGATTAATTTAAGCAAAGGCATTAGTTTTGATGTGGCTTCCAATCCGGAATTCTTAAGAGAAGGCACGGCGATTGATGATTTCCTGAATCCTGACAGAATTGTCATCGGGGCAGCTTCCAAGAAAGCAAAAGATTTATTATTGGATTTATATAAACCTATCAAAGCACCAAAGATTATAACCGACATAAAATCGGCAGAGTTAATAAAACATGCCTGCAATTCTTTTTTGGCCACAAAGGTTTCCTATATTAATGCTATCTCTAAAATATGCGAGCTCTCCGGAGCAGATGTTTTAAAAGTCGCTGAAGGCATGGGTTTAGACAAGAGGATCGGCAGGGCTTTTTTAGATGCCGGCTTGGGCTTCGGCGGATTTTGCCTTCCTAAAGACCTAGACGCATTTATTAAAATTTCCGAGAAATTAGGCTATGATTTTCAATTGCTTAAAATAGTGCGCAGCATCAATGAAAAACAAGCATCAGATTTCATAAAAAAGATTAAATCTTCGATTTGGAATATCAAGTCTAAGCGTATTGCCGTGCTCGGACTTTCTTTTAAACCCAACACAGACGATTTGCGTTTTGCACCGTCGTTAAAAATCATAGAGAAGCTTAAAGAAGAAGGCGCCGGCTTAAGGGTATTCGATCCTCAAAGTATGTCAAAGGCAAAAGGTATTCTCAAGGACGTATATTTTGCCAAAGACGCTTATGACGCTGCAAAAGGCTGTGATTGTCTTTTGATTGTTACGGAATGGAATGAGTTTAAGGAATTAGATTTTGCGAAACTCAAGAAGAATATGAGGTATCCGTTGATAATCGACGGCCGCAATTTATACGATAAGGATAATCTTTCCCGGCTTGGTTTCACCTATATAGGGACAGGAAGATAACATGTTGTCTTTTAGGCAAATACTGGTTAAGAAAATCAATAATAAGAGAGCCAAAGTCGCAGTGATTGGGTTAGGTTATGTAGGTTTACCTTTGGCGGTTGAGTTTGCGGATAAAGGATCTTTTGTTTACGGAATAGATATAGACAAGAAAAAGATAGCAATGTTGAAACAGGGCAAGTCCTATATTCAGGATATCCCCTCGGCTACTTTAAAAGGAGTATTAAAAAATAAACTTTTCAATCCCTCTTCGGATTATGGGAATTTGACACATGCAGATATAATTATTATTAGCGTACCTACTCCTTTGACTAAGACACGGGAGCCGGATATTTCTTATGTAGTCAACGCGGCCAGGGAAATAAAGGATAATATCAGGAGAGGTCAGCTTATTATCCTGGAAAGTACGACATATCCCGGTACGACTGAGGAGGTTTTGCTCCCTTTATTCTCGCAGCGAGGCCTGAAAGTAGGAGTGGATTTCTTTTTGGCATTTTCCCCGGAGAGGATTGATCCGGCGAACAAGACCTTTAACACAGCCAATATTACAAAGATCGTCGGTGGCATAACCAAGGATTGCGCTTATTTGACCAGATTGATTTACAGTAAAATTATCTCCAAGGTTGTTATGGTTTCTGATTCCAAAGTAGCAGAGATGGCTAAATTGTTGGAGAATACCTTTCGTGCGGTGAACATAGGTTTAATAAACGAATTCGCTTTGATGTGCGATAAACTGAAGGTAAATATTTGGGAAGTTATCGAAGCTGCAGAGACGAAACCTTTCGGCTTTATGCCGTTTTATCCCGGTCCGGGATTGGGCGGGCATTGTTTGCCCATAGATCCTTTATATCTATCCTGGAAATCGAGGCTGCATGGTTTTGAGCCGCGCCTGATTGAATTGGCTAGCCAAATTAATTCTTATATGCCTACGCATGTTGTAAACAAAACAGTTGAACTTATTGATACCAGATGTAAACTTCCCGTATCGCAGGCAAAGATATTGGTAGCGGGTGTTAGTTATAAAAAAGATGTTTGTGATGTAAGAGAATCTCCGGCCATAGAGATTATCCGTATGTTCATGGAAAAACAGGCAAAGGTTTCTTATTATGATCCATTTGTATCACAGATATCTCTCGACGACAAAACATTGCATTCCATAAAATTTACTAAGGAAAATATTCGTGGCAATGATTGTGTGGTTATTGTGACGAACCATAGCAAAATAGATTATAATCTTATTTTAAAGAATGCGGATTTGATTTTTGATACACGCAACGTATACAAAAATATAAATAATCCCAAAGTTATTAGATTATAAAATATAATTTAGGCGCTATGTCAAAAGAAATGAAAAGAAATAACAGAACAGTTGTAATTACCGGCGGGGCTGGTTTTATCGGTTCGCATCTGTGTGATTTTCTGATTAACAAAAATTATAAGGTAATTTGTTTGGATAATTTAATTACCGGTAACAGAAAGAATATAGCGCATCTTTTGAATAATCCACTTTTCGAATTTAAAAATATTGATGTCAGTAAAAAAATAGAAATTAAAGTAAAAGTGGATTTTGTTTTGCACTTTGCTTCTCCTGCAAGTCCTGTGATTTATCTTGCCCATCCCATAGAGACGCTTAAGGTCGGGGCATTTGGTACATTTAATTGTTTAGAATTGGCAAAGTCTAAAAAGGCAAAATTTCTGCTTGCCTCCACGTCGGAAATTTATGGCGATCCCAAAGAGCATCCTCAAAAAGAAAGTTACTGGGGCAATGTGAGTAGTATCGGCCCTAGGTCTGTATATGATGAAGCCAAGCGTTTTGCCGAGGCCGTTACAATGGCTTATCACCGTCGGTATAATATCGATACCAAAATAGTGCGCATTTTTAATACATATGGTCCGCGGATGTTAATTAATGACGGCAGGGCTGTGCCTAATTTTATTATGCAGGCGCTGAAGAATAAACCTTTAACGATTCAGGGCGATGGGATGCAGACGCGCTCTTTTTGCTTTATTTCTGATTTAGTTGAAGGTATCTTCCAACTCATGAATTCTTCTGCAAATGATCCTGTAAATTTAGGAAATCCCACGGAAGTAACGATAAGAAAAATAGCAAAATTGATTATTGAGTTAACTCATAGTAAATCTAAAATAAAATACCTCGCACTGCCACAGGATGACCCCAAAAGACGGAAACCAGATATTGCCAAGGCCAAGCGTTTGTTAAACTGGGAGCCGAAAGTGGGGTTAAAAGAGGGGCTTGTGTCTACAATTTTTTGGTTTGAAACTGCCAAATAATCATTAAAAATCCCAACCTGTAGACCTGAGTAAAATTATATGTATTAGAGGGACATTTTAAAGTATTTTAAAAGGTTTTACCTGTTGTCATATAAAAAGTTACAAATCTTTAAAAAAACCTTGACAAAAATATTTTTTAACATATAATATTGGCTTTACTATTGCCCTCGTAGCTCAGTAGGAAGAGCACGTCCTTGGTAAGGACGGGGTCATCGGTTCAATTCCGATCGGGGGCTTATAGATCGACGACAAAATAAGATGAGAGAGCATATATTATTAGAATGTACGGTTTGTCATAATAGGTTATATACTTCCACCAAGAATAAGAAAAAACAGCAAGCCAGATTAGAGCTGAAAAAGTTTTGTCGTCTTTGTCGAAAACACGTTATTCACAAAGAGGTTAAATAAAATTTTAGGAGCGTCGGTTAACGGTAAACCAACGGTCTCCAAAACCGTTACTGCGGGTTCAATTCCTGCCGCTCCTGCTTAAGAAATAATCAAAGTACTTATTATTAATAATGAAAGCCGTAGAAAATATAAAAAAAATCCCGCAATTCTTCAGTGAAGTCAAGCAGGAACTGAAAAAGGTTTCTTGGTCCAGCAGGGGAGAACTCATGGGAGCGACCTGGGTAGTTATTGCTGTAACAATATTTTTGGCTATTTATATCGGGACCATTGATTTCGGTCTTTCTAAATTTTTAACTGTATTTTTAAAATGAACACTTATATAAATTTAAAAGTTATTATATTCTTGTTCTCTGTCAGATTATTTTTTCCGGAGGTTTTTTAAGTGAAGAAGTGGTACGTTGTCCATACGCAAACTGGTTCTGAGGACAAAGTTAAATTAGCTTTGGATTCTAAGATTGCAGCCAGCAGTATGCAAGAGTTTTTTTCGCAGGTAGTTATACCCACCGAGCAAATCTCTGAAGTCCGTTCAGGCAAGAAAAAAATATCTCTGCGTAAATTTTTCCCGGGATATGTTCTAATCGAGATGGATTTTAATGAGAAGACCTGGTTGTTAGTAAAGACTACGCCGGGCGTGACAGGCTTTATAGGCTCTGGCAATAAGCCTTCTGCGTTAACATCTGAGGAAGTAGACAACATATTAAAACGCACCCAGGATGCCCAGACAAAACCTACACCCAAGGTTTCTTTTGAGACGGGCGAGCCGGTCAGGGTAATAGACGGTCCGTTTGTGAATTTTAACGGTGTCATAGAAGAAGTGCATTTAGATAAGCAGAAAATAGAAGTCAGTGTTTCCATATTCGGCAGGTCCACTCCCGTGGAACTGGAATATTGGCAGGTAGAGAAAATTTAGGAAGACAAAATGGCCAAAAAAGTAGTTGCACAAATTAAATTATACGTATCAGCAGGGCAGGCAAATCCCGCACCGCCCGTAGGCCCGGCGTTGGGCCAGCACGGCGTAAATATAATGCAGTTTTGCAAGAGCTTTAACGAACAGACAAAAGGCAAAGAGGGATTGATTGTGCCCGTCATAATCAGCGTCTATGAAGACAAGAAATTCGATTTTATCATTAAAAGTCCGCCTTCGTCGGTTTTAATCAAAAGGGCTTGCAATTTAGCCAAGGCGTCTGGCACCGCAGGAAAAGAAAAGATTGCCACCATCACAAAAAAACAGATAAAAGAAATAGTCAAACAGAAGATGCAGGATTTAAACACTCCCGACGAAGCGACAGCAGAAAAGATTATCGCCGGGACAGCCAGGAGCATGGGTATTGAGGTCGTGGAATAATGATAAGGCGCAGCAAAAAATATAAAGAGTCAGAAAAATCAGTAGATAAAAAAAAGATTTACAGCCTGGAAGAGGCAGTGGCTATTCTGAAGAAAATGTCTCAGTTGAAGTTTGACCAGTCGATAAATTTAGGAATCCAGTTAAACATTGATCCCAAAAGTTCCGACCAGTTATTAAGAGGCACGGTTGTCCTTCCTCATGGCACAGGAAAGACAAAACGCATTGCGGTGTTCTGCAAAGGCGAAGCAGAAAAACAAGCCAGAGAAGCAGGCGCGGATTTTATAGGAGGCCAGGAACTCATTGATAAAGTAAACGGCGGCTGGCTGGATTTTGATGTAGCTGTGTCTACTCCTGAGATGATGAAGGATTTAAGTAAATTAGGAAAGGTTTTGGGACCGCGCGGATTAATGCCCAGCCCCAAGACAGGTACAGTAACGAATAATATTGCCCAGGCCGTAAATGAACTTAAGGCTGGCAAGATCGAATTTAAGACTGACAAACAAGGCGGTATCCACGTAGTCGTAGGCAGGATGTCGTTTGAGGCCTCTAAGCTTGTAGAAAATATAAGTACGCTTTTATCGGCAATCAAGGCAAACAGGCCGGCTTCTGTAAAAGGTAATTTAATAAAATCCGTGTCCTTGGCTACAACTATGAGCCCGGGCGTCAAGGTGACGGCATGAAAAAAGTAAGCAGCCTATTCAAGGAATTATCCGACAAACAGCTAAAAGAAAATTTACGCGGCAATCAGGGATTATACCTTTTTAAATATTCCGGAGTCAATTCTGCTGATTTGACTAAGCTGCGCAGAAACCTCACGAGCGTCGGCGCCAAGATGTTTGTCACCAAGAATAGTTTTATAAACTTAGCTCTCAAATCTATTAATAAAGGTAAAGATGTTTTAGGTTTTATCGATGGCCCAATGGCTTTGGTTTTTATAAAAGATGACCCGGTCAGCCCTGCCAAAGTTCTCACAGATTTTGCCAAGGCACATGAAAGTATCAGTTTAAAAGGTGGTTATATTAATGACGGCATAATACAATCAAAAGATTTTAAGATTTTAGCGAATATTCCACCGCGGCAGGTTCTTTATCAGCAGGTGGCTATGGCAATTAACGGGCCTTTATCTAAATTAGCAATAAGCCTGAATCAGGTTATGGCAAAATTAGCCTATGTTTTAAAGGCGTTAAGCGATAATAAAGAAAAAGAGAAAAAATAATATAACGGAGGTAGAAAATGGCAAAGACCGAAGCGATCATTAAGGAAATTGAAACACTTTCCGTATTGGAACTTTGCGAGTTGGTTAAGGCTATTGAAGAGAAGTTCGGAGTTTCCGCCCAGGCACCGGTTATGGCAATGGGTGCCATGCCTCAGGCAGGCGGAGCTGCCAAGGCAGCAGAAGAGGAAAAAACCGTCTTCACCGTAGTATTGACCAGCGCAGGTGCCAATAAGATACAGGTTATAAAGGAAGTGAGAACATTGACGAGCCTTGGCCTTAAAGAGGCTAAGGATTTGGTTGATTCCGCTCCCAAACCTGTAAAAGAAAGTATTCCAAAAGAAGAAGCAGAAGAGATGAAGAAGAAACTTGAAGCAGCAGGCGCCACAGTAGAGTTAAAGTAACTTCTTCTTTATTTTTTTGCATTGATTATTTCTTAGGGAGATATACAAACAGATGACAAAGAAGAGAAAAAGTTTTTCTCGTTTAAAAGAAGTCTTTGAGCTTCCGCATCTTCTTCAGACGCAGATTGATTCTTACCAGGAATTTTTGCAGCAAGATGTGCCTATGAAGGAAAGGAAGAGTCTTGGGCTGCAGGAGGTGTTTCAGGAAGTATTTCCTGTAGAGAGCTATGACCGTAAATTCCGCCTGGAATTTGTAAGCTATACGCTCGGCAAACCCAAATATTCTGAAGAAGAGTGTAAGCGTCGTGGCATGAGTTATGCCGCGCCCTTAAGACTGAATTTAAAATTGGTTACACCCAGCGATATAAAAGTCCAAGAGGTGTATTTCGGCGATATTCCCTTAATGACTCCCACGGCAAGTTTTATTATAAATGGTGATGAGCGTGTCGTAGTAACGCAGTTACAGCGATCGCCTGGCGTATCATTTGAGGAAGAAGTCCATCCCACAGGCAAGAAGATATTTTACGGCCGCATTATACCCTACAGAGGCGCATGGCTGGAGTTTAAATACGATCTTTCCGAGACAATCGTGGCCTATGTGGACCGAAGAAGAAATTTCCCAGCTACCCAGATTCTGCGTATCATGGGATTTTCTTCGGATGAAGAAATATTCAAGTCTTTTGGCGGCGAGATACCGGAAATCCTCAATACACTAAAGAAAGATTTTGCAAAGTCCAAGTCAGAGGCGTTGATGGATTTTTACAGAAAGATGCGTCCCACAGAGCCGGTGACCGAGGAGGCAGCAGAGGCATTATTCTATAGATTATTTTTTGATCCCAAGAGATATGATTTAAGCCGTGCAGGAAGATTTATCCTCAATCGTAAACTCAATATGAATGTATCTTTGGAAAACAGAATCCTTGATTCCCAGACGGTCATAGAGGTTATCAAATATCTTATCAGATTGAGAATGGGGGAAGGTCAGATCGACGACATAGATCATTTGGGTAACAGAAGGATAAAGACCATAGGCGAATTAATACAGAATCAGGCGCGCATCGGACTGGCGAAACTGGAGCGTTCCATCAGAGAGAGATTGGCCATACTGTCCGATGTTGATGCCGTAATGATATATCATCTCATAAATTCAAAGTTATTTTCTACCCAGATCCGTGATTTCTTCTCGCGTTCACAGTTATCGCAATTTATGGATCAGGTAAATCCTCTGGCTGAACTTACGCATAAAAGAAGACTTAGTGCTCTTGGCCCGGGCGGTCTGTCCCGAGAGAGAGCGGGCTTTGAAGTACGCGATATCCATCAGTCTCACTATGGACGCATTTGCCCTATTGAGACGCCAGAAGGTCCTAATATCGGTTTGATTTCTTCTCTTACTACTTATGCGCGTGTAAATAGTTTAGGTTATTTAGAAACGCCGTATAGAGTTGTAGTAGACGGCCGCGTGACCAACAGGATTGAATACCTTACAGCAGATATAGAAGAAAATAAAGTTATTGCACAGGCAAATGTTCCTTTGGACGACGAAGGTTACTTTAAAGAAAAAGAAGTAGTCTGCCGCCATAAAGGCGATTTCCCCAGAATGCCCCCCAAGAAAATAGACTATATGGATGTTTCTCCCAAACAATTAGTTTCTGTGGCCGCATCTTTGATTCCTTTCCTTGAGCATGATGATGCCAACAGGGCGCTTATGGGTTCTAACATGCAGAGGCAGGCAGTTCCTCTGATGAATACAGAGGCTCCTTTAGTGGGCACGGAAATGGAACGCAAGGTCGCCATTGATTCAGGTGCTGTAGTAATATCTAAAAATGACGGCACAGTAACCAAAGTAGATGCAAAATCCATAACAATCGGTGACGAAAAATACGATTTAAAGAAATTTAAACGCACCAACGCAGATACTTGTATTAATCAAAGGCCGATTGTAAAACTGGGCCAGAAGGTAAAAACCGGCGATGTTATTGCCGATGGTATAGCCACAAAAGACGGCGAATTAGCCATGGGCAGGAACCTCTTGGTGGCATTCATGCCGTGGCGCGGATTTAATTTTGAAGACGCCATTCTTATAAGCGAGAAAGTCGTAAAGGAAGATGCCTATACTTCTATACATGTCGAGAGGTTTGAATTGGAAGCCAGAGAGACTCGTTTGGGAAATGAGGAAATTACAAAGGATATACCCAATGTTTCCGAAGAGTCGCTTTTAAATTTAGATGAAAACGGAATTATACGTATCGGCGCAGAAGTCCAGCCCGGAGATATTCTGGTAGGAAAGGTAACGCCCAAGACTGAAACTGAACTTTCCCCCGAAGAAAGGTTACTCAGGGCGATATTCGGCGAGAAGGCAGGAGATGTAAGGGATACTTCACTCATTGTTCCTCCCGGCATAGAAGGCGTGGTTATAAACATCGAGGCATTCCAGAGAAAAGAGCGCGGCAGAAAATCCAAAGAAGACAAAAAGAAAGAATTGGCAGCTATCCGCAAGATAAAAGAATATTATCGCGGTGAGATAGAGATTATTGAAAAAGAAAAAGCGGTCAAACTGGCAAAGATGCTGGGAGTTTCTAAGACTAAACTTGACAAAATAGATTTAAACGGCAATGATGAAGCCCGTTTGGTTTCTGATTTCTTCGATGCACAGATTAAGGAACTTGCCACCGAAGAAGAGCAGGAGATAGAAAAGGTAAGAAAGGGCGATGAATTGCCTCCGGGAGTGCTCAAGAGAGTGGTGGCGTATGTAGCCACCAAGAGAAGGCTTTCCGTGGGCGATAAGATGGCAGGCAGGCACGGTAATAAAGGAGTCATCGCCAAGATTCTTCCCGAAGAAGATATGCCATTTTTAGAAGACGGCACTCCTGTGGAGTTAGTGCTAAATCCATTGGGCGTTCCTTCGCGTATGAATGTAGGACAAATTTTAGAGACACATTTAGGTTGGGCAGCAAAGGTTTTAGGTTTGACTGTTTCCTGCGCTATTTTTGACGGCGCCAAAGAATTAGACATCGTAGACATGTTAAAAAAAGCAGGATTACCGGAAAGCGGCAAGGTTACTGTATATGATGGTTATACCGGTTTGGCTTTCGACCAGAAAGTCACCGTGGGATATATCTATATGATGAAACTCATTCATCTCGTAGACGAAAAGATACATGCGCGCTCAATCGGACCATACTCTTTGATTACCCAGCAGCCGTTAGGCGGCAAGGCTCAATTCGGCGGACAGAGATTTGGAGAGATGGAAGTCTGGGCGCTGGAGGCATACGGGGCAGCATTCACTTTACAGGAAATGCTTACCGTAAAGAGCGATGACGTTTCAGGAAGAACGCGCATTTATGAGGCAATTGTAAAAGGCGAGCAGAGGCTAAATCCCGGCACGCCCGAGTCGTTCAACGTTTTAATAAAAGAATTACAGGGATTAGGATTGGATATAAAGGCGGAAAAACAAAAATAAACCATGGATAATATAACTCTTTTTGACAGCATTACCATAAAGATATCGTCTCCCCAGATTATTAAATCTTGGTCCAGGGGTGAAGTCAGGAAGGCAGAGACGATTAATTACCGTACTCTAAAACCGGAAAAAGACGGTTTGTTCTGCGAGCGTATTTTTGGTCCTGTGCGCGACTGGGAGTGTAATTGCGGTAAATATAAAGGTAATAAATTCAGAGGTATAGTTTGTGATAGATGCGGCGTAGAAGTAACAAAGTCCAGCGTACGCAGGGAAAGAATGGGCCATATTACCCTGGCTGCGCCGGTAACGCATATCTGGTTCTTTAAAGCTGTACCTTCCAGATTGTCAGCCCTATTAGATATAGGTATAAGGAATTTGGAAAAAGTTATCTATTATGAGGAATACATTATTTTAGATCCGGGCGATACAGGATTAAAAAAGAGAGAACTTGTAAATGACGAAAAGTATCATGAGCTTCTGAACAAGTACGGCAATTCCTTCAAGGCAAAGATCGGAGCCGAGGCAGTCCTGGATTTATTAAAAGAAATAGATCTCGATGCCCTTTCCAGGAAATTCAGAAAGCAGCTTGAGACTTCCAAGGAAGGCGCAAATACCAGAAAGATTACCAAGATTCTAAAGATTATAGAAGATTTCCGTAAGTCAGGAAATAAACCGGATTGGATGATTCTTGAGCTTCTGCCGGTTATTCCTCCTGATTTAAGACCTCTGGTTCCTTTGGACGGCGGCAGATTTGCCACAAGCGACCTGAATGATTTATACAGGCGCGTAATCAACAGGAATAACCGCTTAAAGAAACTCCTAGAACTGAATGCCCCGGAGATTATCATACGTAATGAGAAACGTATGCTGCAGGAGGCAGTGGATGCGCTTTTGGATAATGGCCGCCATGGCAGGCCTGTTTTAGGTTCTAATAATCGTCCGCTCAAATCATTATCCGACATGCTTAAAGGAAAACAGGGCAGGTTCCGCCAGAATCTTTTGGGTAAGCGCGTGGATTATTCCGGCCGTTCTGTTATCGTAGTCGGGCCGGAACTGAAATTGCATCAATGTGGTTTGCCTAAACAAATGGCTTTGGAATTATTTGAACCTTTCATCATAAAGAAATTAAGAGAAAAAGGATTCGTACATACAATTAAAGGCGCAAAACGCATGGTAGAAAGGGCAAAGATTGAAGTTTGGGATATTTTAGATGAAGTGATTAAAGATCATCCTATTTTGCTTAACCGTGCGCCTACGTTGCATCGTTTGAGCGTGCAGGCATTTCAGCCCGTACTCGTAGAAGGCAAGGCCATAAGGATTCATCCTCTGGTCTGTGCTGCTTTTAACGCTGATTTTGACGGCGACCAGATGGCAGTGCACGTGCCGTTGTCTTTAGAGTCGCAGATGGAATCGCGCCTGCTTATGTTATCTGTAAATAATGTTTTTTCTCCTGCTGACGGCCGCCCCATAATTACCCCTACCCAAGACATAATTTTAGGATTGTGTTATCTCAGCAAAATTAAACTTAAAGCAAAAGGCGAAGGAAAGATATTCAGCAATTGTACAGAAGCCATGATGGCTTATGACGATGACGAGATACATCTGCAGGCAAAGATTAAACTGCGCATTGATAAGGTATATAATTTGGCCGCACAGGAATTAGAGACAGACAAAAAGATTATCGATACCACGGTGGGCAGAATAATTTTTAATCAACTCCTGCCTTCTGAATACGGGTTTGTGAATTTAGAATTAAATAAAAAGGTTGTGGGTCAGATTGTAGCAGCTTGTTATAAACGCTTTGGTCATGACCGCACGATTAAATTATTGGATGCCACCAAAGATCTGGGTTTTGAGTTTGCCACCATAGGCGGCATTTCTATTTCTGTTGATGATTTAAAAATTCCCAAAGATAAACAGAAGTGTTTGGATGAAGCGAATCAGGAAGTAGATAAAATTAGAGATCAATATAAGAAAGGTATAATCACCAAGGGTGAGCTGCATAATAAGACGATTGATATTTGGACTCACACCACAGATAAAGTTGCAGACCTGGTATTTAACGGAATGGATAGTTTCAATCCTATATTTATGATGGCGGATTCCGGCGCAAGAGGCTCGAGGCTTCAGGTAAGGCAGCTGGCTGGTATGCGCGGCCTGATGGCAAAGCCGTCTGGCGAAATTATAGAAAACCCGATTACAGCCAATTTCCGTGAAGGCCTGACAGTGCTCGAATATTTTATTTCTACGCACGGCGCAAGAAAAGGTCTGGCTGATACTGCGTTAAAAACAGCAGACGCAGGATACTTGACACGCCGCCTGGTAGATGTGGCTCAGGAAATTATCATTACAGAGGAAGATTGCGGCACTTTGAACGGCATAACTCTTTCTGCAATTATTGAAGGCGACGAAATAGTGGTTCCTTTAAAAGAAAGAGTTTTTGGTAGAGTGGCTCTGGACAATGTGGTGGATATTATCACTGACGAAATTATTGTAGAGGCAGGCCAGGAGATAACCGAAGAAAAGGCCGAAATGATTGAGAAATTAGGTATTGAAAAAATCCGTATCCGCAGCGTTCTTACCTGTGAATCGGAGCGCGGCATTTGCGTGAAGTGTTACGGAAGAAATTTGGCCACTGGCAGATTGGTAGAGGTGGGTGAGGCCGTAGGTGTTATTGCTGCACAGAGTATAGGCGAGCCGGGAACCCAGCTGACTATGAGAACATTCCATATCGGCGGTACGGCTTCCAGAATCGTAGAACAATCATTTATCCGTTCCAAGAATAAAGGTATATTAAAATTCCATAATTTGAGAGTTGTAGAAAAAGGTAAAGAAATTATTGTTTTAAATAGAAACGGCTTCTTAAGCCTTAATGACGAGCAGGGCCGTGAATTGGAACGCCATCCCATACCTCAGGGCAGTTTTATTTCTGCGCGTGAGGATGAAGTAGTTGCCAAAGGCGTTATATTCGTGAGATGGGATCCTTACACATCTCCTATTTTGACAGAAGTCAGCGGCATAGTTAAGTACGAAGACATAAAAGAAAACGTGACTATGCGCGAGGAATTAAATCCCGCCACCGGTATTACAGAACGTATCATCGTTGAACACAAAACAGATTTCCATCCCCAGATAATAATTATGGATAATAAAGGCGAAATCTTAGGTATATATCCCGTATCCATCAATGCCCACATATTGGTAAAAGATGGCCAGGAAATAAAAGGTGGCGAACTTTTAGCCAAGATACCCCGAGTAGTAACCAAGACCAGAGATATTACCGGCGGTCTACCCAGAGTGGCAGAACTATTCGAGGCGCGTCGGCCGAAAGATCCCGCAGTTATTTCTGAAATAGACGGTTTTATAGAATTCGGCGAGACGAAAAAAGGCCAGCGGCAGATTATCGTCCGGTCATCTACCGGCATGAAGAGAGAATACGCAATTCCCCACGGTAAACATCCTAATGTCTACAAAGGTGACAAAGTTACAGCCGGCCAGCAGCTTACTGATGGGCCTGTTGTTCCTCAGGATATTCTGCATGTGCGTGGCGATAAAGTTCTGCAGGAATATTTAGTTAACGAAGTTCAGGAAGTTTATAGATTACAAGGTGTGCACATCAATGATAAACACATCGAGTTAATTATCCGCCAGATGTTAAGAAAGATACGCATCGAAGAACCTGGAGACAGTGAATTCCTGATAGGCCAACACGTGGACAGGTGGAAATTCCAGAAGGAGAATCAGAAGATAATCAAGAAAGGCGGAAAGCCAGCTTCGGCAACGCCTTTACTTTTAGGCATAACCAAGTCTTCAATTACAACCGAGAGTTTTATTTCCGCAGCCAGTTTCCAGGAGACAACAAGAATTCTCACTGAAGCCGCAGCAGCCGGCAAAAAAGATGAATTATTCGGCTTAAAAGAAAATGTAATAGTCGGCCATCTTATTCCGGCAGGCACAGGTTTAAGATATTATCGCGATGTAAATATAGAAAAAGAAAGTTCAGAAATATTATCTGAAGAAAAAGGGAGTACAGAGAATGTCACCAACGATAGCGCAGTTAATACGTAAAGACAGGATTCTAAAGACCAGAAAGTCAAAGTCTCCGGCATTAAAAGGATGCCCTCAGAGGAGAGGCGTCTGTTTGCAGGTGAGGACTATGACTCCCAAAAAACCCAATTCAGCTTTACGTAAAATTGCGCGCGTGCGTTTGACAACAGGAATAGAAGTCACATCTTATATTCCAGGCGAAGGACATAATCTGCAGGAACATTCTATAGTTTTAGTCAGAGGCGGAAGAGTCAAGGATTTGCCCGGCGTGCGTTATCACATAGTCCGCGGCACTTTAGATACAGCTGGCGTGGCAAATAGAAAGAGGTCGCGTTCAAAATACGGGGCAAAGAAACCTAAATAAATTAGTCGGATAGTCGGTTAGTAAAAACTAACCGATAGCTAGATTAGCTAAAACAAACCAAAAATATGAGAAGAAGAAGAGCAGAAATAAGAGAAGTCTTACCGGATCCCAAATACGATAATAAAATAGTCACCAAGTTTATTAATATCGTTATGCAGCAAGGCAAACGTTCAATCGCCGAAGGTATTGTTTACGGGGCCTTCGATATATTGAAAGAAAAGACAGGCGAGCCAGATGCGATGAAGGCTTTCCAGAAGGCATTGGATAATGTAAGGCCGCGCCTGGAAGTAAAACCGAGGCGTATAGGAGGAGCCACATATCAGGTTCCTCTCGAAGTAAGGGCTGAACGGGGCACTTCCATAGCTATGCGTTGGCTGAAAGATTTTGCCAGGGCTAAAAAAGGTAAACCCATGGTGGAAAAATTAGCAGAGGAGTTAATTTTAGCGTATAAAGGCGAAGGTTCTGCCATGAAGAAACGGGACGATACACATAAGATGGCAGAAGCCAACAAGGCATTTGCACATTTTAGATGGTAATGTTAACAATGATAAGAAAAGTTGATTTAGATAAAATCAGGAATATCGGTATCATCGCTCATATTGATGCCGGCAAAACCACGACTACCGAAAGGCTCCTGTATTATACCGGTAGAATTTATAAGATGGGCGAGGTGCATGAAGGCACAACCACGATGGACTGGATGGTGCAGGAACAGGAAAGAGGCATTACCATTACTTCGGCGGCCACGACGTGTGAATGGAAAGACTGTCAGATAAATATAATTGATACGCCTGGCCACGTGGATTTTACCATAGAGGTGGAAAGATCGCTTAAGGTATTAGACGGGGCAGTGGTGGTTTTTTGCGGAGTAGGCGGAGTAGAGCCGCAGTCCGAGACAGTCTGGAGGCAAGCAGATAAATATAAGGTACCGCGCATTGCTTATGTCAACAAGATGGATAGAGTCGGCGCAGATTATTTCGTTTGCATTGAGCAGATACAGTCGCGTTTAGGGGCCCATCCGGCAGCAATAAATTTACCTTATTTTAAGAATGAGGAACTTGTGGGGGTTATTGATTTAATCGAAGAGGAACTTTTTACTTACCGTGACGCAGACGGCGAAGAGATGGAAAAATCCAGCATACCTTCCGATTATATTGCTATGGCTAGAAAATACAGGGATATAATGTTAGAGCGCATAGCAGAATTTAACGAGGAAATTTTCAGCAAAATCGTACACGGTCAGCATATCGAAAAAGAAGAGATAAAAAAGGCAATAAGAGAAGGCGTAATTAAGAATAAATTTGTTCCGGTTTTAGCCGGTTCGTCTTTGAAGAATAAGGGGTTGCAGTTGGTGCTCGATGCCATATGTGAATATTTGCCGTCACCGTTAAACGCGCCTCCGATTAAAGGTATGGATCCGGATACAGGTGAATATAAAGAATTAATCATCGACGATGAAGCGCCTTTGTGTGCTTTATGTTTTAAGGTTATGACAGACCCGTATGTAGGCAGATTAAGCTACGTGCGTTTATATTCAGGACAAATAAAAGCAGGCGATTATATATATAATGCCACCAAGAGAGAAAGAGAAAAGGTTACAAAATTGGTTTATATGCACGCCAATAAACAGGAGATTGCGGACAAGATTTCCTGCGGTGAGATTGCCGCAATAGTCGGGCTTAAAGAAACCAAGACAGGAGATACTCTTTGTGAAAAAGATTCACCTATAATATTAGAGGAGATGAAATTTCCCGAACCGGTAGTTTCTCTGGCAATCGAACCTAAGACAAAGGTCGATCAGGAACGCCTCGGTTTTGTTCTGAAGAAATTAGAGGAAGAAGATCCTTCTTTCAGGGTAAGATATAATAGTGAAACAGGCCAGACCGTTATTTCCGGAATGGGGCAACTGCATTTGGAAATTCTCGTGGACAGGATGTTGCGGGAATTTAATGTTGGTGCAAATGTGGGCAGGCCACAGGTCGCCTACAGGGAGACCATTACCAAGAGAGCGCATGCAGTGGGTAAATTTATCCAGCAGACAGGCGGCCGCGGCCAATACGGGCACGTAGTCATAGAAATGGAACCGCAGGATGCCAGCAAGGGCATTACCTTCCAGGATAAGACAAAAGGGGGCTCCATACCGCGCGAATATATTTCTTCGGTAGAAGACGGCATTATGACTGCTGCGGAGAGCGGTTTGTTGGCAAGCTATCCTGTTACTGGTGTTGTAGTCACACTCGTGGATGGTTCTTATCATGAAGTTGATTCTTCAGAAATAGCATTCAAAATGGCTGCTTCTATTGCTTTTTCCGAAGGCCTGAAAAAGGCAAAGACAGTTTTGCTCGAGCCGATTATGGAGATAGAAATTATTGTACCCGAGGAATATGTTGGCGTAGTAATAGGCGATTTTAACAGCAGGAGAGGCAAGGTTCTTTCTTTGGGCCAACGCGCAAATGCAAGGTTAGTTTTAGGCAATATTCCTTTAGCAGAGACTTTTGATTATGCTACTGCACTGCGTTCACTTACGCAAGGCAGGGCATCCTATACAATGGAGCCCTCTTTTTATCAAGAGGTGCCAGCAGATATATTATTTAAATTAGGAATAGGTATTAAATAATTTTACCACAGGGTAAGAATAAAAGCCCTGTGCTTTAAGGAGGTGTTTGATGGCTAAAGAAAAGTTTGTAAGAGCAAAGCCACACGTTAACATTGGTACGATTGGACACGTCGATCATGGTAAGACCACGCTCACTTCAGCTATTACAATGACACTGCACAATAAAGGTCTTGCAGAAGCCAGGCCGTACGATTCAATTGATAATGCACCGGAAGAGAGAGAAAGAGGCGTAACTATTAATATCTCTCACGTTGAATACCAGACAGATACCAGGCACTACGCACATATCGACTGTCCTGGTCACGCCGACTACATAAAGAACATGATTACCGGCGCAGCTCAGATGGATGGTGCAATTCTGGTTGTTTCCGCAGCTGATGGTCCAATGCCTCAGACAAGAGAACATATTCTCTTGGCAAGGCAGGTTAACGTTCCGGCAATAGTTGTGTTTTTAAACAAGTGCGATATGGTCGATGATAAAGAACTCATTGATCTGGTGGAAGTCGAAGTCAGGGATTTACTGACGAAGTATAACTTCCCCGGCGATAAGACGCCAATCATCAGAGGAAGTGCTTTAGAAGCGATGAATAATCCCAAGGATGCAACAAAGACACAATGCATACTGGATTTAATGAAGGCAGTAGATGAATTCATACCTTTACCCAAGAGAGAATTAGAAAAGCCGTTTTTGATGGCAATAGAAGACGTATTCTCTATTTCCGGTAGAGGCACAGTAGGAACCGGCAGAATCGAGCGTGGCAAGATAAAGATAAATGAAAATATCGATATCGTTGGTCTGCGCCCGGAAGTTCAGAAGTCAGTTGTAACTGGCATTGAAATGTTCAGAAAACTTTTGGATGAAGGCCAAGCCGGCGATAACGTGGGTTTACTACTGAGAGGAATTGAGAAGGAACACCTGGAGAGAGGAATGGTTTTAGCTGCACCTGGCTCCATTACACCACATACCAAGTTTAAGGCGCAGATTTACGTTCTCACGAAAGAGGAAGGCGGTAGACATACGCCATTCTTCAAGGGTTATCGTCCTCAGTTCTATTTCAGGACTACTGACGTTACCGGCAGTGTTGTTCTGCCGCAAGGGGTAGAAATGGTTATGCCCGGTGACAATATCACCATCGAGGCAGAATTAATCATACCCATTGCCATGGAGAAAGAATTGCGTTTTGCTATTCGTGAAGGCGGACATACAGTTGGTGCAGGAGTTATTTCAGAAATAATAGCATAAAACAACACGAATACTCACGCATTACACACAAATTATCACGAATTGTAAATCAAGAGATTATTTGTGTAAATTCAGCCAAAGGCGGATCAGCCTAGGGCTGAAGTGTAAATAGTGTTTAAAACAAAATGGCCAAAGAACAAATTATAAGAATCAAGCTCAAGGCGTATGATCATCGTTTGATTGATCAATCAGCTTTGGAGATTGCAGAGACAGCCAGGCGTACAGGCGCAAAAGTTTCCGGGCCTATTCCCTTGCCGACGAAAAAAGAGATTTATACCGTCAATCGCTCTCCGGTGATTGACAAGAAATCTCGGGAACAATTTATGTTGGCGACCCATAAGCGCCTTTTGGAATTAGTTGCCCCCACAGCAAAGACTATTGATGCCTTGAGGAAACTAAATCTGCCGGCTGGAGTGCATGTTGAGATAAAATAAAATTTCAGCCTGCATATATTCTGCGTATCTTGGCGGGCTTATTGTAGGTAAGAAATAAAAGTTAAATAAAATGGTAGACACAATATTAGGCAGAAAAATCGGAATGACCAGGATTTTTGACGAGAATGGCACGACCATTCCTGTTACGGCAATTTCTGTCGGCCCCTGTGTTATCTTGGGTCACACAGACAAAAACATTCGCTTAGGTTACGAAGATATCGAGGAAAAAGATACAAAGAAACCGCAACTGGGAATGTTCAAGAAATTAAATGTTTCGCCCAAGCGCATTATAAGAGAAGTAAGGAATAGGACTAGTGACCAAGAGGTTAAAGTCGGCAGCGAAGTCAAGGTGGACATATTCAAAAAAGGTGATTTTGTCGATGTGGTGGGTATTTCTATCGGAAAAGGATTTGCTGGTGGTATGAAACGCTGGAATTGGAAATGTGGAGATATGGCGCACGGTTCAATGAGCCATCGTCGCCCTGGTTCATCGGGTTCCAATACTACTCCCGGCAGGGTTTTTAAAGGCCACCATCTTCCGGGACATTTGGGTAACAGCCAGACCACAGTTCAGAATCTAAAGATAATGAAGGTGGATTTGCAAAATAATATCATACTTGTTAAGGGGCAGGCCCCGGGTTACAAAAGCAGTCTATTAATAATAGGTAAGGCCAAGAAGAAACAGAATAAGGCATAATGAAGACAAAAGAAAAAAGAGAAAAACAAGAAAAAGAATTGATAGTTCTTCCGGTAGTAGATACTGCGGGAAAAGAAGTAGAAAAAATAGAATTAGATTCCAAAGTATTTGACGGAAGAGTAAGCAGCGGCAGTATCTATCGGGCAGTGCATAATTATCTGGCCAATAAAAGAGGCGGAAATGCCTCTACCAAAGACCGTGCAGAAGTTGCCGGAAGCGGAAAGAAACCTTGGCGTCAGAAAGGCACTGGCAGGGCAAGGGTGGGAAGCGTTCGCACGCCGCTTTGGCGACACGGCGGAACTGTATTTGGCCCGCAACCCAGGGATTTCAGTTATTCCCTGCCAACCAAAATTAAAAAATTAGCCTTAAAGTCAATTTTAAATAATCGCGCTTTAAATAATGACATTATTATTCTTAATACTTTAGTGTTGGAAGATAATAAAACCAAGACATTCGCCAATATTCTAAAGAAATTGAAATTAAAAGAGAAAACATTGTTAGTGGCTAATTCTATCAGCGACAACCTTATGCTTTCTACAAGGAATATACCCAATATTTTCCTTACGGATTCCAGATGTGTCAATGCTTATGATGTTTTAAGATCCAAAAAAATGCTGATTACAAAAGATGCCCTGCATAAAGTAATAGAGAGGCTGAAATAATGTATAAAGATATTATAAATACTTTAATTCATACAGAGAAAAGCACTGTACAGGAAGAGAAGGGTAAATTTCTCTTTTGGGTTAAAAAGGCAGCTACCAAGCCACAGATTAAAAAAGCCGTGGAGGATATTTATAAAGTAAGCGTGACCAAGGTAAATACGTGTATTGTACCGGCCAAGGCAAAACGCGTAAGGCAGCAATTAGGATATACCTCTGACTGGAAAAAGGCGGTAGTGACTTTAAAGGAAGGCCAGAAAATAGAAATAAAGTAGGAAACCACTATGGGTCTAAAAAAGTTTAAACCTGTAACACCGAGTTTGCGCTGGACGGAAATCTCTGATTTCTCAGAAATCACCAAGGACCATCCAGAGAAGAAATTATTGGCCCCGTTAAGAAAAACAGGCGGCCGCAATAATTATGGCCGGCTTACCAGTTATAATATAGGCGGCGGCCACAAGAGGATGTACAGGATTATTGATTTTAGGCGCGACAGATTAGATGTGGCAGCCAAGGTTTTAGCTATCGAATATGATCCTAACCGTTCATCAAGGATTGCTCTTTTGGAATATCCTGATAGTCAGAGAAGCTATATTGTCGCTCCTTTAGGTTTAGGTGTTGGCGATGAAATCACCAGCACAAAAGGTTCTAACGCTGAAATAAAGACCGGTAATTGTATGCCTTTAAGATATATTCCCCTGGGCACATTTATCCATAATATAGAATTAAAGGAAGGCGAAGGCGCGCAGATGGTGCGCAGCGCCGGCAATTCAGCCCAGATTATGGCCAAGGAGGGGGATTTCGCACACATAAGGCTTCCTTCAGCCGAAGTGCGTTTAGTTAAATTGGATTGCCGTGCAGTAATCGGCCAGGTGGGCAATATAGATCACGAGGCAATGTCTATAGGCAAGGCAGGGAGAAACCGTTGGTTGGGAATAAGGCCCGGCGTAAGAGGAAGTGCAATGAATCCTATCGACCATCCGCATGGCGGAGGCGAAGGTAAGGCAGGCCAGGGCAATCCTCATCCTGTCAGTCCTTGGGGTATGCCCACAAAAGGTTATAAAACACGCAAGAAAAAGAAATTTTCCGAGAGATTCATTATAAAACACAGAAGATAAAAACTTTGAGGTAAAAAATGCCGCGTTCGCTGAAAAAAGGTCCTTTTGTTGAAGAGTGTCTGGTGGAAAAAGTAGAGAGTTCCCGCAGGCAAGGGATTAAACAGCCCATAAAGACTTGGTCAAGGCGTTCTACGATAATTCCTGATTTTATAGGTTATACCATTGCTGTTTATGACGGCAGAAAACACGTGCCGATTTTTGTTACGGAAAATATGGTGGGGCACAAATTGGGTGAATTCGCCCCCACCAGAATATTCAGAAAACACGGTGGCGTAAAGGCAAAGAAGGCGCCGGAAAAGACATAAGATTATTCAAAAGCCATGATAGCAAAAGCAGAATTAAAATTTGTCAGAGGTTCAGCCAGAAAGATACGTCAGGTAATCGATTTAATCCGTAATCTCGACGTAGCAAAGGCCCTGGCTATATTGTCCAATACAAACAAAAAGCCAAAGGTGGCTGTAGAGAAATTACTCAAATCCGCAATCAGCAATGCCAAGAATAAAGGATTAAAGGAAGATGACCTGTATATTTCCAAGATTGTGGCTGATGAGGCTGCGCGCTGGAAAAGATACAGACCGGCTGCTTTCGGCAGGGCAACAGAAATATTGAAAAGAACAAGCCATATCAAAATAGAACTGGATTTAAGATCAGGATTTAAAAAGTAAAATTTGGAGGTATTGTGGGACAAAAAGTCAGTCCTTTAGCTCTGAGGTTGGGTTTCATAAAAAACTGGAATTCTCTTTGGTTTGCCAAACCGCATGATTATGCCAATTTCTTGGAAGAAGACTATAAAATCCGCCGTTATATCAAAGAGAAGTTCAAGCAGGCGGCAGTTTCTAAGATTGTCATTGAACGTCTGGCGGAAAAAGTGAAGGTAAAGATTTATACTGCTCGCCCGGGCGTCATTATCGGCCGCCACAGAGCTGATGTCGAGAAACTCAGCGATAAAATAAAAGACATTACCAAAAATAAGGAAGTTTCTATTGATATAAAAGAAATAAAAGACCCGTTTGCCGATGCGCAATTAATTGCAGAAAATATAGCCTTTCAGCTGGAGAAACGAGTTGCTTTTAAGCGCGCCATAAAAAGGGCCATCGAACAATCAAAGGCCGTAGGTGTTAAAGGAATTAAGATTAGCTGTTCCGGAAGACTGGGCGGGGCTGAAATCGCCCGGAGAGAAACTTATAAATTCGGCAAGCTGCCTCTTCAGACTTTTCGCGCAGATATTGATTATGGTTTTGCCGAGGCACTTACTACATACGGGCTTATCGGAGTAAAGGCGTGGCTATATAAAGGAGATGCCTTGTTAGAAAAACCTCAGCCCAGCGAGGCTGAAGAGCAATCAAGGGAGATAAGAAATGCCGTTAATGCCTAAAAGAGTAAAATACCGCAAATTCCAGAGAGGCAACAGATGCGGCATAGCCGTGCGCGGCTCGGATTTAAATTTTGGGGAATTCGGCCTGAAGTCATTAGAAAACGGCTGGATAAAGAATACCCAGATTGAAGCCGTACGCGTTATTGTTGCACGCAAATTACAAGGCGGAGGAAAACTTTGGATTAGAATTTTTCCTCATAAATCAGTAACAAAAAAACCTGCCGAAACCAGACAAGGAAAAGGCAAGGGCGAATTGAGCCACTGGGTGGCCGTGGTAAGGAGAGGGGCAATATTATTTGAATTAGGAGGCGTCCCCGAGGAAATGGCCAAAATATGTTTAAGGTTAGCGGCCTTTAAATTGCCGTTAAGGACAAAATTCGTAAGCCGGACCCACACTATTTAATATGAAGATAGATGAATTGAGAAACTTGAATAAGGAAGATTTGGCACAGAAGCTGGATGCTCTGCATTCGGAACTGCTGGGTTTGAATTATCAAAAGCGCGTGGGGGCATTAAATAAGTCGCATAGATTTACGGATATCCGCAAAGACATAGCAAGGATTAAGACGGTTTTGAAAGAACAAGAACTTAAACAGAAAGCATAAAGAGCCGAATATGACTGATTCCAGAGGAAAAAGAAAAGAACGCACAGGTATTGTGATAAGCGACAAGATGCAAAAGACCATCATCGTCAGAGTGGAAAGGTCAGCAATACATCCTAAGTATACGAAGATTCTCAAGAAATTTAATAAATTTAAAGTCCACGACGAGAAAAAAGAAGCCAAGATTGGCGACAGGGTCCTGATTATAGAGACAAGGCCGGTTTCCAAAGATAAGCGCTGGAGACTGATAAAGGTTCTCAAATAATAACCTTAAGCACAATTAAAAAGATATGATTTACTTACGTACATTATTAGATGTTGCAGATAATACAGGAGCCAAGAAAGCCAGTTGTATCGGAGTTATCGGCTGTAAAGGCAAATTATGCGCTACCATCGGCGATATTATCACCGTTAATATTAAAGATTCCAATCCCGATGCGATTGTTAAAAAAGGCGAGGTAGCCAAGGCAGTAATCGTACGCATGAGGAATCCTTTGAAAAGGCCCAATGGTTCTTATGTAAAATTTGAATCTAACGCCATAGTTTTTATTGATGCCCAGCTTAATCCCAGAGGCACAAGAGTATTTGGTCCGGTGGCAAGGGAATTAAGAGATAAGAATTTTATGAAGATAATTTCCCTGGCTCCGGAGGTAGTTTAATTTCATTAAAAGGTTAAATTATGTTTAAGATAAAGAAGAACGATACAGTAGCGGTAATCACAGGCAAAGATAGAGGAAAAAAAGGCAGAGTCATAGCCGTATTTACCGACGCCAACAGGGCATTGGTGGAAGGCGTTAATTTTGCAAAGAAACATATGCGTAAGACCCAGCAGAACCAGCAGGGCGGCATTGCGCAGAAAGAGATGCCCATACATCTGTCAAACTTAATGCTGGTCTGTAAACGCTGCAATAAGCCCGTGCGTGTTGGTTTTTCTGTTTTAAAAGACGGTTCAAAAACAAGGGCATGTAAATCTTGCGGGGAGTTAATATAATAAAATGGTACCTCGTTTATTGGAAAGATACAGAAAACAGATAATTCCGGAGATGAAGCAGATTATGGGGTATAAATCTCCGATGCAGGTGCCCCGCCTGGAAAAAATAGTAGTCAGTATGGGCATAGGCTCAGCAGTGACGGATATAAAGGTTGTGGAGAAGAGCGTCGACGAGCTGGCTCTGATTACAGGCCAAAGGCCTGTTCTGTGCAGGGCAAAAAAAGCCATATCCAATTTCAAAATCAAAAAAGGCCAGGTGGTAGGCTGCAAAGTGACTTTAAGACGTGCGCATATGTATGAATTTTTCGATAGATTGATAAGCGTAGCGCTGCCCAGAATCAGAGACTTCAGGGGATTCCCTGATACTTCTTTTGATGGCGAGGGCGGTTATTCTTTAGGCGTTACGGAACAGACAATATTTCCTGAAATAGAGATGGATAAAGTGACGCGAGTCCAGGGAATGAACATTACCATAGTTACTAATGCCAAAACTAAAAAAGAGGCGCAGGAATTATTGAAACTTTTTGGTTTCCCTTTCAAGGGTTAAGGAGAATATGGCAAAGACTTCACAAATAATACGTTGGCAGAGAAAACCTAAATTTTCCACGAGACATCACAATCGCTGCAGACTGTGCGGAAGGTCGAGAGGTTTTTATCGCCGATTTCAATTATGCAGAATTTGTTTTAGAGAACTTGCCTGGAAGGGAGAAATTCCCGGAGTGAAAAAGGCAAGCTGGTAATCATTCGAGGGTCTATATGAGCTTAACTGATTCTATTTCCAATACGCTTACTTTAATTCGTAATGCATCCAGGGCGCGGCACGAAAACGTGGATATTCCTTCATCAGGCATAGCCAAAGCCATCCTAGATATTTTAAAGCAAAATGGTTATATCGAGAATTACCGTTTTTCTGAAGATGGGAAGCAGGGTGTTTTAAGGGTATATTTGAAATATTACAGCAATAAAGAAGCCGCGATTGCTGATTTAAAAATGGTTTCCCGTCCCGGATTACGTATATATGCCAAGAAGGAAAAAATTCCCTATGTATTGCGCGGCAGAGGCATAGCCATAATTTCTACTTCCCAGGGCATGGTCACAGATAAACAGGCCAGGAAGTTAAATATCGGCGGCGAAGTCATCTGTTATGTTTGGTAATTAAGGTAAAATTTTAAATTAAATAAGGATTAGATAAATATGTCTAGAATCGGAAAAAAACCTATAATCGTACCTGCGCAGGTAAAGATTAACATCTCAGGTAAGAAAGTGCATATAGAAGGTAAGAATGGCAAGTTGGAATATATTCTGCCTGACTGCGTAAGTGTTGAGTTGAGAGAAAATGCCCTTTCATTTAAAGGTGCATCTGATTCCAAGCAAGATAAGACTCTTTGGGGTACCAGTAGGGCGCTTATTGCCAATATGATAAAAGGTGTTGACACCGGATATGAGAAACAATTGGAAATAGTGGGAGTAGGATTCCGCGCCCAATCTCAGCAGAATAAATTAGATTTAAAGTTGGGTTTTACTCATCCGGTGGCTTACGTACCTCCTGAAGGAGTTAAAGTGGAAACCCCCAAGCCCAATCAGATTTTCGTCAAAGGCATCGATAAGATTAAAGTAGGGCAGGCAGCAGCAGAGATACGTGCCATTATGCCGCCGGAGCCTTATAAAGGCAAAGGCATTCGTTATCTTGGTGAATATGTAAGAAAGAAATCCGGCAAGGCAGTAACCACAAAACAACAGGCATAAATTTTAAATATCTATGCATAAAAAAAATATTAAACCCAGAGAAAGAAGGCATACCAGGATTAGGAAGAAGATATTCGGTACGCAAGATAAGCCGCGCCTGAATGTCTATAAGAGCCTGAAGAACTTATTTGTGCAATTAGTGGATGACGAGAAGAAATCCACTTTATTATTCATTTCTACTTTGGATAAGGAGTTTAAAGAAAAAGCAAAATATGGCGGCAATGTCAAGGCGGCAGCGTTACTGGGAGAAATTGTTGCCAGAAAAGCCAAAGAAAAAAATATCAATAAGGTGGTTTTTGATAGAGGAGGATATCTTTATCACGGCAGAGTAAAGACATTGGCAGAGTCCTTACGAAAGGGGGGGTTAGAGTTTTAACATATGAAAGATCCCATTGCTTTAACAGAAAATCAGGAAATAATAGAGAAGATTGTCAATATAAATAGAGTTACAAAAGTTACCAAAGGTGGTAAGAAAATGTCTTTTTCCGCCTTGGTTGTTGTAGGCGATGGAAAAGGCAATGTAGGAATGGATTTAGGCAAGGCAAATGAAGTTGCCACTGCCATTAAGAAAGGTATAAACAGGGCGAAGAAAGCAATGATACCTATGGTTCTTTCCGGCAGCACCATTCCTTATGAGGTTATAGGCGAGTATGGTGCAGCAAAGGTTTTGTTGAAACCGGCAGTCCCGGGAACCGGTATTATTGCAGCCGGACCGGTGCGTGCTGTTTGCGAATGTGTGGGCATAAAAGATATCCTTACCAAGTGCCTTAAATCTAATAATCCGCTTAATGTAATCAAGGCCACCATAGAGGGTTTGAGAAGTTTTAAGTCAGAAGCAAGAAATAGAAATTTAGAATTGGACAAAGAATTGAAAGTAGACAAGGAGTTGACAGAAAGTGGTTCAGCAGACAAAGAATAAAAATCTTAGCAGTATGTATATAACCAATGTTCCTGCGCCGGTGGGTTCTAACAAAAAGAAGAAATATTTAGGAAGAGGCGTAGGTTCCGGGCACGGCAAGACATCCACGCGCGGCCACAAAGGCCAGGGTGCGCGCGCAGGCAGGGATTTCAGACCGGGTTTTGAAGGCGGTTCCATGACTTTGCTCCGCCGTCTTCCCAAGAGAGGTTTTCGTTCGCGCTCAGATATAGATTATCAGATAGTAAATGTCGAACAGCTTAATCATTTCTCCAAAGGTTCCACTGTCACGGCGCTAAGTTTGAAAGAAGAAGGATTGATAAAAGATGAAAACGGGCTGGTCAAGTTATTAGGCGACGGAAAATTAAATAAAGCCCTTACTATAAAGGTAAATAAAGTTTCCCAGTCGGCAAAAAACAAGATAGCAGAATCCGGCTCGACATTGGAATTAATTTCTGTAGATAAATAGTTGTCTATGTTAACTGCGTTTTTAAATTCGTTTAAAATCCCCGACCTAAGAAAAAAGATCCTTTTTACGCTGGGGATGCTGGTAATTTATAGGATAGGTTGTTATATCCCTACGCCCGGCATAGACGGTTCTGCCTTAAGTGATTTTTTTAACAGAATATCCCAGACGCAGGGCGGTACGCTCTTTGGCATAATGAATATGTTTTCCGGTGGTGCTATGGAGAGACTTACTATTTTTGCCCTGGGAATTATGCCGTATATTTCCTGTTCCATTATTTTACAGTTGCTTACTGCGGTAATTCCGGCGTTAGAGAAAATAGCCAAGGAAGGTAAGACCGGTCAGCAGAAGATAAATCAATATACCAGATACGGCACCGTCGGGCTTTCTATAATCCAGTCGTTCTTTATTGCATTATGGCTGGAAAATCCTGCGCGCTTTGAAGGTTTTCAAATAGTGACCAGCCCCGGATGGGGCTTTAGGATAATCACCGTGCTGACGCTTACCACCGGAACAATCTTTATTATGTGGCTGGGGGAACAGATTCAGGAGCACGGCATAGGCAACGGCATTTCATTGGTTATTACCGCGGGTATTATTTCGCGTATGCCGGCAGCCGGTTATCAGTTGTTTCTTTTGCTTTCGCCATTCTCGCCGGCAAAAAGCACATTAGAGCCGTATAAGATAGCTATTATGGCGGTCTTGTTAGTGGGCGTGGTTTTAGCCGTTACCCTGGTGACACAGGCTCAGAGGAAAATTCCCGTGCAGTATGCGCGCCGTATTGTCGGCAGAAAGGTATACGGCGGACAGAGTACTTATCTGCCTCTTAAGGTAGATCAATCCGGAGTTATCGCCATTATTTTTGCACAGTCTTTAATTTTGTTTCCGGCGACTATAGCCTCTTTTATCCCGAATGCGGGTTTTCAGAGATTGGCTCAGTCTTTAATCCGGGGGCATTTTTTATACACTTTGGTTTATGCGCTTTTAATTATTTTCTTTTGTTATTTTTATACAGCCATAGTCTTTAATCCCGACGACATCTCGGAGAATATGAAGAAGTATGGAGGTTTTATTCCCGGCATTCGTCCCGGCATAAACACAGCGGAACACCTTGATTATGTAATGACGCGCATAACTTTGGCCGGGGCATTATTTATTGCCTTTATCGCCATATTTCCTGATTTTATTATGGCCTGGCTTAAGGTTCCTTATTTAGTGGCATCGTTTTTCGGAGGCACGGGTATTCTTATTATAGTCGGTGTTATGCTGGATACGATCAGACAGATGGAGTCGCATCTTTTAATGCGCCACTATGAAGGTTTTATCAAGTCAGGAAAGATAAAAGGTCGCCGATGATTTTAATTCTATTTGGACCTCCTGGTGCTGGTAAAGGAACGCAGGCAAAATTATTGAGCGATTATTTAAAGATTCCGCATATCTCCACAGGGGATATTTTGCGCCAGCACGTAAAAGACGGTTCTTTGTTAGGCAAAAAGGCAAAGGCTTATATGGATAAAGGAGAGCTGGTGCCCGATGCATTGGTAACGGATATGATTTTTGAGCGCATGCAGCGGCCGGATGCAAACAAAGGTTTCATTTTAGACGGCTATCCGCGCAATCTCTCGCAGGCAGAGGCCCTCGACAAAAATATAAAAGATAAAAATAGCAGGATAGATTTGGCTTTATATTTCCAGACCAGCAAAGACATAATCGTCAAGCGCCTTTCAGGAAGAAGGGTTTGCAGGAAGTGCGGCAGGAATTATCATCTGGTAAATATGCCGCCCAAAAAAGATATGATTTGCGATGATTGCGGCGCCGAGCTTTATCAAAGGGAAGACGACAAAGAAGAAACCGTAATCAACAGGTTAAATGTTTATTTGAAACAGAGTACTCCTGTACTGGACTACTATAAAAAACAGAATAAATTACAGACAATAAACAGCGATTTTGCAGCAGAGGTGGTTTTTAAAGTCATAGAGGATATTTTGGGAGCCAGAAAGAGCGCCGGTTCCAAGAAATAAAGATATGATTAAGATAAAGACCAAAGAAGAGATTGATAAAATTGCCCAGGCAGGAAAAATCCTGGCTAAAATATCCAATACGTTAAAGAAGAGTATAAAACCCGGCATTACGACCGGCGAGTTAGACCAATTGGCGCAGAATGAATTTCAGAGATTTGATGTAGTTTCTGCTTTCAAGGGTTACCGCGGTTTTCCGGCGCATATTTGTTGCTCTGTAAATGAAGAAGTAGTGCACGGTATTCCCAACGGACGCAAATTGCAGGACGGGGATTTATTAAGCATAGATTTAGGCATTAAATTAGATGGTTATTATGCCGACGCAGCATTTACTCAGGCAGTGGGCAACAAAATCAAACCCAACATAAAAAAGCTTATAAATGTTACACGCCAGGCACTGTCTAAAGGAATTAATCAGGCCAGGATAAATAAGAGAATTTCCGATATCTCATCTGCCATACAGGGATATGTGGAGTCGTCTGGTTTTTCGGTGGTGCGGGAATTTGTCGGCCACGGCATAGGCAGAGAGTTGCACGAAGAGCCGCAGATTCCTAATTTTGGCAAACCCAATACCGGCGAATTAATTACAGAAGGAATGGTTTTTGCCATCGAGCCGATGGTAAATATGGGCTCCTGGCAGGTAGATATTCTGGAAAATGGATGGACAGCAGTCACGAAAGATAAAATGCCTTCCTGTCATTTTGAGCATACTGTAGCCGTGCTTAAAGACGGGCCGGTTATTTTAACGCAATAGAGGTTTGCGGGTTTATTTATGGCCAAAGAAGAAGCAATAGAGGTCGAAGGAGTAATAACAGAGACGTTGCCGAATGCGATGTTTCGGGTAGAACTGGATAACGGACACAAGGTATTGGCGCACGTATCAGGCAAGATGAGAATGAATTTTATCCGTATCCTTCCGGGGGACAGGGTAAAACTGGAATTATCTCCTTATGATTTAACCAGAGGTAGGATAACATACAGAAGCAAATAAAATTTAAACGCGAATATAATTTTTTTGATTGAGAATTAAAAAAGGAATCAAAAGTGAAAGTAAAAACTTCAGTAAAAAGAATATGCAGCAGTTGCAAAATCATAAAACGCAAGGGAGTTGTGAGAGTAATCTGTTCTGATCCCAAGCATAAGCAGAGACAGGGTTAATTTCCAAAAGAGAGGTTAAGTAAATATGCCAAGAATATTGGGTGTAGATCTTCCTAACGAGAAAAGAATAGATGTTTCTTTGACCTATCTGTACGGCATAGGAAAAAAAGTCGCTTTGGACATTTTAAAGGATGCCCAAGTGGATCCTAAAAAAAGAGCCAAGGACTTGAAAGAAGAAGAGGTTGCTCACATAACCAACGCTATCCAGAAAAGCGGCAAGCGTCTGGAAGGAGATTTAAGAAGAGAAATATCCGCTAATATAAAACGGCTTATGGAGATAGGCTGTTACAGGGGTTTAAGGCACAAAAAGAATCTTCCTACAAGAGGCCAGAGGACGCGCACCAATGCCAGAACACGCAAAGGCCCCAGAAAGAACGTCAGCATCATAAAGAAGGTTGAGGAAGCAAAATAGTATTGGTAAGGAAAGGATATTATGAATAAAAAGAAATCAAAGAAAAAGAAGGTATTTACCAATATCAGCAATGGTATAGTAAATATTTTAGCTACATTTAATAATACCGTAGTTACAATTACCGATTTGAATGGGAATGTGGTTTGCTGGGCTACTCCGGGTATTGTGGGTTTCAGCGGATCAAAACGCTCCACGCCTTTTGCCGCGCAATTAGCAGCTACCAATGCCGCAAAAAAGGCTTTGGATTTAGGCATGCAGAATGTGGAGGTACGCGTCAAAGGTCCTGGCTCGGGGAGAGAATCGGCAATCCGGGCGATTCAGGCCGCAGGTTTGAATGTCAAGGTAATCAAAGATATAACTCCCATTCCTCATAATGGTTGCCGGCCTTCGAAGAGACGAAGAGTGTAACCATATGGGAAAGTGTTTAAGGAGGTTTAATGGCTAGATATATAGGTTCAAGTTGCAGATTATGCCGTAGTGAAGGGATAAAAATGTTTTTAAAAGGCACGCGTTGTTATACCGATAAGTGCGCGCTCGCACGCCGGGCTTATTCTCCCGGCCAACATGGAAAAACCAAATCCAAGCTTTCCAACTACGGTTTGCAGTTAAGGGAAAAGCAGAAAGTAAAACGCATGTACGGTGTTTTGGAAAGGCAGTTCCGCAGATACTTTGCCATTGCCTCAAAGTCCAAAGGCGTAACCGGCGAAATGTTATTGCAGCAATTAGAGCGCAGATTGGATAATGTGGTGTTGCGTTGCGGTTTTGCTGCTTCGCTTACCCAGGCAAGACAGATTGTGCGCCACGGTATGATCTCTGTAAATGATAAAAGGGTCAATATTCCTTCTTACAGCGTGGGCAAGGAAGAAATTATCACAGTAAAGAACAAAGAAAATATACAGAAATTAATTAGGGCTAATGTGGAGATGACCAAAGATAGATCGGTGCCAAAATGGATAGAGGCAGATACGAGTAACTTGAAGGCAAAAATTCTGAGGCTTCCTGAAAGAGACGACATCGCCATGCCTGTCAAGGAACAGTTGATTGTAGAGTTATATTCCAAGTAAAGACAAGTGTTAATCCGGGATTTTCCGGATATTCTCATAAATATTTAAGAAGTTTAACTTATGTTTATTTACCTGTGAGCTATACTTTAATACGATAAGTATAAGCGTCATGTGTAAGTAATTACTCATTGGAGGTAAAAGATGGGAATTAAGTGGAGAGATTTTCAGCTTCCCAAGCGTTTGGAATGCGAGGAATCAACGCATACTCCTACCTATGCGAAGTTCATAGCTGAGCCGTTCGAAAGAGGTTTCGGCGTAACTTTGGGTAATTCTTTAAGGAGAGTGCTTTTGTCGTCTATCGAGGGAAGCGCGGTTACTTCTATAAAGATAGAAGGCGTTCTGCATGAGTTCTCTAGCCTGGACGGTGTTCTGGAAGATATGACTGATATCGTGCTTAATGTAAAGAATTTAGTCTTGCGCTCACATTCGCGCACGCCCAAGACAATTTATATCAAAAAGGATAAACAGGGAGAAGTTACAGCAAGAGATATCATTACCGACGGGACAGTGGAAGTCTTAAATCCCGATTTGCATATCCTGACAATCACCAAAAATAGAAAAATCAACATAGAGATGGAAGTCGGGCGAGGCAGGGGTTTTGTCCCCGCAGAAATGAATAAGAAAGAAGACCAGCCCATAGGGGCAATTCCCATAGATTCTATATTCTGTCCTGTCAAGAAAGTAAGTTTCCATGTGGAGAATACCAGGGTCGGCCAGCGCACAGATTACGATAAACTGATTGTAGAGGTCTGGACCGCAGGAAGTATTGATCCCAAAGATGCCATGCTTTATTCGGCGAATATATTACAGAGGCACTTAGATGTATTCATGAATTTAGGCCAGTTGCCTGAGGAGTACGAAGAAAAAGAAGAGATGTCACCTCAGGAAGAAGAGCTTTACGAAAAACTGAGACTGCCTATTTCAGAATTGGAGTTGTCTGTAAGAAGTTCAAACTGCTTAAGAGAAGCCAATATCAAGACAATCGCTGATTTGGTGAAGAGGACAGAAGCAGAAATGCTGGGTTTCCGTAATTTCGGAAAGAAATCACTGACCGAAATAAAAGAACTGCTTGCAGGCATGAGTTTGTCTTTGGGAATGAAATTTGATTCCAAGAAACTTAAGAAAGAAGAATAAACCAAGTTTAAAAGTCTGCAATTATAGAAAGGCAACATGAGACATAAAGTAAGGACAGACAGTTTTTCCCGTTTTTCTAGTTATCGCAAAGCCACTATGAAGAGCATTGTGACTTCTGTCTTGGTTCACGAAAAAATTATTACTACTAAAGCCAAGGCAAAGAGCGCGCGCCGTTTAGTGGATAAGATGATAACTTTGGGTAAGAAGGCGACACTGGCTGCCAGGCGCAGGGCATTTTCTATATTATGCGACCACAGATTGGTAAAAACTCTTTTTGACCAGATTGCGCCGAAATTTGCCAATAGAGTCGGTGGTTATACCAGGATTATTCCTTATTATCATCAGCGTGGTGATAACGCCGAGATGGTAGTATTGGAATTAACTGAAAAGTATAAGGAGAAAAAGCCCGTAAAAGTGGTTAAGGAAGAGAAAGACAAACAGCCTGCCGCAGCAAAAAAAGAGCAGGGAGTTTCTAAAAAAGAAAAGCCAGCCAAAGCCAAAACAGAAATAAAAGAAGAAAAAAAGGCCCATGCCGAAATTAAAGAAACAGATAAGCCTAAAAAAGAAGATTTGGTTAAGTCTGAAACAGAAACAAAGCCGCAAGAGGAAGCCGTAAAGCCGGAACATCCGCATGCGCATCCCGAAGAAGAAAAGAAAAAGAAACCGGATGTAAAAGAACCCAAGAAATTTCTTAAAGGTTTCAAAGGTTTCTTCAGGAAAGAGAGAGAATCGTTATAGTTAGTTAGATAATATTTATTCCCAAGCGGATAATAAATATAATGGAAATAGCAAGTAGAGTCCAGGCAGTAAGTCCTTCCGCAACACTCCAGATTACCGCCCGTGCCAAGAGCATGCGAAAGTCCGGGATAGATGTAGTCAATTTTGGCGCTGGCGAGCCGGATTTTGATACTCCGCAACCCATCAAAGAAGCCGCAATAAAAGCCATAAACGAAGGTTTCACAAAATATACTCCTTCTTCTGGAATCTTGGAATTAAAGGAGAGAATCGCCCGCAAATTTAAAGAAGAAAATAAAATAGAATATTTGCCGGAGCAGATTATCATATCCTGCGGTGCAAAACACAGCATCTATAATTTAATTCAGGTTTTAATCGACAAAGGCGATCAGGTAATCATTCCTTCTCCGTACTGGTTAAGCTATCCCGAGATGGTAAAGCTGGCACAGGGAAAACCCGTTATTTTAGAAACCCGTCAGAAAGACGGCTTCAAGATAGATATTGAGAAATTAAAGAAAAAGATAAATGCGCATACAAAATTACTCATACTCAACAGCCCTTCCAATCCCGCGGGCATAGTTTATACTAAGGAAGAATTGCAGAAGATTGCCCAGGTTTGCGTAGAGAACAAACTGTTTGTGATTAGCGACGAGATATATGAAAAGATAATGTTCGATAATATAGAATTTAGTTCTTTGGCATCTCTGGGCAAAGAGATATACGATTTAACTTTGACAGTAAACGGGATGTCAAAATCTTTTTCCATGACGGGCTGGCGTATTGGTTACTTTGCCGGCCCCAAAGAAATAGTTTCCGCAGTCTCTAACTTCCAGGATCACTCTACATCATGCCCTTCTTCCATAAGCCAAAAGGCGGCTTTAGCAGCGTTTGATATGGACGCAGCTTATTATTCTTCGATAAGCGCCAAATTTCAGGAAAGAAGAGATTTCATCGTCTCTTATCTTAACGAGAAATTAAGCGAGTTCGTCAGTTTCGTCAAGCCCCAAGGCGCCTTTTATATTTTCATCAACGTCTCCAAGACAAAATTAAGTTCTTTGGATTTTGCAAAGAGGTTTCTTGAGGAATCCTACGTCGCTGTCATACCCGGCGAGCCATTCGGTTGTGATTCTTGGATACGCATAAGTTTTGCCACTTCCCTGGAAGAGATTAAAAAGGGTCTCCAGCGTCTGGAACTTTTTCTTATCAAATTAAAGACAGAAAGACTTACAAATTCCTAAACTAGTTATGTCAGCCAAGACAATTGCGGAAAAAATACTTTCTCTACACGCAGAGAAGGATTTAAAGGCAGGCGATTTTGCCATCTGCAGGATTGATTTTTGTTTTGGACAGGATGGCACCAGCGGAATTATTATCGACAGATTCAATCAGTTAGGCATTGATAAAGTTTTTGATAAAGATAAATTCGCCGTTGTCATAGACCATAATTCTCCCTCGCCAAACCAGGGCGTGGCCGCGGTCCATAAGAAACTCAGGGATTTCACAAAGAAATTAAATTTAAAACTATACGATATCGGTTGCGGCGTATGCCATCAGATTATTCCGGAGATGGGGCATGTACTTCCGGGTTACCTTGTGCTGGGAGCTGATTCCCATACCTGTACATACGGAGCCCTGGGCGCGTTATCTACCGGAGTCGGTTCAACTGATTTAGCCATAAGTTTGGCCTGCGGCAAGAATTGGTTCAGGGTCCCCGAAAGCATTAAGATAATTGTAAAAGGAAAAATTCCCAAGGGAGTTTTTGCCAAAGATATTATCTTGTATATCATAAAAGATTTAAGAGCTGACGGCGCGACATATAAGTGCGTAGAATTTAGCGGTCCGGTAATTAGCGATTTAAATTTGGATGGAAGATTCACTATCTGTAATATGGCTGTTGAATTGGGTGCAAAATTCGGCGTTATGGAACCCGATGGAAAAGTCTACAATTTCTTAAAAGATAAGACAAAGATTAAGTCCAAACCGCAGTTTTCCGACAAGAATGCAAGATACGCTCTTATAAAAGAATACGATATCTCCAAAATTTCTCCGCAGATTGCCAGGCCCCATACAGTGGATAATGTCTGTAACATAGAAGAGGTGGCCGGCACAACCATTAACCAGGCTTTTTTAGGCACCTGCACTAATGGCAGGCTGGAAGATTTAGAGATAGCAGCCAAAATGTTAAAAGGTAAGAGGATAAATCCTGACATTCGTTTTGTTATCGCCCCTGCATCAAAGAGTATTTATTTGCTTGCACTTAAAAAAGGATGGATTAGAATATTCATTGAAGCAGGCGCAGCCGTAGTGAACCCCGGATGCGGCCCTTGCGTAGGCACGCATCAGGGAATTCCCGCAGATAAAGAGGTTGTAATATCTACGGCCAACAGAAATTTCAAAGGCAGGATGGGAAATCCCAATGCCTTCATATATTTGGCATCTCCGGCTACAGTTGTGGCTTCGGCATTGAAAGGTAAAATTGCTGATCCGAGAACTTAGCCAACGATCGTAGCCTTATTAAAAAAGGAGTTCAATATGGAATTAAGAGAATTATTATTACATACTATTGAAAAGCAGGCTTCAGACCTGCATCTTACGGAAAATATGCCGCCGTTAATCCGTATAGACGGTAGGATTATTGCCACAAGTTCCCACAAACTTACACGCGATGATACCAAGAGGCTTATATATTCGGTTTTGAGCAGCGACCAGAAGGAGAAATTTGAGCAGGACTGGGAACTGGATTTATCTATTGCCCTGCCTGGGCTTGATCGTTTTCGTATGAATGTGCATATCCAGCGTGGTTGTGTGGAAGCTGCATTTCGCAGAATTCCGCTTTTAATTCCTTCATTGGATGAACTGGGCCTGCCGCGCATAGTATTGGAGCTTGCACGTAAACCCAATGGCTTAGTCTTGGTTACCGGTCCTACAGGCGTGGGTAAGACTACTACCTTAGCTGCGATGGTTGATTTGATCAATAGTGAAAGAGAAGATATTATTATTTCCATAGAAGATCCCATAGAATTTCTGCACTACAATAAGAAATGCGTAGTCAAGCAACGCGAAGTTTTTTCAGATACCAAGTCTTTTTCCGACGCATTAAAGCATGCCTTAAGGCAAGACCCCAACGTAATTATGGTGGGAGAGATGCGCGATTTGGAAACTATATCTACTACGCTTACCGCAGCCGAGACAGGACATTTGGTTTTGGCAACTCTGCATACCCCGGATGCGCCACAGACCATAGAAAGAATCATAGATGTATTTCCTCCTAATCAGCAGCATCAGGTGAGATTGCAGCTCGCTGATTGCCTTCAGGGAGTTGTCTCGCAGCTGCTTTTACCCCGCGCAGACAACAAAGGAAGAGTCTTGGCAACAGAGGTAATGATTGCCACGCCGGCCATAAGAAATCTCATCAGAGAGCAGGAGATAGAACAGATTCCTACTTTGATGCAGACAGGCAGCCAATTCGGTATGCATACGATGGATAAATCCCTGAAGAAGCTTTATAAAGACGGAATCATCAGCATAGAGACTGCAACTTCAAAGGTCAAAAATCCCGAAGAATTTAAATCGCTATGATTTTAAAGGGTTTTTCTTATCTTTTGGGAGACGACGTAAATACCGACCTGATAATTTCCGGCCGGTATAAATTCTCGATTTCGGACATAAAAGAATTATCCAAACATATTTTAGAGGATGTTGACCCTCAGTTTTATAGCCGTCTGAAACCAGGCGAATCTATACTGGTGGGAGGAAAAAACTTCGGCATGGGTTCTTCCCGTGAGCAGGCGCCGCTGGTTATAAAAGAAGCAGGCATTGTTTGCGTAGTGGCAAAGAGTTTCGCCAGGATTTTTTATCGCAATGCCATAAATATCGGATTGCCGCTGGTGGAGGCAGATACATCAAATATTAAAGAGAAAGACCAGTTGAATATTGACTTGGAAAACGGAATCTTAAAGAATATTACCCGCAATTACCAGGAAAAAATTTTACCTTTGCCGCAAGTAATGGTCAAACTTTTACTGGATGGCGGATTAGTCCAGCATTTTAAGAAATACGGAGAGATAAAGCTATAGCCTATGAAATATAAAATTACCTTAATTCCCGGAGACGGTACAGGCCCTGATGTTACTAAGGCAGCGGTGCGTTGCATTGAGGCAACCGGCGTTAACATAGAATGGGAAGAATTTCTGGCTGGCGAAGGCGCAATCGAAAAATACGGGACACCTTTGCCGCAAGATATAATAGCTTCTGTTAAAAAGAATAAGATAGCCTTAAAAGGCCCCATCACGACTCCTATTGCCTCGGGTTTTCGTTCTGTGAATGTGGCTTTGCGCCAGAGTTTGGAATTATTTGCCTGCCTTCGTCCGGCAAAGTCGATAGAAGGCGTAATCTCACCGTATAAAAATATCGATTTGGTTATCATCCGTGAAAATAGTGAGGATTTATATGCGGGGATTGAATTCGAAAAAGGCGCCAAAGATACAGAAAAATTGATATCTTTGATAAATAAATTAAGCGCAAAAAAAGTAAGAGAAGATTCGGGAATTTCCATAAAACCAATTTCAGAATTTGCCTCCCGAAGGATTATAGATTTTGCTTTTAAATATGCAGCAGAAAATAACCGTAAGAAAGTTACGGTTGTGCATAAGGCAAACATAATGAAATATACCGACGGATTATTCCTAAAAATCGCCAGAGACATCGCCTCAAAAAATAAAAATATCGGTTTTGAAGAGGCGATTGTGGATAATCTATGTATGCAGTTAGTGCTTCGGCCGCACAATTTTGATGTTTTGGTCCTGCCCAATCTTTACGGAGATATAATCTCGGATTTGTGCGCGGGCCTAATCGGCGGACTGGGTATTGCACCAGGCGCAAACATCGGTAAAGACTGCGCCTTGTTTGAACCGGTGCATGGCGCAGCACCGAAATACAAAGGCTTGAATAAAGTGAATCCCACTGCCACCATACAGAGCGGTGTAATGATGTTACGCTATATAAATGAAGATAAGGCCGCAGATAAATTGGAGTCTGCTTTAAAAGAGGTAATCAAAGAAGGCAAGTTTGTGACATACGATTTAAAGAAAGACAGAAATGATCCTTCAGCCGTAGGCACGCAGCAAATGGCAGATGCAATTATAAAGAAGATGAAATAGCCACCATGAAAATATCCATAATCGGCGCTGGTAATGTTGGCGGTTTGACGGCGATGCGCATATTAGAACAAGGCATCGCCGAAGTTGTTTTGGTAGATGTTGTAAAAAACCTCTCCAGGGCAAAGGCATCTGATTTGGATGATGCCCGTTCTATTTCGGAACATAATAACGTAATTGAAGGCACAGAGGATTTTTCTCAGATACGCGGCTCCGGTATAGTTGTAGTCACTGCAGGCCTGGCCAGAAAACCGGGAATGACCAGAGAAGACCTGCTTAAGAAAAATTACGAAATTGCCCAGTCAGTCAGCAAAAACATTAAGGAATTAGCTCCGGACTCCATAGTCATCGCCGTAAGCAATCCCGTGGATATTATGACTTATGTTTTATTAAAGGAGACGGGTTTTGATAAGAGGCGTGTTTTCGGCATGGGCGCAAATCTTGATGCATCGCGTTTTAATAATTTAATCAGCCAGAAATTAAATATCCCCAGCTCAAAAATAAATGCAATGGTTATAGGCACTCACGGCGAGGCAATGATTCCTCTGCCGAGGTTTAGCAAAATAAAAGGTAAGCCATTAGATAAAATATTAGGTAAAGATGAGGTCGATACATTGGTAAATTCAACAAAAAACAGAGGCGCTACCATTGTTTCTTTATACGGCTCGGGCAGCGCCTATTTTGCTCCCAGCGCCGCTATATTGGAAATTTGCCGGGCAGTAATAAGAAATGAAAAAAGAATTATTCCTGTGTCAGCCTATCTGGACGGTGAATATGGCGTTTCTGATATTTGTATCGGCGTACCAGCAAGATTAGATAAAAATGGTATAAATCAGATTATAGAACTGGATTTAAATCCGCAGGAAAAGGAATTATTTTTACAGTCAGTTAATTCCGTAAAACAAAGCATCAATATAATTTATCCGGTTAAATAATATGGAAACTTATGATTTAGTTATTATTGGCGGTGGTTGGGCAGGATTTAATGCTGCGCTGGAAGCAAAAAAACTGGAAAAAAAAGTTTGCTTAATAGAATGCAGCCAAATCGGCGGCACCTGCCTTAATCAAGGTTGTATACCCACAAAGGTTCTGACAAATTTTGCAAAAAAGACTTCCGGCGGTTTATCGCAGGGCCTGTCTTTGTTCAAAAAAGAAAAAGAAAACACCGTATCCACGTTAAAAAATGGGATGGAATTTATGCTTAAGTCCCAGAAGATAGATTTTATCCGGGGGACGGCAAAGATTATTTCCCAGGATAAAGTACTTATTAAAGAAGAAAAAGAAGAAATCGGAGCAAAGTTTATTTTAATAGCCACAGGTTCAAGACCAAAAGACCTGCCGTTTTTAAAGTTCGACCACAAGCGCATTCTATCCAGCGATGATATTCTGGAATTGGATTCTTTGCCCGGCAATTTACTGATAGTGGGCGGCGGGGTTATCGGTTGTGAATTTGCCTGCGCCCTGAATAAATTGGGCAGCAAAGTTACCATCGCAGAAATTCTGGACAGACTGGTATTTATGTTTGACAAAGATATTTCGCAGAAATTAGAGCAGGTTTTCAAAAAACTAGCCATAACAGTAAACACCGGATATGATATTAAAGATAAAGATTTAAGTTCATATGATAAGATACTGCTTTGCGTGGGCAGAGAGGTAAATTTCAATGAGCTATTTGAATCAAAAGCTGGCGTAGAGACTGATAAAAACGGTTTTATCAGAGTCGACGATAAATTAAAGACGTCAGTTTCCCGTATCTACGCAGCAGGCGATTGCACCGGCGGACTTCAGCTTGCCCATGTTGCCAGCTATGAAGGAAGAATGGCGGTAAACAATATGTTTGGCAAGCCCAGAAGCGTTGATTATTCTGCGGTGCCGAGTTCTGTGTTTACCAATCCTGAATTGGCGCAGGTTGGTATGAACCAAGAAGAAGCCAGAAACAAAGTCAAAAATACAAAGATTATTAAGAAATTCTTTTTATCCGTCGGTATGGCGCACATAATTAAGGAGACAGACGGTTTCCTTAAGCTGATTATAGACAGCGATAACAATACCATATTAGGAGCCGGTATTATAGGGCCGCAGGCCACTGAGCTGATCAATACTTTAACTGTGGCTATAAAATATAAACTTACCTTAGATGATCTCAAGGATTTAATTTTCGCCCACCCCAGTATCTCTGAAATTTTTACAGAGACAATCCAATCTTAAATGTATTTATCCGTTATTGATTTAGGCAGGGTTTCCTTTAAAGAGGCATTTTGGAGACAAATCCAGCTTCACAGGGAAATTTTAGAGGACGATGCCTGCCGCAGCCACACAATTATTTTGTGTGAACATCCTCATACAATCACCACAGGCAAGAAAGTCAATGCAGAGAATCTCCTGGACTACAAATTTATTAAAGATAATAATGTTGATTTTGTGGTGGGAATAAACAGAGGTGGCGATATAACCTATCACGGCCCGGGGCAACTCATGGGTTATTTGATATTCGATTTAAGAAAGCTCAACAGAAATCTGGGCGGCTTTTTAAATAAAATAGAAGATGTGATTATTAAAACCATTACTGCATTTAATATATCCACATACACCAAGAGCGGTTTTCGCGGCATCTGGGTAAATGAACAAAAAATAGCTTCCATAGGTATCGGCGTGGATAGATGGGTTAGCCTCCACGGATTTGGTTTAAACGTCAGTACTGATTTAAGTTTCTTTGATATAATCAAGCCTTGCGGAATGGATATAAAGATGACATCTATGAAAGAACAATTAGCCAGACAAGTCGACATAAATCTAGTTAAGGAAGAATTAGTAAGGCAGGTATGCGATATTTTTAAATTAGAATCTTCAAGAGAGCATGCGTTTGTATGATATCAGTATTTAGAAAGGGGTAAAATATGGCCAGTGTAGTTTTACCGGAATTAGGAGAAGGTATTGAAAAAGCAACAGTTTCATATTGGCATTTTGAAGTAGGCAAGGAAGTAAAAGAAGGAGACGAATTAGTGGAAATGGCCACTGATAAAGCAGTTTTCAATGTTCCGTCCCCAATTACAGGCATATTACAGGAAAAATTAGTAGAAGAGGGTAAAGAAGTAAAAGTAGGCGAAGCCCTGGCAGTTATTGAATAAGAATAATCAATAAAACCTGCAATACAACTATATATTATCTTATATAATCATATCAAATAAATCTTACCTATATTTTTAGTCTCCTTCCAAGTTTTGTTCGTAATTCTAACCTTTTAATTCTGATCCGTATAAATCAAAAAAAGAATTTTCTTGACAATAGATACCTTTAGATATATATTTATAGATATTGTAGATTGTGTAGGATTGTATTTAATTTGAGCTGGGAGGGAAGTTTATGGCCAAGAAAACCAAAGAAATTTTGAATGCAAAAGACGTAGCTGATTACCTGAATGTGCATCTATTTACAGTACATAAATATGCACGTGAAGGTAGGATTCCTGCATTCAAAATCGGGGCTGATTGGCGTTTCCACCGTAAATCCATAGAAAAATGGATTAAGGAGAAAGAGCAGAGCAATGTGGAAACAGGCAATTCAGCCAAGCAGAAAAAAGAAGCCGGACTCTTTAAAAGTTAATCTTAGCTAGAGGCACTTACAATATATGAAACCAGCAAAAAAGAGAATCGTTATAACAGGCATAGGTATAATTACTTCCAACGGCATAGGTAAAGATGAATTCTGGAAGAATTTAGAGAAAGGCGTTTCCGGAATTAAACAAGTCAGCCTATTTGATACAGGCAATTTAAAAACACACACAACCGGCGAAATAAAGGATTTCGATGCCGCAAAATACCTGGGGGAAAAAGGTTTACGTTTGTTGGATCGCACTACCAAAATTGTCAATGTGGCAGCAAAATTTGCTTTAGATGATGCAAATTTAAAAATAGATGAGTCCAACACAAATGAGGTAGGCGTGGTTTTAGGCACGACATTAGGAAGCGTCTGGAGTATAAGCGAATTTGATAAAACTTCTTTAAGGGAAGGCCCGCGCGGCGTAAATCCGGCGCTGTTTCCCAACACAGTAATCAATTCTCCGGCCAGCCAGATTTCAATCCGTTTTGTCATAAAGGGATTTAATACTACCATCGCCACAGGTTTTACGGCAAGCCTGGATGCTTTACGCTATGCCTGTGATTTTATTCAGCTAAACCGCGCAAAGGCAGTAGTGGTTGGCGGCGTGGAAGAATTATGCATCCAGACATATCTGGGTTTTTATAAATTAAAATTTTTAGCCGGTTCCAAAGATTCGGATTTGGAGTTGTCTTGTCCTTTTGATAAACGAAGAAATGGTATTATTTTTGGCGAAGGCGCTTCTATGGTTGTGATTGAGGATTTGGAGAGCGCCCAAGCCAGAGGCGCAAAAATATATGCAGAGATTTTGAGTTTCGGGTCTTATTTTGACCCGTACAGGATTAATAAATATAATCGCCTCGGCCCAGGCATACGCGCAGCCATGCGTTCAGCTTTGGAAAATGCACAGTTAACGCCACGGAATATTGATTATATCTGTGCAAATGCAAATTCCACAAAAGAGGCAGATTTGATTGAGGCCGAGGCGATTAAGGATGTTTTTGGCGACCAGGCAAAAAAGGTGCCTGTAAGCTCAATAAAGTCAATGGTTGGCGAATCATTCAGCGCCTGTGGCGCGTTGTCTTTAGCTGCTTCTCTGGGGGCGATAGAAAATAAATTTATTCCTCCTACGATAAATTATAAAGAGCCTGATGCAGAGTGCGACTTGGATATCGTGGCGAATAAATCCAGAAAGAAAGAATTAAAGAGCGTATTGATTAATACATTCGGCCCAAGCGGGACGAATACGTGTGCAATAATAGGAAAGTTCAGTAAAAATTGAGCTTTTAATTTTATGTTAAAAAATAAAATCGCAATAGTCACTGGCGGAACACGCGGAATAGGCAGGGCAATTGTATTGGCTTTGGCAAAACAAGGTGTAAAGGTGGCATTTAATTATTTAAAGAGCGATAAGGAGGCAAAAGAAGTTCTTAAAGAAGTCAGTGATTTGGGTTCCGAGGCATTGAGTTTTAAATTTGACGTGCGGGATTTTAATTTAGCCAAAGAGTTCGTCGAGAAAGTAAAAGAATATTTCGGAGGATTAGATATATTGGTTAATAATGCAGGTATAATCAAAGATAAGGCGCTTATGTTAATGGAAGAAAATGACTGGCGCGAGGTTATTGATACCGACCTTACGGGTTATTTTAATTTAACCCGGGCCTGTATCGTGGGATTATTGAAACAGAAATCAGGAAACATTGTAAATATTACCTCAGATAGCGGTGTTAGTGGTACTTCCAGGCAGACAAATTATTCTGCTGCCAAGGCCGGGATAATCGGTTTTACCAAATCTCTGGCAAAAGAAGTGGCAGGTTACAATATCAGGGTAAATGCCGTGGCAGCAGGTTTTATTGATACACAGATGACACAGAATCTAAAACCAGATTATAAAGAAAAATTAAAATCCTTGATTCCTAAAGGTGAATTTGGCAAACCGCAGGATGTGGCTGGTGCGGTTTTATTTTTGCTTAGCGATGCAGCAGATTACATTACAGGCCAGGTATTACGTGTAGATGGCGGAATGGTAATGTAGGAGGAGGAGACAATGCCGAATATTGAACAGGAAATTCGTGAGATAATTGCAGAGATTATCGAGAAAAAGCCCGAAACGATAACTGGCGACGCTAATTTGTTTGAAGATTTGGGTGCGGATTCAATGATGGCGCTGGAGATTCTGGCTGCGCTTGAGAAAAAATATAAAGTCGTTATTCCCGAAGACAAACTTACGCAATTGACGTCATTACGTAAAATTATGGAGCTGGTGGAAACCTTAAAGAAAAAAAGGTAGGTGCCAATATATGGAAAATCAAATCTTGGAGATTGAAGATTTAAAAAGGATACTTCCTCAGAGGTATCCTTTTTTAATGATTGACAGAGTGATTTACTCGGGCCAGGACAAAGTTGTGGCCTTAAAGAACGTGAGTGTTAACGAAGGATTTTTCGAAGGGCACTTTCCCGACGAGAAAGTTATGCCGGGCGTATTGATTATTGAAGCAATAGCCCAAACAGGGATTGTTTTGGTCCATAACGTTAAGTCTAAGGAAAAGAAGATAGACAAAGATAAAAAGCGTATTTATTTTTTAGGCGGAATTAATAAAGTAAGATTTTTCCAGCCGGTCAAACCCGGCGATCAGCTAAAGATTGAGGTAAAACCCGTAAAGCTCATCTCAAATATTGGTATGATTTGCGGAGAGGTTTTTGTCAAAGACAAGAAAGTCGCGCAAGCGGAATTGTCGTTTAGCATGAAAGAAATCGATTAAAAAGTTAATGGAAAGTCCGATTTAAACGTAACCAAAAGTAACTTATGGTAACAAAAAATAGTTTTGCGAATTAGTAACCCATAGTAATTTTTAAAACAATGAAACGAGTTGTAATTACCGGCTTAGGCGTTGTGAGTTCAATCGGAATAGGCAAAGACGAGTTCTGGTCGAATTTGATTAAAGGCAAATCCGGAATTTCCAAAATAGAGTCTTTTGATACCACTGGTTATCCTACGCAATACGGCGGGGAGATAAAGAATTTCAAATCAGAAGAATTTATCAATAGGCGCAAAGTTAAGTCGTTAGGACGAGCTTCTCAGCTCAGCATAGCCGCTGCTAAATTAGCCCTCCAGGATTCCCACACAGAGATAAAAGAAATTAAGAATAGAAATTTCGGTGTTTGTGTAGGTACAACTATGGGCGAGACTCAATTGATGGAGGAGATGGATTCGACCTGGATTAAAAGCGGAGAAGACAAGGTAAAATTTTCTTTGGTATATTCTTTTCCCACCAATATTATATCCGCAAATTTAGCTTTAGAGCTAAAAGTCAATGGCGATAACTTTATGATGCCTACTGCCTGTGCTGCAGGTAATTATTGCATTGGTTATGGAGCAGATATAATAAGGAGCAGCAAAGAAACAAATATTGTGTTAGCCGGAGGGACAGATGCTTTTTCTAAGGTTGCTTATACTGGTTTTAACCGCCTCTATGCTATGGCTCCGGAAAAATGCCAGCCATTTGATAAAAACAGAAAAGGAATGTTGCTTGGCGAAGGCGCGGCAATTTTGGTTTTAGAATCATTAGATAGCGCGTTACAAAGAAAAGCCAATATCTATGCAGAAATTTTAGGTTATGGTTTAAGTTGCGATGCTCATCATATGACTCAACCCTTAGAAGAGGGCATTGCAAAATGTATGTTAAAGGCAATGAATGAGGCAGGCATTGGTGCAGGTGATGTAGATTATATCAGCGCCCACGGAACAGGAACTCCGCAAAACGATAAAATAGAGGTTGCTGCTCTAAAGAAAGTCTTTGGTAAAAGATATAAAAAGATTCCGGTATCATCCATTAAATCAATGCTCGGCCATACAATGGGTGCAGCTGCGGCAATGGAGGCAATTGCTTGTTGTTTGGTTTTAAAAGAAGGCATTCTTCCACCGACTATAAATTATGAAATCCCCGATCCGGAGTGTGATATTGATTGTGTGCCGAATAAGGCAAGGAAACAGAAGGTTAATATTGTGCTTAACAACTCTTATGCATTTGGTGGGAATAATGCGTGTTTGGTACTGAGGAAATACAATGTTTAATAATATTCATTTAAATCCATTTGCCATTTCTAATTTATTGATAGTTTTGACTTGTTTTCCACTGGCTATAGTAATATTCATTTACGGAAAAACAAAGTTAAGCAAAATATATTGCCTGCATGTTATTTCTCTTGGAGTATGGGGTTTCGGTGCTTTTTTTGCTTCCTCAATTATAGTTTCGAATATTTCTTATATTTGGTGGTTAATTGCTTATTCAGGCGTTATTATCATTCCTGTCTTTTTTCTGCATGTAGTTTGTATTTTATCTAATAGATTAAAAAATCCGCTTTTATTATTCAGCTATATTCAAGCAATAGTCTTCCTGGTATTAAATTTTATGGGTTTAATTTTTAAAGAAAATAAATTTATGTTTAATTCTTTTTATTATGCTCAAGGAAACTTTTTGCATTATGTTTCATTCTTTATTTGGAGCATCATCGTTATTACTGAATATTATTTATTAATAAGACTAAATTTCAGAAATAAAAATAGATCTTTTATGATTTTATTTTTAATAGCTACCATAGGCTATGGCGGCGGATTAATGAATTTCTTTCCAGCTTTCGGTTTCAATATTTACCCTTGGGGCAATTTCACGGTTCCCATATATCTTATTGTAATAACTTGGGCAATATTTAAGTATCAAGTTTTTGAAGTCAATGTAGCATTTCAAAAAAGTTTTATTTATTCAATTCTAATTGCTTTAATCACTGCTACTTATTTTATTTTCGTCTTTTTAGCCGAGAAACTTTTCCAAGGCATGGTTGGGTATACTTCGTTGTTTATCAGCATTATTTATGCTTTTGTAATTGCTTTATTTTTTAATCCTGTTAAGAACAAGATTCAGTATTTTGCGGATAAGATTTTCTTAGGTAAAACTCCTATTCAAATTGCCAAAGAAAATGAACTCTTGCGTCAGGAGCTTTTGCGTGCAGAAAAGTTAAAGACAATTGCAACCTTTGCTTCCGGAATGGCACACGAAATTAAAAATCCTTTAACAGCCATAAAGACATTTAGCGAATATTTACCACAAAAAATCGGCGATAAAGAATTTATGCAAAAGTTTTCCCATATTGTCAGTTCTGAGGTAGAGAAAATAGATGATTTAGTCCACCAATTACTTGATTTTTCCAAGCCAGCACCTTTACAATTAAAGGAAGCAGATATTCATAGGCTTATTGATGATACGCTTGAACTATTAAGCAGCCAGTTTATTAAATATAAAATTAATGTTACAAAAGATTATTGTGATTACAAGATGATTGCAGTGATAGATACACAGAAAATGAAGCAGGTGTTCTTAAATCTCTTTCTCAACGCCATCGAAGCAATGCCTGCCGGCGGCAATCTTACGATTACCATCAGGGTTAACAGTGAGCAATTAACAGACAACAGTAAGCAGGTGACTGCACAGACTCGCAGAAATTTTATTGAAATTTCTGTGAGCGACACTGGCTGCGGAATTTCAGACAAAGATATGCCGCACATCTTTGAGCCATTCCATACAACTAAGGAAAAAGGAAGTGGATTGGGTTTGTCTATAGTTTATAATATTATCAAAGAACATAAAGGAAGCATTAAAGTAAAAAGCAAGCTTAAAGAAGGCACAAAGTTTATTATTGAGTTACCAAAAGCGTAAAAATGAAAAAAAATATATTTATAACTGGGGCAACAGGTTTAATTGGATCTTATCTTTTGAAAATTTTACTCCAGAGTCATAATAAAGTTTATGTGCTTGCAAGAAATAAAAATGGAAAAAATGCTGCTGATAGGGTAAAAGAGATTTTAAAATTTTGGGATAGAAATTATTCGGTCAAGTCCATTAATAATTTAGTAATATTAGAAGGAGATATAACTAGAGTTGACTTAGGTTTAAATATAAGAGTTAGAAGATTCTTAGAAAAAGAAGTAGAGGAAGTTTTTCACTGTGCGGCAACGACAAAATTTAACTGGACAATAGAAGAAACAATGAAGGTTAATGTAAGAGGGACAAGAAATGTTCTCGATTTAGGATTTGAATGGAGTAAAAGAGGTAAATTAAAAAAAGTAAATTATATAAGTACAGCATATGTATGTGGAAAATGTAGTAGAGAATTTTTTAAAGAAGACGATTTAGATATAGGACAAAAATTTAACAACATTTATGAACAGAGTAAATTTGAAGCAGAACTTTTGGTAAGAGAATATCAAAATAATAAATTGAATATTTCAATTTTTAGACCTAGTATGGTGATTGGAGATACCAAAGAAGGAAAGATTACTGATTTTAGAGCTTTCTATACCTCTCTTCACTTTTTGACTCAAGAAATATATGATGAATTTCCTGGAGATCTGAAGTGCTCCCACAATTTAATAAATGTAGACACTGTAGCAAAAGCAATTATTTTACTTAGCAAAGTAGAAGGAAATAATACTTATCATATAGTTTCTCCTTCAAAAATAACTCTTGCTTATTTTATGAAATTAGCAGCTAGCTATTTTAGATTTAGATTACCAAAATTTATTGCTCTTGATAAATTTGATTTTACAAAATGGACGCCAGTGCAGAAGGCCTTAGCAGAACCCTACATTTCCTATTTTAATTACAATACTAAATTTGCTTCTGAAAAAACTCAGAGTTATCTCAAAAAATTAGGATTTGAGTACCCTAAAATAAATAAAAATAATCTGATTAAATCTTTTGAATATTGTGATAAAAGAGGATTTATTACAAGAAATAATAATAATAATAATAATAATAATAATAATAATAATTTAAAATGAAAGAAAAATACGATACGGTGATTATTGGAGCAGGGATTGGGGGATTGATTTGCGGTTGCTATTTATCCAAAGCAGGACTGGATGTTTTAATAATAGAGCAACAAAACAAACCTGGTGGATACTGCGTTTCATTTAAAAAAGGGGAGTTCAATTTCGATGCTGGCGGTCATTATTTAGGAGGAGTACGAAGAGGAATTTTAGGAAAGATTTTGGAAGAATTAGATTTAAAGAGTCATATAAAATATAAACAATTCGATCCTTCAGAGAAAATCATCTTGCCGAATAATATGCTTTATCTAAGAGCAGATCCACGCGATACAATAAGAGAATTTAGGAAGAACTTTTCAAAAGAAAAAATAAATATTGATAATTTCTTTAAATTTATCATGCAGAAAAATTTTCTAGATATTTACACAAAAGTAAAAAAAACTACCTTTAAAGAAGTAGTGGATAGTTTTTTTGAAAGTAATCAATTAAAAGCAACTTTAGGAGCTTTTTTATTCAATAGTGGGACACCACCAGGCAAAGCAGCTGCGTCGCCGGCCATTGTTTTATTTCGCCAGTATTTATTAGATCCAGGCTATTATCCTTCCGGTGGCTTTCAAAAATTTCCTGATGTGTTAGCTGAGAATTTCGAAAATAATGGTGGGAAAATTATATTATCAAATAAAGTGAATAAGATTATAACCGATTCTAATAAAATTAAAGGAGTGATTATTGATGGCAATAGAGCAATTGGCGCCAATAATGTCATATCTAATGCTGATGCAACTGAAACTTTTAAAAAAATGTTAGATATACCAAATAGAGAGGCAACTATTGTAGATAAAATGATTCCCTCTCCTTCCATGTTTATATTATATTTAGGACTTAATATAAATTTAAGAGAAAAATTGAGAGAGAGTTGTAATATTTATTATTTTTCTACCTATAATATAGACGAAATTTTCTCAAATCTAGATAAAATTTTAATGATTGATAAAATACCAAGTATATTTTGTGTTCCTATTTCTTTGCATAATTACTCTAATGAATTTAAAAAAGGTTCGATGGTAATCTTGACTATTGCACCTTACAAATCTTGCAAATTTTGGGATAAAAATAAAGATAGTATCAGCGAGAGAATAGTAAGTCTTGCTAATAAATTAATACCTGGTTTATTGAGTTCTATAGAGTTGCAAATTTGTGCTACGCCTATCACTCTGTCAAAATATACCTTAAATAGAGAAGGAGCTTTTGCAGGATGGTTACCTATTTTATCACAAACAAAAGCTGATCTCTTACCGCAAAAAACTTCTATCGACAGACTTTATATTGTTGGACAATGGTGTACTTCCAGTTACCTTCCTTCTGGTGGAATAGCTAATGTAGCCCTTACAGGTAGAAGGGTTGCTAGATGGATTATAGAAGATTCAAACAGAATATGGAAATATCCTGAACTTTATTTATAATAAATAACATGAATCTATATTCAATACCTTTATTTATTATCTCATTGGTTTTTATAGTGTTGGGAATCTTTGTTTATTTAAAAAATAATAAAAGGATTCTTAATAAACTATTTTTATATCTAAGTATCGCTGGTGGTATTTGGTTATTCTCTTACTCTATGGCATATAATAGTAGTCTTAATGAATTAGCACAATTATGGTTAAAAATTGGTTATAGCGGAGTGGTTTTTATTGCAATAACAGGATTTAATTACACTGTGGAATTTTTAAAAATAAAGAGAACCAAAAAACTTGTTTATATATGTTATTTTATAGGTTGGATCTTTGTGGTTTTAATATGGATAAGCAGATGTTTAATACGCGGTATTCATAATTTCTTTTGGGGATATTATCCACAAGCAGGTAACATCCATCCAATTTTTTTAGTATTTTTTATAGGTATAGTGAGTTTTTCTCTCATGCTTTTATGCTATTCTTTGTGGTTTAAAAGTAAAAAATCTACTCCATTTGAAAGAGCTCAAATTAAATATGTATTTCTAGCTTTTTTATTTTATAGTTTTGCCTCTGTCGATTTTCTCCCTAATTATGGAATAGAAATTTATCCTTTTGGTTATATCCCTACATTAGTATTCATTCTGATTATAGCTTATACTATTATTAAATATAGGTTAATGGACATCACCATTGCAATTACCCGTACGGGAATTTTTATTGCTGTCTATTCATTAGTTTTAGGTACTCCATTTATTATTGCCTATTCTTTACGACCTTATTTATTAGGTTTCTTTGGGGATAAATGGTGGTTCGTACCTATGGGATTGCTTACTGTTTTGGCAACCGTAGGTCCTTTTATATATATTTATATCAATACAAAAGCAGAGGATAGGTTACTTCGTGAGCAACGTCAGTATCAGAATACTCTAAGGCAGGCATCCAGTGGTATGATAAGGGTGAGAGAATTAAATAGATTGCTTAATTTAATAGTTCATGTTGTGACAAAAACTGTTAAACTTGAATTTGCAGCTATCTTTCTTCTAAATTCAGAGAACAATCAATACGTAATGGTAGCCAAGAGAGATTCTTCAGTCTTGTCTAAAAGTTTTAGTTTAGATATTAATTCTTCGCTTATAAAACAGCTGCATTCAAAAAGAGAGCCTCTGGTTTATGAGGAAATACAACTACAATCACAAGATAGTTCCTATGATGTAAAGTTAGCCTCTTTAGAAAAACAACTGAAAGAACTACAAGCTGCTGTGGTGGTTCCCAGTTTTGTAGGTAATAAATTATTAGGCCTTATTGTCTTGGGCAAGAAACTTTCCGGTAAGATTTATTCTCAAGATGACTTAAATGTATTTTCGGTTTTGGCTAATCAGGCAGCTTTAGCTATAGAAAATGCCCAGTTTTACGAGGATGTAAAAAAGACACAGGAACAGTTATTCCAGGCAGAAAAAATGGCTACTGTCGGAACAATGGCTGACGGCCTTTCGCATCAGATAAATAATCGTTTTCAGGCTTTATCTTTGATTGCCGGAGATTCTCTGGATATTCTGCAGTCTCTGGATATGTCTAAAAGTTCTTCAGAATTTAAAGATGTCTTGGAGCAGTTAAAATATGCATTGCAAAGAATACAGACCAATGTTATGCAGGGCGGCGATATTGTCAAAGGGCTTTTGAAATATTCCCGTCCCGGGCCAAAAGGATTTGAGCCGGTAGATTTCAGTAAAATTGTCGAAGGTGCTTTGGAAATGGTGCAATATAAAGTGCGGCTGCAGGATTTAGATATAGAAAGGCAAATCCCCGGCGATCTGCCTCAGATAAAATGCAACCTGACCCAGATGGAAGAGGTGTTTTTTAATCTCATCGATAATGCTTACGACGCCATTAAAGAGAGAAAAGAAGCCTTAAAAGACTCAAGCTTCAGAGGCAAGATTGCAATATCTGCAATACAAAAAGATGAAAGCGTCTGGATTGTTTTTCAGGATAACGGCATAGGTGTCAAAGACAGGGACAAGGCCAGTTTATTTACTCCATTTTTTACTACCAAGGCCACCAGCAGAAAAGGCACAGGTTTGGGCCTATACGTTATACAAAAAATAATAGGTTTTCATAACGGCACAATTAGTGTAAACTCTACATATAACGTAGGCACGAAATTTGAAATACTATTACCGCTTGCTAATAAGTAATTTTTTGTCGTCAGCATTTATTACATAAATTAGGAAAACAAAGCGAGGTGAGAAGATGCCAAAATTATTAATCGTTGATGATGAAATGGATGTGCGTGAATTCGCCAAGAGCTTTTTCAAAAGGAGAAAGATTGACGTGGTGACAGCGGCCAGCGGAGAAGAAACTCTTTCCATGCTGGAGAAAGAAATGCCTGATTTGATAATTCTGGATATCCGCTTGGAAGGAATGGACGGCATCGAAACCTTAAAGAGGATGCGCCAGATGGGAAATAAAACCGACGTAATTATGGTTACAGGAGTGGACGAAAAAGAAACTATGGATAAGGCAAAGGAATTAGGCGCTATTGATTATATACACAAACCGCTTATTCTGGATGAATTGGAAAAGGTTGTTTTGAAACGTTTAATTAATCCAGGAAAATAAAATAACCAGGACGCCATGAAGATTAATTACAAAAAAGAACTGGAAGATGCAGCGCGCAAGATGATTCTTGTGCACAGGCCAAAGACGTTGATTCAGTTAATTGTCAGGATGATTGTGCACAAAGTCAAGGTGCGCCACGCAGGCATTCTTCTTTTTAACCAGAAATTAAACAGCTATATATTGACTGTTTCCCGGGGGAGGATGGGTTTAAAAATTCCTTCGGGTTTTATCCGCATTGATCCTGATAATGCCATGATAAGGTTCTTTACAAATAAACACAATTATCAATATATAGACGGCGGCGCCTTAGTCTATAGCAAAATAGGTAAAATTCTGAAAAACAGGCGTTCGCTCAGTAAACACAAGGATTTAAAAGAAACTCTTGTGGCTTTAAGAAATCAGATGAATTTATTCGAGGCAGTTGTATGCATACCCAGTTATTTTCAGGATAAATTATTGGGGATTTTATTTTTAGGGAAAAAGATCTCCGGAAGGCATTTTCACCGCGACGAATTAGACTTTTTCATCGCCTTGGCCCATGATGTGGCTATGGCCATACGCAATGCCCAGCTGTTTGAGGAATTACAGGAACAAATCGAACGCAATAAGCGCATGTTTTTAGAAACCACCAAAGCCTTGGCTAGCACAATCGACGCCAAGGATCATTATACCCATGGCCATACGGAAAGGGTGACGCAGGTCAGCCTAGCCATAACCAAGAAATTGATAATTACAAACCGCATAGATGTGGATTCTGCCTTTTTGGATGATTTAAATATCGCTGCCTTATTGCATGATATAGGAAAGATTGGCGTTCCGGAGAATATTTTAAATAAGAAGGGTGAGCTTAACGATGAAGAGAGAAGGAAGATAAATGAGCATCCTCTGATTGGAGCCGGAATTATTGAGCCCATTGAGGATTTGAAGAGAGCGATTGACGGCGTCAAGTATCACCACGAACATTTTGACGGGACAGGCTATCCCGAAGGCCTGAAAGGCAACCGTATCCCTCTGATTGCTGCGATTATTGCCGTGACGGATTCCTATGACGCCATGACTACCAATCGTCCTTATCGCCCAGCGCTGAATAAAAAAGAGGCGGTTGAGGAGATACGTAAATTTAGTGGAGTTCAGTTTCATCCTTTAGTAGTTAAGGCTCTTGTGGAATTATACGAGGAGGGTGGCCTCTAGGATTTCTGAGGCCTAAATATTTCTTTCCACGCTTTTGAGTATTTCTTTTGCCGCAAACGGTTTCACGATATAATCTACTGCCCCTGCATTTATCGCTTCCGTAGCAGTATCTACGCTCTTATATCCGGTAATAATTATAACCTTTAAATCAGGTCTTTTTCCTTTAATCTTTTTTAAAATATCCAGGCCGCTCATTTTGGGCATCTTTATGTCTAATAATGCAAGATCAAATTTTTCTCCACCTTCAAGAAGGCACAAACATCCCTGCCCATTGTCACAAAAAGATATATCATAATTATCTTTTAAAATTAAATTCAGTGATTCCCGGATACCGACTTCATCATCACAAATTAAAATTCTTTTTTTAGACATTAGATACTCCTTTCTTTTGATTCAGAAGTTTTGTCCTATAAAGCTGCCGGGCTGCTTATTACCAAGCATTTTGCCGGTTTCTTACCTATATTTATAAAACGATGGGGGAGAGAAGACTTAAAATACAAACTAGTTCCTTTCTTTAATTCATACTGTTTGTCTTCAATATCTATATGAATCTGGCCTTCGGTGCAATAGACAAATTTCTCAGTGCCTGCGGTATTTTGTTCCAGATGAGTTTTGCCTTGAGGCTCGAGTATGAGGAGCTGAGGCAACATACTATTTCTTTGCGCATTCTTAGTCAATATTACGGATTTAGCCCTTTCATCATAAGAAAATATTTCCGTCTCATTGGTGGTTTTTTCACTCAACGTTGTTATTTCTTCTTTGGGAATGTCCAACCCTTCATACAAATCTTTCAGATTAAGATTCAAAGCTTCGCAGATTTTCATGTGTGTTTTTAGCGTTCCTTGAGTTATATCGTTTTCAATTCTGCTCAATGTGGCTTTGCCCACACCGGATTTTTTGGCAATGTCATCGAGTGTCAGATCGCGAGATTTTCTTAATCTTTTAAGCTTTTCGCCGATATTCATTTAATCCCCCTTTATAAAACAGAAAAATTAATTAAGTTGTTAATTATAAGATAACATATTCCGAATAAGACGTCAAGAATTATTATTAAAAACGGAACTTTTGTTTACAAAAAGAGAAATTAAATACGGCTTAGATATTTTGTTTTACAGTCTTACCGACGAGATTATGTTAAAAGAAACAGGGAAAAATTCCTGTTGTCGAAAACGGAAAAAATATGTTGACAATAACGGAACAAAATGGTATATATGTATTGAGGATAATAGATACAGTAATCCAAAATGAAAGAGAAAAAAATATTCAGTAGACCGTTCAAAATAATCCTGCCGCCACTCAAAACCATTTTCCCGACATTCTTTATCTTTTTGTGTTTTACGGCTTTTGTCTATGCCGATCCTACAGTCCATCCAAGAAATTTAGTTATAACTAGCCCTAGGATAGAAAGGTTAAATTTAGGTACTACGGCTAATGCGATAAACATAGACATTGTTCCTCCTGTCGGCAGAATCACAATAAATAACGGAGAAGATTATACAGATTCTAGAGATGTAGTATTGACTCTTGACGCGGTAGACAGCGGTGGCATTATGGGTAGGGTGACGCAGATGCAGTTTTCTAATGACGGAAGCCATTGGTCTACGGCTGAGCCATATGTACATAGCAAGAATTGGACATTATCCGAGGGCGAGGGGGAGAAAATAGTTTATGTCAAATTTAAGGATAGGGCCGGGAATTGGTCAGAAAGTTTTTCGGACGCAATTATTCTGGATACGACCCCACCAAATCAGCCCCCGCAAATTATGTCTTTATTCCCGCAAAATAATTCTAAATTTAGAGAAGGAGATATTGTTAGCATAGGAATTCAGGTACACGATCCGGATAATGATAACTTAGAATATCGTTATTTGGTGGATGGTAATGTTGTTCAGGATTGGATTTCTTCAGCCAGCTATCCCTGGCAGACGCAGATAGGCGACGTTAAATTAAAGACAATTACTATAGAGGTAAGAGACGGGCACGGCGCCACTGCCTCCGTAGAAACACATATATTTTTATTCAGAAAACCGCCCAAACCACAGAGCGAGGAATAAACAAAATGGAATACCGGCATTCAATGATATTTAGATTTATTTCTGTTTGTTTGGTTTTATTGCATATTTGTGTTTTTTGCTTTAAGGACGCTGGTGTTGTTTTTGCTGAAGAAACAGCTAAAGGTGAAGTGGTTAACAGTAAAGCAAATGTGGATAGCCAGGCAATTTCTGAAGCTGAAAAAGCCAATGATTCAGTTGCTTTGAAGCAACAAGCGGATTCTTCCGAAGAAACGGATTCGGCAAAAATAGAAGATGAGTCTGAATCAGGCCGGGGAGACCGCCAAACCTTAGACAGCACTTCTCAGGAGGGGCAAAACAGTTCTTTCGGTTTTAACCTGAATGCGTTACAGAATATTCAGCCCAGCCTTTTTACCGGCGCGTTGACTTATTCCGTGCCTATATCTGTTCCTGCCGGCAGAAAAGGCATACAGCCGAATATCGTTTTAGCTTATTCTTCCCAATCAGGAAATGGAATGCTGGGCATGGGATGGATTTTGGAATTAGGTTCAGTCGAACGCTCCACAAAAAACGGCGTACCAAATTATAATAATCAGGACACTTTTATATTTAAAACCGGAGGTTCAGTCGTCGAATTAGTGAATATCGGCGGCAATGAATACCGCGCAAAAATAGAAGAAGCGTTTATGAAATTTACCTTTGACGGCTATTCTTGGACTGTTAAAGATAAATCCGGCATAACATATTATTTTGGCCAGACGCAGGATTCACAGCAGCTTGATAGCGGGCACGTGTTTAAGTGGTGCCTGGATAAAGTAGAAGACCTTTCGGGCAATTATATGATTCTTACCTATATTAAAGACGCCAACCAGATTTATCCTGATACGGTAAATTATACAGGATGCGACGGCCAGGAGAATCTGGCGTCTGCTTTTCAGGTTGATTTTGATTATGAGAGCGGAGAACGGGTCGATTATTTCTTTAGTTATCGCTCCAATTTTTTAATCAGGACAAATAAATTACTCCGGACAATTACCGTGAAACAAAATGGCTCGCGAATCAGAAAATATAACCTGTCTTACGAATACAGTTCCAGCACAAAAAGGGCGCTTCTGTCTTCGGTAACTCAATACGGGCTCGACGATAGCTCATCTTTGCCGCCGGTTGAATTTAATTATCAGGAAAAACCTTTTACTTTTTCGCAAGTTACAAGCTGGAATAATATCCATAATTTTGGCAATAATGATTGGGCTGGCACAAGGTCAACTGGCGGAAGCGGTTCTGCCTACGTTGATATATTTGATATCAATCGTGATGGTCTCCCAGACAGGATTTTTAGAGGTTACAACGATTCAGAATACAATAGACTTTGGGTGCAATTAAATAATGGGACTTCTTTTGATAATTTACAGGCGTGGTCCAATATAGCTGCGCAATCCGGCCAGACTAACCGTGCTTCTGTACGATACGGCAGTTCCCACGGAGATACAAATACTTTTGATATTAATGGTGATGGCCTGCCAGACAGAATTTACACTTATTACAATAATAATTATAACACCTGGGAAGTCCAGATAAATAATGGAAATGGTTTTGAAAATAGCATTGCCTGGAATAATATTGATGGTTTCAATTATCAGCCGGATTATACCAAACTTTGGGGATTTGCTTATGATCCACCTGTATGGGGATATATCGATTTATTTGATATAAATGGCGACGGAAAACCGGACAGAGTTATCCGTGGGACGAACAGTGACCGTTGGTATGTTCAATTAAATAACGGCAACAATGGTTTTGATAATAGTATTGAATGGCTCAATGTCCAGTATCATAGTCACAGTAGCGAAGGTTATATCAGGACAGGTGGCAGCAATACTTATTTTGCCACATTTGATATTAATGGAGACGGCCTGCCAGATCATCTTATGGATAATACTACAAGCGATTATACTTGGCAGGTGCAGTTTAATAATGGCAAGAGCTTTGAGAACAGGCAGGAGTGGGGAATTCTTGGAAATAAATATGGTTCTTGGTCGTATATGGGCTACGGCGATCCTGCCTGCGTTACAACCATAGATATAAACGGCGACGGCTTGCCAGACAGGGTTACGCGAAATTACAATGATACTTACGGCAACTGGCAGGTACAGATAAATAATGGGCATGGCTTTGAACCGATTGCAGAGTGGGGACCGATTGTGCATAATAACAATTCTAACCGCGCCCATATCAGGTCAGGATACAATCCTACAATAGTTGATTTCTTTGATATTAATGGCGACGGTCTGCCTGACAGGGTAATGCGACCACTTAATACCCCATATGATCATTGGGATGTGCAGTTAAATAACGGCCCAATTCCTGATTTGCTGGCGGGAATTTCTAACGGCGTGGGAGGGGCGGCTGCGGTTACTTACCATACTTATGTCGGACACGATAATACAGAACAAGCCGACAAAGGCAAACTTGGTTTTCCTGTAAGCGTGGTGGCTGAAGTCGAAGTCTCCGACGGAAGATCAAACACTTATTCTACTCAATATAGCTATGACAAGGGAGAGTTCGATTACGCAAATCGCGAGTTCAGCGGTTTCGGCAAAGTAACCGTAACTGACGCCGAAGGCAATTATTCTGTCAGTTATTTTCATCAGGACGAATACAAAAAAGGCAGGCAATACAAACAGGAGGCTCGCAATTCTTCAGGTAATCTCTACACAAAGTCAGAAAATACCTGGAATGTCCAGGGAGATATTTACGCCGGCTATCCGCAGGTTAAGTTTATCTATCTTTCGGAATCAAACGCTTATACTTTCGACGGCGATGATTCAGCCAGAAGGATAAAGACTCAATATTTATATGATGAATCTCCTCAACACGGAAATCCTACCCAGGTAATTGAATACGGAGAAGTAGATGCCGACAGCGGTTCCGATATAAGCCAGGATAGAAAAACTGCCTCTATGGAATATAATTACAATACAACGGATTGGATATTGTCATTACCCAAACATATCCAGGTTGCAGATATCAATGGAAATAATATTTCCGAAAAAAGATTTTATTATGACAATAATCAAAATATCGATGATGAACCAACGCAGGGATTGCTTACCAAAGAAGAAGTGCGTTGCTATAATCCCATAACGCAAAACGAAACCTGGCTTTCAACGCAATACGCTTATGACAGCTTCGGCAATCTGACATCTGCCACGGACGCAAACAGCCACACATCCGCAACCACATACGATTCTGTTTATCATATCTATCCGCTTACAATCACCAACGCCTTGGGCCACACTGTTACGACGCAATATTACGGTATAAACGGTGTTCCTCTAAATGACGGCCAGGGATTAAAAGGTTTATTTGGCCAGGTAAAATCAACTCGTGACCCCAACGCAGTCACAGCCTATACATCATACGATGATTTGGGAAGGCAGGAAAAAGTTATCGGTCCCAATGATTCTATTTCATATCCGTCTACAATTTATGAATATGATTTGAATGTAACAAATCCCGTAACCGATCCGGTTAAAATTACACAAAAAGTCAAGGCAGTTAATTCGCCCAGTTCAACTAATTATCCGAGCTACTACACAAGCTATTCTTTTTATGACGGAATGGGCAGGCTTATAGAAAGCAAATCTCCGGCAGAGCCGAATCCCCAAGGCGGGGCTTTGCGCCAGATTGTTTCCGGGCTTGTGGAATACAACAACAGAGGTTTAACCGCCAAGAAATATTTTCCTTATTATGTGGATTCAAGCCCTGATTTTATTTCTCCGGATTACAACAGGCCTTATTTTAGTTTTCAATACGATTGCTTGGGCAGAGTTATTCAGACAACCAATCCGGATAATACTTATTCCTCAGTGAATTATGATGATTGGACTGTTACAGCCACCGACGAGAGTAATCACACCAAAACCCATTACTATGACGCTCTCCAAAGGCTGATTCGCGTCGACGAACACAATAACGGCGAGACTTACACCACAACCTACGCATACGATATTTCAGGAAATTTAACAAGCGTTACAGATTCGCAAAATAATACCACAACCATTGCTTACGATTCTTTGGGAAGAAAAATCAGGATGAATGACCCGGATATGGGCGTCTGGAATTATGAATATGATAATATAGGTAATCTCACAAGACAAGTTGACGCCGCCGGACAAGAACTTACATTTACTTATGATGTTTTAAACAGGCTAACCCAAAAGACTATACAAAATGATCAGACCGTTACTTATACATATGATGGCTCCGCAGAAAATTATTATGTGGGCAGGCTGCGCCAGGTAAATTACGAGGCAGGCCAGGCGCAATTTTTCTACGATAATTTAGGCAGGGAAATCCGTTCCGTAAAAACAGTGGATGGCCAGGATTATACTGTGCAGCGTACTTATGATCCGTTAGACAGATTAATTACTTTAACTTATCCCGACAACGAAATCGTTACCTATACTTATAATCCCCAGGGCATAGAAACTGTCAGAAGCATTCAGGAGGTCGATTCTTATACAAAATTGCTTTTGCACAATGACGGCCAGGATGGTTCAACTAACTTTACGGATAGCTCATTGTCTAACTATAACATTACTGCAAATGGCAGTGCCCAGATAGATACTGCTCAGAGTAAATTTGGCGGGGGAAGCGTATTACTCGGCGGAAACGGCGATTATTTATCAACTTCCGATTCGGATGACTGGCATTTCGGCACAGGAGATTTCACTATAGATTTCTGGGTAAGATTCAATGATTATCAGCCGTTTCAGACATTTGTTTCGCAATATGTAGACGCTAATAATTATTGGTATATTATGAAAGAAGCCAGGGTTGGCGGAAATAAATTATGGATAAAGTTTAGATCCGGTGGCGTTAATAAAGGTTGGTATTATATGACTACTGCCTGGTCAGGAATTGCCAACGATACCTGGTATCATTTGGCATTTGTAAGAAACGGGGCGAGCGCTTTGATATTTATAAACGGAGTATCCCAGGCTTTAAGCGAACATGATACTTTCGGGGCTAATGATGTCGGAGACACAGATTCTTCATTATATATCGGTCAGGATGGGAATAGCACAAATTATGTAAACGGCTGGGTAGATGAATTAAGGATTTCCAAAGGAATTGCCCGCTGGACTTCTGATTTTACTCCTCCGGAGAATAGCTATGCTTCGGGTAGCCAAGACTATGTTACAAATATTAATTACTCTCCTGCAGGGCAGATTACAAAAATCCAATACGGAAACGGAACAACTACGGAATACGCTTATAATCCGCAGACTATGCGTTTGACTGATTTAGTTACTCAAAATAGCAGCGGTTCGCAGATCCAGAATTTAGAATATACATTTGATAATTCAGGCAATGTCACGGCCATTACCGATAATGTCAACAATGCCTCGCAGCAATTCCAATATGATGATTTGAGCCGGCTCACCAACGCCAACGGTACATATTACGGAAATGTTAATTATTCTTACGATTCCATAGGAAATATTTTAAGCAAAGGAAACCTTGCCTTAAATTATAACGGAACCCGGCCGCATGCGGTCTCATCATGTACAAATTCGCAAACCGGCCAGGCTGTGAATTTTACTTATGATACAAATGGCAATATGTCCAATCGCATTAACCAGCAAACCAACGAGCAGACTAATTATTACTACGATTTTGAATCGCATTTAACCCGGGCAGAGCAGATTTATCCGCAAGGCCAAGCCGCGACGGTTACATTGAATTTCCAGCCCGGCTGGAACTTTTTCTCTTTGCCGGTGGTTCCGCAGGATTCTCAAATTTCGCAAATTTTCTCCGGTTTGCAGATTGGAACTGATTACGACCAGATTTCAAGATATAGCCCGGAGACAGATTCATTCCAAAATTACGTGGGAAACCCTGATTTTGATGAGTTCAATACATTGGAATATAATAAAGGTTATGCTATTTATGTAAATAATCCGCAGGGATTTAGTATTGCGATTAGCGGAGTAACGCCTGAGCCGCAGGGTATTAGCTTGGCGCAAGGCTGGAATTTAATTCCATATCCGTATTTATCCAATCGCTCCACGCAGCAGGCGCTGGGAAATTTGGAATTGAATGTTGACTACGATTTGGTTCTAAGTTATAATCAAACCACAGGACAATTTGAGCAATATCCCGGTTCTTTGGAGAATTTGGAGCCGAATAAATCTTACTACATCCATTGTTTGCAGAATACCAGTTGGAATATTGAGCCGCTTTCGCGCGCGACAAATTTTTATTATGATGGTGACGGCGGCAGGGTAAAGAAAGTTTCGCAGATTGACCAGGCTGAGACGACCATTTACATTGGCTCGCTCTTTGAGAAGGTGGTTCCCGACGAGGGAGAAGAGACCACCAAAAAGCATATTTATGCCGGCGCAAATCGGGTTTGCGTGGTGGAAAACAGCAGCCGGAAGTTTTTCCATGGTGATCATCTTGGTTCATCAAATGTTATTACCGACGAAAACGGCAGCCAAATTTCCCACTACGAATATTCGCCATTTGGCGAAGTTTCATTCCAGGATGGTTCTTATTCAACCGATATAAAATACACCGGCAAAATCCAGGACGACACAGGTCTTTATTACTACGGCGCCCGATATTATGATCCGGTGATTGGGAGATTTATCTCGCCGGACCCGACAATACAGCATCCAAATGACCCGCAAGATTTAAATCGTTACGCTTATTGTAGGAATAACCCCATAAATCTAATTGATCCCACGGGGTTCGGATTTAAAAAATGGTTTAAAGAATTCTTTAGTGAAAATGCAGGCGTAGTTGGCCTATTGTTTGGCTTCGTTGGTCTTATTGCCGCAAGTATCTATACAGGTAATTGGCAACCTACGAGAAATATGGCTATTGCAACAGCTACTGGCTTTATATTAGGAGGTTCGACAGGTGCAGTTGCTGCGTTTGTGTCGACAAATATATTAGAAACCCAGCCGGGGCAACAAGTCGTGAACTGGGCTGCTAATGAAATTTTTGACGATGCCTTTGGTATGCGGCCCAGAGCTGCTTATTTTTGGTCATACCTAATAACTGATGCGCTCCTAACTGCTGGTGTAAGTCATGGAATAGAGTCAGCATCAAATCCCAATAAGGTTGAAATACGTAAACCGAATTCTGAAGAAAAAAGTTATTTGAGAGATATACAGAATAAAATAAAGGCCGGAGAAATTGATTCAAGAACAATAACGAGGACTAATGGTAGTAATTTATTTGAGATGCCAGAAAGTAGTTGGCGTGCTCTTACGGTAAATGGAGAAGTTAAGGCATATATTGCTAGAGCGCCAATTTTCAACATACCCTTTATGCCTCTTCAACATACAACTGCCTATTTACCTGATGTAGGAAATATGAGTTTTGGTTTGAAGAGTTATCTTTGGAATGTAGGAGTATGTCATCAAAGCGTGATAAGGGCTTTAGAAAAAGGCGGAATTCATGGTGTAACACCTTTAAATATAAGCTGGAATAATTCTGTTTGGTTGAGTTATGGTGTATATGGAAGAGAAGGTCAAATGGGAGCAACAATCGATAATCTTTCTAAAGCAGCTTATTATACTAATCAGAATCTAAGGGATGGTAATTAATAATGCAAATTTATAGAATTAAAATTTTTTTGATGTTAGTTTTATTAATGACCATTATTGGATGCACAACAATGGGTAATCTTGCTCCACTTAAAACAACTAAAATTGCCATAGGCATGACTAAGGAACAGGTAAAAGGATTATGGGGCGAACCAAATATAACTTGGTATCCGAACCACAAATTAACAGAATATGAAAAGGCTTTGTTTAAGAATCCCTCTAATCCACAATACTATAACGATGAGACTAATCCTGATGAAGCTTGGTATTATGCGCCAACCTATTTTTCGATTTTTCCCAAAAAAGGCTGGGATATTCTTTTTAAAGAAGGTATAGTTGTAAAGGTTTTACAAAGCAAATAACGGTATGGGATATACTATTGATAATATTAGTAAAGCGGCTTATTATACACAAACAGAATTTAGAACAGATAGAAAATAATGAGAAGGATTGTATATCTAACGCTACTATTTACTTTTTTAACATCGAATATGGGATGTATCTCGATTCCTACTTGGCATAAATATGACAGCGCTGTTATATATCCTGTAGGTCATAGAGGCCCTGGTGAAGGTAAAGGCCGAGAAATACACATAGGTATGACTAAAGAAGAAGTAGTATCTTTAGTGGGTAGTCCTCAAAAAAGTTATTTTCAAAGAAAGAATGAAGAGATATTAATTTATCCTTATGTTGGTGGAAAATTTACTTTAACCTTTATCGAGAATAAGTTAAAAGAAATATCTGAGTTTTATTGGGATTTTTATTCTTAGTTGGATAAATTAGGCGTGTCTATAATAAAAATAGCTAACTGTTACTAGAAGGAGGGAAATTCAGTGAAACTGAAATCGATGATTATAGCTTTATTATTACCACTGTTATCTTTGACAGGATGTGCCACGATTGTAGGCAAAGATGCGTTTCCGCTGACAATCAATAGCAACCCGGATGGAGCAAATATTATTATTGTAGATGAAAGCGGAAAAAAGATGTTTTCAGGAACAACGCCAACTACTGTTTCATTGACTGCTGGTCGGTCTTATTTTCACGCAAAGTCATACCACATTACTTTTTCAAAACCAGGATATGCAGATCAATATGCTGATGTCAAAGCGACATTAAGTGGTTGGTATTTTGGCAATATTCTTTTTGGAGGTCTAATCGGCATACTTATCGTTGATCCCATATCGGGTAAAATGTGGAAATTACAATCTGATATTACCGCTAATCTCTCTCAAAAATTAGCCATGAATACAGACCAACCGACGTTAAAGATCATGACATTGAGCCAAATTCCTGAAAGACTTAGAAAGCATTTAATCAGGATCAACTAATTAAGAGAAGAAATTTAGGGATGTCCTTTGAATCAAGCACAAGGCTGTCCCTTTCATAATGCTTCTATAAATCCCCGCCACCACCCGCATTAATTGATTGAAAATCTCAGCCATAAGTAGTATTATTTAGCAATAGGTCACAAAAATATGAGAAAAGTTCTTTTATTGCTATTTATGGTGTGGTTTATTTCCGGTTGTGCCACTGCACCTATCAGCCAGTCGGATTTTGGCGAGAAGACAAAATTGCTGAACGAAAAAGATGAAATTCAGTTCGGCAATTATGTGGATGCATATATTCTCGGAGAGCAGACTCTTCTGGAAAATGAACAGATTACCAAGGCAGTCTCAGACATCGGCAATAAGATTGTCGCCGTATCTTACAGGCCTAATCTTAAGTTTACATTCCGTGTTTTAAACGAGCATCAGGTAAATGCCTTTGCCGGGCCAGGCGGTTATGTTTATGTCACCAGAGGATTGTTAGATCATCTAAAAAGCAAAGATGAATTAGCCGCTGTATTGGCTCATGAAGTATCGCATGTCTGCGCCCGCCATCAGGTCAAGGCTTTATATAATGCCCAGACAGCCCAGACTTTTATGGCGCTGGGCCAGATTTTGGCTATTGCGGCAGGCACATATACCGGCTCATCTACAGTTGCAGATTTAGGCAACACAGTAGCCCAGATGGCGACAATTATGGTATATCAAGGATACAGCCGGAGCTTTGAGGCAGAAGCCGATAAGTTAGGCGATTTTTATATGTATGAATCAGGATATAATCCAGAGGCAATGGCAGATGTTTTTGATATGATGCTTGCATTAGCAAAAGAAAAAGGCGAAAAAAAAGATTTAGGCATTTTTGCCACGCATCCATCTTTAGAGTGGCGGGCCAAACGCATCAGAGAAATAGCTCCTCAAATCAAAAAAGGGGTGAAGTATGAAGAAATCGAATAGTATTTTTTTATTTTTATTGTTTGTTATTTCCGGGTGCATGACGATTACGCCGCCAATGATGGAAAGGCCTATAGAAAAAGAGAAAGTATATAACAAATCTTACGATGAAGTCTGGAAGGCGGCAATGTCGGTCTTTGTCAAATCCGCAGGAATTGCTTCTACCGTGGATAAACAATCCGGGATAATCGGATTTACGAATAATCTGAGCAAAGAAGATATGGATGATTTTGTTGCCGAAAAAGCGCCTACCATTCCTTTGGGCAGCCAGTTTGGACAAGGCCAGTTATATGTAAATATTATTGTTTCACCAATAGACAGAGAGACAACCAGAGTTTTCCTGAAGACAAAGGTTACTGGTTCATTGTTAAATGCCTATGGTTATCCTGTCCAATACAATATTTCTCTTACTTCCAATGGTAAACTGGAAGAGGAGTTTTTTAAGAAAATGTCAGCGGAATTAGGTTTGCTGCAATATGATTATCTGCAGTCGTAGTAAAAATTAGAAGGGATTCCACACAGAAGAAGTCGGATTAATTAAGGGGTGGTTGTGATACGCTTTCAGCACCCTTCCCAGTTTCTGGAGGAGGCTCAGGTTCAGGCGAAGAGACTGGATTTTCTGATATATCATCGCCTACGGGTATAGGAGTCAGTTCTATTATAGAGGCATTTTCTCCATTTCCACCTGGGCCATTAGGTCCTGGAGGAGGTGGATAGCTAGGAGTAATAGTCATAGCATCAGGGGCAGTTATAGCATCATCATTTTGAGAGTTTTCATTGATAACGCCTTTTGTGCCTTGGGTGGTCAAGAATTCCGTTACAGGGCGATAGAGAAGATTCTGTTCTATATACTTTGAGGAATCCTGGCTTCCTTTTATCTTCTCTATGCGCATAAGGTGGGCTGCTTCATCTTCTAAAGTGGCCTTCTCAGAATCCTCTTCCCAGCCGGCAAGGCATAGGCTGGTAAATACCATAATACTCACACATATTACTAATGTTATAAGGAATATTTTCTTCATATTAACCCCCTGGTTTATTCCTAGTGTAAGTATAACATAAAAATACCCCTGTTTCCACGCTGGGAAAAGAGGGGTATTTTGACAGTTTTTATATAGAACTACAGAAGCTGAATTAATTAGCAAGTTCTGACAAGTCGTTACTTTCTTCCTTGCTAGTTGTCGTTATCTCAACTTCAGGTAAGGAGATTACTTCTCCTTCCATAGGCATATCGTTATTAGATATTTCTTGTGAATTTTCAATTGTAGGTCTAGATCCTTCTGATACTGATAATGGTCCTTCCAAAGGAGTTATCGTGGCGCCACCACCACCTGGCTCAGGAGGAGGCTCAGGAGGTAGACAGGGACTTCCAGGAGGAGCAGTAGTAGCATCAGGAGCAGTTATAGCGTCATTTTGAGCGCTTCCATTAATAACGCCTTTTGTATCCCGGGTAATTAAGAATTCAGTTATAGGACGATAAAGAACATCCGGCCCTGTATTTTTGGCAGAATTCTGGTTTTCTTTTATCATCTCTATGCGCATAAGGTGGGCTGCTTCATCTTCTAATGTAGCCTTCTCAGAATCCTCTTCCCAGCCGGCAAGACATAGGCTGGTAAATACCATAATGCCTACACATATTCCTAATATTATAAGGACTATTTTCTTCATATTAACCCCCTGGTTTATTCCTAGTGTAAGTATAACATAGAAATACTCCTGTTTTCAAGCTGGGGCAAGAGGGTGTTTTGGCAGGTTTTTATCAGAATGTAACAGTTAATCCGGTATAGAAATACTTTGTATCTGTTTGCGTGGCAACGGGATAGGATTTTCCAGGGAAGAAGATACCATAGCGGCAGGACCAGTATTTGTTTTTTGCGATTTTCCAATAAAAATATAAGTTAAGTTCTTGCCCGATATCCTTATGCGGCAGGGTGGCATCCGTATCATAAATACCACCGCTTGCTTTGTCTTTTCGGTAAAACCAATATTTTATCCCCACTACGAGATCTTTTAAGAATTTATATCCGTTAAAGGGAACCACCGAACTTTCTATTTTCCAGGCCTTAAGATTGGATAATTTGGGAGAGAGGGCGTAGCCTCCATAGAAATTGCCGAAATACAGGAAGTTTTTATCGTCTCCATATCTATTGCCGCCGCCCCTGGTATAATCAACCATAGTTCTATCGTTGTCACCAGAACCATAGGCATATTCGAATTCGAATTTAGGCTTAAATCTATTCCGAAAATAATACTTAAGGCCCAAATCCAATGCCAGGGCGTTTATGTTTCTTTTATCCAATTTGACTGCTTGTGCATCGGTAAAATCCTTTCCTGTTTCTTTTATTATTTCTGCCCAATATCCGAAATTTCTTTCGATGCCACCTTCCAGGCCTATTCCAAAATACCGGGAATTATAGTCATAATTCTGAGTATTGGTATTTTGGTTATTCCTGTCCTTTTGGATTAAGCCATAAATGTAGATAATGGTATGAGGGATGTCGAGATAGGAGATTTCAGTCCCCATAAATGTCCTTTCACCGTTTTTCTCATAATTCGGCACACTGATATCAATATTGTCTTCGTTAGGTTTAGTCAGAGTAAAGAAAGATTTTATAAAAAGATGGCTTGGTTTCCAGGTAATTTTAACACCGTCATGTGTAGCACTATAGGCTATGCCTCTGCCAATATATACATATTGCCTGCCCAGGGTGGCTGTAATTGGTGATTCTTTCTCATTAAAATTTAATGTAATATAACCCATATCCAAATGCGGACCGTCGTAGTCATCGCCTATGCCTGTGTAACCCGTGTCTGTGCTTCTTGAGACGTAATAATTTTTTATCCTGAAATACGCAGCATATTTATCGAAAAGAGTAAACTTAAACCACAGGCGCATATCGTTGAGCCAGCTGTTGTGGATTGTATCCACGGTAGATTTATCGTTATCCAGGTTTTCATAAGACCTGTATATGCTATTAAACCAGCCGCCGTATCTGAAAGCTATGGTTTCGCCTTTTTTGGCAGGTTTGATTGCTATTCTTTCCAATTCTTTTGTGGTTTCTGATTCTAATAGTTTTTGTTCCTCCTTGACTTTTTCCTCGTCGTTCTGTGCATCTGCCCAGAGCCTATTATCAATAGATAGAATATGCAGAAGGAAGGAGACAAGGATAAATATAAGAATAAGAAACCTTATAAAAATTACTTTTTTCTTCTGCAAAGTATTTTCTCCCGAAATTGTTTAATTTTTTATATTCTAACCGCATAGATAAACCCTGTCAACCCTTTAAATATTAGTAAAAAATACAGGGATAAGATTAAATTATTCCTTGAAAAACCAAAATTGAGCATATAGAATAAGGTTATGTTTAGATTGCGTTGGGATACAAATTTTATAAGAATAATTCTTATTGTTATTATAACCGTTCTGATTTATTCTTCTTTCCTTTCCGGGCGGGGGATATTTGCGGTTGCGAAATTAAAGGCCATTGATTTGTTTTATGGCATATCCCACCTTATTAAACCCCGGCAGGCGAATCTCGATAAAATAGTGATAATCTCTATCGACGAGCTCTCCCTTAAAACTATGAATAAGAACTGGCCCTGGGAAAGGTATATGTTCGGGCTGTTGATTGATAAGCTGCAGAAATATAAACCAAAATTGATTTGCTTTGATTTTGCTTTTATCGGCCAGAGCGAAAATAAACAAAATGATTTATTGTTTGCCAAATCCATGAAGGAGGCCGGTAACGCTATCATTGCCTCTAATTTTGACTCCAGGGCAAGATATATCCTTCCGGCTAAGGTCCTTTCCGACGCAGCCTTGGCTTACGGATTTGTAAATAAACCAAGAGACAGAGATTATTATGTAAGAAGAGCCAGGGTATTTTTCTTTTCTAAAGAGAGAAGGATAATAGACCTTTCCTTCGAGTTAAAAACAATCTGTAATTACTTCGATATTGGCCTGAGTAATATTCTGTATAATCCCGCAACCAACGCTATCCGTATACCTCATAATAAAAGAATACAGGGCGACATAAATTTTTCCATAAGGCAGGACGGGACAATACCCATTAATTATCATGCTAAATACAGGGAATTTAACGTTATCCCATTCGGAAAGGTGCTTAAAGACGAATTCAGGGAAGATGCATTTAAAGATAAAATTGTGCTGGTCAGTTTAACCAGCGAAATTTCTCATGACGCCTATAATACGCCCATAGGTGTATTGCCGGGCGTAGTCATTATTGCCAACGAACTTCTGATGTTTTTAAATAATGATTTTATTAGAGAAATTCCCTTTTGGATAGACTTTTTAATCTTGATGTTTATAATTCTTCTCGTTGCGATTGTTGTGTATAGAGTCAGTGCGCTTAAAGGTTTTATTTTCAGCGTAATTATCATTCTTTTATTCATAGGCACGAGCATTTATTTATCTTTTAGAAATTATTGGGCGGATTATTTTAGCGTAATTTTGTTTACTTCTATAACCTACTTAGGCATCAGCATTAAGAAATATATACAATTAATGATTGAGAGTGTACAGCTTAAGACTCAGGCTGTAACCGATGGCTTAACAGGCTTATTTGTTCAGAGATATTTCCAGATTAGGATTGCCAGTGAATTTACCAGGGCAGTCAGGTATAGTTTAGACCTTTCGTTAATAATGATAGATGTGGATCATTTCAAAAATATAAATGATACTTACGGGCATCAGCAGGGTGATCTGGTATTAAAATCATTGGGAGAAATTTTACAGAAAAACTCCAGAAGGTCGGATGTTTTGGTAAGGTATGGCGGAGAAGAATTCTGCGTAATCTTACTTCATGCATCCCAGGAGCATACTCTTGTCTATGCAGAAAAACTAAGGAAGGCTGTTGAAGATTTCGATTTTAAACTTATCAATGACCCGCAGAAGACGTTAAGAGTTACAATAAGCGTAGGCGTGGCAAGCCTTGCTGAAACTCAGGCTAAAACAGCCGAGGAATTAATTAAATTCGCTGATACGGCATTATACGAATCTAAGGAAACCGGCCGCAATCGCATATCTGTGTATAAATCATAAATTTGATTTCTACAGAAAAACCGCCGTTGAGTATTTTTCCCACCTTTAAGTTTCTAGAATCAATCATTTGAGCAGGTTTTTTGTTTCGTTATGTTTGTTCCTCAAATGGAAGAAAATACTTGACAAATCCCCAGGTTCATTATATAATTCTTTCGAAAATATAGAGGGCTTAAGCAGACGACACGTCGATATAATCCTGATTAATGTTATATAAGGAATATATTTTTTTGCTTGCTATGTTTCCAAAACGGAACAAAATAATATATAAAATTAAGTCACGGGATAGGAGGTGGGAAAATGATTAGTGAGTTAAAATTCAAGGTCACAAGACTACATCGCATAGAGGGAAAGAGTAACATACGGGCTTTTGTAGATATTGCGCTCAATGAATCTTTGCTTCTCAAGGGATTGCGTATAGTTGAAGGTAAGAATGGGCTTTTTGTTTCTATGCCGCGAGAAAAAGGAAAAGATAATAAATGGTACGAAACTATTCATCCATTGTCAAATCAAGTAAAGGAAGACATATCGAACGTTGTTCTCTCCGCATACAATGTTTAACTTAATTAATTTTTCTTCAATATATAATTCAGCATGTCTATTAGATATAGTTAATTAAATCAATTTATCGGAAAGGAGGTGTAGAGATGCTTAAGTTTAAAAGAAATATGATAGCTGTTGTTGCTTTTTGTATTTCTTTTTTACTTGGTAATCTGGGTTTTTCTATTGCTCAGGCAAATAATGATAAAGTCAGCGGTGATGAAAGTGAAATCACAGAGCAGAAGCAATCAGATGAAAACCAGAAAGAACCAGAGGTAAAGAAGAAAAAGAAAAGAAAGAAATCCCGTAAATCCCGGAAGAACAAGAGCAAGAAGGCAGCCGAGAAAGTTGAAGAATCAAAACAAGAATAGTAATAGGTTGTTTTGATAATTGTCGATGAAGCATGCGGGGAATGCCGGTTTACGATGGGATATGCTTTTGCCGGTTGGTTCTGCTGCGGCTTCATCGATGATTTAATAATATTATCAGCAGAAAGGTTATGTTATGAATATGCTAAAAAATATAAGTATATTTATTTTTATTTTATTTTTTTCATCTGCTCTTAGTTTTGCTTTGCAAGAAAAAACGCAGACATTATCTGATGATAATATAGTTTCTTTTGTTAAAGATAGAAATATTATTTATGCTGCTTCTCGGAGTTGTGTCTATAAACAACAGAGTGGCAATAATGAATGGCAGAAAGTTTATGATATCGCCAAGGCAAATAAACAAATCAATAGATTATATATTGATCTTTTAGCTGATAATATTTATGTAGCGACTCAGGATGGACTTTATATGAGCCAGAATCAAGGTCTTGATTGGCAGAGGATTTTTAGGGGGAGTTCAGATTTAGAGAATGATTGTATTAGTATAGATAAATCGAATAAGGCCATATATCTAGGAACAAAACAAGGACTATTTATTAGTTATGATAAAGGTATTAAGTGGCATAAGTCCTTTGAACAATTTTCTGATAGCATTATTTCTTCACTCATAGTTGATCCTCAAGATGACAATATAGTTTATGCGGCTTGTGAAAAAGGAGTTTTTATCACAGAAGATAATGGTAAATCTTGGAAGAGGATATATGTAGTTTACTGCTCAGAAATTCCCTCGGAAGATTATGGTGATTATGACAGTGAAGTTACAGAACAGATTAGCAGTATTAAAAGCATGGCGATTTCACCTAATGGATTCAATAGGCTCTATATAGCAACTGCTAAAGGGATATTTTTTACAGATAATAAGGGAAATAAATGGCAGAAACTAACCAATTCCGGCTTACTTTCTTTTAATATACGTTCCCTTAAAGTTTCCCCCCTGGAGAAACAATTGTTTGTAGCTATGGATAAAGGTGTTTTTAAATTAACTGGAAATTCTTGGCAAAAAGTCGATAGCGATTTGGCTAATAGCGATTTCAATGATTTGGAAATAGATGAAGATGGTAGAATATGGCTGGCAGGCAAAGGTGGTATATTTTTGATTGGTAACGATGGCACTAAGAACATAACCAAAAATAATAAGCAGGTGAAAGGAATAGACAATACAGAGTTCGATATCAATGAGTTATGTAAGGGAGAGCCTAGCATAGAAGAGATTCAGAAAGCTGCTATAGAGTATGCAGAGGTTAATATTGACAAAATAAAGAAGTGGAGAAATGAGGCGAGATGGAAGGCACTTTGTCCGACAATCAGCGTAGGTTATGATAAAAATGTCTATGGCTCTTCAACAGGAGCGATGGCTGTTGGCCCGCGGGGCTGGGATATGGATTTTTCTTGGGATATTTCAGAATTAATTTGGAATGCAGACCAGACTTCCATAGATTCCCGTTCTCGTCTAACTGTCCAATTAAGGCAAGATGTTTTGGATCAGGTAACTCGTCTTTATTATGAAAGGCTGAGGATGAAAACAGAGATTTTGCTAATTCCTGCCCAAGACGAAATAGAAAAACTGCATAAGGAACTCGAGTTTCAAGAAATAACCGCCAATTTAGATGGTTTGACTAATGGCTATTTCTCCAAAATACTCCGCAATAAAAAACAATAACTCTCTGCCAGGCAGTACCTTACTTTAAATAATCCCGCTTTTTAATACTTGACATTTGCCTTAAAATATCATATACTTAACACTGATGATAGTTAATATAGTTAAATATTAAGGGGGTTAGATATGGCTGAGATTTCCTTATCGGAGTTTACTGACAGGCTAACAGAAATTATGCCTGTGCTTATGAAGGAATTTATGAGGCGCCATGCAGACGAATTATTCAAAACCAATATTACTCCGGCGCAGTTTTTGATACTGAATTTTCTGCATCATTCGGATGAATCGAGAATGACAGAGCTGGCGAAGTTTATGAAAGTTAGTACGGCAGCCATGACGGGTATAGTAAATAGGTTGGTGAGAGATGGTTATGTGGTGAGGAATTACCAACCTGACGACAGGCGTGTAATCAATATAAAGCTTACAAAAAAAGGCAATAATTTAATCAATAAAGCCAATCAGCAAAGGCGAGATATGGTAATCAATGTATTTGGAAAAGTTTCCGATGAAGATAGGCAGGATTACCTGAGAGTGCTTACGCGCATATATGAAATCCTGACCAAAGAACAAAAAGAAGAATAATTATGAAATTAAAAAGAACAATTGTAATATCAACTTTACTTACCTTTATATTAACCTTAAGCGTATGGGCGCAGGATATATCCTTGACTTTGGGCGAGGCTTTGTCAATAGGTTTAAGAGATAACCACGATATTCTTCTTAAGCAGGATGACGTTAAAAAAGCAAAGGCAAAGATTAAAGAGGCCGAAAGCGGGCTTTTACCGACTTTGACTTTTAGTGCAGGAGTCAACAAAAGCAGGGGCTATCTTACTAAAGATTTAACCCAGACTACCACCCAAACTACCCTAAAACAATATTTGTATAAGGGCGGTAAGACAATAAATACAATCAAGAAGAATGAATACGATATGGAAGTTTCAGAGGCCATTTTAGATGAAACTAAGCTGGATGTAATATCCGGTATCGAAAAGGCATTTTATACTCTTCTTTTAGCCAAAGAATACTCTCAATTAAATAAAGGTATAGTAGAAAATATCCAGGAACACCTGGATTCTCTGAAAGAACGTTATAGGGATGGTTTGGTTTCCGGATCGGATATTTTAAATATAGAGTCATCTTTAGAGAATGCAAAGGAAGCTTATGAAAATTCATTAAATCAGCTTGAGGCCAGCCGCGCGTTATTAAATAATTTATTATATTTAGACAATGATACCAAAATATCCGCGAATGCGGAATTTGCCTACGATACAAATGATATTGCCTATGAAGAGTCTTTGCTGGAGGCGATTAAGAATAGGCCGGAGATAAAACAATACGAGGCTCAGATAAAATCAGATAAAAAGAACGTAGAAATAACCAAGGCCGATAACAGGCCTAGTATTTACGCTTCCTGGGATTATTACAGCCGTTCACATGCCGTTACAGGCACAAACAGGAATTGGAATGATTATAACATCATAGGTTTGACTCTTTCCTGGCCGGTATTCGACGGCTGGCTGACTAAGGCAAAAGTGGAGCAGGCGATAATAGATTTGAAAGAAACACAGATAATGAAAGAAAAAACAGTAAAAGATATCGCCTTAGAATTAAAAAATGCCTATTTGTCCTTAAAGGATGCCATTGCCAAGATTAAAAGTTCCGACTCAGATATAAAGGTTTATGATGACAACCTTTCAACTGTCAGCGAGAAATATAAGAGCGGATTAAGCAGTTTTATAGATGTGGATGATGCAAGTTTAAAATATGATGTAGCTATGTTTAATAAGAAACAGGCAATTTACGATCATATCATTGCCAAAATAGATTTTGAAAAGGCAACAGGAGGGCTGCGATGAACTATAAAATAAAAAATTACGGAATTGTTTTATTACTTATTTTATTTGCGGCACCGTTATTTGGCTGCCAGGTTAAAGAAAAAGCAAAGGTTGAAAACTTGCAGTCTATCCCGGTTAAGGTTATGAAGGTACAACGGATGGATTTATACAACAAACTGGAATACACAGGCGATATAAAAGCAGAAGATGAGGTAGATGTTTATCCTAAGGTTTCGGGAAAGATTATTGAGAAGGTTAAGCAAGACGGTGAAAGCGTCAATAAAGGCGATGTAATTGCCTATATTGATCGCGATGAGGTAGGATTAAAATTCGAAAAAGCGCCGGTGGAGAGCCCCTTAACCGGAACAGTCGGCAGAATCTATGTTGATATCGGTTCCAATGTTTCTTCCCAGACGCCGGTAGCCTTGGTGGTCAATATGGATAGGGTAAAGATTAATCTTGATATACCAGAGATATATCTACCAAAAATATTCTTGGGTCAGGAAGCAAAGGTTGCTACAGATGCATATCCAGAGAAGGAATTTATAGGTAAAGTAACCAAGGTAAGTCCCGTGGTGAATTTGGAGAATCGCGCAGCACCTATCGAGATTACCATAGATAATCCAGAACATTTTCTGAAGTCAGGCATGTTTGTTAAAGTTACATTAGCCTTAGAGAAGCATACTAATGTGCCACAGATTATAAAAGAGGCAATTATAGGCAGAGAACCTGATACATATGTATACTTGGTTGAAAATAATAAAGCAAAAATGCGTAAAGTTTCTTTAGGTATACACGATGGTCCTTTTTATGAGGTAACACAGGGCTTAGAGGAAGGCGAGATGGTTGTTATTATGGGACAACAGCGGCTATATGAGGATGCGCCAACAGTTGTAGAAATAGGTAATGGGCAAGGAGAAACCAGATGAAACTTCCGGAATTTGGCGTAAAAAGACCGGTAACTAACTTAATGATATTCTCTTCGATTATTATTATCGCTATGTATAGTCTAATGCGTATCGGCATAGACAGCATGCCTAAGATTGAACCGCCGATTATCACAGTAATTTCCACCTATCCTGGTGCCAGCCCCGAAGAAGTAGAAATTAAAGTTACTGAACCGTTGGAAAACCAGCTAGCTACTACTCCTGGTCTTGAGAAAATGACCTCTCGTTCTTCTGAAGGAGCTTCTTTGATTACGCTCAAATTTATCTGGGGTACAAATCTTGATGCCGCCTCCAACGACGTACGCGACCGCATTGAACTGGCAAAGCGTGAATTACCCGATATTCCCGACGAGATGGATAATCCTTATATCTTTAAATTTAACACCTCCAACATTCCGATTCTATTTTTGGGCGTTACTGCCAAAGAGTCATACAAAGATTTGTACGATTTAATAGATAAAAGAGTAGGAGATGCATTAAGGCAGCTGCCGGGTGTAGGAACAGTGCAGCTTTTTGGAGGTCTGGAACGCCAGATTAATGTCTGGTTAGACAGGCATCGTTTAGAGGGCTATGGTTTTTCAATTCTAGATATACAAAATGCTCTTAAACAGGAGAATATCTCCCAGCCGGTAGGTAAATTAAAAAGCGGATTAACGGATTACTTGGTACGTTTACCGGGTGAATTTGCGACTCCCGAAGAAATAAATTTAGTCATTTTAGGAGCACGTAACGGTAAATTTGTTTATCTTAAGGATGTCGCCAGAGTAGAAGATAGTTTTAAAGAAGTTACCTTGAACGTACGTATCAATGAACAGCCTGGGTTGATGATGATGATCCAGAAACAGAATGACACCAACACCGTAGAAGTGGCTACACGGGTAAAGAATAAACTTAAAGAATTAGAGAAGGTTTTGCCTAGCGATGTAGAGATGCATGCCATTTTTGATACTTCTCAGGATATTATTGATTCGCTGAATTCGCTTAAATCTTCAGTATATATAAGTATTGTATTGGTGGTATTTGTAGTATGGTTCTTTCTGCGTAGATTTTTGCCCAGTTTGATTATTGCTTTGACCATTCCATTTTCGCTACTCATTGCTTTTATTTATCTATTCTTAAGCGGCCGTACCATCAATACGATCAGCCTTTCGTCATTAGCTATTGCCACCGGTATGGTTGTAGATAATGCCATTGTTGTCGTAGATAATATATATAGAAAGCTGGAGAGGGGTAACAGGCCTATGGAAGCGGCAATCTTCGGAGCGCAAGAGATGTTTTTGGCAATCGCCGCCTCGACACTTACCACTGTAGTTGTATTTTTACCCATGCTTTTTATTCCCGGCGTAATCGGTATTTTCTTTAGCGAGTTGGCAGTTATTGTAATGGTTACGCTCGTAGGCTCTTTATTTACCGCATCCACCTTCAGCCCGATGCTGTGTTCCAAATGGATGACGAGTGTTTATAATTCAGTAAGAAGATCAAAATTGTTTTTTAAATTTTATATGTTTTCTGAGAATATGTTTAAATCGTGGGAAGAATTTTATTCGCGCGTTCTTGGCTGGTGTCTGCGTCACAAAAAGCTAGTGCTTATAGGGTTTACGGCTGCATTTTTTGCCACCATGGCACTAACGCCTTTTGTAGAGAATGAATTTATGCCTGAAGAAGATACTGGAGACGTACGCCTGACAATCAATCTGCCTTTAGGCACGCGTTTGGAAGAGACTGATAAAGTAGCAAAGAGAATCGAGGCAATGCTTAAAAATGATGTTCCGGAAGCATTATTTTATTTCTCCCGTTCCGGTGACGTACCCAGCAGAGGCAGGGCTATGGGTCAGACTGCCGGAGAAAATATTATTACAGCCGGCGCAAAACTTGTGCCTAAGACCGAACGCAAACGTCCAGTTTGGGAAGTAGCTCAGTTACTGCGCAATAAAATAAAACAAATCCCGGGTGTCTTAAAGATTGATGTTCAGACCGGCAACCCCATTGGTCGAATGATTACAGGGTTGGGCGGAAAGGCAGTGCAGGTGGAGATTGTTGGTCATTCTTTTGAGGACACAGATATGATTGCCAATAAGATAAAAAATATTATGGAAAAGACACAAGGCGCAGTTGATGCATCAATTTCCCGTGAATTGCATCTGCCTGAGCTGAATATAGAGATCAATAGAGAAAAAGCCGCAAGTTTAGGTTTGAATATGAATATAATTGCCAATAGCTTGAATACTTATATTCAAGGTTCAACCGCAACAAAGTATCGTGAAAAGGGGGAGACTTATGATATATACGTAAGACTTGAAGAATCCTCGCGGCAAAAGATAGAGGATATCGAAAATTTATCCTTTGTTTCTCCTGTGACTAAAAGTCAGATCAAGCTTTCCAATATCGCCAAAATTCATGAAGCAGCCGGTCCTTTAGAAATTGAGCGACAGAATCGTGAAAGGATAGTGAGGGTTGAATGTAATACTTATCAGCGTTCTTCAGGAAAAGTAGTGGAAGATTTAAAAAGAGAAGTTCAGAAAATAGCTCTGCCTTCGGGCATAACTGTAAATTTTGGCGGTGAAGCAGAAGAGCAGAAGAAGGCGTTTAGTGACCTTGCGCTTTTGTTATCGCTGGGCATTATCTTGGTATACATGGTTATGGCGGCACAGTTTGAATCACTGGTAGACCCATTTATTATAATGTTTGCCATACCGTTTACTTTTATAGGTGTTATTTTAGGTTTTCTCTTTACGCACACTTCTTTAAACATCGTAAGCTATTTGGGTGCTATAATGCTTATAGGTATTGTAGTTAACAACGCCATAGTGTTGATTAGTTATATTATTATTCTGCGCGCGCGCGGACAATCTATGCATGAAGCGGTAACTAATGCCGGTAAAGACAGGTTGAGGCCGGTTTTAATGACTACTATTACTACTTTGGCGGGATTGTTGCCATTAGCCATATCAAACGGCGTTGGTTCGGAGACATGGCGTCCTCTGGGTATTACGATGTTCGGAGGCCTCACAGTTTCCACTGTAATTACTATGCTTTTTGTACCTACATTGTACGCAGTATTCCACAGAAAAGCGGAGGTTAAGACGGAGGTTAAGAAACAATGACAAAAATGGTGATGATTACCTATAACGAAGCAATAGATTTGGAAGTAACTGAGGTTTTGAACAGCTGCGGAGTTAAAAATTATACCAAGGTTACGGCGGTGTTCGGCAAAGGCGAAACTTCCGGCACTCATTTAGGCAATGACATCTGGCCGGGCAGAAATAACATTTTATACGTTGCTTGCGATGAAAAACAGGCAAAACAGACCATTTCCTGCATAAAGGAGTTAAGAAAGAAGTTAGGGCGGGAGGGCGTAAAGGCCTTTGTTTTACCCATAGAAGAATTGACTTAATTTGAACCTGGGGTTCTTTGTGTTTTCATATAAAATATGTTATAATTTGTCTGCTCAAACCACACAGTCAGTTATTAAGTGGTTTTTTTGTTCGGAGCTTAATTAAGAGTTTTGAAAAGGTGTTTTTCAATATGAAAAAGATAATATTTATATTAGTTTTGTGGGGTTTTTGTATGGTTTTGGCAGGGTGCCATACTGTGGATAGATTGTCAAGATTTCACACAGGTAATGTAGGTTTGAAGGATATTTGTGGATCCGTAGTAGCTGATGACAAGGATTTTCAAGAGACTTTTTGGTAATTTAAACTTTCGTTTTTTAAGTATCTAAAAAACCATTTTGTGCCATGTTTTGATAGCGCAAAGTGGTTTTTTTATTCTCCTAAAAATCAGATTTTTTGTTAAAATAAAAATATGCTTTCTTACTTGACAAAAGATAATAATAACTGTATATTTATTATGAGCATATGCTCATAATAAATAGGAGGTTATATGGAGCCAAAAGGAAGGCCTAAGAAGTTAAGATTAGTTGAAAATACACCTAAAATAACCCAATTTAGCCCACGCGGAAAACCAGGTAGGCCGGATGAGGTAGAACTCGGCATTGATCAGTTTGAGGTGCTTAGATTGGTGGATTATTTAGGCCTAAACCAAACCCAGGCAGCTGAGCAGATAGGATTATCCAGACAGACAGTTGGTAGAATACTAAGGCGGGCACGAAAGACAATTTCCGATGCCTTGATAACCGGAAAGATTATTAGAATAAGCGGTGGAGATATAAAGCTCAAGAAAGCCAGCCCAGAAGGTCCAAGCAAGTCATAACAGAGCCCACAGAAGTATATAGCTTGCCTTAAAAACTTCAATAAAAAGCCCAAAAGGGATTGTGAGGTAAGTTCCTATAATATATCTTATGTTAACTTTTGTATATGTAAGATATTGATGCCTTATCGTTGTGCGCCAATGAGTTACGAAACTTTGTTATTTGCCTGTGGATTATGGATTCCAAACTTACTTTTATTATAATTGTTTATTCCGTAGTGGTCTTTCTTTACCAATTTGTTCGGGAGCTAAAAATCGCTAAAATTTACCCTACATTACCTATTTTATTGTTTTTTTACTTTATGAGGAATTAACAATGGATAGCTATGGGTGTTTGCTTACCTTCTTGTGGTCAGGGTCGATTATGGCTATCGCCAATAGACAAAATTGACTGGTTTATCCATGAACTCACAATAAATTATAGGGTTCTTATGCTTGGTCAGTTTTTCTCAGTAATTATCAGAATTAAGGTTGATTGGAGGGTCAATTCTTGCCTGTTTTTGAGCCGAGGATGGCCTTTTAAGCGTAGTTATCTTTTTAGGAGGATATTTCTATTAAGTGTAAGATTTAGTCTGCGAAAACCCCGTATTTAATCCTGTTAATCTATGGTGATAATACGGTGATCTTTTTATGCTGATTTACCGGTCAATTTCACAATTCATGGCTTAGAATTAGTCCTGAATTAGTCTTGGATTGAGGCTTATTTTTGGGGGTTTTAAGGGCAGGCAGATTAATCGTGCCTTCTTATGGTAGCAATAACCTTGCCCAGTACGTGGAATTCTTTAGATATTGCGGGATATTTCTTATTTGCTGGCTCAAGGTGCACCGTATCATTTTTTTTGCGAAAAGTCATTACTGTGATTGCCTCGTTTAGCCAGGCAGCTATAATGTCTCCATCATCAGCCAAGGACTGCCTTCTTATGATAGCTATGTCGCCATCCAATAGGTTCTTTTCAATCATATTGTCACCTTTGATGCGTAAGGCAAAGGTATCCTTTTCGGAACTGGATAAAAAGTCTTCCAAATTAAGATAATCACGTATTTCTTCGCAGTCTATAAGCGGCATTTTTGAGTTGATTTTGTCGATTATAGGTATTCTGAAGGCAATGTTTTTGACAAGTCCGATAGAGCGCGACTTTTTCGGGGTTGATTTGAGGTATCCCTTTTTAATTAAGGCGCACAGATAATCTCTTACTGTACCGGTTGACTTGAAGCCAAACCAGGTAGCTATTTCTCTAATTGTGGGTGGCCGGCCATCATGGGATATTTTATTCTGGATAAACCTCAAGATTTTTCTTTGTTTCGGAGTGATATCTTTGTAGATACCCATAAACTAGGTTTATACCACACACATGAGTGGGCGTCAAACTAAAAATTAAGCGTCTTGGTTACCGTATGAGAATTTGAGGTTTTTCTAGTTTCTTGGTTATTTAGGTGTACTTACGATGAGGTAGTTATCCTGATCAAGAGGATAGATATTAACCATATCCCCTGCTTTCAGGTTTAACCTCTCCACTTCCTCTTTTGGCAGTTCGCAAGAGGCAGTGCTGCCTTCTTTGAAGGCTTTGGCGTGAATAACAGATATATCACCGTTTGTTTCTATGTCTGTTATTATCCCCCTTAATGCTTTTCGTCTTAGAGTCTCTAATACCGTGGCCATAGATTCCCCTCCTTTCTATGATTTATCCTTAAATACTTTTTAAAACTATTACGTTAAACATTAAAAAACTTCTTATTTTGTGGAGAAAAAAATAAAACCTCTACCTTCCTCCTGTTTTAGGTTTATTTGATGAGTTTGTTACAGTGAAGAGCTGAAATCGTGGGTGCCGTGGCTACTGGTATATTCTATTAAAAAATCCTATTTTGTCAACTATTTTTTGCTGATATTTAGAATAAAAGGCATGATGTCATTGGTTGAGCTTCTTCTCGATCTGGTAGAATATAGAGGCTACTTTTGCTGGCGTGATATCCATCTTTTTTGCTATTTCTTTTTGAGAAAATCCCGTCTTGTACAATTCGCAGACTTCTTTTTCTTGTTCATTTAGTTTTGCCAGATTTGAATCCAATATTTTAGCTACTTCTTTATCAAATTTCGACAATTCTCCGCCTTTGCCATTGCACGTAGGGCATGTCTGCGTCAGGAATTTACCTTTACCGCCACACACCGGGCACAGATTAATGATTTTTGTCATCTTAAGCTATGGATTATTAAGATTATAGATAGGATCAGGCTGATTAATCCCATGATGCGGGTATTCCTTAACTCTTTGATTAGATTTATCGGTTCAATCTTCCAGTTGATTTTTTCATAGAATTTCTGTTGTATCCTAATGGCTAAGCCAGGATTTAAGAGGCAAATGGCTCCGTTTAAGAAAGCCAATACAGCGGTGGCGTTTTCTATTAATTCTATTAACGTTAATTTCATACGTTCTTTTTTATATTGACGCCGGCAAAACGCTCTAGGCCACAAGAATCCTGTGTCCAGCCATTATCTAAGCCGCATTGTTTTAAGCATTCCACAGCCTTTTCGTATTCTTCTTTGGTCACGCGCCTGGAGATTTCCGGATATTTATATGCTTGGTAATACGGATGATATTGGCTCATTAAGCTGATGCAGACTTTATTGGATAGTTCCTTACTTATAAATTGCATTACTTTTTCGGTTCCGGAGATATTATTTGGCAGAACCAGATGGCGGATTATCAGGCCTTTTGTGATGATATCGTTTTCATCGAATTCGGCATCGCCGACCTGCCTGTGCATTTCCTTTACTGACTCTTGATTGAAATTTGGGTAATCTTCTGCCTGCGAATATTTTTTACTATACTTTTTATCTGCGTAACGCATATCCACCAGATAAATATCCATAATACCTTTCAGAATTTTAATCATTTCCGGTAACTCATAACCAGAGCTATTGTATATCAGAGGTATATTCAGCCCCATTTCTATAGCAATATCGAGTGCCTTTAATATTTGCGGCATTACGTGTGTAGGCGTGACCAAGTTGATATTATGGCAGCCCAGTTCCTGCAGATAGAGCATCATATCGCCAAGCCTTTCAGGCGAAACAATTCTTCCCTCTCCTTCTTGGCTAAATCTGTAATTCTGGCAGTATGCGCATTTTAGATTACAGAAAGAAAAGAATATTGTGCCAGAACCTTTGGTGCCGGATATGGGCGGTTCTTCTCCGTGGTGAGGCATATAGCTGCAGACAACAGGATTTAAGCCGACTCCGCAGAATCCTTTTTCGTCTTTAGTGCGATTTACTCCGCACCGGCGGGGACAGATTGTACAGCTTTCCAATATTTTGTATGTTTCTTTAATCTTCGTTTTTAAAGCAGACCTATTGGAAGGTTTAAGATAACTGGGGTAATTTTCCATTATTTATTAGCCTGTAACTGAGAGTTTAGCATATTACGAATTTTAATAAATATTTCTATGGATTCTTTTTTTTGATAGTCAGGATAGGTCCAAGGCAGAGGCCAGAATGTTTTTTCCTTAAATATCAATGTCAGTTCTTGATAAATCCCGCCCTTTATATAAATCCTGTGAGAATAATCCTTGGTAGAGGCCAAGATAAGATTGGCCTGGGTAATATATCCGGGGTCGAGATTTACTTGTCTTTTATTGTCTTTAGTGAACTTCTTTTCTAATTTATTGGTGATAGTCTTTATTTTCCATAAATCGTCAGCTTTAATTAGTTTCTTGAAAGAAATAAATTTTCTTTTTAAATCAGCGCCGAATTCTTTCTCGTAGTAATCGGTTTGGTTAAAATCAAGCATTCCGCTTTCAAAATCTATGGGTCCGAATTTTCTGGATAGGACATTTTCTATAGCTTCAAAAAGATTATTATTCTGCGTAAATATGCTAATGATTAATTTTACCGGCAAGGTTTCTCTGATTTCTCCCACGGTATTAATTTTTATAACCTATCGGCATAACAAGCAAGACAGGATATCCGATGCCCAATAATTAGTTTGTTTTACCATCCTTAAAAAACCGAGACAATAATGATTTTACAGAGACGGGGCATTCAGTTTATAGATATGGTTGACTATTTATAAAGTTGGTTGGCTTTTGACAAAGCGGTCAATCTTTAGCATGTTTATTTTGCTGATTTCGTTGAAATACACGGCTATATTATATTGTATTTCTAGGTTGTTTCCTTTTTTTTCTACACGCACCACCACGCCTTCACAATTGATATAGCTGGAGTTGTTTTTCATTTTAGACGGAAGAAGGATCGTAGCTTTGATTTTGGTAAATGGCGGGATGTATCTGTCAACTTGGCAGTATGTCCCGGTACAGCTAATATTTTTTGTTTCGGTGACGATATCGAAATCTTCGTTTTTTATCTTAATGGGCAGATTTCTTTCAGCCCTGGGATAGCGTCGTTTTTCAATTTTATTTTTGTCTTCAGACATAAGTTATTTCTTTTCCTGTTTTTCTTTTTCTTGTTTTTCCTTTTCCTGTTTTTCTTCAGTTTGCTTTTTTAAAAAAGCCTTATAGCAGTTTTTGTTGCAGAAGTATTTTCCGTCACGATAATATCTTTTTACTATTTTTAGTGCCTTGTTGCATGCTACACAATTGACTTTCTTTGAAGATTCTTGAGCCACAGTTTTATCCTTTCTTTATAATATGCTTTATTGTTCAGTGAGTTCTCTTACAGCAATATATTCTCTTAGTATATTTTGGTCTCGCGTATCCAGGTTTATAAAACGCAATCCATTGTGATAGGTATTAGCAAAACGCATATTATATGACCAGACCGTCTCGGCCATGGCCTCGATGACCTTGTTTATCCCTTCAAGGCTGATTTTAAGCAAGAGTTTGGTTTTTGGAGGGTAAAATTTCTTCAGTACTAGTCTTATGCCACCTTCGCTTATATCTTTGCAGACAGTAGTATTGTATTCTTTTTTTTCTGTCTCTAAAACTTCGTAATTTATTGGTAAGGATAAACTTATACGTTTATGCAAACGTTTTTCTTCGTTCATTATTTGTAAGATATCACATATTATTTATAGTGTCAAACACTTTGTATTCTCGGAAAACAAAGAAATCGGGATTGGTTTAATTGCCTGGTTATCTAAATGAGGTGTCTGAGGATAGTTTTTCTTATAATGATTTCGGGTATGTTATTTTTTATAGTTACCCTTCCGATAGCTGCTGGTAAGACAAATTTATTCCTTACTTGGATGAATTTTTTGTCTCTTACCAACGAATTCATAATTTTATTCAAAGCTATTCCTTTAAATTGCGTGGGTAATTTATATAATCTAATCAGATTGATTATTTGTTTGAGTTTATTTTCTTTAATCAGCTTCAAATTGTAGGATATTTCTGTAGCGCAGGCCATTCCTATGCTGATAGCTTCGCCATGGCTGTATTTATGATAACCTGCAGCAGCTTCAATGGCATGGCCAATAGTATGTCCGAAATTGAGTATAGTCCGTATCCCCTTCTTTTCCTGTTCGTCTCTTTCTACTACCTGAGCCTTGATGGCTATACACCTTTCTTCTATCAGTTCAACAGCTTTTTTATTTAAACAAAAGACTTTCTTATAATTATTCTTCAGAAAATTGAATAGAAATTTATCTTTTATTATCGCGTATTTGATTACTTCGGCGAGCCCGGATCTTAATTGTCTTTCAGAAAGACTTTTTAATAATCCCGGATCGACGATAACTGCCTTGGGCTGGTGAAATGCGCCCACTAAATTCTTTGCCACTTTTAGATCGATAGCAGTCTTTCCTCCTATTGAGGAATCGACCTGCGCCAAAAGTGTCGTGGGTATCTGTATGTACGGCACGCCGCGTTTATATATTGAGGCGATAAATCCTGTAAGGTCGCCTACCACACCGCCGCCCAAGGCCACGAGGAAGATTTGTTTTTTATTGTCATATTTGGATATTTTATCAATGAGGTTTAAACAATATTGGATAGATTTTGCCTTTTCCGAATCAGGCGCGGTATAGAATTTAGAAGAAATGCCGCATCTAGTGAGGCTATTTTGAATCTGGATACCAAATTTCCTTTTAAGATAGCTGTTGGTAATTATGACAGCATCTTTACCGATTTTCAGCCTGGCCAAGAGATTGCCGGCCTTAGTAATGCTGCCTTGTTGGATATATATAGGATAACTTTTGGATTTTAATTTCAATTTGATAATTTTCATATTAGAAATCCTGTTAAGGTTGAGACAACTGTATTAATAATCGAATCCAACAGCCCCATATACAAAAGTATAAATATTATTATAAAACCAAATGGTTCAATTTGCATATAACGATAAGTTAGCTTTGGCGGCAATAACCCCATCAGAACTCTTGAGCCGTCCAATGGCGGGATGGGGATCAGGTTCAATACTGCCAAAACAAGATTTATAATTATAAAATATTTTAATATAGCCGCAGCAAACAAGATGATTTTTAATTTTATGATCAGGCTGAGTATGATTGCCAGCAGGATATTTGCGCACGGACCAGCAAGACCTACCCAGATTATATCTTTTTTAGGATTGTGAAGTCCGCTGAAATTAACTGGTATGGGTTTTGCCCAGCCGAATAATATAGGCGCACCTGTTAAAATAAGAAACGCAGGAAGAATTATTGTGCCTATGGGATCAATATGTGCGAGTGGGTTTAGGGTTAATCTGCCCGAATACTTTGCTGTAGGATCGCCCAGTTTATATGCTATCCATCCATGGGCAAATTCATGAACTACTACAGCCAGAAAGAATAAGATTATAGCAAATAATATACTCATTTATATTTGTTGTTCGGCAACTAAATATATATCCGCTTTGCATAAAGACAGTAAATCTTTATTTGCAAAGAAGCGGCAAATTCTTTTAGAATCGCCGAAAATCACTCTAGGATTTTTCTTTAGATTTCGCCTGTTTTTCAGCAGCTGGAGCAGCCTTAGCCGGTGTAGCCTTAGCCGGTGCAGCTTTAGCTGAACTAGCTTTGGCTTCTGTGGTAGCTGCAGTAGCTTCTGTTGTAGCTTCAGCTTCAGGTTTTTCAGCAGCTTTTTCCTTTTTGATCTTTAGTCTGACAATTTTTAACTTAGGCAAACCAAATATCTTGGAAGACTCAGTCCATTTACCTTCTTTCATTAGTTGTTTGATTCTCTCGGAACGTTTCAGGACTGTGCGCTGCTGTTTTCCTTTTAAGGCAGAACTTAATGAAGGGTGTATTGACATTTTAGATTTTCCTTATAAAGCAGTCTTTGTATGTTTGTTTTAGTTTATTCAGATGCTCTGTGGCATCTTTTTTGTTTGTAAATTTTCCTGCGCAGACTTGCATATATTCGCCGCTTCCTATTAGAACGGTATTGTAGCCCTTTTGTTGCAACTTAGAAGCCTCTTTCTTTATAAACGAGGAATTCTTTTTATATGTGGCTACCTGAATGATATAATTCGAACTCATCAGATTGCCATCTTTTACTTTTTTCGCAGTATTTTCAACAGGGGGATTTAAGACGGGTTGTTTTACTACCTCTTCTCTCTTTATGGCAGTTTCTTTGGTGGTTTCTTGTGTTTTAGTAGTGACAATAAGACGTGGCATGACTTGATTTTTTGCAAGTATCTTTCCACGCTCTATCCCCAGGGCAAAGCTGATTATGAGGAGAATCATTAAACAGGCAATCTTTATACAGAGCTGTGTAGGAAACTTAAGCGTTGTCGTCTGTTCCGAAGTTTCCCGAGGAGAAAATGGCTCTCTTTTCGCCTTAGTACCCAGATTAAATATTTCTAATTGAATTTGTTTCTGCGACATGAGAGTATTATACACTCTTATTTAAATTTTCTTCAAGCTTTTTTTTATTTTTTTGCTGGAAATAGCCTTTAAGAATTCATTTACTACTTTAGGATCAAATTGCGAACCGCTATTTCTTTTGATTTCTTTTACGGCGGTATCGATACTTATCTTCTGACGATACGGTCTGCCAAATACCATGGCATCAAATGCATCTGCCACGGCCATAATTCTCGAACCCAAGGGTATTCTGTTGCCTTTTAACTGCGAGGGATATCCTTTTCCGTCGTATCTTTCATGGTGGTGCAGTATGATAGGCACAGCAGGTTTTAGAATTTTCAGATGTTTGATTATTTCAGCTCCCTTTGTGGGGTGTTGTTTGATGACCTTGAATTCTTCCCCTGTAAGCGTTGTGGATTTTACAAGGATTTCATAAGGAACATCAATTTTACCCATATCGTGCAACATGCTCGCATATTTTAAACTCTGCCTGCTTTCTTCATCTAGGTGCATTCTGTCCGCTATTTCGTCGACAATCTTTAAGAAACACCCTGAATGCGTGGATGTGGGGAAACGGGAATTAATAAGCGTTAATATTGATTTTATAGTGCCCGTTATAATTCTTTGCTGTTCCTGATAAAGCTCCAGATTCTTTAAGGCCAGTACTGCCTGGGCGCTGATAGTCATTATTATTTCGTGGTCAAAATCGTTAAACTCATCTTCTTTTTTCTTTAAGATGACGATACCAATAAGGTCTTCAGCTATTAAAGGAACGGCCAGGAGATTTTTCATGTGCAGGAAACTGCTTTTTTTAATAATTCTTTTCTCCAGCCTATTCTTAATCTTTGTTTTCTTTTCTATGATGATACTGTGTTTTTTGTCTACCTTTGTTCTGTAGAGCGCATAATCTTTATTCGGTTCAATAATGACTATACTGCCGCTGTCTGCCTTTATAATCTGACAGAATAACTTTGTAAGCCTGACCAGAAAATCTTTTATCTCGAATGTAGAGTTGATTAAACGATATATGGTATGAAGCGATGAAATGATAGCTTTATACTTTTTCGTATGGGTCAAATAGTTTTTTGTGTTCATCTAGTGCGCACCTGTCTGTCATTCCTGCAATATAATCGCATACCACGCGATATTTATTTTCTCTTTCCAGCTTTAGCCGAAATTCTTGCGGTAATGCCTGCGGTTTTCTAATATATATTTTGAATAATTCATCGATAAAGCGTTTTGCTTTGTCGGCCATCCTTATTACCCGGTAGTGTTTGTAGAGATTGTCCAAAAGAAAGGTCCTCAGCTGAATACGTTTCCGGGCTATTTCTTTGCTAAAGGTAATTAGTTTTTTCTTTGCGTTCCTTACATCTTTTACGCCGGATATTCTATGTGCCGATATATTTTTTTGGGATTCTTTGATTAAATCACTGACCAATATATTTATCAACAGTCTGATTACCTGATATTTCTGTATAGTAGGACTTATTTTACCGACTTCTTTTTGGAGATATAAATTTGTCTCTTTCCATAAGGTGAGGTCTTTTAGGGCTTCTTCGTTGATTAAGCCCGAGGTGATTCCATCGTCTAAATCGTGGTTGTCATAGGCGATTTCGTCAGCGATGTCTACGACTTGGGCTTCCAGCGTAGGCATTTTATTGGAATGGAATTCTTTTGTTTGTGTTGCTGTGTCATATTTTGTGGAGTGTTTAGCAATGCCTTCTCTCACTTCCCAGGTGAGGTTTAATCCATTAAAATTGGGATATCTTTCTTCCAGTACATCCACAATTCTTAGCGTCTGATTATTATGATTAAAACCACCGTGCCCTTTCATCAAGGTATTCAGTGCCTCTTCTCCTGCATGGCCGAATGGCGTATGGCCTAAGTCATGCGCTAAGGCAATAGCCTCTACTAGGTCTTCATTTAATCTGAGAACCTTAGCTATGGTGCGGGCAATTTGAGATACTTCTATGGTATGGGTAAGTCTTGTACGGTAGTAATCGCCTTCATGGTATACAAAGACCTGAGTTTTATATTCCAGCCGTCTGAAAGCCGCGCTGTGGATTATTCTGTCTCTGTCTCTCTGATATATACTTCTGTAGGGATGTTCTTTCTCCCTGAATTTTCTGCCACGCGATTCATTTTCGTGCATTGCATAATTAGCCAAATTTGTATTGTGGGATGACATTTTATTTAACTTTAACGAGTCTTTTGTATAAATCCTTGAGTGATTGTGAGATTACCTTGGTGTTTGAAATTATAGGCATAAAATTAGTGTCGCCATTCCAGCGCGGGACAACATGAATATGCAGGTGCTTATCGATTCCTGCGCCGCTAACTTTTCCGAGGTTAATCCCTAGATTATATCCCTTGGGTTTTAAGGCTTTATCTACGAGCTTTATGGTTTTTTTAATTACATCGAATAAATCCAATATCTCTGCCTGTTTTAATTCTTCCAGTTTTTTAATATGTTTTACAGGGCAGGCCATAAAGTGGCCGTTATTATAAGGATAGATATTGAGTACGGAAAAGCTGTGTTTGCCCCTTAATATTACAAATCGTTTCTTATCTATGGCTTTATTTTTGGAAGGTAGGCACAATACGCACTTTTTGTTTTCGGGTTTTCGGATATACTTTATTCTCCAGGGGGCCCAGATTTTATTCATAGTAACTTTATGATTGAAGATTTAATTTCGTCGTTAATCTCTAGTATACCATAAGATTTGTACGGAGCAAATACTGTATCCGTGGGGCTGCCGGGATTGAAAAAAAGTATTCCTGATTTCTTTTCATTGACAGGATTGTGCGAATGTCCGAATACAATTACATCCATCTTTTGTTCAAAGGCGCCTTTCGCGAATGAAATTAAGTTTGCGGGGCTGCCGCTGCCATGTATCAAACCAATTTTAAAATTGCCTGCTTCGATGATTTCTTTTTCTTTCAGTTTACTTTTAACCGGCGGAGTATCCATATTGCCGTAAACTGCCCTGACAGGGCCAATCTTCTTTAGCGATTCCAGCACATCCCAGGTTATTAAATCTCCGGCGTGCAGAATCAGATCCACATCTTTAAAAGCAGAATAGATTTCTTTGGGAAGCTCGGGGGCTCTTTCGGGAATGTGCGTATCAGAAATTACACCTATTTTCATTTAAATAATTAAGCGTGGTTTTGCGTACAGATCAAGGAGTGTATTGAGATGTTCTATATCCCAGGTGAATATCTTTTCTTCTTTTGCCAATAAACTTGCGTTTATTTCGGTCTTATCCAGGCCTATGATCAAACGCCTTAGTGATTTTTCTCTTGTTTGAATTTTCTTGGATTCTTTGATGAATTCGCATACGCAATCTTCTGTTATGTCACCGTCTTTGAATCCGATAAGCCAGCATTCATCGTCGGACAGGCAGATAAATCCCTTTTTAATATGGCGGCCGTCAAAGTTTAGAAATTCTATCTCTTTGAATTTGGAAAGCAGGATTTTGTTTCTACCTAACCTTACAGAATCGTTGGTAAATAGCGTAAGCAGCTCATAGAGTCTTTGCGGAATATCTTTCTTTGAGATGGTAATAAATTCCAAAAGCGATTGTTCTATCTTTTTTCTGAAGGAGATGATTTGGTCATCGTAATTCTGTGAAATGCTGTTTAATTTCTCCAAATAAACAAAATTTAACCAGAAATTGAATACCCTGTCTGTGATATTGTAAAAACAACCAGAACGATAAATAATGTTGGATTCTGTGAGTTTGGATAATTTTTGGTTTATATCGCGATAGGTTTTATGCAATAGGCTGGATAAATCTTTAATTTTATTTTTACCTTGCGCAATTGAAAGAAGCAGGTCCAGGGTGTCCGGTTTGTTTTTGGAATTGAACAGGTCAATGTAATTTTGGAAACGCAGGTTTAGCAGGCCCCACTTATTGAATAAAATTTCCTCCAAGCTGTATATAAAAACAAACGGACTTATGGTATCGGATTTCAATATTATCGCATTTTGATATATATGCTGAGCAATCTTATCTAAATAAAAAGGATTTCCGCCGGTAAAATTTATCAGGAAGTTTATAATATCTTGGGAAACAGGGGCGTTTCTTAATCTGTTTCTTATAAGAATATTGCTGGCTCTGTTATCAAAATTGTTTATATCTATTGTTTCAAAATTTCCGAAGAGTAGCGATAGCTCATCCTGGATAATCTTTTTCGCCCTTATTTTAGATGAACTCAATACGATATACATCGTGTTTTTCTGCAGCATTATCTTCTTGCCGAATTCCTGGAATATACTTCTGATTTTGAGATACTCAAGGTTTTGGAATTCATCAAAAATAATAACCATCTTCTGCCCTGTTTCTTGATTAAGAGTCTCCAACAGTCCGAGGATGTCCCTGAATGCAGAAATGTCTAATTTATCTTTCGCCGCATTACTAGAAGATATGTTTTGGATTTTTAGAACCGTATTCGGAATGTGCGTCTTCGCTTCTTCGATGAGCTTGGCTGTGTTTTCTTTTGGAAGGATTATCCCCTTAGTCTTTAGGAAATTAAATAAGAGGACATTAAAAAATCTTTGCGTGAATGTATTTGCCGTAGCCTGGCTTAAATCAAAATAAAGCGGAATGATTTTGGGGTCGGAGAGGTTATCAAAGATGAATCTGATTATCCAGGTTTTGCCTGTTAGTTCGTCACCCAGCAGCGCGATATTTTGGCGATAACCTTCTTTAAGGTCAGAGAGGCGTTTATTTATTACCTTAATTACATCTTCTCTGCCAACAAATTGTTCTCTGATAAACATATTTGAATGAATTTATATAAAACCCGAACCCTATGATACTATTACTTTTTTGTCCTATTGTCAATAAAAGATGTAAATGGATACGGTATAAAAATAACTAAAGCGAGCGAGGGGAATCGAACCCCCGTGTAGAGCTTGGGAAGCTCTCATTCTACCATTGAATTACGCTCGCAAGTCTGCCTAAAAACACTTTTCTATTAGCTTCAGCGAGCAATATTTTCCGCACATGGTGCATACCGATGATTCTTGTAATTTTGATTGCGATCTATATCTTTTTGCTTTTACAGGATCGATAGACAGTTTGATTTGTTTTGTCCAATCCCGAGATTTTCTGGCCTGAGAGATTTTTCTGTCCCAGTCTATTTGGTACGGGATGCCTTTTGCGATATCTGCTGCGTGCGCCGCTATTTTTGAAGCAATCAAACCTTCCCTCACGTCGTCTATAGAGGGTAATCTCAGGTGCTCAGAAGGCGTAACATAACAAAGAAAATCAGCGCCGTAATAGCTTGCCAGTGCGCCACCGATGGATGCTGATATGTGGTCATAGCCTGATGAAACATCGGTTACCAGTGGGCCAAGAACATAGAAAGGCGCGCCATGGCAGATTTGTTTTTGCATCTTTATATTCTTTTCTATCTGATTGAGAGGGACATGGCCAGGGCCTTCAATAATAGTCTGTACTCCTCTTTCCAGGGCATATTTAGATAATTGCCCCAATTTTCTTAGTTCATAGAGTTGTATCTCGTCGGTGGCATCTAAAACGCTTCCCGGACGCAGCCCGTCTCCCAGACTTAAAGTTATATCAAATCTTTTTGCGATTTTTAAGACATTATCAAAATATTCATAAAGAGGGTTTTCTTTATTATTGTGTATTATCCAGTTGGCTAATATTGCCCCGCCCCTGCTTACAATTTCTATAATTCTTTTTTTATAAGGTATCTTTTTTATTATTTCTTTGGTGATACCTGCATGCACGGTGAAAAAATCCACCCCTTCCTCTGCCTGCCTTTCAAGGACTTCTAAAATGTCGTCTTTGGTCATTTTAAACAGATTTTTTCTTTTATGTTCTAATTCCTGGGCAGCTTCATAAATGGGCACAGTGCCGACGGGTATAGTGGAATGCGCAATAATCTCCTGCCTTATCTTTCTTACATTCTTGCCTACGCTTAAATCCATCACCGTATCAGCGCCGTAATCAATAGATATCTTCAGTTTCTTTAATTCTGTTTTAATGCTGGATACTTCTGTGGAAGCCCCCATATTCACATTGACTTTAGTGCGCAATCCTCTGCCAATGGCGCAGGGTTTCTTTAAATTATGAATTTTATTCTTTAAGATTACAGTTTTGCCGCAGGATATATTCTTAGACAGAGTGTTAATATCTTGACATTCCAGACGGGATATTTTCCTGATTAATGGCGAGGCGATTTTATTACGAGCACATTCAATGGTATTCATTGTATTCATTTAATTTAAAAGGTTTCTTAAGTTTTTTATTGCTTGGCCTGTGTTTTTTGTTTTACACAAGGCCCTGCATACGGCAATGCGTTTTATCTTCAGTGGTTTTAAAATCTTAAGCCCAGGGGAATCAATGCCGCCTATCGCAAAGAAAGGAATCCGTATTTTATTTTTAATCAGTTTTATTTTTCTAAATCCTATAGGATTGCATTCTCTTTTCGTCGGGGTTTTAAATATTGGCCCAAAACCTATGTAGTCAGCACCGCCTTTTTGCGCAAACTCGGCTTGTTTTATATTATGGCAAGAGATACCGATAATTTTGTCTTTTCCCAGAATATCACGGGCAGACTTTAAACACAGGTCATCTTGGCCTAAATGCACGCCGTCGGCATTGGCTAACAGGCATATCTCTGGATAGTCATTTACTATAAAAATAGCTTTGTTCTTTATGATTTTTTTTATAAGATAGGCTTTTTCTAAAATTTCTTTCCAGGAAGATTTTTTGTCGCGAAGCTGGATAATCTTTATATTATTCTTTATAAGATTTATTATGAGATTAGATATGTTATTGCGACAGGTTCCTACATCTAATATTGCATAGATGTCCGATTTTTTTAACACATTCTTTTTCGACATTATAAAAATTGAATCTTAAATTCTGGAATCTTTTGGCTGTTTTATTATCGAGAATACAAAATAATTCCTCCAGAACTCTCAGCGCCTCTTTTACACGCTGGGAATTGGCCAGAAATATATCAGGAAAACCTTTTTTAGAACTTCTTATCTTTGTTTCTTTTCCTACGTCTAATTGGCTATCGCGGTATTTTACTACTTCATATATCTCAATCTTTGAGTCTTTTATGATTTTAGATATTCTGTGCCTTATGTGTTTTAACTTGTCTGTTTTGTCTTTGTCGCCGACAATAAGGCGCATAATGTCTTCACATACCCTTAAGCCTTCTTTGGCGCGGTTGATATTTGCGTCGATTACTCTTAATATTTTACCTTCAAAATTCATCTTATTTTTGCGCAGAGATGATTTTTTTAATCAAGCCGGTGGTAGAATAACCTTTTTTAAACGGAATGGTTATAATTTTTCCACCGTATGCTTTTACAAAATCAGCTCCCACAATTTCTTTATTCTTCCAATCCCCTCCTTTTACAAGCACATCGGGACGGATTTTCTTAATCAAATTCAGAGGCGTTTTCTGGCTGAATGCACAGACATAATCAATGCATTCGAGGCTGGCAAGGATTTTAATCCTGTCTTTTAACGGCATAATCGGTCTTCTGCTGCCTTTAAGTGATTTTACGGAAGTATCGGAATTGATGCCGACGACGAGAATATCCCCGAGCTTTTTAGCACTGTTTAGGTAGGAAATATGGCCGACGTGCAAAATATCAAAGCAGCCATTAGTGAATACTATTCTCTTTCTTTTCTTCTTTAAAGAGGATATTATTCTTGCCAATTTATGTTTAGAAAATATTTTATCCTTAGACATCGCTTTTTAGCACAGATTATCTTCTATGAGTTCGCAGAGGATGTGTCCTATGCAGATATGTGCTTCTTGGATGCGGGCAGTGTCACTGCTGGGCACAATCAAGGGAACATCGCAGGACTTGGCAAATTCCTTGCCATTTTGTCCTGTCAAAGCAATTGTTTTTATGCCTATTTCCTTTGCTTTCTTTACTGCTTCGACAACATTCTTTGCTTTTCCACTGGTGGATATGGCAATTAATATATCATTTTTATTTGCTGTTGATTCTAACTGCCTCTCAAATATTCTATCATATCCGTAATCGTTTCCGATGGCAGTGATTATGGATGTATTGGTGGTAAGTGCTATCGCTGGCAGAGATTTTCTGTCTTTTTTGAATCTTACCACTAATTCTGCGGCGAGATGCTGGCTGTCAGCAGCGCTGCCACCATTGCCACAAAGGATAATCTTTCCGCCGTTTTTAAGCGTTCTTATACAAAGTTCAGCTATCTGTGAGATATTCTTTAGGGAATTCTCCAAAAGTTTCTCTTTTACAAGAATTGATTCCTCGATTATTTTCTTTATTTTATTTTCCATTATCCGAAAAACTCCTTTGCCATTTCATAGAGCTCCATATCGATTGTCTTTAGTTTCGCCACTGCATCTTCTAAAGGAACGTCTATGATTTTGTTTCCGGTGAGACTTACCATTCTGCCGAATTTTTTATTCAATACGAGGTCCACCGCTTTCAGGCCGAAACGCGTACCGAGTATCCTGTCAAACGCAGTGGGCGAGCCGCCCCTTTGAATATGGCCCAGCACTGTGACGCGGGTTTCATAACCGGTTATTTTTTCTATTTTTTCTGCGAGTATTTGGCCTATACCGCCTAAACGTACGTGGCCAAATTCGTCTTTCTTTTCTTCCTGCAATACCATGTCGTCCTGTTTAAAGGTTGCGCCTTCAGCTACAACTATAATACTGAAAGTGCGTCCGCGCTCATGCCTTTTTTTGATAGCAGCACAGATTTCTTTTATATCTATGGGTATTTCTGGTATGAGAATCATATCCGCGCCGCCAGCCATGCCTGCTTCTGTGGCGATCCATCCGGCATGACGACCCATAACTTCTACTACCATTATACGATGATGGCTTTCAGCGGTTGTGTGCAATCTGTCGATACACTCCGTAACAATATTTATGGCTGTATCAAAACCGAATGTGTAATCTGTAGCCGAGAGGTCATTATCAATGGTTTTGGGTACTCCTACGATGTTTTTAATACCGTCTTTTATCAATTTATAAGCAACGCCCAAAGTATCTTCTCCCCCTATCGCAATAAGCGCGTCGAGTTTTAATTTATTAAGGCTTTCTTTTACCTTTTCCACGCCTTTTTCTTTTTTGTAAGGATTGGTCCGGCTTGTGCCTAAAATCGTTCCGCCTCTGTGAAGAATTCCGGTGATGTTGTTTATATTAAGTTCTTCGTATTCGCCGTCAATCAAACCTTTCCAGCCATTTTTAATGCCGACCACCTGATGATTCTTATTCACTGATTTTCTCACGATTGCCCTTATTACTGCGTTTAATCCGGGGCAATCACCGCCGCCTGTTAACACTCCAATTTTCATACTCTCAATCCTCCTTTGGAAGTTTTATTCTTATATCCTTGGATAAGGTACTTTTATTTCTGTATCTTCTAGGGCTACTTCGTTCTTTTTCTTTGGTTTTTCCTGTTGGGTTACAATTTTTGCCACATGAATTCTTACTATTATTGATTCATCGATGCCGAAAACTTCCTGTATGCGGCTTTTTACTGTTTCTTGCAATTGGGCTGTAAATTCCGGTATATTGGTTTCTGATCTGAGAATAAGTCTGATATTGACCTGTATGCCCCGTTTTTTAGTTGCTATTACATCGGATTTAATCTCTTTTATGGGAGGCAGTTCCTGGCCTATTTTACGGATAAGGTCCTCGACGGCAAAGAGTGTGATTGTTACCTGCCCCGAAGGATTGTTGAAGGCGATGGTCTTTTCCCGTTCGCGTTTTACAGAAGTAATTTGTGCTAATAAGAGCGAAATAAAGATAAACAATACTCCGCCTGCGCCCAAAGCGATTCGCGCATTAAGATTACTGTATATTGCATTTAAATGGGATAATAACTCATTGATTTCCAGCAGATTAAAAGAAAAGCTTAAGATTACTGCGCCCAGCAGAGCAGAAATTAATATATAAAAAATAATTATCACATTAAAATATCTCATGCCTGCCCCCTCTGTTATATTATTATATTTCTTCTAAAATTCTACCTTTTTCTATATCTTTAACTTTTACGTTTATTTCCTTAACATTAATGTTAGTGGCATTTTCAACAGATAATTTTACATTTTCTTGCACCTTCGCGGCTATTTCGGGAATATTATATCCAAATTTCACTATAATAGGTATGGTTATTATAATTTCGTTATTTTTATCAAATTCGATTTTAACAGCAGCGCAATTACTTTTTCCCACTAACTCCATAAAATAAGTTTTTAAATTTCTGCCTATTCTCATAATTCCCGGTATTTGCCTTGCTGCTTCTACAGCGATAGATGTGATGACATTATGATGAATTTTAATTTCTCCCAATTCTGTCTTGGTATAATTACCCATATGTTATTCCTCAACCTCTTTTTCCTTCAGGAGATTTTCTACGAAATGAGTGGAAAACTTACCATCCTTAAATGCCTGGTTTTCCAGCACTTGTTTATGAAACGGGATAGTTGTTTTTATTGGTTCAATAACAAATTCATCCAATGCCCTTCTCATTATGCTCAGGGCTTCTTTTCGGTTTCTGCCGTGTACGATTAATTTGGCAAGCAGGGAATCATAGTAGGGGCTTACGGTGTAATTCTGGTAGATATGGCTGTCCACTCTTACATTTGGTCCGCCTGGAAAGTTCAATGATTCTATTTTGCCCGGGCAGGGAGCGAATTGATTCTGCGGATCCTCGGCATTTATTCTGCATTCTATAGCGTGGCCTTTGAATTCTATGTCTTCTTGCTGGATAGACAATTTTTCGCCACTGGATATTTTTAACTGTTCCTTAATAATATCAATACCGGTGACCAATTCTGTTACGGGATGTTCGACTTGTACCCGCGTATTCATTTCCATAAAATAGAAATCGCCTTTTTTGTCTAAGAGGAATTCTATCGTGCCGATGTTATGGTAATTTACTGCCTTTGCGCCCCTTATGGCCATTTCCCCCATTTTCTTTCTTAATTTGCTGTCCAAGGCAGGACACGGTGATTCTTCAATGAGTTTTTGGTGCCTTCTTTGTATGCTGCAGTCTCTTTCTCTGAGATGGATGACTCTGCCGTAATTATCGGCAATGATTTGAAATTCTATATGCCGGGGTTCGTCTATATATTTTTCGATATAGACATCGGGATTGCCGAAACTTGCCTCTGCCTCTGCTTGGGCTGTCATAAGTGCGCTGATAAGACGCACATCGTTGTGGCATATGCGCATTCCTTTGCCGCCGCCGCCCGCAGCAGCTTTTATAATTACAGGATAACCTACTCTGTGAGCGATACGCAGGGCTTCTTCTTTTGCCTTGATTACAGTTGTGCTTCCTGGCGTAACCGGGAGGCCTGCCTTGCGCATATTTTCTCTGGCTGCCATTTTGTCACCCATAAGCCGTATAGATTCGGGTGTAGGGCCGATAAATTTAATTTGGCAGGATTCGCATATTTCTGCAAAATGTGCATTCTCCGCGAGAAATCCATAGCCAGGGTGGATAGCTTCCACGTCTGTTATTTCCGCAGCGCTTATAATCGACGGTATGTTTAGATAACTATTTGCCGCCGGAGGCGTTCCGATGCATACAGCGGCATCCGCCATTCTTACATGCATGGCATCTTTGTCTATTTCCGAGTAGACAGCTACGGTACGTATATTCAGCTCTTTGCATGCGCGGATAATACGCAGCGCTATCTCTCCTCTGTTCGCGATTAGAATTTTAGAAAACATAGTCTATAATTTTACACTGGTTCAATAAGGAATAAAGGTTGTCCGAATTCCACCGGATGCCCGTTTTCGACCAGAGCCTCTACGACCTTACCTTTTACTTCTGATTTTATTTCGTTCATCAGCTTCATTGCCTCGATAATACAAACAACCTGTCCTATTTCGACAATCTGTCCTACCTCAATAAAAGGTTGAGATTCCGGTGAGGGCGCACGATAGAAAGTTCCTACCATAGGTGCATTTATTTCAATGAGATTTTTTGCAGATTCTTCTTTTTTGGGTTGCGACTGGATAGATTCCTGAGTCATGGTGAATTGCGGGATGGTGACTATTTGCGACGGCGTCGATGTTTTTTCACCGCCGACAGACTCTTTCTTCAGGCGTATGCGCATGCCTTCTTTTTCTATCTCCAGCTCAAGCAGGTGATTTTCATTCATTAACGCTATCATCTCTTTAATTTCTTTGATATTCATTTTGCTCTCCTTAAATAAAAATTCTACTTCTTATTAAACTCTTCCCAGATATTCTCCGGTTCGGGTATCGACTTTTATTACGTCGCCTAAATTTACGAATAACGGCACCTGAATTACCGCGCCGGTTTCGATGGTGGCCGGTTTACCGCTGCTTTTTGTGGAGTCTCCTTTAAAGCCGGGCTCGGTATGAATAATTTTGAATTCTATGGAATTTGGCAAAGATATGTTAAGCATTTCTTTATTAAAAAAGAATACGGAAACTATGAGATTATCTTTGAGAAATTTTGTAGCGTCGCCGAGCCTTTCTTTTTCGATAGATATATCTTCGAAGCTATCCTGGTCTAAAAAATGATATGTATCGCCGGCCTGGTAGGAATACTGGAGATTTTTTTCCTCGATAAAGGCTTCCTGGATTTTATCGTCAGACCTGAATGTGCGTTCAATTACGGTGCCTAATTTCAGATTCTTTAGTCTTGTGCGTGCGAAGGCAGCGCCTTTGCCCGGTTTTACGTGGTCAACACTTATAACCATAAAGGCGTCGTTTCCTATAGTTATGGTTACGCCTGTTTTTAATTGATTGATTTCAAGAGTCACTTAACACCTCCGCGCCGTTGTGCGTTACGCATATCATGTCTTCTACCCTTACTCCGAATTTATCAGGCAGGTAAATTCCCGGCTCTACCGTAAATACCATACCTTGTTTAAGTATATCTTTATTTTTTTGGTATATCCTGGGCAATTCGTGTATTTCTAATCCTATGCCGTGCCCTAAGGAGTGTTTAAAGTATTTAGCGAATCCTTTTTTGGCTATAAATTCTCTTGCTTCTTTATCTATTTTATTTATGGGTATACCTGGACGAATTACGCTGATTGCTTTCTTTTGGGCAGCTTGAACAATGCCGTATATTTTTCTAAACAGAGTGTCCATTTTACCCAAAAAGAACACCCTTGTCAAGTCAGACTTATATCCTTCACAATCGACTCCCAAATCGATTAAAACCGGTTCATTCTGGGCTATAATTCTCTGAGTTTTTTTGGCATGCGGAAAGCTGGAATGAGGCCCGGAGGCGACTATTATCTCAAAAGCGGTACCCGTAGTTCCTTTCAAACGGATATAGCGTTCTATTTCAGCGGCAAGCTCTATTTCTTTCATTCCCGGCCTTAGGATTTTTCCTACATATTTTAAAGTTTCTAAAGTTATGGATGTGGATTTTTTGATTAATTTTAGCTCCTGGCTGTCTTTTATAATCCGCATATCCTCTACTATTTTTCTGACAGGGATAAGTTTTTTCGCAGATACAGATTTTAGTTTTTGATAATAAGAAAAACTGATATGTTCTTCTTCGAAGGCGAGATTTTTTATTCTTAGTTTCTTATTTAAATCCCTGATAGTCTGAATCAAAGGTTTATTTATTTCTAAAATCTTGGTTTCGCTATTTTTCAGGAGATTTCTGTATTCGGATGAATAACGAAAATCGGTGATAAGTATGCTATTTTTTTCGTTGATAAAGAGAGATGAGTCTTGCGTGGGGAATCCTGTAAGATAGGATACGTTTGCTGGATGCGACAAAATTATCGCGTCCATCCCCTTTCTTCTGAGGATATTTCTTAACCTTGCTATTCGGCGAGTCATCTAGATTTTATGATATCAATTGCTGCTTCCAGGGCGAGTACATAACTTAACGGCCCGAATCCCGAGATTTGCCCTTTTGAGACCGGCGCGATAAGAGAAGTCTGCCTGAATGTTTCCCTGGAATAGATGTTGGATAAATGGACTTCTATGGTAGGTACACCAGATGCCACAATGGCGTCTCTGATGGCTACGCTTGTATGTGTGTATGCCGCAGGATTGATTATTATAACTTCAAATTTAGTTTTGGCCTTGCCAAATAAATCCACAATTTCGCCTTCGTGGTTGGATTGGGCTATTTTCAATTGTACCTTTTCTTTGGCGGCTATTTTCAAAAGCATTTTATTGATTTTATCCAATGAGACTTTTCCGTAAATATCCGGCTCCCTCTCACCCAAGAGGTTAAGATTTGGTCCGTGTATGACTAATATCCGTTTTGACATTTGTTGCTCCTTTTATTTTGTTGGAAATAATTTTATTCTTCTGCTTCGTCAATAAGCATTACAGGGATACCGTCTTTTATGGGATATTTTCTGTTGCATTTGCTACAGACGATTTTATTGTTTTCCAGTTTTACATCTGCCTTGCATGCCGGGCAGGCGAGTATTTTTAACAATTCCTCGTCGATCACGTGTTTATCCTTTCCTTCTTGGATACGTATTTCAAATGAAAATCATACAATAAACTCTCAACCATTTGCCCTTCTTCTTTGGTGAGGTTATTTTTTGTCTTCTCCTTAAGCATATCTATGATATCTATGAGGTATTTTGCCTGGTCGAGATTTTCTTCGGTTTTATTTGTCATAGGATTAGGTATTTCTCCTAAGGCGATAGCTGCTTGTATGCCCAGTGTGGTTATGAAGAAACTAAAGGTAGCCTCTGGTATGGGTATTTCTTTTTCCTTGGCGGGTTCTTTTTTTTCTTTTTCTACGGATTCTTTCCATGATTCATCGATTTTTTTGTCTTTTTCTTCCATTTGTTTTACCCTTTCTTTTTAAGAAATAGTGATGCCCGCATATCCTACCACAGCGTCATAATCTCCGGAGACATCACCGCTAGTCTGATATTTTACAAGCCTTGCTTTTTTTGCTCCTAATTTTTTTGCCGCCATTATTGTTATGGCCGCAGGCACATAACCACACATGGTAATATTATGTTTTTCCACGCGTTCAATAAGCGAATCTGCATCTAAATTTAGGATAGCTTCGATAGCCAGGTTATCTTTTTGCTTGGCTGATTCCTGGGATTCGTAATGCGTCATATCCGAACTGGCCACAATCAGTGTTTTGTCTTTAATGCCAAGATTTGTAATCGTATTAAATATCGCCTGGGCTATTTTTTCGTATTCTGGTTTTTGCGCAGGCATAAGCACCAGCGGCACAATGGAAAATTTATCTTTACTTAAGAATTGCAGAATCGGCAATTCTACTTCCAGCGAGTGTTCATAAGCCTGAGCCTGTATATCTTCTTTAATCAGAGGACACTCTTTCTTTAAGCTTTCGGCAATTGCAGAATTAATCTCTACTTCTCCCAGCGGCGTCTGCCAAAAACCTCGGGACATAATGCTAAAAAGTGTTCCTAAACCGGTATGGTTTGGTCCCAAAAGCAGAATGTTTTCTTTTATATCTATGCTGTTTGCTGTGTTGACAGCCACTTCTCCGGAATAGACATATCCTGCATGAGGCATGACGCAGGCCAAGGCGTTTTCTTTTTTTGTTTCTTTTATAAAAGAACTTATTTGCTTTTCCAGGGTATTCTTGTTAGCCGGATAGAATTTACCTGCTACGATAGCTTCCCGTATCATATTAATCAGATTAATTAAACAATGCTTCCAGTTTTTTCTTTGCCAAGATGATTTCTTTTGCAGTGGCTGGTTTATGTGCCTCGATTACTTTTATCGTATCTTTCTTTAAATACGGTTTTATTTCTTTAAAATCTATCTCACCGCTGAAAGGCGCTTTGTGGTCTTTAAGATTTTTGACGTCATGCAGATGTATACCAAGTAGATTCTTTTTATATGTTTTCAGATAATCGAGGTGTTTAGTCAAGCCTAGTTCTGACAAAATATAAGCGTGACCCGTATCATGCCAGTAGCCCACTCCCTTTTTGGCGAAATTATCCAGGAATATCTTTATCTCGTCGAAGTTAGGTATTTCTCTTATGTAGATTCTGTTTTCGATTCCCAGTTTAATCCCCAGATTAAATGCAAAATCCGCCAATTCCCTTATGCTTAAAAATATACTGTCTAAAAATTTCTGCTTGTTGGTTTTTCTTTGTTTGAGCGCTAATTCTCTTAACGATTCAAACTGGCAGGTGTTTTTTTTATTGCTGTGTTTTAGATTAACCAGTTCTTTTGTATAATCGTGTATTTCTACCCTGCCTGTGTGTAAAACAACTGCCTTGGCTTTTAGTCTTTTTGCAGTTAATACGGTTCTCTTGGCAAACTTAATTGCCGTTTCTCTTTCATAAGTATCCGGCGACGATAGACTATAACAATCTGGTAGTGCTTTCTTTCGAGGCAGGCCGTCAGGAACAGGACAGAAATTATGCAGACTGATAACCCTTATGCCTTGATTTTTGTATATCTCGTTTACTTCTCTTTGCGTGTGAGAGAAACATAATTCAATATACCCAAAGCCTAAGTTTCTTATTTCATCAACAATTTGTTTACCAGAATTGTTGCAGTTAGTGTTCCACGAAGTCGACAGTGCTAGCATTATCTTTTGCCGCTGCGGATTTTCTTTCTCTTCTTCTCGCTGGGTTTTTCGTAGTGTTTTCTGTCCTTGATTTCACGAAGTATACCATCTCGTTCAATCTTTTTCTTGAACCTACGAAGCGCGGACTCAAAACTCTCGTTACTGCGTACTTCTACTCCTGGCATCTATTATCACTCTCCCTTTTTTCCATAACTATATCATCTAACGTCAAATATGTCAATGTCTTATATTTGCTTTTTAAAGGCGGGGAAATACAATCTTTATTCTAATTCAAATGATACTTCCAGGTTGAATGAGCGGTCGTCATACCTTAAATCTTTGGGGAATAGCGGGAATGGCGAAGATTTTTCAATGGCGTTTGTGACTATTTTTCTCAGGGTTTTATCTGTAGAAGATTTGTCATCAACAATGTGTAATTCTTTTAATACGCCGTTGGAAGCTACGGTAAAATAAATGAATATCTTGCCTTCGCGAGGGTAATCAAAATAGAAATATTGGTTGGAATAATAATAGACTTTATCCTGGATTTTCTTTCTTATAACGTCTCTGTATCCCAGATACACCGGATCCTTAGACATTTCCACGGGGATGCTGAAACTTATCTTTTGTTTTTTCGGCGTTGTAGGCTGTAGTTGTGGTTTTGATACGGCAATTGTTTCCTGCGGTTTTACAAATTGAGAAAGGTCTAATTTGTAAGGCTGTTCTATCTGTGGTTTGCGGGGTTCTTCTATTCTGACTTTGTCTTGAGGCAGGTCTGTTTTAGGCAGGCTTCTCTGCTTTATGCTCAAAAGCTCTTTGCTTATTCCGCCTCTGTCGACGCTGCTCTTTATTCCTGTGGCGCTTTTGTATGTCACCTCTATATTGGTAAGCTCTTTCTTTTGCGGGATATTTTTAAACAGAGGAATTGCAGTCAGAATTGCCGTGTGAATAACCAATGACAATAACAGCGTTACGGATGCGACGTTCTCTTGTTCCATTGTTTTTGCGGAGCGGCACGTTTTAGCCGCACCGCTCCGTCCTTTTCTACAATTCTATATGTTTATTTCAAGTTGTCAATTATAAAATCATGGATATTTCTAGAATTCGAGCTTTACTCCCAGCGCAAAATTCCTTCCCGGAGACGGATAATAATTAACAGCTGTGGCGGTAGAGTTTGTCACAGCATATTCGCAGTATTTTCTATCAAACATATTATTTATATTAAAAAAGAATTCAAAGTTTTGTTTTTTGTAACTTATCCTCAAGTCAGCTGTAATGTAAGAATCCAGTTTACCCGCAGCATTTGCCTGGTCGCTAATCATATACCTTCGGCCCACGAAATTAATCACAGGAATTACATTTATATTCTCCCAAAATCCTAAATTAATCCCGGCACTTGCCTTATTTAGCGGCACCATAGGAATGGTATTATTGTTATAGGTGCCATTGCGAAATCTTGCCCTTGTGTACATCCAGTTGGCGAATACGCTTATGCGTTTAGTCAAAAGAAAATCAACCTGCAGATTCAGACCTTGGTGGCGCGTTTTTTCATAATTATCGTTTTTAAAAGTAACTGGATCGTAGTAAATTTCATTATCTATATCCATATTAAACATAGTGAAATCCATTCTCAAATATTGATTAAAGGCATGGCGTAATCCTGCATCGAAACCAAAGGCAGTTTGCGTACTTAATCCTGTATTAAGCTGTCTATCCCACGGCGCAACAGACATATAGTATAAAAATTCATCTGTCAACGGAGAACGAAAATTCTTGGAGGCGTTACAGAATAGTTGAGTGTCTGGATTTAAAACATACACCAGCCCTGCCTTATAAGCTTCTTCTTTTCTTTTTTCTTCAGTGCATATATTAGAATAGGTGCCGGTTAAATCTACGTAGTTAAAACCGTACTCTATGTATTCTTGTCGGAAACCCACCTCCAGCGAAAGCTTGTCAGTCATATTAAAAGAGTCGCTTGCATATACGCCTAAGCTGTTTTTATCAATATCGTTATCCTTGCTTTTTGTATCAGTTTGAGTATCGTAATCGTTTAGCTTGGTATCGGTTTTGTAAAAGTCCATCCCGACAATAAGTTTATTAGGTTTTCCGAATATATCCAGTGTGCAGGTATAATTAGGCGTAAGCGAAAATGTGTCAATTAATGTATCACTTATAGTTGGTGTCCACCAGTTCGGCCAATAAGATACAGAAGTCCTTCTCCTGAAAGAAAAGTCGACATTTAGTATGCCAGAATTAAAAGTTATCCCTTCAAGGCCCACAGTTGTATAATAATCTTTTTCTCCTACGTTATTGTCTCTTTCGCTGGCCTTTGAATCACGTCTGCTCAGAGTCGCAAACTCTTCTTTATTTAATGGACCAGGCAGGCCCAAATCAGCCTCATGATAATTACTGTTCAATTTTAGAGATAAGCTGCTATTTAAGTTGTATTTTAACTTTGCGCCGAAATCGCTGCTTCTGTATTCGCTGTTTTGGCGGTAGCCATTTGTATCAAAATGCGACGACGTAAAAGAGTAAGATAGATTTTCCGTAGCTCCATCGCAGGAAATGCTCTGTTTATTCATATTATAACTCCCGGCTGAATTATAAACCGAGAATTTTGGCTTTTGTGTTTTTCCGGATTTAGTAATTATATTAACAACTCCACCAACAGCATTATCTCCGTATAGAACGCTGCCTGTTCCTCCGTGTAAAATTTCAATTCTTTCAACTCTATCTAGTGGTATCTGCATCCAATCAACGCCGCTAAGGTCAGGAGTATTGACTCTTCTGCCGTCCACAAGGACGAGGGTATTGCTGTTTGATGCCTCTCCAAAACCTCTTATATCTATGGAAGATCTGGCACCGTTTCCATAATAATCCCTTACCACTACGCCTTTTATTGTTCTAAATACATCTAGAAGTATTTCTGCTCCGGAATTTTCAATATCTTCTTTTGTGATAATAGATATTTCACCTGTAGAATTCTGAAATTTTTGCGAAAAACGATTAGGCGTGATTATTATTTTTTGCAGTTGTTCGGGCGTTTGATCTTGAGTATTTTCTTCTGCTGTTCCGATATCTGCAATATTGACAACTAATGCTAACACAAGAATAATTTTTACTATCACAGGTTTCATTTTTTTCTCCTTTTTTGTCCTTAAAATAAAAAGCCCCGAACACAACTACCAAACGTAGTTACATTCGGGGTGCACCCAGTTTACTTATCCCAAATTTATCAGTTTATTCTGCTGTTCCGCGCAGCATCATAAAACTTTAATTTACAGGTAGGTCTTCTGACTTTCCTATTGCCTTAAATCGCCTTCCCAACTTTCGTCAGTGGCTTTTACTATTTAAGGCATTTTAACCTAACAATTACTGATTAATTTAGGTATAGGATTACAGCGGCGGGACCGTAGCTGACTCCCTTTTTATAGGTCACAGCTTTCCCCATTAAGTTAATACGCCTGTAAAATACCGATTTATAAAAGAACTTTTGCCAGCGGTGTATCTTTTATTTTGCGGGCAACCACTTCATATATTCCAAATAAACCAAGGCTGAATACCAAAGTAGATATGATTGATGTTCTAAAGAATGGTATTGCCAATGTGTAACAGCTGATTAGTCCGTTTAATGTCCTGGGATACCAGCCCATAATCCAGACACCAAAATTAGTGATAATGAAAAATAACACAGCCGAAGATAAAGCGCTAAGTGTTACATTCGCAGCGCTCTTTCTTTCTCTTAAAAACATTCCTAACCCGGAGATTAAAATAATTGAACCCCAGGTGAATAAAACAGTATTATGGACTCCCAAAAATATATCCGTAAGCATCATAAGCGCAAGCGGCAAGAGGATAGCATATTTTTTATCTAGGTACGCTCCGCCGAATAAAGCGATGGCCAGTATGGGCGTAAAATTTGCCGTATGCGGTATGAATCTAAATATTATTCCCGTAATAAGCAGTATTAAAGCTAACATTTTGCCTCCTTTAATAATCGTTTATTTTTGTTAGTTATGTTTTAATACAAAGTCTTTCTTTTGTCAAGCTAAAACTGATATTATACCTGAAACCTCTTTTTTGTTTCTTTGATTTCTTCTATATTTTTTAATCCAACCTTATGGGAAATATCGATGAATTCCTGTTCGGATATCTCATCCAGGGTTTTATTTTTCTTTTTTAATTGCTCGTTGAATTTTATGGCGGTTTCCTGCATCTGGTTATGTGTAGTCTTTGAGCCGCCAAGAAGATAGAAATTCTTACCTTTGGTAATCCTTGTATGCCCGTCCTTGGCATCAAGGCCTAAACCCAACAATATTTTCTTATATTTTTCTTTCCAGTCCATAGAATTGTTTAAAACAAAGTGTAAATGAATGGCGCGACTGCTGAAGTCTGGGCAAAGATTATTAAAAGCGATAATAAAACCAAAATGATTAATATCGGCGCCAGCCAGTAACGTTTACGTACTCTCATAAAATCCCAGAGTTCTTTAAGTAAGGATAACTTTGCCATGGCGTTTATCTTGCTCAAAACTGTTTTTCGTAATCTTCTTTATTAAACTTTCTTTGCGGTTTGTCTATCCAATATGTCTTTAAGTTTGGATTTTTATTCAAATTCAACACGTCTTTTCTTAATAGCCGCAACAATATTCCCACAGGCGCAAAGACCAGATAAAAAATCCCTATCATTAAAATACCGGTTATTACTACTCCTATCGCGGCTGCGCACTTCATCCAGATTTTGTAAAATTGTATCACAAAATCTTTCTTTATTAAATAAATAATTATAAGTAAAAATGAAAGAGCGGCCAATAAAGCCGAAATTTTCAAGTTTCCAGTCTTCAATATTTTCCATGAGAACAATAAAATAATCAAAACAAGCCCGGCGACGAATACGTTTAACTGCTTTTTTGTCGGTGAGTTTTTTTGCATATTAATCTAATTCCAGATATTGAGTGTATTTTATTTTATCTTTTGTCGCGCCTTGCAGTTTCTTATCTATGAGAAAATTTCCTATTGCCAGATAATCCATATCCGTATTCAAGAAACACCGCAGGGCATCCAAAGGCGTGCAAACTATGGGTTCTCCTCTTATATTAAACGATGTGTTTATGATTACCGGGCAGTTGCTTAATTCTTCGAACTTCTTTATAAGGTTATAAAAAAGCGGATTGCGCTGACTGTCTACAGTTTGAACTCTAGCGGAATAATCCACATGTGTTACGCTGGGGATTATTGAGCGTTTTACTTTTAATTTGTCAAACCCTTGCGATGTTTCTCCTGTTTGCTCAAGAATTTTGTCTTTTTTTACCTGCGCCACGAGCAGCATGTATGGGCTTTCCGCGTCCATATCAAAGTATTGCACGCATTTTTCTTTTAATACAGACGGCGCAAACGGCCTGAAGGATTCGCGGAATTTAATCTTTAAGTTCATTTTTGACTGCATTTCCTGCGAGCGCGCGTCTCCTATAATGCTCCTTGCGCCTAATGCGCGCGGGCCGAATTCCATTTTTCCCTGAAACCAGCCGATGACATTTTCTTCGTTGATTAACCCGGCAACTTTGTTTACCAATTCAGTTTCATTAAGGAATTCATACTTTATGCCGTATTCATCCAGGGATTTTTTTATTTCTTCATTTGAATAATGTGTTCCCAGAAATGAACCTTTTTGCGAATCGTTAATTCCGTCTGCGTTCCTTTTATTTCCTAAATATTTATACCAGGTAAACAATGCCGCGCCTATTGCTCCGCCGGCATCTCCGGCAGCTGGCTGGATCCAGATATTTTTAAATATTTTTTCTTTGAGGATTTTTCCGTTGCCGACGCAATTCAATGCGACTCCGCCGCCCAGGCAAAGGTTATCCTGTTTAGTCAATTCTTTTACATACTTTGCCATTTTCAACATTATCTCTTCTATGACTTCTTGAATGGAGCTGGCGATGTCCATTTGCCTTTGCGTAATTTTTGTCTCCGGTCTCCTCGCCGGGCCGCCAAAAAGTCTGGCGAATTTTTTATTGGTCATAGTAAGGCCGGCGCAGTAGTTAAAATATTTCATATTCATCTTAAATGAGCCGTCTTCTTTTATATCCAGGAGTTCCTTTAAGATTGTTTCTTTGTAAATTGGTTTTCCGTAAGGAGCCAGGCCCATTAATTTATACTCTCCGGAATTTACCCGAAAACCCGTAAAATAAGTAAATGCCGAATAAAGAAGCCCCAAAGAATGAGGAAAATGTAGTTCTTTAAGCAGTGTGACTTCGCTGTCTTTACCTATACCTGTGCTTGCTGTTGCCCATTCGCCCACGCCGTCCATAGTCAATATGGCGGATTCTTTGAATGGCGAAGGATAAAACGCGGAAGCTGCGTGCGATTCGTGGTGTTCCGTAAAAATTACCGGGCCGCCATAACCTTCCAATTCATTTTTAATCAAATCTCTTGTGTGGAGTTTATTTTTGAGCCACATGGGCATAGACATCATAAATGAGCCAAGCCCGAAAGGCGCAAAACGCAGGTATGTTAAGATTATACGTTCGAATTTTATGAGAGGCTTGTCGTAGAAAGCGACGTATGATAAGTCTTTTGTTTGAATTACCGTTTCTTTCAGGCACCAGTTGATGGAGTTACACGGAAAATTGAAATCGTGTTTTTTTCTGGTGAAACGCTCTTCCTGCGCCGCGGCAATAATCTCACCATTTTTTACTATGCAGGCGGCGCTGTCGTGATAAAACGCCGAAATGCCCAGTATATAGGTGTCTTTCATCGTCAAGATTATTAGTATTCGATAGTTTTTCTTGCTATGGTTCCTTTTTGGAAGGGATGTTTGACGAGGCGAAATTCCGTAATATAGTCAGCAATCTTGGCTAGTTTCTTTGGTTTGTTTATTCCTGTTAAAATAATTTCTTTTTTATTTTTTATCTTGGTAAATATTTTTACGAGGTCGCTTTCTTTAATAAAATCTATAAGGTTTAAGACTTCGTCACATACAAGAATATCAAAATTTTTATTCTGAACAATTTCTTTCAGTGTGAGTATCGATTCCTGAATGCATTCTTTTAGTTTTTTGATTTGTACAGCAGTTTTTTTCTTCAAGAATACAGGATGTGTCTGTTCGAATCTTATTTGTTTTACATTGGTGAATTTTCTTATGCTGATACATTCTCCGGATAGTGATTTCGGGGGTTTTAAGAATTGAACGAAGATTATTTTCTTCTTATAACCGGCAGCCCTTAAAATCAAACCCAGCGCCGCAGAGGTTTTACCTTTTCCTTTACCGTAATATATGTGCAACATTATTTTTATATATTAAGATGCCGCTTAGGCATAAAGCTGTTACTATTACCGCCGCAATAATCACTCCCAAAACAATACTTAAGAACGCATAGCGGAAACGAATTTTAAACAAGGAGGCGGCAATGCATCCTGTCCAGGCGCCTGTCATCGGTAATGGTATGCCCACAAACAGCACCAAGCCGATTGCTTCATACTTTTCTATCAGGCCTGCCTTTTTCTTGGTCCTTTCGAACAGCCAGTCGAAAAATCTGCTCCATAATCTAAATTTACGCAATCTTTCTGTAACAGGTTGAATCAGATAAAGTGCGGGTATAATAAACAAGGTATTTCCCAATATTGATAATAAGAATACTTTAAGCAAAGGCTCTTTGAGGTATAAGCCCAAAGGTATAGAGCCTCTTACTTCCGCAATGGGCAGGACAGCCGTTAGAATAATCAAGACATCATTATTCATAGTTATATTTCTGTGTTTAAGAAACCGAGAATTATCCTAACATAATAAAATATTGTAAGCAAGCTTTAAATAGAATAGCTTTTTTAGATGGAGTTTATGGCGGGATAGATAAGGTTTTAGAAAAGTATCAAACCATAGAAGGCTGGCTGGGCGATAAATCAATTTTTAAAGAATGCAGGAAATTGATAATGAATACTTTATCATCGCAATTTGCATACATGCTGCTCTTCATTTTTATAAAAAATGATTCGGTCCTCAGTTTGGTATTTTTTTCTTTTAAGATAAACAGTTCATTTTTTATCTTTTTATCCTGAGGATCGGCACTTTGCCTTAATTCATGGATGTCATAAATAAGATGTTTATGTATGCGGGTAAGAATCCCTTCTTCATTAATGATTTCTTTGGCTAAAAGGATTCTTCTGGATTTATCTTTTGAGGTTAAATTTTTGAACAGCAAATCTCTCATTTCGCACCTTTTTTAAAGCCGGGCTACCTTTAATATTTTTTACTTATCCTCCATTTTTTTCTTTGGGCAACCCGGCTTTTCCTTTTGGGAACCCTAGATGATAGAAAAAAAGTTTAAGTCTAACAAAAAATCAGGATGTTTTTTTCACCTAAACTATAACACATAACTTATAGCAAAACAAGGGGTTATGGATATTTTAGGAAAGCGCTTTCTTCTGGAGGGATTGAATCTTGGATTTGATATCGAGGCGGTTTTCTTTATGTTGTATCAGCCTTAAAATATTAGACTTATGGCGGAATATGGCAAATACAGACATAATGATACCAAAGAATATTACATCGGGACCTAGTTTAAAAACATATAAAAGAATTGGAAGAGATAGGGCTGAGACTATAGAAGCCAGGGAAACATATTGCCAGATAAAGAATGTCACAAACCAGACTAAAGCCAGTATGGAAATCGCTTTGGCGATAAGGATATTTTTTATAGCCAATCCGATTAACACGCCGAAGGTTGTGGCAATGCCTTTCCCCCCTTTAAATTTCAGGAATACGGTCCAGTTATGCCCGCAGATACTGGTTAATCCTAAAATTAATCTTAAGGAATCTGAAGAGATGTTTAGCTTGGTAGTGGTTAAATCAGCTAAGAATATGATCGGTATAATGCCTTTAGAGATGTCTAAAAGTAAACCCACAATGCCAATTTTAAATCCCAATGCCCTTACTAAATTGGTTGCGCCGATGTTACCGGAGCCTACTTTGCGTAAATCCACATTTTTCAAGACCTTTGCCAGGATAAACGCAAAAGGCACAGAGCCCAGAAGATAACTTAATAATATAGCGGTGGCTAGGTTCATTTTTTTTGCGGTTGTGCGTTAAACATCACGATGCCTTTCCGCAGATAATCAATCCCGGAAATCAGCGTAAATATTACCGCGATATTCCAGATATAATAGCTCAAATTCAGTTTTAATAACAGAAACAGAATTGTCATCATCTGAAAGAATGTGGATGTCTTTCCCCACCAGGTAGGCATTATTTTGTTTTCTTGATTGGTGAGGATGATAATCCCGCCACCTAAAAGTAAAATCACATCCCTGAATATTACAATCAGAATAACCCAGAGAGGAAGTTTTATGTCGAAATACTGGTTGCTTATGTGGTAGAGAAAGATAAATGCCGTGATTAACAGGAATTTATCAGCCAGAGGATCCAGGATTGCACCGGCCTGCGTCTTCTGGTTTCTTACGCGGGCGAAGTAGCCGTCAATAGCGTCGGAAATAATGGCCAGGGCAAAAATAAATAAAGCTATGAGGCGCAGATAATCCTTTTGCGGAGTATAATAAACAAGCGTGGTAATCAAAAAAGGGACGCTTAAAATCCTAAAGATTGTTATTTTATTTGCAAAGCTCATTTAATAACGCGTATCCTGTTTAACGGCCAGTATATTAAAAATGCCTTTCCGATGAGATATTTATCCGGGACAAATCCCCAGTAGCGGCTGTCCTTGGATGTGTGGCTGTTGTCTCCCAGGACAAAATACGAATCTTTGGGGACGGTTATTTTCTGATTGATTAGGCCGTAGTCTCCGCGATTATAGTAGTAAATATTTCTTACGGCAGGATTATTGAATTCCTTTGAATTTACGTAAACCCTTCCGTCTTTTATCTCCACCACATCTCCGCCTTTGCCAATCATACGTTTTATATACGCCCTTTTAATATCTTCGGGATAGTTGAATACGATTACATCTCCTTTTTGCGGATAGTTAAACTTAAAGATTCTGATATCAGTAAACGGTATGCGCAAACCATATATAAACCTGTTGACGAATATTCTGTCTCCTTCCAGTAGGGTCTCGCGCATCGAGCCGGTAGGAATTTTAAAAGGCTGTACTATAAAACTTCTGATAAACAAAGCCAGCAATGTGGCAACAATGATTGTGTCCAGCCACTCTCTGATTACCGGCATTTTATTTTTGAGCTGGTTTTTCAATACGGATATATTCATCGGTTCACCTCATATTTTTAATACTGCCAGAAATGCCTCCTGCGGGATTTGCACCTGGCCGAATTGTTTCAGTCTCTTTTTGCCCATTTTTTGTTTTTCCCAGAGTTTTCGCTTGCGCGTAATATCGCCGCCATAACATTTGGCTGTGACGTTCTTACCCACAGGCCTTACCCTTTCCGCAGCTATAACCTGAGTGCCGATAGCTGCCTGGATATTAACTTCGAATAATTGTCGCGGTATAAGTTCTTTTAACTTGGTAACCAGCATCCTTGCTTTTGCCTGCGCCTTGTCTTTGAATATTAGGCAGGAAAATGCGTCGCATAATCTACCGTTTAAAAGAACATCTAATTTTACTATTTTTGTGGGACGGTAATCTAGAAATTCATAGTCAAGCGAACCGTATCCGCGCGTCATCGACTTTATCTTATCATAGAAATCCACGATGACTTCTGAGAGCGGAATCTCAAAAATAATTTTTATTCTGTCTTGGCCTAAAAATTCCCGTACCTTGAAGATTCCTCTTTTTTCTTTTGCCAATTCACAGATAGGATCGATAGAATCAAAAGGCACGATGATGAAAGCCCGTATGTACGGTTCCTGGACCTCTGCGATTTCGTGAGGCTCGGGCAGCTTGGCCGGATTGTCTACTTCGATATTCTCCCCGTTTCTCTTGGTCACTTTATAGACCACGTTGGGCGTGGTAATCATAAGATTGAGATCGTATTCTCTCTCTAATCTTTCTTGTACAATCTCCATATGCAGAAGGCCAAGGAATCCACAGCGGAAACCGTAACCAAAGGATTGCGATGTCTCCGGCTCAAACACAAAAGAGGCGTCATTAAGGCTGAGTTTTTCCATCGCCTCTTTCAGTCTGCTGAAATCCGTTGCATTCACCGGATATATTCCGCAAAATACCAATGGCTTTACTTTTTTATAACCCGGCAATGGTTCGCTGGCCGGATGCTGTGCATCTGTTACCGTGTCGCCGATTATAATTTCTTTGACGTTTCTGATATTGGCTGTAAAATAACCCACCTCTCCTGAACTGAGCTCTGATATTTTTACTCTCTCCGGAGCAAAAATTCCCACCTCTTCAATTTTATAGATTTTTCCAGAGCCAAGCATCTTTATTTCCAAACCAGGTCTTATTATTCCGTTAAAATTACGCACATATACCATTACGCCTTTATAAATATCAAATATCGAGTCAAACATCAGTGCCTGTAGAGGATTATTGTCGTTTCCTTTTGGCGGCGGAATAGTAGTTATTATTTTTTCCAGTATGTCCTTCATGCCTGTTCCTTCTTTTGCGGAGGCAAGCACAATATCTTCTTCCTTAAATCTTAAGATACTGCATATTTGTTCTTTTACGCGTTCTATCTGGGCATTGGCCAGGTCAATTTTATTGATTACAGGTATGATTTTTAGATTATGTTCGATGGCCAGATAAAAATTTGCTACGGTCTGCGCCTCTATGCCTTGCGCGGCATCTACGACTAACAGAGCCCCTTCGCAGGCTGCCAGAGATTTGGATACTTCGTATGAAAAATCCACATGACCAGGCGTATCTATAAGATTAAGCAGATATTTCTGATTATCTTTCGCCGTATAATTGATTTTTACCGCAGATGCCTTGATAGTGATTCCTCTCTCCCTTTCCAGATCCATGTCGTCCAATAACTGGTTTCTGAAGTGCCTTTCGTCAATGACGCCGGTATCCAAAAGCAATCTGTCGGCCAATGTGGATTTTCCGTGGTCTATATGGGCGATTATAGAAAAATTTCTGATTAAATTTTTATCCATGAAATCACTTTATTGACAACTTCTTCTATAGATAAATTGGTAGTGTCTATATAGATTGCGTCTTCGGCTTTCTTAAGAGGCGCGATTTTTCTGGTAGAATCGATTTTATCGCGGGTGGAAAGATCATTTGCCACCAGTTCCATATTTATATTTTCTTTCTTTTCTTCCAATTCTTTGAATCTTCTGTTCACTCTTTCATTAAAATCAGCGTCCAAAAAGAATTTGTATTGCGCGTTGGGAAATACGACAGTTCCTATATCTCTTCCCTCCAAGACAGAATTATTATTTTCTGCCAGTTTTCTTTGTAGTGTAGTCATTATTTCCCTTACTTCCTTTATTTTGGCAACATCCGATACCCCGTCGGTAACGTAAGGCTTTCGGATTTCTTTGCTTATATCTTCACCGTCTAAAGTTACCCTGAGGTTATTTTTGTCATATTCTAATCCAATATTCGTTTTTTTAAGCAAGTCGGAAATGGACTTTTCATCTTTTAAATTAAGATTCAAGCGTTTTGCCTTTAGAGTCAATGCCCTGTACAAAGCCCCGGTATCAATATAAAAAAATCCCAGTTTTTGCGCTATGAGCTTGGCAACGGTGCTTTTTCCCGCGCCGGCAGGGCCGTCGATAGCGATAATGATTTCTTTATTTTGTTGTGAGGTTTTGGTCTGCGATTTCACGCGAAGATGAGATTTTGATTGCGGCATGAAATTTATTGCCCCATGATTCTTCTTTTATTTTTGGCTGTGTCTAGAATTTTAATGAGCTGCTTTTTTTGGTTTTTTGTTATAGTTTTTTTAATCCTTTTTATCTTTTGTTCAAATGCGGATAGCGATTTTAACACTTCTTTTTTATTGCTTAGAAAAATATCGCTCCATATTTCGGCGTCGGATAATGCAATGCGCGTTGTGTCTTTTAATCCGCTTGCACCAAAATTAAGAAATTTGTCCGGGACAGTATCGATAAGGCAGAATGACGCTATGTGCGCAAGATGGCTTGTGTAGGAAAGAATTTTGTCGTGTTCTGCGGCGGAAAGCACTATTACATCGGCATTAAGTTTCTTCCAGAATAGTTTTATTTTATTCAAAGATCCTTTCTTTGTTTTATTTGTAGGCGTAATTATTACTTTGGAATTATCGAATAGGTTAGCGTAACTGAATCCCGCTCCTTTTTTTTCTGAGCCGGCTAACGGGTGCGTGCCTACAAAATCAAGTTTTAATTTATCGGCGGCCTGGGTTATTTTAAGTTTCGTGCTGCCCGCGTCCATAATAATAACTTTCTTATCTTTGGATATTTTCTTAATTTGAGATAAAAAATTTATTATTTGGCTTATGGGCAAAGCCAGGATTATTAAATCGCTATTTTTGATTGATTTTCTTAAATCAAGGCTTGCCTCGTCGACAATCCTATCTTTTACGGCTTTGTTTAATTTTGTTTTGTTTCTGAAAAACCCCACAATTTTATTGCAGAGTTTTTTTCTTTTGATAGATTTTGCCAGCGAGCCGCCGATTAATCCTACGCCGATTATGCTTATTTGATTAAATAAAGGCATTAAATATCCCTGTTAATTGCTTTGGTTAATATTTCTAAATCTTTCATTAGATCAGCAAAACGCTGCGGAACAAGCGACTGGCTTCCGTCGGACAAAGCCTCTTCGGGCTTGGTGTGCACTTCTATAAGAAGACCATCAGCTCCTACAGCCACAGCTGCCTTGGCAAGCGGCGACACAAGCCCCCATTTTCCCGAGGCGTGGCTTGGATCGACAACCACAGGCAGATGTGAAAGATTTTTAATTACAGGAACAGCGCTTAAGTCCAAAGTGTTTCGCGTTGCGTCTTCAAATGTACGGATACCTCTTTCGCAGAGGATTACGTTGAAATTTCCTTCCGACAAAATGTATTCGGCGGACATAAGAAGTTCCTTTATCGTAGAGGAAAGGCCTCGCTTTAACAATACGACTTTCTTTGTCTGGCCCACTTCTTTTAATAGATTGAAGTTTTGCATATTTCTTGCGCCTATCTGCAGAACATCGCTGTATTTGCAGACCAGTTCCACGTCGCGCGTATCCATAACTTCCGTGACAGTCGGCATATTAAGTTCTTTGCCGACTTGTTTTAGGTATTTTAAACCTTCTTCGCCCAATCCTTGAAAACTGTAAGGAGAAGTGCGCGGCTTGAATGCGCCGCCACGTAAAATCGTTGCGCCCGCTTGTTTTATTTTCTTTGCGATTTCATATAACGTATCGTAATTTTCAATTGCGCAAGGCCCGGCGATAACAGCAATTTTCTTATCGCCTATTCTTACGTCTTTATTTAATTTTACAATTGTATCTTTGGGCTGAAATTCGCGCGAAACCAGTTTATACGGCGCCAAAACAGGCATTACCTTTTCTACGCCGGGAAATACCTCCAAAGGCGTTACGCGCAGAACATCCTCAGGCCCGATTACGCCGATAATTGTGCGTTCAGTGCCCTTGGAAATATTTGGCTTTAAACCAAGCTTCTTTACCCTTTTTAATATGTGGTCAATCTGTTTTTTTGTGGCATTTGGTTTTAAGACAACAATCATTTTTCCTCCTTAAGAATTTTCTTTAACGTCCGGATAAATAATTTATTTTCCCAAGGCTTACCGATAGTAACCCTTACGAAATTTTCCAGTCCGTATTGTTTCAAATCGCGGATTATTATCCCTTTCTTCAGAAGTTGCTTGCAAAGGGCTAATCCGTCCATTTCGGTTTTAAACATTATAAAATTTGCCTGCGAAGGCACGTATTCTATATTCATTTTCTTAAATTCCTGGTAGATCTTTTTTCTTTCTGCGATGATTAATTTTCTTGTCTTCTCTAAGAATTTATCATCGTTTAATACTGCTTGCGCAGCGCGCTGGGCAAGCGTATTGACATTAAACGGCTGCCTTATTTTCTCCATGGCTTTGATAAAAGTCGAATTTGCCACGGCGTAACCAATTCTTAAGCCCGCCAGGCCATAAGCCTTTGAGAATGTACGCAACACTATAAGATTTTCAGAATTTATTTTATCAATCGTCCCGGGAAAATCATCCACGTCGGTAAAATCCCAATATGCCTCATCAACTACAATCAGTTTATCTTTTGGTACTTCTTTTATGAATTTAGATAATTCGTTTTCGTTAACGTATGTCCCCGTAGGGTTATTGGGATTGGCGATAAATATAACTTTTGTCTTTTCGTTTATGTTATTCTTTATCGCATCCAAATCATAACGGAAATTTTTCAAAGGGATACAGTTTTCTCTAAACCCGTTTGCCTTGGCGATTATTTCATATTCCACGAAAGTGGTTTGCGAAGTTAGAACCTCTTCCCCGGCGTTTAGGAAAGTCTTTATGATGATGTCGATAATTTCGTCAGAGCCGTTGCCAAACAATATATTGTCCGGGCTTAAGCGTAATTTTTTCGCTAAAGTGTTTTTTAGATAGTAACAGCTGCCGTCGGGATAACGAAATACCTCATTAAGGCTTTTTTGTATAGCCTTTTTTGCCTTTGGAGAAACGCCGAAGGGATTTTCGTTGGAAGCAAGCTTTATCACTTTCTTAATCCCCATTTCCCTTTGCACCAAATCTATGGGTTTTCCGGGAACATAGGCGTTTATTCTGTCTATATCTTTTCTCAAGATTTCTTTCATAGTTTTATTTATTCACACCTTGGATACGAACCTAAAATTTTCAGGAATTTACATTTCTTATCCAGTTCTTGCAGCGCTTTCTTTACGTTAGAATCATCTTTGTGCCCGCTTAAATCCAGATAGAAATAATAATCCCATGCCCTTTTTTTGGAAGGGCGCGATTCTATTTTAGTCAGGTTTATTTTATATTTTTTGAAAGGAACCAGCATATCGTGCAAGGCTCCCACCTTATCTTTTATCGAAAACATTATTGATGTCTTGTCTTCTTTCGTAGGCATAACATCATTTTTGGAAATTACCAAAAACCTCGTAATATTGTGAGGGCTGTCTTCAATCTCCTTGGCAATAATTTTCAAATCGTATACCTTGGCAGCCAACGTAGACGCAATGCAAGCCGCGTTTTTTTCTTTTGATGCGATCTGCGCTGCCTTGGTGGTTGAAGAAACTTCTATCAATTCGGCTTTCGGTAAATGCACCTGCAGCCATATACGGCACTGCCCGAATACCTCAAGTTTGGAATACACTTTTTTAATGTCTTTCAGTCGGCAATTCGCCAAAAGATTGTGAGTAATGTTTAGCATTATCTCGGCGCAGATTTTCAAATCTGAATCCATGAACATATCCAGCGTGTGGCTTACCGCGCCTTCGATAGAATTTTCAATAGGCACGACACCATAATCAGAGTTTCCCCTTTCTACGTCCAAGAACACTTCGCTTATGCTGTCGCAGGAGCTGTAGGAAACCATCGAACCGAATTTATGCAGCGCTGCCAGGTGGGTAAATGTTGCCTGCGGACCCAGATAAGCAATGGTCAAAGGTTTTTCCAAAGACAGGCTGCTGGACATTATTTCTCTGTAGATTGCATTCAGGGCCTCATTAGCCATAGGGCCTTTATTCATTTTCTTAATGTTTGTGATTACTTCTTTTTCCCTGTCCGGGGCATAAGTTTCTTTATCTAATTTTCTTTTTATTGAACCGATTTCTTTTGAAAGCCCGGCTCTTTTATTGAGCAGACCAATAATCGCCCTGTCCAAAGAATCAATTCTTTTTCTTATATTTTTAATTTGCATTTTAGGACCTCTTTGGTATATCTGTTGTTTCCTCTTTTTTATCTATAATTTCTTTGGGGTTTTCTTCAGCAGGCGATACAGATTCATTATTTGTTGTCTGGTTATTTTCTATTTCCTCTTCTTCCAGAGGAGTTATCTCTGCCGTTTCCCTTTCGCTCAGAGATTGTACAAAATCCTCCACCGGTGGAAGTTCTTGCAGCGAGTTAAGCCCGAAGTATTCCAGGAAATTCCTGGTCGTGCCATAAACGAAAGGTCTGCCTACAACTTCTTTTCTGCCCACGATGCGGATAAGGGATTTTTCTATAAGATTTTTTATTACACCGTCGACATTTACCCCTCTTATGGCTTCAATTTCTACTTTGGTTACTGGTTGTTTATAGGCAACAATGGCCAATGTTTCCAAAGATGGCAGAGTAAGTTTTTCCGCATGTTTTATTTTATAGAATTTCTTTATGAAAGTGGCGTAGTTTGGCGAAGTTAACATTTGGTAGCCACCGGCAACTTCTATAAGTTTTATGCCGCTGTTCCGCTGCTCGTAATCTTTTTTTATTTCTTCAACTATGGATTTAATTGTTTCCAGATCCAGACCTTCCAGGACATTAAGAATTTCCTCTGCGGAGACAGGCCTTTCGCTGATGAATATTATTGCCTCTACGGCGCCTTTTAATTCAGTATTTATGCTGCTCATCTTATTTTGTCTTCTGTCTGTATACTTCGTTAAGCAATTCTTCAGTGCTTTTGATATCCGGGCAACGGCTTATTGCTTTTTCTATCATTTCTTTTGCTTCTTGCTTTTTATATTGTAGTTTTGAAAGGACTTCCATGGCTTCTTTTTTGATATCTTCTGCGACATTGATTACAGCTTCTTCCTTTTCGTCTTGGATGAGCCCGAATTTGCCCATTTTGCCCTGAAGCTTGGCAATGATTTCTTTTGCCCTCTGTTTTCCTATGCCTGGCAGGGAACAAAGCAAGGCGACGTCGCCTTCGTTAATTCCCTTGGCGATGATGGATATGGGCTTATTGATTGCTCTCAGCGCTGCGCGCGGCCCGATTCCCGATACAGTAATAAACAGCTCAAAGAATTCTTTTTCTATTTCATTAACAAATCCGATTAATACCGGTATGCTTTTTGAAGGCTCTACCTGTAAATAATGATATGTAATGAATTTTATCTGGCCATCCTGTATAAATTCATCTAATCTCGACATTACTATGGAAGGGATTAATACTTCATAGCAGATGCCGTTTGTATCCAGGACAATGCGGTCATTCTTTTTCTGGATAATCTTTCCGTTAATTTGAGCAATCATGATAGCTTAAGTAATTTTTCGCTTTTGGCAATATAAGAGTGAGCTATGGCTAGAGAAAGTGCATCAGTTATATCCAGCGGTATTTTACTTTTATCTCTTATGCCAAGCATGTTTAATACCATGTGTTGAGTCTGCAATTTTGAAGCATTGCCTCTGCCTAAGACTGCTTTTCTTGTTCTGGTGGCGGCGTATTCAAATAATTTTATATTATTCTGCGCGCATACCAGGCATATTATGCCGCGGGCGTGTCCCAAAAGACATGCCGTAACCGGATGTTTGTAGTGTGCGTATAATTTTTCCAGGACAATTGCATCTAATTTGTATCTTTTAACGATGTTCGCTAAATCCGTATAAATTTTTGAGAGCCTGATTTCGATGTTGTCTTTGGGTTGTGTCCTTATATAACCAGCTTCGATGAATTTCAGATTGTTTTGGTTTTCTTCGATTATGCCGTAACCGGTAGTATTTAAGCCAGGGTCTATCCCCAGTATAAGCATAGCGATTATTGATTTTCTTTCAGTATCTCGTCAGGAATGTCAAAATTGGCATAGACATGTTGGACGTCTTCGTGTTCTTCCAGCGATTCCACCAGTTCTAAGTTTGTTTTTGCATCGGCGCCCGTAACTTCTATCGTAGAAGAAGGTATCATGGTAATCTCGGCACTTTGAATTTTAATATTCTTTTGTTCGATTGCCTTTTTTACTTTTTCCAAATCCGCAGGTGCGGTAGTAATTTCATATACTTCTTCTTCTGTCTTCATATCTTCTGCGCCGGCATCGAGGACTATATTCATTAACTTTTCTTCTTCGATATCTTTTTTTTCAATTGCGATATAACCTTTTTTATTGAACATCCAGGCCACAGAGCCAGCCCCGGCTAAATTTCCGTTTTTCTTGGAAAACAGATTGCGCAATTCAGCAGTGGTCCTGTTTTTATTATCAGTCAGAGTTTCCACCATAATCGCTACACCTTTAGGGCCGTAGCCTTCATAACTCATCTCTTCGTAAACGATGCCCGGTAATTCCCCCGTTCCTTTTTTAATAGCATTTTCTATGTTTGATGTCGGCATATTTTGCGATTTGGCTCTGATAATAGCCGCGCGCAATCTTACATTGGTTTCAGCATTGCCTCCGCCCTGACGTGCAGCAGCAGTAAGTTCCCTTATTAACTTTGTAAACATAGCGCCCCTTTTGGCATCAGTGGCAGCTTTTTTATGTTTGATACTCGCCCATTTTGAATGTCCCGACATTTAAACCTCCTTAACTATAAAAACTATAAATCAAATATAACTTGTAAGTTTTGATTAAACTAAAAACGAGGCAAGTCAGATAAGCCGAGTTCTGTTTTCCTTCGCCCTAAGGCGAAAGACGATGACCATTCCTCTAACCTCAAGAATTACTTCTTGAAGTTAAGCAACCGACCCGCTTTAACCTATCTTTGGATATTTGCGACGGACAGCCATATCACCTTGACGGTGGGTTAAAGCCTTTAGATATTGCTCCACGCAGAGATTGTCGCGTTTCACTTCCTTCCACATCAAGATACTTTGTGAGTAGCCTGGTATGGAACTGCTCGTCTCTGTGACTCTCCCCGAAAACAAATCGCTTTATTTTCAGGGCACCTACTTTTGGTAAGTGATCCTCCTCACCAATATGCTTAGTGAGTGTCCCGAGATTATCGGAATGCGTTGTCCTCTGGAGCTCGGACTTTCCTATTGCTAGACTAAGCCCAGCAATTGGTCATCCTGACTTGCCTTTGTTTTTTTCTTTTTTGAAAGAACAGGCCGTTTTTCTATGGCTGTGACAGCCAGTTTGTCAGCGCCTTTATTTTTTTCTCGAGGTATGTTTATAATATCTATCTTTTCAAAACCGCTCCATAAATGTCTGACCAGGGTGTTTAACATTTTTAAAGTTTCGTCTTTTACTTTATATTCACCCTTGATTTGTTTATAAAGTAATTCGCTATCGGTATTAATGTGTATGCTTCTTATGTTTTTAATCAGTGCTTCTTGAAGCCCGTATATCAGTGCCATATATTCAGCCACATTATTTGTGGTGATACCGATATGCTGAGAAATATTTTTTATAATATGATCTCCCTGACAGATGATTACTCCGATTCCTGATTCGCCGGGATTGCCTTGGCAGGCCCCGTCGACATACATATCATATTTAAGTTGTGGGTTCATCAGGGATATATAATATTCTTGCACACATCTCGCAGAAGATTAATTTATCATTCATCTTGATTTCATTTATTACCTGCGGAGGCACGTTCATGTAACAACCTTGGCAGGAGTCATTGACTACTTTTACCAGTGCCAGGCTTTCTTTTCCTTTGATGATGCGGTTATATTGCGATAATATTCTTGCGTCTACTTCTTTCTCCGCCACTGCCCTTTTTGATTCCAGGTCTGCAATCTGAGCCTCTATTTCTTTTACACGGGATAATATCTTCTGTTTTTCCTCGTTAAACTTTCCTTCCTCTTCTTTTACGACTATCTGCAGCTTTTCTAATTCTTGCCTTAAACCGTCCTGTTCATCGAACATCTTTAGAATTTCTTCTTCTAGAAGAGACTTATCCATTTTGACGCCGTTTATCTCTGTAAGAAGCGCAGAATATTCTTTGTTTGTCTTCAAAGTGTAGAGTTTAGCCTGAAGTTTCTTTATGTCTTCTTCTTTAACGGCTAATTGTCCTTCTTTATCTTTTCTTTTAAGTAGAAGTGCTTTGGATTTTTCTTCGTTTTCTTTCAGGATTTGTTTCTTTTGTTCAAATTCACTCTGAAGCCTCTCTAAAATCTTAGGTTTTTCTTCCTTTTCTCTATTTAAACTATAGAGTTGAGTGTCAATCTCTTGAAGTTTGACCAGTTTCTTTATTTCTGTCGCAATGTTAACTGTCTGCAATTTAATATCCTTAGATTGTATTCATAAAATGGGCGATACAGGATTCGAACCTGTGACCTTCGCGATGTGAACGCGACGCTCTAACCAATTGAGCTAACCGCCCTTTTATATGGGCCCACGAGGATTCGAACCTCGGACCAAGTGATTATGAGCCACCTGCTCTGACCGGCTGAGCTATGGGCCCCAGTTTTTTAAATATTGGCTATTTATTATATAGTTAGGAATGTGATAAATCAAGAAGAAATTTGTATTTGGAAGGACTGCTATGTGTATTTGCTGACTGGATCTTATTCCTTGAGCTATAATTAGTTAAGCCGTTTGATAATCAGGCGCGAAAGTTTAATATTCTTTCTCGTGAGCCAGGGTCATATCCAAGAAAGTTCTCAGTTTCCTTGAGCGGGTAGGATGTTTTAGCTTGCGCAGGGCCTTGGCTTCGATTTGGCGCACACGTTCACGAGTTACCTTAAAGACATTGCCAACTTCTTCCAAGGTTTTAGGAGAACCATCTGCAATCCCAAAGCGTAATAGCAATATTTCTTTTTCCCTGTCTCTAAGCGTATCGAGAATAGACATTATTTCGTCTTTAAGCATAGAATGAACAGTCGCGTTCGCCGGAGATATCGCCTTTTTATCCTCGATAAAATCTCCAAAGTGGGTGTCGCCTTCATCTCCGATAGGTGTTTGTAGAGAAATCGGTTCCTGGGCAATCTTCAATATACTTTTTATTTTGTCCTGCGGGATACGCATAGATTTGGCTATTTCTTCAGGGCTGGGTTCTCTTCCGTATTCCTGCACGTATATTCTTGAGACGCGGATAATCTTATTTATGGTTTCCGTCATGTGCACCGGAATTCTAATCGTGCGTGATTGGTCTGCGATGGAACGAGTAATGGCCTGCCTTATCCACCAGGTGGCATATGTAGAGAACTTATAACCGCGTTTATATTCAAACTTTTCTACGGCGCGCATTAATCCCATGTTTCCTTCCTGGATTAAATCAAGAAATGACAGTCCGCGATTAGTATATTTTTTCGCGATACTTACTACGAGTCTTAAATTTGCTTCAACCAGCGTCTTTTTTGCTTTGGTAAAGTGAGATTGCCTGATTTTTATAATCTTTAACTGTTCTCTTAACTTGTTATACGGGGCAATTATCTTTCTAAATAGTTTATTCTTTCTTTGAATTAACTTTTTTATCTGACCGCGTACGCGTTTAGTCTTGAGTTTTTTTACTTCTTTGTCGATACGATCTATTTCTTTTAAGATATTCGATAGTTCGCTGACGATATTCTCAATTACCGTCGTAGAAAGGTTTAGGTCTATAAGAATGGCGGAAATTTTCTGATCGTCGTGTATACGTTTTAATTTTTTTAACAAACCGGAAAATTTTCTTATTTCTTGGTTTCTTTTTACCTGGATATCTTCTTTTACCACGTCTTCTATGTTAACCTTTTTGTCAATTATATTCTGAATAGTTTTTATAACTTCACTTCTTACGAATTTTGTAGCCAATGCCACTTGCCTGAATTTTTCTTCGGTCTCTTCGATTTTCTTGGCCAGCCTTATTTCGTCTTCTCTGGATAAAAGAGAAATTCTGCCCATTTGTTTAAGATACATTTTTACAGGGTCATCCAGAGGTATCAGCTTATCTTTTGTCACAGGAACTTCTAATTCTGCAGAATCCGAGGATTCCATGGCATCTGAGGTGTCCATCTTGTCAGCTTCTTCTTTAAGCGATTGTTCCATGTGCTCAACTTCCGCAGTGTCTATTACCTGGATATCTTCGCTGTTTAGTAGCTCAAAGACCTGGTCGATTTCATCTCCGGAAATTAATTCTTCCGGCAGTATATCATTGACCTCGTCATAAGTAAGGTATCCTTTTTGTTTTCCGAGTGCCACTAATTTTTCTATGTCACTCTTAATTTCTATTTTTTTCATTAAGCCTACCTCTTTTTTTATTCAGCGTATTGAGTTCTTCTTTTAGTTTGTTTATGCCTTCATTGTCTTTTTGTGATTCGGCTTCCTGTATTTTTGTCTGAAGTATTTGGCATCGCATTTTAATGTTTCCATTTTTTATTTCTTTGATGCAGCCTTGCAGGATATTATCCCGGTTCACTGTCTCATAATTAAGGATTTCTTCGCTGGTTAATTCGGAAATAAGTTTTATGCAATTTTCATCATCGAGATAATTTATAATTTGATTTGGTTTAAGTTCTGAGTAAGAATCATATAGTTTAAACACCAGTGCTAATATTTTCTGCAACCTTTTATCCTGTAGATCGCCGGGCGAAATAGAACCTTTGACGCCATCCGTAATCTTCGTGTCTTCCAAAATTAATTTAATCAGCATCCTTTCGTTTTTCGGATAGGTCTGGCTGATATTTTTTTCACTATCCCATGCTGTATTATCGGTAGTTTGGCTTGGTTTTATTTTGTTGAGTTCTTTAAGAAGCGAATCTTCATTGATAGATATTCTTTCCGCTAATAATTTAAGATACTCCGATTTCAGGACTTCATTTTTCATCCTTTTTATCATAGAGAGCATTTCCAGGGCAATTTTAGTTTTTTCGCTGATTTTTTTCACATCATAGATATGCGTGACTACCTTTAGTTTATATTCAAAGATGTCCAAAGCGCTATCCACTAAATTCTTGAATTTTTCTATGCCGAATTTTCTTACGAACAGATCCGGATCGAACCCCTTGGGCAGATTCACTATTTTTACATTCATATCTTCGTCGAGAAATAGATACAGGCTTCTTAACGTGGCCAGTTGTCCGGCGGTATCCGCGTCATAAATTACCACCACGTTCTTGGTATATCTCTTTAACAATCTGATTTGTTCAATGGTTAAGGCTGTTCCGGAAGAACACACGATATTTGATAATCCTTCCTGCATGGGCGTTATGACGTCAAAGTAGCCTTCGGTGATTATGCAATAGTCTTTTTCCCTTATCGCATCTTTGGCAAGATTTAAGCCAAACAGATTTCTGCCTTTTATATATATCGGTGTCTCGGGTGAATTTATATATTTAGGCGTGCTGTCGTCCAGTGCCCTTGCCCCGAAAGCAATGATTCTATTTTTTACGTCGAAGATGGGAATTACCAGTCTATTACGGAACCTGTCGTAAAATCCACCATTTTCCTTTGCGATAATCAAACCCGCCTTTTCGATTAATTTGATATTTATGGATTTAGCGCGAAGATAGTTTAATAAATTATCCCATTGATTGGGCGCCAGACCGATTTTAAATTTTTTTAGAGTATCTTCTTTGAGATTCCGCGATTTTAAATATTTATTTACTTCCGCATTAGGCTTGTTTATGAAATTATTCTGGTAAAAATCGCAGGCCAGTTCATTAATTCTATAAATTTCATTTGTATATGTTTTTTCTTGGTCGGTTTCTTTTTCTTCAAATTGAATAGCCACTCCCACTCTCTTTGCCAAAGTTTCTACGGCCTCTCTGAAATTAAGATGTTCATATTTCATAAGGAAGCTTAGGGCATTGCCGCCTTCGCCGCAGCCAAAACAATGATAGATTTGTTTTTCGGGGCTTACTATAAACGAAGGAGTTTTTTCGCTGTGGAACGGACAGGTAGACTGAAAATTCCTTCCTGTTTTTTTCAATGGGATATAGGAAGAAATCAACTCTACAATATCACAGCGGTCCTGGATATCGTTTATAACCTCGGGTGGGATAGTTTTTGGCATCAATAAATCTATTTTAAATTTTTAATTGACCTTGTTTATTTTCGTTCTATTCTTCTGAAACCAGAACAGGCAGTTATCTGGAGCTTCCCTCTTTGCTGAATTTTATCGAGCAGGAAATTCAGCCCCAGGCTGTCAGAGGCGATATGTCCGGCAATGATAATATTGATATGTTTTCCTTTTGCTTTTTGGAAGTGCTCTTCGCTTAAGTGCATGGCGATTATTGTGCCTATTCCAGCCTGGATGTAATTGTCAAATATTTCTTTATGCCCTTCGGTACCGCCGGTCATCTCTACAATAATTTTTCCGGCCTTGCGTTTTGTATCGCCCAATATTACTTTAGGCCCGGCCTTATCTTGTAAAGCCAGTTGATATTCAGGTATTTCTTTCAGGATAGTGATAATATCTTCCACGGTTTCCGGTTTCTTTTTATCCATTAAATTCTGTAGATAGCTTGAAGCAAAGTTATCAGCCACTGTATGCATGCACATAAAGGGTATGTCTAATAGTCTGGCCGCATCCACAGCCCTATTATGATTGGCGGCGTGAACTTTTCGCGCAACCTCATTCATTCTTTCCTGCAATAAATCTTCTCCCACGTTTATGGGAACGCCGAAGCGGGCCAAGATATCTGCCTGCATACCCATAACTTCATAAAAGCCGGCCCAGGCCACTCCTTCGGGATGGTGCGAAATACACAAATTTATATTATTTTTCTTAAGCCTGTCGATTAAAAGTAATTCTGCCGCATCTATATCAATACCCACGAGTGCACTCTTTATCTCTTTTTCTCCGTCTCCGTAAAGTATGCGGGTGTCAGGATAAGGATTATGCAGGCTCTCCATATCAAATTCTTTGCGTTTTTCTTTGCTTAAGGCTTCAAATGCGTCTTTTTTCTGTTTCAATTCTTTACCGACAGCGTCTTTCCCTCGGGGATCTTGTTTTATACCCTCTTCAACAGCAATTCTATAAATATCTTTTAGTTTCATTACCCCTCCCGGATTTTAAAATATCGATAATAAAATAACGAAGAGCTGAAAAATATGGCTTTATTCTTTTTCTGCTTTTACTTCCAAAACTTTGATTACTTCCTGATTTAAGCTTTGGTCTGGAAAGATTTTAGCCACGATGCCGTTAAAGATAGCTTCGTAAGTCTTTATTTGAAACTGTAGGATTCTTGGCCCAAGAAAAGATGTCCTGGCGCTCAATTCAAAATAGTGGACAGTAGAAATTAATAATCCGAATATAATCAGGCCGCTAATCAATATCCCTCTTATAAATCCCACTATGAGGCCGGAATATTTGCTTACTGCGCTTACGGTCTCTGTTTTTATGAAAACAAAAAATCCTTCCCTCAGCATTCTAAATATTATAGTTATTATAAAGATTAATACGGCGTAGTTGAATATTAATGCAGCTTCTAAGGGCAAAGCCGGAAGTTTGCTGCTGATAAACTCGCCGAGGGAATAGTAAAAATGAAAAGCCACGAAGGTACAGAAACAAATATTTATGAACTTGAATATCTCTGTGCCCAGGCCTCTTTTTAGGCCTATAAAGCACATGCGCAATACGCAAATTATGATTAAAATATCTATCCAGTTAAATTGTGATATGTATGGATAAAGCATTGATTTTAAAATAGTTATGAATTTGTTAAAAAATCTATGAAAGTATAACATATTATTTATGGGATGTCAAGGTAGCGCTTTCTTTTTTGTGCTTTATTCAATTTACCCTTTATTAGCTTGACACTTAGTCTTTATTATGATAATTTTAGTCGTTATGCAAGAAAAGGATAATTTATTATCAGAGGAATTGAATAAGGCGCGGGCGGAATTGTCCATTTTGTATGAAATCTCCAATGCCATGCATACGACTTTGAAGCTGGATGAGATTCTCTATATCATTCTTACCGGAGTAACTGCCCATATCGGCCTTAGCTTTAACAGGGCTATTCTCTTTTTGGTCAATAAAGATACGGGTATGCTCGAAGGCAAAATGGGAATCGGTCCTGATACAGCAGAAGCTGCAGATTCCATATGGAAACGCATAGATACACAGAGAATGAAGTTGGAAGATTTGATAAGTTCATTCTCCAAAGATAAATTGGATAGTTCTAAATTAAACTTTTTGGTTAAATCCATATCAGTCCCCTGCATCGAAGAAAAAGGCGGGATACTTGCCGTGGCTTTGAACGACGGCATGAGTCTGCATATTGCCAAGGACAAGATAGCTACCTTAAAGGACGATCCTGCATTGAAATTATTTAATTCTGATGAATTTGTGGTTGTGCCACTCCAGGCTAAAAATAACGTAATAGGTTTAATTGTAGCGGATAATTTTGTAACACGTAAGCCTATAACAAAGGATGATATCCGTATGCTTACTATGTTCGCCAACCAGGCAGGATTGGCTATCGAGAGTTCCCAGCTTTATGAACAGACGCTTATCCGCGCTCATACAGATGCGCTTACTGGTTTATGGAACCATGGGTATTTCCAGCATAAGTTAGAACAACTGCTCGAAAAGGCAAAGGAAGAAACAAGCTACTTAAGTTTAATCTTCGTAGATATAGATGATTTCAAGATTTTTAATGATACTTGCGGGCATCAGAAAGGCGACGAAATATTAGTGCAGATCGCCGGTCTGTTTAAAGAGGTATCGCGGAAATTTGATTATTTGTGTCGCTACGGAGGTGAAGAATTCGCCTTAATATTACCCAATACCAATCTCAAGGATGCAATGGCTATCGCCGAGAGAATCCGCGTTGTGATAAATAATCGTCATTTTGATTCCGGAGCCGGACATCCGCCGCAAAATATAGCCTGCAGTCTGGGCGTGGCTACATTTCCTCTTCATGCACGCAATAAAGCTGAACTCATCAAGGCAGCTGATAAGGCGTTATATGAGGCAAAGCATAAAGGCAAGAATAATGTCGTAAGTTTTTCTTATTGATATCCCGCCTATTTCTTAGTAAATCAATTCAGTAAATCAATTCTGAGAAGTTTTAATTTGTTTCTGCGGCTGATACGGCAGATTTGTCGTCGGTGGAAGGTTTGTTATTTTTGGCAGGTTTATCTTCGTTAGCTTTTTCTTGTTTGTTATTTTCACTTAATTTTACCGATACTATCTTGGAAATTCCCGACTGCTCCATAGTTATACCGTACATTACGTCTGCATGGACGATTGTCTTTTTGTTGTGTGTAATTACGATAAACTGAGATATTTTTGCAAAATCTTTTAACATTCTGCTGAATCTGTCTACGTTTAATTCATCCAGCGCGGCGTCCATTTCGTCCAAAACGCAGAACGGCGCGGGTTTTGTTTTGAATATGGCAAAGATTAAGGCAATGGCAGACAGTGATTTTTCACCGCCCGATAAAAGCAGTATATTCTGCAGTTTCTTTCCCGGCGGCCGGCAGATGATTTCGATGCCGGATTCTAATACGTTTTCTTCATCGATAAGAAATAATTCTGCGTCTCCGCCGCCAAAAAGCAGCCGGAAATAATTTTTAAATTCCCTGGCCACTTCCTGGAATGTATCCAGAAACATTTTTCTTGTGGTGCGGTTGATTTTTCTGATTGCTTCGTTTAATGATTCTTTGGCGTTATTTAAATCTTTTTGTTGCTGGTCCAGGAAATCATGCCTTTGCTTTAGTTCTTCCAGCTCTTCAATTGCCACCAGGTTTACTGTCCCGAAGCCGTCGATTTTCTTGCGCAGCTCGTCTATCTCCTGCCTGGATGTTTCTTTATCGATTTCTATAGGTTCAGCCGGCTGCGCTGCCTCATCAATATTAAATTGATAAAGCTGCGACATTCTTTCTTTTATTTGGTTTAATTTAAATGAACTTTCCTGTATACCTAATTGGTATTTGTGGAGATTTTCTTTATCTTCGGTAATTTCAGAATTCTGCCTATATTCTTCTTCTTTAAGCTGTTTAAGAATATTTTCCTTTTCAGCCAGCCCTTGATTTTTTGTTTTCAAGTGTGTATGTATTTGTTCGGTTTTATTCTTCAGGCTTTCTATTTCAGACGCAAGGTTGACGGATTCCTGTTTTAATTGAGATATCTTTATTTCAGAGTTAGATTTTTCCGTTTCTTGTTCTTTGAAGGCCTCATTTTCCGCTGAAAGAGTTTTTTCCAGCATTGAGAAGGTTGTGGAGAGATCATTTTCCTTCGTTTTTACAGAGTTTAATTCGGTTTTAATCTGGGTTATTTCCAATAGATGCGATTCACGCAGCTTGCTATTCGTCGAGATTTCGGATTGCGAGGCATTGATTATATTTTCCTGGTCTATGGTTTCTTGATTTAAGCCGTCCAGTTCTTTCTGCAATTGTGTTTTTCTGCTGATTATCTTTTGGATATTTTCCTCGACGTCTTTTTGCTCAAATTGCAATAACGATAATTCATCGGATATCTTTTCATAATTTGTCTGGCAATTTTTAAATACGGCTTCTTTATCAGCGAGGGCAATCTGCTCTTTTTGCATATCAAATTCCAATACCTCTATTTCCTGTTCTAATTGCCGTGCTTGGTCCTTTTGTGAATTGAGGACATTGGTTTTTTCTTGTATCTGCGAACCGATTTGATTTATTCTTTCATCTATGAGCCTGATATCCAGAGAGAATAATTTTGCTTCGCAGACTATGCGGTAGGTCTTATTCGCTTTATCGAAATAGACAGATTTGGCCTTGGCAATAATTCCTGAAATCTCGCTTTCATTGACTTCTTCTATGTCTTTCAGGATTAGTTCAGCTTCTTTTGCCGAAGGCATATCGTCATATTTAAGCTTTAGTTTCTGCAGAAATTCTTTTTGTGATTCCAGGCTGATTTTTGTTTCGTTCAATTTGTCTATCTGTTCTTCAATATTCTTAATTTCTGTATTCTTGTTATCAAAGTTAGTTTTTAAAGAATCGACCTTATTTTTTATGCTCTGAAAATTGGCTTTAAATTTTTCTACCTGTTCTTTTATAGAGTTTAGTTCTTGTTGGCTGGAGTCACTTTCTTGTTTTGTCTTCAATAATTCCGTGGCTAATCGCTGTTTTCTTGAGTTTAGGCCATTAAGGGAACTGGAGATGTCGATGGATTCGTTATTTGCTTTTGTTTTCAGGGAGGCTATCTCAAAACTTTTGGCGTTTGCCTGTTTTATTTTTTCCTGTGCCTCACGAATCAATCTTTCGAATTCTTTGAATTTTGAATCCTTTTCTTTTAAGACGTTGTCTTTCTGCAGACATTCTTCTTTTATTTTTGTAAGGTCTAAATTGATTTTTGCTAAATTTTCTTTTGTGCGTTCAATGCGCAGGTTCAGGCTATTCTTCTGGGTTTCGATAATCTCTAATCTTTTATTCAGTTCTGAAATTCTCTCGTCGTTAATTTTTATATGCTGGGTTTTTGTTTCAATCAGATTTTTGCTGTTGATTAAATCATTATTTAAATTTATGATTTCCTGGTTTAGGTTTTCTATTTCGTCCTGATGCAGGTATATTTTTTTGCTGAGTTCATTCAGGTTAGCGCTGAATTGAGCTATTTTTTCTTTGAGTTTCGTTTCGGTGTCTTTAATATTATTGCATTCTAGGGTGATTGTGTTGATTTCAGACTGAGCCAGTTTTATTTCCAGCTCTTTTAATTTATCAAATACTTCTTTGTAACGCCGAGCCTTACTTGCCTGTCTTTCAATGGAACCAATCTGCCTTTTTACCTCAACGATAATATCGTTTACACGCAGGAGGTTATTTTCTGTTTCCTCCAGTTTTCTCAGTGCCTCTTTCTTTTTGGCTTTATATTTGCTGACGCCGGTTGCCTCATCAAAGACCAGGCGCCTGTCTTCCGGTTTTGCACTGAGCACAAGGTCAATCTTTCCCTGCTCTACCAGAGAGTAAGATTCTGCGCCTATGCCGGTGCCCATAAGAAGTTCGTTTATATCTTTAAGCCGTACGGGATTATTGTTTAACAGGTATTCGCTTTCGCCTGAGCGATACAGGCGGCGTGTGACAGTTACTTCCTGATAATCTATGGGCAGGATATTCGCTTCATTGGATAGCGTCAGCGATACTTCGGCAAAACCCAGGGCAGGAATTTTCTCTGTGCCGTTGAATATTACATCTTCCATTTTTGAGCCGCGCAGCGACTTTATAGATTGTTCTCCCAGCACCCAGCGGATAGAATCAAATATGTTACTCTTTCCGCAGCCATTGGGACCGACGATAGCGGTTATGCCCGGTTCAAAACGCAGCAGGGTTTTTTCTGCGAAGGATTTAAAACCGATGATTTCTAAGCTCTTAAAATACATTTATTTTCTAATTTTTTCTTTAAATTTTTTGGTTAAAAGCGGCACGACCTGGAATAAATCCCCTACAATGCCATAGTTGGCGACATTAAATATGGGCGCATGGGCGTCTTGGTTTATGGCGATTATTGTCTTCGAGGATTGCATTCCTACTAAATGCTGAATCTGACCGGATATTCCGCAGGCAATATAAATTTTAGGGCAGACTGTTTTACCTGTTTGGCCGACTTGGTGAGAATACGGCATCCAGCCGCTGTCAACTGCTGCACGCGATGCACCCACAGCGCCGTCTAATGCCTTGGCCAATTCTTCCAAAATGGCAAAATTTTCCGGGTTTTTCATTCCTCTTCCGCCGGAAACAATTATATCCGCCTCGGTGAGGTTGACCGTAGAGCTTACTTCTTCCACTATGTCCAAGATTTTTGTCCTGGAAGTAAAAAATGCGGGTGCGAAACTTTCCTCAATTATTTTTCCCTGCCTTGTGGTATCAATTTCGTTTTCCTTCATTACTTTATGACGTACTGTGGACATCTGGGGCCTGTGGTTTTTTGTGATAATTGTAGCCATGATATTTCCGCCAAATGCAGGCCTGGTTTGGAGCAGAATTTTTTCCTGGGGCTCTATATCAAGCCCTGTGCAATCTGCTGTAAGGCCGGCGTGTAATTTTACAGCCACACGCGATATCAATGCCCTTCCTATGGAAGTAGCTCCGCAGAGGACAATCTCCGGCCTGTATTTTCTGATTAGATTAACTAAAATCTTTGTATACGGCTCGTCGAGAAAATTGGACAAGTCAGGCGCATCCACTACATACACATTATCCGCACCGCGATATATTAATTCTTGCGCCTTGGTTTTAATATTGCTTCCTAATATCACGCAGGACAATTGTGTGTGAAGTTTATGCGCAAGCTCTTTACCTTTTCCCAGCAGTTCATAGACTACCGGCTGGATAATTCCTTTTTTCTGTTCACCGAATACCCATACGCCGTCATATTGTTCTATATTTTCTGTTTTGGTAAATTCCCTTTTAAATTCAATAGCGTTAAATTTGCATGCTTCTACGCAGGCACTGCAAAGCGTGCATTTATCCAGATCAATCACCGCTTTTTTATCTACCATGGTGATGGCCTGAAAAGGACATACCGCCACGCAGATTTTACAGCCTACGCATTTTTCGTTTATGATTTTAATACCCATGTTAGATTAAATGGTTTTTCAATATGCCTATTAATTTTTCTACTGATTCTTCCGGTGTGCCGTCGAATATCTGGCCTTTTGGCCTGGGCGGCGGCGTAAAAATCTTTACCACCTGCGTGGGAGAACCCTTTAATCCTATTCTATATTCTTCTGCTTCGATGTCTAAAGCCTTCCAGGTAGCGATGACAGCTTTTTTTGCTTTCATCATTCCTTTTAATGAAGGAATTCTGGGTTCATTGATTTCTTTAACCACTGTAATAAGGCATGGCAGCGGTGTCTTTAGAATTTCGAATCCTTCTTCGGTCATGCGTTCTACCGTGGCGTGGCCGTCTTGGATCTCTTCGATTTTCTTTACATAAGTAATCTGCGGTATATCCAAGTGTGCGGAAATTCCCGGGCCGACTTGTGCAGTATCACCGTCGGATGCCTGTTTGCCGCAGATGATGATATCGAATTCTTTAATCTTTTTGATAGCCATAGCCAAAGTATATCCTGTGGCAAGAGTGTCTGAACCGGCAAATGCCCTGTCGCTTAAAAGTATTCCTTCGTCACAACCCAAGGAGATAGCTTCCCTTAATGCGCATTCTGCCTGTGGAGGTCCCATTGTTATGACAGTAACTTTTCCGCCAAACTTTTCTTTTATCCTTATTCCTTCTTCGATAGCGTACATATCAAAAGGATTGATTATGGATTGGACGCCTTCGCGGATTAAAGTGTTTGTTTTGGGGTCAATCTGGACCTGTGTTGTTTCCGGGACTTGTTTTATGCAGACTATTATGTTCATTTTTTATTTTTGGATGCTTCCTTAATTAAGGCTAAAGCGATAATATTCCTCTGAATCTGGTTTGTGCCTTCGTATATTTGTGTAATTTTTGCGTCGCGCATATATTTTTCCGCGGGGTATTCTTTCATATATCCGTAGCCGCCGAAAATCTGGACTGCGTCAGTTGTGACTTTCATTGCCACGTCCGATGCGAATAATTTTGCCATTGCCGAATCTCTGCCGGAATCTTTATTGCCGCTGTCGATTTCCCTGGCTGTAGCATAGACTAAAGCTCTCGCAGCTTCCACTTCCGTCGCCATGTCAGCGAGCATAAATTGGATTCCCTGGAAACTGGATATGGGTTTTCCGAATTGGACTCTTTCCTTTGCGTATTTTACCGCGGCATCCAAAGCGCCTTGTGCAATTCCCAATGCCTGCGCCGCAACGCCGGGCCTGGACATATCAAATGTTTTCATGGTAACGATAAAACCCAATCCTTCTTTTCCCAGTAAATTTTCCTTGGGTATCTTACAATCGGTAAATATCAGTTCTCTCGTCGCTGAAGCGCGTATGCCCATTTTATCTTCTTTTTTTCCGAAAGTAAATCCCGGAGTACCTTTTTCCACTATGAATGCGCTGGCGCCTCTTGCGCCTTTGGTTTTATCGGTCATGGCGATAACCGTATAAATTTCAGCCTCGCCGCCGTTGGTGATAAAATGCTTTGTGCCGTTTAAAACGTAGTGGTCGCCTTCTTTTTTGGCTGTGGTTTGTATTGCGCTGGCGTCTGAGCCTGCAGCCGGCTCTGTTAAACCGAATGCCGCAAGTTTCTTGCCTTTTGCTATATCGGGAAGGTATTTTTGTTTCTGCTCATCGGTTCCATATAAAATAATAGGATATGTTCCCAAGGCAGACGCAGCATAACATACAGAAATACCGCCGCAGCCTTTGGAGAATTCTTCCGTTGCCAGGCATAAATCCAAAACTCCGCCTCCCATGCCGCCGTATTTTTCCTCAATATATAAGCCGAATAAATCGGATTTAGCAATTACTTTCATTACTTCCCAAGGAAATTCCTCGCTTTTATCGAGTTCCGCAGCCACAGGCGTAATCTTTTCTTCGGTTATCTGCCTACATAAATCTTTAATCATCTTTTGATTTTCGGTGAGTAAATAGTCCATTTCTCCTCCTTAGATATTTTTTATCATTGCTTCTTCTTCGCATCCGGGAAATTTCGGGCAATTGCAGCACTCCGCCCATATTTTGTGCGGCAGTTTCGATTTGGATATTTTCTTAAAGCCTGATTTTCTGAAAAACCCCGGAGAATACGTCAAAGCAAAAACTTTTTTTAATTTTAATTCTTTTGCCTCTTGAAGGCAGATTTCCACCAATTTTCTTCCTATTCCTTTATTGTGTTTTGTTTTTTCTACAGCCAGCGATTTTATTTCCGCCAGGTTTTCCCATCCGACTATATGCAGGCCGCAGCAGCCGATAATTTTTCTATTTTCTTCGCATACCCAGAAGTCTCTCATGTTTTCGTAGATTTCATTAAGCGATCGCGAAATCATAAGGTCTTTTGCGGCATAAAAATTAATCAAAGACTGAATTTGTTTTGCGTCGCTAATTCTGGCTTTTCGGATATTTTTTATCATCAGATTTTCATCTTTTTTTCAACTAATACGATGCCTGATGTGGTGGAAGTAAATCTTTTCATGTCCGCTTCTTTATCATATCCGATAATTGTGTTGGGGCTGATTTTTACGTCTTTATCGATAATGGCATTTTTTATCTTGCAGCCTTTTTCCACGACCACACCTTCCATTAAAATTGAATCACACACTTCTGCTTTATCCTCGATGCACACATTCGGAGAAAGGATTGAGCGCTGTACCACGCCGCCCCTTATTACACAGCCTCCGGAAATTAAAGAATTGACTATGGAATTGACACAGACGTTTTTTTCTTTTCCGAAATATTCTGCTTTCACAGGCGGGAATTGCTCCTGATATGTCCTTATGGGCCAACTTTTATCAAACAAGTCAAACGGGCAATTGGGTTTTAGTAAATCCATATTTGCCTGGTAGTAGGCGTCTCTTGTACCGATATCGCGCCAATAAAAAGGTTTTCCTTTCTTGTCGCCGAAATTATATACGAATACTTTACGCGATTTTTTGAGCATCTGAGGAATTATATTTTTTCCGAAATCATGATCCGTCTCTTTATTGGCATCCTCTTCCAGTTCTTCTTTCAGGGAATCTTTTTTGAACAAATATATACCCATGGAAGCATATATGGAATCAGGTTGGCCGATGACGGTCTTGGGTTTTGCGGGTTTTTCCTCGAAACCGCGTACCATGCTGTTTTTATCCACTTCTACCACGCCTAATTGGTTGGCGAGCCCTACAGGCATCTGAACACAGCCCACAGTCATATCGGCGTCGGTATCCGAATGCTGTTTAATCATTTTGGAGTAATCCATTTTATAAACGTGGTCGCCGGCTAGAATCAAAACCTGATCCGGCTGTTCTATATCAATCGAATAGAAATTCTGGTAAATCGCATCGGCGGTTCCCTTATACCAAGCGGAACTTGTGCGTTGCTGGGCGGGAATTACGTCGATAAATTCATTAAGTTCTCTGTTTAAGATGTTCCAACCCATTGCCAGGTGCCTTTGCAGAGAAATTGATTTATACTGAATCAAAACGTGAATACGCCTTAATCCGGAGTTTATGCAATTCGAGAGCGTGAAATCAATTATGCGATAGATCCCGCCGAATGGCACAGCAGGTTTTGCCCTGTCTTTGGTTAAAGGCATCAACCTTTCGCCTTTTCCGCCTGCAAGAATAAAAGTTACAACCTTTTTCATGGCCTTTCGTTAAAGTTAAAACCGCGTTATATATTAATTACATACGGGCGATATTATACTTTTTTATCGGTATTTTTACAAGGTTTTTTCTATTTTTCTTATCTTTTCTCTTATTTCTCGATTCTGCGGTTCTATTTGTTGCGTAAGTTTATATAATCTAACAGCTTTGTTGTAATCTTTTAGTTCTAAAAGAATGTCAGCCCACAATTTTAAATATTCAAAATCGTTATTTTTGCTATATCCGCAGGCCCTGCTTATCATATTTTCTGCTTTTTTAAGTTTGTTTTGTTTTCGATACACTAAAGCCAAGGCATAATAATTCTCCGCATCTTTTGGCCTGGATTTGATGATGGGATAAAGCTGCATCTCTGCTTCCCTAAAGTATCCCAATTTATATAATGCCAGGGCAAATTTGTTTCTCCAGCCCAGTACCTGAGGTTCTAAGGCCACAGCTATGCGGTAATTCTCCAGAGCCAATCCATATTCTTTTAATGCCAAATAACAACTACCCAATAATTCAAATGCATCAGCGCAATTAGGCATAATTTTCAGGGCCTCTTTCGCCTCGCTTATAGCGGCTTTAAAGCAACCTATCTCTTTTAAGACATTGCCTCTTTTTATGAAGCTCGTCGGATAAGTAATCTTAGGGCCGAGTTTTTCAATCATTACTTTAGGCGCATGCCAGGCCTTTAAATCAATGTGGAACTTTTTAATGATATTTTTGTTCTCAGGAATATTCTTAAGAAAGATTATGGCATCGTCGTTAAAATAAACCGTTTTCCACTTAGTATTATCAAATAGATATTTGGCCAGCTTTTCATCAAAGTTTGACATACACATTGTGAGCAGAAAACCCTGCAGCTTGTATTTATCTATCAGTCCTTCTATTGTTTTTTTATCTCCTTCGGCTGCCTGTTTATATTCTTTCAAGAAATTATTTCCGTAGAATTCGGTTCTGCCGTCTATAAATACTTTTCTTAGAGGAAATGAACGTCCGATAAGATATGAGCCGGAGTTAAAATCATTAAACAGCTGCTGCGGTAATTTTTCCTTCAGGATAAAATCTACAGCTTTGTGAGGAAAATTTCTTGGCGATATCCCCCACATACAGGATTTGAACTTATAGCTGTCAAAATCATAATAATAACAACCCATATTCAGGATTGCATTTTTAATCATGCACAGGGAAAAAGCAAGAATCAGGAATAACCTGGCTATGTAATAGTATTTATTTTTGGTGAGTTTCTCGTTAGAGAGCTTTTGATCATAAGAGAATCTTTCGTTGGCGTTATAAAATATTACAATTGTTGCCACAATGGCAAAATAAACGATATTTCTTATAGCAGACAAAGACAGCAAGAAAAATATAAGCCACAATAGAAATAAAGTTCTGTTGAACCTCTTTTGGTTAAATCTGAAACTAAACAGAGAAATAATAATCAGGGCTTTATAAAATATCCAGTCCTTTAGGTTAAACAGCGTTTTCAGGCCAAAAGGTTTTTCCAATTCCTGGACAAAATTTAAGATAAATTTGTCTTTGAATAACTGCGAAAGAGTTACGAAGGGATAAAAAGCGCCTTTTATCAGTTGTGGATTAATTATCGTTGCTAATAGTGATGTAATAAGAACTAACCACAGCCTTTTATTCTTTTGTGTCAAAGCAAAGATAAAAATAACCAGCGGCCCCAACAGAAAGAATCCATGCAGGTTTGTCCAGATAATCTGTAAAAATGGCAGCAGGTATAAATAGCGGCTTTTAGATTTTTCCTTTAGTATGAGAATAAACAGTACAAGGAACAAAGCGCTAAACATATCCGGCCTGATTGTGAATCTGTAACTTAAATTAAGCAAGAGGATAAAAAGCATTGCCGAGACAAAAAGGAAATTCCTGTTCCTTAAGCCCATAACAAATATAATTATGAATATGGCTATAAATACGATATTTTGCATTAGGATTAAACCATCGAATCCAAATTTATTGTAGAAAGTATAGGTAAGTATCTGAAACAGCCACTCGTGGTTTATCCACGGCTGAGATTCTTTTGTGAATGAGAATGGATCGTTTAAAAGGATTTGTTTGTAGAGGACCATCTGCTCGCCGGATTTTAAATGCAGCCATATATCTAAATCACTGACCTCTTTGCTCAGATGGACCATAAGTACAAAAAACAGGATAATAATCAGCAGCGCGCTGATTGTATAGTTGGCTTTTTTCAGGCGGGGATTTATCTTATTTAAGAATGTGGCAAGAGACATAGTGCCCTTCTTCTGTTTTGATTTCTTCCGGCGTCATTTGTTTGCAAATATCAGAGCTGAATTTACAGTTGGTATAGAATTTACATCCGGAATAATTATCTTGCGCCGATGTTTTTTGTAATTCGCCTATATCCGAACTCAATAAAATCTTTGTATACGGATGCAGAGGATTATTAAATACCTTATTTTTTAATCCCCTTTCTACCGGCTTACCTTCATATAATATCAAAACTTCGTCAGCAATAAAAGAGATTACTTCAATATTGTGCGAGATAAAAATATAACTTAAGCCTAATTCTTCCTTAAGTTTTATAAACAGATTCAAAATCTGTGCTTGCACGGAAAGATCCAGTGATGCCGTGGGCTCGTCACAGACTAAAACCTTTGGCTCTATGGCTATGGCTCTGGCAATAGCGATTCTTTGTCTTTGGCCTCCGCTGAATTCATCAGGATGGTGTTTTAGGCAATCATAAGATAGATTCACTTTCTCAAGCAGTATTCTTAACTTTGAGTCTGTATCCGTTCCATTATCAAGATGATGAATCAGGAAAGGCTCCTTCAGGATATCTTTTATTTTCATCATTGGGTTTAAAGAACTGAAAGGATTCTGAAAAACCATCTGTACATTGCGCGGAAAATTATCAAAATTATAAATAATTTTTCCATTATTCGGCTCTAACAACTTTACAATTAGTTTTGCCAGAGTGGTTTTCCCTGAACCGGTTTCACCCAGCACGCCCAGGATAGTACCTTCTCTTAGCTCGAAATTGATATTATCCAAGGCCTGGACAATAGTTTCTTTATTGCTGAAAAAACTTTTCGAAATGGCGTATTGTTTTCCTAAATTTTCTACTCTAAGTAACATTTTGTAAAATGACCCTCAGAAACTTTTTTAAATTCCGGTTCTTCTTTCAAACACACATCCATTACATAAGGACAGCGGGGATTGAATTTGCAACCGTCGGGCAAATCAGAAAGATCTGCGACGTTTCCTTCTATTGTGTTAAGAAACTTATCTTTGTTTTCCTTTTTGGGCAGGCATTTGAGTAAGGCTTTTGTGTAAGGATGCTTGGGGTTGCGCAATATTTCTTTCGCATCACCTTTTTCTATGATTCTGCCGGCATACATTATGACAATACGGTCTGCGAAATTTTCTATTATAGAGATATTGTGGGTTATGAATATGATAGATAAATTCATCTTCTTATTCAGGTCGCGCAGTAAATTCAGAATTTGCATTTCTGTAATTCTGTCTAAAGAACTCGTCGGTTCGTCGGCGATAAGCAGTTTGGGTTTTGAGGCGATAGCCATTGCTATCATTGCCCTTTGATTCATTCCGCCGCTTAGCTGGTGTGGATAATAAGAGTAATATTTTTCAGCCGGTTTTAAATTTACCGATTCCAATACTTCCAATACTTTATTTTTTGATTCCGCTGAGGGAATCTTTTCATGAGTTATAAACATTTCCCTGATTTGTTCGCCAACGCTAAACAGAGGATTCAAAGATGCCGTCGCATCTTGGAACACATAACTAATCTGGGCGCCTCGTATTTTTCTCAGTTGATCTTCGTTATCCATTTCGATATCTTTACCATTAAATAATATTTGTCCTTCTGTAATCTTTGCGCTTTGCGGAAGAAGATTGGTCAGAGATAACATGGACATGGTTTTGCCGCAGCCACTCTCACCAATTATTGCCAATATTTCCTTTTCTCTTAATTCCAAATCCAAATCGCAGACAGCATTAACCACAGAGTCTTTATAAAAGATTCTTGTGTTCAGTTTGCTTGCTTTTAGAAGAATGTTTGAGTTCATCTTAAATATTTTTTTAGTCCTTCCCCTACCAGATTATAAGAGATTATAGTGATGAATATGGCTAATCCGGGGAATACGCTCAGCCACCACGCTATGCCCAGGGTGGATTTGGCTTCGGATAAAATATTTCCCCAGCTGGGAGTGGGAGGCTGAATGCCGATACCTAAAAAACTTAATCCCGATTCCACTAGAATTGCGCCAGCAATGCCCAGAATTGCGCTTACAATAACAGGTCCTACGGCATTAGGCAATAAGTGAAAGAATATTATTCTTTGATTGGAAGCACCCAGGACTTTTTCTGCCAATATGAAATCCCTTTCTTTCAAAGAGAGTATTTCCGCCCTGATTAATCTGGCCTGGCCCATCCAGCTGGTAAGGCCGATAACTATCATAATATTGTAGATATTGGGTTCAAGTAAGGCTACTATAGCAAGAATCAGGAAGAATACCGGGAAACAAAGCATAATGTCGATAAATATGGTTATAGCCCTGTCTATGAATCCGCCGTAAAATCCAGCCATTGAGCCCAGAATTATTCCTATGAAAGTGGCAATGCCAACCGCAATAAATCCCACGCTTAATGAAATACGAGTGCCGTATATCATTCTGCTGAGCACATCTCTTCCTAGTTGGTCTGTGCCGAAAATATGCCCGGCTGAAGGCGGTTGGAGAATATTATCCGCATCTATTGTGTCATAAGCATACGGAGAAATAAACTGTGCAAAAACAGCAATCAAAGATAATAATATGACGAAGAATAAACCCCAGAATAATGTTTTATTGTCTAATGCGCTCATTGTTTTGAATAACGAATCCGCGGATCCGCATAGGCATAACATATGTCGGCTAAAAGATTGCCTAACATTGTTAAAATAGCACCAATCGTCAATATCCCCATTATCACAGGATAATCCCTGGACATTACCGACTCAAAGAATAACCTTCCCATTCCTGGTATGGCAAAGACAGATTCGATTATTACACTGCCGCTGATAAGTCCCGGGATAGATAAACCAAGTAATGTAATAATAGGTAACAAACTGTTTCTTAACGCATGTTTATAAATGATTACTTTTTGGGAAAGGCCTTTTGCGCGTGCGGTTAGAATGTAAGGCTTGTTAAGAGTTTGTATCATAGATTGGCGCATATACCTGGAAATTCCCGCCAGTCCTCCGAAGACAAAAATAAATATGGGAAGCGCCAGATGCCTGGAAAGGTCAATAATTTTTTCTATAAGATTAAAACTTTCAAAATCCAGCGAGGTCATTCCTAATACAGGCAGCCAGCCTAATTTTATGCAAAATATATCCATCAATATCAAGGCCAGCCAGAATGAAGGCATGGCAAAACCAATAAACACAAATGCAGTGATTGATTTATCGGTAAATGAGCCTTGTTTAGTGCTGCCGATTATCCCCAGCGGTATGCCGATTAATAAAATCAGAATAATCGATACTATGTTTATGAATAGAGTTATGGGCAGGCGTTCTTTAATTTTGTCGATAACTTTTCTTGCATCGATAAAAGATTCACCGAAATCCAATCTGACAAATCTTTTTAGCCAGTTTTTATACTGAATGAATATGGGCTTATCCAGTTCGTATAAGCGGTTTAATTTTGCACGTGCGTCCAAAGATATTTTTGGGTTAAGATTGGTAAGCGCATCTGTAGGTTTGCCGGGAGCCAGATGAATTACGGCAAATGAAATTAAAGTAATTCCGATTAATAAAGGAATCAAACCGAGCAACCTTTTTATCAGGTAATTTAACATAAAATTTATTCCTGGATTACATTTTTATATCTTTGTTTTTCTTTGGCAACCCACCATTTAATGAAATTATAACCGATGCCAGCCGGGCCTGGGTCTATACCCTGGAACCTTCTGTCAATGATGACTAAAGATTCCGGCGAATATAAAAACATATATGGTTGTTCCTCGAAAATAATTTTATGTATTTTATGATAAATTTCTTTTCTCTTTGATTGGTCGAATGTCCTTCTGCCTTCGATAATCAAATTATCAACTTCTTCATTTTTGTAGCCGATAAAATTGAATTCCCCCTCTTTTGTTTTCGAAGAATGCCAGATATCAAAAGGATCGGGGTCTAAAGACAATGACCAGCCCAATAATACCGCATCAAAATTTCTTTTTTCTACACACTCAGACAAGAATACGCTCCATTCCAAAACCTTAATTTTGACTTTTATGCCTATATCCTTGAGCCGCTTTTGTATGATCTCAGCGGTTTTTATCCTTTCGTCATTACCCTGATTGGTTGTTATGGTAAATTCAAATCTTATCCCGTTCTTATCTAAGATCTGGTCGCCATCTGAATCCTGCCAGCCAGCTTCTTTTAATAGTTGTTTGGCTTTTTCTAAGTTGAATTCCCGCGGTTTTATCTGGTTATCGTACGCCCAGGAATCTATAATAAAAGGACCGGTGATGGGTTTAGCCAGACCAAAGAAAATCATTTTGATAATTTCTTCTTTATCTATAGCGTAATCCAGGGCAGTCCTTACATTCCTGTCTTTAAATAATGGATTTTTTAAATTGTAGCCTAAATAAGTATAACCAAATCCGGGCAGTTTAAACTTATTGAAGTTATCCTGGAAAAATTTTGTCTGAGTTTTAAATTTGTAAGCTATGGGAGAAAGTCCTGCGTAGTCTATGGCCTTGGTTTGCAGCTCTAAAAATATACTTGCCTCATCTGGAATTACTCTGTTTATATACCTTGAAATATAAGGACGGCCTTCAAAGTATTTGTCGTAATAAATTAATTCTATCTTTTCCTGTGCCTTCCATTTTTTAAACCGGTACGGACCTGTACCTACAGGATTTCTTTGGAAGTCTGTTTTATTCAAATCCTTTCCCTCCAAGATGTGTTTGGGAATGATAGACATGCCCCAGCTGGATAATCCTGGCGAAAAAGGTTCTTTATAGGTTACCTTGACAGTATAATCGTCTATTATCTCTAATTTATCGATCATTTTGAAATCACCGCTATATGGTGTTGCCGTGTTCGGGTCTGTTAATTTTTGATAGGTAAATTCTACATCTTTTGCTGTAAATGGATATCCGTCGTGCCAACACACATTTTTTCTTAAATAAAACGTAATACTGAAGCCGTCTTTAGAAGCTTCCCATTTTTCTGCCAGATCACCGACGATGTTTAGGTTTTTGTCATATTTGATCAGACCGTTAAAGATTTGACTACAGGCCTGGCTTGAGGCTGTATCCGAAGCAAGTATAGGAATAAGCGTTCTGGCGTCTGCGATGGAGGCAATAATTATGGCATCGCCATAATCTTTCTGTTCGGCATTCGCCGTAATCGGCAGAAAAACATTCGTTAAAATTAAAAATAATATTATAAGGCGCATATAAACAAAAGACTGTCTTATCGAAATTTAAGACAGTCTGTAAGAGATTAAAAAAATAATCCTGTTATTGATTTGTTGCTGCACTTTCTTTAGCAGCATCAGTTTGTGGGGTTTCCTGTTTTGTGTCTGTTTGTTGTTTTTCTTCTTTGTTCTTTTGATTTTCTTGTGCAATATCGGTTTGACCTATATTTACAGCTTGTCTTCTGGCTTTTCGTTCTACGATGGATTTATTTTGCTGGACCGAAAAGAAAGCCAGTAAAAGACAGGTAATAAAGAACGTTACTGCCAAAACAGAAGTTGCCTTAGTGAGAAAGGTATTGGTTTTGGTGCCAAAGATCGATTCTACCGAAGAAAATGTTTCAACAAGACCTCCCCCTTTGCCTGTTTGGATTAAGATAAAGAAGATTAAACCTATACAAGCAATAATGTGAATTGCTATTATGAGACCCATCATTTTATGTTCCTTTTTTAAAGTGCCCTGATGAATTTTTTACTATTTCTACGAATGATTCGATTTTTAGCGATGCCCCGCCTACCAGCGCACCGTCGATATCTTTTTCTTTGATTAGATCTTTTATGTTTTCAGGCTTTACGCTTCCTCCGTATTGAATTGTTATATCTTGGGCGGTTTGTGCATCTGACATTTCGCATAACAATTTACGGATAAAGCTGTGTACTTCCTGTGCCTGTTCTGGTTTTGCGGTTAAACCTGTTCCGATTGCCCAAACCGGTTCATAGGCGATGACTATTCTGCTCAGTTCTCCTACGGGAATATCTTTTAGGCCGTTTTTTATATGGTTTTTTACAACTTCAAATGTTTTATTTGCTTTGCGTTCTTCTAATCTTTCCCCCACGCATACTATTGGTGTCAAATTGTGTTTTAAGGCGGATTTTACTTTTTGATTGACCATTTCATTGGTCTCTGAGAAATATTGGCGTCTTTCTGAGTGACCGATGATAACATATTGACAACCCAATTCTTTTAACATTACAGGTGATATTTCTCCGGTAAAAGCCCCTTCTTCCTGACCGTACATATTTTGAGCGCCTAATTTGATATTGGACTCAGCGATAACCTCTGAAACCTGGTCTAAACAGGTAAAAGGCGGGCAGACGACAATTTCAATATCTTGGATATCGTAGAGATTTCTTTTCAGACCATTAGCCAATTCAATAGCTTCGCTAATGGTTTTATACATCTTCCAATTTCCTGCAATGATAATTTTACGCATATGATTTATTTATCCGAAAGCGCTGCAATACCGGGTAATGTCTTTCCTTCGAGAAATTCCAAAGAAGCTCCTCCACCCGTGGAAATATGTGTCATTTTGTCTTCTAGGCCGAATTTTGCCACAGCCGCAGCAGTATCTCCTCCGCCGATAATTGTAGTAGCCTTTAAGTTTGCTATATATTCGGCTATTTGTTTTGAGCCATCGGCAAATTTATCCATTTCAAATATGCCCATTGGTCCATTCCAGACAATTGTCTTTGCATCAGCCAGGGCTTTTCTGAAATTATCAACTGTTTTAGGGCCAATGTCTACAGCGATTAAATCTGGCGGCACATTTTCTCCAGCCAATGTAATTTCGGCATTATCTTTTATTTCTTTGACACATACGTTATCAATCGGCAATAAAATCTGAACTTTGTTTTGTTCGGCTTTTTTCAGAATATCCCTTGCAATATCTATTTTATCTTTTTCTAATTTTGACTTTCCGATTTCTTTGCCTTGGGCTTTAAGAAATGTATAAGCCATTCCGCCGCCGATAATAATTTTATTCGCTTTCTTTAGCAAATTTTCAATCACGCCAATCTTGTCAGAGACTTTTGCACCACCCAAGATAACCACAAATGGTTTTGCAGGATTTTCTAGCGTTTTACCGAGGTAATTTATTTCTTTCTCCAGCAGAAATCCGGCTACAGCCGGCAAATAATGGGCTACTCCTTCAGTAGAGGCGTGTGCCCTGTGAGCAGTACCAAAGGCGTCATTTACATAAATTTGGGCAAGACCGGCCAATTCCTTGGCGAAATTCTGATCGTTTTCTTCTTCTTCGGCATGAAATCTCAAATTCTCAAGCAGAATCAGCCTTTTTTTACTGGCCTGTATTTGTTTTTTTATTGTTTCGCCTATGCAATCATCAAGCTTATCCACGGGTTCGCCTAAAAGTTCCTGTAGTCTTTTTGCCACAGGATTTAACCTTAGCTCTTCCTTTATTTTACCATCGGGCCTTCCTAAATGTGACATCAGGATAAGCCTTTTTGCACCATTATCTAATATGTATTTGATAGTCGGTAATGCTGCTTTTATGCGCGTGTCGTCTGTGATGTTTAATTTTTCATCCAGCGGGACATTAAAATCTACCCGCATAATGATAGTTTTGTCTTTTAAGTTAGTGTTTTTTATGTTTTTTTTATCCATAAGAAGCTTTTTCCTCCGGTTATTGCAAAATATTATAGCAATCTATGATTTTTTGTAAAGAAAAATCAAAAGACAGAAACAACGTTTAACATTATTCCTTGTATATTTTGTATATAAACGAGGAGCTAAGTCCTAGTAAGAGCCAGAATAACGTCGCTAATTTTAAAGAAAATAACTGATTATCAAAGAAAGAATGGATTAAGAATGCGCACAATCCACAGAAGATGCCAAGGAATATATAGTTTTCCTTATTGTGCATTATAAAATTTAGGCTATTCTTTAACCATTGAATCAGTATTAACAGAAATGCAATCAAGCCGAGTATCCCTGTTTCTACCAGTAGCTGGAGATAGGAATTGTGAGCATATTGATAGCTTCTTACATCAGTGTAGCGCGGCAGATAGTTCATATACGTTCCTATGCCTTTGCCTAACAAAGGAGATTCTTTGAACATAGTTAGTGCTGTTTTCCATGTTCCTAATCTTGAGGCATCTCCTCCTTTAAAAATAAATAACAGCCTTTCCCTTAATGGTGATGCAAAAAATAATGCTACGATGAATAATATTAAGAACACAGAACTAAGAATCAGCGGTCTGCTATTCTTATTCATGCAGGAAATAATTGCAATCATTATAAGAAAACCTATCAGTAAACTAATCCATCCTCCCCTGGAATACGTCATGCTTATACAATAAGTAATCAAAATAATATTTAAATAATAAAGAATATCCGAGAAAGATATCCCCGTTTTCTTAGAATTGTTTATTTTTTCCAGACAGATCCCAAAGTTAATAAAAAACATGATTACAAGAAAAGAGGCTAGACCGTTATAATGGTTGAATGTCGAACACATGGCAGAAAAGTTATAACACGGCACTTTGATCAAACTATAGCCCCTGATGAAACCAGTTCCGTTTATTTGCTGGAAGATGCCATTTATGCTGACTAAAAAGGTAGATAATATAAGGAATTTTAATAAAATCTTTGGGTTTTTCTTTCTGAAAATAAAATAAGAAAAATAGAATAACAAAATCTTTCCCAGCCACTTTAATCCCCAGGCATTAAAACTATTTTTAATGTATTCGCCGCTGTTGAAAATACTCAAACCAATTGCTATAGTGAAAACTATGACAAGGAGAGATAATCGGTCGAGAAATAGTTTTCTAAAAAAACTGTTATCATGAGCAGCAAAGATAAATTTAATAATGAATAGGATAAAAATAAAGCCAAAATTTATACTAACTAAAGCATTAGATATTGGCAGGAAGAAACATATAAGGCAAAAGAAGAAATAGATTGCATTATCTAAATAGCTAATAATAGTTATTCTGTTTGGCAAGATGCCACCTTTTCTTTGAAGATATTGACGATAATTATATGTTTAAAGTTATTTCTCTGTTAGGATTCTTATATTTCTTCTTTCATCTACGTAAGCGGTAATATCTCCGTCTTTGTCGGTGCGATAGATTATGGAACCCAATTCACTTAATCTTTGCAATATTTTTTTAGAGGGATATCTCCTTATATTATTTTTGTTTACACTTATAATGGCTATTTTCGGTGATAGCGCTTTTAAAAAATCTTTCTCGCTTGCATCTTTGCTGCCATGGTGAGCAACTTTTAAAATATCTATTTTCTTATAATCATCACTTCTCTTGAGTATTTCTTCTTCAGACTTGGCGGTCAAGTCTGAAGCCAAGAGACATTTGAAGCCTTTATATTCTAACAGGACAGCTAAGGAATTGCTATTAAAATCGGAGAAAACGAGAGGCCAGTAAGGCCAGATGATTTTGAAATTTAAACCATCTATTGAAAACTTATCATCAGCTTTTAGAACGCTGTAGTCATTTCTATGCCTTACCAATTCTTCGTACCAACGATATAAGTCATTTGAAGCGGTTAGTTGATCTAAATTTTCTCCGTTATCAGAGATCTTACTTACCTTTATCATTTGTAAAACAAAGAATACCCCGCCTATATGGTCAAGGTGCGGATGGGTAAGAATAAGATATTCCAGATTGTTAATACCTTTCTCCTTTAAATATTCTACTACTTTAAAACCGGAAATAATATTGCCGGCATCTATTAGAATGGCTTTATCTTTAGGTGTCTGAATAAGAATAGAGTCGCCTTCGCCAACATCTATGAAATTAATTCTTAACTCATTGGCTTCGCTATCTAAAATAATTCCACATAATAAAACGCATAAAACAAGAATATAAAATATATAATTTCTTTTTTTCTTTTTTAACTTAAGATATATAATGCCGATTCCCATACTCCTCATAAAATATTGCAATAGTGGTTTTAGAGATTCTGCTGCTCATATTATTAATATGCCCCTCTGCCTTTGATTACCGCCGGTATCGTTAATAACAGAATTTTTAAGTCCAGCATAAATGACCAATGATTTACATACCATAAATCCCACTTTACCCATTTTCTGAAAGTGAGGCTGCTTCTTCCTTTTACTTGAGACAGACCCGTTATCCCTGGTTTTATAGATAATCTATCCATATGAAAATGGTTGTATTTTTTTACCTCTTCAGGTGTCGGTGGCCGCGGACCAACTAGGCTCATATCGCCTTTTATTACATTAAACAGCTGGGGGAATTCATCTAAACTGGTTTTTCTTAAGAATATTCCTAATCTTGTTATGCGGGGATCTCTTCTTATTTTAAAAATTATGCCGTCTTTTACTTCATTTTTATCCAACAATGTATCTTTTAATTTATCAGCATCTTTAATCATGGAGCGAAATTTGTAAAGTTTAAAGATCTTTCCTTTTGATCCCACTCTTTTCTGAGTATAAAATACTGATCCCGAGGAATCAATTTTTATTAGTATGGATATTATTATAAACAACGGCATAAATAAAATTAACACCAATAAAGCAATGGTTAGATCAAATAGCCTCTTTAAGAATAATTCGGCAGGATGCAGTTTTCTCTCTTTATATGTAAGCAGCGGGATAATTCCCAAATAACTTATATTAAGAATTTGTTCGAGTTCGGTAAAATTATCAGTCATTAATCTTATCCCGAGCGGCAATCTCTTTGCCTGTCCTATTAACTCCGAAATAGTTTTGTTCTCCAGCGAAGTTGTTATAATAATCTCATCAATAAAATATTTTTTAACAACAATTGTTAAATCTTTAAGTTTGCCTAACACAGGGATATTGTTTATATCCCCTCTTAGCTGGTCATCTAAAAAGCCGACAATTTTAAATCCCCAGTGTGGATTTCTTCTTATTTCTTCTACGATGATTTTAGCGGTATCTTCTTTCATTCCCACCAGCAGTATATTTATATTATGAAAACCGTCTTTAATCAGTTTTCTCAAGATGAGTCTTTTTATTATTCTCCAGGAAGTTAACGAGACGCAAAGCAAGAGAAAACTTATTAAGAAGACTTTCCGGGAGAAAAACTTATATTGGGCAAAGAATATAATAGTACTCATCAATACACTAATGTAAAGAGTACTTAAGATTACCATAGTTGTTTCTTTAGGTATGGTAAGACTTCTGTCGGTAGAATAAAGATTCTTTCTGTTAAAAGATGTAATTATAAATATGCCCCATAACGTAAAAATAAAAGCATATTCTATAAAATACGGGAAGCTCTTTTCGATAAGCAGATTAGCTCTATATCTAATAATATAAGAAAGCAACAAGCAGATAGCAATTATCAGAATATCCACAAGAAGATAGAATGGGTAAATTTTCCGAGATGATTTAATCATACAATTTCCAATAGGTTAAAAAAGAGTTTAAGCTGCATAAAAAAAGGAAACTGGTATAAAAAATAACAAAACCGATAAATAAAGGTCTATATTTTCTAAAAGAATGAATGCCTTTTACAATAAAATAGAAAACAAAAGGAGCAAAAAACAGCGATGTCCTCGCGCCAGTAAAAGGATATTTTCTTAGCACGCCCAAGATAAATAACTCAGAGAATATGACCAGGCCCAGAGAATCCAAACCCCATAGTTTTAATTTATTTTCTCTGAGGGATTTAAGTCCATATACAAAAAGAGAGACTGCAAAGAAAGGAATCAGCGGAGAAGCTGCCCTTCTGAAAAGAATGCTATTGCCGAACCACCAGACTACTAATTTTCTCAGCCCTTCTCCAAATGATTTCAAGAAACAATAAGGAGATTTTGTGCATAAGAAGTAGTCGTTCCAAAACGAAAAAGGAACTTTGGCGGATAAGGTGTACTTTATATCAAAATGATAAATGGAGAAAATAATCAAAAAAGCCAAGGAAACATAAATAATCAAAGGCGATAAAAGTTTGGGATTTCTTCTTATCATAAATAAAAAGTTGTAAATTGCTATCCAGAAGACAAAAAAGCTGCTGTATGAGAATAACATGGCAAGCGGTAAAAGAACGGTTGCAATTATAAATTTTCTTGTCGGTGCTTTATAGATATATTCTTTTTGGTATATTAAATAGAGATAAAAAATCGCGATTGTAAATACATCCATAGAATAATGTTTAAATTCAGAAGCATAATAACTTAAATAATAACTGCTTACAAAAGAAAATATCGCCAACAGAGAAATCCATTTGTCCGAGAATTCATTTCGGTAGATTCTTAGCCAAATGAGAAAACCAGAGATCATAACTACGAGCGGTAAAAATCTTAAAGAAAGGACATGGTAATTAAATCTTTGGGAGAGTTCTTTGATTAACATAAGATAAACCCTGGGAAAATATTGACAGTTATCAAGCGGCCCAAAAATCTGAATTGTTTTAATGTTCTTTATGCTTTCTAAAATAAGATTTTCGTCAAGCCACAGAGGCCTTAAGGAGAGATAATGCACAAGACATAGAAATATAAACCATACCGCGCATCCCCAGATTAACAATTTATAAGTTTTCACTCTTTATTAAGGTAGAGAAGCCGATTTATTTGTAAATTTTCCCATAAAATAAACGATGGCAGAATTCCAGCACCAGCCAATTAGAAAAGCAAAAAGTGGCATTGCCCATACAAACTGTCTTGGTAAAAACCAATATTTATAAATAATACTGGAGAGCAAAATTAACCCAATCGGCAACATAATCATTACGATAAAGAACATTATTTGTTTTAATCTTTCTTTATGCGGGATCAAAAAAGCAAAAATTAATCCAGCCAATAAGAAATACAGCTTCTTGAAACAAATAAGATTGCCGAATATGCCTTTGGCCATGGGGATGATTCCTCTATGTATGTATTCAAAGCTACCTTCGCTTGTCTGGGTAAAACTCTTTAAATATGATTTATCGCTGCCAAAGGCAAAATAGTACCATATCGGTAAAGCAATCAGCAGTGATACTCCATAGTATTTCAGATGTTTTGAGATAAAATATCTGATTGTGTTTTCTTTTCTCGAAAATAAAATATGGAACAAATAGGCAAAAAATATAATCAATGATCCATAGAGATGAAACAGAATAACAGTAATGATGAATATTGAAATAAGTACTTTCATAATTCTCGAAGGAGATTCTTTTTCAAAAATATACTGCATTATAACAAATACTGCTATGCCTAAATTGGCTAAAACAGCATAAGGACGTATTTCAAATGCATGAGAAATCAGGTTATTATTCAGAGCGACAAGACTGAAAGCTATAATATATCCCCAGGTGGTTTTGAAATATTTGCCACATAGGATATAAAGAAGATAAAAGCCCAAAATGGTTATTATAATATGTGGAATTGCTAAGCCCCATTTGTTTTCTCCAAATAATTTATAAAAAGGGTAAACCAGCAGGACATCTCCTGGAAATTGCATAATTCTTCTTGCATCACTGATCGCATACCATAAAGATACTTTCATGGTGTTAATTTGGTATGGTTCGTCCATAGATAATTCTTTATTGCTCCTATTTACAAACCTTAAATACATACCAAAAGAGACAATGAGTAGAACTATAACTAATCTCATAAAAGTATGTTTTTTAGACATTAAAAACACCCACTCTGTTAAAAACTAATAAGCCCCCCTGCCTATTAATACAACAGGTATGGTTTTGAACATAATGTATATGTCTAGCCAGAGAGACCAGTTATTAATATATTTTATGTCGTAATTTATTAGTTCTTGAAACGTAGTATCGCTTCTTCCTTCAATTTGCCACAGCCCGGTTATGCCGGGTTTTATTATTAATCTTTTCAATTGATTAAAATCATGATTTTCTACTTGCCCTAAAGGAAGCGGCCTGGGACCTACGATACTCATTTCTCCCTTTAAAACATTCCATAGCTGTGGAAGTTCATCAAGACTATATTTTCTCAAGAACCTTCCTATCTTGCTAATTCTTGGATCGTCCTTTATTTTGAAAATAGGTCCGTCTTTTTCATTTTTATTTCTTAAAGTTTCCAACATGGAATCGGCATTAATATTCATCGTCCTGAATTTATATAAGTTGAATGGTTCTCCCTTTTTACCGTAACGCCTGGAAACATAGAAAACTGAGCCCCCATCGCTTAGTTTTATAATAATACTTAAAATTATAAACAAGGGTGATAATAAAATTATGCCGAAGACAGATGCTATAATATCTATCGTTCTTTTTTCTAACAGATCAGCTCCGTGGAGTTCTTTTATAGAGTAACCGATAATCGGTATATTTCCTATTTTATCAACGCTGAGAGTTTCTACTGACAATTCTGACGGATCAGGGATTATTTTTATGCTTATATTTAACTCCTTGGCCAGGCCGAGCAGATACATCCTCATTTGTTTGTCTTCGGGAATTGTAATTAAAATTTCATCTATAAAATGCTGCCTGGCAATTCTTTCAAAGTCACTTATTCTGCCTAAAACTTTGTAACCGTAAAACAATTTGCCCTTTTCCTCGTTATCATCCAGGATCCCTTCTATTTTCCATCCTAAATGGGGATGGTTTTGTATTTCGGCAATTAATTCCTTCGTTACATTACCAGTGCCAATGATTAAAATTTTAAAATTGTTATATCCCCTTAAAACAAAATGTCTTATGGTTATCCTTTTGACCGCTCTCCATAAACTAAGAAGAACGCATAGGGAAATAAAATTCAAAATAAATACTAAACGGGAAATATGGATAGCTTTTATGAAAAATACGACCAGCCCGGCAATTAAAGTGGAATATAGAACTGCCTTTATAACAAACCACGTTTCTCTGGCCATGGAAAGCAATCTGTCTGTTTTATAAAGGCGCCTCTGGCTTAATGAAAGGATTGTTATTATTCCCCAAAATATATAGAGTTTAAAATATTGGTCCGGGGTAGGCAGGAATAATCTTGATGTATGCTCGCTTGTGTAAAGAATATTCCACCTGATTATATAAGGAAGGCAGAATGACAAAATGATAAAGAATGCATCCGTGATGGTATACAGTGTATAAGCTGCTAGGTTTAGTTGTTTTTGTCTAAACATGGGCATTGTTTGTAATCTTTATGGCAATATGTTTAAATCTCTGGTTGTAGTACGGAGTGTTCAGGCTTTTATCCAGTTTCTTATTACTGTCGTTGATGAATTTATCCATCGACTCATTTTTTGCCCCGTCTTTCTTAAGATTAAATACTTTTTTAATAAGTTTTCCAAATTTATCTTTATGCCTTGGAAAGGCATAAAGATTGAGTATCCATCCGGCTATTTTATAGATAGTCTGAATTTCTCCTTTTTCGAAATGTTTAGATACTATCGGAGAGTCTGTCCTGTAATTCCTTAATTCTTTAAGCATATTATATTTAATTAATTTATTCCTTGAACAAAATTCATAAAGCTCAGTTTTTTCTATGGGATAATAAATAGAGAGCCAGAAATTATCCGGTTTTATTATACTGTTTAATTTAAATGTGCTATAGAGATTTTTTCTTGTTTCCGTAGGCAGGCCTATCATGTTAAAAGCCCATGTTTCCACTTTGTATTTATCACATATCCTAAAGGCATTGATTATGGTTTTATCCTTTATATTTCTGTTAAGGATTTGTTTCCTTATCCTGGGACTGCCGGATTCCACTCCGAATTTTACTATTCTCACACCCGCTTCTTTTAATTTCTTGCACGTTTCTTCATCAAAAAGATCTACCCTGCATAGCACATTAAATTTAATTCCGTGTTTCTTAAATATATATTTTTTGTATTTATCGCAAAACTCGGAAAGGTATTTTTTATTAAGATTGAAGGTATCATCATTAAAATTAAAGAAATCTATGCTGCCTTTATATTTGGCAATTATTTCTTTTAGGTTATCAATTACTATATCAATGGGCGCATGCCGTACATAATATTTATTTTTGTATATTTTGTGAATGTAGGCGCTTTGGCAATGTGAACAATTAAATGGGCATCCTCTAATTAGAGAATAATCAAACCAGCCGTCTCTGCATTTTAATATTTTCTTCATTTCTTCAAAAACGCTGAAGTCGATAGGATATAAATTCTTTATATCCATCGGTGGCCTGACTGGATTTTTTATCATTTTGCCGTTTTGCTTGAACCATATGTTCGGTATGTCGAAATAATTCTTGCCATTTTTATATTTATCTAGAAATTCTATAAACGCCTCCTCACCCTCACCCACGCAGACAAAATCGATAGATTTGTTTCTTAAGCATTTTTCTGGCATTACCGTAGGGCATGGCCCACCGTAAATTACAGGAATATTGATTTTGCTCCTAAGGTAATCAGCTATTTTTATTACTACTTCGTATTGCGAATTAACGCTGGAAAATGCTATTATATCAGCAGAAAATTTGCATAAATCCCTGTATATTCTTTTTGGGTCCAAAGGATATCCTAACTCATTGTTTATAATTATTAGCTTAACTTTATGACCGGCTTTATTTAACTGAGTTGCCAGAGAAGCAATGCCTACGGGTGCTACTGGCTGGCAATCTAAAATAGGATATATAAGTAATATTCTCATCTTAACTCACGGCGCTTAAAAAATAAATGTGTTAGTCCTTGTTTTATCAATAAGATTATAAACATGGTATTATTAATTAAGTATCTTCTCCATAGCCTTTTGGGTTCCTGCAATAGTCTAAACAGCCATTCCAGTCCTGTATTTTGCATCCATACAGGAGCTTGTTTCTTATTCCCGGAGAAGAAATCAAAGGCAGCACCAACGCCTATTAATACGGGGCATCTGATGTGATCTCTAAACTCATACATCCATTTTTCCTGTTTGGGATAGCCTAAGCCAACCCAGATAATATCTGGTTTTAAACTGTTAATATTCTCGGTAATTGCTTGTTTTTCTGTTTTAGACAAGTCTCTAAACGGCGGAGAAAAATAACCAGTTATCTTTAGATTAGGATATTCTTTCTTAATTTTATTTATCATATTATTAAGGACTTTTTCGCTAGAACCGTAAAAATAATTTGCATAACCTTTTTTTTGGGAAAGCTCCAGAGTGTTTTTCATCAGATTAAGACCATACACCCTTTTTTTTAATTCAAGACCTTTTAGCCTGCCCAACCAGACTAAAGGCATACCATCGCACACGGAAAGATCCGATTCATTTGCAATCTGTTTTAAATAAGGGTCTTTCTGTGCCTCTACGACGCTATTTACATTAGTTACGCAGATATATTTTCCTGCTTGAGGATTAGGATGATTAATCCATTGTTCAATCTCTTTTATTACTTCAACGATTTCTAACGCATCCAACTTTACATCCAAGACTTTGAAAGAATTAATCAATGCCGGCCCCTTTTAATTAGACAAGATTTGTTCATATTTTTGTTTGGCTGAACGGACAATATTCTTCCAGTCATAATCTTGAGCAATCCTATTAGAAATTTGCCCTTTTTGTTTCAACTGTCCTGCTTCTACTAAACGAATAACCGCATCGCTGATTGATTTTGGTTCATTGTTTTCTAAGGTGATGCCATTTTCATTATTTTTCACCAACCAAGGCTGGGCTGTGGTTATAATAGGCAAAAAACAAGCCATTGCTTCTAATGCGCTTATGCTCGATGCTAAAAAAGAAAGAGCAGATATATAAATATCTGAAATGCGATAAAATCCATACAGCTCTTCTTCCGGGATATTTTTAAAGTGAAAAACATCATTTTTGAGCCTGTTATCAGCAATTAATTTTAATATTTCTTTTTCCTGATATCCGCTGCCAATTATAATCAACTTAATATTAGGTAGTTTTCTTTTTATATCAATAAAGGCATGAATAACCTTATCCACTCCTTTATCTGCGGCTAATCGCGCAACTGTCAATAAAACCAAATCGTTTTCCATAATTCCAATGGCTTTTCTGGTAATTCTATTTTCACTTAATCTCGAGTTAATAAATGACATATCAATTCCAACAGGAGCTATATGGCATTTTTTGGGATTGATATTATAAAGTTCAATAATTTCCCTACGGAATATTTCTTGTTCTGAAAATACTAAATCGGATTTAGTTAAACAATATTGTATAGGTTTGATTTTAAGAAAATATTGAAAAGGATATTTTAAAATCGTCATTTTACCAGCCTCAGGAGATATGGCTATTTTATTTCTTTTAATATTATCTATGTTATGCCCCCAAAATGAAGCTAATTTCCAGATAGGGATAGAATTGCACATATAATTATCAGTAAAAATATGAGTAATTACTGGTTTTCGTTTTTTCCGTTTGAGATATTGATAACCGGTTATATCAAAAGTATGCAATAAATCAAATTCTATATTTTTAAGATATTTGGCAAGATTTAAACTAAAAATATGAACACCTAACCAGCCGATAGGGTATTCTAAATACTGATATATCCTTGGAGCCAGTAATGTATATTTAATTCCTTCGTAAATTTCTGTTCTTGGTTTTCCTTTGTCTAAGGGAGCAACTATTTCTGTCTCTACTCCTTCTTTAGCCAAAAATTTGGCGTAATTATACACATATTTTTGTATTCCGCCAAAGGGATGAAATGGGTGAACGCATTTTGCCGCCAAAATAATTTTCATAATTAACCTTTGGTTTTGTTAACTGCGTAATCGATTGCCTGCATGAAACAAAGATATGTTTGTTCAGGAGTGTATTCTTTTACTTTTTCTCTGCCTGCCTGAGCCATGGATCGCCATAATTTATCATCTGTTAATAGTTTTTCCATTGCCTTTCTTATTTCTTCGCTGTTTTTTTCAGGTATGATTATGCCGTTTATCCCGTCTTCTACCAATCCACCACCAGCAGCGCCAACGGCATTTGTAACAATAGCGGGGCACCCTTGGTTCATGGCTTCATTTACAACTAATCCCCATGGTTCTTTAAAATTATCAGTCGTAATAGATGGCAGTATAAAAATATCAGCTATAGCATAATAACGGAACAGTTCTTTATTATGCACGTATCCTAAGAAAATATATTTTATCTTTGATGCCTTGCATTTTTCTTCCAAGGTATCTTTATATTCACCTTTGCCTATAAATAAAACGCTAATATTGGATAATTTTATTTTTGAAACAGCATCGACCAAATAATCCAATCCTTTACATTTATCTATTCTACCAACATATAATATTATTTTGTTGTTTTCTATGTTTAGTTTTCTTTTGAGATTATTTTTTTCTTCTACTGAGATGTATTTATCGAAACTAGAGTTATCCAGTGAATGCATAGCGCAGAATATCTTGTCTTCTTTTATACCAAGACTGACTAAATAGTTTTTAACATGTTTTCCGTATGTGATTATAGCATCAGAGTTTTTATAGATAAATTTAGTAAGCCAGTAAGTTAATTTATGCGTGAGTGTTTGAGGATGGTGCCATATTCCGGTCCAAAGTATTAAGGGTTTTCTCAGTATTCTGGATATGAAGAAAACACACAACAAAGCAAATCTATCGTCCATTGTTTTGATAAAAACGTCTGTTTTTTCAAAGAATAATACAAATAATCCCAAAGTTATTTTAATCTTCGGAAATAAAAAGAAGCCATTTAACTTTCGTGCCTTGAAATTGCCACTGCTAGATTCTTTATCTTTGCTTGACAGATAGTTTTCGTAACCGCCAGTAAATATAATTTCCGCGTCATATTTATCCGCTAATAATTCGAATAGCTTGATAACATGGTGGTGGCAGATGTTTGTAATAAATTTTATTTTTAAACGCATTTTTATTTAAGCCAGCCTAACTCACCTTATCGTAATTGCTTAAGATAGTATTTATTGCCATAGATTAGACGCAATAACCCATTTTTTATTATTCTCAAGGTATTATTATATCTATTGTCGTTATTGGTATAAGTTATAGAGCAGCGGTTACAACCGCTTATGTTTTGCCTCTTGCCCCTGAGCATTAAATTAATAAATTGCTTTCTGGTCATTGAATGCCATATATTCTCTAAAGTATCTTTAGAGAAATCTGCATATTCGGTCAATCCTTTTAGGTCCATGCAACATTTTGATATCTTTCCGGAACTATTAAGGGTAACGTTATTAAAAACAAACGAACAAAATCCTTTAGCAGAGCTAAAAACTTTGTCTTCTGTTTTAAACGATTCATTCCAGTTTTGCGGCTTCCAAAAACTGACATAATCTGCCATTTGGAAAATTTCTTTCATATGTTCGCTTATTTCTTTGCCCGATGAATTTTTATCTCTGCCATTATTAATTTGCACAAAAACAGGATGGCCGAGTTCCTCATTCCTTTTTGTCAACAGGCGCATATTGTTCATAATAGTTTGAAACTTTGCTGGTGGCCGCATCTCCTCAAATGATGTTTCATCATAGCCGTCAATACTGCATATGATTTGTTTTATGATTCCTGATTTCAGCACCAAATCAATTTTATCCTCATCCATCAATACCATATTATCGTTTAAAATAATATGAGGGGAAAAATTAGGGTATTTATTCATATAATCCCTGGTGATTTCTATTACTTTCTTATACTCAGGGCATAAAAAGAATTCCCCGCCTATAGGCCACTCCATTACCTTTATGTTATATTTTTTATTCTCACAGATTTCCTTGATTAACTTTTCATAAATATTTATATCCAGGTATTTTGGCCTATTCAGTTGTTCTAAGAAGCAATATTTGCACTTTAGGTTGCAAACAGAACAAAATTCAATAGAAAGTATTTTTATGTCTTTCAATGTATTAAAACCCTTTATTAACTTTAGATATCTGTAAAGCCACACAAAATAGGTAAAGAAACAAGAAGTACTTTGATATAATACCTTAATTAAGGTGATGAATATGTTTATTAAAGAAGAAGGGAATTCTTTTAATCTCTCTTTCACTGCCTCTATCACAGGGCGATAATAATAAAACGAATGATTAGGAGTAGAGAGAAATTGTTTGATATGATACATGATTACTTTTTTACTTGAATAGAATTCCTGCAAAAATTTCCTCTGGTATTTTTCTAGTTCTTTTTTCGTTAAGGCTTTTGTCTCTATGACGCTGTTTCCCCACCTTTTGAAATCTTTCCAATCTTTGCAGACTAGCCTTATACCGTTTCTGCCCGATAAGGCATCTTTATATAAATCTGTCCCCGGATATGGTGTAAGTATATTGACGCCTATTTTGAATAAGGGAAGTTTTTTTGCGAAATTAATTGAATCTTGAATAGTCTGGGGTGTTTCACCGGGATTGCCTATAATAAAACTCCCTCTCGTTTCTATGCCGAGTTTATTCATAATCTTGTAGGCTTTTTCATAATGTTCTAGTTTTGTAATTTTATTCATACGGTTTAGAATTTCCTGGTTTCCGGATTCTATGCCAAGGGTAATCTTATCAAAGCCAGCTTTTTTCATTAATGTAAGCAGTTCTTTATCGAGGACATCTGCTCTGGTAAAACAGAAGAAACTCAATTTTAACCTTTTTCTCAGAACCTCATTACAAATAGTTACCACCCTTTCTCTCTTTAAAGTAAATGTGTCGTCAAAGAATATAATCATCCGTACCCCTAATTTCTTATACGAATGTTCTATTTCGGATACTACTTGGAAAGGATTTTTAAATCTTACTTCTTCTCCAAATAGATGGAAACAAAACGAACATTTAAAAGGGCAACCCCGCGAAGTCTCAATTGCATCAGTCTTAACTAAACCGCTAATGGGATCTGGATGCCTATAATTTTTGTAATCAATAAGGTGCTTGCTGGGTAACGGTAATAAATTAAGATTGCCTATTAATGGGAAATGCAAGATTTTTTCCTTGGGTTTATTCTTGCAGATATAAACGATGGCCTGTTCGCCTTCGCCAGTTACTATATAGTCAATAATACCCTTTGCTTCTGCCAGAGATTCTTCCGGTAGCGCAGATACATGGGCGCCGCCAAAGACAATAGTGATTTTAGAATTACGATTCTTGATAAATTCTGCAATCTCTAGTGCAATATGATATTCCGGAGTGGTTGACGTTATGCCCACGAATGAAGGGTTGTGATGGAGTGCTTCTTCGGCAATTTCTTCGCTATTCAGCAAAAATGGTTCGCCGTCAATTATAGTAACATTAAATCCTTCTTTTTCCAGGCTGCCGGCTAAACTTAAAAGACCTAGCGGCGGTCTTATCTCTCGATTTTTAGGAATTTTTCTATATATGCCTTCATAGATATTGCTGTATGAAGGTCTGATTAATACGATTTTATTATCAACTAGAGTTTTCATAGTTTAATTAAGTATTAGTTCCTGAGGTATTGCTCTATCATTAATCAAAATTTGATAGAGTTTCTTCGCAATCAATAAATTTCCGTAATCATTATAATGTACGTAATCAGAGTACACCTCTTCTTTATCCGGAAAAATATTGGTGAAGTTATAGTAATTGATGGAAGAATTTCTTAGATTCTCATCAACGCCTTTCCAAAAATAATCAGCGTGCCTTACGATATCAACACCCATTTTTTTAGAAAATTCTGACTTTACTATGTTTAAAGCCTCTTTTTCCATAGGGGGAAGCTTTCTTGTGTCTGTCAATAAAGTTGGCTGAAGAATATAATAGTACTTCTTCCCCATTCCGCTAACGAGCGCATTTGCCTGTTTGATATAAGAGGTAGTATATAATATTTTTTCACGCATCTCGATTTCCAAATTTCTTTCGTTATGCGTTATATTCTTAGCTGGAGACTTATAAACCTTCATTATTTTTTTAACATTGTATATTATATTTTCTCTTGAATCAGAGCCAGCCCTGCCAGTTAAAAATGCCCAACCCTTTTCTAAAACAAATCTGGTATAGGTAAATTCCGTAAATTTTGTAAGATTATAGATAAGATTGCCTATAGACCATTTTATTGATTTAGTTAGTTTGAGCGTTTGGAAAAGCTGCCTGTCGTATTCGCTTATGAAATATGTGAATTTTCTGCCTCCGTAGTTACTGATTTCGTGTTCGAAGTCGTTTGTTCCGCCAATATCTATTATGATATCCGGGTCATAAAAGAGTATCTCATTGGAAATTCTTAAAAGTTCCTTGGCGGAAAAGTAACCAGCTACCCCGGCATTAATCACTTCTATGTTTTTATACCTGCTTTGCAATAATCTTTCAAGATGAGCAGATATAGTTTGATCATTGCAGGAAGCCCCCAGACCAGCAACAGTGGAGCCGCCAAGTATAAATATTGTAAATTTTTCGGGAGTTATAATTCTTGCCTTATCGCCATTATGGATAAAGCCATACCTATCTGTTGTTTGATTGCATTCATCAGAGATGTAAATTCTATTTACATAACCAAAGACAGGGTAAATTTCCTGCCAATTATTTTCGTATTGCAGGATATTTACGCCAGTCACAAGAGGATGAAAGCGAAATAACGTAATTCTCTTCGGTGTACCAAGTAGACGATGTGACAATAAAATTACCACGCCCGAAGTAGATTCTATCATAATGAACATCACGGCTATCATAATTATAATTACGCTTTTACGGTGTTTATTCAAAAAAAGGCTTAAATTGTTAGATTTGCGCATATTCTAACTCCGACTGTTCAGCTATTGAAATCTTTCGATTCTACTCTTATCGTCGCTACATCGAAAATACATATTCAATCTACCTGGTGATTCCAGGTATATACACTTTATATATTTGAAAAATGGCGAAAATAGTTCTTCAAAATCATTTTTTTTCGAAAAAACCATTTTGTGGTCCCAGCTTTTAATTGCCTCCTTTTCCATTTCTTCGTAACCAACCAAGACTCCATTGGTCGCAAGGCATTTTTTTATTTTCTCAAGCAGGATTTTAAGTTCCTCAGAAGAAAAATGAGCTAAAGACCCGTCTAGGCAAACTACATCATAATCACTACTCGGAAAGCTTTGTTTTATCGCATCAAGATTAAAATAGCGAATTTTAGGATGGCTATTATATTTTTTTGCGTGTTTTATAGCGGTCTGGTCAATGTCCAAGCAGTCAATCGTAGATGCAGCAGAGGCATAAAAATATTTTGCATAAAAACCATCTCCACAGCCAATGTCTAAAACTTTACTGTCAGGGCGCATCAATTCTTTTGAATATATACCCCGTTCAACCCAATGAGAGTTGAGGCGTTCTGGCCAAGTAAATAAATCAATCCTGTGGTCTCCCCAATGAGGAGGATTTTTATGCCACTGCCTCCATTGTAAATGTGAATAATACATCGAGAGGTATTTTTGAAATAACTTAGCAATAGGCTCCCAGAAAAATGGCCTGCTAATATGGCCTAAGACATGTATTAATCTGCCAATCTTGACTTTTTCAGAAGGATCTATTTTTTCTTTTTGTATCAATTTCTGTAAATTAGAAAACGCCTTTAGCATTTACCCTCCAATAATTTAGTTAAGATTATTGCTTCTTATCAAACTTTCTTGTGAAAATAACTATGATACCAGCCTATATTTCCTTTTATCTCAGAAGTTTGTTCTAATTGTTTAAGCCATAGAGGTGTATCCATTGCATCTTTTTTATTTTCACAAACAAAAACATAACACCAATAGAGACTGGTTATTTTAAGGAATAATAACCTTGTAATAAATTGTACTGCCCTGATTATAACCTGTATTAATCTAAGCAGGATAAGTGAAATAATTTTATTTTTTAATTTTGCTTCAATTAATTTACCGATATTATCTGTATTTAACACAGGACCCCATACATAAAATTTATTAATCTTAAAGTAATTCTGCCTTAAAAATATCCTAAAGAATTTAGGTGTGATAAGCCCAGGATAAATCATAAGATGCCCTCCAAGATAATTGGGGATACTCAAGATTAATTTACCTCCGGGTTTCAGGACTCTTTGTATTTCCGTTAAGGCATGATAAGGGTTTTGCAGGTGTTCAAATACCTCCAGGCAGACAACTTTATCAAACTGGTTATCCCGAAACTTAATTTTTTCATTTGAAATATCTGCCAGCTGACTGTCTTTTACATAAGAACTTATTTTATTTAATGCAGATTCGGCAGCGTCAATAACAAATAGGCTAATTTTTTTATATCTATCTACATTACGTGCAAGCTCTCCCCATCCTACTCCTATTTCTAACACATTATCGCCATCATTTAATTCATTAATTGCCATCATAAAGCGATCGGTTAAATGGCAATCCGGTTTTTTATAAATATTTTTCGACTGGTTTATAATATCCATAATTTCCCCTTTGCTCAATAAGATATATTATGCCTGAGAGATTTGACTAAGTTTAAAGATTCCATTTGTAACCGAAAGATAGGCCTGGTCTTTTTGCTAATTAGATTTGCGGCTACCACTACAAAGAATTGAGAAAAAACAGTAGTAGCTGCTGCTCCATTTATGCCCCATATAGGGATAAGAATAAAATTTAATAATATGTTTAATACTGCTCCGATAATCATATAAAACATTAAGTAAATTTGCAGATTCTCAGCAAGTATCCATTTACTTTCAGCTGCCCCTAGAAAAACAAAGACAGACGCCCATACATGCAAAGATAGCACGCTGGCTGTAGGATAATACTGTTGACCGTAGACAATATTTACCAGTGGCCGGGATATGAGCGTTATAAAAATAGCCATGGCTATCCCAGTCCATAAAAGCATAGAGAATAATGCCCTGATTCTATTTTGATACAAGATGTTATCTTTCGTTTTTGTTTTAACAATAGCTGGAAACAATGAGCCAGTTATAGCTAAGGGTACAAAATAGAATGATTCGCTAATTGGAACAGCCGCAGCATAATACCCTACCGAAGCCGAATCCAGCATTAACTTAAGCATAATCTGGTCGATGCGCATATAGATAGAAATCGCAATAATTGATAAAGCCAAAGGCCAACTGTTTGCTAATAAGTCCTTTGCGGTAGCTATATTGCATCTCCAGGGGAAGATTTTCTTTTGTGTAATGTAAAAAATGGTTAGCCCTAATGCCAAGACTGCTGCTTCAGCCACTACTACAATAGCAAAATAAATCAAAGGCAGCTTGAGATGGATAAATAGTAGACACAAAATAGAAGTACAAACCAAAGATAAAATCTTTGCATACACAGAATATTTAGACATAACCTCTGCCTGGAAATAAGAATCTATATGGTTGAAAGACTGAAAAAATAAACGGAATGACATGATTAAAATAAGTATTCGGGAGAGATGATCTATGGCAAATACATAAGCACTGATGAAAATCAGCAATATCGCCGATATGCTGCCTAGAAGTTTTAAAAACAATGCTGTTCCTAATATTAGTTTTTCTTTTTGTTTGTTTGTTATCAGGTCTCTGACGATAATATCATTTAGGCCAAGATCCGATAGAATGCTAAATAGAAAAACGAAGCTGAAGGCATAACTAAAAATTCCGTATTGTTCAGGCCCTAGGTAACGAACAACAATAGCCCAGATAGTCAATGTTACAATTATTCTTGCGATTTTCTCTAAGAATAAGTATCCTGTATTAACAGTATATTTTTTAATTCCTTCAGTAAGTTTTATTGCCATTTTTGAAATGATTAAATTTCCTGGGTTTTTTTCATAAATTTGGGTAAAACCCTGTCTTTTTTAATCAGGAAAATAATATAATTTCCTAAACTGGGACAGAAGCAATTTGCCATCCCGTTGATTATTTTTAAAATTAAGAATTCAATCTGTGTCTTCGCCACTCTATGTAAAGAAAAAAATCTAGTTAGGCTGTATTTGTAGAATAATGCTTTATTTATCTTACCTACATCTCTTTTCGAAAATCGATAGACATAGTTGCCGTGTTCTGTTTCATATTCATGAGCCCATCCTAATTTCTCAAATAGTCTTGTAAGCCAGGAATCATTAGGTTCTATTACAATTAAACCTTCCTTAGCAACACGCAATAATTCATATAGCCCTTTGATTGGTTCTTTTAAATGATGTAGCGAAGCCGCAATTAAGACATAATCAAAAGCATTGTCTTTGAATGCAATCTTACAGTTATCTGCTAAAATAAAAATCTCATTATAGAAGTTTGATTTCGTTTTTTCCATAGCCATCATATGAATATCAGTAAAATATATCTTTTTGGGTTGATAAAATTTCTTTAAATAATGGGCATCTATACCGCAACCGCAACTGGCAATTAAAATAGTCTTATTATCTAGATTTATTTTGTTTCTATCTAATAAATTTTTCAGCCGGATAAAGGGAATTGCACGGAAATAATCATGAAAATAATTGCTTTCGTAAACAAAGGGGTTTTCCAAGGTGTATTCCCCTTTTTTATCAGTTGATTTATTATTGGTAAAGCCTGTTTTCATTGATAATTTTTAATCGTTCCCGTATAAATATCTATTAATTTTTTGTAATTCTTTTCTAAGGTATATTTATTCTCAAATTCAAGTCTGGCATTCTTGCCCATCTTTTCTGTCTCTTGCCTATTTTTAAAAATAGATTCTACTTTCGCTACTAAATCATTAATATCTCCCGGTTCAAATAATAACCCTGTCTTTTTATCTTCTATAATCTCTGCCAGCGCTCCGTTCCTGCTGGCGATGATAGGTATGCCGCAGGCAAAAGATTCCACTATTATGCGCGGAAAGTTTTCATTACATCTGGAAGGTAGAATAACAACCATAGATTTTTTCATATAAGTAATAACTTCCTCTTGAGCCCTCTGACCTAAAAATTCAATGTTTAGAGAGAATTCATTCGCATATTTTTTAAATTCATCAGATTGATAACCTGTGCCAATAATCTTTAGGGGAAGATAATTAATTTGCTTCCATGCTTCAAGAAGGATATCCGTCCCTTTCTCCGGGCTGAATCTTCCTATATTAAGAGCAAAGTTTCCTCTGCTCCCACTAATACCTGGATCAAAACTTATAAAGTTGGGTTTAACCTTTATTTTCTCCGCATCAAACCCGGCCTTTACAAACTGTTGTTTACTAAAACTGCTTAAAGCAATATAGGTGTCTATGAATTTTTTAAATGTATTATTCTTATAATGGAATTTCAATATCGCTAACATTGCCATAGCCCACCATATGGATTTTCTGCCACATTTATATTTTATGCTCATCAATAACCCCTTATCCAAACATTCTCTGCAAACCTTACCGTCTCTGTATAAAATTCCTAAAGGGCAAATAAAACGATAGTTATGCAAGGTCTGCACAATTGGAACTTTTTCAGCTCTGCAGGCATAATAAACAGAAGGCGACATAAGAAAAAAAGTGTTATGCACATGGACAATATCTGGTTTCTCTTTTTTTATAAGATAACGAACTTTTTTATAGGATTTTACAGACCATATGATAGTAAACGGCAGTAATATCTTTTTAAAAATATTGTAGCTATTTAATTTTTCATTAGATAGTTCGAAAAGTATAACCCTATGCCCATTATTCTTAAGTAAATCAACTTCCGAGGAGATTACCGCTTCTTCTCCTCCTTCAAATTGATAGCGATTATGAATAATTAATATTTTCATTTATTAATATCCGTTTTTATTCTATTAGAATAAGCTAAAGTGATTCCAAAAAGGCTCCAGAAGAAAATAGCAGAGTACGGCATCTCAAATGTTACATAAACAAATGCCACTGTAAGCCAGTATATAATGATGCTAACTAGCAATATGCCGATTAGTGATTTTGAGTTTACAAACCTTTTTATCATTTTAAACAAAGTAATAAAAAGATATATAATCAAGATGATTCCTATTATTCCGGACCGATAAATTAACTCAAGATATGAATTGTGGGCGGCAATCCATCCGTCCCTGGTCCACTCTCCATAGGCCATTCTTGAGATCTCAATGCTTTCAGAACGCAGGGGCTTACCGAAGTTAAAGCCAAATATTGCTTTTTTACTTATTAATTCTTTTATCATATCTCTCCATGTTAGGAAACGATATGTAATTGTGCTTAAGCCTACTGTTAAATATTTTGTAGTATCGCCTTTCTTTATAGTTAAATCTGCCAAATAATTAATTATAGTTTTTCTGAAACGTGATTTTTTAGGTATTAAAATAATCACTTCTTTTTGTTGAGGCTCTTTTTTTTCTATAGCTCGTTCTATTGTTATGGCAGAAGATGAAATTATTTCTTGTGTTGTCTTTAGTCCAGGAGATGTTTCTGATATTGGTTTCTGGGATTCACTAGACGGTTCCGCTACTTTAGATGAGATCAATTCTTCTATGGATGATGGGATAATCTTTTGCCCAGGAGATGTTTTTGGTATTTGTTTTTGAGATTCATAGAGTTGAATAGCCCCTCCCTTAAATTCTATATTCTTTATTATTTCCCGTATTTCTTTGTACTCTTTTTGAGATAATGTTATTTTTATTTCTTCCAACTCAGCATGTTTTTCTGTAGCTATTTTTGCAAATTGGAAATTAAATTGAGGCAGAGTTTCTTTTGTCTCAGGACTATAGAGCTTGATAGGAATTTCTTCTTTGTGGTATTCTCCACCCCTATCCTTAATATTTCTCTCCCATTCATTAATGCTGCTAATTATGGAGGTAGGGTAAATTAAAAATCGCATTCCCCCTCTATGGTACGATAATTTAATAATACTAAAAATAAAAATGATCATACATAAAACAAGGATACCTATTTTATGTATTCTTTTTATTTTTAAAATCATTATAATAGTCAGAAATAAAAAGGTAAATCCAGCAATGTTACCTATAATTTGAGTCCTAGGACAGTGTGAAAATAATTTGATAAAAATAGGCATACAATCAGAGCGAGATAATACAATAAATAATAAGCCTAAAACTCTCAACAAATTATTGCGTACAATAAAAACATAAAGAAACATTAAAATCAAGTAGGTAAATTTATAATAAGTGCTTATTCCTATAAAATTCAAAATGAGAAATAAAGGAATTAATAATATATGGGGATTATTAAATTTATTTTGATATGCTTCATATGCGATTAAAGCGAATAAAGGGTAATAGAACATGGCTGCATGCCGAAAGGCAAGTGCATTAAATTTTGGAACCCCCAGATATCCCCAGAATGCTTTTAATAAAACAAAGAATAAATAGAAAATTAGAATAATATGAAATCCGCTAAACTTCTTTTTTATTAAAATCCATTTATATATAGTGAGTAGAATACATACAAATAAAATAATTTCACCAATAAAAATAGGAAAGTTTAAAAAAGGTAATTTAATATGAATTTCGGCAAAAGCTTTGTAACCTATAGAATAAGCCAGAAAAGACATCCATAATATGGATAAAATAATAAAATCTACAGCATCTGTTTTTGATTCAATACCATATTTTTTAAAAAAATTCATATAAGCCACCTCAAGATTGGATTAGTTTGTCAATATTGCCCTAGCCATTTTTTTATATAATTTATTATCTAGTAAAATATTTGGATTTACGACAATTCGCCTCAATGATTCTGCCACGGAATAAAAAGTATTAGTTTTTATAAGCTGCAATAAATAAAATAATTCTATTTTTGTCTGTATTTCTTTAATGGTTTTTTTATCTTCCTGCCCGTTCATATATTTTTTAAAAAAGATATTAAATGCATTTAACACCTTTAATCCGTCTTTTTTGCATCTTTGTGGCTTATATTGCAACATACGCACTAACGGTATAAGCTCTTCTTCTGATAAACAAGGCAAATAATATCGGATATTAGCAATTATAATTTTTTCACATTCTGTCTCTACATCATCTTTAAATTCTTTTGATTGTTGTTTAGCGGTTATGCGGTGTTTGACTAAAAACTGATCCAGATTGGCTAATTTATATTTTCTAACAACACGTACCCATAAGTCATAATCTTGGGTCCGGTAAGCTTCATTATAAAATCCGGTTTCCAATAAAACATTCCGTCGTATGAGTACCGTCGGATGAGATATGCAATAATATCCTAACTCACCGGGGCTTATTAAATAACATTTTATCTCCAAGGGATCGGTTGGTAATTTAAAAAATTTTATATGCTTGCCATTTTTGTCTATTTCTTCATGCCATGTTCCGACTACAGCGACATCGCCTTTCTTTTCTAAATATTTATATTGTAATTCCAGCCTTTCAGGCAGAGAGATATCATCAGCATCCATACGCGCAATGAATTTTCCTCTCGAACGCATAATTCCTATTCTCAGGGCTTTTGTTTGGCCAAGATTTTGATCATTTTCGATGAGAATAATTCTTCGGTCATTATAAGAAGAAACAATTTCTTTTGTTCTGTCGGTACTGGCATTATCGACGATAATAAATTCAAAATCGGAAAAGGTTTGATTCAAAATACTGTCGATGGCTTCTTTGATAAATTTATCGCCATTGAAAACAGTCATTACAACACTAATTGTAGAATTTATGTCCATTTTAAAATATTAACTCATCACTATCCAATGGTAAAATCTTTTCGTTAAAAACAAAAGATGCCTTAATGATTTTATGCTTAAAATATTCTTCCACAGGATTTTAGGCCTGGCATAAAATCTAAGAAAGGCAATTCGATGTAATCTCTTCAATTCTTTTCTGGATATTCCTATTGGCGTATAGGCAGAGTTCATAAAATAAAACCTGTCCCAATTGACTCTCTCAAGCTCGCCATTTTTTGCTAATTCGCTATAGCTTTCTGTTCCCGGGAAAGGTAAATAAGTAAAGAAATTTGCCCTGATTAAATCAAGCTCCAGCGAAAGATTAATGGTATCCATAATTTCTTCTTTTTTCTCTCCCGGGAATCCCAATATGAAAAACCCCGCTATATCTATACCGCAACTTTTAATTAAGGCTATTGATTTCCTTATCTTCTCGACTGTAAGATTTTTCTTCATCAATTTAAGGATCCTATCTGAGCCGGATTCTATTCCCAGGGATATCAAATAAAGTCCGCTTTGCTTCATCAAGGCAAGCAATTCTTTATCCAACATATCCATCCTGACTCCATTTGGCGTAGACCAGCTAATATCTAGATTTTTGACAATTAGTTCTCTCAGGAAGGTTTTGGCATAAGCCACGTCTAAAGTGAAATTATCATCTATAACATGAAATTCTCTTATGCCGTAATCTTTATAAAGCATGTCTATTTCGTTAATGACTTCTTTGATACCGCGTTTTCTTAATTTTACGCCGCTGACAAGTTTTCCCGCGCAAAAGGTACACTGATAAGGACATCCCCGGGTAATCATTATAGGCGCTATGGGGAACTTTTTATAAAAAGCACCGTGCTGAGACTCCGGATATTGTTCAGGATGTATAAGATCCCAAGACAACATACCTAAGCTATCAAGATTATTCTCAAAATAGCAATCATTTGATTCTATGGTACCGTTTTTTCTCCATACAAAACCAGGGATATCAGAGAAGTTTATCTTTTCGCCATTTAAATAATCCACAAAAAGCGAGAAGCTCTTTTCAGCTTCACCCTTGAATGCAAAATCAAGCTTATTGCCGAAATATTCCATGGTTTGCTGCGGAACCGCTGAAGGATGCGGCCCGCCCATAACGGTAATAATCTTTTCATCGTAGTTTTTAACAATATTAAGAGCATCCTTAAGAAAACGCAGATCAAAAGTATAGCACTGGAAACCAACCAAGTCGGGCTTATAATTTTTTATTATCTCTCCAAGTTGTTCTATCTCTACTCTTTCTTTTATGCAGTCCAAGATTCTAACATCGCTTTTATTACGTATGGCTGTCGCCAAATAACCTAACCCAAGCGATGGCTGTATATGATCCGTTAAATTATATGGTTTTACTAATAGTGTCTTCATTGTATTTAGTCAAAAAATCTATACCAAATAAGTGCTGCAATAGCACTAAAACCTTGACGCCAGGTTATCTTCTTGCCTTCTTTGTAAGTCCTGCCGTGATAAGAACTAGGAACCTCGTATACTCTATACTTATTGTTTTTGAATATCTTTGCTGTTATTTCGGGCTCTATAGAAAATCCATCAGATTTTAAATTCAAATTTTTGATAACATCTTTATGAAAGACTTTATAACCAGTTTCCATGTCTGAAACAGTGGTGTTATATAGAATATTAGTCAGAAAAGTTAAGAATTTGTTGCCTACTTTATGCCAGAACATATATACTCTTTGTGTCTTGCCGCCCATCATCCTTGAACCGTATACTACATCAGCCAGTCCTTCCTGTATCGGCTTAATTAATTCACCGTATTCTTTGGGGTCATATTCTAAATCTGCATCCTGAATAATTATAATATCCCCTGTGGTGTGTTTAAAACCGGTGCGTATGGCCGCCCCTTTGCCTCTGTGTTCCTTTTGATAATAAACCGTGAAGCCATATTTTAAGCTTAATTCTTTGAGGATTTCTTTTGTGCCATCGTTTGAACAATCATCAACAACAATTATCTCTTCGGCTAGACCGGTATTTTTGATTCTTTTGATAATCTCCTCAATGAATTTTATTTCGTTATAAACTGGGACAATAACAGATATTTTCATTTTGTATTCCTTTCTATGGAACCAATGTCTTTGTGTGCAATCAGTAATAGCGATAAACCAAATGGAAAATGTAAAGAATTCTCAAGAAAGATAAAAATATCGACCAAATTTTCAAATATGCTCAATAAAGAATCAGACAATTCTCTTTTTTTAAGAATTTTTCCCTGTATAAACCACCCTAAAGTTCCAAAAAGATTAAAGTAAGCCACATTTTCTACTGAAAATCCGCCATCTCTCACCTTGGAAACAATTTCTTTTTTGCTATAACGCCTGCAATGCCCAGCAGCTTCGTCCAGGGTAGAATATAGAAATTTTAATGCCGGGATTAAAATAATTAATTTGCCTCCGGGATTTAAAATATCGTAAAAATTTTTTATTACACAGGAGTCATTCTTTATGTGCTCCAGCGTATTTATGCATAAGATTGTATCGATGTTATCTTTTTGAAGAAGCGGTATCATTTGAGAATCAGAGATATCAAAATTAATTACTTTCAGATTAACAGATACTGCCAAATTCTTTTTTATATCATTAATAATTTGTTCATTGTTATCTATAGCAATCACTAATTCTTTTTCTTTCAGATATTTTGTTATATTGCCGTTTCCGCATCCAGCGTCTAAAATTCTATTGCCTAGAAAAGGCTCGATTGTTTCAAAGAGCCATTTGTTTAATTTATTCATTTTTGAAATCTTGGCCAGAGAATCCCTGACCATTAATGCACTTTGCATATCGTATTCTCCATTAAAATATCTTCCTTTAGCATACCTAAGGCTTCTTCAAGATTATGAAGCCTTGTTTTGAATTTGTTGCGGAATTTGTCTGTATTAAGACTTATTCTATGAGGGCGCAAGACTATATTTTTAGGAATGGATTCCTGCGGTAAAATTAAAGATGAATCCCATCCTAAGAATTTGAATGTTTTCTTTAGCCATTCGTATCGGTTAATAAAAGTAGCTCCGCAAATATGGAATATACCCGATTCTTTAGACAGACATAATTCTATGAGTGCCTTAGCCAAATCTTTAACATAAGTAGGATTACTCCATCTAAAAGTCGGAATTAAAACCTTGTCGCCTTTTAACGTGGTAAAATAGGCGTTCATAACAGCGTTTGGTGCTTTTGTTTTTGGATCCCAGCCATAAACAGACATAGTCCTTGCTATTAGGTAATCTTTTAAATTATCCTGAATCCATCTTTCAGCTTCGGCCTTGCATTTGCCGTAAATATTTAATGGATTTACTTTATCCTTCTCCTCGTATACTTCTTTTTTTCCGTCAAATACGCACTCAGAAGAAATAAATACAAACCTGGAATTATGTTTAAGGCACTCCCTGGCAATATTGACAGCTCCTTCAAAATGGAAAGTCCGCGCTGAACCAGGATTCTTTTCACAGAAATCCACCCCTCCGACGAGATTAACACAGTAAACCACATGAGTGGGAGATTCTGTATCGAATATCTCTTTTATACGTTCTTTATTAGCAATGTCTAACGGGGTCATCCCCCTGGACTTTTTAGAAAAATAAGTGCCCAGCCATTGATAATAACCGCCAAGTTCTTCGGCTACTGCCTTACCAATTAGTCCAGTGGCCCCTACGATTAGGATTTTTTTAGTGTAATCCATACTTAAATATTCTTATCATACCAGGCGATTGTCTTTATAAGCCCTTTTTCAAGCGAATAATCAGGCAACCAGCCTAAAATAGATTTGGCTTTTTTTGCCGAGAGATATTGATGTTTTATCTCATATTTTGCCTTATTCAAAATCTTCGGTGGATAAACTTTCATAAAGGATATGCGCTCTATCTTTTTAAATAACTTTAAAACTGTTATTGGTTTTTCATTGCTAAAGTTAAAAGCTTCACCATATAATTTCAAATTCCTCATTTTTTCGGCAAGTAGCAAATAGCCATTTACTACATCTTCTACATAAATGTAATCTCGTGTAAATTTTCCGTCACTTCTTATAACAAATCTCTTTTTTCTCAATATGCTTTTGATGGCATCCGGGACTATTCTGGAAAAATTAAGATCCCCCGGGCCATAAATATTGCCGCATCTTGTAATGCAAACCGGCAGCTTATAGGTATTGTAATATGTTGTTGCAATAAGATCAGTACAGCTTTTGGAGACATCATAAGGATATACGCCTCTCACAGGCATATCCTCAGTATAAGGAAGATTTTTTTGAGGACCGTATGCTTTATCGCTAGAGGCTATAATGATACCATTTACAAAACTTTTACCCCGGCAGGCCTCCAGGATATTCCAGGTTCCTTCCACATTGGACCTAAAAGTTCTGAGCGGATTTTTATTCGCCCTGACCACGATTGCCTCGGCAGCAAGATGGAATATAAATTCTGGTTTATAATCATTAATAATCTTTTCTGTTTTTTTAAAATCAGCGATGTCTCCTTTTATGCAGATCAAGCGGTTTCTTAATTCTTTCAAAATTGATTTCGGCCTTTTATAAACGATATCTAATCCAATAACCTCGGCTTTTTTACTTACTAATATACTGGCTAGCCAGGAGCCCAGGAATCCCTCGTAACCGGTAATAAGCACCCGTTTATTATTCCAAAAATTATGTCCCATCTACCACACCTTCCAAGGCGCTTTCGATTCTGCCCATAAATTTGTTAACAGGTCTAATTCTCTCTGCGTATCCATGCACTGCCAGAAACCTTCATGGATATAAACAGAAAGCTGTCCTTTGGCAGCTATCTTTTCCAGGACATCCCGCTCCAAATCGCATCCTTCTTTATTGTTTAAATATTTGAATACCTTGCGATTAAAAACAAAAAATCCTCCGTTGATAAAACCTTGACTGGTTCGAGGTTTTTCGCTGAATTTTATAACTCTCTTACCTTTTATTATCAACTCTCCGAAACGTGACGAAGGATGGACTCCAGTTACTGTGCTTAACCTCTTTTGCGATTTGTGAAAACTGAACAGGTCTTTAATATTTATATTGGCGACACCGTCTCCATATGTCATCATGAATAAATCGCCATCTATATATTTCTCTATTCTTTTTATCCGTGCACCAGTATTGGAATTTAAGCCGGTATCCACGAGGGCAATCTTCCAGTTTGTCTCCGGATGTTTACTATGAAATTTTATGCGATCTTTTTCGTCTAATCGAATAGTAAAATCGTTATTCATCGCTTCATAATTCAGGAAATATTCTTTAATCATTTCCCCTTTATACCCCAGACAAAGTACAAAATCGTTGAATCCGTAAGAGGAATAGATTTTCATTATATGCCATAAAATAGGCTTACCGCCTATTTCCACCATCGGCTTTGGCTTAAATTCTGTTTCTTCTTTTAACCTAGTGCCACGGCCGCCACAAAGAATCACAACTTTCATATTTCCTCCCGTTTTATATAGCAGTATTTCCTAAGATGTAAATATCGGGTTTTTCTCCAATAACTTTTCTATAATATAGCCTGTAGTACAGAATAATTCTTTTAATGTAATAATATAAATTTTTAAGAATTCCTCTCCATTTCTTTTGTTTAATTTGAATGCTTATAAAGGATATTGATAAGAACTTTTTTTCATAAACTGACGGCAATAAAATTGCGATTAATGCAATTATGTAATGATGTAGTCCTCTATATTTTTTATATTGATATCCGTAGTATTCTAAACTTTTGGATAGTAAAAAATCCAAAAGATACTCATCGATAATATTTAACTTTTTTCCCGGATTGCTGTTAATGACTGTTTTAGAAAAACCCTGTTCTTCAGGTTTTGGGCTGTTAGTTGATAACCTGTCTCCCCACCATCTCAAACCGGCCCATGTACTTTTTCTCAAGCAGGGGTCGTAAGATATCCCAAGCCATTTGCAAATTTGATGCATTTTTTTCTCATCTTCCAAATCTTCTAGCCTTAACACCGCAGATTCATTGCCGTATTTTTTTAATTTTGATACTTCATTTACTATTCTTTCCAGGCTAACAAATACACGCCAAAGATTAAAATCTGTATTTGGTCTGTAGCGGAACCAGTGTTCAACACCTGAAACAAAAGTTGCTTTGAAATCGCGAATCATAGCTATAATTTTACTTTCAGGAAAATCTTTTAAATACTTATCCAAATCTTCAGAGTGGTGAATGTGATGAAAAAAAAGTTTCTTTTTTTCGATGTTTTGCCCCAGACAAATCGCATAAGCAATGTATACTGATTGGAGAAAATTCTTTGAACAGATATTTCTTTGTTTGGCTAAATTCACAAGGTGCTTTTTAAATTCAAGGAGGTCTATATTAACGGATTCGTTCTTTTTTTCTCCCAATCGATCTTTACCTTCAGCATAATCATACTTAGATTTTAACTTATATATAAAATTTCCGATGAATTCATCGGCTAGATCTTCGACTTCTATATTGCCACTGTAATTTACGCAATAAGATTTTTCCCAGAAATTATAGAAAAACAAGCTGCCATTAAATACAAAAACCTCTGGATGAGAATCAAGTAAGCTTTGAAAGAAATCTGTGCCTACGCGGCCAGTTGTTATTAAGGCGCACCACGGTAAAGTTTCGATATGACTGATTATCTTAGGATAGTTAATTTCCATTTTTACTGAAATAAATCAATTTTTATTACTTTCTAAAATATCTAAAACGATATTAAAATCAGGACGGGAAAAATATTCTTCGATGTTTGCATTTGGATAAACAGGGCTGTTCAGAGCCTTATCGAATTTATCTGAAAAATCGTCTTCATGAGCAATAAATAAATTATCTTTAATGAAGTGTTCAATGCCGTAAGATAATTCTTCAGGAATCAGGTATAAAGTTTTTATACCCAACAACACAGATTCGAAAGCGACAGAAGAACCAGATGTGATCAATAAATTACAATCATTTAAGAGCTCAGCAAATTCATTTTTTACAACCGTGCAATTTTTGTAGCTATGGCAGTCTTTATATGGAAAATCAAATCTCTTAGAGTATGGGTGTGGTTTAATCTTAATGGTATAAGCTGAAAGATCTTTTCTTGTTGCCAGCAAATTTAATAACTGCCTATATAAGGATATAGAAATACTTGTACTTATAGGAAAAGCAATGACTATATTTCTTTCTTCACTATTTACAACCATTTTTCTATCGCGATCAAAAAGATAGCTAAATCTGATCGCCCCCAATTCTTTAATTAATATATTTCTATAATTTTCTTTTAAAAAAGACGACCATTTCTTTCCTGCTGTCAATATTACCCTTGGCGAGTAGCTATCTGTATTTTCATATTTAGACACCCGATAATCTAACCAGTTATAAGGAATCGTTGAATGTTGGTAAGCTATTCTGTTGAATTTTGAAAGGGCTATATTAAACATTTTCTCCCAAGGCTGGTTTTCAAATGGATAAATGAAAGAAACGTTTTTATCTAAGCTACGGCTCAAATTCTTGTAAGCATAGAACGACAAAAGATAATTCAGGAAATATAAAGAGCAGTTTTCTTTAGAAACCTCATTTTCCGAAAGCTTAATCAGAATGTCTAAGTCTTTTATGTTCTCGAAGTTATCTTTAGATAGGGCATTTTTATTAATTGTGAATTTGATAAAAATAGATTTTAAAAAATCCTGTAAGGACAAATAAGACAGAGGGAATATGATATTTCTAAAATGTTTTTTTAGCTTGTCAATATATTTCAGAGGTAAAAATATAGGAACTATGCAGCCGACTTTATAGCCTTTATTCTCCAGAAAATCTTCCAAATCACCGAAATTTGAGTTGCAAAACCTAGGCAATCTTGTAAATACCCTTTCGTTAATCCAGCTGTGAATAATTATGTCGAATTTATTTATTTCTTTATTCCTTAAAAATTTGCATACCGACCATAAGAAAAAATATCTAAGAATTTTTGTAATATTTATTATTTTGTTCATAAAAGTTTTCTTATAAAAAATATTTTTATTTGACAAATTAATCCGTCCCATAAAAATTTTCTTGGCATTATTCAGTAGTTCATAATCATCTGTAACAAATAAAATCTCCCTGTTTTCTGATATTAGCCTGTCTATTAATTTTAAATATACATATTGTTGAAACATTGTATTTTGGCTTACAGATTTAGAAGCCATTCTGCTGCAATACCAGATAATCTTGTCATCTTGGCATATGGAGAGCTTGCCAATAAAGTCTATAAAGTTGTCTCTTATTATATCCGTAATCTGTTCGATATCTTTTGCTACAAATATTCTGTTGTTTTCATCCAGAATGCCTTTTATATAATTAATTCCTTTATGGGTCCCGAGATATATCCAGGGCAAGCCTGAAAACTTCCCTAGATTAAAGCTGTCATTAAAATATGCAATGTTAATCATGGTTTTCTGGCTAAAATCATCATATGGGAACTGAATCCGTTTTTACTTATCCATTGCTGAAGCTCTTCCTTAGTTTTCTCGCTGCCTTCCTGCGCCAGGAAATGCCAAAACCTGTCTGATTTTGAAGAAATAACTTTATCCCTAATTTTCTCTTCTACTATATTCCAGTCTAATTTACCTGGGGTGGAAATATTTACTATTTCGAAACCTATTCTTTTAAGAAATATTTTTATAGACTCTGGGTTAAAAAACACCAAGTGTAAAGGAGGTATAAATGCAGAAGATTTATCCCAGAGCACGCGTATATCAAAACCTGTGCTGCTTAGTGTTGTAAAGAAAAGAAAGCTACCCTTTTTTACCCCTTTGAACAGCTGTTTAAAGAAAGTAAATGGGTTCCCTAGATGTTCAACGAGTTCAAAGCTGGTTGCGATAACGCCTCTGTTTCTTAACAGCTTGAAGTCAAATTCTTCCAAAAAGACATTATGGGTTTTAATGTGTTTTGATAAACATATTTCTGCCAGTTCTGTGGAGGGCTCTATTACTTGGCATTCTATATTAAATTTACTTAATTCCTGTGCCAGAAATCCAGCGCCTCCCCCTATATCCAACACGGTGTAATTTGAAAGCCCATATTTACGTATTAAATTGCTTATAACCTCGGCCCTTGGCCTAAAGATTTTTGTTTTTCTTATATTTGCTGTAGTTTTGTAGATTTTTTCAGATAAAAACTTAATCGCCAGGGAATTCCTGTAATATTCCTTAACCGCTGCATCTTCGGGAGCAGGATTTACAAATATTGTTCTGCATTTTAGACATTCGCAATAGATAAATCCGAATTTCTTAAAAACCCGCTCATAATATGTTGAATTACAGGCAGGGCAGTCAATCTTTTTAAACTTAACCTGCCTGAATCTTACGGAGACCTCTTTTTCAAGCAAACCTAAAAACTCGCTGTAGAGTTTTTTGGGTCTGATATCTGTTTCCTTCATATTAAACCTTATTGCCTTTTTTTATCTTTGTATCAAACAAAGTGTTGAGTTGTTCTAAAAGACCTTGGCCCAAATCTACGTAACTGGAATCAATCAGGCGCTTAGCCAATTTGGGCCTAAAGTTATACGGCGTTATTTCGTAATGTTCGTCGTAGTCTTGCTTTGTGTATTTCAACTCAATCTCGTTATTTAACATTTCTTTTATCATAATCAACAGGTCTTTTATCCGAATAGACTGCTGGCCGGTTATCATCACATATTGATTTTTGAATTCTTCGCTTGATACTTTAACGCTTAGCCTTGCAGCATCGTGAACGTGTATATATTCCCTGATTTCATTGCCGTCGCCTATCCTGGTTATTTTCTTCTCGACAAGCGCCTGTTTTAATATTTTATTTATCCAATTAGAATCATCAGATCTAGGTCCGTACAGAGAGCCGTATCTTAAAATAGTAAAATCGATATTATATTGCTTATGGTAATTTTCGATTATGATTTCGCATGCCTGTTTGCTCGTTCGATAAAATGAACCCGCCTCGCTATATACATAAACACTGCTGGCGAATATGAAACGCTTCACATTGTTAATCCTGCAGGCTTCCAGTATGTTTGTGGTGCCGATTATATTGGTGCAAATAGTCTGGTATGGATCATCTTTTGCCTGGTTTATATCTGCAATGCCGGCAAAATGGTACACGATATCAACTCCTTTAGTAATTTCTTCAACCGCTTTCTTGTCCAGAATATCACCCACAATCATTTCCTGTGAAGGTTTTATATAGGGCGATGTCCTTTTATCAAACACTAAAACTTTATGGTTGTTTTCGGTAAGATAATCAGCAACATGACTTCCCAGAAAACCTGAACCGCCAAAGACTATTATTTTCATAATCACACTCCTTTTTTGTTACTAGTTTTTAATTTTTCCTATAATTGTACAGGGTGAACTATCCCAGAATGTTATTCTCAATGGAAACACCCATACATCCGATAACTTATCATTTGCTTTTTTAAGGTCCATATCTTCCAATATTAAAATAGGATTATTTTTACCATTTGGATCAAGAAATACTTTATGCGTTTCTCTTCCGATTTTGCGGTTCTGGTAAGGTGATATGGATATAAAATCTATGCCGATGACTTTTATATTAGGTCTATTTTCTCTGAGCCATAAAGCCGCTTCCGGAGCTATACCGGGATTATTAAGATTATACTTTTTCTGTCCTCTGAATTTCTGAAACCCACTTTTTATTAAAACGATATCTGCCTGGGCAGGAATTGATAAAAATACCTCTTTTTTAATAATTTCGTTTTCTTGCACTTTGAGATTAAGCAGAAACGGCCGTGTAAAAATCCAAAATTCAGCAGCATAATCAGAAATTGATTTAGCTTTATTGAAAAAGTGGTTGGGGCAATCTATATGAGTTCCTAAGTGACTGTTTATTTCCGTGCTGACTATGTTGCAGGAATCGTGTCGGGAAATTGATTTTACAGATTTATATTTTAAAATACGGTTTTCTTTGCCGTATTCAGGCATAGTATCTTTAATATCATGTGACAAGAAACAGTACTTAAACATTTTTTAGCCCCTTTACAAGATTCAGTACGGCTTCTTTCTCCATCATAATGCGCGCTTCTTTTGCATAACTGCCGATGTGGGGTGTTAAAATTACATTATCCAATTCTCTGAGCGGACCTAAGTAAGGCTCATATTCAAATACATCTATTGCCGCCCCTCCTAATTTACCGCTTTTAAGTGCTTTATAAAGAGCCTTTTCATCAATTATGCCGCCACGTGAGCAATTTATAATGAGGGCACCTTTTTTCATCTGTGAAAATTCTTTTTTACCAAATAATTTGCGAGTAGTTTTTGAATATGGCAGATGCAAACTTATAATGTCTGATTTTTTTAGAAGTTCATTAAATCCGATTTTGGTAAACGAGTCTAGCGATTTCTTTACAATATTAGGATCGGTAAAATAGACTTCCGCGCCCATTGTTTTAAGAAGACCGGCTACTTTCTTGCCGATTCTTCCAAAACCAACAATCCCTACTTTCTTGGAGAATAATAATTCACCCATCTTTTTCTTCCAGATACTGGCTCTTATTTCTCGGTCCGAGAGCGATATTTTACGAAGTAGGGCAAGTATTAGCCCCACAGTTAACTCCGCTACTGCGATGGTTGGGGCATCTGGGGTATTGAATACTTTTATGCCTAATTTTTTAGCCGAAGCCATATCTACATTATCCAAACCAGTACCGCAGCGAGAAATAACTTTTAGTTCAGGCATATTTCTGAGCTCCTTTTCTGTTATATTCTCCGTCCCGGCAATCAGGCCTATCGCGTCTTTAGCGATATCAATAAGTTCACCTGCTGTCAACTTTCTGCCGTAAGTATTTAATACTGCCCTGCATCCGTTTTTCTTTAATAAATCCAAAGGGGAATTAGAATAAACTCCGAATTCTGTCGTTGTTATTGCTATTTTTTTTATATTTTTCATATTAGTATTTTTTTATTAATGGATCGTTTTGCATTAATTTTTCTACCTGGCGCAAATCTTGTGGTGTATCGACGCTGTAAGTATCAAATTCAGTCAAAACCATTTTTACTTTATAACCGTGCTCCAGAATCCTCAGCATGTCAACCGATTCCGCCATCTCTAAAGGCGTAGGTTTAAGCTTTTTAAACTTTATCAGGAAATTGCGCCTAAATGGGATTATACAGACTTGTTTATATACGGGTACTTCTTTAACGTTTCTTTTCCGCGATGGTATTGGTTCCCGAGAGAAATATAAAGCAAAATTTGATGAATCAGTTACGACCTTGACTTCATTTATGTCTTTTTGTTCTGCCTGGGATTTAAGCGTAGCCATCAGATTAACAACTTGGATACCTTTATCTTTTAACATTGGCTCTATTGATTCTTTTATCATTTCTGGATAAACCATCGGTTCATCACCTTGAATCAAAACAACGATATCTATCCTCTTTTTTATTTTCTTTTCTATTTTTATCATAGCTTCGGCAGTTCTATCTGAGGCACGTTTGTGCCTTTTACTAGTCATTACTACATTCATATTATTTCTTAAACAATAATCTTTTATTTCTTTATCGCAGGTGGCGATATAAACTTTTCTAAGGATATTGGCCATTTTGCTTCTACGATACACGTGGTATATCATGGGTTTGCCTAGTATTTTGACCAAAGGTTTTCCAGGAAAACGGCTTGAGCCCATCCTTGCCGGAATTATTCCTATAATATTCACGCTACCCCTTTGTAAAAAATCCTCTTAGTAAATCTCCCTGTAATGATTCATCTAAAATTTCTTGGATAATATCAACTAAGGCATTATTTGTTAATCTTTTTTCCATAAAAAGTCTGTCTATAGTAGCCACATCTAAACCATTGCTTATAAGTTTCTTGGGGATAAAACCGTTTTTCCCTAACATTTCCTTGAAAGACAATACAGAAAACAGCATGAGGTGCCTGTCGCCTTCTATAATTCTATCTACCTTTTTATCTGTGTTTTCTGCATACCTTACCAGAAGCGAATCAGCAGAAGGAACTTCTATCACCAATAATCCCTTATCCGTCAGAAGTTTTTTGCACTTTTTTAATATTTTGGACGGATCATATAAATGTTCTAATACGCCCCACAGCATTATTACATCAAATTTACCAGCTTCATTAAAATCATAAACGCTCTTATTCACTACAGAGATACCAAAATGTTCTTTTGCATAGTCGGCTGCGAAAGGATTGAATTCTATTGCGGTTGTACCCCATCCTCTTTCTTTAAATATGCTCAGCACTTCCCCTAAGCCACATCCTATATCCAAAACCTTTCCTGTCTTTTTCAGCGATAGATTAACTATCTGATTGTATTTATTCACTGCCAACACGTTTCTTCTGTATTCCAAAGCGGGAAGCAGCTTAATCTTATAATACTGCGTGTAATCGTCTTCAGAATATAAATCGTGTACTATCTTTTCTTTCAGGCGTGGATTTACATAGACCATACCGCAAATGCTGCAGCGTACATGCCTAAAGCCGTATCTATCGTAAAATACAGAAACAAAAGAATCTTTGTTGCAATGGTAGCATTTTATATTCTCGAAATATTTCTTTCTAAATCCGCCGTTATCAGTAAAGAATACCCTGGTCTTTTCAGAGATATAATCAGACAATTTTGATAAATTTGGATTTACTTTATCGAATTCAATCATAGGATTTCCTTTATTTTAACTAACTCTGTCCGGCACTTATTACCTAAAAGTATGGTATCTATGCTAAGCGCCAGGAAACTGAATCCTTGTTTTATTTTATTCTTTAATTCTTCAGATTCCGGGTTAATTACATGGAAGCCGGCAGGTTTATTTAACTTTCTGCACACAGTCAGGTATTTTTTAATGCTGTTTTTTACTTCTTTTTTGTTAAAATTACCGGCACAGCCCAAAGAAGCAGACAAATCATAAGGCCCTATGATACTGGCATCTACGCCGTCGACGCTCAGTATTTCTTCTAAATTATTTATCGCATCTATGTGCTCAATCTGAACCACAACAATACTGTCTTTATTTACCCACTTTTTATACTCTTCGAATTCAAAACCATATCCCTGTGCCCTTGCTAGACCTACGCCACGTTTACCCAGCGGTGGATATTTAATATAAGCCACTGCCATTTGAGCATCTTCTTCCGAGTTTACATTCGGAACAATAACCCCTGCTGCCCCGGCATCCATAACCCTCTTTATCTGCACAGCATCATTGCTAGACACTCTTACTAACGGAACAACATTATAAGATTGTATTGTCTGAATGAGTAATTGCGCCTGATGCAATTCTATTGTGCTGTGTTCTAGGTCTATTGCCAACCATTCAAAACCGGCTTGGGCCATAATTTCAGCTACGGCAGGATGGGCAATCTGTATCCAGCTGCCAATGGTGGTTTTTCTGTTGTTGAGTTTGTTCTTTAACCCATTTTTAATTTTCATATCCTCTCCTTTTCTGCCCTAACAAAATATAATGATGAAAAAATACTAAAAAAATCATATTCTATTGTATTTATTTCTACAGCCTCAAATGATTTTTTCCATAAAGCATTAAGTTTTTCTTTATCAGCAACGTATATTGTCATTCCATGCAAGGCGGGATCAGGGCAGGCAGAAGTAATTGTATAGTAATTTTCTCCTGACGCCTCAGCCCATTGCAGATAACCATGCCTGGGAGTTAAATATCCAATGAATGTTTCACCGCTATTGCTTAAGACTCTCGCCGTTTCCTTGACCAATTGCTCTTGATCGGGTATATAGCTACCCATATCGCTGCTTATAACAAAATCAAATGTTCTGTTTTCGTAAGGAAATTCGTAGTTTTTCATTTCATTAAACAATATGCTTTTTGTCTTCTTTATCTTTACCGTTTCTTGTTTTAATCTTTCCAACATTAACTCAGATGTAGAAAGACCGTAAGCAAGATAATTCATTTTCGATATCATTAATAAATTCGCAATATTTTCTGGCATTAATTCCAATACTTTGCCATTTTTCTCTCTGGCTTCTTCTTCATTGCCTATATTTCTATAAAATTTATCCAGCTTTCCTCTGTTTCGAGTTGCTAAAAACCTGACAAATGGTTCATAAGGATATCTTTGTTCTAAATTAGATTTATCTTTATATAATAACTTATACTTATGGTCCCATAGCTTAGTATTATTTTTTTCAATTTCTTCTATTTTTATAATGTTTTTTTTATTGCTATCCATGGTGTTGTTAATTGTTGGTAAGCTTAAACAATTGCTAAAAACACTTTTAGAATTTTTCTTTTGCCCAAATAAATAATAATATGACATAAAAAGAGGATAGGTGTCATATTCTTCCATACCGATAGCTACGTCAAAATATTTGCCATAGGTATCTTCTAATTGTCTTTTTGATTTGAACAAAAAAAGTTCCAGCCCTACCAATCTAGGATTTGGATGATTCTCTGCAAATTTTACAATTGAGCCAGGTTCTCCATGTATATAATTCATATACCCATGGCGGGGAGAAAATAAAGAAAAAAAGATTTTACCTCCTGGTTTTAAAACTCTATGACATTCTTTGGAAAAAATTTCCTGATCGATATTGTAATATACGCATTCCAGGCCGGTTATGACATCAAAACTATTATCCTCGACTGGTAATTTATTGCCTTCAAATAATCCCACAGAAAGATTTTTTTCTAATTTGCTTGCTGTTATAGCTTTCTTCGCCCTCTCGATAGCTTCTCTTGAAACCTCCAGTCCCAATACTTTGAAACCATAACTCTGCATCATAGACATATTTGTAATATTGCCGAAACCTAATTCCAATATTTTTCTCTTATGATTTTTGCCGTATTCTTTCGCTAAAATACTTATAAATCTTGTTAAATGCTGATTAGGATATTTTATGCCTGGGATATTTGTATTTTTCTGGTAAGTTTTATAGTAATTATCCCAGCCGATTTTGTTATTATTTATTTTTTCTGTTATTGTTTGATTTGTATCCATTTAGTTTTGTTATAGATTAATGGAGTTTAATTTTATTGGTTCTCCAAGATTAATATCTCTTTTCGCTTCTTTACCCAATATCTTTTTTAAAAAATACGGAGAAAGACCAAAGGCCGGCCTTATTGACCTAACATTTGATTCTGTTAAAGTTTCGCCCTTTTTAATATCGTTAACAGCAAATAAAGAGCGCCTAAAAACTTTATTTCTTCTTTCGTTTGCTGTCAGGCCATAGTGAATTTTGCCCAACGCTTTTTCAGCAACCCGCACGTCCTCTACGAGTAATTTCAATTCTTTGGGTTCTATCGAGAAAAAACTATCGGGCGTCTTAATTTTTCTTGAAATAGTAAAGTGCTTTTCAATTAAATTTATTCCTAAAGATACAGAAGCCAGCGCTACGCCAATCCCTAGGGTATGATCGGAAAGCCCGATTGGACAATTAAACATTTTCTTCATATGAGGAATAGTTTTTAAATTCATCTCACTGGGCTTGGCTGGATAATCACTTACGCATTTTAATAACATTATATCCTTTGCCCCCGCATTCTTGGCTGTTTTGATCGCTTGTTTTATTTCTGCTACGCTAGCCATACCGGTTGAGATTATAAGCGGTTTTTTTGTCTTGGCAGCATATTCAATTAAAGGTAAATCTACCAATTCAAATGAAGCAATCTTATGGCAAGGGACATTTAATTCTTCGAGAAAATCAACTGCTGTCTTATCAAAAGCTGTTGCAAAGAATACAATCCCTAAATTATCCGCTACTTTCTTTAGCTGCTTGAACCACTTCCATGGTGTATAAGCTTTTTTATATAATTGATACAGGGTTTGGCCACCCCATTCAGGATGCTTTATTCTGAAATATTTGCTGTTTACATTTATCGTCATGGTTTCCGGAGTATATGCCTGAAATTTTACAGCATCAGCGCCACATTCTTTTGCTTTTTTGATTAAGGCGATGGCCCGCTTAAAACTTTGACTATGATTGGCAGAAATCTCGGCCACCACGATGATCTTTTTATCGATACTTTTAAATAAATTCATTTTTTGTAAATTGTCCTGTCCTTAGTCTTTTTAAATAATTTATATCCTGCTTTAAAAAAAGCCTTTTGAGAAATAATATTATCGTTTTTTATTTTCGCTATTATCGGCTTGTTTGTTTCTTTTTTTCCATGCAATATTTTTTGGGTACCTAACTTTATTATTCTTGTTCCTAGCCCTTTTCCTAAAAAAACAGGATTTAAATTAACGCTTACGCTGATATAATCACTGTTGCTATCGAACCTAATTAGTCCGATTTTATCTTTACCTGAACAAGCTATGTATATATGTGTGCGAGGGCTGTTTATTCTTGAATAAAACCATTTTTTGTGCGTATCCCAGGAAATTATTTTCATATTGAAAAAATTCTTTCTTATCTGCGGGGCATTACGCCATAGCCACATATCTCTACAGTCTTCCTCTCTTGCTCTACGTAGCTTCAATTTCATTATTTTATCACTTTAAAATCCTAATTGTTTCAAATGCCTCAGCGTAATTTAGCCCGACATGAACACCCCAGCGTTTTGCAATAATTTTAACTGCTTCTTCGGATCTGGGGTGCGGAAAAGTTCTCAATTCGGTTTTATAACATTTCATTGCTTCAATTTTCCTATCAATTGAATCGGCAATGTTTACAAATATATTTGGGCTGAACCTACAAGGATAATTCCACTCTGTGGAAGAAGGAGTTTCAAAAGAATATATTTCTTTTACGGTTTCGCCCTTTATAGGCCTACAGGCGGTCAAAGCAGCATTATAAGTTATCCTGTGATCAATATTTAAATCTCCTCTATGATGAGTATATAATATATCCGGTTTAATTTTTTTCTTTGTTTCTTCAATTAACTTGATTATTTCCAGTAATGCTATTGTGTCAAATTTATTGTCAGGTAAATCAAAAGCAAAAACTTTCTCTGCCCCTATAATTTTATTTGCTTTATATAATTGATTTCTTAATTCTTTGACTTCTTTATTCTTGTTTTCTTTGTCTTTCGTTTGGTATCTGGAAGTTATGCCTTCCCCCAAAATCAATACAAAAGCACTGCAACCGCCACGGACCATTTTAGCTACTGTTCCTCCGCATCCTAAGATTTCATCATCTGGATGCGCCGCTACAACTAAAATCTTATTTTTCATTTTTTCACCCTTATCTCTGCCTTGGCTAAAATATTATTTTTTCCGAATTTAGCATTAAAAAACTCAATTTTTAGTTTTGATGTTTCTATGAAAGCCGGTGGATATCCTTCTGCATCAAGCATTCTTATATAATCATATACTTTTTTTTCGTTAGATAAATTTGCAATGTCACCTTGTTTTGGAGTACGTCTTTTAAACTTTATAACCTTTCCGTATTGAGGAGCAGGATCCGGCTCATTTTTTATAATATACGGGATCATATTTTTAAAGATTATGTGCGAAGCTCTTTTAAAAATCTGCTCAGCAGATCCATTTAATTCCAATTTTCTTTTTAAATATATCAGACCGGAATCTATTGTTTTTTCAACTCTTAAAGCTGTGATTTTTGTTTTGGATATTCCTCTGTCGATTAAATTTTGAAGTGGGCTGCCACCCCTGCCAAATGGTAAGTCCGTCATATGAAAAACAATACATTTATAATTACTATAAATTCTTTCCGGGATTATCCATGACCAATGAGGTAAAAAGATATACCGGGGATTAAATTTCTTTATTTTTTGATAAGTTAATCCGTTTTTATTGGTTATAAGTCTAATTTTTAAATCTGGATTTCTGGAAATAAATCTTTTTGCATTATCTATGTTCCAGGATTTAATTGTAGCAATGATATATTTCTTATTGGTGGAGATTGTCATATTATATTTTAATAAGTTTATTGATTATTCTTCCGACACCTTTTCCGTCTACAAGATTTCTGCCTATTCTGCTAAACCTGGCTCTTTTTTTATATGGCATAAATTTATTGATACTGTTTTCGATTCTGTTTAATAAACCTTTATTCTTATACCATCCGACATATTCGATAAATCCTCTTTTTTGCCATTCTTCTAAATTTAATCTTTGATTTTCAGCAAAACATATTCCGATTGTAGGTATCCCTATCCTTGCTAGTTCATACGTAGTCTGCCCACCGCCTGAAATACAAATGTCAGCTTTTAGCATTAAGTTAAGTATTTCTTTAGCATTAAATCTATTCTTATTCGGTTCAACTATATGAAAATTAAAATTGAATTTATTTTTCAGATAATTAATTATTTTGTGCATAAGATCTGAATGGTTGATTCCTCCGGACATAATCAAAATATCTTTCACGCGTTTCTTTATTATTTTATTTACCGATGTTTCCCGAAATTCCTTGCGTAGTATTATGTAATCTTTGCCTAACAAATAATCCGAACTATCTCTCTGCGAATAATTAAGTTTATCGCCATATATAGAAGGATTAACTACTATCCCATGCGGATATTTTATTCTTCTATAATCATCTATCATAACCAATGATTTTTCGTTGATAATTCCTGAGATCCTATTGTATAAATCTTTATTCGCTAAATAAGAGTCGATTATTACGATGTCTGCCTCAGTCAACATTTTAAATAACTTATTTTGTTCTTTTAACCAGTTAAATATCTTATAATTCTTGCCTTTCAATAAATCTACTATGTTTTTATCCCCTTTTATTATGAGTGTTGGTTCGATATTCCTTTCTTTGAATGCTTCATAAAGCGCAACACATCTTGTGATATGACCAAAACCGATATTTTTACCGCCTTCTGTTAAAACGCATATTTTTATGGTATCCATTCTTTAAATATCTTCTAATCGATGAAATTAATTAAACCCTTTTTTTCAAATTTTCTAAGGTAGTCGAGTAGTTTAAAATAATCGATGTCGTGTTTTAAGGCAATATCTGAAATTGTCTGTTTTCCGTCAAAATATCTGATTACGCAATCCATCAGATAATTCCATTTTCTTTGTTCTTTCGATATGGTTAATCTTATGCTCGGGTCTATGGTATGAATGTATAAATCGTATTTAGGATTACTTAACGCCATTAGCCCTTTAAAGTTTCTTGTCATCCTTGTATCTGTCTCTAAAATATCTATTATACCTAAAACGGTGTTCACGGACTCTTTCAGCTTGTCTTCATTTATAATCTTTTCATTATCAAGGTTTGAATGATATTGTGAATATGGTGCGCGAGATAATGAAATACAGGGAATTTCATAGCCTGGCGACTCCCAGACGGTTTCATCATTTCCTACGATCTTCCTGAATTTATCTGAATAATAATCCGGAAAGTTATGTTTAAAATATATGTGTGCAGCCTTATCGATTAGGCTATCGCCATTAAAAGATTGCTGCAAGGCAAATCTATTATTATTTCCCAGCATTTCAAGAAACATGCCATATTTAAACTTTTTTACCTCTCTATCCGGAGTATTTGCTAAATAGAAAATGGTGCCTAGATGTTCTGGTGCAATAATTAATTTATAACTATATTTTCTTTTCTTTCTTTTCTTCAGCGTTTTCATAACTTCTATGGCCACAACTACTCCCGAGATATCGTCATTAGCCTGAGCAGCATGACAATCGTGGGCGTTTAAAAATATAATATCTTCTTTTTCTCCTTTAAGTAAATAATCCAGAACCTTCATAGTGCCTTTTTTATATTCTGTCTTGAGATCTATATCGTATTCTCCGGATTTTAATTTTTTAAATAATGTATATGGGGCACTGAATCCCCAATCAGAACGCCAGGGTTTATAATAATAATCGCAGTGGTAGCCTATCGCATCAGGAAGGTCTTTTCTAAACGATATGTGTTGTTTTAGTTCGCTTAGCGATACCTTTCCTTTAAATGATTTCGCATATCCCATAACACCAAGCGGGTGTTTTAGCCCATTATAAATAAGTTTGTTGTTTTTTCTTATTTCTGCTTTTTTTACCTCCCATGAGTAAGGCACTGTCCATCCATTATGCTCTGAAAGTGATGGATATTTATGCACAAAAAAAGGAAGTTCTTCCAAAAGTATTTGAACTGTCTTATCAGCATCGGCTGAAACTGGTGCAAGGCGTAACGGATAAATTCTTTTTAATAACTCAAACATTTCCATTTTTTGTTATTATAATTATTTAAAAAAACCTTGGCGCTTTTTTTTATCATATCTTGCTCTTGTTAAGCCGAGGATTGCTACATCGCAATATTTACCATTCGAATACACATATTCTCTTATGATACCTTCGTTATCTAAACCCGCCTTTTCATTTGATTTGATCGAAGGTAAATTATCAACAACACCATGGTCAATAATCCGGTTAAGATTTAGTTTCTCAAATGCATATTCGATCATTAATCTCATTGCTTCAGTGCCGTAACCTTTACCCCACGCTTCTTTGCACAGCATTCTTCCGAATCCTGTTCTTCTATGAATCCAATTAATAGGACCGATTTTTGCGTTACCTATATGTTTATCGGTCTTTTTTTCAATTACAGCAAAGAATACATAATTGGGATCTTTTGAGATATTTTTTACATATTCTTCCAAGTTTTCTCTGGTTTTAGGAAAAGGGTCATCCATAAATTTAGTCACATCACAATCGTTGATCCATTGGATGTATTTTCCATTTAAATCGCTCATATCAAAAGGTCGTAAATAAATTTTCTTCCCCACTAAAAAAGGTCTATCCATTTTTTTACTCCTTTGTCTTTGAAAATAAAGCCAGGCATATTTTATTGACATATACACCATCACAAAAATATTGATTTTTTAATATGGCTTCTTGCACAAAATTAGCCTTTTGAAAAGCCAATAAAGAACCTATGTTGTTTGCATAACAGCCAGCAGTTAATTTGCGTAGATTCAACTTATAAAATGCGTAATTTGAAATCAATTTAATAGCTTCTGTTGCGTATCCTTTTCCCCAGCAGGCCTTTTCTCCTATAAAAAGGCTAATTTCTCCAACGCGGTGTATCCAGTTTATAGGGCCTAATTTAATATTACCGATATGCTGCTTTTCATTTTTTAAACATATAGCCAGAAATATTTGCTCTGGATTATTATGAATTTTTTCTACGTATTGTTTAATATCTTCAATGGTATGAGGAAAATAGCGAGTCTCCATATACTTATTGATATCCTGGTCATTCATCCATCGACAATAATTTTCATTAATATCTTCGGGAACAATGTTTCTTAAGAATATTCTTTTGCCTTCGATGAAATATGTCTCTTTATTGCCCATTCTTTAATCCTTTTGAGCTATAGGTTGCTTTGAAAGTAATAGCTTTTTCGAGATCTTGTGTTAATGAATAAAATCTATCACCCAATTTGATATTTTTCATTAAATCGTTATTATTTTCATCAATAACCTTCTCAACCCTTAGCGTCCCTTCTTTAGCTAAAACTCTAATAAACTTTTTGTCCTTATGGACGACTATGCCGGCAGAAAAAGGATGGATGTCTTTATCTCTCTTTTCCAAGAAAACCTTCTTCAAAAATACCCGCTTATTATTAATTCTTGTAGAAGCACCACGGTAAGGCTCATCGAATGCACAGATAAACTTTGTTATTTCCAGTGCATTCCAATTCCAGTTGATCCAGCCATTGATTAAAGTATGTAAAAACGGATAGTAGGTACTTTCTTTTTCGTTAAGCATATTTTTCTTAAATTCCTTTCCATATTTAACCTGGTTTAAAAATTCGACTATAAAATCTCTCTCAATAGGAACTGCTTGATTAAAGTAATCTATAGGAATGCAGCAATGTCTATCAAAAGTAAATATTTTTCTTTTGATAATTGGTCCCTTATGAAATTTATCTTCACCGCCTTCTATTATCTGCAAATTGCAACACCCTTTTTTATTATTAAATAATATTTGCCATGAATAGTGGGCGCCTCCTCGATATCTAGGAAGATCAATCCCCATAAAATCAAGTAGGGGTTTATGAAATTTTCTGACAAATTTCTTTTCGAATACCCAAGAGGCCCCAAAAGCAATTCCCAGTGCAGACTTATCAATATATCCGTCAATTAACTTGGATTTATTAATATTATCTTCACTGAAAAATTTTATATTATTTTCGTCTAAAAACTCTCTAAGTAATTTGCCATTTCCGATATCCTCACTTAAATGACGTTTGCTACTGAATACAATTACCTCGTAGATATCAATCAATGAAATTCTTTTGGCTACTTCTGCCAATAATATACTGCCTCCGAATAGGATAATTCTTTTTATTTTCCCAAATTTCATAGCTAAGTTGCTATTCCTTTCTATTGGTTGGTATTACCGCATGTCTCTTTGTCAGTTTATTAAAATCTTCTTCAAGAATCCCCACGTCATTAATAAATTTATCCATTGCCTTTGGCCTTTTACCATCAAGTGTTTTAACTAAACGCAGCGCTTCTTTCCTGGTTATCAATCCATCGCGCACATCTTTGCTTGCTTGAAATGTTGTCCTTCCTAAATTGCGTTTAATAAATTTCTGCCAATCCCTCACTGACTCATACGGACAGTCTACCTTATCCCAGTCAACATAAGTTCCTTCAACTTTATTATGTTTCCATCCCAGTTCTTTGGTAATAATTTCCACATGTTTTCTTTGATCCCAGGGTTCGTAATTTCCTAGATAAATTGCTTTTAATTTAAAGTTCCCTTCGGGCCAAACCATAGGCAACAAGTCTGATATTGCATATTCCTTAGGTAAGGCCATTTCCGGTTTGATTCCTGCCTGAAAAACTTTTTGATAATGTTCCTCATCTTGTTCCTCAATGTCTTCAAGCTTATAAGCACCTTCCGTCTGGTATTCAGCTGTGGGTTCTCCCCATATCTGCAGAGGAATATCCCATTGTTTTGAAATGCGGGCAGGGAACGTACCTACTCCGTTGTGACAATGCCAACAAAAATCACCCATTATCCCAGTTGTTTTTTTACAGAGTGCGTTCCGTAAACCGTTACCGATACTAAACCTTAAATGGTCACAATCCAAGATCTTGGGAATTTCCATAAGATTCCATTCTGCTTCAGGAGATAAAGTGAAGCTGTGATCGAAAGTAACAACCAGAGGCTTCATTTTATATTTCCTTACCATGGCCCAAAGAGTATAAACCGTATCCTTGCCTCCGCTATAACCTACAATGCAATTATATTTATTATTTCTTTTTTTAGCATACCTACGGAATTTGTGCAAAATTTTATCCAGAATTTTCTGGCGTTCTTTCCAATTGATTTTATTCTTTTTCTTCATAAATTCACTGCACAGACTACAGACACCATCTTCATCAAATGATATACCTGACCATGTTTCCGGCATAACACATTTTGTGCACCTTTTTAATGTATTCTTATTCATTTTTACTTCTTGCTCCCATTTTTAATTACGCTATCCTTCTAAAACCTGAGTGACAAACAGGAATCTTTGAATATTTTTTGATTTTATTTTTTCTTATAACATTGGCAATAAAACCAAAGGCGTCATCAACTGAGTTTAAATAATCTCTAACATTATTTATTTTATGTCCATAAGAAGCGTAAAATGACGTTGTAGCCAAAAATCCCTTTTCAAGCATTAATCTGGTAAATAAAGTTTTTAAAATCAAGGGGTCTTTGTAGTTGAAAGTAAAATTAGTTAAAGGATAAATACCCGATATCGTTATGTTTAAATTATGTTTTTCTGCAAGTTTTTTCCAATTAATTTGTATTTCTTTGCCTATTCTGCTGAGATAATCCGGCACATCATTCTTTTTGAGTTTATTTATTGTAGCTAACGCTGCAGTGGGTCCGATTCTTTCTGTCCAGTATGTGCTGCTGATAAAAGTATCTTGTGCAGCTTGCATTATTTCTTTTCTTCCTATTATTGCAGCCATGGGATAGCCGTTACTAATCGCCTTTGCAAATACGCACATATCCGGATAAACTTGGAATTTCAGATGTGCTCCGCCTATATGTAAACGCCAGCCAGATGTAATTTCGTCAAAAATAAGAACAATATTCAATTTTTTGGTTACTTTTCTTATAGTTTCTAAAAAGCCTTTTTTAGGATAGTAACTTCTAATGGGCTCCATAACTACGGCTGCTATTTTATTTTTATTTGCTTTGATTAATTTCAGAAATCCTTCCGTGTCATTATAATTAAAAGGAATTGATGTATTGCGTAATTTTCTGGGCACACCTTTTGGTTGCAAGCCGGGCAGAAGGTGCCCGTCTAAAGATTTATCATTTGCTAAGTTTGAAGCTAAATACCAATCATGCCAACCATGATAGCCACAAAATAATATTAAATCTTTATCAGTTTTGGCTCTGGCTATTCTTACGGCAATTGCCATGGCTTCACCTCCGCTGCGTGCATATCTCGCCATATCTGCCCACGGATGAATTTTACATAATTCCTTGGCAAGTTCTACTTCTTCGGGGCAGTTTAAGGTAGCCATAGAGCCTTTATCTATAGCTTTTTTTATTTTATTATCAACGTCTTCATCGGCATAGCCCAATATGCAACTGCCAACACCCATGCTGCTCATATCGATATATTTGTTACCATCCAAATCCCATATCTCGCAACCTTTGGCTTTCTCATAATAAGCCGGCCATAAATTTGGTAGAAACATTTCTGGCCTCTTGGATAAAAGCTGGGTTCCGCCAGGTATTATCTTCTTAGCCTCTTTATAAAGATTTTGTGATTTACCCATTTATTTATTCCTTTGTTTAGTACCTAGTATCTTATCCTCTTTTAAAGATTTCAAATAGCCTTCATTTCTTATAATGTTTTTATTCAATTCTTCTAATTCCGGATTAAGCTTTAAGAATTTCAGAATATCTCCCATATCAAAATTCGGGTTAATTGGATACAGCGATTCCAGTATGGTTTTTATCAATTTGAAATCTGCTTCTGTATCTAAAGTCCATCTTTTTTTAGAAAGATTTTCTTTATTCTTAAAATTGATTAATTTAAATTTCTCTGGGTGCTTTTTTAAATATGGCGTGACGTGTTCTCTCTCTGATAAAAGACTTGAATTTTTCCAGGCATATTCCAAAGCATCAAAGCTAAACACTTCCACATCTTCTCCGTCGGGAAATGTTTCTTCTAAAGTATTGGAGCAATAATCTGCTTTGTTTTTAAAATAACAATGAACAACATCACTAATTATCCCTGGGTCTAGTAAAGGACAATCAGCTGTAATTCTTGCTATATGCTGTATTTTAAATAATTTTGCTGCCTGATAATATCTGTCTAAAACATCGTCTTCAGATCCACGGTATAATTTTATATTTAGCCTACTGACTAAATTAGCTATTGGTAAATCGCTTTCTTTTGTTGTAGTGGCCACGACTATATCTTCTATAGCTTTGGATTTCTTTACTCTTTCTACGGCATATTCCAATATAGTTTTATCCATAACTTTTAATAACACCTTACCTGGTAGTCTGATAGCGCCAAATCTTGCTTGAATAATAGCGTGTGCTTTCATTTCCATTTATTAGGAATAATCACTTCTTCGTAGTCTAATTTTAGGGATTCCAATAAATCATAGATATTCTTTGTTTTATCTAGGTATTCAAAAGAATCTATGTTTTGTCTTAGTTGTTCTACAGAATCTACACCGATAATTACCTTATCTAAGAATGGATTTAATAAAACAAAACACAGACATAAAGCAAACAGAGGTATGTTATTATCTATTGAAATACGACGTAATTTATTTATATTGTCTTTGGCTAATTGAAAATCCTTATTTATGATATCGGTTTCCAAGAAAAACAAACCCTGCAGGAAAACCGATCTTGAATGGATTTCTGCTTTCATATTTTTTAGAACCGAGAAATATGTCTTAAACCTTTGATCAAAAATATTGTAGGGAATTTGGACAATGTCAAATTTAATATTATTATTCAATAAATATTCCAATTCACTTACGTTATATAAAGATACGCCTATTTTTTCTACCAGGCCATCTTGTTTTAGAGATTCCAATATGCCCCATATTTCTTTATTTTCTATTAAATTGTCAAATTTATGGATTAAATATCCGTATAGGGCTGGCTGTTTTAGATTATTGAGTGTTTTATGAAAATATTTTTCAACATCTGAAATGCCTTTATCGCTTAGGTTAGGCAATTTAGAAATGATTTTAAAATAATTGCCGCTCTGGGCAATAAAATCGCCTATTAACTGCTCGCTGTTTCCATATGAGTAAGCTGTGTCTAAAGCATTTATTCCTTTTCCAAAAGCATATTCTAAAATATTGAAGATATCTTTTGGAGAAGGCTTTGGAGAACGATTTGCTATTCCGTATTTCATTCCAAATTGTGCTGTTCCTAAGACAATTCTTTTTATTGGCATAAAATTCTCTTTATATTTGAACAAATATACTCGACTTCTCTATTTGTTAAACCGGGAAACAAAGGTATGGTTATAGCTTTAGAATAGTATCTTTCTGCTTTCGGGTAATCACCTTTCTTATATCCAAGATTCTTCCTGTAATATGGTTGTAAGTGAACCGGGATATAGTGCACCTGGATTCCTATATGATATTTTTTTAACTTATCAAATACAAATCTCCTCACAGAGGCATTTTTTAATCTAATGCAATAAATATGCCAAGATGATTTTACGTAGTTTCTTTCTTTTGGCAAAATAATAGTACTGATTTGCGATAAATTACGGTCGTATAATTTTACAATTTTCCTTTTTTTGTCTATAAATTTATCGATTTTACCTAGCTGGCTTATTCCTAAAGCACATTGAAAGTCGGTTATGCGATAATTGAAACCCAAATGCTGCATTTCATAATACCAACTACCAGTTTTCTTAATTTTTTTCCTGTCTTTAGCGATGCCGTGATTCCTGAGCAATAAAAGCCTTTTATATAAATCTTTTCTATTCGTAAGAACGGCTCCTCCCTCGCCAGTTGTTATAGATTTTACGGGATGAAAACTAAATACAGCCATGTCAGAATATTTGCAGGAACCAATTTTTGAATCTCTGTACTCTGCCCCTAATGCATGTGCGGCGTCTTCTATAACAATTAAATTGTGTTTCTTCGCAATACTCTGGATTCTTTTTAAATCGCAAGGATGACCAGCAAAGTGAACAGGAATTATTGCCTTAGAATTTTTAGTAATCTTATCAATTATTTCTTCTGGATCTATATTTTGCGTATCCTCTTGAATATCTGTAAATACAGGTTTTCCACCGCAATATAAAATACAATTCGCAGAAGCCACAAAAGTCATAGGCGAAGTAATAACTTCATCGCCTTTTTTTATTCCCGCAGCAAGGCAGGCAAGATGTAATCCGGCTGTTCCATTAGCTACTGCTACAGCGTATTTAGCTCCGGTGTATTTAGAAAGCGCGCATTCAAATTCATTAATTCTTGGCCCTTGGGTAATCCAATCGGAACGAAGCGTCTTAACAACCTGCCTGATATCGCTTTCATCAATACATTGGCGACTGTAGGGTATTAATTTCATATGCTCTCGATCATCCTTTCAAGCTCTTTTTTTGTAAGCCACAGATTATTATTGTCGCTTGTATATTTAAAACCTTCTGCCAAATGTTTTCCCTTCTTAAAATTATCCACTCTCCACCAAGGATGTTCCGGCTCTACAATAAAATAATCAGCGAATTTTAATGTATGCCTGGATTCATCTTTGGTTATCAAACATTCATGAATTTTCTCGCCCGGGCGGATTCCTATATATCTAACTTTACATTTAGGGGCGATTGTTTTTGCCAAATCTACAATCTTCATACTGGGAATCCTGGGAACGAAAATCTCTCCTCCATGCATCATTCCAATAGATTTTATTACAAATTCCACGCCCTGTTCTAAAGTCATCCAAAAACGTGTCATTTCTTTATCAGTGATGGTAATAGTCCCTATTTTTTTCTGTTCTTTTAATAAAGGCACAATACTTCCTCTGGACGCTACGACGTTACCGTATCTTGTACAAGAAAGTTGTGTTTGCCTTTGTTTTCCTACATAAGAATTTGCGGCGACGAATAATTTTTCCATGCACATTTTAGTAGCGCCATACAGATTCACCGGGTTTACTGCCTTATCGCTGCTTATAGCCATCACTTTTTCAATATTATGATCTATCGCCGCATCAATTACATTTTGCGCGCCCATAATATTAGTCTTTATAGCTTCGAAAGGATTATATTCACAAAGGGGGACTTGTTTTAAGGCTGCAGCGTGGACAACTATATGTGCGCCGTCCATTGCACGTTTTAATCTGTCTTTATCGCGCACATCTCCGATGAAAAATCTCAAACCTTTAACATTATTAAATTTTTTCTCCATTTCCCACTGTTTTAATTCATCGCGGCTGAAAATTCTGATGACTTTCGGCTTATGTTTTTTAATCATAATTTCGGTAAATTTCTGGCCAAAGGAACCTGTACCGCCAGTCAATAAAATAATCTTCTTGGACCAATCCATTGTTATCCTCTCTTTCTGATTTAATCTAAATACAGTTCTTAATATATTCAAATACTCCCCTCATATTCTTAAAGCTGCTCTTTTTTGGTATATTGGGTAAATTGGAATTGTCATCTTTTATCCTAGCGATAAATTTCACGCCTATTTCTTTTGCAGCATTAAAATCATTGACAGAATCACCGATAAAAACAACTTCGGAGGTATTATAATTATTTTTTCTTAGTATATTAGTTATCAAATCTGTTTTTTTATCCGGAGAACCGTATATTTCCGTAAAGTATTTTTCTAACTTTCTGCGTTTTATTATTTCTTTAATTTCTTTTTTCGGCGTCCCCGAAATTACAAACATTTCGTAACGACCGTAACATCTATCTAAAAGTTCTTGCGCACCTTCTACTAAAGGAGAGCGGACCACCTTATCTACTACTAATTCACTAAAACGCTTACCCAGTTGATTGAATTGAGCTTCACTTAATTTTTCTTTAATGATATTCTGGTAAATAAACCTAAATTTATCATAACGAGATATACCGCCATTATTAATATGATATTCTATTATTGCCTTTAAGCATTGTGGATAATCTTTAAATAATGTTCTGAAAGCCCCTGTCTTTATTTCTACAGATTCAGCAATTACTCCATCAAAATCAAAAATAATACTTTTAATCATTGGCTTTCATTCCTTTGTGGCCTAAATGATCTACAATAAAATTCAACCACTCGATGTCTTCTGGCGTATGTACATCTACAAAACAATTTCGATTATGATAATCCTGGATTATCCCTTTTATTCTTCTTCCTAAATAATTCCATGGTTTTATTCCTTTATCTCTATTTTGCCAAGAGCTATACCTGAAGCATTCTACTGTATGATCAATTTCGTAAGCTTCGCTGTCTTGACGAGAACCAGAGGCTTTAGATTGTATTTGGGGAAAATAAGGGACGAGCTCATTGTTTCTTATCGTCATTAATGCCTCGGGTATATAACCAGTTCTTCTGATAGTGACAACTGAGTCATATTGCAAATTTTCTAAGAGAAAATTAATGCTTTTATCAAATATATCCGGGTCTCTGAACGGAACAACGCATTGAGGCATCGCTATAATCTCTAAATTGTCATATTTATTCTTGATATAATTTATGGCGTGATCTACGGCTTCCATGAATTTTTCATTCTTGGCTAATTCATTGTCCCTGAATATTATTTCTGCGCCAGATTTGCTGCCGATTTCAGCGGTCTTTTTGCCGTTCGTACTTACGAAAATTTTATCTACAGTTTTGGATTTCTTTCCGTCTTCTATTGTCCATTCAAGCAAAGTTTTATCTTTGATCGTCCAGATATTTTTACCGGGTAAACCGATACTGCCTTCTTTTGCCATAATCAAGATGATATTCATTTCTTCCCTTCAGTTGTAAGCGCCATATCAACAAAACTGAAAAAATTTGATTTATATTCCTTGGGATATCTGTAATCTACCAAATCCTCATTTTTTAACGGATTGTTTTCAAAAATATTAAAAATTCTACGTATTCCCTGGGCAAGCAACAGCGGATTTGTTAAATAGTACACAGGTTTTTTTGTCATTGTTTGTACATCTTTTGTTTCTTCAATATTAAAATGGTTATACCTTTGCCACTTGTCAAATAAAACTACGGGTATTCCATTCTGAAGCGCCTCTTCTATGCAAGTCGAAGAATAACTGACTAGAAGATCAGCAATGGAAAGCATGTCTGAAAATGGCCCATTATTCAATATCCTCAACCTATTACAAATTGGTAAAGATTTGAGAAAATCCTCTTCGCTAAGGTCACAGGCAGGATGTGGACGTATAATTAAAAATACATCTTCTAAACTTTTAATGGCATTGACTAGATCAAAAATGGCTGAAATATATTCATCCAAAGTCTCTGTAATATGAAAGCGCATGCCTGTGCGTAATTTCTGTGTGGTAGCATGAACAATAATCTTCCCAAAGCCTTGTATTCCAAGAATCTCTTTCCTTAACGATTTTCTTATTTTGTCTTTTTTTTCTGAGTATAGTAATGGTCCACTAAAAATTCGGGGTCTCTTATCACCATAATAATCTAGGAATTTTCCAGCCCATGGCGTCTGAACGGCCACATATTTATAATCGTTCAGAATAACTCCTGTCCCCAGATGATAATTCTCTATTTTTTCGAATTCATTATTGGGCGGCACATGAGTCCCATGGCTTATGTTTAATGAATAGAAGCCAAATTGATGGCTAATTTCTCCCATTGCTTGATATATTCCCCTGCTGTACATGGCCATTAAAAGCCTGGGATGCAGTTGTTGCAAGATATTACGTAAAACAAGGGTTGTATGTTGCAATGAAATAACTTTTGGCTTTAAACCATTTTCTACTTTTTCTGCCAAATAATGGTGGAATGGAATTTTGTCATAAACCAGCAAGTCTCTTAATTCTGAATTTATTGCGTTTACAAAATTGTCGAATTCTTTCCTGAAATTATTTTGTTGACTAAGATCTCTTTTAAAAATATTCCTAATTAAATCTAGGTTGATAATTGCATCGAGTAGATTTTCTTTCTTGAGCCTTTTTAAGAAATTTGTCAGTAGTAAATATATTTTAAATATTTCTCTTCTTAGATTAGACTCTTCCTCCCAGATCATAATACATCTAACATCGGGATGTTGTTTCTTGATATCCTTTAACAAATTACCCATATTATAAGATGCGGCAGGAACTATAATAGTTTTTGTGTCCATCTTTTTTCTCAAGGCAAAGAATTTGTACTCTACAAACGCTAAAAACATGGCAACTTGATAAGTAATTCTTGTTGCAATTATATTAAGAAAATTCGAATGTTTATTTTTTAAAGGTTGTTCATAGAAATTGATTCCGTTAATTTTACAAAAATCTTTTGCTAAAATACCTAAAAATCTTTCCTCGTTTTGTATAGGGGCTTTCTTAGAATACATATTCTTTTGTTTTTTAGGCAGACAACAATAAAACCCGGCAACAGGGTGTTTGTCTTTAATGCCCTTAAGGATCTCTATATTGCAAAGGAAATGATTAAGATACATCCGTAGATGGTGAACGCATAGTTCCCTGTATTCTTTTTCTAAATTAAAACCATCCTTTAAATGTAGCTTTTGCATAAGCCGTGCCGTAAGCTTATCGACAGTTAATATAATCCGATGCTGTGCATTATTGTCCAAATAATCAACTGTACCTTTTGAATCTATGCCTTTATTTTTTAGAAAAACACGGATATGCGGATGCAGGCATACAGTTATAGTGTCTTTTGATAAAAATAGACCTTTTCCGTATTTATTCAATAAAATCTTGGCCTCATCCACAAATTCTAGCAATATTATTTTCATTTATTAGAATCAAATGATGTACAGATAAACTCTGGGGAATAAGCCCCAGAATTCTTAAAAGTATCTTTTTCTTTTTTTAAATCGACCACCTTGTCGCTTCCCCAGCACGTTCGATATCTATTAATTGCTATTTCCATAGCATCCTGGCCACCCATTCCCTTATCAAATGCATCCAACAGCCAATTTATAAAATTTCCTATTCTTACCGAAGCATTCCCATCCCTAAAAGCATCAATTTCTTTAAGAATAAAGGAAAAATCTCCTATATTAGTTTTGTTATGTCTATTGCGGCGAAATTCTCCGATAGCCTGAATCATTTGGCCTAAATCGTCAAAAACAACTCTTCCTATGCCTTTTTTATACAACGGATGGTTAACAGAGGATAAAGGATCAAAGGTTATGCCGGGTACGCCAGAAATCAATGCCTCTGTTACGGGAGTACTGGAAACTCCGATACCTATGGCTAAATCAGAGGCATAAGCAGCTTCGCAGGGAAAAATGTCACCTTCTAAAACAATACATCTACCGGTAGCAATTGCTTGGTTGAGCAAGCCAACCAACAATGGTAATTTGTCTTCGATATTAATGAGTTTCTTGGGCTTAATGATGAGCCCCATAGTTTTATCATCCATAACTTCTTTCAGAAGAAATTTATACATTTTTTCTATTCCTTTTGTCCAGCCAGGTCTTAAATCAGAACAGTTTTGATCAAAGAAACTAACAATAAATTCAGCACCGCTATCTATAAGTTTGCTTCGATAACGTTTTGATTTCTCCTTGCATCTTGTAAAAAAACTATCGTAGGGATAACCCGAATACACCAATCTATCGATAGGATAAAAAATATTATCAAAGAAATTGTCTTTAAAAAATTGGCCCCAAGAAAAATAAACATCATAAGGTTTTCCCGTATAAACTGTTACAAAATCAAAATTTGACCAATGGGTACCTATATCAATACCTTTTACAAGTTCGATAGCAATATTGGCCGAACTCATATCTTTCCCCGCCTCATATTGACCGAAATGAACTTTGATATTATAAGTGATAAAAAAAGACTCAAAGAAATCAACCGTATTTAAAAGTATGGTTAAATTCTTCCAATACCAAAAATAGATTTTGTCATTCTTGAATAGACAATAAAAAAACAGCCGTAATGTTATGGCCAATGTTTTTAAGGATTTTTTCAAATATATAGTGGACGGGAGTCTGTTTAATTCCATTGTTCCAAAAAGATATTTTTTGTTCCCGAGCTTCCACGGCAATAAATTAACCCAGGTTATATTATTCTGTTCAATAAACTTTATAATTTCAGCGTTAGGAGAACGTACCGAGTATTTAAAATATAGGATAATTTTACTGGGATTAATACCGGAATTAGGATACCAAAAATAATCAGTCTTCTTTTCTAAATTAGCCCCCTGTACGTATAGCACAGCAACTTTTGAATCTTTTGCTGAGTTTTTTGTAATAATGCTTTTACCAATCAATACCAAGAACAAATTGGCAATTATCTCAATAAAAATCTTAATTGGATAATAAAACATGCTGATGATTTCTTTAAAATTAAGATATGTATAAAGCCTGATATTGTTGTTTTCGTAATATGAGCGGATATGTGGTATCCAAAAATTATCAGTAACTATTATTAAGTTATACGAATAGGTTAAATTCTTATTGTTAAGGCAAAACGATTTTACATGGTTGCATAGCTTAACTATATTTTCAATCTCGCGTGAGATCTCTTGTTCAAAAAAGAAAGAAATCTTTTCTCTGCTGTATCTCGGATTTATATTCTTAAGCAAAGAGCTATATTTATTCGAGGAGCAGATTCTAATCTGTTTATAAATTAAAGAAACAATGTCGTCATATGCTTTAATATCGATTTCTTTTTCTTCTTTTGCGGAAATTAAACCTTCTGCTGAAAAAATACATTTCAATTTAAATATGTTGTTATAATATTTTTCGATAAATGTCTTTACAAACGGAGCGATTGTCATATATCTTAATTCTACAATTTCATATTTTAGATTTAATCTTCTTAATTTTGAAAATGAAAAAAGAGTTAATCTGTCAAACCAGCAGATACATTGTTTTCTAGTTTTCTTATTTTTAAATTTTGTCAATTCTTCTGTACTAAACATTTATATTTCCTTCGTCTTTATAAAACTAATAAGTTTTTTTATACAAGTTTTTAAATCATATTTTTCCGTATCTAATACCAAATCCGCATTTTTAGGCATCTGATAGGGTACATTTTTATCAATACCGATAAAATTTTCTATCTTTCCGGATAAGGCTTTTTTATACAGCCCCTTGGGGTCTCTTTTAATAACAGTTCCAAGCGAAGCTTTACAATAAATCAAATATAGCTGCTCTCCAATTGTGCTTTTTACCTGCTGCCTGGACTCCTCAAACGGAGAAATAACTGTTACAAAAATATAATCATATTTTTTCTTATTGATTTCTTGTTTACAAATCTCAGCTATTATCCTATTGTTTTTCTTAATGTGTTTTGGTGTAAATTTCAGGTGTCTATTCAGTTTTTGTCTTACAATATCGCCATCATAAATTTTGATTTTTTTCTTTATTTTTGAAAGTGATTTCTTAGTTTCATTGGCAATGGTTGTTTTTCCAGAACCAGAAAGACCTGTAAACCAAAAAACTAGAGTTTTTTTATTCAACAAAGACCTTCCCTCCTTCTTTAATTTCATTTAGAACAAAGTCCGAAACTTCTTTTCTCATAAACCAGTCGGGAGGAGCTTTTTTAAAACCAAACATTTCTCTCGCATGTGTACCGCTTATCTCTGATATATTTTTATTATTATGTTTGCACTGCTCAACGTATTTACAGCATTTCTTGCAATAATGCATTTCATTAAAAAATATCGGGACTATTCCAATATCTCCGAGATAATTGAAAAGCTTATGGGCATCGTCTTGTTTATAGTGGTTACCTACTCCCGTATGATCTCTGCCAACAATAAAATGGCTGCATCCGAAATTCTTTCTGCACAAAGCCGTGAATACCGCTTCCCTTGGCCCGGAATATCTTGAATAATTCTGAAAAGCAGCCAAAAAAACCTTACCTTTAGGATAATACTTTTCTATCATTAGTTCATAGCTTCTCAGGATTACATCTGCCGTATAATCGCCTTTCTTTTTCGGGCCTATTACAGGATGGATAAAAAGACCGTCGCAGTGATATTTTTCAAAAGCAAGCATTTGAATATATTCATGAACACGATGAGCCACATTTCTTGTATGAAAACCAACCACCCTGTGCCATCCTTTATTTTCAAAAATTAATCTTGCTTGTCTCGGTGTTATTTCAAAATGTTTATATTTTGAAGGGAGGCGTTCGATTAAATCTACTTTTCCGCTGAGAAAATATTCTCCTCTTCTTTTCAATTGCTGAACTCCGTAATGACTTTCATCATTGGTTCTAAAAGTTTCTCTTGCCATTTTATCTAAATCGTAAGTATAAATTTCTTCTAAATTCAGTATAGAGAATGCTTTATTAGTGTTTCTCAAAACCAATGCAATTTTATTTCCGGGTTTAAATTTACCAATATATTTTCTATCTACTTGTAAGAAAATTGGTAACGGCCAAACAACTCCGTTGGGGAGTTTGTAATTTTTGAGCACAGAATTAATTTCTTCCTTATTCATAAAACCCTGCAAAGGAGAAAAGGCGCCAATTGCAATCTGTTCAGCATCCAATAAAACAGTTTCATCTACGATTAATGTTTTATATTTATTTATTTCTTTGATATTTGGTTCCCTGACAACTCTGTTTACAAGAGTACCTCCATGCGGTTCTATTAATACGTATGAATCACTATCTTGTAAATTATCGAGAGAGTGATTACGAGAAAAATCGAGGCATTGTTTAATCATCTTAGAAATCATCACTGTACAATTTATAGGATATGCTCCGATTGCGGTTTCAGCAGCAAGTACTAAGCCATCTGCGCCATCGAGTAAAGTATTTATAACGTCATTTGCTTCTGCTCTCGTAGGTTTTTTGCTCCTAACCATTGACTCAAGTAAATTTGTAGCCACATATACAGGTATTTTCTTCTTATTTACCTTATTTATAATTAGTTTTTGAATGAGCGGTATTCTTTCTATAGGTTCTTCTCTGGAGAGATCTCCTCTGTCTATAAGTATAGAATCAGAAACGCTAATTATACCGTCGATATTCTTTACGCCTTCCCTATTTTCTATCTTGGAAATTATGTGAGCATTTTTTCCTAATTGACTACGGAAATATTCAACACTTTTTCTGTCAGAGGCAAATGACAAAGCAAAATATTGCAGACCGTGTTTTAGCCCGATCTTGATAGCTTCTTTATCTTTTTCAGAAATCACTGGTAATTGTATATTTCTATCGACGGTTGCTGCTTTATTGCTTCCAATATAACCGTCAGCAACAACCCTTGCTGTTACGGAATCAAGATTCGTTTTAATAATTTGCAACAGCACAGATTCAAAGTCGATGCTAATCAAATCGCCAATCCTTAGTTCCCTGACAACAAAATTAGGGGTAAATGAAATCCTGCGAGAATTACCGACTATATTTTTCTTTGTTATCTCAATCAAACTGTTTTCTTTTAAATAAACCTTATTATTTTCTACAAATCCGTTACGAATTTGGGCGCCTTCTGTATCAAGACACAATGGTTTATTCGTAAATCGCTTTATAGATAGTATTAAATTTTCCAAATCTTTTATTTCTGTATGAGAAAGGTTTAAACGAAAGATATCCACCCCCAAAGAGTCCAATCTTAAAATAGTTCTTTCATCTATGGAAGAAGGACCAAGTGTACATAATATTTTTATCTTTTTTTTCATCTTTTAATTCTTAAATATTTATTAAAACAATTTTCCTTTTTCATGAAGCGATGCTAAACGCATCATCAATTTAAACATTTTAGGAGAAGCCATTTTTTTAATGAACAGCATCTTTTTCTTTCTTTCTAATGGGTCTATTTTTCTATTACAATTTTCCCTGGCGAGAATCGTTGACATCGATTCAGAAGGAATTGTGTTTAAAAATAATCCCGCCTTCTTTACAACAGCCCATGAATCTTCTATTAAATCTTCATAAGTAACAAACAAAATATTTTTTTTATGTTTAAGCGGAAGAAGGCCGTAAGCATTTTGTGATATTTCAGTTATGATTTCTATGCTTTTAATTATGCGATCCATTCTTGATAATTTTATATATTCATCACTCCAGTTATATGCATACCAAGGAATAGTCTTGTTATTTATATTAACACAAGGGGATAAGTAAAGCGGATCGGAAATTTCCCTACCCCCAAAACCTCTAAGATACCAAGAATACATGATATCTATCGGGTGTCTTATAATATGAATCATTTTGAAATCAGGAAACGATTTAAAGAATATATTTATGCAAGGTAGGACTTCGTGCGTTACAAATACGGATATTCTTTTATCTTTATTTATTGCCTTAACGGTCTCTTTGCGATCTTTATCTTGGCTAAAAGTTTTTAATAAATACCTTCCGAGATCGGGGTATTTGAATATGGAGGAACCATCGTTATAACGAAAGTTTAAATTCCTACCTATTCCTATATTATATACCCATTGGTCTACCATTATCTGCAACAGAGAAATTGCAGTATCTTCCCTAATAGCTCCTAATTTTTCTAAATAAGGGATTATTTCTATTAAATCAACAGCCTGAAAATGTTCTGTGCTCTTCAACCCGTCAATAATCCGTCCCAGGAAGAACTTTCCAGAACGAGTAATACCATCTAATATAACTAATTTCTTGACTAAAAGGTTTTTAGTGGCGACTTTAATTTCCTGCATACGTACTCCTCCTTAGAAGGTTTAAATAAATTTAATACGGCTCGAATTTGAGCTTCCAAATGCCGTCTACTTTCCCAAGAACATCCTTGTTGGCAAATTTATCGAGTACATCATCAAATTCTTTTCGCTCTTTTCTCCTTTGATATCGATACCATATTTACTTAAATGACTTAAAGAAATCGATATCCCAACTCGCCATATCTATGCTACATTTCTGCATTGTTGATCGTGCATCTGTAAGACCATCTTCAATAAAATTAAACAAATTAGCGGTAGATACAGCATCTGCTTTGCCTTGTAATATCCCGTCAGTAAAATGATTGAATTTCCCTATTCCGCCAGAGGCAATTAAAGGAACCATTGAGACCTCGGATATTTTTTTAATTATATCTAAGTCGAGGCCTTCTCCGGTACCATCGTTATCCATAGAAGTTAAATAAATCTCTCCACAATTTAGTCTCTCGGCCTTTTTTACATGCTCTTCCACAGTTAAGCCTGTAGAATGACTGCCGTCGTGTATAAAAGTTTCCGTGTGTCTATCGTGTTTCTTATAATCAATGGAGGCCACTATGCACTGGCTGCCGAATGTCTTAATAAACGAAATTACAAGTTCAGGATTAGTTATAACTGGGGTATTGATGACTAATTTATCAGCTCCAGCGTCAAGTATCATATAGGCATCTTCTATTGAACGTATACCTCCTCCGGCAGCAATCGGCATAAAGCACCTTTTGCTTAACTCTATAAGGTTACGTGAAAATTCCTTAACGTCTTTTTTCTCTCTCTCCACATTAAAAACAATTAGCTCATCGATAGAAAAGGCTATGGCGTCAAAATTATAGCATTCCCTTATCCAATCAATATTCCCTACCGACTGCAGAGAGAAATTCCTACTTAGCATATAAACGCCATTTTGCATTAACAATGTAAAGATTAATCGTTTCTTTAGCATATTCTTACAGTTGGCAAAAATTCCTTAATACTACGAGTCCGTTACTTAAACTCTTTTCTGGATGAAACTGCGTGCCAAAGATATTCTTGTATTGAACACTTGCAATAAACCTCTCTCCGTAATTAGCCCATGAAGAACTATATTTCTCCTGTTCAAGACAAACCATCCTGTAGCTGTGCACAAAATAAAAATCCGCGCTTTCTCCTAACCCCTTAAATAAATTAACCGGGGTGCCCTGAAAATAAACCCTGTTAAAACCGATATGTGGAATCTTAATACCCAATACTTGTGCCGGAAATCGTTTTGCTGCAGCTGGAATCCAGCCAAAACCTTTGGTCAACCCGTCTTCCTCCCCTTCATCAGCAAAAAGTTGCATCCCAAGACAAATACCTAAAATATAGTTCTTTTTTATAAGCACAGCTTCATTTATTGCATCAAAAAGGCCTCTATTTTTTATGTTATCCATTGCCATGCGAAATGAGCCCACTCCCGGAAGTATTAATTTTTCGCTCTCTAAAATCTCAGCGGCAGAATTCACGATTCGGCAATCAACTTTTATAAAATTAAGGGCATTATACACAGAACGAATATTGCCCATCCCGTAATTGATTATAGAGACCATAGAAGGTTTAAATAAATTTAATACGGCTCGAATTTGAGCTTCCAAATACCATTTACTTTCTCAAGAACATCCTTGTTGGCAAATTTATCGAGTACATCATCAAATTCTTTTCTCGTTATCCGGAAATACTCCACAAATTTACCTATTAATTGTTCCGGATATTCCCCATCATACCTTCTGACAAGAGCTAAGGCCTGCTTCCTGTCTAGGGCACCCCTACGCACATCAATGCAGGCATCGGAAGTAGCCCTACCGAAACCAAATTTCAAAAACATAAGATACACGTGTAAATCCTGCAAATCGTCATCTAACTGCGCGAAGTTTGTATAAGTGCCGATACTTCGTGTTGGCAGCGTCTGAAAACCGCAATGCTTCTTAGCAAACAGATAATGCTCATACGGATTCCAGTCTTCAAAATACGACCAATAAGCCATAAGCACGCCACTTTTATCCAATACCTCTTGGCTCGGGAACCTCCACCACTTGACATCATGATCAGAGATTCCCATTTTTCCCACAGCCCTGTCTGATTCACAACCGCTAAAATAATAAGTCACCGTTTCCGCCCTGTCCATAAAGTATTTTTTATCAAAATTTCCAGAGCCACCGTATTCTGCCTCTCCCTGTTCGCCGTACATTAAAAAAGGAATGTTGAGTTTTATGCTGAATTCAACGACAATCGTAGTAATTCCGGAAATAAAAGGCTCTTTCGGCTGGCCTTCTTCAATCAATCCTACCTTAGCCAACTTTCTGTATGATTCCGGGTCAGGGCTTACCATGATATGATCAAACCCCGCTTTGATGAAGTTCTCTAAGTTTCGTTTGCCTATTTCTGTGGGCATTTGCGACGCAACGGTTATGCATAAAGGATGCATCCCCAATTCGTGTTTCATCTTCCAAGCGACGTAGCTGCTATCTTTGCCGCCGCTACCAGGAACAATAACATCAAAACTTCCGTCTTTTCTGCGGTATTTATCGCACAGCTTTTCCACTTCATTCCACCGCTTTTTCCAGTCAGTATTCTTTCTTTTGTATTCAGCGTGCAGGCAGGCATTACATACTCCTTCTGAATTAAATACAATTCGTGGACGAGCGGATGGCGCCAAACAACTTTTACAATAAAACATTTTTCTTTCTTCTTTTTTTAAAACGATATCTTTACCATCGCCCTGATTATTTAAAGTTTCCATAGATATGGCTCCTTTTACGTTTGTCTGAAGCCTCTAAAATCCCTGTTTTTATGTAAATATAAATCTTTTGTCTGGTTAAACATTGACTTTATCTTCTTTTGAAAATAATTTCTAAGCAATCTGGTATTTGCCTGCAATAAACATCTATGAAATTCGTCATCGCTCATATTGGTAAAATTAACCGACAGCAAATCTGAATTCACGTGTTTATTTTCGTAAAAGTCCTCACAGTCTTTCAATAATCCTTTCTTAATTGCATAGTAATATAATGGTGAACCGGGATACGGCGTAACAGGCCGAATTGTTCTGACCTGGGCTCCATCATCGTATTTCAGAAGAAACTCCACTCCTTTTTCTAAGGTTTCCCTGGTTTCACCGATATTGCCAAAGATAATATTGTAACCCGGGCTAATTCCTATTTTTAACGTTGCCTCAATTCCCGAGATTATCTGTTTTGTAGTCAGCGTTTTATTCATATTCTTAAGAATTTGGTCATCCATGGCTTCTATTCCATAATTTATGAATACACAGCCGGATTCTTTCATTAATCTTAAAACATCTTCACGGGCATAGTTTAATCTGCCATTGCAAGACCACTTAATTTTTAAATTCGCTCTGATAAAATCTCTGCATAATTCTTCGGTTCTCGCTATGGAAGACATCAAAAGTTCATCCCCAAAAGCAATATAAGTAATACCGTAATCTTTCTGTAACAATTTGATTTCTTCTATAATCGCTTCATTTTTTCTTGGGCGAAAACCTTCATCCATTCGATAACAAAAATTACAATTAAAAGGGCATCCCCTGCCGGAAAGCAGCCGCATTACAAAATCTGTTGTTTCACAATGTGGCATCCGCAATAATCTGTAATATTCCATGGGGAAAAGTTCGTAAGCCGGTCGTGCGATGCTATCAACGTCTTCTATCAGAGGCTGGCGTTCGTTAATTACGACTTTATTTCCGTCACGATAAGCAATCCCTTTGACTTTAGATAATGATTTGTGTTTGCTGAGTGAATCCATCAAATTCAGAATAGTTATTTCGCCTTCTCCGATAACAACTGCATCGGCCCCGGTCTTTTTAATAAAATATTCTGGTTCGGGAGCAGGGCCATGGCCGCCTATCACATAAAAAGGTCTATTTTTTGAATTGTTAATTGCTGTAGATAGTGACAACAACTTTCTATATTGGAAATATCCCCCAATGATGCTAACTCCCACTACGTCAAATTTGTTCTTATTTAAATATTCGGTAAGATGCTCATCAGGATAATGATTAAAATCCTGGCTATATATCTCTACCTCTATTCCTTCTTTGCGTAAAACTGAAGCAATGTAAGCCAACCCCATCGGAAAATCATGGATATACGATTCGTTATCATAAACAACTAATAATACTCTCATATTTTTCTCTCTATTGTTCCGGCTTTTATTCTACTTGGTAACGCAGCTTCCACTTTCCATCAATTTTTTCCCATAAATGAGGTGATTTGAACTTATCGCATAATTCGAAGAACCGTTCTTCTTCCATGCTGATATATCCCATAACTTCTTTAAAATATTTCTTAGGAAATTCTCCGTCAAAACGATGTACCAATGAAACCCCCTCTTGTCTGGTTAAATGCTTATTCCTAATCTCTTGTGAAGCATCATAGGAAGCCCTGCCAAGACCGAATTTAATGTAAGTGGTATAGTAATGTAATCCGTCTATACGGTCATCTAAACTATTATATTTTGAATACGTCCCTTCTGAACGCTCAGGATTGGCTTGAAATCCGCTATGCTCAACAGAGTAATAATAGGCTTCCTGCGGAGTCCACTTCAAATAATATCCTAAATAATGTACCTCTATTTTTGAACGTTCCAAATCTTCAACGCTTGCCGGTAAATAAGTAAGGATATCATTGAGGGTTAAATTATATTTGCCCATAAGCTCCTGGACACAAACACCGGAAAGATATGTTTTTGAAAAATTCTCCATAGTAAAGTATGATTTATTACGTAACGAAGTGACATTATCAGCAATAGGATTTCCGTATTCTGCTTCGTTCTCACCATAAAAAATTAACGGGATACCGTATTTCGATGCAATCTTTGGTGCTAAGTTTTTCTGACCCAATATAAACGGCTGAAATGGATGGAGCAAATTCTCAATCGCTAATCTTGTCAGCAGAGCGTGTACCTTTGCATTGTAATTAAATGAAATATTATCGAATCCGCCTTTGTAAATCCAATTGCGGAAGTTTTTCCAGCCGATATCAGTATAAATCAGAGGCGGCCAAGTAACTGTTAAAGGATGCATATTGTATTTGTATTTCAGGACATGTGCGGCGTAAACACTATCTTTACCACCACTGCCAGGGACTATACAATCATAATGCCCGTCATTACGCCGATGTTTATCTAATAGCTGGAGCAATTCTTCTTCTCTTTTTTTCCAGTTTATCTCTTCTTTTTGTTTGGCATATCGGCAGGCATCGCATATACCGCCTTCATCAATATGTAAAGTCCTATGGCTCCTGTCTATCGTATGTTCGAATTCTGGCGATGAACACGGCCGCTGATTTGATATAACGCAGTTATTGCAAAATACAACTTTTTGTGATAAACCGAACTTTGTTTCAAGTTTTTCTGACAAAGCTGTTACTCCTTTCTTTTAAATTTTGCATAACCTTCTTTTTGAAATTACAGAATATCATTAATCCTGCAGAACCACTCTTCTCTGGATGAAACTGACATGCAAAAATGTTGTTATATTGCAACCCTGAACAAAACTCAATATTGCCATATCTAGTTTGCGAAACACATACTGAAAAATCATCTGGAATAATATAAAATGAGTGCACAAAATACATATATTCGTAATCTTTTATTCCTTCCAATATGGTTCCTTTCCAGGGGTCTTGGGAAGTTTGGTTTTTAAACCGGTAAATATTGTTCCATTGTACCTGAGGAACCTTAAGATTCCTTCCTGATTTATCCCTGAGTTTATCGAAAATAACCACTGAACCAGGAATAATATTCAGCCCTTTATGTTCACCGAATTCAAAACTCATAGACATAAGTAACTGCATACCTAAACAAATTCCCAGCAGAGGTTTTCCCGAATTAATAAAATCTATCAATACTGGAATCAAATCCATTTTTTGCAACATATACATGGCGTCACCAAATGCCCCAACACCAGGCAGAATTAATGCATCGGATTCCAGAATCTCGCTTTTGTGCGATGTTACACCTGAATCCATTCCTGCAGCAGCACAAGCCCGCTTGACGTTTAATATGTTGCCCATTCCATAATCAACAATGGAAATCTTAGGGGTTGTTTGGTTAACCATTAAAAACCTCGCATCCAACCGGAAAACGACACGCTACTCCATTATTGGTTAAAAATTCTTTTATATCCTGCAGATAAACCGGAGTAACCCTAGAGAAAGTTTGTTCACTTTTTAAATATTCTGTATTGCCTTCTTCTGAGAAATCACCCTCGAGAGAATGGTTTGCAATAACATCGTAATGTATCATCGAAGAGATAGCTACGGCATCGGCTTTACCATCAACAATAATCTGTCTTATGTGTTCTAATCTTCCTCCTCCTCCGCAAGCAATAACAGGTATTGTAACAGACTCCGCTACCCGCTGTGTCAATTCAATATCATAACCCAATCCGGTTCCTTCTTTGTCCACAGAAGTTAAAAGAATTTCTCCTGCCCCGAGTTCAAATACACGTTTGGCCCATTCAAATACATCCAGACCAGTATGCTCTCTGCCATTATCGGTAAACGCAAGATATCGTCCATCAGGCTGTTTTATGGCTTCTATAGATACAACTATTGTTGACGAACCAAACTTCCTCGCGGCTTTTCTAATGAACTCTGGATTTTTTACCGCCGCAGTATTAATAGATACCTTATCTGCGCCGGCGCGTAAAACTGCATTTATATCGTTAATGGTACGTAAGCCTCCACCTACGGTTAAAGGTATGAAAACCTCTTTTGCTGTCTTTTCGATAATTGGCAAAAGACTGTTGCGGCCATACAGGCTTGCCACAACATCCATATAAATCAATTCATCAGCACCTGCCTGATAATAATATTTAGCAAATGACTCCGGTTTTCCCAAAACCCGCAATCCCTCCAGATGAATGCCTTTAACTAAATTTGGTCCTTTAATATCTAAACGTGGTATTATGCGGATATTTTTCATAGCAATTAACCGGTTTAATTTTTTATACTACCGTTAATCCTCCATCAACCATTATAGTAGCGCCAGTAATATACGAAGAAGCATCTGAGGTTAGAAATAACACTACCGAAGCAACTTCTTCCGGTTTGCACATTCTCCCCAGAGGCACTCTTTTATTATAATTGCGAACAAATCTTCCATTCTGCTTGTTGAATATACCTCCCGGGCAGACTGTGTTTATTCGGATGCCATATTTACCGAAATAAGCTGCCATATACCTAGCAAGATTGACTATACCGCCTTTAATAGCAGCATAAGCCATCGGGCTAGTCATGGGCGTCCCCTCATATAAGTTAAAATCACTACCCTGAACCCCATATATAGAACCGAGGTTTACAATTGTACCCTTTGTTTTATTCTTCTTCATGATTAAAGCTGCATATCTGCTTGTCCAAGAATAAGAATTAAGATGCATATCAACATTTTTACGCCAAGAGGAAAGCCTAACCTTTTCTATTGAATTACCCCAGTCGTTTGTCTTGGGGTAGGCGGCATTAATCCAGGCATCCATAGTTTTATATTTCTTGAGCAACTTATCCATATTTTTCTCTAAAGATTCTAATTTAGATATATCAAAATATTCATAAGATGCCTTGTGGCCAGATTTAAGTATTTGGTTCTGCAGAGATAATCCCTTCTTGCTATTAGTGTCTAATATAACTGTATCCGCACCAGCACAAGATAAGGCTATGGAAATTTCACTTCCAATAAGGCCTGCGCCTCCGGTTACAAATACGACTTTATTTTTTAAAATAAATTTCTGTAAATAATTAATCATAATTTAACCACTCCTTCTTTAACTAAAAATTCGATAAATTTAAAATCTAGCTCGCTATCTATATCTACCCCTGACAAGGATGGCATTTCGTAAATAAGAAATTTCTTAGAATATGGCATTCTGTTTTTTTCTTCAAGCAAGAATTCCCTTTTGTAAATATATATAGAACTATTCATATCATATACCAAAGGGGCATCCTGCCTTCTTAATATTATTTTAGGTCTTTGTTTGCATAGCTTGACGCCTTCCTTATCTTTCTCTATCATATTAAAATATGGATTTCTACGGCTCTTTACTACTGAAAAAACACAGTCTACGTTATTTTTAATAAATAAATTTACAACACCTTCTATGTCATTGACAGTCCTAATGGGAGAAGTTGCGTCTATATCCAATAAGGCATCAAATCGTATTTTATAAAATTTTTCTGATTCTTTTAAGGCATGCCTTAAAGCCTCCAGTTTTCCGGTCTTATCGCCTGCCAATCTTTTAGGCCTGACAAAAGGCACTTCTGCACCATAAAACAGTGCTATATCTATAATTTTCTTGGAATCAGTTGAAACAATGAACTTTTCATATTTGCCCCATTTAATCATTTGTTCAATTGTATATGCAATCAACGGCTTTCCTAAAAGATTACGGATATTTTTATTTTTTACTGACTTAGAACCGCCCCTGGCGGCAATGGTTCCTAGTATTTTCATTTATTACCTTTCTTTTAATCAAAAACCTAGATTTTTAACTGCCCGATGATACTCTTCCCATTGACCAACATCTATCCATGAGTTTTCGTTAATAGGAAATACGCCAATCTTTTTATTTTTTTCTTTTAGTTTTTTAACCAAGTCTGTAATATGAAACTCTTGATTGTCTGGTATTAAATTAAGCGCTTTCTTTCTTAAAATATAAAAACCAGTATTAACCAAGAAATCATATTCTGGTTTTTCGTGCATAGCTGTCAAAAAACCACCATTTTCTATCTTGCATATACCATACGGTATCGTATAGTGCTTCATTGAGGCAACGATTGTCATATCATTTTTATTTTTTTCATGGAGTTCTAATACTTCTGTATAATCAGAATTAATAATGACATCACAATTGGTTACAAACAAAGAATCTTTTATTTCTTTACGTAAAAAACTAAGGCTGCCAATTGTACCCATAGGTTGTTTTTCTTCGATATAGCAAATAGTGTAACTGGTATTCATCTCTTCAAAATAAGATTTAATCATTCTTGATTTATGGTTGATGGTTATATAGAATTTCTTAATTCCATACTGAGAAAATTTATCCATAATAATATCTAATATTGTTTTCTCTCCAATAGGTATTAGTGGCTTCGGCAATATTTTTGTAAAAGGGTCAAGTCTTGTGCCTTTACCGCCAGCCATAATCACGACCGGGATGGATAGCTTTTCCCTGGAAGACAATATTCTTTTACCAAAAGTAGCATCCCACAATAAAACATCTACCACTTCCTTGTTTTTATTTACCACGGGTATCCATTCAATTTTATTTCTTAGCATTAGCTTCTTTACTTCTTCAACAGAATAATTTTCTGATACTAAAATAGGATTTTTATTATAGATTTTACTGATTCCCCCGGATAAATTCCCTCCTGCTAAAATCCACCTGCGAATATCTCCGTCGGTAAGAGAGCCTATAAGTTTATTCTTACTATCTACTGCAAAGAGGACTTTTTCCCCGACATCCCCCATACGTTTCATTGCTTCTTTTACGGAAATATTTTTTGTAATCAATAGTGTTTTTTTCATTTCTATCTCCTAGGGAAATTATTATTTAAAATCATCCCAAGTGAATACCTCATCTTTATTTTTATCCCTTATTAATTCTAAGCCGATTATCTTATTGTAATCCTTTGGAGAAGTACCGTATCCCGGCCTTTTTATCTCAATCATTTCTCGACAAATCTTCTCGCCTGCCTTCAAGTCTCTTGCTACAATTAAACTTTTACGAACCACTTTTATATTTTCCATTTCGCAATGCTGCGGTTTCTTTATACCATCTCCTAAGCCAATCTCTATATTGCGTATTGCCTTTACAAGCCGACCTAATTCTTCTGGCTCTGAAGACGCTTTATGATCAGGGCCAGGCATATTTTTATCAAGCGTAAAATGTTTTTCTATTATTGTGGCCCCTAACGCAACTGCCGCGACTGAAGCCTCTACTCCTATAGTATGGTCAGAATAACCCACGGGAAGGCAAAATTCTTTTTTAAGTGTCTGAATCGCCAAAAGATTCGCCTCTTTATAAGGACAAGGATAACTTGTTGTACAATGCATTAACGTCAAAGGTTTAAACATGGTGGTTTTCTTCAAACACCCTTGATTATCAATAATAATTTTAACCGCTTCTTTTACTTCTTTTAAGGTAGCCATTCCTGTTGAAAGCAATACAGGTTTGTTTCTTTGAGCAATATATTTAAGAAAAGGCAAATTATTTAAATCTCCGGAGCCAATTTTATAGGCAGGGACAATTTTTTCCAAGAAATCAACGCTTTCATAGTCAAAAGGCGTTGATAAAAATAATATACCTTTACGGTCGCAATATTGTTTCAGGGATATGAAAGATTCATAAGATAACTGGAGCCTCCTTAACATTTCCAACTGTCCTTCTTTAACTCGGGAAGAAGATAATTGGTATCTTGCTTTCTTTGTTAATCTGGAGGCTAAGTTTCCCGCTTTAAAAGTCTGAAATTTAATAGCATCAGCACCTGCTTTATAGGCAGCATCTATTAATTCTAAAGCACAGGATTTCTTTCCATTATGATTTACGCCTGCTTCTGCAATTATAAATATTTTTTTATCCATTATTCTTGACGGCTACAAACGGAACTCCATATCCAACTATATTATCTTGGATATCATGTGTTACTACGCTTCCAGAACCAATTAAACAATGTTTTCCTATTTTTAAATATTGGTTAATCACTGCCCCTGCCCCGATATGGCTATAATCACCGATCTTTACTCCCCCACACAACACTGCCCCGGGGGCGATATGTACAAAATCCCCTATTTCACAATCATGATCGACAGACGAAGATGTATTTATGATGGCGTTTTTACCAATTCTTACGCCCGGATTAATTTTAACTCCTGCTGCGATAAAAGTACCCTCGCCTATCTTACAATCAGAAGCAATTACAGAAGAAGGATGAATTACCGTTGCTAAATTAAATCCTATCTTCTTTATATATTCATAAATTCTTATTCTCGTAGAACAATCTCCGATCGAACCCACAGATATAAACGCGATTCTTAAGTTGTTTTTATATAAAGATACTAACTTTTCATCGCTTCCAATCATATCAACATTATTTTTTTCTTCACCGTATTTAAATTTTGGGTCAAATATTGCCCCTATTTGAAATTCACCAGACTTATGAATGGCATCAATAATCACATTGCAATGCCCACCACCACCTATTAAAACTATTTTCTCTATATGTTTAGCAGGGATGTATTTTTCACTTATTTTAAATGGTTTTAATAAATTATCCTCTCTTATTTGTTCCGATATCCTCTCATTTATGACAGTAAATTCTTTTCCTTTGATTTCAATAGAAGCGCCATCGTAAGGCGGAAACCAAAAGGCCCTAATTTTCCTTTCTATTGCTTCAATATCGTCAGAAGGATAGATTTTGCGTAAATTCTCGAAATCTTGTTTAGATATATAACGGCCATCACCTTGAGGACAGCTCGGTAGCGACCTCTTGCTATACGCTAAATCAATTACCTCTTTGAACAAATCGAGCATTACCCCTAAGCTCTTTTGTTCTAAAGAATATGCTGTCTCAATATCAGAGTTAATATCAAATCGCTTAATTTTAATAATTTCACCTGTGTCAAAAGTTTCATCCATAACAAAATGCGCTGCCACGCCCCACGAGGATAACTGTTCAAAAATAGCGAAATTATATCCTCCCACCCCCCTGAAATCAGGCAGTGGTGCCGGATGAAAGTTAATACATCCTATCTTTGGTAAATCAATTAATGGCTTTTTAAGCCTCTTCCAAAAAAGAAAAGAAATAACCAAATCAATATTTTTCAGTGAATAACTTGAATCTAGAGCTTTTGTTTTATTTTTAAGGCGATCATACAACTCATCATCTGTAACTACGGGTATCCCAAGTTTGCATGCCACATCAATGAGGCGTGTTTCTTGGGGAGCGGCTTCTTGCGTAGGTGCAACTACAGCCACAACCTCTATGCCTTTGCTAAGGAGATATTTCAAGCCCTCCACAACAGCAGGTTTATCTTTCCCCATATAAATTACTCTCATTTTAGATACTTCCCCCTTTTTATTTACCGGTATAAAAAGTTTTTGCTAATAATCCTTTGCCTATCTTTATATTTTTCAATGTTTCTTTAATCCTTGAGGAAGTCCGGCCATCGCCAAAGGGATTTTTCAGATTAATCAGCCTCTTCTTAAATTCTTTGCTTAAAGCTATTCTGGCTGCTTTAACTATAGACTCAGTAATGCACACGCAATCAATTACATTTGCGGCCTTATATCTTGCCTCCTGTCTTCTTCCGATATTAACTACCGGCAATTTAAAAGAAGGCGCCTCGTGAATGCCGCTGGAAGAATTACCTATCATAATATCAGCGCATTTCAATAAAGATAAATATCTCCTCTGACCCAAAGAATTGAATATCCTTACTTTAGCTTGATTCTTTTTTGCATACTGCAATATTTGTTTATAAATAATGCTCGAGCCTATATCGGCTCCGGGAAAAGTAAATACTGTTCTTAAGCCTAAAATATCAAGGGCTTCTAATAAATTTCTTATTTGGCCAAGAGGTTCGGCATTGCCTAATGTCTCGGGATGGTATGTTACTACTGCAATCGGATTATCTAGCAAAAAATTAAGTTCTTTTTCCAGTTGATGTTTAGATAATAATTCGCATTTTTTAATGCCATCTACGGCCGGAGAGCCAAAAACAAAAACCCTGTCAGGGGATTCGCCCATACGTATTATTCTCTGGGCATATTTAGCCACGGAAGGAAAATGAATATAAGACATCTTTGTAATGGCGTGGCGGAATCCTTCATCGAGGCAACCAGCAGTAATTTCTCCACCGTGAATATGCGCTATAGGTATCCTGGCTACATACGCTGCTACTGCTGCTGCAAAAATTTCATACCTGTCACCAAGAAGCACTACCATATCCGGTTTTAATTTTCTGTAGGCCTTTACAAATCCTAAAACACCCTTGGATATAGCTTTAGCAATACCTAATTCAGTATCAGCATATTTTGAAGAAAGCACAGGAATTTTAGCATTGACATTAAAACCATCTTCTTTTATTTGTTTATAAGTTAAACCATATTCGACAGATAAATGGGCGCCGGTTACCGCCAATTGTAGTTTTAATCCTCCATCTCCGCAGATTTCTTTCAATAGCCAGAATAAAATGCCATATTCAGCCCGGGAACCAGTAACTACGCAAATTTTCCGTTTCTTAGTCATTTTTGAGTGCTTTTACTACTTTTTTAATTTCATTTTCCGTAATCCCTATGCTGCATGGAATATTCAAAATCCTCTCAGAAAAATAATAAGCCTTCTCAATCTTATAATTCTCGTAGTCTTTATACGGTTTCTGCAAATGATTTAAATGCCACAAAAACCTGCTTTGTATTCCTTTTCTTTTTAACCGCTCATGTAACTGATCCCTATTCATACCATAAATCTTTTCTTCTACTATCAGAGAGTAGAACCAGAAATTTGAAAAACCGTAATCTGGCTCACCTATCAGTTTAAGCCCTTCAATTTCGTCGATATATTTTTTATAAGCGAGATAATTTCTCCTTTTGATTCCTATAAATTTATCCAGCTGTTCAAGTTGGGCACAACCTAAGGCAGCACTCAAATTAGTCATTCTATAATTATACCCGATTTCATTATGAATATATCTTAAGTTGTCGTCCTTTGCCTGGGTGGTAAGATATTTTGCTTGTTTAGCATAATAAGAATTATTGGTAAGCACCATACCGCCTGCGCCTGAGGTAATAATCTTATTCCCATTGAAGGAATAGCACCCTACATCTCCTATGGTGCCGGTCTTTTTGCCTTTTAATCTTCCCTTGGTATAAAATGACCCGATAGATTCAGCTGCATCTTCAATTATTTTTAAATTATACTTTTTAGCAACATCGTCCAAGGATTCTAAATCTACAGGATTACCGAATACATGTACTGCGATAACAGCTTTAATGTGTGAACCAGTTTTTTTGTTGATTAATTTTCCATTCATAAACTTGCATTCATATTTGCAGAATTCCCTGACTTTATTTACATCCATATTAAGAAAACCATCGCAATCCATAAATATGGGATCTGCCCCTACATACTTTGCGGCATTTACAGGGGCAATAAATGTAATTGTGGGGACTATTACGCTATCGCCTTTGGTTACTCCCGCTAAAATCAAAGCAATATGTAAAGCAGCTGTGCCGTTTACACAGCTAATTGCATATTTTGTTCCTGCATAATCAGCCACTTTATTCTCAAACATATCTACAAAACTACCAGCAGAAGAAATCCATTCCTTTTCTATGCATTCCTTAACATACTTCAGTTCTTTACCCCGCAAAAAAGGCACAGACAGACTAATGTTATATTTAATAGCAGTATTAAACATTATAAATATCCCATTTATATTTCGTGAAATTTTGTTTATTACTAAACCAATCAATAGTTTTTTTGATACCTTCTTTCAAAGAAACCTTTGGCTTCCAGTTCGTCATCTCTTTTATAACGGTGTTATCACATAATAAACGTTCTACCTCGCTCTTCTCCGGCCTTTTTCTTATGCTGTCTGAAACGATTTTTGCCTTTGGATTTATCTGTTCTATTATCAGTTTTGCAAGGTTGCCGACGGTTATTTCCTGGCCAGAGCCTATATTAACTACTTTACCAATAGCGCCGCTGCATTTGGCAACCGCTACAAATCCTTCGCATGTATCGCTTACGTAAGTAAGATCTCTCGTGGGATGAAGCGAACCAAGTCTTATTTTGCTGCTATTGTTTAAAAGCTGGGTAATTATGGTGGGTATGAGTGCTCTTGCAGACTGACGTGGGCCATAAGTATTGAATGGCCTGGCAATTACAACAGGAACATCAAAAGATCTATAAAAACTTTCCGCTATGGCATCTGCTCCGATTTTCGAAGCTGAATACGGCGATTGTGACTGTAAAGGATGTTTTTCGTCTATAGGAATATACCTGGCTGTACCATATACCTCAGACGTCGAAGTGACAACTACTCTTTCAATATTGCAATTCCGGCAGGCCTGCAAGATATTTAATGTGCCTTTGATATTTGTCTCAACATAAGAATCGGGGGAATTATAAGAAAAGGGTATGCCTATTAAGGCTGCCAGATGAAAAACTATATCTATGTTATTATTCTTTATTACCGCACAAATACCGTTATGATCCCTGATATCTCCGGTAAAAACCTCAATGTTTTTTAACTTGTCCTTTGAAAGCGTATCTAACCATCCCCAAGAATTAAATGAATTATAATAGACGAAGGCCTTAACATTGCAATTTTCTTCCAGCAATCTTTCTACTAGATGGCTGCCGATAAATCCGCATGCGCCCGTAATAAGGACTGTTTTGTTTTTCAGTTTCATAAAATTTTAGACTACACTCATAGTTTTCTTATTATTTTTATAAAAATCCTGGATAGCCTGGATTATGCTAATAGCATTTTCTTTTTGTGAAATGTTGGCCATTTTGTCATAATAATCGATCACGACATATCCTCTGTAACATGTTTTTTCCAAGGCATAAAGAAAAGCCTTTACTTTATCGCTATCTACTTTATATCCCTTTTGTATTTTTGATATGGCTTCTTTGCAGCTTTCTACCGTGGGTGTATAAAAAACGCCTTCGCAGGCCCTATACCAAGCATAACCGAAGATAAGCGCTGGCTTGCCTCTTACTACTGCCTCCCAACCCGCGGTTCCCGTTACGGTAGCAATTGCCATAGAATTATCAATCAAATCAAATGTAGAAACTGAAAGAGGAATCAATTTTACATTCGGGAGTGAAGCTATATCATTATAAAAATCAAATGACCTGAAACGGTCTCCTGCGGTGTATTGGGCGAATTGGTTTAAATGTTCCTTGACATAAAGGCACCAGCCTTCCGGAATAGACTTGGAAAGTAAATCGACCATCAAGAATTGATTCACAAAAACCCCGCCCCTTGGCGAAGTAGAATTTTCCGGTTGATAAGCAAGCGCCACATATATATATGGTTTGTCCAACGAGACTTTTTGGGTTAATTTATTATAATGGTCCTTCAGCTTCTTTTTCTTTCTATTGGAATCGAATTTGCATAATTTAACAAACTTAAGATATGTCATCTGCGAATCCTCAAATCTTTTATTCTTCTGTTTTAAATAATTTGGCGGTGCAGGTTTATAGATAAAACCGATATACTTATACAAGGCCTTAATCTTATTGGTGATAAAAACTACAAAATTATAATTTCGTTTCTTTTCAATCAGCCCTTTCATATAAGTAGGCGAAGCTGTTGAGCGATCGCTGGAAACCTTATTCCAATAATTCTCCATAGACGGGGATAAGGTATATTGTAAAGTTTTTCCATTAGACAATAATTTATTATAAAAATTTATAGTGGCATCGAATTCATCTTCTACATTTTCTATGGGAAAGAAAAATCCACTGAACATAAGAAACATAACTGTCTTTATTCTTTTCCTTTTGCATAACATATAGAGAATGTAATCAAATACTTCGTGGGGAGTAGTGGGAAATACTACCACATCAGGTTTATAATAATCCAATACAGCAAGCCAGTATTTAATCTGAAAATAATAAAGCCGCAATCGTTCCTGATAAGTGAAAGCATTGCCGGGGTCCATTCTTTCCAGCATATTGAATACTGTAGACTCATGGATTGATAAATCTTGAAGCAGGGTTTGATCTAATGCGGGAAGCGTAAATTGCGGACAATTGGAAGGCCTGATTCCCCTAATTGCATTCATATTGTTATGAAACACTGCATCGGGAAAAGCTTTCTTGATAACATCTGCTACTCTGGCCCCTCCGATCCAATAACAGATTTCCCAGCCGTCTTCTTTTTCAAGATGTTTGGCCACATCCACCCAAAAAGGCTCAGAACACTCCGCAAAAATCGCCCTTATAGACACTTATTTATTCTCCTTGTTCGGTGATGAGGAGTTTTCGCTGTATCTCCAAGAATGATCACACAGAAAAATCCCAAGATCACTCACTGATCTGCCTGTACCGTAAAAATCACCTGCCACAACTTCAAATAAGGCGGCATCAGGTAATCTGTCTCCATGGACATTATTCACGTCAGCCTTTAAATCGATAATATATTTATTGGGCCTTAGCGGAAAACGTGGTATACGGCAAATCAATTCCCCTTTTTTAGGTAATTTTTCAAAATCCTGCCCTGTTTTTCTGGACCACAAACAAAGCAAATCCCTTCCCAGGTCGTCACGAATCCAAAACCAAACCGTAACATTACCAACTGTTTCATCTTTGCAAACATAACTGAAAACAAAATCTACAGTTTCTCCCGCGACTATACAATCAATGGGATTTCCGTCTTTATCCTGCAATCTAAATCCCGTAAAACGTATTGAGCCTGCGCCAACCCTGTCAGTGCGCTCCGCAATAGGAACCTGCCATACACCGCGCTCTACATAAGAAGAAAGATATCTTTTTACAATTTGCTGCGAAGGTCCTTCATCTTCTTTTTCACCTTGATGTAACCAAATAGCCCTTGAGCATAAACCCATTATGGCTTCCATATTATGGCTTACCAATAGCACTGTTCTTCCCTGATGAGTAACGCTGCTCATTTTATTTAGGCATTTTTTTTGAAAAGCAACGTCGCCGACTGCCAAAACCTCGTCTACTAATAAAATTTCTGTCTCAAGGTGTGCTGCCACAGCAAATGCCAGACGCATATGCATTCCGCTGGAATAAAATTTTACAGGCGTATCTATAAATTCCTCCACGCCGGCAAAATCTACTATTTCATCAAATTTGCGAGTTATTTCTAGCCGTTTCATACCTAAGATTGCACCGTTTAAATATATATTGTCCCTTCCGGTTAATTCCGGGTGGAATCCCGTACCTACTTCCAATAGAGAACCCACGCGGCCATAAATATCGCCAAAGCCGGTAGTCGGTTCGGTTATCCGGGAAAGTATCTTAAGAAGAGTTGTTTTTCCGGCGCCATTATGACCAATAATCCCCACAGCTTCTCCGTGTCTAACCTCTAAAGAAAGATTTTTAAGCGCCCACTTGGTTTTGGTAAGGCCGGATGCTGCGTAAGCCTGCCCGCGCAATAATTCCGCAGCTTTACGAAAAGGCGTCTTGAAGGCATCCGAAAGAGTATCCCTAAAAGTGCTGTATCTGGCCTTAAGCGTACCAATACGGTATTGTTTACTTATGTTTTCTACCTTTATAGCAATATTACTCATGTTTTTAGATTACATCTGCAAATGTTTTTTCCATACGACGAAAATATAAAGCCCCGCTAATTAATATAATAAATGCTGCCAAAGCCGAAATAAAAATAATAGGCCCCGGAGGAGTATTTATCCCCAATAATGCCCAGCGGAAACCTTCCACTACCCCTACCATAGGATTTATACCATACAGTGTTCGCCATGGCTCTTTTAATAAACTACTGGGATAGGCTATGGGCGTAGCAAACATCCAGACCTGGATAAAAAACGGTATGGCATACTGCACATCACGGAATTGAGCGTTCATTGCCGTAAACCATAACCCCACACCCAAGGATGTAATAACAACCAATAAACAAAGCAAGGGAAGCCATATAACTGCTGCAGTAGGAACGATACCATAACAAAACATCATCACCAGTAGCACTAAGAAAGCCAGCATAAAATCAATGCCTTTAGATAATATTGCCGAAAGAGGAATGAGTATGCGCGGGAAATAAATTTTCTTAATTAAATTCGCGTTAGATACTAAGCTGCTAGATGCATCAGATAAACCACTGGCAAAAAACGACCATGGCACTAATGCGGCATAACTGAAAATCGGATAAGGTATTCCGTCGGAAGGCATCTTGGCTAATTTTCCAAAAAAAAGCGTAAATACCACCATAGTAAACAGAGGTTGTATGATAGCCCAGGCTACGCCTATTACCGTCTGTTTATATCTTACTTTTATGTCTCTCCAGGAAAGGAAATAAAGCAACTCGCGGTATTTCCATACCTCCACAAAATCGATACCTCTCCATCCGCCAGTAGGTTTAATATGGATATGTAATGTATCTGTTGTAGTTTCAGCCATCAGGATATCCTGTTTTCTAATAGATTATTCAATTTTTCCCACTCTTGTTTAATCTTCCCATACTCAGATTCTTTCTTTTTTAAAAAACGATACATAAGGCTTATTTTTTCCTGCATCCCTTTCTTAGTTAGAAGGTATTTTATTCTTCTTAATTTATTAGGTTTGCGAGAAAAAGTCTTAACTTTAATCATGCCTTTTTTTAGCAATTCATTAATCAAATAATTGGTTTTACCAAGGGAGACATTAAGTTTTGAGGCAAGTTCTCTTTGGGTGAGATGCGGATATTTATCCAGCTCTGCAAGAAAAAAAAGAGTCTCTTCTTTTTCCAATTTATTTCTATTTGATGTGGGGGCTTGTTCAGACATTGAACACTATTGTACTACAAGAACCTTAAATGTCAACATTTTTGTAGTTTAACCAGGGGTGAAAGTCTTTTGAAAACAAAAGGTTAGAAGATGCGGATATAAAATACGGAGATGACAAAAAAACGGCTAGGAAATTGTTTTCTTATACCAGGCAATTGTTGTTTTAAGACCTGATTCCAAATCTGTCTTTGCCTTGAAACCAAATTCCCTCTCAGCCCTTGAAGTATCTAAGCATCGGCGCGGCTGTCCATCAGGTTTAGTACTATCCCAAATAATATTTCCTTTAAAACCTGCCAATCGTGCTATTAAATTGGTCAGTTCCTTGATAGAAATTTCAAAACCAGCCCCTATATTTACCGGATCAGGCTTATTATATTTTTCAGTGGCAAGCACTATTGCCTCGGCACAGTCTTCTACAAAAAGGAATTCCCTGGTGGCCCTGCCAGTTCCCCAGATAACGATTTCTTTTTTATTCTTATTTATTGCCTCGAAACACTTTCTTATAAGAGCCGGTATAACGTGGGAAAAGTTAGGGTCAAAATTGTCCCCTGGGCCATAAAGATTTACGGGCATTAAAAAAATAGAATTAAAACCATATTGAACGCGATATGCTTGTGATTGGACTAAAAGCATCTTCTTTGCTAACCCATAAGGAGCATTGGTTTCTTCGGGATAGCCAATCCATAAATCGTCTTCTTTGAAAGGCACCGGGCTATGTTTGGGATAACAGCATATAGTTCCCAGGGCTACGAATTTGTCTACGTTAAATTGCCTGCCCACATCCATCATCTGGACACCCATCATTAGATTATCGTAAAAGAACTTACCTGGATTTTTACTGTTGGCACCTATACCACCGACTTTTCCGGCAAGGTGTATAACTATATCAGGCCTCGAAGACCTATAAAGCTTCTTCACAGCTTCCATTTTAACTATATCATAATCTTTAGACCTGGGGACAAAAATATCCTGGCAGCCACGTTCCCTCAGCTTATTTACAACAAATTTACCGAGAAAACCGGCACCGCCAGTCACAAGAATTCGTTTCTTTCTTATGCCCAATCTCATAATTCTTAGAAATTAATTCCTAAAAAACTATAAACCTTTTTTTATGATATAGTCGATTAAATCGGCCACTCGGTTGGAATAACCCCACTCATTATCATACCAGGCAAGGATTTTAACGAAATTCCCGCCGATAACTTTGGTAAACTTGGAATCAAAGGTAGACGAGGCCGGATAGTGGTTAAAATCAATGGAAACGACCGCTTCATCAGTGTAATCTAAAATACCTTTTAATTTACCGTTAGCTGCCTCCTGCATTGCTTTATTTATTTCTTCTGCGGTAGTTTCTTTCTTTAACGTGCAGGTCAAATCCACAACCGAAACATTCGGCACAGGCACGCGTATGGCAAATCCGTCGAGCTTTCCCTTTAATTCCGGGATTACCAAGCCTATCGCCTTTGCCGCGCCGGTAGTTGTAGGTATCATAGAAATTGCGGCAGCCCTTGCCCTGCGCAAATCAGAATGCGGAAAATCATGAATTCTCTGGTCATTGGTATAAGCGTGGATTGTAGTCATAAGCCCTTTTTCAATTCCCCATTTGTCGTTTAGGACTTTTGCCACAGGAGCCAAACAATTAGTAGTACAAGACGCATTTGATATTACGTTATGACTTTTAGGATCGTACTTATCGTCATTTACGCCCAATACAACAGTTATATCTTCTCCTTCGGCAGGAGCCGATATTATAACTTTCTTAGCGCCGCCTTTAGTTATATGATTAACAGCACCCTTAACTTCTTTTCCTTTTTTATTCACACCGTCATTTTTAATCGTAAATAAACCTGTGGATTCCACGACAATTTCAACCCCTAATTCTTTCCATGGCAGTTCGCCGGGATCCTTCTTTGATAAAACCTTTATTTCTTTGCCATTGACTATTAAGGAATTGTTACCGGCCTTTACATCGCCTCCGGGAAAACGCCCATGAACAGAATCATATTTCAAAAGATGAGCCAATGTAGCCGCGTCCGTAAGATCGTTTACCGCCACTAATTCGATATTTTTGTTTTTGGATTCGAGAATCGCACGACCAACCATCCTTCCAATCCTGCCAAAACCATTGATACCAACCTTTACTGCCATTTCAAACCTCCTCTAATAGTGTGTTTTTATACTTTTGCTTCTCTTAGATATTTTATTGCGACTTCCGGCGGGGTAACTACTGCATAGAATCCTGTTCCCCATTCAAAACCTGCGATACCTGTCAGTCGGGGCATTATCTCTATATGCCAATGATAATATTCGTGGTCTTCTTTGTCGCAAGGAGCTGTGTGTACAATAAAATTATAAGAATGATCATCCAAAGCAATCTTTAACCTTAGCAATGTTTCTCTTAAGATCTTGGCTAATTCCAATCTTTGCCTTTCATTCATTTCACAAAAATGGCTGGCATGTTCTTTAGGAATTATATGAACTTCGAAAGGAAATCTGGAGACAAACGGACAAAAAGAAACAAAGTATTTATTCTCAATCAAAATTCTTTCTTTTTCCTGCAATTCCTGCCTGATAATATCACAGAATATACAGCGCTCTCGATATTCGAAATAAGTACTTGCCCCGGATAATTCTTCCAAGACATTTTTGGGAATCATGGGAAGGGCAATCAGCTGCGTATGGGAATGTTCCAAGGAAGCCCCAGCTATTGCACCACGGTTTTTAAAAATTAAAATATATCTGAATCTGCTATCTTTTTGTAAATCTATGGATCGACGGCAATACATATTAATACTCATTGCTACTTCTTCATCGGTCAAATCCGTAATGTCCTTATTATGATAAGGCGTTTCTATTACTACTTCGTGAGCTCCTATCCCATTGGACATATCATAAATACCTATGCCTCTTCTTTCCAAATCTCCCTCGATTTGTAAGGCGGGAAATTTATTCGCCACTGTCCTTACCAACCAACCAGGAGTATTGGGATGGGTTTCTTCATGGCGAACGGCATCTATCTCCGGAGGGGTCATAAATTCATTACCGTAACAAAACGGACAAGGGCCACTGCGGGGTATGTGTTCTTCCTTTGCGAAATCGCTGGGAATCTTAGGTGTATCTACATTAATTATCACCCATCTACCGCCAACAGGATCTTTTCTCAGCTCTGCCAAAATTACACCTCTATTTCTTTTAAATACTTAGCAGCATTTTCCGGCGGAATAGGACAAATGTAAAAACCCGTCCCCCATTCAAATCCTGCTACTCTAGTCAAACGCGGCATTATCTCTATATGCCAATGATAATCTTCCTGGATTGTCTTCCAATAACCTGTTTTCTTTCTTTTGAAAGGGGCTGTATGTAGAATTAAATTAAACGGCGGATCGTTTAAACCCTTTTTCAATTTGAGAAGAGTCTTCTTGATTATGCGGGCTAGATCCAGATTATTCTCAAAACTCAAATTATAGAAATCACAGGAATGTTTTTTGGGTAAAATCCACATCTCAAAGGGAAAACGTGAAGCAAAAGGAACAATTGTAATAAAACCGTCTATATCGAGGACCATGCGACTCTGTTCTTCTATTTCTTGCTTGATGAGGTCGCAGAATATGCAACGTTCATGAATATCATAATAGTGGCGGGCACCTATCAGTTCTTCCTTTACCCTTTTGGGTGTAACCGGTGTGGCAATTAGTTGTGTTCTGGAATGTTTGAATCTTCCGCCTCCTGCAGACCAGCCATAATTTTTAAATACAAGGACATATTTGAAACGCGAATCTTTCTCTAAGTCCTTGGTTCTTTCTACAAAACAAGTCAGCACCTTGGCAATCTGTTCTTCGTTTAAATCAGCCAAATTACTGATATGCTGCGGTGTTTCTATGACTATCTCATGGGCACCTATGCCATTCATTACGTCATAGACACCTTTGCCTCTTCTGCCTAAATCTCCTTCGATTCTTAGGAAGGGGGCCTTGCTGGGAACCACTCTGACATCCCAACCAGATGAATTCTTTTTCGTCCCGAATTTCCTTATGGCATATATCTCCGGCGGAGTGTTGCCTTCCCTGCCTTCACAAAACGGACATTCACCTTCCGGCGGACCGCCGTTTTCTTTGGCAAAATCATCGGGACGCTTTGCCCTCTCTACAGAGATAATAACCCATCGTCCAATAATCGGATCTTTTCTTAGTTCTGGCATATTAAGCGTAAATTATAGCATAAATATCTCGTATTTCAACCACTTTTTACATTTGTGGTTTATTAAATTCAATCTAATTTGCTGCCTATTACAAATTTATGGCCTTGAATGAATTGCCAGGCACTAAGGCGCCTGCCAGAAGAAGACTGCAATTCTTTGATTAACAAAAAACCTTCCTTTGTGGCTACTAAAATACCTTTTTTATCCAAAGAAATAATCGTTCCGCTAAGGCATTTATCCTTTTTCTGTATCTCGTTAATCACCTCGGCATCCCAAATTTTCAGCATTGTGCTTTTATAAAACGTAAACGCACCCGGCCAAGGCAAACACCCTCTGATTTGATTTCTTATTTGATGAGCCTGTTTATTCCAATTAATCCTCCCGTCTTCTTTCTTAAGTTTAGGTGCGTAACTCGCTTCTTTGTCTTCTTGTTTTATAAGACGAATTTCATTCTGATTAATTTTATATAATGCCTCCTGAAGAGACTTCGCTGCCAATTTGGATATTTTTTCCTCTAAGGTTAAGACATTGTCAGAATAATCAATCCCGATTCCTTTCCTTAACAGAATGTTTCCTTCGTCCATTTTTTCATTCATCTTTATAATTGTTATGCCTGTTTTTTCTTCGCCGTTTATTAAAGCCTGATTAATAGGGGCTGCCCCTCTGTATTTTGGTAATAAAGAGGCGTGGATATTCAAGGCAAATAACTTTGGTATATCGAGTAAATCTCGAGAAAGGATCTTGCCAAATGAAAAAACAATAAAAACATCCGCATTTAATTTCTTGAGATATTCGATGGATTGTTTGGCTAAAATATCTTCCGGTTGGAAGATGTTCAGTTCTTTCTTTAAGGCAAATTCTTTAATTGGCGTAAAAGAAATGGGTAGGTGTCTGCCTTTTTTCTTATCAGGTGCCGTTACCACGCAAGCAACGTCATTATTTTTAATTAAAGAATCCAAACTGGGAATAGCTATTTTACCGCTGCCGAAGAAAACTATTTTCATAAATAAAACTCTCTTTTTATTTCATGCCGGGTCGACATTTACTGTAATTATCACATTTCCGCTTCTGAATTTGCTCATCGATTTCTTAAAGACTCTGCTTAACGATTCGATTTTGCTTGATTTTACTAATAAATATTTATAATATTTTTCTCTTAAGCGAGAACGCTGGGTTATATCAAAATTTGATACTTCTACTCCTTTTGTATTCATTCCCTTCAAAAACGAATACAACTTAGAATAAGACGCCTGAACACTTTTTTTATCAAAACTCCGAAGAGAAACAAGCCCGAGTTTATAATACGGCGGCAGTTTTAAATCTTTTCTTGTGTTTAATTCTGTCTTGTAAAATATTTCCGGATCCAGATTCTTTAATGCTTTCAACAGATAGAAATCCTGATTCAGGCTGGAGCTGATCAGCATTTTTCTGAAAGTCATGATTAATAACTTGGACAATAATTGAAATGTCTCCTCGCCGGAATTGAAATCTCCCACGTTAAGCAGATTATCCAGGCTCCAGATAATTGTTATGTCGGGTTTATACCCGGGGAAATTTAATATCTTTGTCGTAGCAATTACTATGTCGCAGTCCCTGATATCATTATTTGTTTTTGGCAAAGCATCTAGTATGATAATTTTGGCCTGGGGAAAAAACCTTTTCAGATTGCTCTCTAGCTTTTCTATGCCGAAACCACCGTATTTTACATAACCGGAATTACATTTCGGGCAGATTTCTACTAACTCTGTTTTAAAATTACAATATGGGCAGATCAGTTTTTTTTCTGAATAATCTAACCTTAAATTTCTGCTGCAGCGGCTGCACATAATTGTCTCTTTGCAATTCTTGCAATAAACAAATGTAGCAAATCCTTTCTTATTTAAAATTATCAAAATTTTTTCCTTGCTCTGTAGAGCTGAATCTATCTCCTTCTCCACCATTAAATCCATTTTATCCTTATAATTAATCCCCGTAAGCTGGATTTCTGGAAGAATTTTATTGCTATCTGTCTCCTTCAATAAGACCTTCTTGCTTTGGATTAATTGATAAATCTGACTCGACGGCATTACTGACGAATAGATAACACCGCATCCTTCAATTTCGTAGCGCATCTGGGCAATTCTTGACGTATGATAATAAGGCACCTGGTCTTCTTTATAGGCATAGTTACTTTCATCGTCAATGATTATCAAATCCAAATTCTTCACAGGCGCAAAAATACAGGAACGCGTTCCGATAATTAAATCTATCTCGTCTTTGGCCAAATCACTCCACAACTTAAGCATATCTTTTTTGGGAACCTTACCGTGCCAAATGGCAATTCGTATACCTGGAATATCGGTAAAGCAGTTTTTGGCTTTATCAATCATTTTTATTTCCGGTACAACAAAAATAATTCTTTTTTTATCTTTCATTACATTGATAATTTCATTCTTAAAATAAGCGTAGGTTTTATCATTTTCAATATTACGTATATAAATTAATTTACTTTTCTTATTCTTATCATTCTGGCATTTTATCAAAGAAAAATCTGCGTTGATATTCCTGGATTTCTTTACGGCCTCTGGCAGCATCGATTCAATCGCCTCTCCCAGAGAACAAACATAGTAATCTTTTATGCTGTGGGCCAATTGTAAATTATTGGCTGTTACGACGGGAAATTTATCTAGCGTATTGATGACGGGATTGAGTTTTTTTATTTTTGATTTGGAGGAAAAACCTACGACAAAACCGATATTGTGTTTATTATTGAATAGCACATTCACCCGCATGCCCTGCTGTATCTTATTAATCAAATCCTTGGGTATGGAATAATCGAATAACTTATCTATAGGTAAAGGAAGCGCCACTTTGGCGACTGCAAAATTTCTGTTCATCGTCTCTCTATTAACTCTAAAACTCTGCGGCTGGAATCTGTTTGCCTGAAAACACTGATTTTATTCTTTATCGCCGTGATTTCGCCTGTATTATCTCTAAGAGATAAGATCTTTTCTTTTATCTTTTTGGGATTCTTGGGTATAAAGCCTAATCCGTGCTGGGTGATTATTCTGGCATTTTGTAATTCTTGTCCCGGGATAATGGAGAAAAATATCATCGGCAAATCCATAACCAGACACTCAGAGATTGTCGAACCTCCCGGCTTGGTGACCACTACATCGCAAACAGCCATAACTTCCTGCACATAATCAATCCATCCCAAAACAACCAAATTGCTATTATTCAGTTTTTTAAGACGGAAAAATAATTTTTCATTGTTACCGCAAATCACTATTACATTGATTTCTTTGGATAAAAGATTTACAATCTGATAAATAGGGCCTATGCCGATACCACCGCTCAATATTAAAGACGTAAAGCCACCTGTGTTTATCCCCAGCTTTTTTCTAACGGCATCTTTGTCTATCTGCCTTTGAAACTGTTTTCTGATGGGAATGCCTAAAACCTCAATTTTCTCTGAGTCAATTTGCTCAGAAATCAATATTTCTTTGGTTCTATCGCAAGCAGCAACATAGGTATCAATATTCTTGGCCAGCCAAAAACTATGCACGCCAAAATCTGTCACCACGGATATAATTCTTGTTTTTATTTGTTCTTTACCTTTTAGATAAGAAACCAATTCATTTACTAGAAAGTGAGTAGAAATTATTACATCCGGTTGTTCGCTTTTTATAAAATCAAGAAATTTGTAACAAAACAGCTTACTGATAAAACGCCTGAAATTACCGTTTATTAATCTTAGATATTTTGTATCTGCCAAGAAAAACAGAATCGACCAAAGCCACTTCATATTTGAAATGATAAAAATATAACCTTTCGAATACAGGAATCTGAAGAAATTGGGCGTGTAATCTAATACGTCGAGAAGAAAAACATTTTTCTTGTCATATATGTCAACCGCTGATTCGTAAATTGATTCAGCGATCTTCTTATGACCGAAACCGGCCGAGGCATGAATTATGAATATTTTCACTTTTTATTATTTAGATTTATTATAATATCACTGGCTTTATAGAGATTGACTGCAATAAAATCTGGCTGAACCTGCCATTCTTTTGCATTCTCCATCTTTTCCCTGCCTGATAAAACAAGTATCGTCTTACAACCAACAGCTTTGCCTGTTTTTATATCCCTTATGCTGTCTCCGATAAAAAATGAATTCTTTATATCAACATCACCGGCGCTATTTAAAGCCTGCTCGATAAGCCCTGTCTTGGGTTTTCTGCAGCCGCAATCTTGTTCTTCGGTATGGATACAGTACAAAACTTTTTCTATTTTACCGCCTGCTTTGTCAATTTCTTCTGTCATATTCCGAGTAATATTGTCCAAAATCTCCTGGGAATACAGTCCTTTTGTCACACCGGCCTGATTTGAGATAACAAATAATTTATAGCCGGATTCAGAAAGCCGCTTAATCGCCTCTTTGGCCTTGGGCAAAAACTTAAATTCCTCCTGGCTGCAGACATATTTAAAGTGTCCTGGATATTTATTGATAACTCCGTCTCTGTCAAGGAAAACCAATCTGCTCATAATTAATTCTCTGCGGTCAGTACGGGAAAGAATTTTATTTTTGAAAGCGCTATAAACAGAATAATAGCGCCTATGGTAATAAATGAATACATCTCAAATAAACTTCCTGCCCATCTGCTAAAGAAAGAAGCGCTGAAAGAATGAATCAAAAAAGATAAAATCAATAAGCCAATCGTTATCTTATCCAGGAATTTTACTTTAAACAAATAAAAGATTGCCGTCATATATCCGTAAGTAAGGAAAATAAATGCATGAGTCCAGGCATTGGGATTTAATAGCGCGGCGCAAACCGAAATCATGCCGATATTAACATTATCGAAAACTTCATCTTTTTTATCAGCCTTGTTTCTCGTCGGTAATAAACATAACAAATACAATAAAACAACACAGGCGCCTGTTAAGAATCCCAAGAAATAATCCCCTAAATTGAGTATATTCTTACCATAACCTCCATAAGCAGAGAAAAATCGCATAATCATAGACATTAAGGACTGATTGGAGGAATCAGACAAAGAATTAAAATCCAAACTGGTCTTACAAAGAAAAGGCAGGTATTGACTCTGTAAAGTCAGATTCTTCTGCCATCCCCAGAATAAAGCCGGCAATAACCAGAACAAAATCTGGGAAACAAAAATATAAAAGATTAACTTAAATTTCCTCTTGAATAGAAAATAGGGTACAAAAATTGTCCCCATGTATTTGACCAAAATGGAAAAACCAATTAATAAACCGCCTAAAAAATCCTTATTTTTGCTTGAGGCGTAAATCCCCAAGAATAAAGTGGTCATCATCAAGAAATTAACCTGCCCTTCATCAAAATTATGCATATAAAATCTAGACGCCAAGAATAAAGACCAGAAATAAATCCAGTTTTTTTGTTTGGCTGATAACTTATCTTTAAAAATCATCTTCCCAGAATAATACATAAAGATGATTATGAGGATAAAATTAAATATAAACCAGATGGTGGCAGCCGTTCTTTCCGAAGTCAAAGCAAATAATGCCGTGATGGAAGCAAACAAAGGCGGGTATTTGAAATTTGGCATGCCGTCTTTTCTATTGGCGCTGACATCATAGATATCCTGACCGCTTAACATCTTTTTGCCGGTATAGTAACTCGCATGGAAATCTGCAAAATTTCGTTTAGGCATTTTATATTCGTAACGTCCGATGAAAATTGTGAATAAAAATGCGATGATCAAAACTTTTTTCCAGTGATCTTTCAGGTAGCTTATTATCTTCATTTTCTTACCCTCAATTTAGGATATAGATAAGCGATATCCCTGAGTGTTGCCAATATATTGCTTAATTTTACAGTGCTCTTTCCAGCCCTCCGAGGAAAATGCGTCACCGGTAATTCTTTGATTTTAAGGTTCTCTAATTTTGCTTTCAGTAATAGTTCTGTATCCACAAAAAATTCATCTCTGTCTATAGATAGGCGCCTGAGGGAATTTCTTTTAAATAACTTGAAAGAACAATCGATATCTCTTACATTTAAATTAAATAATAAAAAAATAAAACGATTATAGACAAAAGCACATAACTTTCTCAGCAACACATCATTTCTGTTCTTTCTATATCCAATCACCAAATCATAATCATCAATATAGGGCATAAAGTTAACTATTTCCTTAATGTCAAACTGATTATCGGCATCGGTATAAAAAACCAAATCTTTCTTGGCGCTAAACAATCCGGTCCTTAAGGCTGCTCCATAGCCTCTATTCTTCAGATGACGTATTACAATCAGCTTATCTTTATATGCTGACGTTAACTCCTCGCATACCTTAGGGGTATTATCTTTACTCCCGTCGTCAACCACAATAATCTCAAAATCGCTGAAGTTTCTGTTGAGAAAATTATAAGCGTCGCCAACAATTTTTCTGATATTTTCTTGTTCGTTATAAGCAGGGGTTACAAAAGAAAAGCTATTTTTGTACATTTCGTTTCATTTCCCAGTATTTAGCGTAACTTATAATTTGATAGATGCTATCAAATACGGCTAACATAAAACCCATAAATCCGTCGAGATATCCTTTTTTGCCTATGAATTTTCTGAAGAACCTATCGACAGTACGCCAAAGCGCGCGCCCGAACGACATCTTTCTCCCCGTAGAAATCCATTTCTGGGCTTCCAGGGTCGTCTGCCTGTTTAATTTATTTAAAAAATCTGCGAAGTCTCGATAGGAATAATGAATAATATCTTTATCCAAGTGGCCGCATTTTCCTTCTAAAAACGCCCGCGGATGCACTTGGACTTCTTCGTACTTAAATTTATCTTTTCTGAATAATTTCAATTGTGCCGCCGGATATTGTCCGCCGTGCTTTAACCAATAATTACCGATATGGTTTCTACGAGGAATAGTAAAAGCACTAAATCCACAATTGTCGAATGTAATATTTCTAATTTCGTCCGACAATTCCGGAGTCGCCCTTTCATCGGCATCCAAACTTAAAACCCAATCATTTTCTGCTTGAGCATATGCCCAATTCCTGTGTTTTCCTTCGTTATCCATCCTTCTGATTAAAACTCTTGCGCCGTAAAGCTCAGCTGTCTTTACCGTATCATCCTGGCTAAAATCGTCTACAACGATAATTTCATTGGCTAAAGCCCTTACCGATCCAATACAATCCTTAATATTCTTAGACTCATTTTTAGTAAGTATGACTACCGATAAATTAATTTTATCCATTATGCACTTTCCTTATGATTGAAACTATTCTGACAATATCTTTCTTTTGCATATGCGGGTGCACAGGAAGAGCCAAAATATCTCTGCAAACTCTCTCTGCAACGGGAAAATCTCCTCGTTTATACCCTAAATAACTATTTGCCTTCTGAAGATGCAGTGGCAACGGATAGAATACAGTAAAAGGTATTTTGTGTTTTTTGAATTCCTTCTCGAGTTTACCTCTTTTATTGGTCCTTATAGAATACACATGAAAAACATGCTTGAAATCTCTGGGAATTCTGGGAGTAATTATACCGCTGGTTTCCTTTAAAAGCCGGGAATAGGTCTTGGCATTATTGATTCTAGCCTCATTCCATTTACTAAGCCGCCTCAATTTAAGACGCAAAAAAGCAGCCTGAACATTATCCAGCCTGGAATTATAACCTATTATATTGTGTAAATATCTTTTCGTGGACCTTCCGCAATCTCTTAATTGCAATAACTTATCGTAGAGTTTCTTCGAATTTGTAGTCACCATTCCTGCGTCACCGCAAGCACTCAAATTCTTGGTAGGATAAAAACTAAAACACCCTGTACCCCCCATTGATCCGGCAATGCGATTTTTGATTCTGGCTCCGTGTGACTGCGCAGCATCCTCAATTACCCATAAATTATATCTCTTGGCAATTCTTAAAATTTCCGGCATATTAGCGCAGAGACCAAAAAGATGCACAGGAATTATCGCCTTGGTTTTTTTGGTAATTGCTTTTTCTATTTTCTTGGGATTTATTGTATACGTATCTCCTTCTATATCCACAAAAACAGGTTTAGCTCCGGTAAAACTTACCGCAAAGCTTGTAGCAATAAAAGTAAAGGCAGGAATAATAACTTCATCTCCTGGACCTATGCCAAGTGTTTTTAGGCTGAGGAAAAGTGCATCCGTGCCGGAATTTAAACCTACGGCATATTTCGTCTGGCAAAATTTGGCAAATTCTCTTTCAAAAGACCTTACTTCTTCACCGAGGATAAAATCACCTTTGGACATAATCGCTTTTAATTTCTGCGAAAATTCTTTGCTTATCTCTAAATATTGCTTGTCTAAATCAAGAAAATTCATCATTCTAACCTATTTAATGGCTTTGAGCCGTAAGTAAATTGGCCCACCGGCTGAAACTACTTTTATCATTAACGGTACTCTTACTTTTCCATTTCTTACCCATAATGTAAACTTAGCTCCGTGAGCAGAACTTTTATCGCTTCTATGCACTTCTCCGTTCAATTTATAAATATTATTCTTAAGTTCTACGGGCGTTACGTTAAAAGCATAGACTTCTTCTTTCGTTAACAAATTCAAGGTAATTGTCTCTCCTAAAACATAATTTTTATCTAAAAGATTAAAGAAGGCCGATAGAGGATCATGGGTATATGGCGGGATTTTAAACTTGATTCCTTCTCTTGCAGCGATATGCGCTTGTGGGTCAAAAACGATTTCTTTGGATTTGTTATTCTCTGGCGTATAAGATTCCTCGCGGTACCATAGAGGTATTTTTGTATCCTTTGCAACCGCGTCACTAATTACCATCTTGGCGTCATACATTTTTTTTAAAAAAGTACTGAGCTCCACTGTTGCTTCCATAATGTAAACCGGCGTATTATTTAAATTAGTCTCTCCTGCTACATGCATTTTTGCTGTCCCGGGAGAAAAAATATTCATATAGATAACATCGAAAACAAAAGTCCTGTCTAATTGCCATAACCAATCCTGATAGGTCTTAAACTGATTAATTTGTGTAGCTTCAATTTCTTTTTTTAGGTTTTTTGCTATAAGTTCGGGATTACTTTTATATGTATTAGAAACAACATCTGCCAGCACTACGATCACAACAACTCCTGCCAATCCTAGGAAAAGTCTTTTAATCATCCATATCTCCTTTTATCTATAAGATTGGTAAATAATGCTACTGAAATCAAATCCACAGAATACCCGACACATATTTTGAGTTTTGGGAAATCCTGAAAGGAAAATGATTTATTACTTTATCAAGCTGAATATTTTTATTTAAGTCTGACTTTATCTCTAAGACCAGGGCCTCTGACACGGGATTTTGAAAATGCAGATTAGGATTAGGATAGACCCGCTGATCATAAACTCGCTGATTGTAGTCCAGTGTAATTCTGCAACTACTGTCAAGCGTCTCATAATAATAACGATAATAACTGTTGATGATCATCGGTTCGCTTGCATAAAAGAATTCTACTTTTAATAAGTCAGTGAGATTTTCTTGTATAGTAAACCTAATTTCATCCCAATCAAGCCTGCTGAAATCGATTGGCTTATCTATCTCCTGAGATGCCTTGGTAATAAGCATGCCTTTTTTTTCCTTCAGCTCCAAACTCCCTTTTGCCTGAGAAACAGATTCCCCATACCATCGAAAACGCAGTTTTGAACGCCTGTTGCAGCCAGACAGAGCATCGTGATAATTAGAAAGATTGTAAGTATCGAAGTAGGCATTATTTACCTTGCGCATGGGATAGCGCTCGATGAAAGACTTGGGATGGAGTAAAATCTGCGTCTTCGCTTCGTCGAGTGTTAAATTCTTGATAACCATTTTATATTCGTATCGCCAATTTTTTGTAGCAATCATTTCGTGTCTTTCCATTTCTCGTAAAGCTTATCAATGTCCACATCTTTTGCGGCACATTCTTTGCCGTTTGCCGTAATGAATGAACCAGTCTGGCACAGGACTTCTTCAGCCACTTGGTTAAAAGATACATTATTCGCCCTAATTTCTGCAGGACCGTATTCGGGTTTTTTCTGATAAGCAGCCAGACCAAACTTGGTGCCGGTAATTTGCATATTATCTATTTCTAGTTTTGACAAATCTTTTGACGCTGCACCGAAATCTGCGTATTCTACGACAATATTCTGCGCATAGACATCGCTTTTTTCGCCTACGCTTAATCCTTTATCGCCCAGGCGATAAGCCTTCATATTTTCTACTTTAAGATTGGTTCCGCTTACATCTAAGGCATCAGCCTTTATATCCATAAAAATCGTGTCTTTAACTATACCTTGGCAAAAATCATTATCAAGTGCGTCTGAGGAGATATTTTTAAACAGTGAATTATACATCGCATATCCAACGCGAACCAGATTAACCGCATCTTCGCAATGGTTATTTTGCGCTGTAAAATTATTAAAGACTGCAGTTGTGTTATAAAATGTTACTCCTCCAGTCAATATCCAACCGGCCCTCTCTATGCCAGTATAATTTTCCACTGTTACGTGATTTAAGATTGACTTGCCGTTAGCATTAAGCACAACCAACCCTCCCCATCCTGCTGCTTGCGAAGAAAGCCTGACGGGATTATCTTCGCTGCCTTCAAAAATAATAGGCGATGTAGTTAATAACACAGCCCCTTCTTCAAATTTCAAAGTTGTACCTGACATAGCCATCAGCTTTACATCCGGAGGTATTATCAAATCACCTTTTACTTGCCAGCTTCCCTGTTTTATAACTAACGCATTAGCCTCCTTATCAAAATCCAGAAAGGGATGTTTATTCAACAAGTCCTCTACAGTGTCCGTCTGCTGAGGAATACTCTCGATAAATTTCGGCATCGGGAATCTGATAATTTCTGTAAAATGATTCTTCGTGCTGCCTAAAAGCCGGCTTACAACTTCAACTTTTATCTTACTGTCAAGCTTGTTACCTACGATATATTTGGAAGGGACAAGAATGGAAGTATGATATATCTGTTTGTCTGCAGGCAATTGATATCCCGCCAAGCCATCCAAAATAACTCTTTGATTAACAGAAAAAGGTATCAGATTTTCGTCGCCAATTCTTATACCTATTAATTCTACCGGTAGATTAAGTAAATTGCTGATGCTTAAGTTAATGCGACTATCAGTACCTTCTTTATTAATTGAATTCTCGACATATGCCTCAACCTGAACAACGGGATTAATAACCTCGTATAAGAATTTCCTATTGAATTCTATGGCCTCCCAATCAATTGTCTCTGGTTTTTCTCTCCATAATATTTTAAGCTGCTGGCTCAAAGGAACTTTCAACGTCTGTTTCAGATGCTCTAAATATTCCGGTGAAGTAATTCTCTCACATTCCTTTATGTATTTTTCCGCTATTTCCCTGTCTCTCAGCACCCGGAGAACCCAATCCTGCTGTCCGTAAGGATAACCGAAGAATCTCTTCCCGCTTGCAATTTCGCCATAATCCTCATTGCTTATCAGGCCTCCTGCTTTCGCGTTAAATCCTATGGGTTCTAATTTTGAGGTGATGGGATTATAGTAAAAATTGATATTTTGCCAAAGCAAGGCATGGTCTCCTGCCCATAAGTAAGTTATGGCTAAAAATTTTGCCATTAAATCACTGTCAAAAACCTCGGAAGCCTTTTTCTCCCCGGAGATAAATGCCGCCAATAGGCCAAGCGCCGTGTCCCGCTGTTTTACCAAAGAAGGATCTTTTGCAACATACTCTTTATTAAAAACATCCAAATCGACATTTAGCCATGCCCTGGGAGTAAGAATAAAATAGGATGGATTGACAATATCAAAAGATCTGTCTATACGGTCAGGCCAATCAGCCAACTGTTTCCAATAAGAATCCTCCTTAAATTTTACTATGACGCCTGTCCTTCTGTTCTGCGATTCGATAAGTTCTTTTGAAAAATTCTCCTCAAGGGCATATATTCCTTTATTCTTCCCATTAATTACCACATCAATAAATTCATATCGTGGCGCCAGAATCCCCTCTGATCTTAAATGAGTTAAATAAGCAAACTCATTGGCATAGGTTCTAAATTTAGGATCATGTATGGAAAACACCCTCATGCCTTTGAACCTTGCATCGCCTTCTGTCCTTATGCGGAATGCCCATTTATCTCCCGATATCTGTTCAATCACATCTCCTTTTAATCTAAGTTTTATAGGTATGGTCTGGTTTTCATATCTAATGGTAGCCGGTACAAATTCCTTTTCCTCCAGAAACAGAAAACCTCTCTTTACGGCATCATCTCTATTGTTGAGCAATTTCTTATAATTTTTAAATTTGATGTCTATATAAGTCTTAGGGATATCGGGTATTATATAACTCTGGGCACGATAGATTAAACCCAGCGTTTGCCGTTTAAATTTATTCTTGGCGTTTTCAAAAGACCGCTGGAAATTGCCTTTTTTGATGGCTTTTTGTATTGTAATCCCGCCGCCAATAATGACCCCGCCAATGACAATTATATTTATAGCGAGGGAAAGTATTAAAAGGATACGCCACCAGCGTCTTCCCTTTATCTTCTTTCGTTCTACTCTATCTTTTTTAATTCTGCGTTCACTATGAATTATCACAGCTATCCTCTTGTCTCCCTGTCCTGGTCGATAAAAGTTATCGCCACATTGGGAATTGATTTCTTTAAATTTTCCAATACGCTCATCAACAGTTCATTATTATCGAAATCCACATAATAAGTTGCATGCAGAATATTATCCCTCATATCTACACGCCTGATATCAATGATATTAGAATGTTCTTTAAGGATAGAATCTATCTGTTTCAAGGCATCTTTTTCTGAAGCAATCTTGGGGATTTCTATATTTAAATAAAGATTGTGATTCTCTGCTGTCTTCTTCATTCCCTGCCAACGTACAATTACAAAGAGGATCAAAAGAACTACTATTATGGTGGGAAACATCTGATCTGCCCCCATACCCAGACCTATGGCAATTGTTAAGAATAGATAAGCCAGTTCTTCTGGTTCTTTAATGGGTGCCCTGAATCTTACGATAGATAACGCACCGACTAAACCCAAAGATAAAGCCAAAGAAGATTTGATTATTGTAATTACCAAAAAAGTTGTAGCAGCTATGATAGAAAAGTTATTGGCAAAAATCCTTCTGTTAGAAAGTGCGTGCCCGTAGCGGATATAAAAGTATTTAAGCAAAAGTGACAAAATTACCACTACAGCAAAATTTATCATCAGCGGTATAATGGAAATTTGCGAATTGGTGAAAAGGACTAATTTGTTAACTGCATTCATCTCTATCCTCCTTTAATTTGACCATTTTATGATATCTTTGCTATAAATGTATAACGCCCCTAGCAGATGGGTGCGACTTCACATTAACACAAGATTTTATCATAAATTTCACTATTGTCTAAGAACTTTTTATAAATATAGTCTTCTTGATGGCTAACTTATTGCTAAATCATTTTATAGCCAATAATAACCTGTCTGTTAGTATTTGGGCCCGCGTAAATAACCCCATGCTTCTCTAAGATAAAACCATAACGAATGTCTTATTATTAGTTTATCGAATATCTTATCATCAATTTTTCTTAACTTCTGCTGCACAAACGTCCTTTTTATTAAAATTTCTTTTATATGAAACAAATTCCAAAGAATCCCTTTCAATATCAAGACCGAATCAGTAAGCTTACCACGAAAGAAAAATAAGGCTGATAGACAAATCCAGCTAAAGATATGAACAGGCAAAATCTTAAGTAAATTCCTGCAGCCTAAGTTCTTCAGGAGAGTCATAATATAATTCCTGCAACCTAAAAATCTAATCATATAAGTTGAATAATATCTCTTTGACTCTTTTAAGGGAGTATTAAATGCATGCCAGACTACAGCCCGGGGCACAAATACCACCCTGTAACCTGAAAGCCACGCCCGGAAACAAAAATCAGTCTCTTCCAGAAAAATAAAATAAGAATCGTCGTACATGCCTAATTCTCTATACACAGAACTTCTGATCATCGTGGCTGCTGATTTTGCGCTAAGAATATCCTCGACCTTGTCAAATTGGCCTTTATCGATACAGTGTCGTGAGCGTTCATATAAAAATCCCAATGGGGTTAAATAGTCGCCGGCGTGGTCGAATTTCTTCCTCTCCACCATATTGAGCAACTTGCACTGCGCTACGGCAATATTAGGATCGTTTTCAAATACTTTAACCAGTTCATTAATCCATTCGTTGTCTACTTCTGTATCGTTATCCAAAAAAGCAATATACTCGCCTTTAGCTTTCTCGAATCCAATATTTCTGGCAGCAGAAGGTCCGTAATTCTTATTATTCCGGACCATAACAATACGTTCGTCTTTAAAATGATTCCTGACATATTCAGCGCTTCCGTCTGTAGAAGCATTATCAACAAAAATCACCTCAAATTCCTTATAGTTAGTCTTTAATAATGAACGGAAAAACCTGTCTACAAAATCTTTACCGTTAAAATTTATAACTATAACAGAAATTAATTCTAGGGTAGGCATTTAGGAATCATATTTTTAATCAAACCGAAAATTGTTCCTGATATACCGGAAAGCCAATCCAGATTTCTCGTTTCCAACGTCTTATAAACCCAGTAACAATTTATAAAAAACAAATATGAATAAAATCTTATAAATTTCTGAAATGTATCCGGTTTTATGTGCCTGAAATAAAAAGTTATAAAATTAGCGCTCCTGTCGAAAGCATGGGTCCTGGCTCCAAAAACCCCTCTTATGCTTACGCGGTGTTCCGTGACCGCTCTGGGATTAAATACAAGCCTGTATCCTAATTTTTTTATCCTGAAGGCCAAATCCGGTTCGCTCCAGTCGCCCACACCGCCGTAACAATAATCAAAACCGCCGACTTCCTCAATAAGTTTTCTGCGCATACACATATGGCATGCCTCAAGGTAATCCACTTCCAATAATCCTTCTTTTTTCAAACAGTCAGGGAAATTAGAACCTAAGGTAAATATGCCGCCTCGCAGAATCCTACCGACTTCATTTACTCTGCCTTCTAATATAAAATTCAGATAAAAACTTCCTAAACTTCTCCAGAAAATATTACCTTTTTCAAACCTCTTTACCAATAAAATTAAGTCTCTCAGTTTCCTTCTTCTTTCGCTGATTAGAGTAGGTCCGCTTACGCCGCCTATTTTCTCATCAGATAAAAATGTTTCTACGATTTCTTTAAGCCAAAAAGGTGAAACAACCAAATCATCGTCGATTATACAGACTATGTCACTGTGTGTCTGCCTCCAGCAGAGATTTCTTGCCTCAACCAGTCCTGTCTTGCCTTGTTGAATAATCCGAATAGGTAAATTAAAATTCTTGACCAATTCCCCGACGGGTTTTTTGTCTCCGCCATTTACAATCGCAACATCAAAATTCCTGTAAGATTGTTTACTCAGGGAATCCAGGCATTTTGACAAATCCCTAGGCCGGTTAAAAGTATTAATGGCCACAGTAACAGTCAAATTATTATTTATCATAAGAGCCAGATTTAATGATTAGCCACTATTTCGTAAACTTCGTCGTTATCAAATTTATTTATAAATTTGAAATCCTTTGATTTTGATAAATCCGGGGTTTCTCCTACTACGTCTATGGCTTCTTTATTATTACCGGCCAAATAGTCATTCAGATGCAATATTACGTATTTCACTCCTAGGGCACTTAATATTTTCGGGGTAGCTGGATCAGTTATCCGTAATATACTCTTCTTAATCTCAGAACCCAGAGTCCCCGGTTCCGATCCCTCAATAATAGCCTTCCGGTGAAATCGCTGGTATAGAATGTTGTCTAGATTAATATATCCTTCTGCCATATCTCCTAAGGTCAAAGGATATTCGGCAATTACAAAAAATTCTTTTTGTTTACCTAGCCAGCTATATACCGGAGGACATTTGTCAATTTCCGTTACTCTTGAAGGTGGGATATTGGCAAAGTCTAAGAGAATTAAAAAAGAAAACAAACCTATAAAGAACTTATGCTTATGTTTTGTATTCATTAGACTGTTAAATCCATAACCGGCCAGTATGCTTATTGATAAAACACTAAGTACGCCAAACCTTGCATATGCCCTGAAAACAGGAAAAACTTTATATAAAAAGAAAGACGGAAAATATATCTTAAAAAACAAAAGATTCCAATACGGAGGCATGGAAATAAGTACTGCTGAAATAAAAATAAATAAAAATAGCTGTTTAACAAATTTTGTTTGCTCAAGACTGTAATTTTGTACATGGGAAATTACATTCTCGCGCCTACGTATAGCAATAAATGACAAAATAAGCCCAACCCAACCCAAATAGAGAGTCTGCTCAATCGAACCCCGGCCAAAAAATATGCTGCCCTCCAGCGAACGCGCCAATCCTCCCCATAAAGGATGGTATTTGGAAGGAATCAGATACGCAAGTATACTGGCGGATTGAGTGAACAAATAGTGAAATGACCTTATTGCAACATTCTGCGCTGCAGATATAGAATCATTACTGTGAGAAACTGTGACCGCTGCTTTTATCGAAGGCATAAGCAAAGGCAATACCATAAGTAATGATAAAATCCCCATTGTGAAGAAATTGATAAACAGCCTCGAGAATTCTTTAACAGGATATCTGTTTCTTAAATAATAAAAAACACAAAACAAAATATACAAAACAGAAAAAATAAAAATAATGTAGGAATATGTTAAATCGCTTAAAATAACCAGAGTCAAACTTAATGAACAGAATATTAAATTACTGATATTCGGCTTATCTTTTAATTTCAGAAGGAAAAGTATGTATAACGGGATAAATTCTATAAACATAAGCCCGAAATGCTCCCAGGATTTATTTATATGATACGGGCTAAAGGTATAGATTAACCCTGAAATAAATGCCGCCGAATGGCGCTTGGTCAAATAAAAAACCAAAGCGTACATGCATAAAAACGAAAGAATAAAACTGCCTAATATCAGCGCGTTATAGGCAAATATCTCATTAAAAATAACGGAAAATAAATAAGCCGGAATCATACAGAGAGGGAAAATCTGCGGGGCCATATATTTTACTCCAAATGGGTAATTGGTGAGTACATTGGTATCTACGTTTAAATTATTCTCTGCAGAATAATTAAACCACCAAAAATGCCAAATGGCAGCTCTGTTATCCGTCCCATACAAAGGGCCATAAACAGCTTTGTCCATTTTGAACACCAATGGGAACGTAAAAACAAAAAGTATCACTAAAAAAGTAATAAAATAAATAATATGCTGTTTGGTATTTTTTCTCATATAGCCTTCCTGAAAATCATAAGGTTATCGCAATACCACCAGAGAATCTTTTTTTCTCTCATGGCAGCCTTAACTCTCTCGGTTATTTTATCGTCGTAATCATAATTTCTTTCTTTGAAAATATTAACCCAGAACTCGTGTGGCTGCTCGTTTATGTGGAAATGCCCGCCCTGGCCTGGCGTTGCCGCTGTAAAAATAATTGTATCGCTTAAATTCGTAAGGTTCTCCACAAGCCTTTGGGAAAATTTATTCTCAATATGTTCGGCTACTTCCAGACATAATGCCAAATCATATCTTTTATCAAGTTCGATTTTATTCCTTAAATCAAATAACTGGATGTATTTTTTGTCTACCAGTGCCTTTTCTATAGCAGAGCGGCTGCCTTCATAACCCTGTATAGGAATACCTCTCTTTTGAAATTCGCTAAGGAATTCTGCGTTACCGCAGCCTAAATCTACAACCGAACTAGGATTAAAATAATCAATCAAAACTCCGGTTAATTTAGCCGCAATAGGAACATTCCATTCTAAATTCTTATTAAAAAACTTATCGTCATAAATTATGTCTTTGTGATTACTTCTTGCTTTCAAGATATAGTATTTTGACTTCTGATACAAAACTTTTGCTTTTTTAAGCAGCTTATATAAAGTCGGCAGATTATTTGCTACAAACTCTTCAAGATTATGCAGTTGTTTTTCGAAAAATTTCATTAGTAAGGTCGTCCTGTGACGTATCTGGTTGCTATAAGAAAATAATAACTAAGCGGCTTTTTTTGCATTATCAAATTAAATATATCGCGGTCTTTTACCTTTCTTATATTTTTCTGTACAAGATTTCTCTTTGAGATAATCTTTGGAAAATCCCAGATCACACTAAAAATGGCCTTGAGGATAAAAAATGCGTCGCTGAATTTTCCTCTCAATAAAAATAATAGCGATAAAATTAAGAAACCTGAAACCTGAAAAAATAACATCTTGAACACATTGAAGAAATTTGCGTTCTTTAAAACAGTAATCAAATAATTTCTACAGCCAAAGTATCGGACGATATAATTTGAGTAGTATTTCTTTTCATCTTTGAGCTTAGTTATATAAGCGTGCCAGACTATCGACTTTGGCGAAAAAACGACCCTGCAACCTGAAAGCCACGCCCGCCAGCAAAAGTCAGTTTCTTCCAGATACATAAAATAAGAATCGTCATACATACCTAATTCTTTAAACGCCGAGCTCTTTATCATTGTGGCGGCGCCTTTGGCATTAAAAATATTTTCTACTCTATCGAATTGGCCTGTGTCTTTTGCACCATTAGAGCGTTCTACCAAAAATCCGAATGGTGTAATAAAATCTCCGGCGTGGTCAAACCTGTCTTTTTGCGCCATATTAAGAAGTTTTGCCTGCGCTACAGCAATCTTTTCATCTTTAGAAAATACACTTAAAAATTCTTCAATCCAGCCTTTCTCCACCACAGTATCATTATCCAGAAAAATTATATATTCGCCTTTGGAATAGTTAAAACCGATATTCCTTCCTCCAGGCACGCCGTAGTTTTTTCTTTCGCTTACAATATTAATCTTGGCAGAATAATTATTCCTTAAAAATAGCACGCTATCGTCAGTGGAGGCGTTATCCACTACGATTATTTCAAAGTTTTGATATGTGGAGGCCAAAACCGAATCCAGGCAGGACTTGAGAAATTCTTTTCCGTTGTAATTTAGTATTATTATGGAAACCAAAGGTTGGGCGTGGCTTTGCAAAATTAACCCCGTTTTTTCGCTACTACGGTAATATCCCAGTCGCTGGGCTTAATTTTTCTTTTAAGATTCGAAAAAGGAAAAACTCCCAATACGCTAAAACCGTTTTTCTCTAGTATCGACTTCATCTCATTAACAAAAAAATACCTTACGAGGTGAGATTCTCTGGACTGGCTTCTTTCTTTGGTCGCTTTATCCAAAACGCTGACCTTATAATTTACGCGGCATAGGTTCTTCGTAGGAAAAATATCTGTTTTTGACTCGCGTTCGATCACTAAATTCTTATAAACGAACTTTTTCTTTTTATAAGGCGTATAATTTTTAACAACTACCGCGCCGTTCCAAAAATCAAAAATAAAAAGAGAATCTTTTTTAAGGCATTGCCGCACATTAAATATAAATCTTTCAAGATCTTTATAGTCGGTAAGGTAATCTATTGTGGAAAACATGGAGATAATGGCGTCAAACTTTTTATCGCACTTTAAATTTTGCATCTTCATGCAACAATATTTGACCTTCAAAGAATTTGTTTTTGCTTTCTCGCCAGCCCTTTTAAGCATATGCTTCGATGCGTCTATACCGGTGACGGAGTAACCCATTTTGGCAAGAATGTTCGCGTGGCCGCCGGTTCCGCAAGCAACATCAAGGATGGATTTGGGTTTATTTATAGAGAATTTCTTAAAAATATCCTCTAAAAACCTGCATTCTTTCTTATAGTCTTTATTTCTATAAAAAATATCGTAAAAAAAGGCGTAATCTTTATCAAAAACTTTTTTCATGCTTAAAATGATTTTATAATTTTTACAACTGACTTTATCTGTTCTTCTTTTAAGCCGCTCCCCGAGGGTAAATATAGGCCTGTGGCCGCCAATATGTCTGTCGTGGGATATTTTTCACCGCGGAATAATCCCATCTTCTTAAAAACCGGCTGCCTGTGCATTCCTATAAAGAAATCCCGGGTTTCGACTCCTTTGTCTTTCAGGTAACTCACAAAAGCCTTTTTCTTATTCTTCATTTTACCCTTCAAAGTAATGCCATACATCCAATAAACATTTTTAGCGTAGGATTTTTCTACGGGAGTATTTATCCAATCAATATCATTTAACAAGTTGTTGTAAAGAAAAGCGTGCTTTCTTCTTAAATTGACAAATTTATCTATGTTTTCCAATTGCGCCAGGCCTATTGCCGCCTGAATGTTTGTCATGCGATAATTAAAACCTATCTCATGATGGATAAACCTTCTTTTTATGAAAGACAAATTTTTGAGCAATTTTAATTTCTCAGCTATCTTTTTATTGCTGGTTAAAACCATGCCGCCTTCGCCGCAAGTTATAATTTTATTGGCGTAAAAACTAAAACAAGCCACATCGCTCAACGAACCGATAATCTTTCCCTTGTAGAACGCTCCATGCGCTTCTGCCGCGTCTTCTACAACGTATAAATTATATTTTTTGGCGATTTGTCTTATGGGATCCATATCGCAGGGATGGCCGTAAATATGCACAGGGAGTATTGCTTTTGTTTTTTTGGTGATTTTCTTTTCAATCAGACTTACGTCGATATTTCCCGTATCTAATTCTGCGTCTACCAATACGGGCTTTGCGCCTACATAACAAATTGCAAAGACAGTGGAAATCATGGTAAAAGACGGAACAATTACTTCGTCGCCTTTTTTAATACCCAATGCCGCTAGCGCTAAATGCAGAGCTGTTGTTCCGTTTGTCGTGGCTACGCCGAATTTTACATTGCAATAAACAGAAAATTTCTCCTCGAATTCCGAGATATATTTACCTTGAGAAGAAATCCAATTCGTCTTAAAACAATCTGTTACATATTGCAATTCTTTTCCTGTTAAAAACGGAGTGCAAACCGGTATCATGTTACTCCTTTACTTTAAGGTATACTTTATTTTTTTCGCTGTATGGGCCTTCTTTCACTTCTATCAGATGCGATTTCTCCAGAAATTTGAATCCGTGCGCACCGCTTAACAAAATCAAAAGGTCTCCTGTTTTAATTACCTTTTTACAAAATAACTTTGTGCCTTTTACATAGAAATGGACTTCGACTTTACCTTTTTTAACATAAAGCACTTCCTGTGTCGGCTCTTCACGCACCACCTTCAACTCTCTGTGCTTATGAGGTTTTATATTATGTTCTTTTGGATAAATCAGCATACCAACCTGAAAGGCGCTGTTTGCGCTGGTAAAGAAATGAGCGCCGTCCTCTAAAAAACTATTTCTTACAATCATACCCAAAATCTTATTCTTGTATTTAATTGTTTCCATATTTCACTCCTCTTTTTTAAAAATACTCCTTAAAGAATATTTAAATAAATTAATTATCGTAGAAGGGATTGAACCCAACGCCTCAATTTTTCCCGTAGTTAAAAATATATAAAAGAAATAACAGTTCTGGAACCCTAAATAAAGGATAAAGCGAGTAGCTTTATCCAGAGTATTTGGCTTAATGTATCTAAAGTAAAACCTGATAAAATTTTCAATTCTATGATAGGAATTAAACCTTTTGGAGAAAAAACCTTGTTTGCTGGGAAAATGCGAGATAATCGCCATGGGGTTAAATACCGTAATAAAACCCAGCCGCCTTAATTTATAGGCAACATCGGAATCGCTGAATTCTGAAGTCACAATGTAGCTGTCGTCGAAACCGCCGATTTTCAAAAGTAAATCCATCCTCACCGCCATATTGCAGGATTCGTGGTGGTCGACTTCGATAATCTTATCTATCTTCAGAGCGTCGGGAAAATTGGCGCCAAAAGAAAACGCACCGCTTCTGAAATCTTTACAAACCGAAAAAGCCTGTCCTTCCAGGAAATAATCAAAGTATATTTTCCCCAGCAACTTCCAAAATATATTTCCTTTCTTGAATTTCTCATGGAATATAAAAACGTCCCTGTTTTTTAAATATTCTTCAGGTGTAATAACCGGGCCTGTAACGCCGCCTATCTTAGGAGAAGATTCAAATGTAGCATTAACCGCATTAAGCCAGTCCGGCGTAACGGTAATATCATCGTCTGCTCTGAGAAAAATCTCTCCGCTACTAACTTGTATCCCGGTGTTTACTGCATCGGTAAAACCTTTGCCTTTTTGCACAATATATTTTATGGCCAGAGAATCTTTGAATTCATCCGGCAACATATCCGTTCCGTCAGTAGAACATGCGTCTACAATAACCACTTCAAAGTTTTTATATGTCTGTTTCTTAAGGGACTCCAAAAGCCTTGCCAGATTATCCCGACGATTATATGTAGGAATTACTATTGATATTTTCATTAAATTCTAATTAGACTTAAACAAACGACGCCTTTAACTTCCTGGCGGCTATCCACATCCTCAACATCTTGTCTTTCAACCTTTGTCCACACCGGCCATCTCTTTTTAAAGTATGCTGCTTCTTCAATTTTAATCCCCGGTATATCTAATAAGTTTTTTAATAATTTCTCATTGTATATTTTATGCGGCGCCTCGATATATAAATTATTTATCTCACCACTACCATATGGCATAGAAATAAATATCTGACCATCCTTCTTCGTTACCCTGACAATCTCTTCCAGCGCTTTTTTGTCCCCGGAGAGGATATGTTCCAGGGTAGAAATTGAAATGGATGCGTCAAATTTCTCATTCTCAAAAGGTAAACTGCAAATATCAGACCGGACAAAACTATAGTTTGGGTAATTATGGATAAATTTTGAATCATCTCCTTCTTTAAAATCAACACCAAACACATCAAAACCCAAAGAAGCCAAATAAGAAATCATCAAGCTATTGGCACAGCCAAAGTCTGCCACTTTTCCTTTTTTTAATTTAAGTCTGGTAAGCACAAAAGGATACTCGCAAGTCCTCTCTTGATACATAGGCGATAAACGGCAGTTTAATTTCCAGAACAACCGAATAAATCCCTGTCCTATAAAATTTATTACGCGCCCAACTATCATAAACATCTCCTGTGTTTTCTATTTATTGAAGCCTTCTTAATCTTAAACAAAAATGGTAATACATACCTTCATGACGGTTTTCTTGCATTAAAATCATTGATTGCTCTATTCCTGAAAAATAAACTAAAGCCCTCCCTTAGGTCTCTTTTTATTTTTACCCAGGAAGTAAAATCTCTCCTGATTCTGTTAAGTATATAGCTTGGGCGGAGATAAAATTTGCGATATGTTAAATCTCTCATCTCTATTAAATAATCCTGCGTTAACCCCCGAGGAACATAATAAGGCCAACACCCCTCATATCCTTCACCATAACTACCGTTGATAAACTTATCTATCACATCCTTATCTATTATGCCTTCCTGGATAGCCTGTTCGAACAAAGGCGCGCCCGGTAAAGGCATAACAAGAAAAACTCCTATTATATTAGGCTCAAATCTCAGAGAACAATCAACCGTGTCTAAAATCTCCTTCTTGGTCTCCGTAGGCTGGCCTATCATTAAATAGTGATCTGGTTCTATGCCCGCCTGCCAGCAAAGAGCAGTAGCTTCTATAATCTGTTTATCGGTAATGCCTTTGCCGATAATCTGATTTCTTATTCTTTCATTTCCCGATTCTATGCCGAATAATAATTTCTGACAACCCGCCCTTTTCATAGTCTTAAGGAGTGGTTTGTCCACATAGTTGATACGAGACTGCGCCTCCCATATAATCCGAAACGGTAACCTCATAATATGCTCACAAAGCGAATACACAAATTTCTTATCTATGGTCAAAGCATCGTCACAAAAAATAATCGCCTTTCTGCCGGTTAGCTTGACGCACTCTTTTATTTCCTCAACTATAAGTTGCGGCGAGCGGAAACGCACTCTTTTGTCTATAGCCGGAATACTGCAAAAATTACAATGATAAGGGCAGCCTCGCGTAGCAAAAACAGCACTTGCCCAGGACCCCCTCTTAAAATATGTTTTATAATCTATAATATTCCTGGCGGGAAAAGGCAACCTGTCTAAATCCAAAGGCGTCTGGCCTTTAATAAACCCGCGAATTCCCTTCCCGCTGATTAAGTCTTTTGCAACTTCAGGAAAAGTCAACTCCGCTTCCCCTCCGATACCCACATCAAAATAAGGAAAACGCTCTATCAAAGTATTGTCGGCACTTATGTGTGGGCCGCCCAAGACAATATTCTTACAGCCACCCTCTTTTAAAAACCTGGCTAATTGCACAGCCCCCTTTATATTCTGGGTCATCGCCGTGATGCCGATAACATCAAAATTTTGTTCTTTGATAATATGTATTATTTTATCTAGGCTGAGATTATTATTAGAGGCGTCGAGGTATTTGACAAAAAAACCTTCCTTGATAAGGGAAGATGCCAGATAAAGTAAACCCAAATTCGGACAATCAGGAATCTTTGCAGAAACCTTTTCCTTAAAAGAAACCGGAGGTTGTATTAAAAGTACTTTTCCCATTGGTTAAGGATTATTCTTTCTGGCTACACACCATATGTCGGTTGAAAAAAAATGTCTGAGCACAGGCAAGGTCAAAACTTTAGAGATTAAATAATTATCGCAGATAATATCCAATAATTCTGCGGTTCTTTTTAAAATAAGATTATAGTCCGGCCCTAAATTTTGGCACCAGAAAGCCTTTCTCTTTTCATACCAGATTTTTGCGCTGCTGCCGAAAACCGGAATCAATAATCTCTTCATGGAAATTGCAGTCTGAACATTAGGATGAAGATGTTTGGAAGAAGACTTTACGCCCAAAATCCCCATTATAAAATGGATAGTATTAATTAACCATTTAGTAGGATAAGTATGAATAATTAATACACCGTTGGGTTTTAACATTTTACGAATTTTGGGGATTATAATTTCTAATTCCCAGGTGTATAAATGCTCAAAAACATCGAGCATAAAAATTACATCAAACATATTGTCTTTAAAATCTATTTCTTTCAAATCTTTCTGTATAAGATAGATATTTTCTTTTTGTTCTTTTGGCAAAGCATTAATCGATTCTTTAGCTATGTCCACTGCGCTCTGGGCATAATCAACACCATAGCAAATATCGCCCCTTTTGGCATATTCTCTGAGCAATTCGCCCCTTCCGCAGCCTAAATCAAGAATAACTTTTTTCTCTATATTCTTAGTCATGCTTTCAGACAATCCCATAACTCTTATATAAATCTCGCCTAACTTATTATTAAGATATTCACTGGCCCCACCAGCATGCATAAAATAATCATGGGTATACTGAGCGGAATCAACGCTGGGCTGTTTATGATTTCCCATTATAATAACATCCTCCGAGATTATGCTTATCTCAGTTGCCCTGAAAGAAACGCATAAATAATTTGTCCAATTTTATTGTTCAGCGCAAAATCACTGAACAACTTCCGCAAACCCGGAATTACAGTAACATAATAAACCACCGAACCCAATGCGCCTCCCAAACGCCATATTAAGATTCTCTTATAGTAATAATTATGACCAAGTTTGGTAATTCTCTTTCTCTGTCTCTCCGTAAATTCCTTTGTTTCGAAAATAGGCATATCATCATAAGTAGACAAATTCCTTAGATATTTATTCTTATCTACCAGAAAACGGCCATTGCTTAATATCCACTCGTACGCCTCTGTGCCGGGATAAGGAATAAGATTGGAAAAATTTACATAATTAGAATCCAGGGATTTGGCAAATTTTAAAGTATCCAGCGCCTGTTTATACGTTTCGGTGGGATGGCCTATGATAAAATTAACGCAACTATCAATTCCTGCTTCTTTCGTCCATTTTACGGCATTGCGGACCTGATCTAATGTTATATTCTTTTTTATATTCTTTAGGACTTCGGGGTTTCCGCTCTCACAGCCGAAAGCCAGAAAATAAAAACCCGCCTTTTTCATTTTCTTAAACAATTCTAAATTCACCCTATCAACACGCAGGCCGCTGTAGCATTGAAAACGGATTTTTAAACCGCTGTCTATTACTAAATCACAAATTTTATTTGCACGTTCGATATCCAAAGAAAAACAATCATCATTTATATCAAATGCCCTGTAGCCTTCATTAAAGCGCTGTTTTATTTCCTGAAAAACATTTTCGGCTGAACGGCTTCGGAATGTCTTCCCCATAGATAATAGCGTGGAACAATATGTACAGCTGTAAGGACAACCCCTGGAAGTAATCAGTGCGGTCGAATGATGTTGTGCGCAAAAATATTCGTTAACATCGAAAAGGCTGTAATCGGGAAAAGGCAGTTCATCTAAATTCAAATTATTCATAAATTCCCTGTCCTGATTTTCAATAATTTGGCCATCTTTTTTCCAAATAAGATTATTTATATCGGAGAAATCTTTTTTATTCCGGGTAAGCGCCTCTGCCAATTCTAATAAACTATATTCTCCTTCCTTTTTAACCGCAAAATCTACTTTAGAATCTCCTAAAACAGCACTCTTCGCTACAGAAACATGCGGACCGCCTAAAACCACAGGAATATCAAAATTAGTTTTTATTTTTTCTATACAATCTACGGCGTAATCATAACAATAGCTGAAAGAAGTAACACCCACCAAATCAGGTCTAAATTCCTTAACCGAATCCACCAAAGAAAGGCTATTCTTTAAGCCGTCATCGTAAACCTTCACTTCGTAGCCATGCTTTTTTAAAAAAGCTCCCAAATAGGCAATACCGATATGAGGATGCCCTGGCGGCGTATATTTATGTCCGAGTAAAGACTTGTTTTTGGGAATAATTAACTGAATTCTCATGGTTTTCTGATAATTTTATCCTTAAAATAGCTGAGAATACCCGCAAAAGTTGCAATACCTTTTACAAAATAGAGATAAAACAAACCCATCAATAAAAGCGGATTTTTGAATGCCTTTGGCGAAAAATATGCCCGTCGAGGTAAACTATGGTGAAAAACCAAGTTTGCATCTTTTTTTAAAGCTGGCACATAGTAATATCCGTATCTTTTAAATTTCTTAAATACGTCCCGAAATGTCGGTGTTTCATAATGATAGATATGCGAATCTATAAATTTTACCTTTGCACCCATCTTGACTATTTCATTATGTATCATGGAATGCTCAAAGGTTATGGGTGGATTATTCAGAAAATCAATTCTTTTCATATATTCTGCCTTAAAGAACCTGGGAATTGCAGTGCCATGGATGGGATCATCATCGTGCAGCGAATGGAACAGCCACTTATCATAGGCGATAATTCTTTCAGCGAGCGTATTCTTGGTTATCCTTGATTTTTCAAAAAGAGTAACTACGTCAAACCCTCTTTCTTCGCAAACCGCTACACATCTTTCTACGGTATCATTATCTAAAGTCTGATCCGAATCTACCAAGAAGATATATTTACCAGAACTATTTTCCACTCCGACTTTTCTGGCAAGCGCAAGTGAATCTGCAGTAAAAATATTTGCGCCATATTTTTTTGCTATCTCAATGGTTCTGTCCTTGCTGAAAGAATCTATAATAATCACCTCTATATTTTTGTAGGTCTGATTGGCAATTGAAACCAAAGTTTCCTCAAGTGTCTTGCCGGAATTATATGTAGGAATATTTATAGAAACGCGTTCGCTCATTATTAAACCCTTTCTCTCCAGTAATCCAATAAATCCTGTAGTGTTCTTTCCAGGGGAATTTCTGGCTTCCATCCGGTTTGCTTTCTGAATTTAGAACAATCCCCTATTAAAATTTCAACATCAGAAGGCCTTAAGCGCCTGGGGTCTTTCTTTATGGAAATCTTTTCATTTGTAAGTTTTAATAATATCTTGAGGGCTTCTTTTATAATTATGCCTTTGCCGCTGCAAATATTATATTCCTCTCCGGGTTTTCCTTTTTCTAAAGCCAGCCAATACCCTTTTACCATATCCCTGACATCCGTAAAATCCCGTATGGCGTTTAAATTTCCCACTTCCATCACCGGCTTTTGGCTGCCTTTTTCTATTAACGCTATTTGTTTTGCAAAATTAGAGGTAACAAAATTCTCTCCTCGCCTCGGTCCTGTATGATTAAAACCTCTGGTCCTTACAATAAACATGTTGTAACTTTGATAATATTGATAACCCAACAAATCCTGCGCAACCTTGCTTACCCCGTAAGGGCTTAAAGGCCTTAAAGGATTTGTTTCTTTGATAGGAACCTCATTTTTATATACCATTCCGTACTCTTCGCTGGAACAGGCTATTTGAATTTTTGTTTTCAGTCTTAACTTTCTTACGGCCTCGAATATATTGAGTTCACCGATAATATTGGTAGTCAGAGTATCGTGTGGCGCTGACCACGATGTGGGAACGAATGACTGAGCGGCGAGATGAAAGATTAAATCCGGTCGTATCTTTTCAATTACAGAATTTGTAGAAAAAGGATCTGTTAAATCGCATTCGATGAGTTTTATCTTGTCTTTTATGTGCTGAATATTATCCAATCTGCTCAACCACCTATCAATTCCAAATACGTTTACATTATTCTTATCGAGTAAGAATTCTGCCAAATGGCTGCCTACGAACCCTGCTATTCCTGTGATTACTACTTTCATGTTTTGCCTTCCTTTCGCTATGGCTATAGACTTTTCTGCTAAGATTAGTTTTTATTCTTATGTGATTTTAGCCGTTCGAAATCATCCTCAAATCTTTCTATATCATCCTCACCCAAGTAACTGCCTGTCTGCACTTCGATAAAAGTGAGTTTGTGATTTTCGTTATTTTCTATTCTGTGTCTTTGGCCGCGCGGCACATAAATACTCTCGTTACTCTTTACAAAATAAGTTTTATTTCCTATGGTAACTTTTGCAATGCCTTCCACGACTATCCAGTGCTCTGCGCGTCTTTGATGCAACTGAAGGCTGAGGCGTCTATGCGGCTCAACTTCTACCATTTTGGTTTTGAATCTTCCGGTATCATTCAAAACAAAATACCTCCCCCATGGTCTATTGACTAATCGTGGAGTCATATACTCAAAACGCTTCCTGGCTTTAAGAATATCTACTACTTCGGAAACTCTTTGTGCCTGTTCTTTGGGACAAACTAAAAGCGCATCCGGCGTATCGGCGATAATCATATCTTTCAAACCCATAGCCACTACTAAATGATGACCACCCCAGACTGTAGTATTTTTAGTATTTAAGGTTAAGACATCTCCGTAAATGGCATTCTTATTCTTATCACGATTCAGCACAAAATCTATGGTGTTCCAGTTTCCTAAATCTGTCCAGCCGCAATCCAAAGGCGCAACATATAAGCTGTCTTTACATTTCTCCATAATTCCGTAATCAATGGAAACGCTGTCCAGGGCATTCCATTTTCTTGTAAGCGACTTTTTGTTTTTCTCACCAAGCACGGAATAAAGTCTAGGCATAAATTTTTTAATCTTTTCTAACAAAACAGAGGCCTTCCAGATAAAAATCCCTCCATTCCAATAGACTGTGCCTTGTTTGATAAGATTTTCCGCTAAACCAAGTTTGGGTTTCTCAATAAATTTTTCTACTTTGAAAGCAATCCTTTTCAAAGGCGATACCTTCTTATTTATCTTAATGTACCCATAAGCGCTTTCCGCCCGCAAAGGCTTAATACCAAAAATTAACATAGTATTGAGTTTAGCCAATGCAAAAGATTTCTTTAAAATAGCTGAGAAGACATTTTCTTTCTTGATAAAATGATCCGCCGGAAAAACAGCCATTACACCGTCGGGGTCTTTTTCTTGGATGATTTTTGCTACCAGCCCTATAGACGCAGCTGTATTTTTTGGCGAGATTTCTACGATTATATTATCTAAACAAAAACCTAATTCCTTAAGCTGATATCTTATGGCCTCGTCATAATCCTTATTGGTCACCACGTAAACATTTCGCGCTGGTATAATTTTAGAGATGCGTAAATACGTATGCTGCAAAAGAGAATAATTACCGAATATCTTGAGCAACTGCTTTGGTTCTTCCTGCCTGCTCAAAGGCCAGAATCTTATTCCCTTACCACCTGCTAAGATTACTGCGTAATTCATCTTTTTCACTCCCTTAAATTATATTTACGTTGTTAGAACCAAATCATTCTAAACTTGCGATAGCAACGATTTCTCTGTCCTTAGAGCCAAATCGTATATTGTCTAAAATAGACATTATTTCTCCGTAGATGTGTTTCAGCAGGAAATAAAACTTTTTCTTGTCTGAAGGCACTCTGTAATTTAAATTTTGCCAGGAATTGCCCAGAACCACCTTGGACCTGAAGTAACAATTTAAAAGATTCCCAATGCTGGCTTGTCCGTCTGTCTTCATAAAGCCTTTTAAACCCGCTTTATCAAATAATAAATTCAGGGTGTCTTTACTAAAGTAAAAAAGATGCTCAAAAGGTTTTAAGTCTCCAAGGAAACTTTGAATTTTAGAAGAAAGCATAACGCTTTCAACGTTCGGTACTCTGATGTAAATAATCCCGTCTTTGGCTAAAAAATTTTTAACCAGTTTTAAATATTCGAGAGGATTTTCAAAATGTTCCAACACATTATCCATCACAATCACATCAAATTTATTATTATGTCTGAAATTTGCGATATCAGCCATATAGCAATCTAATCCTTGTTTTCTTGCATATGTTATAGCATTTTCACAAATATCCATGCCTGTGGCATTCCAGCCCTTAGAAATAAAAAACTCCATCAAAAAACCATAAGAGCATCCGATATCAAACAAGTTGCCCGGCTTTTTCTTATAACGAGAAATCTCTTGGTAGCACGCCTTCATTTTATTTTTCCAATAATATTTATTCTTGATAACATAAGGACTGCTCTCATAAATATTATTATATATCGCCTCCAAAGAGCCGACTTGCCTGATTGTCTGTTGATAGCATAGATTGCATTTCTTACAATGAATGATTACAAAATCTTTGTGATTAATATAAATCTCTGCGCTACTATTATCATCACAAATTATACAATTTTTAATTACCATTGTATCTTTATTTGAAATCAAATATATGCCCTATGACCTTTTTAAAACCCCTGAAGAAATATTTGATATCATTTGCATCTCTTATGGACATCATTCTTCTTAGAATAAATTCGGGGTTATAAGCAACGCTATAAATACCGTAAACCAATTCTGACATTTTATTCTTATCAAAAGCAGTTTTCATGACAGGATTCTTCATATCGTAATCATCCCAGTCTTGGCTTGTCAATTCACCACAGGATTTACATTCTTCAAATAATTTGCTGCCCGGATAAGGTATGACTATTGTAGCCTGTACTGTATAGGCAATGCCTTTCTTTAAAAGCCATCTACCCAATTCAAGAGTCTTTAATGCATCTTCGTATGTCTCCCAGGGATAACCGAACATTATGGTAATGTGAGGATAAAGCCCTGCTGCCTTTGCCATTTTGCACGACTTAATTATATCTTGGACGTTCAAATTCTTATTTATTTTATCCAGAGTCTTCTGATTGGCAGATTCAAGGCCGAACAATACCAATCTAAAGCCAGCCTTTTTCATCATCGCGTATTCTTCTTGCCCCAAGACTCCAAATCTCATATTGCAATCAATATTGACTTTTCTGTTAAGCCTTCTATTCATCATGCCTTCACAAAATTCAACAAGCCACTTTCCGACGGGGAAAGTGCCGGTGTCGTCCATTATCTCCCTTACCCTGTATTTTTCCACCAACATATCTATTTCGTCGAGAACGCTGACAGGAGTCCTGGCTCTGAATTGCGGATATAACGTCGGCCAAGAACAGAATTTGCACTTACCCCACCAGCAATCACGCCCGGACATTATATATGTTCCCGGGGTCCTTTTGAAATTGCCGTTCTTGAAGGCGTATAATTTCCAATTTGTCAATTCCCTGTCAATAAAAGGTAAACCGTCCAAATTGTGATTTAAAATAAACTGACCGGAGTTTTTAATTTCTGCATTATTCCTATAATATATGCCTGGCTCAAAACTATCATATGAACCCCCGTCTTTTAAAACACGGCATAAATTAAGCAGAAGGAAGTCGTAGTCGCCGCCGGTTAAAATAAAGTCGACTTGGGAATTTCGCATTGATTCTTCCGGCAATGCCGTAACATGATCGCCGCACAATACAACTTTAATTTTTGGATTCTGTTTTTTAATCTCGTCTATTATCTTCCAGTGTTGTTTGACAACAGGCGTCTTTGTTTCCATGGCAATGATATCGGGACTTTCTTTCTGAATAAATTCATAAAACTCGGGTTTTTCTATATTTTTAGCGATACAGTCTTTCCATAAAATATCAAAACCATCTTCTTTCAATAAAGTAGCTGCACAAGCTGGCACCACAGGATAAATATATGTCGGTTCCTTAAAATATTGAAACTGCCTGTTCTGGGAAAGCAGAGGCGTCCCCTTGGTTTTATCAAGCGGCGGATAGGTAAAGATTATCTTCATAGCTCTTCTCTTAATCTAAACGATAAAAAACCTTTAATAAAATTTAGCCCGTATGTCAAATGAGTCAATATTGAACCGGCGAATACATAAAAAGATAACTTAAGGCTTTTCTGAATACTGAAAACAAAAACAAAAAGTAAATAAAAAAGGGGCACATAAAAGAATCTTAAATCTGAAACCAAACCAAGGATTAACGAACCTAAAATAATAGCCGTCATAATAGAAGGAATAAAGTATCCGAATTTAAGCGAAGTTTGCGGATAGCGTTTCAAAAAATAACCTCTGTGTGTAGCATAACTGACTATCTGGGAGAGATGTTTCTTAAAAAGCTGCCTTCTGTGGTGATATACAATAACCGCAGGGTCGTATAATATTCTTTTCTTTAGTTTATGCACAACCTCAAGGCACAAAATCGTATCCTCGCCAGGCCAAAACTTTGTCTTGAAACCTCCTATCTCTTGGAAAATATTATTTCTTATAAAAAAGTTACACGACGGAAAATCGTCTGTAAAACGCTTTCTTAAGGGGACATAGCGGAATCTGGCCGGACCACTGATTATCAAAGACTCATACACCTTACCGCTGGCTTTATTCAAAAATGGCTCGTTTTCCGGAGTTACAGCCGGGCCGCCTACGCAGGCGATTGATTCCTCATTAAAATTTATCACTGCATTCTTTAGCCAATCGGCTGTGGGATAGGTATCATCATCTAAGAAAGCAAGTATTTCGCCGCTGGCGTTACTGGCACCGATATCTCTTTTTGCAGCTGGCAGGGCCTTACCAGTGGCGATAATTTTTATATGTCTTTCATTATAAACACCCATCATATCGTCTGGCAGAATAATAACTTCAAAAAAAGGATAATCTAACTTAATGCAATGATCCACGCATTCTTCCAGCAAAGGATTATTCTGTTTTACGGCAATTATTATGGACACCGAGGGAAATATCATACCTAGACGTCTACTGCTCCTGGTTTTTAAACATATTATGTAAAACTAATTTTATGGCATTGAATACTAACCGCAATTGCTTTATGGATTTTACCCTTCTAATCTGTGAAATTATCTTGCCCGGCCTTAGATAGAATTCCCTGTATGCCCTCTTTTGCCAATAAATTATTCTCTGGGGCTCTAAACCTGCCAACCGGTGTACTGGTTTGGTGTATATGCCATAATCATCGTAATTATCGCTTAATAGTAAATTATCTTTTTTCAATTGCTTATAAACCTCACTACCCGGGTAAGGTTTTAAAATATAGAATTTTGCAAAATCGGGGTCTATCTCTTTAGAAAAATCTATTGTCTCTCTGATAGTATACTCTGACTCTCCGGGTAATCCGAATATCAAAAAAGCCCACGTTTCGAAGCCTAATTCTTTAGAAAGCTTGAAGGCTTTTTTTGTTGTCTCAAGAGGTATATGTTTTTTGATATTCTTTAAAATTTCGGGATTTGCCGATTCAACGCCGTAACCAACCGTTTTAAAACCTGTTTCCTTCAGTGCCGTCAATATATCCCTATCTACAAAATCGGCTCGCAAGCCATTCATGAACTGAAAATTTACTTTAATATTCTGGTTTTTTATCTCCCTGCAAAAATCCAGAACTCTTTGCTTTATCAGAGTAAAGGTATCGTCCGCTATGTGAATTTCTTTTATGCCATTTCTATTAATGAGCTCTTTAATCTCTGCAATTATATTTTTAACGCTTCTTGCGCGAAATCTCCTGGAAAAAATTTGTTTTACGCAACAAAAAGAACATTCACCCGGACAGCCTCTGGAAGTAATTATTGTAGCGACTGGTAAGTCTGTCGCATCCGGCGGCATAAAGGCATTGGCATTCTTAATCAGGGCTATGTCTGGAAAAGGAAGCATATCTAAATTATCTATCAAAGGCCGCGCAGCGCATATTGTCGGACGGCCTTTTTCCTTAAACCAAATGCCCTTGATATTTCTCAAGTTCGGTGAGGGCTGTTCTAATTCCCTGAATAATTCATCAGCCGTTGCCTCCCCTTCGCCTACCACGACAATATCAACAGAATCATTTACTATAATTTCTTCCGCGGTTATCGTGGCGTGGATTCCACCTAAAACGACAGGTATATTCTTAATCCCTTTTGATATCCTTGCCCACTTTAGGGCATCATTTATTGTGGGCGTAACGCTTGTTATGCCCACGGCAGCGGGGTCAAATTCCTTAAAGACATCTTTAAATTTGTCTTCGTTTATACCTTCTGTATCAATATCTAATAATCGCACCTCGTGGCCAGAATTCTTTAAAACTGTCCCCACATACAATAAACCTAATGGCGGATAGGCCGGCATTAGCTTTATACCGTATACTTTCTCCTGAGAAGGATTAATCAAAAGTATCTTCATTATCCAATCTTGTCGTAGTACTTTAAAATATACATCCTGTAAAATATCGCCATTGTGTCAACCCACATTTCAATAATTTCATAAATTCCGATACGATTAAATTCCCTTTTGGAATCAATTATTACAGGCGCCTCGGCAATCTTATAGCCCAGGCGATGTGCGTTAACTAAAACTTCCAAATCAAAAGCAAAGGCCTTGACTACAATCTTGGGAAAAACCCTCTTCAGTACCTCGTACTTAAATAACTTTAATCCGGTCTGAGTATCTTTTATGGGCAAACCAAACATAATTTTTATTAAGAAGAAATAAACCGAACTTATAATCTTTCTCTGCAAGGGATAATTTAATACAGAATTAGGATGCCTTTTCGAGCCTATAACTATATCCGCATTATCCAATTTCATAATATCGAAGAAAGTTTCTATCTGGGCGGGGTGCAAATCAATATCCGAATCCAGGAATACTACATACTGACCTGTGGCAAGGCGGAAACCCTTCTTCAGCGCTCTTCCCTTGCCGTAATTTTCCATGTTCCTGGTAACTTTAACATTCGTAAATTTTTCTGATATATTTTTAATTTTCTGCAAGGTATCATCTGTGCTGCCGTCATCAATAACGATGATCTCAAAGTCTAAATTAAATCTTTTAAATGTATCTATGGTCTCAAGAATATTTCTTTCGATAACCTCTGCTTCATTAAACGCAGGCATAATAACTGAGATTTTTTCTTTTATGTCCATCATGCCTTCTTTTCCTTAAAGCTATACATGCTTCGTAAACCCAAATAAAACACCAACAGCGAAGAAATAAATAATATCGCTATTATTTCAAACAAAGTTTGGTGGAATAAAATTATGGCGATAATCTGCAAAAGCGAAATTATTAAGACAGAAACAATAAACCGTACATTGCTAAAAGACAGATTGTAAAATATAAAAATGTAATCTAAAGCGAACAAGGCCATGGGGAAAATAATCAATCTCACCAAGGGGACACATTCTGCCAGGGCATTCCCGGAAATAACCCTTAAAACAAAACGAGGAAAGATAAATGTAAACACAATGGCCATAATGCATATTGCCGATACAAAAAATAGACTTTTCTTCAATAAGGGGACTATGTTTTTATTCTGCGTCTTATGCTGGATGGTTACGGGAAAAAATACAAGCGCCAATGCGCTAGGAAGAAACAAAAGAATCTTACCGACTGTCTGGACGACAGAATAGATACCGGTATCATAGTCGCTGAAAAAATGTTTCACAAATATAACATCAGTACTTGTAAAAATAGTATAGGCTATCAAGGATATGCTCACAGGCAGAAAATAACCATAAATATCTTTTAATCCAAGGCCGGTTTTATGCCGAACGTAATCCTTTCTATTCATCTTAAATACCCAAGAAGGAATCTGGAACAATGAGAATATGAAAGCAAGCGCTGCTGAGAGGATAAACCCTAAAAACGCGCCCAACGCCTTAAAGCCCAAAAATACAAGCAATATGCCTATAAAAAACTTACTCAACGACTGAATAATTGAATTGACGGCGATACCGTTAAAAAGGTGTATTCCCTGCATCGTGCCTATGGTCAATATCGACAAATTGCTAAAAAACATAAATAACGTAGAAAGGTATATAAATGTTTTGCTGTCTAAATTCAGGAAATTAGCGATATTCGGAGTAAACAATATAAAAATAAAAACAACCGCCAAGTTTATGATTACAATCCTCTTCAAAAAGGCACGAAATAGCGCCTGGATTTCTTCTTTCTTATCCAATGCCTTAAATTCTGAGAAATATTTTGCCAATACAGTCTGGATAATCACCGTGGGAAGCCCTGACACAATAAGAAAAGAAGACATTGAATTCAATATCCCGTAATCCGTATAGCTGAGTTTTCTTATCATGAACAACCAAAATGCCAGGCTGAAAATATTCCCTAAAAGCGAAGATAAAAATATAATGCTGCCGTGTTTTATGACAGTATCATCCAAAAATAATTTAAGAATATGAAATCCTTCTTTAATCAGGTCTTTAAGGATAAACCTGAAAAATCTTATCGTGTCCACGACAGGATTTATCTGGCTCTCCTGGCCTTCATAGATACTTTTTATTTCGGTGGAAGTTATGCGGTAATTCTTCTTGGCCGCCTGGATGAGGAGCTCCGATTCAATTTCATAATTCGAAGTGGAAAAAATCATATCTTTTAATACAGATTTCTTTATAAAACGAAAACCACACTGACTATCTGGAATGTAAGTTTTACAGATGGAAGAAATTATCATAGACATAACTTTATTGGTAATCCAGCGGTGCAGCGGCATATTTTTGGGGTCGTCCATCCTGTTACCGACAATTATATCGCTGTTACTTTGAGAAAATTCGCGGATAAAATTATCTATGTCCTCCGGGCGGTGCTGGCCATCACCGTCCATTGTAATAATAAAATCATAGTCTTGGTTTATAACTTTATTGAAACCTGTGCGAAGCGACGCTCCTTTGCCCATATTACGGGTATGACGAATCACCTCGGCGCCTGCCTTCCTGGCAAACCCTGCAGTATCGTCTCTTGAACCGTCATCCACAACCAAAACGTCCAAACCAAATATCTTAACCTTAGAGATAAGGTTGTGGATAATTTTCGCTTCATTAAAAGTCGGTATTATTACACAACCTTTCATTCTTTCCAAAACTCCCGAAACATTAGCCATTGAGAAGGATCTTCGGCAATTTCTTGCTCTATTATTTTGGTATACTTTTTCATCACTTCCAGCTCATTCATTTCACTTGAAATTTCTATAGGAGGCAGGCATTCCATTACGCAACGATCAAGCGATTGCCGCGTAACAATTGTAGGCAAAATAGGCGCCCCTGTACGCAATGACAAAACAGCAGGACCTCGCGGAATGCTCTTCTTCCTCCCGAAGAAATCCAAAGGATAACCTGAATTACTAAAATCCCTGTCCCCCAGAATAGCGAGTACTTTGTTATCCTTCAAACCCTTGTAACACTGTTTTATAGAGCTACCCAGAGAAATAACTTCTATGCCTTTGCTTTGTCTTCTTCTCTTGAAAAAATTATTTATCTCTGAATCCTTGTGGTCTAAAGCCACAACCATTAATTTATATCCTAAAATCGACAATGCCATCCCAGCCAATTCCCAATTTCCAAGATGAGCAGCTAACAATATCACTCCCTTTCCTTTTTTCAGGGCATTATCTAAATTATCTCTTCCCTTTATAGAAAAATGCTTCTCAATATAGGCTTTATCTATCTGTGAAAAACGAAAGAACTCTATTAAATATAAACCGAAATTTACAAATACCTCTATTGCCTTCTTTCTTATGACGTCTTCCTTTTCGTTTGGTAAAATAACCCGCAGGTTATTCATTACAGCATCTCTGTCTTTTTTAGAAATTGAAAATTGTAATTTTGCCAAGAAAACAGCCATCTTATAGGCGATATTCCACGGCAAAATAACGGCCAATATTTCACCAACTTTATATAAAATATTTAACATAATCTCAAAGCTAGTTCTGCGATTTTTTGCGAAGATAAAGGTTTGGCTATTCTTGATATTTTTTCTTTAATAGAATCTAATTCGCGGGGGTTATTTAAAAGAAAAACCAATCTCTCAACCGCATCCTTAATATTGTCAGCTTTCTGTACAACGCCTTGTTTTACTAAAAAATTTGTATTATTCTGCTCTTGGCCTGGTAAGGGCTGGACTATTAACATAGGAAGGTACTTTGCCAGGGCTTCAGCCGTAGTGACGCCGCCTGGTTTTGTGATTAAAATATCCGCTATTGTCATCAATTTGTCCACATAACCTATATATCCATAAATATGCATCTTATTCCTAAAATTACTATTCTTTAAATAATCATAAAGTCTTTTATTTATCCCCGTAACAATTAGAAAATGCGCATTGATTTTGGATTTATCCAGCGTATTTATAAGCTGCTTGATAGGACCTATTCCTCGGCCACCTCCCATAATTAAGATTACCGGCTTATCTAAGTTTATATTCAACTCTGCTGCGGTTCTATATTTATCCAATGGTTCTGAAAATCTAGGATCAATCGGTATACCCCAGAGCTTAATCTTATTGTCGGCCACTCCTTTCTTAAGTAGCGCCTTCCTGGCTTCTTCTGAGCCCACTGTATAGAAATCAATTTCATCATAAACCCAATAAGCATGAGGCATAAAATCCGTGACTACGGCGATTAATTTTATATCGGGATTGCAGTGCTTCTTGTAATCAGCAACCATGCCACAGGGAAAGGCCTGCGAGCATATAACGACTTTACAGTTCTCGGTTTCAATCAACCTTTTAATTTTATCGCGATTCTTTCTATAGACAGATTGTCTGAGATTACTTATCCTTCTGGCTACGGCAGGGTTATCATATAAAAAATCCCAAATTGCAGGGGCTTTATTTATAACACCCATATATATGGCATGGGTGACTTTTTCCATTATTGGATTGGTATAGCCAAAACCATCTATATTCAGCACCTGCGGATGGGGATTGAAGGCGTTAATCGCCTTTTCAATAGCCATAGTAGCACTGTGATGGCCGGATACATTGGTTATATACATAAGAAGTATCTTTTTATCCATAAACTGATAATTTAGCATAAAACTTCTTATTTTACAACTAGTTTTGAATTCTGAACCCCTTTTGCCCTGAGTGGGCGAGGTAGGCTAAAATAGCGGTTTTTTGACTGGTTTAATCTAGTAAAGCGAGGTAGGTATTGCCCACACCTATGGCTCCCTGGATACGTAAAGGTATGCTATCTTTATCCTTTAGGAACCAAACTTTAAAACGCGGAGGAATACTCTTTATAAAAATGGCTTTGAATTGGCCTTTGGGTACTTTAATCTCGGTTTCCTTCTCTACCAGCATCTTTAACTGTTCAGTGGGAAGGCTGAATTCTATCTCGTCACCGATCTTATAGCTGTTATTCTTATATCGAAAATAATATAAAAGCAAAATTATGTTACTGATTTTACCTTTGCATTTAATCTTTTCGATGGTTGTTTTTCTGGCTTTGCGGGTAATTGTTACTTCATTTTTCTTTACGTCGTATTCTTCCAGAATATTTATGTTCTCACCTAGCAAATAAATTTTTCTCTCTACTCTTAAGGGAGTAAAACTACTGATATCGCCATAAATTATCTCTACATCACTAAAACCAGGGGCTCGTGATTCAAGAATAACAACGTCAGCCGAAACTCCACTTATTTCTTTCTGGCCTAAGTAAGTTATGCCCACATTCCCGACTTTAAAACCTGCAGAATAAATACCGTATCTTAATTTTTCTCCTATCGGGAAAGGATACTTGGAAATGTTAACTTTAACTTCTTTTCCGACGAGATCAGCCTTTACGCCTTTGGCAAAACCTATAATTTCTTCGTAGGCGCTCTTTTTATATTCATTTATACGAGTCTCATAACAACTGAATATAAAAAAAAGTGCTGAAAAGAAAATTACCAAAATTAAAATAACAACCGTATTGTATTTTTTATGGATATTCACTTAGGATAGGAAATCTCTCGCCTTTTCTCTGCTCTGGTGATGTTTTAAATCATTAAACTCAATACAAATAAGATCCGGTCTCTTTCTGCAGAGGATAGAGAGATTCTTCAGACCAAAGTCGCTGGTTTTACGGCTGGTAATATAGCGAAATTCTGTATTGCATTTGGGGCAGGATTTTACGTTAGCATAATTCAAACCTAATTCTCTACACTTGAAACAATCGCCAGTCAAATCTCCTACTACCAACAGGTGCTGGCAAATTTCATCTAAATCAAATTCCTTTATTGTGCGTATCAAAACCTTCATTTTAACTAAATCTTATAAACCTTGTCCTTGTGCCTTACTTTGCCTTTCACTAAAATGCCCATCTCCTGGCCTTTTTTTACCGATTGGACAGGCTGATGATCAATTTGCATACTCGTAACCGGCTGTGTAAAATCAGTGGTATAACCTTTTATGCGAATCTTATCGCCTATTTGTAACGGGCCTTTCATTTTTAATACAACTACTTTGATTTTAGAGAAATAATGAACTGCCTGCCCGACTAATTCTTCTTTTCTAACTGCGGGCTTCCTTAAGGATTTAGCGGCTGGCTTCTTCCTGGTTTTTCTGGTAACTGTTATCTTCTTTTTTATCTTCTTGCGGGGAGTTCTTTTAACGATATTTTTCTTAACCTTTTTCTTCTTTAAGAATTTCATTAATTTTCCGAAAACCATTTGTTACCTCCCTGAGGCAATAATTTTTATTTAATATCAACTACTGAATTAAGCTCGCCGTAAGGATTAGGGGCCGTATGTGGATTCCTGGGATCGTTTAACCACTGGCCATCAACAACAAAACGATACTGATGACTGCCTTTGCTTAAGGGTATTTTTCTTATCCAAATGCCATCTCTTTTTTCCAGCATACTCTTTTCATCCATAGACCAATTATTAAAATCTCCGACGACAAATACAGAATGTGCTGCAGGCGCGCTAACAGAAAAAGTAACCATACCAAATTCTTTTAGTTTTGAGTGCGTGACTTTCTTAAACTCCTCAGAAATTTTCTCCATAGTTACCTGTTTTCCCGGAATATTCCTCTGCCCGGAAATAATTTCACGGGAAAGAGTAAAGTAATCCTTCGCTCCTCTGCAATACTTGTCATAATCTAAGACAGACTTTCCTGCGGCTTGGGATTCTTTAAGCTTAACATTTATATGTATAATCGTTGAAAAAACTTTTTCTTTAAAATTGTTTTGTATGCGCCTTAATATATCGAAAGAATGGCGCAGGCGGGAATCAAAGATTGACACCAATACTCTGTAATCTACCTTGTGGCTGAGGCGTTCGCAGATTAAATCAATAATTTCGATAAGTCTAGCAACACCATCCACAGAAAAACGAGATGCCTCTACAGGTATAATCGCTGAATTCGCTGCACGTAATGCGTTTATGGTTAATAAACCTAAATTGGGAGGGCAATCTATTAGGATATAATCATATTCGCTGCTCACTTCCGCAAGCACATCGCTCAACCTGCATTCCCTGCCTATCTCGTCGGAAAGTTCCTGCTCGATTGTACTCAAAATAATGGAAGACGGAACCAGATAAAAATTTTTGTCTAATTCAACTATGATATCTTTTAGCCTGCACTTATTTTTGGATATTTTCGATAACACGTCGTAAATACTGCGTTTGTTATCGATATTTAAGCCCATCGTTGCATGGGCCTGAGGGTCAAAATCAATAAGTAAAACTTTCTTACCGTTCATCGCCAGAGCAGCTGATAAATTTATTGCCGTTGTGGTCTTGCCAGTACCGCCCTTCTGATTACAAACAGCCGCTATCTCCATTAATATCCTCCGTTCTTTAATTTTTATAAATAAATTTTAATAATGTTCTAATTTTACTCTGTAAAACGGACTTCATCAATAAGAATTTTATCATTTTTGTCAGTGACATTCCAGTCTTCTACCATAAAAGTCAAAGTCTTTATTTGCGACCAATCTTTAACCAGCTTAAAATCCGCCAAAGGCAGAACAAATCTCCTCCATTTGGAATTTATACCGGAGATATATTCCGCATCTTTCTCTAAAAGCGAATTCTCAATCTGTACTTTTATCGTAGAGTCGATTTTTGTTTTTTCTTCTGTCCTAATAGATAAAGTTAGAAAATGGTAACCGCTTAAATCTAAATTATCCAGATTAAATGACAAGGCCTTTACCTTGCTGTTGCCTAATGAAGTGAAATCATACTTAATTACAATAGGTGTTTTATCGTGGAGAAGATATAAGCTTTTAGAGAATATTCTTTTCTCAACCAAAAAATAGTTTGATGCCAAAAACATTACCACGCAAATAATAGAAAATGCTGCTAAAATCCATAGAATTTTTCTCTTGGGTTTTTGTTTTACTTTTTTGTCAATGAACGTCTTGGCAAGATGCTCGTAAACATCTTGTTTCATTCTAACATATTTCTTACTACTGTCAATAGCAGTATAGCTCATTTTAAATTAAATTTGAAATCGGCTTTCCCGTCGGAAAAAACTATTCATTCTAAAGGCTTATCCAAATCAACAGACGGCGACTGATTAATTATTTTATAAAAATTCCTCAGATGCATCCTGAACAATTCGTCAAACTGGCGCTGCTTGTCTCCATACCACCAAAACCAATCACTGCCTTCCAGTATATGAATCTGTTTCCAGGCTAATTCTGAAGGATTCTCCGTTTGTTCTAATAATTTTCTGGCGCCAAGCAATAAATCCCATGCCTTATTTTTTGCAGGATTTCCAATCCATTTTGTAAAATCACCATTTATCCACGAACCGGCTGCAATATTAGAAAGCTTGCCGATGTTTGGCTTTAAAGCTAAATATTCGCTCACCGTAACTGCCTTTATAAATTCTGAATTAGAAATTTTGGAATAAAGTAAATTCAAAAAATCCCTGCCATCATTTTTATAGTACTCCCAGGCATTCTCTCCATCCAAAGCCACAACCACCAGGCAATCTTTATTCTTAAAATGTTTATTTATGGAAGTAAGGTGGAACATAAAATCATCCACCGCTTTTTCTGTCTCCCAATATTGATAAACAAAACCAATCAAATCTGAAATATTCCTGTCACGGAATAAAACATTCAAATCTCCGTCGGGACACTCTAAGGCATATGATTTATAAATAAGCTCCGGTGTCCTGACTTTTCTCTTCAGCCTCTTTAATAAAATTGATTCATCGGTAACTACCCAATTTATACCGTTTTCGATAAATAACGGCATAACCTGTTTTGCCACGGCTTCCTCGGAAGGCCACATACCCTGCGGTGGCTTGCCGAAATTTTCTTTATAACATTTTACTGCCTCCCGGATATGCCAGCGGCAATCATCAGGATAGCTAAAGTCTTTTTCCAGAAGCACCGTTTCCTTATTGGCATCCTTGGCTATCTTGGTATTATATAATAAAGGTAAGATAGGATGGTAAAAAGGGCTTATGCTTATTTCTATCTGCCCCTTGTCCTGGTATTTCTTATATGTGGGGATTATCTCTTTTAAGATTTCTATCTGTTTATTTAAAATAATATTCTTATCTTCTTCATTGAAAAATCTTGCCTTTTTAACTAAAATCTTCAGTTCCGGGATATTTTCTCTGAAATAAGGGTCGAACCAGGCAAGATTAAACCAAACCTGCAAATCCAGTAAATCCTGAGCGCTGAATTTCTTTTTACTTTTGGCATTGAAATAAAGTTCATAATACCTGGGATGCAAAGCAAGAATCTTCTGCTTGTCAGCCATAAAGAAATTCCCTGTGATGAACTGACTCTCTTCTGCCGACAGTGAATCTGCCCTCTTTTTAGACAGCTCAAAGAATTTGTCGTTAGCACTGCCGTCCGTATAAGAATTGATCTGCTCAATTAAAGACGGCACTAAATTAAATGTCTGGTGGATATTTGGGTATCCCTCCAGAATAGTCACCATATCCAGATAATCTTTTATGCCGTGCAGTCTTACCCAGGGTAAATTCGCTTTACCGCTTAAGAGATCGCGGTAATAAGGCTGGTGCATATGCCAGATGAAACTAAGATAAAGCATAACGGTTATGATCTGCGGTGATTACTTATTTTAGTAGAATTTTTTTAAACTCAACAATAATTATATAAAATTTACAGACAAAAAGAAACATTTTTATTTTATTTGCCGATTAGGAATTACTTAGCGGATTTATCGTCGGAGTCCTTTCCTTTTACTTCCTTTTTGAATTCTTTGATTGCCTTGCCTAAGGCGCGGCCAATCTCAGGCAGACGCGAAGCGCCGAATACAAGCAAAACAATCAACAAAATTACTATAAGCTCTCCTATACCAATCCTAAACATCGCTAAGCCTCCTTTTGCTAAACAATCAGCCGTCCCGTATTTTGTGGACAAGAAGCAAGATTATTAAGTTCGTACGCCAAAAATAGCTTTGGCTTCATTTGATTATAACAAAAATAATAAAAATATCCATTAAATAAATGGATAATTGTGTACGTATTATGTTACGCTTTATCCCGTCTCGTATAAATGTATCAAAATTTTCTTCCTGTGAAAAATGCTACGATTCCACAAATTCAATCCTTTAGAACCGATAATTTTGATACACTCGGCGGGATTGTCTTATATAAAAAGAAATACTAAGGTGGACATAAAAAAACCCTTGACGCCCAATCGGACGTCAAGGGTTTAAAAAACCTTGACTAAGGAATTATGCTTAGAAGGAAACCTTTATTGATGCGATTGCTTCCTTAACATCGCCAAAACGATGATCAGATACTGCAAAAGCCTGGCCAGGCCTAAAGTAACCGGCCATTAAGCCAAGTTGTACGTCTGCTGTGTAATCATAAGTTAAAGTTAAGTCAATCTCGTCTCCAAGATGCCTATTGCCTGAATATGCATTAGTATGTGCCACGTGGCTCGGATTACGAGTATTAATAAGTACGCTATTTGCATCCAGATCATTAGAAAGATTAAGCCATACATAGTCTAATGTCAACTTCAGGTCTTCAGCGGGAACTATACTACCGCGTAAATTCAACACTTGTGACTGGGTTGCATTAAACAAAACATTGATAATATGGCCGCTTGTCTGATTCTCAAACATCGGATCCCAAGAGTGTGCCGCGCTTCCACTGTCACTGCAAGAATAAACGCTGTAGATTGCCATTAATACAGGGCTGTATTTCATATTCAAAGCGTATGTGGCAATACCTTGGGCTGCCCATGCTGATACCTTTGAGTTATTAAGAGTACTATTGGCACCATCATTATAGGTACCAAACTGATAAGCTGTTTCTCCCTGAAGATTTAACCTGGGAGTAGGAGTTACTTCTCCTCTTACACCAACAGTGTGGATTCTGGTTGCTTTCTTGTTTATATTAGCACCGGTAGGAGAAATAGCTGCGTTTGTATCACGTACGCTGTTATCAATTTTACCAAAATAATACGTTTCACCTATTGTCTTCCACTTTCCGCCAAAATCATAGCGTGCATTAATACCAAAAAGATCGATGTCGTCTTTTTCAGGATTTGTATTAGTACCTAAAACTGTATTTTCATCGATCTTTGCCCAGAATAAATCAAGAACGAGCGGATCATAATTTAAGGTACCTCTAACTGCATCAAATGCCTTCTTTGATGAAAGATCAAAATCAGTCAGAGTGGTTCCGGCTGCGTTATTATTGGCATCCGGGTCGCCAACAATAAAATCATTACCAAAATGCAATTCCTGTCTACCTAAAGTCAAAGTCAAAGGAGAATAAAGGAATTCCTTTAAAGTAATGCTTGCCAAATCAACTACTATTTCACTAGTGGATGCTGCTTCCGCATCCCAATCTCTTTCATTAATTAACCTGAGTGTTGCGCCTACATTTTCCGTCAAGTCAGCGTCAATTCTTAAGCGAGCTATAGTTGCGGCGTGAGATTCTGTATCATCAGCTTTTATTGTCGTATCTCCCATATTAAAACCATCTCTGCTGATGCCATACATCGTGATATCTCCGCTAACCTTGATATTCTGGACTTCTGCATATGCCGGTATGACCAAACCCAATACCAGCGCAAAGACCAGTAACAACATTAAGCGTTTACCCATTTAACCCTCCTTTTAAGTTGCTTGTTTTTTTCTTTTTATTCTTAACTAGGTTATCATTCCTAGCAGCGCGTAATAATCTATTTTTATGACTGTGTTATATCCGCCATTTTTCCAACAACTTCCGGCTTCTATTTTCTCACCTTCCTTTCATACCTTGCTTTGAAGCTGCCTATGACGGTATAGCAATTACTTTTCCTTATAATTATCATAGCCGCAACGAGTTGTCAAGTATTTTTTATATTTTCTTGCAAGCTGCGTTGTTAGGAAAATTTTACTAACAATCCTTATATAATTCCTAATATATGTTTTGCTGTAGTTTTATGTAACTTTACCTATGAACTTAGCTGTATCCTCAAGTATCTTCTCGAGATACAGCTTATTAATGCCTAGTTTTAGGGTGTATTTTTCTTTTTGGGAAAACCTTATAATATCACAGGGAGAATGACTATCAGAATTAACCACTAATTTAGCATTAAGCTTTTTGGCCAGTCTTATAACGTGTTTGTTGGTATTGCGGTGACTTTTTCGCGTGGTAATTTCCAAAAACACTCCTCTGCGTTTTGCCAGCTTAACATCCTCAATATCTATCAGCCCCGGATGGGCTAAAATATCAATATCCGAACTTAGCGCCTTTTTATTTGTACCTTTGATAACCGGTTCTGAGATTGTCTCTCCATGCGCCACAATAACTTTAATACCATTCTTTCTGGCGTATTTGATTAAAGGATTGAATTGCTCCAAAGGAATGTGAGTGAGTTCAATACCGGGAATAACCTTGATTCTGTTCTTGGGCCATTTCCTGCAGAATTCCACAATGGCAGGAACCACCATTTTAATATTGGATAAATCCACGTGGTCAGTAATGGCGATGGCTTTATAGCCAAGTTTCTCATATCTTCTGGCTACTTCTGACGGCAGCAAATCTCCGTCGCTGAGTAAAGAATGGGTATGCAGATCAAACATAATATAGTAGTTTTTACCCCATACTCACGTATGGGGAATTTTCGGATATTCCCCACGCGTGAGCGTGGGGTTGACTCTCAAAAATGCCCCAAGCAGGAATTGAACCTGCGACACCAGGTTTAGGAAACCTGTGCTCTATCCGACTGAGCTACTGGGGCAAAATCATTCCCCTTTAAATTTTATCAAAGAATGCAGAGGGTAATCTTTTAATTTTTCTTTACCTTTTAAATCCACCAATTCTATCAAGAATAAAATGCCTACGATTTTTGCTTTTAACCTGTTCATCATTTCCACCACCGCTCCTACCGTGCCTCCGGTGGCCAGCAGGTCATCCACAATCAAAACCCTCATGCCTTTTTTTATGGCATCGGTATGAACCTCTAAAGTGTCTGTGCCGTATTCCAAATCATAGCTAACCTGATGTGTTTTATAAGGCAGTTTGCCTTTTTTTCTTACGGGGACAAAACCCACGCCTAATTTATAAGCCAGCGCTCCGCCGAAGATAAATCCTCTTGCCTCCACTGCTGCCACCATATCAATTTTTTTACCTTTATAGATAGCTGCCATCTTGTCAATGGCCTGGCGGAAGGCTTTTTTATGCTTGATAAGCGTGGTAACGTCCCTGAATAAAATCCCTTTTTTGGGAAAATCCGGGATATTCCTGATATATCTGCTTAGCGGCTGAGCCATGACTTTCTCCCTGTCTTACAGCTTTTCCTTTTTTTGCTTTGATGCGAAAATACGCACTTTCTTAATCGCGCTTTCTTCGATCTGCCTTATCCTTTCACGGGAAACGCCTAATTTCTTAGCTACTTCCGAAAGCGTATGCGTTACACCGTCAGTAAGCCCAAAACGCAAATCCAGAACTTCTTTTTCTCTTGCATTGGGTATTTCCAAAAGAGATTCCACTCTTTCTTTATTAAAAAAAGAATCCAGTTCTTCTTTGGTACTGGTAGAACTCTGGTCTGCAACCAAATCCACTATGCTGCCTTCTCCGTCTTCGCTGATAGGTGCATCCAAAGAAGACGACGAAGTCATCATGCGGCTATAAATCTTCTCTACTTTTTCTTCGGATATTTTCATGGTCCTGGCTAATTCCTTGATTGTAGGCAGCCTCTTATATTTCTGCGTAAGTTTCTCATTTGCCTTTCTCCATTTGGATACCAATTCGCTTACATATACAGGTAAACGCACAGTGCGGGATTGATCGAATATGGCGCGCGTTACGCTCTGTTTTATCCACCAGGCAGCATAGGTAGAAAACCTGAATCCTCTGCGAGGATTGAATTTCTCCACAGCCTTCATAAGGCCGATATTCCCTTCCTCGATAAGATCCAAAAGCGGCATGCCTAAATGCATATACTTCTTGGCTATGCTGATGACTAAGCGTAAATTGGAGCGGATTAATCTGTCCTTGGCGTCTAAATCGCCTTTTCTGAACCGCTTGGCCAGATCGACTTCCTCTTCCGCGCTGAGAAGCGGCATCTTTCTTACATCTTTAATATATGCCCTGATTGGATCCATTTACCCTACTTTTTGCCTTTTACTTTTTTAGATTTGCCTTCTTTAATCACAGCCTGAGCTGCTGCCAATCTGGCAATAGGAACTCTAAAGGGAGAACAGCTTACGTAATTCATCCCTACTCTGTGGCAAAATTCCACTGATGCCGGTTCGCCGCCGTGTTCGCCGCAGATACCGACTTTTAATCCTTTGCGGGCTTTTCTGCCACGCGTAATTCCTATCTGCATCAATTCGCCCACACCCGCCTGATCAATTGTCTGAAACGGATCTACCGGAAGTATTCCTTTATTTAAATAATCCGGCAAAAATCCACCGATATCGTCGCGCGAAAAACCGAATGTCATCTGCGTCAAATCATTGGTTCCGAACGAGAAGAATTCGGCGACTTCGGCGATTTTATCCGCAACCAAAGCCGCGCGGGGAATTTCAATCATCGTTCCTGTCAAATAGGAAATTTTCTTCAGGTTATATTTTGCCAAAACTTCCTTTTCAACTTTCTTGACTATGGCAAACTGGTTTTCCAGTTCTTTCACGTCGCAAACAACGGGAATCATTATCTCGGGAGAAACCTTTTTGCCTTCTTTGATTAATTCTGCCGCTGATTCAAGGATTGCGCGCACCTGCATCTCGGTTACTTCAGGATAAGTCACTCCCAACCTTACGCCGCGATGGCCCATCATAGGGTTACTTTCGTGCAGAAGCGCCGCTCTTTTATCCAAATCCTGACGGCTGATATTCAAACTCTTGGAAAGATTTTCCAATTGTTCTTCCTGTTTGGGCACAAATTCATGCAATGGCGGGTCAAGCAACCTGATTGTCACAGGCAAACTCTCCATCGCCTCTAATGTACCTTTGATATCGCTTTTAACAAAAGGAAACAATTCTTGCAAAGCAGCCTTGCGTTCTTTTTCACTATTGGAAACAATCATTTTTCTTAATTTAAACAAAGGCTCTTCGGAATGTTCTCCGTAAAACATATGTTCTGTCCTGAATAATCCGATGCCTTCTGCGCCAAATGAACGCGCGCGTCGAGCATCTTCCGGTGTATCTGCGTTGGTGCGGATATTTAACCTGCGCACAGAATCACAAAGCTTCAGAAAATCATTAAAAACTTTGTTTTCTGTACCGACATCCATCATAGCAAGTTTTCCTTCGTAAACATTGCCCTTGGTGCCATTTAAAGTAATCCAATCGCCTTCTTTTAATTTCTTTTCGCCGATGACTGCTGTCTTTGATTGGTAATCAATATGCAAAGCGCCGCAACCAACGATACAGCATTTTCCCCAGCCGCGCGCAACCAGTGCCGCGTGGGAAGTCATGCCGCCTCTGGCAGTCAAAATTGCCTCTGCTGCGCGCATTCCTTCTACGTCTTCCGGGCTGGTTTCTTCGCGGACTAAAATTACCTTCTTGCCTTTATCTTTCCACTCCACAGCGTCGTCAGCGTTAAAAACTATCATTCCCGCTGCGCCTCCAGGGCCTGCGGGCAAACCTTTTGCCAAAGGCTTATGGTCTTTTTCTGCTTTGGGATCAATTATAGGATGCAAAAGCTCATCTATCTGAGCAGGTGTAACCCTGCTTATTGCCTCTTCTTTACTGATAAGTTTCTCTTTGTACATATCCACAGCCATTCTTACGGCTGCCGGGCCGTTACGTTTTCCTATGCGGCACTGCAGCATAAATAATCTTCCGCTTTCAATTGTAAATTCAATATCCTGCATATCGTGATAATGTTCTTCGAGCCTGTTCTGGATATCGAAAAGTTCTTTGTAAATCTTAGGCATTGTCTCTTCCAGGGTTTTTAATTCTTTATTGTGTTCACTTCTGGAATATGAATTAATCGGAGCTGGCGTGCGGATGCCGGCAACAACGTCTTCGCCTTGCGCGTTGACAAGGTATTCGCCGTAGAATTCATTCTCGCCGTTTCCGGGGTTGCGCGTAAAAGCAACTCCTGTGGCAGAACTATTTCCCATATTTCCGAAAACCATGGTCTGCACGGTTACAGCCGTTCCCCACTCGTCGGGAATATTTTCAATGCGGCGGTAAGATATGGCGCGTTTACCGTTCCAGGACTGAAATACCGCGGCAACGCCACCCCAGAGCTGCTCGTATGCGTCGTCGGGAAAATCTTTTCTCAAAACTTCTTTTATCTTTTGTTTGAACCTGTCGCACAAATCTTTCAAATCCGCGGCGCTTAAATCAGTATCTAGCTTTACACCTTTTTTATTTTTGACTTCAGCCATTATGCGCTCTAATTGTTTCCTTATTCCCATCTCGTCGCTTTCCGGCTCGATTCCTGCGGCCTTTTCCATAACCACGTCGGAATACATCATAATCAACCGGCGGTACGCGTCATATACAAAGCGCTCGTTTTTGGTTTTATTGATCAAACCAGGGATTGTCTTTTGTGTCAGCCCCACATTTAAAACTGTTTCCATCATTCCCGGCATTGACTTTCTTGCGCCGGAACGCACGGAAACCAATAACGGATCTTTTGTGTCGCCAAAATTCTTTCCCATTATTTTTTCTACTTTTGCCAAAGCCTTTACCACTTCATCATTCAGGCTCTTGGGAAATTTCTTATTATTCTTATAGTAATAAGTACAGACTTCGGTAGTGATTGTAAAACCCGGCGGTACAGGAAGCCTTAAATCTTTATTTCCGGCCATCTCTGCGAGGTTTGCGCCTTTACCTCCCAACAGGTTCTTCATTGAACCATCGCCATCTGCCTTGCCAGCGCCAAAGAAGTAAACATTCTTGTTTGCCATTGCTACAAAACTCCTCTCTACTGTTACAGTTTGTTATGAAAATATTCTTCTAATTTCTCTATATCAATTCTTTCCTGCTGCATTGTGTCGCGGTCGCGCACTGTGACTTTTTTATCTTCCAATGATTGCACGTCAACCGTAATGCAAAATAATGTCCCGACCTCATCCTGCCTGCGGTACAATTTTCCGATTGCCGCAGTATCATCATAAACACAGACGAATTTCTTTTTCAGACTTGAAGCGATATTCTTAGCGGTCTCAACCAACTGCGGCCTGTTTTTTAAAAGCGGAAAAACAGCGATTTTGGTGGGCGCCAGGTCTTTATGAAGTTTCAAAGATACGCGCGTCTCGCCTTTTACTTCTTCTTCGTTGTAAGAATCAACCAGAAACGCCAAAGTCGCCCTGTCCACTCCGCCTGACGGCTCAATTATATAAGGAAAATATTTTTCGTTTGTTTTATCGTCGAAATATTTCAATTCTTTTCCGCTGAATTGCGAATGCTGTTTCAAATCAAAATCCGAGCGATTGGCAATTCCTTCCAACTCCGACCATCCGAAGGGAAAATTATATTCAATATCCGAACAGGATTTCGCATAATGCGCCAGTTCGTCTTTTTTGTGTTCCCTCTTTCTTAAATTTTCTTTTTTAATTCCTAAATTAAGATACCAGTCAAATCTTTCTTCAACCCAGGATTTATAATATTTGTCCGCGTCATTGGGATTTACGAAATATTCTATTTCCATTTGTTCGAATTCACGCGTGCGGAAAGTGAAATTTCCCGGAGTGATTTCATTACGGAAAGATTTGCCGATTTGGGCAACGCCAAAAGGAAGTTTTTTGCGGGACGAATCTAAAATATTTGAGAAATTTACGAAAATTCCCTGCGCTGTTTCCGGGCGAAGATAAACAACAGCCGCGGTTTCTTTTACCGGGCCGTGATATGTTTCAAACATCAGATTAAACGGCCGCGCCTCTGTCAATTCGCCGCCGCACTCTTTGCATTTCTTCTTGTCGGATAAATCTTCGGCCTTAAATCTCTTTTTACACTTTTTGCAATCAACCATTAAATCCGCAAAACTTGTTAAATGCCCTGAGGCTTCCCAAGTCTTTGGATGCATTAAAATCGCAGCGTCTAAACCCACCATATCATCGCGGCTATAGACTACGGATTTCCACCAGGCTTCTTTTACATTGCGCTTTAATTCCACACCCAGCGGGCCGTAATCCCAAACACTGCCCAGGCCGCCGTATATTTCTGATGACTGGAAAATCAATCCGCGGCGCTTGCAAAGCGAAACTATTTTGTCCATTAAGTCATTTGCCATAATTCCTCTTTTTTAACCTAAAATTTAGCGTATGTCAAGGTAAATTCAAAGCTTTTTCAGTTCGTCTTCCTTTATGGTGAAACTGTGGTCCTTGTCAGGAAATTTTCCTTCCTTTACTTCTCGCTTAAATTCCTCTACCGCCTTCTGAATTTGCGGGCCCAGATTAATATATTGTTTCACGAATTTAGGTTTGTAGCGCTCAAAAAGCCCCAGCATATCGTGCGCCACCAAAACCTGGCCGTCGCAATAAACTCCGGCGCCGATTCCGATTGTGGGAATCTTTAATTCTTTGGTGATTATTTGGGCAATCTTATCGGGAATACATTCCAGCACAATGCCGAAACAGCCGAGTTTTTCCAAAGCCTTTGCCTGCTCAATCAATTTATTCGCAGCTTCGGCGTCTTTTCCCTGGACTTTAAATCCGCCTAATTTATCTGCTGTCTGCGGCGTAAGGCCGATGTGGCCCATTACGGCGATTCCGGATTTTATAATCTCTTCTGTTACTTCCAAACATTTATCAAACCATTCCAGTTTTACGGCGTCGCACTTTGCTTCATCGATAAACCTTCTGGCATTTTTTACGGATTCTTTGGTGTTAATCTGATACGACTCAAACGGCATATCGCCTATTACCAAAGCCCTTTTTACGGCTCTGGTAACTGCTTTGGAGTGATGAATCATCTCACTCATTCCGACTTCCGGAGTGCTGCCCAAGCCCAAAACAACATTGGCCACGGAATCGCCGACAAGAATTATTTCTATTCCTGCTTTATCAACATAATTCGCCAGGGGAAAATCATACGCCGTAAGCATGGTGATTTTCTCGCCGCGTTTTTTCATTTCCAAAATATCCCTGACTGTGATTTTCTTATCTTCCATTTATCGCTCCTAAAGGCAAACGCCTTTCAGATTTATTTATGAGTTTTTATGTAATTATCTACTGCGCGCGCAGCTTTTTTTCCTGCGCCCATGGCAGAAATTACCGTGTCTGCTCCTGTGGTAATATCTCCGCCGGCAAATACGCCCGGAATAGTTGTCATATAATTTTCATCCACACAGATAGTTCCCTCGGGATTGGTTTTTAATTCTGGCGTGGACTTATAAATTAAAGGATTGGGCCGCTGGCCGATTGCCACGATTACATTGTCCACAGGAATTTCAAACTCAGAATTGGGAATTTCCACCGGACGCCTGCGGCCGGAACTATCAGGCTTACCCAATTCCATCCTGCTGCATCTCATTGCGCTTGGCATTCTGTTTTTATCCAGAATAATTTCTTTGGGCTGAGTAAGCAATTGAAATTTTAAACCTTCAGCCTTGGCATTCTCAATTTCGTCTTCTCTGGCAGGCATTTCTGTTTCGCTGCGCCTGTAAACCAATGTTACATCTTTGCCTAATCTGATAGCTACACGCGCGCAATCGAATGCCACATTTCCTGCTCCTACCACCACAATTTTATTACCTATATGAATAGGCGTAATGGCTTGGGGAAACTTATAAGCCTTCATCAAATTTATACGCGTAAGAAATTCATTGGCGGAATAGACGCCCGGCGCATTTTCTCCGGGAATATTCAGGAATTGAGGAAGGCCTGCGCCCACACCGATAAATATCGCCTTGAATCCCTGTTTGAAAAGATCTTTTAATGTAAAAGTTTTTCCGATGAGGACATTAGTCTGGATATCCACGCCTAAAGATTTTATATATTCCACTTCGCCAAAGACAATCTTTTTGGGCAGTCTGAATTCCGGAATGCCGTAAGAAAGTACGCCTCCGGCCAAATGCAGTGATTCAAAGAGCGCTACGGAATAACCCATTTTAACCAAATCCGCTGCTGCTGTCAAGCCGGCCGGGCCTGAGCCGACCACAGCGACCTTTGCTGACTGTGTATCTTCTGCAGATTTTACCTTTTTCTTATTATCCGATAACTTCTCGTCTGCAAAATCAGAAGCATAGCGCTCCAAAGCCCCGATATTTATAGGTATATTCTTCTTGCTCAGAATACAGGCAACCTCACACTGCTCTTCCTGAGGGCAAACCCTGCCGCAAATAGCCGGCAGATTGTTTTTTTCTTTAATCTTGGAAAGCGACTCTTTAATCTTTTTATCTTTGATTAATTTAATGAACGCGGGAATATCGATTTCAACAGGGCAACCCTTTACGCAGGCAGGATTTTTGCACTGCAGGCATCTTTTTGCTTCGGCAAGCGCCTGCTCTTCTGTAAAGCCCAAAGAAACTTCGAAAAAATTCTTTATGCGTTCCTGAGGTGGCTGTTGTTTTACTTCTTGACGGTTTTGTTCCATATTTTCCTCCCCGCACTCACGTGCGGGGTATCAATTCGAAAATATTACCTACGCGTAAGCGTAGGGTAAAATTATTTCCTCGGACAATTCTTATTCAAACACTCTTGTTCCTGTTGTTTAAAAAACGAAAGCCGTTCTGTCAATTCCTTAAAATCAACCTGATGCGCATCAAATTCCGGGCCGTCTACGCAACCGAATTTTGTCTCGCCGGCTACTGTCACCCTGCAGCTTCCGCACATGCCTGTTGCGTCTACCATAATCGGATTCAAACTGACAACTGTCTTTACGTTATAAGGCCTGGTGACATCGGCAACTCTTGCCATCATCGGTACCGGCCCTATGGCATAAACAAGACAATTATTTGTATCTTTCGCATTTGCTATTTTATCCAACTGTTCCTTTAAAACATCTGTGACAAAACCTTTGCGGCCGTAAGAACCATCGTCGGTCGTAACAAACAGCTCTTCGCATACTTTCTTCATTTCTTCTTCTAAAATCAGAAGTTCTTTCGAGCGCGCACCGATAATTCCTATTACATGATTTCCGGCTTCTTTAAAAGCCCTGCTCACCGGATAAACCTCTGCAATGCCTACGCCACCGCCGATACATATAACTGTGCCGACTTTCTCTGAATGCGTAGGTTTACCCAAAGGCCCTAAAACAGCGAATAATGTATCTCCTTCATTGAGCAATCCTAATTTCTTGGTTGTAAATCCCACTTCCTGAAAAATCAGACTAATCAATCCTTTTGATTTGTCTGTGTCGGCCAAAGTCAGCGGTATTCTTTCCCCGCTCTCCTCAATCATCACAACCACAAACTGGCCTGCCTTGGCATTTACAGAAACCAAAGGCGCCTCCACGATAATCCTTTTGACTGAATCGGCTAAAATTTCTTTTTTAATTATTCTGTACATCGCTTTTAGTTATGACAATAATTTTTTCCACGCCGGGATAATTATTAAAAACTGCCGTGCCTTTTTCTTTTCCCAATAGAAAAACGCAAGTGCCCACAGCATCGGCAGTCATTGCATCTTTGGCAATAACCGTCACAGACATCACGTTATTATCCACCGGATATCCTGTCTTGGGATTAATTATATGAGAATATCTCTTTTTGTTAATTTCCATATATTGCTCATAATCACCGGAAGTAGCCACGGCCAGGTCCTTCAATTTTAAAGTGGTGAATAATTTGTTCTTTGTCCGGGGATGTTGCAAACCTATCTGCCAGGACTGGCCGGATTTTGAGCCTAAACAATAGAGATTGCCTCCCACATTAACAATTGCGGAATCTATGCCTTTTATCTTTAATTCTTTTACGGCGCAATCCACGGCATAACCTTTGGCAATTGCGCCAAAATCAATCTGCATTCCTTTTACGTTAAACATAATGCTGTTGTTTGTTCTATCGATATAAACTTTATCCAAACCGACTAAAGCTAAGGCATTTTTAATTTCTGCCTTATTGGGAATCCTGTTCTCCTGGAATGCCTGTTTCCAAATCTTTGTCAACGTCCCCACTGTAATATCAAATTGTCCGCCTGTAAGCTCGTAAAACCGCTTTGATTTCTCGACAAGTAAAGTAATTTCGAAATTTGTATTTAAGAATCCGGTTTTATTTAAATGCGCTACGGGAGAATCTTTCCTGTATATAGAAAATATATTTTCCACGCGTTCAATCTCTTTGAAGGCTATACCAATGGCTTCCGGGTAGGGAGAAACCACCTCTACTATCGTTCCCATGAGAAAACGTTTGCCGCTGTACATTTTCCTCTGGGAACATCCGATGATTGATAACGCCACCAAACCGAATATTATAATTTTTCTGTACATAGTTATTTTTTAAACTTAAGTATCTGTTTAAGCGAGAGAGTGTTTACGACATCTTCTTTTTGTAACCAGCCGCGGCGCGCCATTGCCACTCCAAACTTCATATAATCCAGATGTTCAGTCATATGTGAATCCGTATCAATTGCAAATTTTACGCCCTTTTCTTTGGCAGCCCTGATAAGCGTATCCGCCAAATCCAACCTGTTGGGAAAACCGTTTATTTCCAAGGCGGTGTTGGTATCTTTTGCCGCCTTAAAAACTTCCTCAAAATCCAATTCGTAAGAATCGCGCGTGCCCCAGAGCCTGCCTGTAGGATGCGCGATAATATCAACGTTGGGATTGCGGCAGGCCTTTACTATCCGGCGCGTCAATTGTTCTTTGGACTGTTTAAATCCGGAATGTATGGCTGCGATAACAAAATCAAATTCCTGCAAAATCGCATTATTGTAATCCAAATTGCCCGAAGAATCAATTTCTATTTCACTTCCGTAGAAAATTACGAAATTCTTCATCTTTTTATTCAGCTTATCGATTTCATTCTTTTTGCGCTTAAGATCAGATAAAGAAAGCCCGCCGGCAACCTTCAATGCCTCAGAGTGGTCGCTTACGGCTACGTATTCATAGCCTTTGGATTTGCAAGCCTGGGCTATTTCCGCAATTGTATTTTTACCGTCGGAATAATTGGAATGAACGTGCAAATCGCCCTTTATATCATTTAACTGTATTAATTTTGGCAATTTGTTTTTCAGGGCGGCTTCTATTTCTCCCGTGTCTTCCCTTAACTCCGGCTCGATATACCGCATACCCAATAAATCGTAAATCTCCTCTTCTGTTTTTGAGGCCAAGCACTTTTTTGTCTTCACGGAAAAAACTCCGTATTCATTTATCTTCCATCCTTTTCTTACCGCCAGTGTCCTTAATTTTATGTTGTGGCTTTTTGAACCCGTAAAATACATAAGCGCAGCGCCAAACGAATCTGCCTTAACCACGCGCAGGTCTACCTGTGTGCCGTCTTTGGACAAGACTGAGGATTTAGTAATACCTTTGGCAGTTATTTCCTTTACTTCGCCGCAACCGCAGAAAGCATCCATTACTTTCTGAGGCTTTCCGGAAATCGCCAGAATATCTATGTCTTTAACAGTCTCCTTCATTCTTCTTAAGCTTCCGGCAACTTCTATACGCTTAACCTCTTTTAATGAATTCAATTCTTTGATAAACCTGTCCGCTATTTCACAGGCGCTGGCAATATCCAGCCTTTCGCTCCCTCTTTTAACTATGGCGATACCTTTCAAAATATTCTCCACCGTCTTTTCTTTTACGCCTTCCAATCCTAATAGCTTTCCTTCTTTGGCAAATTTTTCAAGCATTGATATATTTTTGATTTTTAATTTCTCGTATAATAATTTGGCGGTCTTCGGCCCTATGGAAGGTACTTTTAATAACTCTAAAATCCCCTCGGGAATTTCCTCTTTTAAATCCTCAAAATAGGAAATCTTTCCGCTGGATAAATATTCTTTTATTTTCGCGGCCAGGTCCTGTCCTATACCGGGTATATCTGTCAGTTTATCTTCATTGGCATAATCCTCAATATTGTCAATTCCCTCCAGCGCCAGGGCAGCACGTTCATAGGCGCGTATCCTAAAGATGTTTTCACCTTTTATCTCCAGTATTTGGGCAATGGAATGAAATATCCGGCTAATCTCTAAATTTTTCATAATTAACTGCTGAGAGACGCTTTCGCTGTTTTTAAAAGCGGTGTCAAAAGCAAAAATAATACGAAACAAATAAAACCGATTGTACCCAAGGCAATACGCACGCCTGACATCTGCGCCAAGGAACCTGCGATTATGCTGCCGAAAGGCGCAGTGCCGGCAAAAGTTAAAACGTATATACTCATCATCCTGCCGCGAAATTCATCAGGCACCATAGTTTGTATCATGGAATTAATTATGACTGACGATGTCAATATCGAAAACCCGATCAATACCAAAATTACCGCTGAAACAATAAAAGAATCCGAAACAGCAAGAAAAACCAAACCAAACGTTAGAAGGTATAGCGCAAAAATCATAAACTGTATTTTCTTGTGGGAATCTTTTAATCCCGCCAAAGCCAACCCTGCCAATAAAGATCCCAATCCGCTAAAAGACATAAGCAATCCGAAACCCTTGGCATCCAAATTCAGAACTTCCTTGGCAAACACAGGAAGCAGAATCATATAAGACAAACCAAACAAACTAACTACAGCCACAATGCTGATAAGAATTAGGTATATGCGGTTATGTCTTATGAAATTTATGCCGCCTTTCAAATCATCCATAAAACGCAAATCGCTGTTATTGCGACGCGGAGACTGAGGTTTTATCATAAGTAAAGCCACAATAAAAGCCAGAAAACTTATGGCGTTAATGTAGAAACATCCGGCAATGCTTATTGTGGCGATGAATATCCCTGCCAGCGCCGGGCCAAGCATCCTTGCGGCATGAAATCCTATGGAAGTTAAGGCGATGCCGTTTAAAATATTTTTCTTTCCTACCAATTCTACAACGATAGCCTGCCTGGCCGGAGCGTCCAAAGATAAAACCATCCCGTTTAGTATTGCTATCAATAAAATAAAATTTACCGTAACAATATTAAGCTGCGTAAATACTGCCAATAAAAATGCAAGCAACATGGCAACAACCTGTGCAAAAATGAGAAGGATTTTTTTATTAATTCTATCTACCAATACTCCGGAAAAAAGCGAAAACAAAAATACAGGCAAAGAACTTAAAAATCCCACCAAACCCAACAAAAAAGACGAGCGCGATAGTTCAAATACCAGCCAACTCTGTGCCATAACCTGTATCCAGGTCCCGCACATAGAGACAAACATACCTATCCAGTAAATCCGAAAATCCCGTATGGAAAATGAAGAAAACATTATTTATTCACCTATGACTTTTACCACTACGCGCTTGCGGCGCTGCCCGTCAAATTCAGCGTAAAAAATCTGTTGCCACGGCCCAAAATCCAGTTTGCCCTGCGTAATCGGCACCAAAACCTCGTGGTGCATAATTAAATTCTTTAAATGCGCGTCGGCATTGGATTCACCTGTATGATGATGTTTATAATCTCTTCTCTGTGGAGCAAGTTTGTCCAGCCACTCATCGATATCCTGGATAATTCCGTCCTCGTCGTCATTTACATACACGCTAGCAGTAATATGCATTGCCGAAACCAAAACCATACCTTCCTTGACGCCACTATTTTTTACAATATCCTCAACCTGCTGAGTAATATTTATATACTCGCGTTTTTTCTTGGTATTAAACCAAAGATATTCTGTACAGGATTTCATGGTGAACATTAACCTTTCAATAAGTAAGAGCGTATATTATATCAGAATTTATTGATTAAGGTAATATAAAAATGGGCAGGATTCCTGATTTATTTTAATAAATTTTTATTTGGTGTTTCTCCGTAAGGATAAACCCTTATTCTGACCTTCTAGCCTATTCATTCTTCTGCCAAGACACAACAACTCCGTTCTGTAAGTACACATAATAAGTAGTATCGTAGGAAATATGGCCTCCTCCATATAGCCACTGTTCAAAAACGCCCTGCGGGCCTGCATTTTTATTAATATTTTTAGGTTTTCCCCAGGAAGAAAGCACCTGTTCCTCTAACATACCTATGGCTATCCTGCCTTCTTCTACAAGAGCCTTCATAGCAGGAGTCCATTCAGGATGGCGCTTAATCATTTCCTCTCTTAAAACCTTCCTGTCTTCTTCTGTGTTGATATAAGCGGAGAGCGTGCGTGTTAATGTGTAGATTTTATCGTCGGAAAGAGATCTCGCCAGCGCTATTTTATCCTCTAAAGTGGATACTGCCTGTCTGTCTTTGGTTATTATTATCGTGGTGCATCCTGCGAAGTTAAGAACCAAAAGTAACGCTAATAAAAATTTCATACGAAGTTAATTTAAAAATTCTCGGCCAAAACCTCATAATAGGCCTGAGGGTGCTTACAGGCAGGGCATTCTTTGGGAGCCTCTTTACCCTCAAAAACATAACCGCAATTAATGCAGTGCCATTTTACAGCTGTCTTCTTGGCAAATACTTGCTTGTTGGCAATGTTATTAATAAAACTCCTGTATCTGGATTCATGGAATTTCTCTACTGTGGATATCTGTTCAAAAGAACGGGCTATCTCGGGAAAGCCTTCGTCTTTAGCTATTTTGGCAAAATCAGAATACAAAACAGTCCACTCCATATTTTCTCCTGCGGATGCTTGTTCTAAATTATGCTTTGTATCCTTTATCATTCCTGCGGGATAAGAAGCCGTAATTGTTACATCGCCGCCTTCCAGATATTTAAAAAATACCTTGGCGTGCTCTTTTTCATTTTCGGCAGTCTCCATAAATATGTTGGCTATCTGTTCAAAACCTTCTTTTCTGGCTGCGCTGGCAAAGTAGGTATACCGATTTCTCGCCTGTGCCTCTCCGGCAAAAGCAGCCAAAAGATTCTTCTCTGTTTTTGTACCTTTAATTGATTTGCTCATCTTACCCACACCTCCTCTTTTGTCTTAAACATATAAATTAACATATCCTCGGCAATGCTTCTCCTTCTAACAAAGGAAGCAGCCTGCTTGTACCTAATTTTGTCTCTAAGGCAACTTCTTGTTCCTTGATTACCCGACCGATAATCCTGGCTTTCTTGCCTGAGCCGTTCTTTTGCAATTTAGCTAATATTTTTCCCGCCATTCTGGAGTCAACGATAAAAACCACCCTGCCTTCATTAGCCATATTCAAATAATCCAGGCCCAGAATTTCACAGGCAGCTTTTACTTCTTTCTTAACAGGAATATTTTCTTCGCGGATTTTTATACCTACCTTACTTTGTTTGGCAATTTCATTTAAAACAGCCACCAGACCGCCCCTTGTGGGATCGCGCATAACATGGATATATTTAGCTAAGCTTAAACAGCTTTTGATTAAGGGATAAACAGAAGTCACATCACTCTTTATGTCCGGCTTTAGACCTAAATTCTCCCGTGCATTTAAAATAGAAGTTCCGTGTTCGGCCAATTCTCCGGAGATAATCACCGAGTCCCCGGTTTTTGCATTGTTTGCTGATACATTCATATCTTTCTGCACAACACCTATGCCTGACGTAGTTATAAATATTCCGTCGCACTCTCCCTTGCCCACAACTTTAGTATCGCCGGTGACAATATCAACTCTGCATTCCTTTGCTGTCCTGGCCATAGAATTAACAATCCGTTTTAAATTATCGATTAAAAAACCATCCTCGATAATAAAAGATGCGGATATGGCAATTGGCTGTGCACCCATTACCGCCAAATCATTGAGCGTGCCGCAAATTGCCAGCTTTCCAATGTCTCCGCCGGGGAAAAATAGAGGTTTGACGGTATATGAATCAGTGGTAAAGGCGACTTGAGCTCGTCCGATTTGCAATTTTGCGGCATCATCAAGCCTGTTTAAAATCTTATTACCGAAACAATTCAAAAACACATTGCCGATTAAATCCGCCATTAACTTTCCGCCGCTGCCGTGAGAAAGTGTTATTCTCTCCTGATTCATTATGATTTCGCTCCGTATTTATAGAATGCTGCACACGTGCCTTCGCTGGAAACCATACAAGGCCCCACAGGATTCTCAGGCGTGCATTCTTTCGCATAAAGCTTGCAATCCAAAGGCGTACTCATACCTTTTATCACGTCACCGCAAATACACTGAGGATTTTCCTCAGGCGATTTCAATTTTATATCTAAAACATTATCTATATCAAAATCCCTGAATGCGCCGCGTAATTTTAAACCGCTCTGCCTGATTTTTCCCAAACCACGCCATTCTACATCTGTTTTCTCAAATACGCTATAAATTTTCTCCATAGCTAATTTATTTCCTTCGGGATTAACCGAACGGCTGTATTCTATTTTTATCTGCGCCTGTTTATTCCTGGCCATATCCGAAAGAAAAAGTATCCCTTCCAGTATATCGACGACCTCAAAACCCGTAATTACTGCGGGCTTTTGAAATTCTTCGGCAATAAAACGATACTCCCCGCTGCCGATTATCGTGCTTACATGCCCCGGTAAAATAAAACCGTCGATATTTATATATTTTGACTCTAATAATGTTCTGATCGCCGGAGGAATTAATTTAAAAACCGAATATATATATAAGTTCTTTAACTTTTTTTCTCTTGCCCGGATTAATACAGCAGCAAACGCAGGAATTGTCGTCTCAAATCCCACGCCAAACATCACTATTTTTTTACTGGGTGATTTTTCTGCCAGCTCCAATGCCTCTATGGGGCTATACATAATCTTGACATTGGCGGCCAGTTCCCCTTTTGCCTTTTCTAAACTCAAAGATGTCCCCGGAACTCTGAGCATATCGCCAAAACAACATAAGATAAAATCTTTTGAGCCGGCAATGGTAATGGCTTTATCTATATCTCGAACAGAAGTCACGCACACCGGACAACCCGGCCCAGACAGAAGTTTTATATTGCTATTCAAACCTGTCCTTATGCCGGTCTTAAAAATCTGCACGGTGTGAGTTCCGCAGACCTCCATAAAAGAAAATTCATCTTTATTGAGATTTATCCTCTCCAGAAGAATCCGTGCAATTTTTACGTCTTTAAATTGTTCATTAACCTGAATAGGCTTCATTTATATACCTTAAATTCTCCTTTGCCTGTTTTTCGTCTATTTTGTTGATGGCGAACCCCACGTGCACATTGACATAATCTCCCACTTTAACATCGCGGAGGAAATCAATGCAAACCTCTTTCTTTATGCCGCTGAAATCAACCAGGGCATAATTATTATCCAATATTTTTTCTACTTTACCGGGAATGGCTAAGCACATTTTATTTGGAGTTTAAAGTTATGTAGGATTGTCCTAAGCAAATTCCTGAATCATTTAACGGGACGTCTTTATTATAAATCAAATTATAACCTGCCCTTTTTAATTCTTTCGATGCGCAATCAAAAAGTAATTTATTCCCAAATACGCCGCCGCTTAAAACTACATCTTTCCAATTGTATCGCTGGCTAATCTTATCTACTACTTTTTTTATAACTTCAGCCAGGCCATTGTGAAATCTTCTGGCAATGTCTTTTTTGGCTAATCTATTATTTATATCGTTTAACATTGCTTTGATTAATTTATTATAACCGATTATCCAACCATTTTCTTCTTCTGAAATATCGAATTCGTACGAACTATCGTCTGTGCTTTGTGCAGCCAATTTTTCTAATTCTATTGCTGCCTGGGCCGGGAAATTTATTTTATGACAAATTCCCAGAATAGATGAAACCGCATCAAATAATCTTCCCGCGCTGGATGTAAGCGGAGAATTGATATTCTGTTTAATCATCTTAATCAAAACCTCAAAATAACTACGGGATTTTAATTTCAGGAATTCCAAATCCTGCTTAAAAATCTCATCTTTCAAACAATCATAAATAATGCTGAATGCCATTCTCAGCGGTTCATTGACAGCCAGTTCTGCTCCGGGCATGTTTAAATATTTAAAATGTGCCTGGCGCCTGAAATTACCTTTATCTACAATCATAAATTCACCGCCCCAGATATTGCCGTCGCTGCCATAACCTGTTCCGTCAAAAGCCACGCCGATAACGGGATTGGTGATTTTATTCTGAGCTAACGCTGAAGCTATATGGGCGTGATGGTGCTGGACAGCTATTTTTTTCTTTGCCTTAAGCAAACCAGCTAAGCTGGAACTAAAATATCCCGGGTGCATATCAAAAGCAATAACATTGGGAATTATCTTAAGATTCAATAGCGATTTTTTGAAACTTTTGAAATTATCCAAACTGCTTAAATCTCCGAATTCCGGAGAGAAAATAAATTCTCCGTCCTTAAAAATGCAGAATCTGCTTTTTATGTCTGCCCCTAAAGCAAGTATGGTGGGATTATTTGCCGGCTTCATTATTTCCTAAAATCTCCATAAAAATATTTCCCAATAAATTTAATTGTTTCCGTAATGGCGCAGAAATATCTTTGCCGAATTCCAAACTCTGAGGTTGTATCCCCAATAAAAATATTTTTGTTTTAATCTGGCTCTTTATATTTTCTATCATCAATTTTGGCGACATATTGTGCGTGGAGAATCCGTACTCCGGTATCTGTTCTTCACCGATCAAGCGGATGGCTGCGACCGGTTCATTCATGCTCACGGCATCAACCAACAGAATCACATCGGGTTTGAACCTGACAATACTTCCCATATAATTCTCCGGGCTCAAGCCTGCATCCAGGCATTCGGCTTTTATCTTGCCTTTTATTTTATTGATTAATGCCGGGCCGAAACCGTCGTCTGCCCTTAATTGATTGCCTATACCGACAATCAATACCTTTCCTTGAAATAATCTGGGTAATTCTTTTCTGAGGTCTTCCGGATTCAGGGGCATGTTTTAAACCTCGCTAAAAACTTACTCCGCCAATATAAAATATTATATTTTCTCCGTGGTCAGAGTAGTTTTTCTTCGGCACCTCGCACAGACTATCTTCATCCTGTCTGAGCGCGATGAAATATTGACTGCAGATTTTACATCGTCGTCGGATATTCCCAGTTCTTTTAATCTGGTCATATAAAGGGTGGGATTGGAATACGCGAGTTCGCCAAGTTCTTTGGCAATCCAAATTATGTGGTCTTTGCAACCGATGGCAGCGCCGCAAACCTCGCATAACAAAAGTTCCTTCTCTATCGATTCTTCGCAATTTCTTCTGTCGAACATAGAAAGTTCCCATTCATTGGATAATTTTATTCCCTCTTTAGTAATGCAATAGGCCTGGCATTGGCCACAAAAAATACAGGTATCAGAATAGTGGATCATCGTCCTTTTGGGCGGCTTATCTTCCAAAGAATCTCTGTGGGCGATAGCGCCTACCGGACAGACATTTTCACAGGCCAGGCAACCCACGCATATATCCTGATTGTATTTGGGCCTGCCCCTGAAATTCGGATGCGGCTTATGAGTTTGCCGCGGAAACTTGGAAGTGTATGGGCCTTTTATCAAGGCTACCACCGCTTCCTTTAGCTCTCTTAATTTAGGATACTTCATTATTCCTTCTTATCCTCTGCATATTTATCGCAAACAGACTTAACCCACAATTTTACGCCTGAACGGTGCGCAGCCCCAGCCAAGGCATGTGCAGAAACAGGTGCGGTTAAAATAATGAAACCAATGCACAAAAACGCCTTTATCCCCATTGATGAAAAACCATTAAATAAAAATAAACCGAATAATATGCTGACTGTGCCCAGGGTCACACACTTAGTTGAAGCCTGAAGACGATTATAGACATCAGGCAGGCGTATTAAACCCAGACAACCGAAGAAATCAAATATTATCCCGACAAATATGAAAATAATCCCTATGGTCTCATTCATCAAAATTCTTCCCTTCCAAATATTTCGCCAAAGCAAGTGTGCCGATAAAACTCTGTAAAGCCCAGGCAATAGCAATGTCGATATACCAGCTTCTCTTGGTAACCACTCCCAAAATTACACAGAATCCTACAACCAATATGCCCAAGATATCCAATGCCACCGCCCTATCAGCCGCAGTTGGACCTTTGAAGATGCGATACAGACAAAACATACCACACACAAATAAAATCAAGAAACTGTATTTTAACAATGGGGATTGCCATTCCAAAATTGAATTATTAGGATAAAATAATATCACCCAGTTAACTCCGATTAAAATAATCAGCCCTAAAAGCCAACGCATAAGTTTGTTTAATTTCATTCGAAAATCCTCTCCAAAATCTTCTCGAATTTCCTGACAATAGTTTTTGTCGCTTTATCGGTATCCGGACTCGCCACATCCATCCAGTGCACATAAATAAAACCATTTTCTTTATCAATATCCACGCTTAAGGTCTCGCCTGTCAAAGTAATGGAATTAGCCAAAAGAGTCAAAGATATATCTTTTTTCAATTTCGTCCTTACTTTTACAATACCCGGTTTTATAGGCACAAACGGATGTATCACCTTATAACTAACGCCGATATTTGCCTTCAGCCACTCCCATAAAAATACAGGGATATAATATAAAAACCACAGATAACGGCTGGGGCGTTTTAAAATATTCACGCGGCCGACAAACATATCGCCCATAAAATAAACCACTAATGCCGATACGATAATCCCTGCCAATATATGCTGAATATCAATAGGCCAAGATAAACCCAGCCAGATTACAAATACCACGATAAATAAAACTACCCAACTTCTCACAAAACTCCTCCCAAAACAGTAAAGGCATAATTAGTTCCCAGCAACAAAACACTAACCGCTGGTTTTAAGAAATATACTAAAATTCGGGGAATAAATAAAATACCTCCCAATAAACATAAAACCGCCAGGACAATCATAGCTAAACGCATAGAAACAGGGACTTCTTTAATTTTATCGAATGCCGGATTTAATTTGCCGTAAAAAATAACCTTCTGTACTTTCATAAAATAAGCCAGGGTTATAATGCTGCCTGCCACAGCTATCAAGGCCAGCCCTATGCGATTTGCCTGGACGCAGGCAATAATTATAAGCAGTTTGCTCCAGAAGCCACTAAAAGGCGGAATGCCGGAAATAGACAGCGAGGCAATCCACGACGTGTTTGCCGTTATGGGCATTTTTTCTTTCAGTCCGCCCATTTCTTTTAAATTTCTGCAGCCTGTGGCATATTCTATGGCACCTGAATTAAGAAACAATAATGACTTAAATACCGAATGATTGAATAAATGGAAAAGACCTCCCAAAATTCCCAAAGGCGTGGCTAAACTCAAACTCAATATTACATAACCAATCTGGCTGATAGAAGAATACGCCAACAGCCTCTTCAAATCCCATTGGCCGATTGCTAAAATTGCTCCTACCAATATGGAAATTGCTCCTAATATCGCCAAAATCATCAGTATAATTTGGTTAACGCCGAAAATATTAAAAAATATTCTCACCAGCGAATAAATTCCCAATACCTTAATCAATACTCCTGAAAGCATCGCTGAAACAGCTGCCGGCGCAGATGAATGGGCATCAGGGAGCCAGCCGTGGAACGGCACCAAAGCGCTCTTTGTGCCGAATCCGGCAATAAACAATACGCTCACCAAAAGAATTACCGTGTTAAAACCCTTATGGGCAATGGCCAGAGAAATATCCGCCATATTCAAAGTCGATGTATAGGCGTATAGCAAACCTATACCCAAAAGGATAAAACTGGCTGCGATGGCTCCCATCACAATATATTTGAAAGCAGCCTCCAGCTCTTCTGCCTCAGTCCCAAATGCAACCAGGGCATAACTGGCAACAGAAGCAATCTCCAAACATACAAATAAATTAAAAATATCTCCGGCAAGAATCACGCCATTCATACCGGTAATCATACACATAAACAAACAATAAAATCTGTATTTATCTGTGTATTTTTCCATATACGCCAGTGCATAGATAGCTACGATAAAAGATATGAAATTCAATACCAATAACATAAACGCGCTGAATCCGTCCAGAACCAGACAAATCCCCAGGGGAGGAATCCAGCCGCCAATATTGTAGACGATTACGCCGGATTTATTGACCAGATACAGCGCATACAAAGACAGCAAAAACAAACTAAGCGTGGCAAGAATACTTGTCAAATGACAGAATAACTTAGATTTTCTGCCGAACATGGCTATGAGAAACGCTGCGGCCAAAGATATGATAAAAAATAAAACTAACATATTATCCTTTTAGCTTCCTTATCTTGGTAATATCGAAAGTATTGTATTTATCAAAAATCTTTATGGCTATTGCTACCAATAAGGCCAACACCGAAAGCCCTATGACGATAGAAATCAAAATCAATTCCTGCGGGATAGGATCTACCATTCTTAAGACTTCCTGGTTTTGCGACAATAAAGGAGCCCTTCCATGCCAACGGTAACCAATAAGAATAAAAAATAAATTAACAGCATATTCCATAATGCTTATGCCAATAATTATCTTTATTATGTTTCTCCTTCTTAAAACACAATAAAGCCCGATACTAAACAATACCAAACATAAAAAATAAACGCTCATTCTTCCTTCTTTGCTCTCTTGAGAATCACCAACACTATAAAAATCGAAAACAATCCCACTGCCACCTTAATCGCTATGGCGATATTATAAAAAGGAATTGTGCCTGCGCTGAATAAAGTAAAAGGCCTGCCTTTGCTGGCAAAGAAATTGATTAAAAAGTGCCCGCCTAAAAAACCCAATGCGGCAATGGTCAAAAATAATAAACCGCCCACGCTTTCTAAAACAGCTGCCTTTGCTTCTGATAATTTTCTTAAAGCAATATCTTTACCGAAAGCAATCATAACCTGGACAAATGATAAGGCAATAATTAAGCCGCCGGCGAATCCGCCACCGGGGCTGATATGGCCGTGCAAGACAATATAAATTCCAAAAAGCAGAATCACCACCGCTGTCAGGCGCGTTACAGTCTTTACCATAAAACTCATACCTATTTCTTCTTTTTTGTTTGAATCAACCATATCAGGCCCTTGGTTTATTCCTGCCGATTTTACGCATAACCGCAGCCACTCCTATGACAGCTGCAAACAGAATTGTTGCCTCGCCTAAAGTATCATATGCACGGAAATCTAAAATTACAGATGTAATAAAATTTGTGGCGCCTGTTTTATCCAGACTGCCGGTCAAAATCTCCTTGGCTATTTTCATTTCCGGATTGCCAAAAACAGAAATTTCCTTTAGTGCTAAGAATACAAATATTAAAAATATCACTATAAAACAAAGTGTAGAGAATGTATTAAAAAACCATCTTCCGTCTCTAACCAAAGGCAGGTCCTGCTTTAAGGTAGCTCTTATCAAAATAATCAAGCAGAGAATTTCTGCCACCAATTGCGTGATCGCCAGATCCGGAGCCTTAAGCAGTAAAAATCCCAGACATAAACCTATTCCCACCGTTCCCAAGGCAATAACGCTGGAAATCATATCCTTGGCTTCCACGGCGATGATTGCCGCGGATATCATAAATAATAAGAGTAACTGAAGTTCTAACATATCACAAAATAACTAGCATTATCACAATCATTCCCAGCAATATCCACACGCAATAAGTGGGAAGTATCCCGTTATGCAGATAACTAAATAAAGAACTTACGCCAAATACCGCTCTCTTTCCCATTTCGTAAATATCAAACAATTTCTCTTCTGCCCTTTTATATAAAAATTGCAACAGGGGAATCTCTCTTACTGTATTGTAAAATTCTGCGCCTGAAGGATTCATTTGCGGATTCTTTTCCAAATCTTCACCGCCGATAAATTGCCTGACTTCCCTGGATTTTAGGCTGCCTAAAAGATAAATTATAAATCCGATTAATAAACCCACCAATATTAGTATCGTGGCCAAGGATGAATTCCACATACCGCTGAAAGTTAAATGCGTCTGCATGCTGGGCACGATAAATAATCTGAGCGGAATCTGCGTGGCCCATACGCCGAAAATAATACACAGGCCAGCTAAAATAACCGGTGCTATATTCATTACAGCCGGTACTTCTTTTGCATCGTCTATTTTCTTAGCGGAAGGCTGACCCAGGAAAATCGCGTGTATCAGTTTCATAAAACTTGCCAGCGTTAATGCGCTGCCAAACATGGCCACAGAAAGCCACAAAGGCCACAACTTTGTCCCCGTCTTGCCCAACTCTATAATCCCCTGATAGATCATCCACTTGGATACAAAACCGTTAAAAGGCGGAATGCCTGAGATGGAAAACGAGGCAATGGCAAAAGCAATAAAAGTAACTGGCATGAATTTTGCCAATCCGCCTAATTTACTCAAATCATCTGTCTTGGCCCGATACTCTACATTGCCGCCCGAAAGAAAGAGGCAACTTTTATAAACTGCGTTATTTAACATATGGAATAAACCTCCGGCAATGCCGATAGGATTAGCAGTGCCGATTCCTAAAATCATATAACCGACCTGGCTGACAGCATGATAAGATAACAATTTCTTAAAATTATGCTGCACCAAAGCCATCATTACTGCGGCAATAATTGTAATTGAACCTATAATCATTAAAAATAAGCTTATTGCTGAATTGGGCTGAATGTCAAAAATATTCACGGAAATCCTGAACAAAAGATATATGCCCAAAAGCTTATCTAAAGAAGCCGGCAAAAATGCCATAACCGGCGTAGGCGCAGTTTCTGCAGAATCCGGAATCCAGGTATGCAAAGGCATGGCGCCGGATTTGGCAAATGCGCCCAAGGCCAGGCAGATAAAAGAAAAAACTGCCAGATTATTAGTCAAAGGAATATGAATCCTGCTGATTTCCAAGAACGGGCTGAGCTGAAATACGGCGGCCATACCTAATAATATTAAGGCATCTGAACCGCCGATAATAATAAACGCCTTCTTTGCGCTTGCCGGTGCATCTTCTGTTCCCATGGCAATAAGCAGATATAAAGTTATCCCTAATACACCCCAGAATGTCAGAAATAACAAGAAATTATTGGAAATTACTGCACCGATAGAAGCAGAAATAGTCCAAAGCACATAGGCGTAATATTTATTTAATTCCTCTTTGTCTTTCATAAAACCCGAGGAATATAACACAATCAAAAAACCAAACAAACCTATAAACAGCGCAATAAAAGCAGAAAGATTATCCACCAGGAAATACTGGAGCGTATATATGTAGGAATTATCCAGATAAAACTTCGACTTCAGCATGAATACAGCGATACAAACGATAAAGGTCGCAAAAGAAGCAATAATGGCCAATGCGCAAGCCAGAGTTTTATTCTTCTTGGGCAGGATAAAAGAAACCAAACCCAAAATAAACGGCACAATCAAACTCGATAAAAGCAGATTTCTCATCTGGCTCCTAATTTAGCCCTTATCTGTTCAGTCTTTCTTTGAGAAAGTTTTATCAAATCCTGCTGGGAATAGACTGTTTTATTTTTCTTGTTATTCGCATCGATTACCGTTACTCTTTCTGTGCAGCAATAACAAGGGTCAATCGCCGCCAAAATTATAGTGGCATCAGAAATTGTCTCGCCGATTAAGGCCTCTTTATAAGTAGGCAAATTCATATATGTGGGCGCTCTTACTTTATGCCTTACAGGCCTGTTGGTGCCGTCGCTTCTTACATAATGAAAACATTCTCCCCGCGGCGCCTCGATATGCCCGATTCCTTCTCCGCAAGGAATATCTTTCACATTGTCATAGATAGGCCCTTTCGGCATTTTTTGCATACATTCAATAACTATATTGATAGATTCCAGCGTTTCTAAAATTCTTACTACTGCCTTGGCAAACACATCTCCTTCTATCTGTGTAATAACATTCCATTTAACTTTGTCATAAGCAGCATAAGGATCGTCTTTTCTTACATCGTTGGCAATACCGCTTGCGCGCGCAGTCGGGCCCAAGGCGCAATAATCTATGCAATCCTGTTTTGTCAATACGCCCACGCCTTTTAATCTCGCGTGCAGAACCGGATCGTCCAGAACCGCTTTTTTAATCATCTGCACAAAATCTATGAGTTTATTTAACCTGGTAATTACGCCGGCTAGAGATTTTTCTTCGAAATCCCTTCTTACGCCGCCCACTCTCATCATGGCATAATTATTTCTGTTGCCGCTCAATTCCTCAAATATATCCAAAACCGTTTCTCTCTCTTTCCATGCCCACATATAAACAGTATTGTATCCTAAGAAATGACCGGCTAAACCTATCCATAAAAGATGCGAATGTATTCTTTCTAATTCTGCAATAATTGTCCTTATATAATTTGCACGTTCCGGCACAACACAATCATTACCTAAAATATCTTCTACGGCTCTTACATAAGCCAAGGGATGGCTGGTGGAACAAATTCCGCAGATTCTTTCCACCACAAAGGCCACCTGATCGAATGTCTTTAATTCCGAGAGCTTTTCGATGCCGCGGTGGTTATAGCCAATATTGGCAATTGCATCTACAATCTTTTCGCCCTCTACCACAAGCTGGAAAAACTCCGGTTCTTCTTGCAGAGGATGATAAGGCCCTATAGGGATTATTGTCTTTGCCATTTAAACTCCCCTATCTCTTATTGCGCCTTTATCCCACTCTTTGTAATCAGCCCTTAAAGGATATACGCCTTCGGGCCAATCGTCAGAAAGCAACAACCTCTTTAGATTGGGATGACCTGTAAAATCTACGCCAATGAGCTCGTGTATTTCTCGTTCAATCCATTCCGCTCCTTTTATGAGCGGGGTTATGGAATCAACCTTGGGTTTGTCTCTGTCCAATTTTACCCTGATGGAAATTATGAGATTCAATCTCTCAATAGTAAAATGATAAATAATCTCGATATTAAACCTTGTATCAATACCTGAGGCAATATTAAACCTCGCGCCTATATCCATAAAAAGGTATTCTGTTAATTCTTTTATATCTTTGGGGTCGATTTCAAAATAAACCCTGGTTTCAGATTTATCCAGGAAATCTTTTATGCTCTGTTTAAATTTTATCTTAATGCTTTTTAACAGTTCTTCTCTGTTCATTTTTTATTTGCGTTGGCCTTTATCTTTTCAATTGCCTTTGCTATGCCGGCGATTATGGCCTCGGGCTTTGGAGGGCAACCGGGAATATAAACATCCACAGGTATTATTTTATCCAAAGGCACCGGGCAATTATAAGAGTTTATAAACATCCCCCGCGAAAGAGAACACTCGCCGATTGCCACCACAATTACCGGCTTTGGCGCTTGCTCATAAATTTCCTTTATGCGCGGAATACATTTACGGTTTACAGAACCGGTGCAGACAAGCACGTCGGCGTGTCTGATGCTTCCCACCAACACCATGCCAAAACGTTCAATATCAAACCTCGGCGTCAAACAGTCCAAAATCTCAATATCGCAGTTATTACAGCTGCCTGTGGAAAGGTGAAATACCCAGGGTGATTTTAATAAAGCTTTTAGTTTGATGCTCATAATCCTCTGCCTGCTAATACAAGCGCCAAGATTGCCAGAATAGTCATCGGTCCCCAGAAAAATCTCAATGCCTGGTCAACGCGCAGTCTTGGATTTGTATTCCTGATAACGATAATCAAAACAATTATCGCCACAAAACCCAATAAACTCCTTACAGCTGCCAGACCATTAAAATTGAATCCGCCCAAAAATAGAATCACAATAAAATACGGCAGCACAAACAGCATCATCGCTTTGGTCAATTTAAAAATCGCCAGCGACGGTCCGGAATATTCTATCAACGCTCCGCCTGCGAGTTCTGTCTCTGCCTCAGCCATATCAAAAGGGACAAGCCCTAATTTTGCCTGCACGCAAAACAGAATAACAATAAAGCTTAAAACTCCGGACCAGTTACTTATAAAAGCGCCGTACGCCGACTGATAACTGATAATCTCCCCCAATTTAATGCTCAGACCGGATTTTGCTACCGGAACAAAAACCGCTAAAATAAAAGGCAATTCATAAGCCATAACCAGCTTCATCTCTCTGGAAGCGCCGATGCTTGCCAAAGGATTGCGCGAAGCAAAACCTCCCAGAATTATACCTAATGAAGGTAAGACCAGAAAATACAAAACCACAATCAAATCTCCGAAAAATGTTTTCTGTGGCCAGATATTCACTAACCAAAGCAATGTAGTAACAATCATAATGCTGATAATTCCCAGAATCGGTGAAAATAAAAACGTAATTTTAGACGCCCCCTTAGGCAAAAGCAATTCCTTACCCAAAAGTTTTACAATATCCGTAAACGGCTGCAAAATCGGCGGGCCAACACGATATTGAAGCCTGGCAGTGACTTTGCGGTCTATCCAGCTTATCAAAAGCCCGGCTGTCACGCTTACAAAGAATCCAAAAAATATAAAGTAAAAAATCATTGTCATAAATTATGCCTTTTCTCTTATCCAGTGCGTAGAATGTGCAACTATATTATCTGTAACCGAATAGATATGTTTTTCTTCGTTTGGTTCTGTATCATTCAAAGACAATGCTCCGTAAGGACAGGTTGGCACGCAAATCGGCTGATCTTTTTGTTTGCGCCTGTCCAAACATAAATCGCATTTTGAAGTTATGTAAGGAACCAACTCGGGATAAATAGTCCCATAAGGGCAAGCGTGAACGCAGCTTTTACAGCCAATGCACCTCATATAATACCTTCTGAGAATTTTATCTTGCTGTTTTTCCAGTGCATTCTGAGGGCAGGAATTTACACAATGCGGCTCTTCGCATTTTCTGCAAATCAATACATATGTGATTAATTCCCTCAAAGAATACATTCCATTATTTTCAGGATGATAGAAATAACTGCAATCCACAACGCATTTCTGGCAAGCGGTCGAACAAATATCCAAATCCACAAATAGTTTCTTCGGTTTTTCCATAGCTAATCCCAAACTTCGGGAAAATTCTTTATCTTGTCATAAGTAAATACCGGTCCGTCTTTACAGCAATAAAAATTCCCCACCCGGCAATGCCCACACTTGCCGATACCGCAGGACATATTCTTTTCCATAGAAAGATACAGCTGGCTGTCCTTAAAACCCATCTCTAACAGCTTGAAAGTGGCAAACTTCATCATTATCGGCGGGCCGCAGACCACAGCTACGGCATTATTTATATCCACGTCCTTTTTATCCAAAATAGTGGTGACAACTCCGACATTGCCTTTCCAGGAGCTATCCGATTTATCCACGGTAAGTCTTACATCAATTTCTTTTCCTGCGCGCCACTGTTCGACTAACTTTTTATAAATGATATCATTGGGAGTGCGCGCCCCGTATCTTAAAATAATTTTTTTGTAATCTTTCTTATCGTTTAGAAGAGAGAATAACAAACTGCGCAAAGGCGCCAAACCTACGCCGCCTCCCACGATATAAATTTCTTTACCTTTAAAATCCTGTAAAGGATAGCCTTTGCCGTAAGGACCTCTGACACCTAATTCCGTATTTTTTCCGAGCGAATGTAATTTATCGGTGACTTTGCCGACCTTCATTATGGTAATATCAAACTGTTCTTTAACCGCAGGATTTGAAGAAGGCGTAAATGGCGCTTCGCCCAATCCCGGGACAGATAATTCTACAAACTGGCCGGTCTCAAACGAAAAACCGCCGTTAGAATTATTAAACACGAATGTCTTAATAGTAGAACTCTCCTCAATTACATCAGCCAGTTCTATCTTTGCGGGATTGTAAGGATTATTTTCTCTCATACGCCTGATTTTGCCTCAGAAACCAGATTCTTTAATATTCTCCTTATATCTATTTTTGCGGGACATCCTGTAATGCACCTGCCACAACCCGTGCAGGCAATCTTGCCTGACACATTAGGAAAGAAATTAAATTTCTTATCGTAACGGTTACGTAACCTCTGAAACAGGCGCTTTCTGGGATTTGCACCGCCAGCAACCACGGCAAAATCTTTATAAAGACAGGCATCCCACATTTTATATCTTGTATTGCTGTCGCCTTTCTTAGAGTCTCCCAAAAAGAAACAATGGCAGGTAGGACAGATAAAGTTACAACAACCGCATTCAACGCATGTCTGGATTTCGTCTTTCCAAATCTGCGAATCAAAACCTTTTTGCATTACGCCACGGAGTTGGGTTTTATCGGGAATCCCGTATTTCTTAACATTATCTTCGACTGCCTTAATCGTATTGCTTCTTACTTCTTCTCTCTTTTGCAGGTGATTGCCGGAAACCAGCTGGATTTTATCCTTGTATTGCACAATATATCTATTCGCCCTTTCACTGGCAGCCTCTACGACACATGAGTCTCCGATATCACAGACACCCATATCGTATATCTTTTCCGGATATGGTTGGATACCCAGCGCCAAACAAAAACATGTATCTAAAGGATTTGTGCAATCGCTGGCGATAATAAACATCGACTGGCGCTTGTTTATATAAAAAGGATCCTTGAAGTCGCCATTTAAGAATACAAAATCCGTAATCTCTAATCCCACGAGATCGCAATTTTTGGCTCCGATGAGCATAACCGGCTTATCGCTGTTGTCTTCTAGCCCTTTGAAATCCTTTGAAACTTTCTCTTTTGAAGAAAATACAAATTGTTTCAAAGGATCCTGCGCCCTTACTCCTCCGAGGACCAATTCCTGCAAATCCCCTTTGTATTCCTGCCAGAAGAGGAGCTTTCTTGTGCCGGCCTTCCAGTCAAATTGTGTACCTTTGCCTGTTAAATAGAAGGTGCGGAAGTTCTTTGCCAAATCAGCCAAGATATCCAGGAAATTTGTTTTGTAAATATAATATGTGGCCATTCTATTCCTCTACCTCAATGCTATCGATATAACACTCCTCGCCGGCAATCAGTTCATTTGACTTTGAATTACACAAAGGGCAAGAAAAATTTATCTCTCTGGTCAAACTGAATATCTTGCCGCACGATAAACATTTAACTTTAGGATTGATTCTCTTTACCTCTAACTTGGCATGGGCCAAAGGCGTATTAACGGATGCGATTTTAAAAGCCTCTCTGATAGAATCGGGAGTGCCGTGGGCTAATCTGCCTAAAAAAAACACCGCGCTGCTAACCTTTTTACCCTCAATCTTATTTTTTATACGTTCGACTTCTTTTTTTACCAGACTGAATTCGTGCATTATTCGCTCGATTTAATAAAATAAGAAAAAATCTCCAATTCCCTGGATAAATCCACATTGCTGACCATAACATCATCCGGCACTTTTAAAATAAGCGGAGCAAAATTAAGGATGTACTTAATACCGCAGTTAACCAATGTATCGGTTATCTTCTGGGCACTGAAAGCAGAAACCGCCAAAATCGCAATTTTCAACTTTTCCTTCTTTAAGAAATCCTGAATCTTTTCAATATCGTGAATGGGCACATCTGCGATTTTCTGTCCGATTTTACGCGTGTCAATATCAAAGGCAGCCTTGATATTAAATCCCTGGATTTTAAATCCGGAATAAGACAGGAGCGCTGAACCCAAATTCCCTGCCCCTATCAAGATTACATCCAAAACCTTACCTTTACCTAAAATATTCTTTATCTCTTCCTTTAAAGGAGAAACCTCGTAACCTGTGCCAGAAATCCCAAACTGGCCAAAATAAGAAAGGTCCTTTCTTACCTGGGTATCTGTGAGATCTGTCAATTCTGCGAGTTCCGAAGAGGAAATTGCCTTTTTTCCTTCTTGTTCTAGGCGAGTAAGCTCTCTCAAATAAAGAGACAGCCTTGTAATGGTATTCTTGGGGATTTTCTTTTTATTCGAAGATTGTGACATATATTAAAAGATTGTGAAACTTTTCCCAATCAAAGTTAAATTTTAACCCCCCTGCAAGAATATGTCAAGAATTATTTTAAGTTTTTATTGCTTATTTGGCGAGTGTTAGAAGAGGAATAATACCACTAATCTATCAAAATGAGATATTTTTCTTATTTATTCAACGCCTTTAATGGCCGCCGAAAGTCTTTAACCAAACCATAAGCAGTATTCCCAGGATGAAAAATAATAAGGATACATTTGCCTTATGAGCATTCTTCTGCTTGTGCAATTCCGGTACTAAATCGCAGCTGGCAATATAGATAAAACCTCCTGCAGCAAATGGCAAGATAAAACTCGAAAGGTCGCTGACCTTGCTCGAAAAATAATAGCCGACTATTGTGCCGATGACAGCAGTCAGCGCTGATAAAAAATTATAGAAAAATGCTTTGAATCTACTGAAACCTCCGTATATTAAAATGCCGAAATCACCCAATTCCTGAGGTATCTCATGCATAACAATCGCAAGAGTGGCGATAATTCCGACTTTAATACCTACCATAAAACTTGTTCCGATGATAAGGCCATCGATAAAATTATGTATTCCATCACCTACAAGACTAAGGTATGTGAAAGTGTGTATATCGCATTTCTCTTCATGGCAATGCCGCCAATAAAAATACCGTTCCAGAATAAAGAATGCAATAAAACCAATGATAGTAAATGAAAAAGTTCTGACTTCGGTCGAGTGTTCAAGTGCCTCGGGAAGCAGATGCAAAAATGCTCCTCCGATTAAGCCACCTGCAGAAAAACCGATCAGAACAATGAGAATCTCATTGAGCATATCTCCTTTGAGCAATAATGCAAAAATTCCCACGAAAGAAATAAGGCTTACAATAATGCTGGCGCTGATTGCCCATACTAAAACCATTTTTCAATTCCTCCTTAATTAAAAGTTTAAATACTTATCCCAGTATTGAAAGAGTTTTTTCGTGGCAATAATATCGCCCAGGCAATATTTGGCTATTTTAAGAAACTCTCCAGCCTTAAACAAATCTTTTACCTGATAACCAGTCACTTCTCCCTCTTTTGGGCTGGCTATGCCAAAGGCCTTACACCACATATGCAGATTAAAACGCCTGCGCATAGAACCATAAAATGTCAATCTGTCCAATAAATCAATGTGCATATCTGAAGAATAACGGTTTGGCATCAGATTTTTGGAAGAATTAACGTGATTAATTGCAGAACGAATCATCAGAAAAGGACAATCAAATGCCCTGCCATTAAAGGTTATTACCTGCTGGTATTCTTCTGTCTTCTTCCAGAATTTTCCCAATAATTCCTTCTCGTCTGGAACCGCTATAAACTCAGTATCTTTTTCCTTGAGTATCTTGCCTTCGCCTTTAGGATTTTGATAGAAGATAAAACTGCTGTCGGAATCTATATCTATCATGCCTATGGCTACTACCTGGGCGGTAAGCGGATAAAAACTCAGACTTTCCCTGACTTCTTTTTCTTCCTCTTCGCCTTCAGCATATTTAAGAAGCAGTTCCTTGGATATATCGTCCAAAGAATCGAAATCACAACCAGCAGTCTCAATATCAATAGCTACTCTCTTCATCTTTCCCATATTGACGTTTCCTTTCAATATTCAAAATAGTCGTATAATTTTCTCAAAACCTTGGCCTCGTCTTCATTGACATCTATTTCTTTAAAGTCATCATATCCGTCTTCGAGTTTCTCAAATTTATTATAATCTATAAGCAGCCTGTTTAATACTTTTTTCTCGTTGATAAAACGCGATAGGCGGTTAAAACTAAAAATGCCTCCGTCCTGGCCCTGGTTATGCATAGAGAGGAATAATTTTGATTTTGCCCTCGTCACCGCCACATACAAAAGCCTTCTTTCCTCTTCTATGCTTTCAGGGTCTTCCATGGAATAAGATACCGGTAAATTTCCTTCCATAAGAGAAATGATGAATACCGCCTCCCATTCCAATCCTTTTGCAGAATGTATGGTAGATAACACTACCGGCTGCTCGTCCATATTTTTCCTGCTTATGCCTACCAGACTTTTCTCGGGTGCCTCAAGTGCTACGAAATCCACCAAAAATTCCTCCCGCGTCTTGTACTCCGAAGAAATCTGAATCAACGCCCTCAGATCGTCGTTTCTTACATGGTAGTCATCAAACTTCTTCTTCATTATAGGAAAATAAAAATCTCTGATTAAATCCAGCTCTTCGCAAATATCCAATTCTTTACTCTTAATTTTCTGGAATAATTTTAACAGCCTGTTTAATTCCGGCTTAATCTTGTGTTCCGGCAGGAATTCTTTAAATGCTGCATCTAATGACCGCTTTGATGTGATACTTTGATAAATTTTCTCGGCTGTGCGCGGCCCAATGCCGTCCAGCATGGTAAGAATCCTGTTCCAGGCCAGTTCATCGTCTCTATTCTGTAAAACTTTCATAAATGAAAGCACATCTTTAACGTGCGCTGTCTCGATAAAACGTATACCACCATAGACAATAAAAGGAATATCCATCCTGGATAAAGATAATTGCAAAGGCAGAGAATTATAATTTGAACGGTACAATACGCCCATGGAAGAAAGCCCGATTCCCTGATCATACAATTCTTTTATTTTATGGGCTATAAAATCAGCCTCTTTTTGTGCGTCTTTAAAAAAGTTTAATTCCGGTTTTGTCCCGTTTTTATTAACGGTGAATAAAACCTTGGTATATTTTTCTTTCTCGCCTTCTATAACGGCATTGGCCACATCTAAAATCGGCTGGGTGCTGCGATAATTATGCTCCAATTTGAGAATCTTACAGTTGGTAAATTTCTTGGGAAAATCAAACATATTCTTATAATAGGCGCCGCGAAAACTATAAATACTCTGCGTATCGTCTCCCACGACCATAACGTTTCCGTGAATCTTTCCCAACAAATAAACAATCTCAGCCTGGAGTTTGTTTGTATCCTGAAATTCATCAACCATAATATAGGTAAACCTTGAGGAAACTTCTTTAAGTATTGCGTCTTTTTCCAGCAGAAACTTCGAATAAAGCAGCATATCGTCATAATCAATCACAGAATGATTAATCTTGTAATCGATGTATGCCTTGTGTAATTCCTCCATATCTTTTCTTAAATCCAGAAAATGCGGATAATCTTTTTCCAATACAGAGTTTATATTTTGAGAGCGATTAATAGACATGCTGATTATGCTTCTCAACGTATCTTTTTTGGGAAATCTTAATTTGCGGTCCAGAAATCCTAACCTCGTAGCCAGTAAATGCAGAGCATCGGCGCTGTCTGCCTCATCTAAAAATGAAATATTATTCTGAAAACCCAGGTGTTTACGGAATTTCTTAATTAATTTATAGGCGAAGGAATGAAAAGTGCCGCCTTCGACCTGCTGGCAGAGCTTATTGTGGCCTGAAGCGCGGTCAAGCATCTCTCTTGCGGCCTTGCGCGTGAAAGTCAAAAGAAGGATTGAAGAAGGTTTTACGCCGCTGAGTATTAAATTCAATACGCGGTATTCTATGACTCTGGTTTTGCCTGTGCCTGCCCCTGCCACTACAAGCAAAGGACCTTGCGTAGTAGTCACTGCTTGGTATTGGGAAGGATTTAATATGCTCTTAAAATCTATTTCTTTCATCTATCTTAACAGCGTTGATAATTGCTCAGAAAAAAAGCTGCTTTAGACATATTTAAATTTAATTACTGTTTTGTTTTATACCTTTGGTTTATCTTCCGGTGAGCCAGAGGAAGGTTTTTCTTGCTTCTCTTCAGGCGGTTTTTCCTGTCCTGTTTTATTAACGCCAGTATCCGTTATCTTTTTATCAGGAGAGCCCTGCTCTGCAGCTGTTTTATCTTCCGGTTTAACAACCTGAGGGGTTTCTTCCTTCTGAGTTGTGTCCGTGGCGCCTGAAATTCTCTGCTTATTGATTTCTTCCAATTCCTTGCTTAACTCGTCGTATTGGCCCTTTAATCCTTCGTGGATTTCTTCCAGTGATTTCAGTTTCTTTCTTAAATCTGCATTTTCTTTCTGAAAAGGCTCAAGCTCTTTTTTCAGCATATCAAATTCTTTTTGCAGATTATCTTTTTCTTGCTTGGTCTGTTCTGTATCTTTTTTGATTCTATCTGCTTCAGCCTTAAATTTCTCTTTCTCAGAGACCTCTTTTTGCAAGGCCTCGTCTTTTTTATCCAAAGTTTCTCTGACTTTATCCAAATCGCTGGCCTTTAATTCCAACTCGTTCTTTGTGCTTTTTAGTTTATCCAATTCCTCTTTTGTCTTATATAAAAGGTCTTCTACGGTTTGTTTTTCGGCTTTTTCCTTGGCGAACTCATCCTGCGTCAGTTTAATTGTAGCCTCCAGGCCTGCGATTAATTCGGACTTCTTCTGTTCTTTGCTCTTACGTTCTTTTTCCTCTTCCTGGAAAAATTTGACCGTAAATACGATAATGGCGATTAATGCCAAAAATAAAAGAGAAATGATAAATTGCATAGAACCTACCCTTCCTTATCGCAAACAGTTTTATTATAACTCGCTTCGATGGATTTTACCAAATCCATTAATATTGAATTAACCGGCGTATGTATGCCCAGGCTCTGGCCCTGCTTGACTATCGCGCCGTTTATATAATCTATCTCTGTCTTTCTTTTTTTCAATACATCCTGCAGCATAGATGATATATTCTGCGCCGTAGCTTCGCATACTGCCTCTGTTTTTTCTATGGCATCGTCGTATATCAGCTTTATCCTTTTGCGCTTTACGATTTTCATCGCCTCACTTACAGCCTGGCATAAAATATTGCGCGTGCCTTCATATTCGAGTAATTGTCCGTTTTTCAGATGCGTAATGGCTGTTAAGGCGTTTATACCTACATTTATTATCAACTTTGACCATATCAATGCCCTGATATCCTTGGAAATGCGCGTAGGTATTCCGGCTTTATTGAATACCTCTCTTATGTCGCGTAAATATGCCGGTATTTTACTGTCGGTCTTTCCTATTACGGTATCGCCGAACCCCGCGTGCCTGATCTTACCGTGGCTTATCACATTTGCGCCCTGGTTAGTTACACCACCGATTACTCTTTCCTGACCCAGGATTTCACTGATGATTTCAATATTGCCCAAACCGTTTTGCAAAGTCAAAACCAAAGAGCTGTCCTTTAGAACTGGTTTTATAGACATGGCTGCATCTTTGGTATCATAAGACTTGACGCAAATTATAAATAAATCTATGTCCTGTAAGTCGCCGGCCTTATCTGTAATCTTTACCTGATAGTTATAGGTTTTGTCCTTGCTGTCTACTGTAATACCGTTTTTAGAAATAAAATCCACTCTCTGCTTATCGTGATCCAAAAGGCAGACATTTTGTCCGGCCTTACTAAGCATTGTGGTGAAAAGAATACCAATGGCACCAGGCCCTACTATGGCTATATTCATACGGATTTAATCCTCGGCATCCTCTTCTTTTTCATCATCAATCAAAAATGGGCTATAAATACTAAGACCCGTAGCGCGCTTCCAATATTCATAGAACTTTTCGTAATCTTTCCTCTCCGCATACATAACAGCCAGATTTTTTAAGGCTATGGAATAATTCGGGTCTATGGCTACAGCTGTGTTATATTCTTCCTCTGCCCTGGCATAATCACGTCTCTGCGCATAGACTGTGCCTAAATTATTGTGTGCCTTTGCATAATTAGGTTTGATATAAATTGCCTTGGTATACAAAGTTGTGGCATAATCTAAATTGCCAGACTTTTGCGCCTCTATGCCCTCATTAAAATACTGTAATGCCTGCGGATCCATTGTCTTGTCTGCAAAAACACGGCTAAAAGAAAAAATCATAAAACCAATTAAACAGAATAACACCGATTTTCCTAAATTCATTTTCCTGATTTTATGATTCATATTCCCTCTCCTTTAACAAATCCGCCGCTGATTATTTGCGGATGTTTTAATTTTAATTCGTATAGTGTTAAATTAACATATATTGACCTTACGGTCAAGCAATTCATTAAGCATTTTTACGCTCTTAAACTTCTTTTCCAGGTGAAAATCCAGGAAAGAAAAAATTACCCTGCTAAGCTGCCTCTCCACAGAAGGCAAAATGTCCAATCTCAGCGATTCCGGCCAGTTGCTGTTCTGAAAAAAGAGTATGGTGGCAATGGTACCGGCAATAATACCCTCGCATTGCGCATCTTTATGGGAACATTCTGGGCACAACAGCCCGCCGAAGCGATTACTGAAAAATGCCTTTTCTTTTATAGACTTTCTGCAAATTACACAACTTTCCAAATGGGGCTGAAAACCTGAAAGAGAAAGCAATTTCAGAGTAAAATTATATATGAGCTTCTGCGGAGCTCTAGTGTCTTCCAGGGAATGCAGGAAATCGAGTAGAAGTCCGTAGACTTCCGGATGGGCGTCTTCCGGCGGCATTATCGAATACACAAGCTCAGCGCAAAAACCCGCCAAGCCGAATTTAGTCACATCCGATTTAAGGCAGCCGAACTCATTCTTAAAATCACACTGGCTTACCAGATGGAGCTCGGAAAATCTTTTTCTGTAAAAAATAATTTCATTTATGGAGAGAAAATCCAGACGGGAAGCGAATTTCTTGGGGTCTTTGCGGATGCCTTTTAACAGACCGCTTATCTTTCCGAATTTTTTAGAATAAAATACGGCAATCTTGCTGGTCTCACGGAAATCCCTGGTTTTTAATACTATGGCTTCATCTCGGCAAATCATATTTATGTAAAGTTTTAAAAGTTATTTACAGATGATTTTTCAGCAGGGCGAAGACTTGTTCCGGCTTAATCGCTTTTAAGCAATTATTATCCCTGCAGGAAGAATTTCTGTGGTTAAAAGCGGAAAAACAGGGCGAACAAGGAAAATCTGAATAAATTATCCAGTTGTTTTCTCCTAATGGGGAGTAGATTTGCGGGCTCTCCGGGCCAAAGAAAATAAACTTCTTTACAGGAGTCAATGAAGATATATGCGTTACGCCGCTGTCATTGGCAATCAAAGCCACAGCCATATAAAAAAGGGCCAGCAATTCAGACAGCGTCGTATTATTGCATAAATTGATACACCTTTTGTCTTTTAAGGCATCGTATAGCAATAACGATTTCCTGTCTTTAGAATTCTCATCTTTGCCCACTATAATAAGGTAATTTTTCCCGTCTTCCAGAATCTTCTTGGAAAGCACAATAAAATTCTCCAAAGGCCACTCTCTTAAAGGCAGCATACCATCGCCGGGATTTATAAGGAATATTTTTGACCTGTCATTAACGCCGAACTCACTTAACCTCTTATACATTTGTTCTATTGTTTCCTTTGGTGCGCTTGCTTTCGGCAAAGTAATTTCTCTATCCTCGACTTTTCTCTCTAATTCCGGAGACATTTTCTCCGGCATAGCCACTACCTGCCACAAAGATAAAAATGACTTGCTGATATGGATTAAAGGATTGTGCCCAATGTTGTGCGTGAGGAGATTTCCCCGGTACAGCCCTTCAAAATGATAACGGTAGAATCCTATTCTCTTATCTGCGCTGCTTAAGTAAGCAAGTATTGCCGTGAAACGCGAGAATAACTCCAAATCAAATGCTATATCTATCTTCTCTCTGTTTAATTTCCGAATTACCCTCAGAGTATCCCAGATAAATAAATGAGGCGGGCTTTCCCTTATGATCAGGATATTTTCCTCCGGAATAACCTTTAACAATTCGAATATGGATTTATTCCTTTCAAAGGTAAGGAAGAAAATCTTTGCCTGAGGATATTCCTTGCGCGCCAAATCTATCAGGGAATAAGAAAGGATAATACTTCCTATCTCCGATAATTTAATAAACAGAATCTTCCGGGGTGTGGCATTCGGCTTTCTTCTGAAAGGGATAAACCTTGAAATGCTGTTTACCACGCTGAACATAAAGCACAAAGGAACACCTATCCAGTAATCTATTTTTCTCACTAAATTAAGATTCATAATTTATGGCCTCGCTTATTTTGGTTTTTTGACCAGGATTTTCTTAAGAATTGATTCCTGCCTCTTCCACATTCTGGATCTTTCTTTTGAGTTTTCATCATTATATCCGAATACGTGTAAAATCCCGTGGATAGTGCATCTGTAAAGCTCCTCTTTGAAACTTGCGCCAAAGTAGGCGGAATTACTCTTCACCACGCAAGGCGCGATAAATACCTCGGCATAGTCATTGCCTAAATTAAACGAAATCACATCTGTGAGGCGGTTCTTCTTGAAGAATTGCTGGTTGAGTTTCTTTATAAGGAGATTTTCGACAAAATATAAGCTTAGCTTCAGATTATTTAACCGCGGAGGAGGATTAACCTTTTTAGCTATTTTTCTTATACTGGCTGGGTTTATTGTGATCTTCCCTTGAAGATTCTTTATTATTATTTTCACTTTTCTTTTCTGGATATTCTACTCGGCTATGATAAACAGCAGAAAGTATATGGATAAATATCTTAGAGATTTTAGTCAGGTCCTTAAGAGTCAGATCGCAGTCGTCTAACTGGCCGTCGATAAATTTATTGTTAATTACCGTCTGCACTACTTCTTCTATGCGCTGGACATTGGGGACTTCCACAGCCCTGCAAGCCGCCTCCACAGAATCCGCCAAAAGCACAATGGCTGTTTCCTTTGTCTGTGGCTTTGGGCCGGCATAACGAAAACCATCTTCTTTTATCTCGCTCTGTTCCTGTGTCTGTTCAAGCGCACGCAGATAGAAATAAAACACAAGGCTTGTGCCATGATGCTGCTCGATAAATTGAGTTATGGCTGAATTCAATTTGTATTTCTTTGCCAGGCCGATCCCGTCTTTAACGTGATTTGTAATTACGATTTTAGACATAGAGGCCTTTAGCTGTTCGTGCCGCGATAATGGCTCAGGTTGATTTTCGGAGAAATATTCCGGCTTTTCCAATTTACCGATATCGTGATAATATGCGCCCACCCTTGCCAGGAGCGCATTGGCATTAATGGCTTCAGCGGCCATCTCAGCTAAATTGCCCACAAGCAGGCTGTGATGATATGTCCCCGGCGCTTCCAAAACCAGCCTTTTAAGAAGCGGATGATTGAAATCGGACAATTCCAAAAGGCTTATATTCGTTACCAAATTAAACAGTGATTCAAATATAGGCAAGGCCCCCGCCACTATAAAAGCCGAAACTATTCCGTTTATAAATGCCGGGATTAAATGGCGGTAAAAAACAGGTAATACTGCGATGGGAATCCTATAAATAAATATCAAAGACAAAACCATGGCCACGCTGACTGCCAGGCCTGCCTGAATTATTTTGGAGCGCTGGCGTATCCTGTAGGCAAAGAATACGCCTGACAGAGATCCTAAAAACATCACCACAGCGACATAGAGGCTGGCGTGAAAAATAAATCCTGTGAATATGCTCAAACAAAAAGACATAAGCAGGGCTATTTCTAAGTTGGAAAATAAAATAACGGTAAGCATGGCTATGGCAGGAATAGGGACAAAATAGACAGAAAGATTGGTATATCTTTTAAAGAATACTGCGATGGCAAAACCCAGGGTAAACAAAAAACTCAGCTGCAAAATGTCTGTCTTTTTGGTTCTGCGCGACTCTATAATCTCCAAATAAGCGAATATGAAGAACAAAAGGAGCGTCAGAATCAGGTTAATCTGGGAAATCCAGGAGAATGAAACTAAAAACACAAATGCCAGCGTATACAGAATAATTTTACGTATTATCTTTTTTGTTTGATCTTTCATATGCCTCGATTATCTCCTGCACCAATGCGTGCCTTACTACATCTGCATAGCTGAAATATACAAATTTGATGCCTTCTATATCACTTAAAATTCTCTGCGCTTCCAGTAAGCCCAGGGGTTTTCCGCCGGGAAGGTCTGTCTGAGTGATGTCTCCGGTGATAACTGCCTTGGAATCAAATCCCAGCCGCGTAAGAAACATCTTCATCTGTTCGTGCGTGCAATTCTGCGCCTCGTCCAATATTATGAAGGCATCGTTTAATGTCCTGCCGCGCATATAAGCCAAAGGTGCGACTTCTATTACTCCTATCTCTAAATATTTCTCAATCCTGGCTGCGTCCATCATATCATATAATGCGTCATACAGAGGCCTAAGATATGGAGAAATTTTTTCTATCATATCACCCGGCAAATAACCCAGGCTTTCTCCGGCCTCAATGGCTGGCCTGGTTAAAATTATCCTGCGCACCTTGCCGCTCTTTAAGGCCTCAACCGCCATGGCCATAGCCAGGTAAGTCTTGCCTGTGCCTGCAGGTCCGATACTGAATACGATATCGTAATTCCTGATCGCATCCACATATTCTTTTTGGCCTTTGGTGCGCGGACCGATAGACTTCGCCAATGAAGAATCTATTATGCGTTCTTCTCTGAGATTCAATGAACCGCCTTGCTTATATTCCTTTAAGCTATAGGCGACATCCTGCCGGGTAAGTTCTTTTCCCTGACGGATTAAATTTAACAGTTGGCAGATAAAGTTTAAGGATTTTTCTAAATTATCTTTTTTGTGAGAGGCAATTTTTATGCCTTCGGCGCTGCTGGAAACACGGATATCAAATGCATCCTCGATAAGGCGCATATTCTCATCGTGAGAGCCAAAGATTTTTTGTATCTCCTTGCTGGATTCAATAGGAATTATCCTATTCATAAAGAATTACTCTTCTGCGGGAATATTCAGCACCTGTCCAGGATAAATTTTGTTCGGCGTCTTTAATTGCCCTTCATTGGCCTTAAAGATCTTGTACCATTTATGTTTGGTGCCATAGATTTCTGGCCTTGCGGAAATTTTCTCTAATGTGTCACCTTGTTTTACCACGTATGTCTTTGACTTTTTGGCTGTTTCCGTGGAAGCTGCCGGAGTTGCGGCCGGAGCCTGTTCCGGCGCTGCAACGCTTTCCTCATAAATCATGGCGTTCTGGGAAACACCTTCTTTTCCTTCGGCCTTTTGAGAAGTAGCCTCTGCCTGCGCAGCTTGCTTATTATGCTTGCCTAATTCGACTTCCGTCACGTAAGTAGTGCGTGTCTTTTTCTCTACAGTCTTTCTCGCCGGGGCGCTGCCTTTCAAATATCCCTGATTTCCTTCGATTACCTGATCAGGGCGTTCCTTTACAACTGTATATGACCTGACCAAACATCCGGAACTTGCAAACGCCAGCACAAAAACCATTAAGCATAAATATTGAATTCTTGAAATCTTTTTATTATCCATCCTGTTTCCTCCTTTGATTATCGGTATCCCTAAAATAATATTTATTCAAAAACTCCTTTTTACAGCTTTTATTTGGAGTCGTCAATATTAATATTTAATTCCTTTAACTGTTTCTTATTAACACTGGAAGGTGCATTTGTCAATGGACAAAATGCTTTTTGCGTCTTGGGAAAAGCAATCACGTCCCTTATTGTATCACTTCTGCACATTATAGCAAGCAATCTGTCAATGCCAAAGGCAATGCCGCCGTGTGGCGGGGCGCCGTATTCAAATGCCTTTAACAGGAATCCGAATCTTTCCTCAATCTCTTTTTCCTCAAGATTTAAGAGCTTGAAAATCTTATTCTGCAGCTCTCTTTGGTGAATCCTGATTGAACCGCTGGCCATTTCATTGCCATTTAACACCAAATCATAGGAACAGGCGCGTATCTTTGAAGGGTCTTTGTCCAATAAATGTATGTCTTCTTTCTTGGGCATGGTAAAAGGATGGTGCTCGCTGTCCCAGCGTTTTTCCTCGTCGTTATATTTAAATAATGGGAAATCCACCACCCAAAGGAAAGAAAAACCTTCTTTTTTATTTCTTATGTCCGGCTTGTCCGAACCGTATTTGGACACCGCTTCATTATAAGTTAAACGTTTGAAAGGAATTTCCAATTCTACGCCCAGTGTGTCTTTGAATAACTTATGCATAAGCCTTTCGCTTAATTTGAAAATATCTTCCTCTTCGCAAAAAGACATCTCAATATCAATCTGCGTAAATTCTGGCTGCCTGTCGGCGCGAAGGTCTTCATCGCGGAAACACTTGGCTATCTGAAAATATTTGTCAAAACCCGAAACCATTAATATCTGTTTGAATAACTGGGGCGACTGGGGAAGCGCAAAGAAATTCCCCGGGCTAAGGCGCGAAGGCACCAGAAAATCCCGCGCCCCTTCGGGCGTGGATTTCGTAAGAATGGGCGTCTCCACCTCCACAAAATCCTCTTTGGATAAAAACTGGCGCGCCACCTGAAAGAAACGGTGCCGCAAAAGCAATTTATCCAGCATCTTCTTCCTTCTCAAATCCAGATAGCGGTGCTGCAGCCGGATTTCCTCGGTCAGTTCGATGTCGTCCTCAATTTCAAAAGGCGGATTAAGCGAACTATTTAAGATTTCCAATTCTTTGGCCAATACTTCAACTTCGCCTGTCTTAAGATTGGGATTCTTGGTGTTTTCCGGACGGGGATTTACAATACCTTTTATGCGCACCACAAATTCCGCGCGTAATTCCGCGGCTAATTTATAACTTTCGCCGCAATCCTTGGGGATAAAAACCACCTGCGTAATTCCGTATCTGTCGCGCAAATCTATAAAAATAAGTTTTCCGTGGTCGCGCCTGCGAAAAACCCAACCGCACAAAATAACTTCTTTGTCTTTATCCTTTAGCGTCAATTCACCGCAGGTTACAGTCCTTAGCATATCACTCCTTTAAAATGTTTTTGATAAATCCAACTGCGTTTACGAATTCAACTTCTTCCTGCTTTCCTTCCTGCATAAATTTAACAACCAGCTTGCCTTTGTTAATCTCGTCGTCTCCGATAATAATGGCAAATCTTGCGCCTAATTTATTCGCCTCATTTAATTTTGACTTTAATGAGCCGTCGGAATAATCAAAATCGCAGCTCACTCCCGCGCTTCTTAAATTTTTTACCAATTCCAAACTTTTATCCGCGGCTTTATCGCCTAAGCTCATCACATAAACATTTAATTTCTTTGAGCTTTCTTTTTTGGGAAGCGCAAGCATTAAACGCTCCTCGCCAAAGGCAAATCCCACAGCGCCGATTTCCTTATTTGCCAATTCTTTAAACAGGTAATCGTATCTTCCGCCGGCGCCCAAGGCATCTTGCGCGCCCAAGTCCGGATGGACAACTTCGAATACAACTCCGGAATAATAATCCAAACCGCGCACCAATTGCTCTTTTACCTCGTATTTTATACCAAATTTATCCAAACCTTTCAAAACTTTATCGAAATGAGATTTGCAATCGCCGCAAAGATAGCTCTGTCCGATTTTTAATGAGTGGGTTATTTCTTTGCATTTTTCATTCTTGCAATCTAATACTCTGAAAACATTCTTGGTAATTCTTTTCTGGCAATCCTTGCACAGAACTTTTTTATGTTTTGCCAAAGCTTGTTTTAATAAATCCGCGAATTTAGCTTTATCTTTAACACAGCCCAGCGAATTTATGACAAATTTATAATTGGAAATTCCGAATTCGCGGAGTAATTTGTCTGCCAGCTCAATTACCTCTATATCCAGATTAGGATTGGTCAAACCAATTGCCTCAACGCCGATATGGTGGAATTGTCTTAATCTGCCTTTTTGCGGGCGCTCAGCGCGGAACATGGGCCCGATATAAAATAACTTTCTTAATTTTACGCCAAAGCCCAGATTATTTTCCAGATAGGCGCGGGCTATGGAAGCAGTTGCCTCAGGCCGTAGCACAAAGTGATCATCACCCTGTTTAAACACAAACATCTGTTTCTGAACAATGTCTGTAACATCGCCTAATGCGCGCTTGAATAATGTGACATTTTCAAAAACAGGCGTGCGGATTTCCGCATAGTTATATAAGGAAAAAATGCGCCTGGCTTTGGATTCAACTTCTTGCCAGACAGGAGTTTCCTCCGGAAGGATATCTTTTGTGCCTCGGGGAACCTGAAGTAACATAAGGTCTTAATTCCTAATCTGAAAAAAGGCGGGATTAAACCCGCCCTTGAGTTATTTTCTAAGTTTATATCTAAGAATTATATCGATGATTGCTATTTTATCTTGTTCTTCATCTCCAGGCCCGGCTTAAACACAGCTACCTTGCGCGAAGGAACTGGGACAACCTCGCCTGTGCGCGGATTTCTGCCTGTGCGGCTGCGCCTCTCTTTGATTTTGAACACGCCGAAATTGCGCAGTTCCACCTTCTCCCCGCGCACCAAACTATCTATAATCTGGTCGAAAGTCTTTTGTACAACTTTCTTTACGTCAATCTGCTTTATGTTAGTCTCGTCCGAAATCTTCAGCACAATATCTTTTTTCGTCATAACTAACCTCCTTTAATGAGCAGATAATTTATGGAATGTTAGTGAACATAAGTGAAGCTAAGTTTGGGCTTTATTTGAAATTTTATATAACTACCATAGCACTAAGCAGTTATGAAGTCAAGGAAAATCGCCTTTGCTAAAACCCTGAAGCGATTTTCCTTGATTCCGAGCGTCAGCGAAGAATCTAGAGGCAATTCCAATGGCTTATCTAGAAACGGTTTAAGTTACTACTTTGATTCCGTCTGACAATATGTTTTAATTACTTGTAAATATAAAGGGATTTTAAAATAACAAAAATAAATTAAAGCAGCAATACCTATAATAGCAAATAAGCGTCTCGTCCTAATAAACCATTTGTTAGGGTATCTTGTGACCAAAAGAGGTATCTCTCTTGCGACTCCTTGATCATAGACAATTTGACCTTCTATCGCGGTTGGAGAATAATCAACATAGTCTAAATAAGTAATTGTTACTAGTTCTCCTGGTGCTATTGACGCTATGGTAATCGTTCTATTTGGACGATCATCTCTGGTTTTACTGATAGCGGGTACAGATACATTCAGATAAAAAGGAATCAATCTATGCGGAATTACTATATTTGTAGCCGGAGTCTTTCCCCAATTTGTTAAATAGATAGATTGTTGCCATAAATGAATATTGGGATTGCTGGGTTGCGTTGCTGGAATGTTAAAACCTCTTATTATTTCAATATTAAAAACTACCTTTGGACCTCTATCAAAAATACGTTCGTAAAAAAACCGTATTACATAACCAACTATTATTAAGAAAAAATCTTTCATGCCGTCCTCCTATGTAGAAACTTATGAACTGTTACCTCTGTTCTAAATTCATCTTATCTATATCGCCAACGAAATCTGTTCCTCGCCTAAAAGTTCGCTCAATTCCTTAATCAAAGTCTCGTTGGATGAAACGAATAATTGGCTGCCCACTAAAACCTTGACTCTTTCTTTCTGCGGCGTGTGGAAGTGCAAATAGACCGGAATCTGTCCGGGATGGCTGGCTAATTTTTCTTTCACAGACTCAAGCATACTTTCCCTGGCCTGGGGAAGTTTGATATTTATGGCGGTGACTAAATTATATGCCTCTTCCACGGGAAGAATTGTATTGGCAATGATTTTCGGCCGGTCTTCTTTCAAATCCAATCTTCCTTTTAAGAATACGACATTGTTGGCTGCGATATACTGCGAGCTCTGGCGAAATGCTGCAGGAAATACCAGAACCTCAGCCGTATCTTCCAAATCCTCAATCATTAAAATCGCCATTCTCTCGTTTTTGGCGCGGGTGGTGGTGTGTTTTGCCTTATTTATCAAAGCTACTAAAGAAATATCGTCTCCGTCGGCCTTTTCCTTTAAATGCGCAATGGAACATGAAGAAAACATACTCAATAAATGCGCGTAACGCGCCAGAGGATGCCCTGTGACATAAAATCCCAGATATTCTTTTTCAAAGGCAAGCAATTGAATCTCCGGCCACTCCTTTATTTTCGGCGGCTCAGGTTTTTCTCTGGCAAAACCGCCTGCGCTTTCATCGCCGTTATCAAAAAATGAGAGCTGGCCTTTGCTGCGCTCTTTGTGCAATCGGGATGCCTGCTCCAGGCAGCTGTCGAGCATACTCATCAGCTGGCTGCGGTATAATCCAAAGCTGTCAAATGCTCCGCATTTAATCAGACTCTCCATAACCTTTCGGTTGCAAACTCGTAAATCAACTCTTTCGCAGAAATCGAAGAAATCCTTGAACTCAACACCGCTTTTCCTTGCTTCCACAATTGAATCTATAGCGGTCTGGCCCACATTTTTAATTGCCAGCAATCCGAAGCGTATGGAATTCTTATCCTCCACCGTAAATTTGGCAAAACTTTTGCGCACATCTGCGGTAAGAATTTTTATGTTCATACGATTGGATTCGCTGACGTATTCCACAACTTTATCGGTATTTTCTTTTTCGCTGGTGAGAAGCGCTGTCATAAATTCCACAGGATAATTTGCCTTAAGATAGGCGGTGCGGTAAGAAATAAGAGCATAGGCTGCGCTGTGGCTGCGGTTAAATCCGTAACCGGAAAAATAAACCACCAGGTCAAATATTTTTGATGAAACTTTTTCGCTCACTCCGTTTTTGGCACAGCCTTCCATAAATTTTTTGCGCTGCTGCTCCATTACCTCAGGAATCTTCTTTGCCATTGCGCGGCGCAATAAATCTGCTTCGGATAAACTGAATCCCGCCACCTGCGAGGCAATATGCATAACCTGTTCCTGATAAACGATTATTCCGTAGGTCTCTTTTAAAATCGGTTCAAGCTTGGGATGGTCGTATTTAATCACGCCGCGGCCGTGTTTACGCTGGATAAAATCATCCAACATTCCCGAGCCGATTGGGCCGGGACGGTATAAAGCCAAAAGCGCAATCAAATCCTCAAATTTCGACGTCTCCAGTTTGCGCAGCAAATCGCGCATTCCCGAGCTTTCCAATTGGAACACTCCCATTGTCTGGGCGCTGGCCAATAATTTAAAAGTCGCGGCATCATCCAAGGCTATTGTGGAGATATCGATTTTCTTTGCCTGCGTGCGCTCTATAATTTTAACAGTTTCGCTGATGACTGTGAGCGTGCGCAGCCCCAGAAAATCCATTTTCAGTAAACCGATTTTTTCCAGAGGAAACATAGAATAACCGGTGGTAATCTGGTCATCCTGGGTTTTGCACAACGGAACATAATCGGTGAGTTTTGTGTCGGCAATAACAACGCCAGCTGCGTGAATTGAGGCGTGGCGCGTCAGTCCTTCCAGAATCATCGCTGTATCCACCAATTTTTTTATTTCAGGATTGGTGGTATACATTGTGCGTATTTCCTGTTCGTTTGCCAGAGAATCCATTAAAGTAATATTTGGATCCGGCGGAATAGACTTGGCAATTCTGTCCACTTCCTGATAAGGCATGCCCATAACTCTGCCCACATCTCTTATGGCAGCTCTGGCCTGCATCGTCCCGAATGTAATAATCTGGGCCACGTTTTCTTTGCCGTATTTATTGGCTACGTAATCAATTACTTCCTGGCGGCGTTCGTAACAGAAATCAATATCTATATCAGGCAGGCTTAATCTGTCAGGATTTAAAAATCTTTCAAACAATAAACCGTATCTTAAAGGATCGATATCCGTAATGCCCAATAGGAAACTCACCAGACTTCCGGCTGCCGAACCGCGGCCCGGGCCGACCGGTATTCCTTTACTCTTTGCATAATGGATAAAATCCCAGACAATCAGAAAGTAACTGGTAAATCCCATGCTCTTAATGACGCTGATTTCGTGTTCTAATCTATTTTTGATTTCCGGGCTTACTTGTTTAAAACGCCTGGTTAATCCTTCGCGGCAGAGGTTCATCAGGAATTCATCTTTATCCTGATTGTCCGGAGGATGGTATTTGGGCAGATGAATCTGTGAGAAATCCAGTTCCAGATTGCACTTGTTTGTAATTTCTATGGTGTTGGCTATGGCCTGGGGCAATTCTTTGAACAACTGTTTCATCTCGTTGGGATCTTTGAAGTAGAATTCATCAGTCTGAAAACGCATGTGCTGTGGGTCGGTGAGAATAGCCTGTGTCTGAATGCATAAAAGCGCTTCGTGGGCGCGGGCGTGTTCTTTCTTCAAATAGTGGGTATCGTTTGTGGCCACGATGGGCAGGTTTAATTCCTGGCTTATCTTAAGCAGCCCCTGGTTTACTTTTGTCTGTTCCTGTATTTTATTTTCCTGCAGCTCTAAATAAAAATCTCCTTTATCAAAAATATGGCTGAATTCATCGGCTGCCTTTATGGCCTCGTTAATTTTATCCTCCTGGATAAGACAGGCAAGCTCGCCTTTTAAACAGGCAGACAAACCAACCAATCCTTTGGAGTGCTGGGCAAGCACTTCCTTATCAATCCTGGGCCGGTAATAAAATCCCTCCAGATAGCCTATGGTAATAAGCTTCATCAGATTTTTATAACCGGTTTCATCTTTGGCCAATAATATAAAGTGGTTGGATGAATCCTGAATGCCGTTGACTGATTTTTTAAGCCTGGACTCCGGCGCAATATAAACCTCGCAGCCGATAATCGGCTTTATGCCCATCTTCTGGCAGTTCAGATAAAAATCAATGGCACCGAACATATTACCGTGGTCGGTAATAGCCAGTGCCGGCATTTTAAAACTCTGTGTTAATTTGATAAGCTCTTCTATCTGGCAGGCGCCGTCGAGGAGGCTGTACTGGGTATGCACATGTAAATGCACAAAATCGGAGTGAACCATAAAATCGTTATTGGTTAAACGCTATAACGCAATAACGCTATAACGCAAAACTATATTATTCCCATTCAATCGTTGCGGGCGGCTTGGAACTTATATCGTAGACAACGCGGTTTACGCCTTTGACTTCATTTATAATGCGATTGGATATTTTTTCTAAAACCTCATAAGGTATCTTTGCCCAGTCTGCTGTCATGCCGTCTGAGCTGACCACGCATCTTAGGGCTACCACATTTTCATAAGTGCGCTCATCGCCCATAACGCCCACAGTTTTAATCGGCAATAACACTGCAAAAGACTGCCACAATTGGTCGTAAAGTTTTGCCTTGGTGATTTCCGCCAAAACAACTTCTTCGGCTTCCCTTAAAATGCGCAGCCTCTCGGAATCAACCTCGCCAATTATCCTGATTGCCAATCCCGGGCCGGGGAACGGCTGGCGGGAAATTATGGAATCAGGCAAACCTAATTCTTTGGCGATTTCCCTGGCTTCATCTTTGAATAATTCCTTAAGAGGTTCAATCAGCTTGAGCCTCATCTTCAGAGGAAGGCCGCCCACATTGTGATGGGTCTTTATCTTTGCCGAAGGAGAACCTGTAGCGGAGACAGACTCGATTACATCAGGATATAATGTGCCCTGCGCCAGAAACTCCACATTCTTTATCTTGGCAGCCCTCTCTTCGAATATCTTTATAAATTCATTGCCGATAATTTTTCTCTTCTGCTCCGGATCGGTTACGCCTTTTAACCTGTTGAGAAACCTTGTAGAGGCATCCACGCATTCCAGATTCATTTTGAAATTAATTTTGAATATTCTTTTAACCTGCTCTGCCTCGTCTTTTCTCAGCAATCCGTTATCCACAAAAATACATCTTAAGTTTTTTCCGATTGCGCGGTGCACCAAAACAGCCGTGACAGATGAATCCACTCCGCCGCTCAATCCGCATACCACTTTTCCTTTTCTCACTGCTTCTTTTATGCGCTTCTCCGCCTGTCTTATAAAAGAGGCTATCTGCCAGCTGGGCGCACAACCGCATACGCGGTATAAAAAGTTGGCTATAATTTTATCGCCCTTGGAGGTGTGCACGACTTCAGGATGAAACTGCACGCCAAAAACATTTCTCTGTTTATTGGCAAATGAGGCTATCTGTGTATTCAATGTGTGGGCCAATACGGAAAATCCTTTGGGTAGTTTGGAAACATAATCTCCGTGGCTCATCCAGCAGGTGAGATTTCCCGGCAGATTGGTAAAAATATCCGAGTGGTCATCTAAAAATAATTCTGCCCTGCCGAATTCCCTGTCTCTGGTATTTTTTACTTTGCCGCCGAAATACTCGGCGATTAACTGCATTCCGTAACATATGCCTAAAACAGGAATGCCCAGTTTAAATATTTTTGCATCCATCTTGGGGCTGCCTTTTGCGGTTACGCTGGCAGGCCCGCCGGAAAGAATCAAGCCCTTAGGGGCAATTTCCTTTATTTCACTTGCGGAAATATCGTGCGGGACAATCCTGCTGTAAACGCGGCCTTCGCGCACCCTGCGCGCGATTAACTGTGAATATTGCGAACCAAAATCAAGAATTAAAATTATGTCTTTATACATTTTATTTTCCCATCCCCACTCTTTGTACTACCTGGAATATTTTTCCTTCTGTCTGAATCGAAGGCGCAATGATAATTTCTGTAAAATGCATATCTTTGATTGTCCTGGCTCCCAGGCAACCCATAGATGTCATTAAAGCCCCCATTAAATTCTGCGAGCCGTCATCAACTTTTGCCGGTCCGAAAAGTATTTCTTCTAATGTCCCTGCTGTGCCTACGTGAATCCTTGTGCCTCTGGGTAAATTTACGTGCGATGTGGCCATACCCCAGTGATAACCTCTGCCCGGCGCTTCTTTTGCGCGCGCGAATGCAGAACCCACCATCACCGCGTCAGCGTTTGCGGCAAATGCCTTGCAGATATCTCCGGCAGTGCGCATTCCTCCGTCGGTGATTATAGGAACGTATTTTCCTGTTCTTTTATAAAAATAATCCCTGGCTGCGGCGGTATCCAAAGTAGCGGTGACCTGCGGCACGCCTATGCCTAAGACGCCGCGCGTGGTACATGCTGCCCCGGGACCGATTCCTACTAAAAGCCCTGCGCAACCTGTATGCATCAATTCCAGAGCCACTTCATAAGTAACGCAATTGCCGATAACCACCGGCACCTTCATTGTCTTGCAGAATCTGGATAAATCCAATGCCTTGTATTCGTTGGAAATATGCTGCGTGCTGGTGACTGTGGACTGCACTACAAATAAATCCACGCCTGCATCCTGTGCGATTTTTCCGAAACGCTCTGCATTCTGGGGAATACAGCTTACCATAGCAGATGCTTTATGTTTTTTGATTTCCTGGATTCTTTTGGAGATAAGTTTTTCTTTGACCGGCTTAAGATAAATACTCTGGACCAATTCTGTGGCTTTCTGCGGGCTGGCCTTGGCGATTTTATCCAGGACTTCTCCGGGATTATCATACCGTGTCTGGACGCCGTCAAGATTTAATACCGCGATTCCGCCGAGCTTTCCCATAGCCACGGCAAAATCCACATCCACTACGCCGTCCATGGCTGCAGCTAAAATCGGCACCTTAAATCTCTTGCCGTCAATAACCCAGGAAGTATCCACCTCGTTGGGATTTATGGTCTTCATTCCGGGGACTAATGCCACTTCATCAAAACCATAGCACCTGCGGGCTTTTCTGTTAATTCCGATAAATTCTGCCATAGATTTATCTCCTTATTTATGAAGTTTATTCGGTAGGATAGTAAAGTCTAATGATACAGAATATTGTTTTATTTGTCAATATTAATTATATATCTTATATAAATATTTAAGGCCAGATTTCTCTGGCCTTAAATATACAGCTATTTATTAAGTTTGCGCTTTTGAGCACAACTTATTAATATCCACCCATTCCGCCCATTCCACCCATTCCTCCTGGAGGCATAGCCGGCATGGCTTTCTCTTCTTCTTTCTTATCAGCAATTAAAGTCTCTGTGGTCAAAAGTAAAGACGCAATGCTGGAGGCATTCTGCAAAGCTGAACGTGTGACCTTTGTAGGATCAATTACGCCAGCATCAACCATATCCACATAGGCATCCTGAGAAATATCATAACCTTCGTTTGCCTTCATGGACTTTACTTTCTGCACAATAACCGAACCTTCTAATCCTGCGTTCTCGGCTAATTGCCTGATAGGCTCTTCCAATGCACGCTTCACTATATTTAATCCTATCTGCTCATCGCCTTCCAGTTTCATCTTTTCCAAAGCCGGAATAGAACGCAATAATCCCACTCCGCCGCCGGGAATTATACCTTCCTCAACAGCAGCTCTCGTTGCATGCAAAGCATCTTCCACGCGGGCTTTCTTTTCCTTCATTGCTGTTTCAGTGGCTGCGCCGACATTTATTACGGCAACTCCGCCGGATAACTTTGCCAATCTTTCCTGTAACTTCTCTTTATCGTAATCAGAATCTGAATCTTCGATCTGCTTTTTAATCTGGGAAATTCTGCCGTTTAGCGCAGCTGTCTTGCCAGCGCCTTCTACGATAGTGGTATTTTCCTTGTCGATTTTTACTCTCTTGGCCCTGCCCATATCCTCGACATCAAGGTTTTCCAGTTTGATTCCCAAATCCTCGGTAATGGCTTTGCCTGCTGTCAAAATTGCGATATCTTCCAGCATTGCCTTTCTTCTGTCGCCATAACCCGGGGCCTTTACTGCCACTGCCACAAGCGTGCCGCGAATCTTATTCACAACCAGAGTCGCCAATGCCTCGCCTTCCACATCTTCGGCAATAATCAGAAGCGGTTTTCCTGAATGGGCAATCTTCTCTAATAAAGGTAATAACTCTTTTAAATTGGATATTTTCTTTTCATAGATTAATATGTAAGGCTCTTCCAATAAACATTCCATTCTCTCGGCGTCGGTAACAAAGTAAGGTGAAAGATATCCCTGGTCAAACTGCATTCCTTCCACGACTTCTAAAGTTGTGGCTGTGGACTTTGCTTCCTCAACTGTGATAACGCCGTCTTTTCCCACCTTATCCATTGCCTCGGAAATCAAATCGCCGATTTCTGTATCGCAATTGGATGCGATGGATGCAACCTGAGCTACTTCTTTTTTGTCCCTGATTGGCTTGGATAATTTCTTTAATTCTTCCACGACTTTTTCCACTGCCTTTTCAATGCCTCTCTTTAAAGCCATTGGATTTGCGCCGGCAGTAACGTTCTTTAAGCCTTCCTTATAAATTATTTCCGTCAAAACTGTAGCAGTTGTGGTTCCGTCACCGGCTATATCCGATGTTTTTTCCGCCACTTCTTTTACCAGCTGTGCGCCGATATTTTCATAAGCATCTTCCAAATCGATTTCTTTGGCTACGGTTACGCCGTCTTTGGTGATTGTGGGCGAACCGAACTTTTTGTCCAAAACGACATTTCTGCCCTTGGGGCCTAATGTCACTTTTACGGCACGGCTTAACTGTTCTACTCCGCGTAGAACCGCGCGCCTTGCTTCATCGCTAAAAATTAATTGCTTTGCCATTGTACTCCTCCTTTAATGAACACATCACTTATGGAACAAAGTGAACATAAGTGATAGGTGTGAATTAATCCCCCCTGCTTTCTTGCGAAAGCAAGAAGGGGGGATAAGTTCGGACTGATAAGTTATGTCGCATAAATTTTCAATATAAGTCTCCATAACTTATGTCCTCACTTATTTCTTTTTTATAATCGCTAAAATATCTTCTGCCTTGACAAATAAATATTCGTCGCCATCCTTGGTGATTTCTGTGCCGGAATATTTTCCGTATAAAACGATGTCGCCAACCTTGACTTCCAAAGGCTCCACCTTACCGCTCTCTAAAAGTTTTCCTTTGCCTACTGCCACAACCTGGCCTTCCTGTGGTTTTTCTTTGGCTGTATCCGGTAAAAGTATTCCGCCTTTTGTCTTCTCTTCTGCCTCTAAAGGCTTAATGAGAATTCTGTCGCCTAATGGTTGAATATTCATTAAAACACCTCCCGTTAACTTGTTTGTTTTAATCTCTTTATGATGATACTGCTGAATTGGCACTCTTTATTTGGGAGTGCTAATTATAAATAAATTTAGAAATCTTGTCAAGGGAAATTTTCATTAATGAAAATTTCCCTTGATTCTGAGGCAATGTGCCGAAGAATCTACCCCAACATCCTCAATCCTAGAAGCGTAAGATTTGGACGGACGATTTTAACCCTGCGGGAATACTGTTTGATAAAATTAACGTTGCCGCCTGTGGCAATAACTTTATATCCCTTGAACTTCCTGAGCAACCTTTCAATTACCTCGTCGCAGACTCCTGCCATTCCGAACACAATTCCGTTATTCATACTGGAAATCGTATCTTTGCCGATTAGATTTTTCGGCTTTCTGATTTTAATGCGCGGAAGTAACGCTGTTTTGTAATACAAGGCATCCAGAGATAAATCCAATCCGGGGAATATCAATCCGCCGAGGTATTCTTTATTTTTGGAAACCACGTCGAATGTAACCGCTGTTCCGAAATCAACCAGGATTAAACCTTTGCCGAACAATTTTAATCCTGCATAAGCATTGACCAACCTATCCTGGCCAACCTGTTTGGGATTTTTATACTTATTTATAATGGGAACTTTGACATTTTTTCCCACCACAGAAACTTTCTTCTTAAAAATTCCTGCGAGCAGATTTTTCAAAACGTTGGTCTTCTCCGGCACAACGCTGCAGATAATAATCTTATCAACCCATTCGACTCCTGCTGATTTAAAAGCTGACCGTCGCTCAGGGTTGATGCTGAGCGAAGTCGAAGCATCAATCTTCTTTTTACCCAACGCTCGTAAAATACTTTTCTTATAAAATTCCCTGCTTTTATTGTGCGTAGGAAGTTTGAAATTCAAAACGAGACGCTTGCCTTTGAACAATCCAAAAGCAATAGTTGTATTACCTATATCTATGGCCAATAACTGTGACATATTTAAGTCGCCACCCGCCTTTCTGCGAGCCTCCTGAAACTTCCGAAAAACGATTCCAATACCGGGCTCCAGATAATCTGATTTGCGCCGTCGTGGTATGTAGAGCCGAGCACGGCCTTGCCGTTTACATTGGTTAACTTTACACCGGTTTCAAATTTAAGATCGTCTTTTTGGCCTGATGATTCCTGGCACCACCTTACCTCGCCCTGCATAGTAATCGGCTCTTTTGCGTCGGGCAGATACACGTATAAATTGAGAAAATCCCCTTTTTTCAATTCCCTGGTGGAGATAAAACATAAACCTTCTACGCTCACGTTCTTGGTCATCGCGGAAAGTTTCTCTGAAAGAGTTTTATCGTGTTTGTCTTTATCTAAAATCTGAAATTTAAGCCTAGCCATTACCTGATAACTAACATTAAAATAAACCTTTGCCTCAACCGGGTAACGCTCGTGCCTTCTCTGCTCATTCTCCTTGCTGGGATTATTCATAGACTATTTCTGCAATTTTTTGAGCTTGTCTCTTAATTCAATTGCCTTTTCGAATTGAAGATTTCGCGCTGCTGATTCCATCTGATATTCTAACTCAGAAATGAGATATTGCAATTCGAATTCCTTTTCGCCTAAGCCGGTGGAATCTATGACAATCTTGGCGGCTTCCTCTTCGCCTCTTATTCCTTCCTGAATTTTTTTCTTAATCGTAGCCGGCGTGATTTTGTATTTTTTGTTGAATTCAATCTGGACTTCGCGCCTGCGTGAGCTTTCTCTCATTGCCTCTTTCATCGAACCGGTAATCTGGTCTGCGTACATAATTACTTTTCCGTTGATATTCCTGGCTGCCCGTCCTGCCAACTGTATCAATGAAACTTCCGAACGCAGGAATCCTTCCTTGTCCGCATCGAATATCGCAACCAAAGAAACCTCCGGCAAATCCAGGCCTTCGCGCAATAAATTCACTCCCACGAGGCAATCGAATTCCTTTAATCTCAATTTGCGCAAGATTTCCACGCGCTCAAGTGTTTCAACCTCCGAATGCAGATACTGCACGCGAAGGCCTTCTTCCTGCAGATAATTCGCCAAATCCTCAGACATGCGCTTGGTCAAAGTCGTAACCAACACGCGTTCGTTTTTCTTTGCGCGCTGTTTTATCTCAAGCATTAAATCATCGACTTGTCCTTGCGTCGGCCTTATTTCAATCGCCGGATCGATAATTCCTGTCGGCCTGACTAATTGCTCCGCGCTTATTCCTTTGCTCAATCTTATTTCATAATCCGACGGCGTGGCTGAAACATAAACAAATTGTCTGATTAATGAATTGAACTCATCGAATTTCAAAGGACGGTTATCCAGACACGAAGGCAGGCGGAAACCAAAATCAACCAAGGTTTGTTTCCGTGACCTGTCGCCTTCATACATTCCTCTGATTTGCGGAATTGTCACGTGGCTTTCATCAATAATCACAAGAAAATCCTGGGGAAAATAATCTAACAAACAAAACGGCCGCGAGCCTTCGGGCCTTGCCGACAAATGGCGCGAGTAATTTTCAATTCCATGGCAGTAGCCGACTTCGCGTAACATCTCCATATCATATTTTGTGCGCTGCTCCAGGCGCTGCGCCTCAAGAAGTTTGCCGTTTTTCGTCAGATATTCCACACGGTCCTGCATTTCCCGAATAATTGCCTTAATCGCGTCTTCTAATGTGTCCTGCGAAACAATATAATGTTTTGCCGGATAAATCCCGATTTTATCAAGCGTCGTGATTTTCTTTCCGGTTACAGGATTAAATTCCTCGATTGATTTAATTTTATCCAGATTAAATGTTACGCGGATTGCCTTCTCCGAATACGCAGGATAAATATCCACAACTTCGCCGCGCACGCGGAACTTCGACCTTTTGAAATCATAGTCGTTTCTTTCGTATAACATTTCAATCAAACGCCGCAGCAGTTTATCGCGGTTATATTCTGCGCCTTTTTCCAGAAATAAAAGTAATCCTTTGTATTCCTCAGGCGAACCCAGATTATAAATACAGGAAACCGACGCCACAATTATCACATCGCGACGCGACATTAAAGAACTTGTGGATGATAATCTCAATCTGTCCAATCTGTCATTAATGGATGAATCTTTTTCAATGTATGTGTCTGTCTGGGGAATGTAAGCTTCCGGCTGGTAATAATCGTAGTAACTTACGAAATACTCCACGCTATTGTGCGGAAAAAACTCTTTGAATTCCGTGTAAAGTTGCGCAGCCAGGGTTTTATTGTGGGAAATGACAAGCGTGGGCTTATTTACTTCGGCAATCACGTTTGCCATTGTGAATGTTTTTCCCGAACCTGTAACGCCCAAAAGCGTCTGGTGTGCCTTTTTCGCCAAAACACCAGCACTAATCTTTTCTATCGCCTGCGGCTGATCGCCGGTAGGCTTAAATTTGCTGACTAATCTGAATTTTTCCATGGGATTTTTAATTACAACTAGAGTGGCTCAGCTTCGATTGAAGCCGGAATAGCAGTTAATTCTCTCTTAGAAAATGAACCGCCTGAACTGCTGTATACATAAACCCCTCCATTTGGTCCGGTATAAGTATTGCCTCTTTTTGACCAATCAGAAGTTATTCCTCCCTGCGACAGCACCATATCAAAACAAGCGTTGCCAGCCGCGCAATTTCCATTGGCAGCGCTATCTAAGGCTGCCGGATAAGCGCCTGCGGAGACAACACACTTATTAGCATAATAATTAGAAATACCGGTCCTTATTGCCGCGACTACGCTATTTTCTGTAGCTTCCTTGGCCGGCGCCTGCAAATCAAGATATCTCGGCAGAGCCACGGCTGCTAAAATGCCGAGGATAACAATAACCATAACTAATTCAATTAACGTAAAGCCTCTTTTGTTTTCTTTAATCATATTTTAATTTTGAAACGAGTTTGAATTTTTCCATCAATGAGTACATAACTTACGAACACGCAAGTGTGAGTAAGTTATTTGTGCGAATTGATCCCGAAGTCTAACTTAAAAATATCGCAGAGATTTTTAAGTTGATTAGACAAGGGACACATTGTTTTATTTGGGGACAGTTCTATCAGAACTTAATGTGCTACAAATACTTATCAAGAAACGGTCCTAATTTATGCTATTCCGATAGTTGTTTCTATCGATGAGGTAATCCTTGAGAATGCAAAAAGGCGATGTGCTTCTGAAGCAGGTTTATTCTTTATAGGTGGAAGCAAAATCTTATACTTTTGCTTTAAGGCATCAAATACCATAACACCTATCTTAAATTTCTTGAATTGTCCAATATTTTTTAGTATCAAATTTTCTTTTTCCACAGGAAAAACAATAATTAGGCGATCTGCAAAAGCTCTATACTGCAGCGACTGAAAAAGAGCTCTTTTCCAATTGCTAATTTTAAGCTCAAAAGCCCATAATTCCATTGATTTTATACGCCATTTTGGCGACAATATAAAATAGCCGTTAGGTAATTCTAGTATAGCCTTTTTATGTCTTAGGTTAGTTAATATGCTTTTAATTGTTTTTAAAGAAAGACCACTATTCTCTATGATATATTTTTTGCTTCGAGGAATTAAATGTCTTAGGAGGGAAAAAACTTTTATATAACTTTCAGTTGAGCCATCAAATACGTGGTTAATCTTTGCAAAGTATTTTTTCTCTAATCCATGGCCAGATATTGTTATGAAATCAGCTATTCCTTGACGACAACTTATCTCTCGAGCGATTAACTTAAATTCCGGAAATTCGTTGAAGCATTTCTTACGAAGGCAATCTTCAAAAGTAGCAGCTAAAAAAGCTTCAGATATTTTTCTATTTTCAGTAACCATCAAATACTAGTATCCGTTCTAAAATTCTGAATAGCTCTCTGCCATTGTTCCAAGTGTGCTGAGTTTGAATATGGTTCGAACGCTACTGCACCCTGCTCTAATCTAGCATAAATTGCTCTTGCTCTTGCAATCATCTCAAGCATTGAATTCAGTCTTTGACCAATCGTCCCTGTAGCTACTTGCCCTATAGCTTGCTGAACTGCATTCCAATGATGCAAGTAACTTATATCTTTTGTCCAAGGTGCATTTGCCGGATCAGTACGAAGTATACCATCGTAAGATGTTGCGGTCAATACTTCATCTATAAGCCCACTTCTGTAAATTGAATCTAATTCTGGGATTACTAAAATAGAATTTAGCAGGGGTATAGAAGTATATCTATCTCTAGCAGGCCTACCTCCTGTGGATGGTTGAAATCTCGAGAGGGAAAACTGCCTTAGAGAATTGAACCAACCACATGCTGTTGCTGCTGCTCCAACCACATGAAGTAATATACCCATTATATCTGTATAACCATAAATAACCTCAAAAGAATTTAGTTCGGCAAGTGCATAAGTCATATATAATAAATTTTGTAACGTACTAGAATCCATTTGAGTTGTATAGTGATCATTTGATCGTCTCAAGATGATATAAAATCCGGCTGCCTGGAAAACCGAAATTATATCAAGGAATTCTCCCATCCTATCTGCGGAACGAAGAGCTGTTTCAGAAAATACTAGTGATATCAATAAAGGAGGCGCTCCTCTTAAATTTGCTTGATAAGCAATTGACTCTTGAGCCATTGATAAAGCAATTTGACTCCAAGGATCCTGAAAATCATCAAAGAGAACTGTAGGTGAAACAAGATAAGACAAGGGTAATTGCATCTGATAATCTATACTTTCTCTAATATATCGACCAATATCAGCAGGCGCAATAAAATCACCTCTTGTGAGACCAGCATGATAATATGGGTAACTTGATAAATTTCCTTCTTTCACGGGAGAAACCGTGGTGACATAAAACTGAGTGTCAAAAATAATAGGAATATTAGAAAATTCCTGACGTAAACTTGCAACATAACTCTGAAGATTTACGGGATCCTCATCTCGCGGGCTCATTATAACACCTTGAAGATGTCCTGCCTGTATGCCTCTAGTTATCTTATCTGATTTTCCATATCCATGCTGTACAAAAAAAGCCATTTTGTCCCCTCCCTATCTCTTTATTATATCCTTACTGCAGCAAGGGCTTCATCTAGTTGCTTACACGTGCTATAACGAAGATGAGGCTTTTTGGCTAAAAGTCGCATAATTATATTATCAAGTTCTATTGGTAAATCACTTCTAAGTGATATTGGCGAAGGTGGCTTACTATCCAAAATTTTAGCAATAATATCTGTAGGGTTATTCACACCTGTCATAAAAGGATGATGACCAGTAGCTGCTTCATATAAAACAACACCTAACGAAAAAATATCCGAACGGAAATCCATTTGACGTTTACGTGCTAAATCTATTTGATCCGGCGATAGATACATCAGTGTACCTGGGACAATTCCAGTTTTTGAAAGCGATTCGTCAAGAAGGTCTAAAACAAGCCCCAGATCTAATAGTATAAAATCACCAGACTGCTTGCTTCGCATAATGTTGCCTGGCTTTATGTCCCTATGTATCTTTGCGCACATCCAAAGGACTCTTATAGCTTCTGTAATATTTCTCCCTAAACGAATTATCTCTTTTATGGATAATTTTTGCTTTTTTATAATAATATTCCTGAGATCAACTCCTTCAATAAATTGTTCTGTAAAATAAAGCAACGTTTGCCCTTTATAGTCTAAAGACGTTAAGGGTATGGGACCTAATTTGACTAAATAAGGAGACTGACATTTTTCTATCACCTTAACTTCTCTTCTGGCTCTGGCCGTTACTTCATCAATCAAAATCCTTATTTGTCCTTCTTCATCTTCAACGGACTGCGGTATATTAACTAACATGAATTTGATTGCGAACAATTCATCATTAATCTTAATAGGAAAAACTATCTTCTGTCCACCTTTCGCTGGTTTACCCATAACCGCTACAGGCGTATCAACTAAGATTTTGTTAATGTCTTCTTTTGTAAGATTAGGAAGGGCCATTTTTATCTTAATAATATTACATATTTATATTATAGCCCATTTATATTCAATAGACAATTCTTATCTAAACAATAATTTGTTCATCCAGAGAATTTCGGGGACAACCTTGATTTTATTCTCAAGGTTGTCCCCGTTTTTCTTCCGATTTATATCTTAACTATAAACTTGGTCAGATATATCGCCAATAAAACAACTAAGGCGTTGCCAACCAGAAAACGCACATATGGCGGCCTGTGGGATTTCTGCCATCTGTCCCAATGCAGCGCTATCTTTATTACAATCCATGCCGCAATAAGAGACCATTTGCCCCAGACAATAATGGCCGGGTAAACATACAATTCCAGACCACCCAGTATGGTAGGAAGAAAATAGTCGTTTAATTTAGCGTGTCTTTCCTGGCTGAGGAATAAATTCGAGAAAAGTTCCATTCCTTTCTTTTTATATATTTTACTGAGATTATACCCCTTGGCATCTGCTTTCCCCTGCAGAATAGCATCTGTCTTTAACATATTTACAACAATACGCACAAACAAAGCAAAAGCAATAACCAGGATTACATATAACCGGAAATCGGCATTCTTTATGTCCAGCTTTCTAAATGACAATACCGGAGACTCATATGTCTCCGTAAGCACGAAGTTATACCTGCTGGTGCTCGGGACATATTTTTTGCCGGACAGATTCTGCGATGTGATGACGCACCCGCCCAAAAGCATCCCCACAACCACTACAAGAATCAATTTCTTTACCATGTTTCCACCCCTTTCTTTATTTTGTGAACTCTATTGACAGATCTATAGCTTGCGGCGAATGGGTGAGCGAACCTACGGAGATTCTGTCCACCCCTAAGCCGGATAATTTTCTCACGTTTGAAAGATTTACGTTGCCGGAAACTTCAAGCTGGGTTTTTTTGTGTGATTTGTTGCGGAGTGCGACGCACTGTTTCATCTCGCGCGCACTCATATTGTCGAGCATTATGATGTCAGGTGCGGAATTCAGCGCCTCTCTGAATTCCTTGATACCGGTTACCTCGATTTCCACTTCCATATTTTTATTCCTGGATTTGCGGGCGATTTTAATCACCTCGCCTAAATTCAGGTGTTTATTCTTCCTTCTCAGGGCCGCGATATGGTTATCCTTGATTAAAATCGCCTCGGCCAGGTCATAGCGGTGATTGTAGCCGCCGCCGACTCTTACAGCGTATTTTTCAAGAAGCCGCAGGCCCGGAGTCGTCTTTCTGGTATCCATAATCCTTGCCTTACGAGGTTTAACTTTATCTACGAATTCACGGGTTTGAGTGGCCACGCCTGACAATTGCGACAAAAAGTTAAGCGCTGTGCGCTCACAGGATAAAATTGAACTCACAGAACCGCTTATCTTTGCCAAAGTATCGCCGACTTTAAATTTATCGCCGTCTTTTTTATGTGAAGAAAACTTTATATTCTTATCTACAAGTGCAAATACCTTTTTTGCCACATTAATTCCCGCCAGGACGCCGTTTTCTTTTGCGACTATCGCTGCATTGACCTTTAAATTTCCCAGACCAAGGGCTTTGGTTGTGATATCATTTAGGCAGCAATCCTCAGCCAGGACTTCTTTTATAAAATTATCTAATTTCTGCGCATCAATTGAACGCACGTAAAATCTCCTTGCATTTGCCTATCTTTTCCTTAATTTCGGCAACTCTTTCCTTTTCGGCTTCCACGACTTCTTCCGGCGCTTTTGCCAGAAACGCCTTGTTTTTCAGGCGCGACTCCTTATCTATTATCATAGCTCTTAATTCCTCAATTTGCGACTTAATCCTTTGTTCTTCCTTTTGCGTATCTACTATGCCTTCCAGAGGAATATTTAGCGAAAGGTCTTTGGAAACCACGGAACTTATGCCTTTTTGTTTTTCTTTCTTGTCTTTGATAAAAATAATTTCTTTAACCTGCGCCAGAGTCTTGATGATTTCTTTGTTTTCATTTATGAGCGCTGCTTTCGCTTTATTTGTGGTCTGAATCTGAATGTTAATAAATTCATTTACGGGAATCTTAACGTTACTGCGGATATTTCTCACGCAGGTTATGATATCCATAAGAATCTGCATCTGGCTGTTTACTTTTCTGTCGATAATCTGTTTCTGAATGTGCGGCCAAGATGAGATTGATATGGATTCTTTGACATTCGGAAGCTTTTGCCAGACTTCTTCTGTTAGAAATGGCATAAACGGATGTAAAATGCGCAGCGACTTTTCAAGAATCTTGTATAAAATAATTTGGGTATTTTTATCATTTATGTTAAGTTTTGCGATTTCAAGATACCAGTCGCAGAACTTCCGCCAGAAGAATTCATAAATAAGATTTACTGATTCATTAAACCTGTAATTTGCCAGAGCTTTGTCGAGGTCAGCGAGCATCTGGTAGAAATTGGATAAAATCCAGCGGTCTGCGAGATTGAGATTTTCTTTTTCAAATACAACGCACAAATCCTGGCTTGTGTTTTCTTCTTTCAAATTTAAAAGGATAAAACGCGAGGCATTCCAGATTTTGTTGGCGAAATTCCTTCCTTTTTCGAACTTTTCTTTTGAGAGGAATACATCCTGGCCTGTGGAAGTAAGCGAAACCAAGCTAAATCGCAGCGCGTCGCAGCCGTATTCTTTTATAATATCCAGAGGATCTATGACATTTCCCAGAGACTTAGACATCTTCTTTCCTTCGATGTCGCGCACTGTGCCGTGAATGTAGACATCGCGGAAAGGAATGTCTTTTCTAAAATATAATCCCGCCATAATCATCCTGGCAACCCAGAAAAATATTATTTCCTGCGCCGTGACTAAAGTATTGGTGGGATAGAAATATTCCAGTTCTTTTTTGACTTTCTCATCTTTATTCGGCCAATAAAATGTGGCGAACGGCCAAAGCCACGATGAAAACCAGGTATCCAGAACATCTTCATCCTGTTTTAGATTTATAGAATTGCATTTTGAGCAAGTTTTCGGCGTGTCCACGGATGCGATTATATTTTTGCAATCCTGGCAATACCAGACAGGGATCCTATGGCCCCACCAGATTTGGCGCGAAATACACCAGTCGCGGATATTTTCCATCCAGTTCAGATAAACTTTTGTCCAGCGCTTAGGGTAAAATTTTATTTTGCCTTTTTTTACGGCTTCAATCGCTTCTTTTGCCAGCGGCTTCATCTTCACAAACCACTGTTTGGATAAATACGGCTCGATTACCGTGTGGCATCTGTAACAATGGCCGACTGCGTGAGCGTAGTCGTCTATTTTTTCGATTAATTTTCTTTCGGTTAAATCTTCTAAAATCGCCTCGCGCGCCTCAAACCTGTCCATTCCGGAATATTCTCCGGCGTTTTCATTCAATACGCCGTTAGGATGTAAAATATTTATGAATTGCAATTTGTGGCGCAAGCCCATTTCATAGTCATTGGGGTCGTGGGCTGGAGTTACTTTTACCAAACCTGTGCCGAATTTGGGATCAACAAGTTGGTCTGCGATAATTTTTATTTCGCGATTCATTAAAGGCAGGATTACAGTTTCGCCGATAAGGTTTTTAAATCTTTTATCTTTGGGATTTACCGCAACCGCAGTGTCGCCGAGCATTGTTTCGGGACGGGTTGTGGCCACAACGATATAATTTTTGGATTTAGAATTTTGGATTTTGGATTTGTTTCGGATTTCGGATTTAGGATTTAGGATTTTATCTTTTAACGGATAACGGATATAATAAAGTTTTCCTTCGACATCGTGGTGGGGCGCTTCCTCGTCAGCCAATGCGGTCTGGCAGCGCGGGCACCAATTGATAATGTAGTCTGATTGATAAATCAGTCCGTCGTTCCAAAGCTCGACAAAAGCTTCTTTTACTGCCCTGGAATAATCCTCATCCATTGTAAAACGCAGGCGCGGCCAGTCGCAGGAAGCGCCCAGCTTTTTTAACTGGTTTATGATTGTGGAGCCGTATTGGTCTCTCCACTGCCATACGCGCTCCAGAAATTTCTCGCGTCCTAAATCCTGGCGCTTCAAGTTTTGCTTGGCAATATCTTTTTCCACCACATTCTGCGTGGCAATGCCGGCGTGGTCTGTCCCCGGCATCCACAAGGAACTTTCACCTAACATTCTATGGTAACGGATTAAAATATCCTGAATTGTATTATTTAATGCGTGGCCCATGTGCAGGATTCCCGTGACATTGGGCGGCGGAATGACTATACAGAACGGCTTTTTTGCGGGGTCAGCTTTTGCGGAAAATAAATTATTTTCTGTCCAAAATTTATACCATTTATCTTCGGTTTCCTGTGGATTATAACGCGAGGGGATTTCTGTCATGCTAATTGTGCTTTTATAATTATGGATAAATTAAGGAATTGAATTGTAATCATATTATTAACAAATAGTTACGTAGAAACGACACGATTTTACTCAGAGATTACTTATTTAACAATAATTCTTCTTTAACCAAGTGAATATAAAGATTAGGAAAGTTGTCCCAATCAAAATGAAAACTGCAATACCTGGTTCTATTTTGATGCCTTGTGTAAAAAGTGTTGCTAAACCCGCAAAAGGATTGTCCTCGAGCTCTTTCATTGATGTATTGATTGTATAATGCAACAAATCATTCGCTAAAAATAAGCTAATCATAAGCAAAACCGAAGAAACACAAGCAATTAAGGACGCAACCAGGGTAAGTAGGTATTTTTTAAGTATTAACGATAACAAAATAACTAGTAATAAAATATGTGCAATATCTCCCGCAACTATTCCAATGTTAATAAATCTATACATGGGTCTCTCTTTTAAGATTTCCGGCTCGCCTGCCCTATCTATTACTGTCTCTTTAAAATTTTTAACATCTAACTTTGGTTTAGTATCAATTTCGGTGGACGCTATTGATTTTTTATTTTCAGTGGCCGACCTTGCCATTTCAAAAGACGATATTGCCGACTTTACCATTTCAAAAGCCGATATTGATTGAGTTCCAACGATTGGGGCTTGGAATTTACTCAAGGGCAAAAAGATAGAAAAGATGGCAATTGCTATTAAGACATAAGATAAAAATTGCAGAATCATACCTAAACTCAATTCTTTCTTATTTAAATCTTTACCACAATGTTTGCATCTAATTGCTTCATCCTGTATTTCCTCTGCACAATAATGACATTTTTTCATACCTTATCTCCAATTTTATTACTAGGGACGTTTCATTTGAGAACACCTCAGTCCACTTATCTGTCCCTTTTTGAAACGCCCCCCGATCTTCCAATTATTTTTAGACTACTTCTTCTCCTGATCTTTTAATAATTTATATTCGATGGAATCAACCAGCGCCTGCCAGCTTGCTTCAATAATATTTTCCGAAACTCCCACGGTAGTCCAGGAATCTTTTTCATCCTGCGACTGGATTAAAACGCGCACCTTAGCTGCTGTGCCGGCTTTTTCATCCAGCACCCTTACTTTAAAATCATTCAGGTGCATTTTGGAAAGCGACGGATAAAATTGTTTCAGCGCTTTTCGTAATGCGCTGTCCAAGGCATTCACAGGGCCGTCGCCTTCGGAGGCTGTATGTTCCTGGACATTATTTACTTTAAGTTTAATTGTTGCCTCGGAATAGACTTTATTGTCTTTTCTTTTTTCGATGACAACCTTAAAGCCTTCCAAATCGAAAAACTTTTTATATTTTTTCAGTGCCTTTTTCACCAGAATTTCAAATGACGCATCCGCAGCCTCAAATTGATAACCCTGGTGTTCCAAATCCTGGAGTAATTTTAAAATCTTTTTTGTCTGCGGAGATTTTTTGTCCAAATCCAATTCCATTTCCTGCGCCTTAATTAAAATCGGCGACTTTCCCGCCAATTCCGAAACCAAAACCCGCCTGTGATTTCCCACAAGCTCGGGCTTGATATGCTCATAGCTCGACGGATTTTTCAAAACGGCATCAATGTGCACGCCGCCTTTATGCGCAAACGCAGAACTTCCCACGAACGGCTGATTTGTCATCTGTTTCATATTGGAAATTTCGCTGATAAAATGTGCGGTTTTGGTCAGCTCTTTCAATTTGGCGTCGTTTAAACAATCGATTCCCATTTTAATTTTTAAAATACCAATGACGGAGACTAAATCTGCGTTACCGCATCTTTCGCCGTAGCCGTTAAAAGTCCCCTGTACCTGCACGCAGCCGCGTTCAACAGCGGCAATGGAATTTGCCACAGCCAGACCCAAATCGTTATGCGTATGAATTCCTAATGGCAGAGAAATATGTTCTTTGACTTCTTCCAGAATTTCTGCCAATTTAGAAGTCAACGTTCCGCCGTTTGTGTCGCATAAAATAATTACGTCGGCTCCGGCCTTCTGCGCTGCCTCCAAAGTTTTCAGCGCATAATCTTTATTTGCTTTATAGGCGTCAAAGAAATGTTCTGCGTCGTAAAAAACCTGTTTGGACTTTGATTTCAGATAAAAAACAGTGTCATAGATCATATTCAGGTTTTCTTCAAGCGTGGTTTTTAAAACGTCTTTTACGTGTAGATCCCATGTCTTTCCGAAAATCGTGACAATATCCGTCCCTGCCTCGATAAGCGATTTTACATTGGAATCTTTATCCACTTTTTCATTTACGCGGCGCGTAGAACCAAAGGCAACCAATTTGGAATTCTTCAAGGGTTTTTTCTTTAATTCCCTGAACAATTCCCTATCTTTGGTATTTGACGGCCATCCGCCTTCGATATAGTGAATGCCCAGATTGTCCAATTGCTGGGCAATTCTTACCTTATCGCCAAGCGAATAGGAAATCCCTTCTGTCTGGGCGCCGTCGCGAAGCGTCGTATCGTAAATAGTAACCTTATTCATTTGTTTGGCCTTTCTTTAAATTAATTCTTGCTCACTCCGAATTTATCGTGAATAACCTTTAACGCCTTTTCGGCAAATTTCTTCTGAATGATACAGGAAATACTTATCTCTGAGGTAGAAATCATCTCGATATTGATTTTTATCTTTGCCAATATCTCAAACATCTTGGCTGCCACGCCGGGATGCGACTTCATACCCAAGCCCACAATGGAAATCCTGGCGATATCCGGGTCTTCGATAACCTCTCCTGCGCCGATTCTGGAGGCAATCCTTCTGGTAATCTTGACCGCCTTGGCAGCGTCGGATTTAACCACCGTAAAAGAAATGTCGGTAATTCTGGTATGGCTGACATTCTGCACAATCATATCCACGCTTACATTGGTCTCGGCTATTTTTTTAAATATCTTGGCTGCTATGCCGGGACGGTCAGGCACATCGCATATGGTTATCTTGGTTTCATTTTTATTTAAAGTCACTCCTCTGACTACAACTTCTTCCATACTCTTGGCCTCCTTGATAATCATCGTCCCTTCTTTTTTATGAAAAGATGAACGCACGTGTATAGGTATATTAAATCTTTTTCCCATTTCCACAGAACGCACCTGCATAACCTGGGCGCCTAATGACGCCATCTCCAGCATTTCGTCATAACTAATCTGGTCGATTTTCTTTGCCTTCCTGACGATTCTGGGGTCGGCGGCAAACACGCCCTCCACATCGGTATAAATCTCGCATAAATCCGCCTTGAGTGTCTGGGCCAAAGCCACAGCAGTCAAATCCGAGCCTCCGCGGCCCAAAGTCGTGATATCCTGATTCAAGGTAATGCCCTGAAATCCAGCCACAATCACAATCTTTCCTTTTCTTAATTCTTCGTTTATGCGATCGGCGTTGATTTTTAAAATCCTTGCCTTGGTGTGAGTAGCGTCGGTAATAATCCCCACCTGCGCGCCGGTAAAAGAAATTGCTTCAAAACCCAATTTATGCAAGGCTATGGCTAAAAGCGCCACAGATACCTGTTCTCCGGTGGAAAGCAGCATATCCAGTTCCCGCTCCGAGGGTTCTTTGGTTATACTATAAACCAAATCCAGAAGCTCGTCGGTAGTATCACCTAAAGCAGAAACAACCACGACTAACTTATGTCCTTTTTTTCTGTAACCCGCCACTCTTTTGGCAACGGATTTAATCCGTTCTATATTGGCTACAGAACTGCCGCCGTATTTTTGTACAATTAAACTCATATCGTTTGTGCTCCTTGGGTTTATTCTTTATTTATGGGATTTCTTTTTATTCTGAAAACCCTGATTACATCTATAGTCATTATAAAAGCCAATATAATTAAAATCAATGAAATAGCAAATAAAAGATAATTTCCATTCTTAAAATTTACTATTGCCTGATAAACCAGCGCCGCCACCGCAGTCACCAGCATAAAGACAGCCGGATAAAGCGTAATCTTTGCAGATTTGTTTTTGGATAAAAGCCAGCAGCTTACTACAAATAAAGCCAGGGCAGCCACTAATTGATTGGACGCGCCAAATGCCGGCCAGAGTTTTTTCCATACGGGAGTATTGAATTTGTCTTTTACCAGAGCCAAGGCCCCGCCTAAAACCACGACTATCGCCGTGGAAAAATACCTGTTGTTAAAATTAAGCAGCTCTTCGGTTATGTAACGCGTTATGCGCGTGGCCGTATCCAGAGTCGTAAGTATAAAAGCGTTTAAGATGAGCATTGCCATCATTCCGCCGTAACCGAATAAAAAACTTTTAGTAATAACGCCGTAGCCGCTTCCGAATAATACTACAGGGCTGGATTTATCTATTAAAGATTGTTTGCCTAATCCGGCGGATATGGCTAAAATTGCTATCACCGCCACGAGCCCTTCCATAACCATTGCGCCATAGCCGACTTTTTTTACGTCTCTTTCATTAGCTATCTGTTTGGAGGTGGTGCCAGATGAAATCAAGCAGTGAAACCCCGAAATTGCCCCGCAGGCCACAGTCACAAACAGCATCGGCCAGATAAATCCTTCGCCTGAGTTAAATTTTATAAAAGCCGGCAACTGCATTGGCGGATGAGAAATTACCAATCCCAAAAAACCTGCGGCTACGCCAAAAAATAAAAGATAGCCGGATAAATAATCACGCGGCTGAAGCAGAATATTCACCGGTAAAACCGAGGCAAAGAAACTGTAAACCAATAATATTACCACCCACCAAGTCAAAGAAACCTTGGTTATAAAAAAGAACTGCCCCAACACAATTAATGCGACAAATCCCACAAGGCCTATAACCGTTGCCAGGGCATGGTTTGTTTTAAAACGATAAAGTAATAATCCCACTACCAACGCCAGCGGGATAAGCCCCAATGAAGGCAAAATAATTCTCGGCTCGTTTACAAAAGTATCTGCGCACAAATAGACAAACACCGCTATTACCAGAATCAACGCCAGCCAGACGAATATCGCAAACATAATATGCGCGCGCCTGGAAATTGCCTTGGAAGCAATGGTGCTTATGGAATTTCCGCCTTCCCTTATAGATACTATCAATGAACTGAAATCATGGACACCACCCAGAAATATTGCACCTAATACAACCCAGATTAATGCCGGCCCCCATCCCCAGATGCAACAGGCAATAACCGGGCCCACAATCGGGCCTGCGCCTGCTATGGATGAAAAATGGTGGCCGAATAAAACCAACCAGTTTCTCGCCGGAACGAAATCCACGCCGTCATATTTGGTCTTGCTGGGCACGGGGTTTGCTGAATTTATCTGCCATAGATTTTCTAATTTTCTGGCATAAACCCTATAGCCCCAGATAAACAAGAAGAAGCTGATAATCACAATGACCAAAGAATTCATGTTAATTACTCCCCTCCCTGAAGAAATATTCTATCAATTCTTCGCCTGTGGAGAATTTGACCAAACTTTCTTTTGCCTTCTGCTCGCTCATCTCGCTGAATCCGTTATGCGTAATGCCTTCGCCCATAAGGCCGAAACAAACGCTGTCGGAAACGTGTGTGCGCAGCGATAAAGGTGTGGCATGATCCGGCAAAACCAGCAATCTGAACTTTTCTTTTGACTGCTGAAAATGCTTTAAAAAAGTTCCCACAATATGTTTGTCGAATCTTTCGATGGCTGTGACTTTCTCCCTTAAATCGCCGTTGTGGCCTGCCTCATCAGGAGCCTCTACATGCACATAGACAAAATCTTTATTATGCAAAGCCCTGACCGCATAGTCGGCTTTTGCCTGATAATCTGTGTCGTAATAGGCGGTTGCGCCCGGAACATTTATAACGTCTAATCCTAAAATCCTGCCTAATCCTTTTATTAAATCCACCGCAGAAATTACTGCGCCTGTTTTATGAAAACGCTCAAAATACGTGGGCATGCTGGGTTTCTTGCCCTGCCCCCATAACCATATCATATTGGCAGGATTCTCCCTTAAATCTAACCTTACTTTATTGATTTCGTGCTGCGTTAATAATTCCTGTGATTTGTTCATCAATTCTATCAGCACTTCTTCATTCTTGCCGCGTGGCAAATTTTTGGATATTTTCTGATTTAAAATATCATGCGGCGGAATGCATTTTACTTTCTCCAAATCACGCCCTTTATTTTTTATGACAAAGAGATTGCGGTAACTTACTCCGGCATAGAATTTATAATCTTCGCTTCTGAATTTTCTGTTTAGAAAATCAATCAGAACCTCTGTCTCTTTATTGGAGATGTGGCCGGCGCTGTAATCTACCATCTGGTCTTCGCTGGCAGTAATTAAATTGCAGCGGAAAGCCACGTCGTCATCTTTGAGCTCCACGCCTAAGTTTGCCGCCTCCAAAGGCCCTCTGCCAGAATAATATTTTGCCGGGTCATAACCTAAAATGGACATATTAGCCACGTCTGAGGCAGGTGTCATTCCCTTGGGGATAGTAGAAACCTGTCCCAAGGTTCCTTCCTTGGCTATTAAATCCATATTGGGGGTATAAGCTGACTCCAGCGGCGTTTTATCTGCCAACGCAGGATTCGGATAGTCAGCCATTCCGTCGGGAACCAGAATTACATACTTCATCATCATATCTTTATTCTTTCCCAATACTCACTTATGGGGAATTTTCGAATATTCCACACTCGTAAGCGTGGGGTTAATTAGATTGAAAAGAAATTATTTCCAGCAATTTTCTCGCTAATTCTTTTTTGGAATTGATTTTGCAAAAGACTTTGTCCCGGTCAATAATCAGCGCCTGGTAAGTTTTTCGTCCGGAAAATGTATTTGCCACAGCCAGATCTGCGCGTGAACTCTGCATTGCCTTTCTTGCCCTCTCTATCATTTTGTCTTGGCTTACGCCTAATTCTAATTTAAACAACACTAATACCGTCTTGGCTGCATATTTTTTTATGTTATTAATAATCTTAGCGGTTGGTTTTAAAACCAGATTAAGATTTTTTATATCGGATTTTATCTTTCTGCTATTTTCTTTTTTAAGTTTATAATCGGACACAGCTGCCGAATGTATGACTGCATCGTATTTTCTTGTTTTAAGTTCCTGGCGGATTATTTTGTATAATTCGTCGAAATAATTATAGCGTTTAACATTTATTGTTTTGCCTAATTTCGTCTCTCCGATTGGGCCAAGGATTAAAGTTACCCTGGCTCCCATCTTATCCGCCTGTTTTGCTAAAAGTATGCCTGTATTTCCCGTCGAGATATTAGAAATCACTCTTACTTTATCTATAGCCACCCAGGTCGGGCCTGCGGTGATGAGAACTCTTCTGCCTTTAAGCGTCGCGCTTTGCATTCGCAATTCTATCTCAATAGCCAATCTCTTTTAAGATGGCCTTTGTATCGGCTTTTACGACCTTGGGTTTTTTTATGGATTTTATTGCCCGGTCCGGATCTTTAAGCCCGTGGCCGGTAAGAATACAGACTAATTTTCCAGGATTAACCTTAAAATATTTCTTTTTGGATAATTTAATCACACCTGCCACAGAAGCAGCTGAAGCAGGCTCAACAAACAAACCATCTTTTGCGGCTAATAATTTATAGGCCTCCAATATTTCCTTATCCGTAACCATATCAATCAACCCGCCGGATTCATCGCGCGCCTGTTCTGCCTTTTTCCAGCTCGCGGGATTTCCGATTTTAATGGCAGTGGCGATTGTCTTGGGGTTCTTTATAGGATGTCCCTTGACTATTGGTGCTGCACCTGCCGCCTGGAATCCCAGCATTACCGGAAGTTGTTTTATAATTCCATTCTTATGGTATTCCTTATAACCCATCCAATAGGCAGTGATATTTCCTGCGTTACCGACGGGAATGGCATGATAGAACGGCGCTTCGCCAAGAGCATCGCAAATCTCAAAAGCACCGGTCTTCTGGCCCTGGAGCCTGTAGGGATTTAAAGAATTAACCAGAGTAATCTTGCAGCGGCTGGTAATTTCCTTTACGATATTTAAAGCATCGTCGAAATTTCCCTTTACGGCTAAAACCTTTGCGCCGTGAATCAATGCCTGTGATAATTTACCCAGAGCAATTGCTCCGTCCGGAATTAAAACAATACATTTCATTCCCGCCCTGGCTGCGTAAGCTGCGGCTGAGGCAGAAGTATTTCCGGTAGAGGCGCACATAACAATTCCCGAGCCTTCCTCTTTGGCCTTGGAAATTGCCATAGTCATTCCTCTGTCCTTAAATGAACCCGTGGGATTGGCGCCTTCGTATTTTAAATAAACTTCCAATCCGGTGATTTTACTTAAGTATTCACTGAACACCAAAGGAGTATTCCCCTCGTTCAAAGATACTATGGGTGTTCTGTCAGTTACCGGCAGGAATTTTTTATATTTATCTATTACGCCTTTCCAGTACATCTTTTAAAGCTCCTCTCTGTGAATTACTACAGTGTTCTTTTTTACCATTGCCAATTTATCAATCGCCTCCAGCGCGAGCCTTATGTCTTTTTCTCTGACATCGTGGGTCAGCATTATCACCGGCACCACTTTTGCCCTGCTTCTTTCTTTCTGAGTAACCGAGGCAATACTTATTTTACGTTTAGCCAGAATTCCGGAAATCTTGGCCAATACGCCGGGCTTATCTATCACCATAAAACGGATATAATACTTCGACCGTATATCATCCATTCTCTTAATTTTTTTGATTAATCCCTTCTGCGAAAAATCAATGGGCCTTTTCTGGCTGGCGATATCGATTAAATCGCTTATGACTGCAGAGGCCGTGGGTAATTGCCCTGCGCCCTGGCCGAAAAATAACAAATCGCCTACCAATTCACCTTTGATATAAACCGCGTTAAAAATTCCGTTTACGCTTGCCAAAGGATGTTCTTCGGAAATCAAAGTAGGATGTACCCTGACTTCCAGAATATCTCCGTCTGACTTCTTGGCGATGGCTAATAACTTGATAACCAATCCCAGCTCTTTGGCGTATTTTATGTCCAGAGGAGAAATTTCTTCAATTCCTTTTACATAGATATCTTTCTGCAGAATATATTTACCGAATGCCAGAAAAGCCAAAATAGACAGCTTGTGTGCGGAATCAAAACCTTTTATATCTAAAGAAGGATTGCGTTCGGCAAATCCTCTTTTTTTGGCTTCTGACAATGCCTCAAAGAAAGAACAATCCTGTTCTGCCATTTCGGAAAGAATGTAATTGCTGGTGCCGTTTATAATGCCCACCACGCTTTCTATGCGGTCAGCAACCAGTCCTTCCGTAAGAGATTTAATAATAGGTATCCCGCCGCAAACAGAAGCCTCAAAACGAAGCTGTGATTTATTTTTGTGGGCCACTGCCAGCATAGAGGACAAATCCTGTGCCAATAACGCCTTGTTCGCGGTAATTACACTCTTACCGGATTCCAAAGAACGCAAAATTATGTCTTTGGCCGGATTTATCCCGCCGATAAGCTCGATTACCACATCGATATCTTTGCTGTTAACTATATCCTGATATTTGGTGGTAAAAATCCTGGGGCTTATATTCAGCTTACTCCTCAACTTGGGATTCTTATCACAAATCTTTGCCATATTAAAATCGACATCGTATTTTTTCTTGAAAGACTTTCTCTTTTGTGAAAGAATCTTTAAAACACCACTGCCGATCGTGCCCAGGCCGATTAATCCTATGTTTATCTTTTTCATTTTGTTTCCTTTTTTGAAAAATAATTTACCGTGTTCCTGACGAATTCCTTGGATTGGTCGTCCATATAATTAAACACCAGCCTTGTTTCATAAATCAGATCGTGCGCAATCTCTTTTGATTCTAAAACCTTTCCTAATAATCTAATGTAACTGGAAATAAAAGGCAATTTAATCTCTATGGCTAAAATTGTGCCGTTATCGAATGCGCAGTTTGTTGTCAGTAGCATTCCCCCTTCGCTGATATTCTTCGTCTGGGAAATATCTATGTTGTCGGGGTCGCCATAAATCCTATAATTGACTACAAAGTTTTTATGGACACGCGGATTCCTTCTTCTCTCCGGACCGCCATAAGATACCAAGATTGCCCCCTTGTTCAAAAGACAATAACTTATGGAACTTAACGAATACAAGTTGCTGCCTGAATTATTCCCGCTGCAAAAATTTATTTTGGTCGGGGCGGTCGGACTCGAACCGACGACCCCTTGAACCCCATTCAAGTGCGCTGATCCAAACTGCGCCACGCCCCGCCATTTAATCTACGCTACGGTAAATTCTATTTATTGCTCTGCCTTTCTTCTCCTTAACATCAAATCCTTCAATGCTTTCTGAGGTGCTTTATGTTTATATAATACACAATATATCTCTTTTGTGATAGGCATTTCTACATTGTATTTACCTGCCAAGGTATAAGCTGCTTTGGTCGTAGAAACGCCCTCTGCCACCATCTGCATATCTTTTTCTATATCACTTAATCTCTTTCCCTTTGCTATCTGTTCGCCTACAAATCTATTGCGGGAATATAAACTTGTGCAAGTCGTTACTAAATCGCCCAAACCGCTTACGCCAAAGAATGTCTCTCTGTTTGCTCCCATAGCCACGCCCAGACGGCTTATTTCCACCAAACCCCGTGTAAGTAAAGCCGCCTTGGCATTTGTGCCTAATTTCAGCCCGTCGGAAATACCACAGGCCAAAGCAATTATATTTTTAAGGCTGCCTCCCAATTCTACGCCTACCACATCGCTATTGGTATAGACGCGGAATTTTTCGTTCATCAATAAATTCTGGAAATAACCGGCTGTGTGGTGATTTTTAGATGCCACCACTGAAACTGCCGGCATGCCCCTGGCTATCTCCTGAGCTATGTTCGGCCCGGAAAGCACCGCCAAATTAACTCCGCCTAATTCGTCGGTAATAACCTCCGACATCGTCATAAGACTTTTGTATTCAATTCCTTTTGTAGCGCTTAAGAATAAACGGTCCTTTGTTTTTGTGCCTTTTATCTTTTTCAAGACGCTACGCAAATATTGTGAAGGAACAGCCAAAATAATAGTCTGAGCACAACATAATGCCTCTTTTAAGTCAGAAGTAATAAATACCTCTTTGGGGATTTTTATTCCTTTTAAGAACTTTGAATTTACCCTTTTCTTTTTCAAAGATTCTGTATAATCCCTGAATATCCCCCAGAGGCAGACGTTGTATCCTTTCTTAGATAATAGAATAGACAGAGTCGTACCCCAACCACCGTCACCTAAAATAGTTATATTTTGTCTTTTCAGCATAATAAAAGGTAAGTTTTTATAGGTCTTTATTTTATAATAAGATAGAAAGAAATGTCAATGATTATTGGGCGGGAATAACGGAAAGCGATAAAATAGATATTATTGATAAATTAACCTATTTTTATGTTTTTTTTGGTGCGCATCTTGGCTAATTCCCAGGAATATTCGTATAGATGCAGACCTTTGCTTAATGCTATAATTTCGCCGTCTTCCACTCCGATTTCTTCAGCCATATATTGCTTAACCAACTGCAACCCTCCCAGATTTGAAGGAAAGCCGCCCCATAAATCCCAGGAACGAAAATAAAGTATGAAATGCAACTTGCCATTGCGGATTCTTGTATCGATTAAACGCAGGCACGGCGGGTCAGCCAAATAAATATCCGAAGGCATTCCTATTTCCATAGTGGCCTGGTTTGTACCAAAGCCTTGCGTCTTATACATCTTAATAACCTCTTCCACCTGATTTACATTAAGAGGGATTTCTTTGACCATTTCTTTGCCGTCTTTAGATTCTTTAATTCTGACTTTTGCGTCAACCAATCTCTCGCCGTAAGTATAATCTTCAGTATTCGTCTTTGTCCCGGTGAGAAGATAACTCAAGTATCCCTGAATATAATCCATATCTGTGGGCGCAGGAATACTCATACCTTCAGGGATTATAGGGATAATCTGATGCCCGGGATTTTTTACGTGCACGCAGGCCAAATCAAATTCCAGGCGCCTCTGGCCCTGGTAACTGCCCCTTGTGATTTCATAGACCACGCCGTTATCCAGTATAGAACTCAGACACTGGAACCAGGCGTCGTCCAAATCGAAGGCCTCAATAAACACAGGTTTTAGAAATTTATTCTCCATATTATTTAATGGCTAAAAGAAGTATACACCAAACCTGCCGAAAGTAAAATCATTATAACAATCACAGCCCAGGTGATAATATTATAAATCGGAGAATTAGTATGCTCACCCATCAGCCGCTTTCTGTTGATTAATAATAACATTAGGATAAGCACAAAGGGAAGTAAAATCCCATTTGCCACCTGGCTTATAAGCATAACTTTTACAAAATTTACTCCGGGAATTAAAACTGAGATAGCGCCGATTAATATTATAACCGAATATAACCAGTAGAATTGCGGTGCCTCTCTGAATTTTTTGTTTACGCCCAATTCCCAGCCCATACCTTCACATACTGTATAGGCCGTAGATAAAGGCAGTATCGACGCCGCAAACAAAGAAGCATTTAATAATCCGATAGCGAAAAGTAAATAACAATAATTGCCGGCCAACGGCCTTAAAGACTTGGCTGCATCTGCTGCGGTAGAGATATGGATTCCGTTAACATATAAAGTTTCCGCGCAGACTATTATAATAAAAATAGCCACTATATTTACAATGAATGCGCCGATAATAACATCCAGACGGTTAAAGGCGTAATCTTTTATTTTAATCTCCTTTTCCACGACGGCAGCCTGCTGATAAAACTGCATCCACGGAGCAATGGTAGTACCTATCACGCCGATTAACATAAAAAGATACGGGCGGTTAAATTCGATACTTGGTTTTATAATATTGGTCCCTACTGCCTTCCAGTCCGGAGTAACAATAAAACCGGAAATTATATACGATACATAAAATACACAGGCTGCTAAAAATACCTTTTCTACGGATTTATAATTCCCTTTTAAAATCAAAAACCACACAAACCATGCGCACAAAGGAACCAGGATGAATTTGTTCATGCCCAATAATTCCGCACTTGCGGCAATGCCGGCAAATTCAGCCATGGTATTACCAAAGTTAGCCAAAATCAAAATAATCATGGAATAGAATGTGATCTTTACGCCAAATTCTTCCCTGATTAAATCGGCTAAACCTTTTCCTGTTACCACAGCCATGCGTGAACACATTTCTTGAATTACTATCAAAGCTATAACGATGGGAATAAAAGACCACAGCAGCTTATAACCAAAATGCGCACCGCAAACCGAATACGTGGCAATTCCGCCAGCATCATTATCCACATTTGCGGTAATGATTCCCGGACCCATTATCGCAAAAAATATCAAAATGCTCTTCCAGTATCGTATAAATTTATTTTTCATATCGCAGGATTCTTCTTGCGCCACCTTCGCCAGGCAATGCTGATTAAATGATCCAGTATATCGTCTACGGTGATAATCCCCTGAAGTATTTTTTCCTCATTGACCACAGGTATAACATTTATCTTATATTTTTCCATTAGTACAGCTATTTCCTTCACACTGTCGGTAGGATATATAAAAATATTATTTCTGAATTTGGCTTTTAAAATATTTTCTTTGGGATCCAAAGAAATAAGCCGGCGCAAATTTGTCGCACCCAAAAGCTGGCCTTTCTCATCTACAATATACAGATACTGCATCGATTCCGGCTTGGAATCGTCCATTTTAATCATCGCCAAAGCCTCGCCCACCGTCATCTGCTGCGGCAAGGCAAAAAATTCTGTAGTCATTAAGCCGCCTGCGGATTCGCTCTTGTAGCCAAGAAGCGTGGATAATTTTTTTGCCTTGGGAGTCTCCATCACAGAAAGCATCTTATTTACGGATTCTTTTGGTAGTTCATCCAACAAATCCACTGCTTTATCAGAAGGCATATTAGAAATTATCTCCAAAGTTTCCTTATAGGATAAATCATCCAATAAAGACTTCTGTTCTGGAAAATCCAACAAAGAAAAAATTTCGCTTTTAGTATCTAAATCCAGAGTCCTGAATAAGGCAAGCCTGTGCTTGTGGTCCAGATTCAGCATAATCTCGGAAAGGTCTGCGGGATGGATATCGTTTAATTGTCTCTGCGAAACGTCAACCTTTATTGTTTTAGATACCGGGTTTATGGAGAGCGGCTGAATATGTTTCCAGGAAATCAACTTTTCTTTATTGAGATAAATTGCCTTTTCATTAAATAATCTGACAATAGTGTCTACTATTTTTTCGAAACCTAAGCGCCTTATAAATCCTCTTGCGCCGATATCAACATGCGCCAGCATCAAATCCCTTTCAACTATGAGCAGATGGATATCATTTACCCTGATAACATTATGATTGGAAATATCCACAACCTGCTGATCCAGGATATCTCTTTTTAAAACGAGTTTCTCCCGGTTGTTTACAGGAATATCGAATTTCACTTCCTTAGAAGATAGATTTATCTCTATACTGTGTTTTGTCCTTTCCTTGACTAATCCCCACGGCACAACAGCATAACGCCTATTAAATAAACCCTTGGCTATAATTAAATGGGTGGCCTTGGGATAAACCGCAATCTCCGATTGGCCCACAATAACATCGTATAAACTTCCGATATGCTTTTCTTCTTTGTCCACAACATCTATATTCACTAACTGCGAAAAATATAAAAACATTTTACCGTTTTGATTCATAAATTACCTCAACACAAAAAATTTAAGCGGGAGAAGGGAATCGAACCCTCATATATAGCTTGGAAGGCTATTGTTCTACCATTGAACTACTCCCGCATAAATTTATCTATTGTAGCTTGTCCCGCATGCGCACTTCGTGCTTTGCGGGATCCCGCCTCGTCACTTAAACTATAAGGCGGGAGAAGGCAAATGCTCTACCAACTGCCCGCCAAAAATCTTGGCGGGTCCGCTTAATTTTTGGCGGAGATGTCCGCCGATTTTTTGTGGCGGAAGCTACACCCACATAATTTTATTTTATTCACTTTATAGCCTGCCGCCTATGAAGAAGTAAATTTTTGAAAATTTAAAATGGACAGGAGAGGATTTGAACCTCTGAAGCACAAGTGCAGCAGATTTACAGTCTGCCCCCTTTGGCCACTTGGGTACCTGTCCAAAAATTTTTACAGAGCTGGCGGAGGGAGTCGAACCCACGACCTGAGGTTTACAAAACCCCTGCTCTACCAACTGAGCTACGCCAGCATAAAATTCTTAAAAGAGCTATTTTTCGGATTTAAACCAATCGACTGTCAATCTTAAACCTGTCTCAAAATCAATCTTAGGTCTATATCCTAATTCCTTCTCTGCTTTTGATATATCAGCAAATGTCCTGAGAACATCACCGGCCCGTAGAGGAGTAAAAGCCGGCTTAATGGATTTACCCATAATTTTATTTAAAATTTCGACCAGCTCTAAGATAGTATGGTCTTTATTGTTGGCGATATTAAAGACATCACACTTTATATTCTGCCTGGTTGCTGCAAGTATATTTGCATCCACTACATTATCTATATAAGTGAAATCGCGTGACTGCTTTCCGTCGCCATGAATAGGCGGCTGCCGATTATTCATCATGGCATTAATAAATTTTGGGATCACGACCGAATATTCATCGTCTAAACTTTGACGCGGGCCATAGACATTAAAATATCTCAAACTCACAGTCTCTAACTTGTAATTTACGCTGAAGATTTTGCAATAATACTCGCCTGCCAATTTGCTCAGTGCATAAGGAGAAATCAATAGCGGCAGCGAATCTTCCCTTTCGGGAAAAATATCTGTCTCTCCGTATATGGAGCTTGAGGAAGCAAAAACAAAGCGTTTAATCCTGTTTTTCAAAGAAGCCTTCAAGAGATTTAGCGTGCCGTTAATATTCACATCGTTATAGCTGTAAGGGTCATTCATTGATTTAGGCACCGAACGTAAAGCCGCCTGGTGAAAAACACAATCTATATCTTTTGTGGCGCGAAGGCATACTTTATAATCTCTGATGTCACCTTTTATCAGCTGAAAATTCTTATTTGCCTTGGCGAATTTTAAATTTTCTTTCCTGCCGCTGGAGAAATTATCTAAAACCTTCACAGAACTGCCTTCTCTGAGCAACCGCTCTGCGATATGAGAGCCGATAAATCCTGCGCCGCCAGTTACTAAATATTTAGCCATATTATTTTATGCTCTTTTTAATAGCCGCTGGTATACAATCGATAATATCTGAGGCAATAAGCGCCAGCTGAGTCTTTTCCTGTGCCGCCAAATCACCGGCCAAACCGTGCAGATACACACCATATTTTGCCGCGTCAAAACTATTCAATCCCTGCGCCAGTAATGCCGCAATTATCCCGCTCAATACATCTCCGCAGCCCGCTGTGCTCATTCCGCTGTTGCCGGTTTTATTGACGTATATCGAACCTGCCGGATCAGCAACTACTGTCTGATATCCTTTTAGAACCACAACCAGATTATATTCTTTGGCAAAATTTCTGGCAACTTCCCTTTTCTTATTCTGGATATTCTTTGGACTGACATCCAATAACCTTGCCATTTCCCCGGGATGCGGAGTAATAATCCTGAAATCAGTTTTATCCAAGGGCAGGCAAGAAATCCCTACTTTGAATTTATCCAAAAATCCCGCCCAGGCATTTATAGCGTCGGCATCTATTAAAGTTTTAACGCGCGATTCAAAGATTGTCTTTCTGATTAATTCCTGTGTCTGGATATTCTGCGAAAGTCCCGGGCCAATCAACAAAACATCGGACTTCTCCAGAAATTCCTTAATCTTATCGAAGGCAGTTTTGGACAAAGTTCCGTCGCTGGTTTCGGCCAAAGGCAACATCATCACTTCAACGGTGTGGCTGGCAACAGCACGGACCAGACTCTCAGGCAAACCCAAAGTGACTAATCCAGCTCCGCAACGTAACGCCGACTTCGCCGCTAAAATCGCAGCTCCGGTCATTCCCAAAGAACCCGCCAGAATAAAAACATGGCCGAAATCGTTCTTATGCGAATCTTCTTTTCTTTTATATAACTGCTGTGGCAATTGCATATTTATCTGTGTGCGCTATGGAAAGATGGATATGATTTTTCTTCCTGTTAATCCTGCAGGAAGGTTTGCCGAATTTATCATTAATTATCTCTATATCTTTAAATGTTACGGGGCTATTGCCAAATGCCTTGATAATCGCCTCTTTTGCCGCAAATCTGGCAGCCAAGTGCTGGAAAGGAAAACGTTTCTGCATGGAATAATCTATTTCCTTTTTATTGAATACGCGATTCAGAAAACTATCTCCCCATTTATCAATGGCGCGCTTCAGTCGCGAAATCTCAACTATGTCTATGCCTATGCCTTTGTTCATAACGAATGCAAATCTATAAGCCTTTTCATTTCCCTGACTGCTTTATCCAATCCCACTATTACCGCACGGCAGATAATGGAATAACCGATATTTAATTCATTCAGCTGGGGAATTTTGCAAATGGCAATCACATTCTTATAATCCAAGCCGTGGCCTGCGTTAACGCCCAGGCCTATTTTATGAGCGTGCGAGGCTGCGTCTTTAATAATTGCCAGATTATCCAGCAATTCTTTTTCGTCTTTGCTATTGGCGTATGCTCCTGTGTGCAATTCAATAAATTCAGCGCCTACGTCTTTAGATGCGTCGATTTGTTTTCTGTCCGGCTCGATAAAAAGACTTACCAGAATATCTTCGCCGTGTAATTTTTTCACCACCTCTTTAATTTTACTTTTCAGCGACACCACATCCAAACCGCCTTCTGTGGTAAGCTCCTGTCTTCTTTCCGGGACTAATGTCGCCTGGTCCGGCGCAACTTTACGGGCAATATCCACAATCTCTTTGTTTATGGACATCTCAAGATTCAACCTTGTCTTTACTGTCTCTGTTAATATAGAAAGGTCTCTGTCTTTAATGTGGCGGCGGTCTTCCCTTAGATGGACAACTATACCGTCAGCGCCTGCCAATTCACAAATCCCGGCGGCAATAACCGGTTCCGGTTCTCTTGACTTTCTTAATTCCCTCAGGCTTGCAATGTGATCAATATTTACGCCTAATTTCATAAACCTTTATCCTTATCCGTTTACGTGAAACCAAATCACCACAGCCAAGATAAAAGAAATAATCTTAAGAAAAATATTATTTGTAAACCATCTCTTTATTTTATCTATCATTACTATGTCTCCTGCCGCAACAGGTTTCTTAAAGTCCGCGACAATTCTTCCCTGGAGATATCGCTGATGATATGACCCTCTGTAGCCAAAGATATATTGCCTGTTTCCTCTGAAACAATAATTACCACAGCATCTGTGTCTTCGGATAAACCCAGCGCTGCCCTGTGCCGCGTTCCATGAGTACGGCTTAACCGCGCATTGTCATCTATGAGAGGAAAAAGGCAACATGCCGCGGCAATGCGTCCGCCGACAATTACCACGCCGCCATCATGCAGAGGGCTGGAAGGGAAAAATATCGCTTCTAAAATTTCCTCGGAAACCATGGAATCCATCTGTACGCCGCTATCAATATAGACCTTCAGAGAATCATCTCTTTCCAGAGCAATCAATGCCCCTATCTTTTTCTCAGAGAAATTCACAGCCGCCTTTTCCAGCTGCCTGATTAATATTTCTAATTCCTCTGCCTTTAAAAGAGGTGAGGTCAAGAATACCTGCCTGGCACCCAGGCGGGCAAGGCCCTGCCTTAATTCCGGCTGAAAAATAATAAATATTCCGATTATAGAAATGGCGAATATCTTGGTCATAATCCAATCCAGGGTATGGAATCCCAGTTTCTGGAAAATGAAAAACATCACCACCAAGATAATCAGGCCTCTCAATACATTTCTGGCGCGCGTCCTCTCAAAGAAAACCAGCAAATTATAAATAGCATACCACAAAATTGCTATCTCTAAATAAGGCCTCCAAAGTAATAAGATTTCTTTAATCATAATATATAAAATTAATTTACTATTTTAGATAATGCTGCGTACTTTCTGGAAAAAACCGTTCTTTTTGTCTCGTCTTTGACTATGGCGTCGCAAACACAGGCAACTTCCTGCATCTGTTTTACATCATGAACCCGCAAAATGTGAGCGCCGTTTTGTATAGATAAAGCTATTGCTGCAGCCGTGCCGAATATTCTTCCGTCTGGTTCGGCATTGAGAATCTTTCCCAAAAAAGATTTGCGCGACACGCCTAACAATATGGGTTTTCCCAATACCTTAAATTCCTTCAGGTTTCTTAAGATTTCTAAATTATGCTCTAATGTTTTACCAAATCCTATACCGGGATCTATAATTATACTATCACCGGATATTCCAGAATCAACTGCTAATTCTATTCTCTGGGCCAAAAAAGAAATTACCTCTTCTAATAAGAATTCATATTGGGGGGCTTTTTGCATTGTACGCGGCGTGCCTTTCATATGCATGATAATTGTGGCCGCACGATACTTTGCTATCAGTTTTCTCATCTTAACATCTTTTAAACCTGTGATATCGTTAATGATGCTGGCGCCCAAATCCAGGGCGACCTTCGCTACTTCCGGTTTGTAAGTGTCGACCGAAACCGGCAATTTAAATTTCTTCACTAAAATATTCAAACAACAGGAAATTCTCTTGATCTCTTCTTTTTTGTCTATGGGTTTTGCTCCGGGCCGAGTAGACTCAGCTCCGATGTCAATGATATCGGCCCCGCCTTCTATCATCTGCTCTGCCTTTTCTAAAACGAGATTCTCCATCCTGTCTTTTGTGGCTTTATCAAATACCTGCCCCAGCAAACCATCGCCGCTGAAAGAATCATCCGTCACATTGATTATCCCCATAATCAGAGTTTTCCTGTCGGTATTTAAAACATAATTCCTGCATTTAATCAAAAATTTATCTTTTTTATAATTAGTTACGGACTTTGCCAAATCCTTTCCTATATTAGCTAACCCGAAAGGCTGCCTGTTTAATTTCTCAATCAATCTTTTCAGTTGTACAAAATTACCTATCAATAAACAGTCGGTATTTTTATCCCTGCCTGTTATGGACTGGCGGCTTATAGCCACATCGCCGCCCAAAGAGAGCATTTCCTGTTTCAAGATATTGGCGGCAATGGAAGATACGTCCGCAATCTTAATCAAGAAAGAATCTGCCTTGGGAGACATTATCTTAATGCCATATTCATCTACTTTGATATCTCGTAATTGACGGTCTAAATTTGATTGATTATTAAAAGAAAGGATACGGGCAAGCATCTCTGACTTAATTGGAATTTTCACCTGACTAATTCAATTGTTCTTTTTTGTCCTCGAAACCCAATAATTTCTTTACGTCCTCTGCATCCAAAACTTCCTTCTCCAGAAGATTTTTCGCCAAGAGGTCCAATTTATCGCGGTGTTCCACCAACAGCGTACTCGCCTGCTTAAAACAATCGTCGATAATCCTGCGTACTTCTTCGTCTATTTTCTTGGCGGTCTCTTCGCTGTAATTTCTCTCTTCAGCCAAATCCCTGCCTAAAAATATCAAGCCATTACGCTGACCAAAAGTCAGATGGCCTAAAACATCCGACATACCAAACTGGCAAACCATTTTTCTTGCCATCTGCGTGGCCATTTCCAAATCATTCTCTGCGCCGGTAGTCACATCGCCAAAATTTATGACCTCTGCTGCCCTGCCGCCGAGAAGTACGGTAATCCTGCCGACCAGTTCTTTTCTGGTCATTATGTATCTATCCTGCAAAGGCATCTGCATGGTATAACCCAATGCAGCTATTCCCCGGGGAATAATAGAGACTTTATGCAAAGGATCAACATCGGGAATCAATAAAGAAACCAAGGAATGACCGCTCTCATGATAGGCAACAATCTCTTTTTCTTTTTTGGAGATTACCCTGCTTTTTCTTTCTGGTCCGGCCACTACCCGTTCTATGGCTGATTCCAATTCTTCTGTGCCTACGGCTTCTTTATTATTGCGTGCTGCAAGCAAAGCAGCTTCATTACAAAGATTGGCTAAATCAGCTCCGGAAAAACCCGGCGTCTGGCGCGCAATATGATCCAGCTTCACATTTTCTGCTAATTTAATATTACGCACATGAACCTTTAGTATGGCTTCTCGTCCTTTGATATCCGGACGGTCTACAACCACGTGGCGGTCAAAACGCCCGGGCCTGAGTAATGCCGGATCCAAAGTATCCGGCCTGTTTGTGGCAGCCACGAGGATTATGCCTTCCTGCGGATCAAAGCCATCCATCTCCACCAAAAGCTGGTTAAGCGTCTGTTCGCGTTCATCGTGGCCTCCGCCTATGCCTGAAAAACGCAACCTTCCCACGGCATCTATTTCATCTATAAAAATAATGCAGCCCCTGCCGCTCAATTTGGCTGCTTTTCTGCCTTGTTCAAAAAGGTCTCTTACACGCGACGCACCAACACCTACAAACATCTCCACAAAATCAGAACCGCTGATATTATGGAAAGGAACACCTGCTTCTCCGGCAACAGCCTTTGCAATTAATGTCTTTCCGCAACCCGGCGGGCCGACCAATAAAACTCCCTTGGGAATTTTTCCTCCCAATCTCTGAAATTTCTTGGGATCTTTCAAAAATTCAATTATTTCTTTTAATTCTTCCTTGGCTTCATCCACTCCGGCTACATCCTCAAATGTAATTTTCTTATCTTTTCCATCACCGGATACGCGCGCGCGAGCCTTTCCAAAAGACCAAAGCTTGTTTCCTACTTCTGTGCCGCGCCTGGACATATACCAAAATAATAATATAAACAAAAGTACCGGCCCGAATGAAAAGAACAAATTCGCCCACAAGCTGCGCGAAGTCCTCACCGTAAAATTAGGCACATTGTCTCTAATTACAGATAATAACCCATCGTCTTTTTCCGGAATGATAACAAAGAATTTATCGCCGTTATTCAGCTCTCCTTTAAGAGTAATATCTATCAATTCCAGGCTCTTTATAGAGGAAGGATTTTCTTTTAAAATATGATAAAATCCGCCGTAACTCATCTCTTTTGGCAAGCCATACATATTATTCACGACATTGGAAGTAGTCACCAAATTGGCAAACCAAAGGACAATCAGGGTAAAAACTATCCAGCCGATAATACCCCTGTTGTTTTTTTTATTGCTCTTTCTGACTCTCTTTTGCATATTCATATCTCTTTTCTATTTATTTATTTTTGCGCAGCAAATAATTATATTCCTAACTCCTTACAAAATCAAGACTTTATTTGCTATTTATTTAATATATAATATTTATTTTTTATAAATAACAATATTATACTTATCTTTTTTTGCGCAAATATCTTTGGTTAAATGCACAATCGAGCCATTTGGCCTTTTATTGATTAAATCCTGAGTCTCTTCCCAGTGTTTATAGGTAAAACTGCGTAAGTCTTGTGCAATTCTTTCCAAAGCCACTCTGATAGCCATACGTTGCAGGGCCAAATGGAGATTGCCAAGTTTGAGCAAATCCAGTTTCACCGAATCCCCATTTCCCTTTACATAATGCTTTGCCTGCTGGTACAGATAATCATAATCTGCGGCTGCCTGCTGGGCAAAACGCGCCAGTGTTGGTTTTATATTGGGATTCATCCTGCTTAAATCCTTCAGCAGACCGTGCCTTAATTTATTTCTCAGGAATATTTTACTGAAATTCGTCTTATCTATGCGCGGCCTTACTTTTATTTTCTTTAAATAATCTTCTATCTGGCTGCGGGAAGTTTCAATCATGGGGCGGATGATATCAAATGCGCCTTCTCTTCTCTTGGGTAAAATAGAAATCAGGCCGTAAAGTCCGGTGCCTCTGATAAATCTCATTAATACCGTCTCGGCCTGGTCGTCTAAAGTATGCGCCAAAGCAATTTTATCTATTTTGTATTTCTTGGCCACGCTAAATAAAAAATCATAGCGCAATTTACGCAGCGCTTCTTCGCTGGGCTTTGATTTTGTAGAGGTCCATCTGATTTTTCTGGAAACACAATCCAGGCCGAGGCTGCTGGATATATTCTTTACAAATTCTTCGTCTAAGTCAGAAGCCTTGCCTCTTAGGCCGTGATTTAAGTGGGCAACAATAATTTTAATTCCCAGTTTAACTTTTAAGTCATAAAGTAGATACAAAAGCGCAACCGAATCTGGCCCGCCTGAAACACCGACTAACACCCTGTCCAAAGAAGACAAAAGGTTATATTTCCGGATAGTCTGTAAAATTTTATCCCTAAACATAGGATTACCTAGATTGCTTTTTTATTTTCTCAAATTGTTTTATTACCGACGGGTGAGTGAAAAAATAGGTGACTGACACAGAAAGAGACAAGACAAATAAGATGCCAATGCAAAGAGCTATCACGGGAATTTGCGTCGCATATTCATTAACAATCGCGATATTGATAAATATGTCTATGACTTTATTCAGGAAATAAATTCCTATGGAAATCAGCAATAACTGGCGCGCCCATTCTTTTAACAACAATGTGCCGATACCTGCAATAATCCAACAAAGCATTATCAATAAACTTATCAAAGTTGACAACCAAAAAGCTGTGAGATTTATTGTAAAATTGGGGAATTGAGTAAACAGGGTGGACATATGGTCTTTAAACTGAAGCTCTAATTGCAGCTGAAAAAAAGAAATTATGGTATACAGGAAATTAAATGTACCCAGTAAAATAAGGAAGGAAGAAAAAACTATTACTCCTCTGGAGGCTTTTCTTCTACGGTCTCTCATCTTTTGATAATAAAAATGGTGGCGGCGACTGGATTTAAACCAGTGACCTATCGGGTATGAGCCGACTGCTCTATCAGGCTGAGCTACGCCGCCATTATTTCTTGGATTTTCTGTACGCCTCTAAATATGCCTTGCAATAAATCTGCTGATTTAAAATCAACTCTGCGGTAATAAGAGCATCCATAAGTTTTTCGTCTAACGGATCCAATATGGCCGCATCCAATCCTGCCTCTTGAGCCATGACCAAAAAAGTCCTGTTGACCAAACTCCTGTCCAGCGCCCCTTGAGAAATATTGCTCAAGCCTACAATAGTCTTTGGCGACGGGTCGCATAATAATTTGAATTCTCTGACTGCCTCTATGATTCCTTTTAACTGCGCCTGCGCCACATCTACCGGCATTACTACCGGATCCAGATATAGCTCAGTCACGGGAAAATCGTTTTCCATACAAAAGGCAATGATATTTGCAGCCAATTCCAATCTCTGTTCCTTATTCTGCGGAATGCCTTTCTTATCTATAGAAAGTGCAATCAATCCGGAATTATATTCTTTGGCCAAAGGCACGAGTATCTCCAATTTCTCTTTATCGGCAGTGGTGGAATTGATGATTACCTTGTTTTTGGCTTTCTTGATTGCCTCACAAATTACTTTGGATTTGCTGGAATCAATGACAATGGTCTTGTCGGTTACGCTCTGCACATTATCAATAAGCCACTGCATATCCGTAATCGGATCTTTGGATACAGGCCCGCAATTTAAATCCAATGCATCTGCGCCTGCATCTACCTGTGCCTTGGCAATTTTCTGAATGACGGATTTATCTTTTTTGACTATTGCCTCGCCTACTTCTTTATACATTCCGTTTAACAATTCACCGATAATCAACATATTATCTCTCCATCAATTTATCTATGGTTTGTCTTACAGCGTCTATTGCCCTGGGATGGCGCATAACCAAAATATCTGCGCCTGACTGTAAAAATGTTGTGGCGGTTAAGGCCTCCCAGACAACACCCCTTTCTAATTCTTTGCCCCATTGAGGATATTCGGCCATGGTTGCCTTTGCTTCTTTGGCACGCCAGCTCTCAGAACCCACAAAACAAATAAACGGCTGCGCCAGCATCTTGTCTCCTGTCAAGGCAGCAAGCCTTGCCCTCTCCATAATGGAATAAGCATACTCCAAACCATAACCCAAGGCACCGACAGTGGGATTGATTACAATTTTATCCAGGGCAAATCCCATTTCATGAATCAAAATATTGAGCTGCTTGGCGATGTTTATATCTATGGGCGATTCGGCAATAATATTGTGCCCGTCGGCCAAACAGGCCCCGACCAGGGTTTTGTAATTCTCCTGGGCTGCACTACCGAATAAACACCTTTCACCTCTGGCTGCCTCAGCGCAGGCAGGTAAAACCAAATTATCTTTTGCGTCGTCACCGCAACCCACTACTATTAAAGGTAATGAGGTCTTGGAAATAATTTCCCTGACTAATTTTGCTTCCTGTTCCGGGCTGCGGTTGCCAAAATCCGGATGCGCGCCCTGCAATCTCAAACAAATTAAATCTGCCTTGATTTTATCAATCGCCTTTTTCGACCATAATACCGGATCGGAATAAACATCTTTTAATTCCGCATCCAAAGAAGGAGACCAGTCAATAGGAGCTATATCCCAGACCTCAGCGGCAATAACCGGCCTGTGTGGAATTTCTCCGTCGCTAAATATAAACGGCAATGTAGCTTGCCCGCCGATTTTTATATTAGATGATCTGGTACCGCCTTCATTTTTGGTGGCACCTATGGTTACCGTATTAATCTTTGCTGACCATTTTTCCTGTGCTAATTCTTTAAGCAAGACCTGCTCCTTTCGGTGATATGAGAAAATATTTCGTTTGTCTCTTTGATAATCTGTGTTTTTTCGTCTAAATTCATTATACTTATCTCACCTGCATCTGAAATATTTACATCTTCGGAAATAAATCCGGCAATCTCCGCGGGAAAATCAATATCTGTCTTTTTGTTTAACTTTACCCGATTGACGACGAGATAAATTTCTTTATATTCTATCTTCAGTTCTTTCACCAAATCAAAAATTCTCCTGGCTGCCTTAAGGCCCTGCGGCGTGCTGTCACTGATAATAATAAGCGTATCTATTTTCTTTAATGTCTTGCGGGAAAGATGCTCAAAGCCAGCCTCGTTATCTATCACGATATAATCGTAATTCGACATAAGTTTTGAAGATACGTTTCTTAAGACATTATTTACATAACAATAACAACCTGTGCCTTCCGGCCTTCCCAGCGTCAACAAATCGAATCCCTCGGCTTCGTCGAGCGTTGTCTCGATGCGATAACTGATAAATTCGTCCTTACTCATATTAAGCGGAATCTGGCTGATATTTCTGGAAATGTCGTCGATGATTCTGCCGATATCCTGTGTAGGTTTGAATCCCAGCAATTCTCCTAAATTACTGTTCGGGTCCGCATCTATAGCTAAAACAGAACCGGCTTTTTGTTTAACCAGATAACGGATAAGAAGGCTGGCAATGGTAGTCTTACCCACTCCTCCTTTTCCGGCAAATGCAATTATATTATTCATACGCCTCGCTTAATTTTACATTTTTATAATAAGTATCCATATTGGGAATAACCGCCTCCCATACTTATGGCGCCATTTTCATCGATATATATGCTATAGCCAGTAGCGTTACCTAAATAATATTCGACGTCTGTTCTCCTAGTAGCTACTCCCACTAATCCTCCTATCGCTGCTACTCTACCCCAATATCGAAAATATTTCCCATAATTCGTTCCATAATTATCTATCGTGACATCCAACGGAGATATGTCTGCTCCACAATAAGCCCCATATTGTGCATAATATGTGAGTTGTGCAGAACGTATTGTGGAAAGTATATTTTTTGCCTCTGCTACTCTGGATTTCTCAGCAATTCTCTGATATCTTGGTAAAGCAATAGATGCCAAAATTCCAATTACAATAATAACTATAATTAATTCAATCAAAGTAAAACCATCTCTGTAAAACATTTGGTTCTTATTTCATTCTCCTCTTATAAACTAGAATAAACCGAAACAAGAAGTTAATCAAACTTATATTTTGACTGAAGCAAATCTATTACTATCCGTATGCGGAAAAAACAAGGCCGCCACATATTCATCCATATACGTCGCATCTGTAGAAAGCTCAAAATAAGTCATCTTCTTGGCAATGTCCTGGGATTTTTGCAAAGCGTCAGAAGACAACAATATTTCTCTTGAGCCCGCCAAAGAACTATTGCCTATAAAGCTGAATTTCTTTCTGTCTAAATCCGGTAAAAGGCCGATAGTAATCGACTTTTCTATATCCAGGTATGTGCCGAATCCTCCGGCAATAAAAATCTGCTCAATTGCGGAAAATTCCAAACCCATATGTCTCACCAAAACAGAAGCCGCAGAAAAAATCGCAGCCTTGGCGCGTTTTATATTCTCTATGTCTGCCTCGGTAATAACTATATCGGAATCTTTTTTATTGGCGACGACGAATTCCTTGCCTTGCTCACCGTCACGGATACGCGTATTTGCCTTATTGGTATTGAATTTACCGTTCTTATCGATTATTCCTGTCTTCAAAAGCTCAGCCAAAAGGTCAATATATCCTGAACCGCAGATTCCTGAAGGCGGAACATTACCTATGGTATCGCACTTCAGAGATAAATCTTTGGGATTTATGCTCACTCTTTGTATGGCTCCGTTGACAGCGCGCATTCCGCAGGCAACGCCGCTTCCTTCAAACGCCGGGCCGGCAGAAGCTGCGGCGCAGATTAACCAATCTTTATTGCCTAAAACAATCTCGCCATTTGTCCCGATATCAATAAATAAAGTCAATTTTTCCGTCTTATACATTCCGCTGGACAAAACTCCTGCTGTGACATCTCCACCCACATAACTGGATATACCGGAAACGCAGAACAATAAACCACGCGGATTAATCCTTAAGCCTGCCTCGGCCGCCCGGACAACCGGAACAAAATTTGCCGTGGGCACATACGGGTCCCTTCTGATAAAAGTGGGATCCACTTTTAAAAGCAGATGGATCATCGTGGTATTCCCGGCACATACGCAACAAGTCACATCGGACAAATTAATGCCGTGCTCGCTGATTAAATCAACAATAATCATATTCATTCCGTCTATGACAGCGTGGTGCAATACTCCCAATCCGTCTTCTTTCTGCGCATAAATTATGCGGCTGATAACATCAGCGCCAAATGTCGCCTGCCTGTTATAGGTAATCCTTGTGCCCAATACCTTTTTGTTATTAAGATCAACCAACTGGCCAGACAAAGTAGTCGTGCCTATATCAAAGGCAATACCATAATTTTTCAAAGATGTGTCTTGCGGCTCAACCAAAACTATCTCAGTCGTGCCATTCCTGTTGCCTAATGTCACCGTGACTTTCCAATCGCTTAAACGCAATAGCTCTCCCAGCCCACGGATATTAGCCAGACCGGTCTGCATAATCTGGATGTCTTTAATCTTGCAAATCCCGCGGTACAATCTCTCCAGATCGCTTATGCGGTCTGCTTGATCTGGCTGCGGTAATTCTAAAAATAATTTCGTGGCCAAAGGCGAATGTATAAAAATATCTTCACTCTCGGCTGGTTTTACTGTCTCTATCTCTTCTGTCTTTGTATAGACGCTAATCCTGTCCAAACCCAGACGCGACTCTGCAGGGATTTCCACCTCTAAATCGCTCTCTATAGTGGCCAGACACGCCAAGACATAACCTTTTTTTCTTTCTTCCTGAGAAATTCGTCCGCTCGGCTGCGCATAGACAGAACCTTTTTTGACAATAACCTTGCACCTGCCGCAGACACCATCTCCGCCGCAGCTGGAGTTAAGGTAAATTCCAGCCGAAATCGCAGAAGAAAGTATTGTGCTGCCTTTATCTACTTCTGCAACTTTGTTATCCGGATAAAATGTGACTTTGAATTTTTCCATGAATTACATTTTCTTCAGAAAAGAAGGCAAGCCCGATGCCTCTTTGGGGCCGACTATAATCTGCCAGCCGCTCTTATCCTCTAAATCTCCGCTCATTACCGAAACATAACCCGGGATAATGAGCTTATTGTGTTTTATTTTTTCTTTTAATCCTGATTTTGCCAAAGAATCCGTTATCTTTTCCGGTGTAAACTTTTCCGCTGCCCAGGCTGTAAGAACTGACATGCCTTCGGTATCCACGCTCAAAATATACGACGGAACTTTGCTCGCTTCCACTTCGCCCAAAACAGTATAATAACTCAGAGAGAAATTAGTCGTGACCATTACCGGCGACTGTTCATTCACCTGTCCGATGTTATAAACCTTAGGCTCAACCTGTAATGGCTTCTGCGGATCAGTATAAATATTCTGCCTTAAAGTAAGCAGGGCTAAAGTCTGCCACGCCTCTACGGTTTTAATTAAGACTATGGAGGCATATTTTGCAATATAAGTTCCTGCTTCAATCGCCTCCTGATAAGGATCTGCGTCTTCCACTACTGTTATTACAGGATAACCTATGGAGCGCCTTTTTTTCTTTAAAGCCAGCCTTCTTGCAAAAGTCAAATCTTCGATTTTCTTGGTTATCGATTTATTGCCGGTATCCAAAACGATATCCGATAAGCCTTCCTGATTTGCTTTCTGGGCAAGCTCTTCTATTTTTTCTAATTCGCCCGCGCTGATTGCCAGGGAAACGCCGTATGCCTTTGCTAAAGCCGCGAATTCTTTTATATTTTCCTCTGTGGCTTTATATATCAAAGGTTTCTGTTTGGCGCAATTTTCCAAAGCCCCTTTTAATGCCTGGACATCGTTAGCCATAAGCACTAAGCCCAAATTGGAAAGCTGGGAAATTTTCTTTGCCTTCTGGACAAAATTATCCGCCTTGCCGGTTTGCCTTAAAGCAATGAGGTTTACTTTTATCAATTGCCCGACGCGCTCAAAACTTAGATTATTTATAATCTTAACCTTATTGCCGAACTCGGAATCGCTGATATTGTCGTCGATAATAAAACCTATGGCTGTGGGATTGTGAAATTTCTCCTCGTGACGGAACAATACTGTTTCGTTACCTACCTCTACTTTATCGTCTCCTGTGCCGATTGTTACCGTGCGCATCGGCGGAAGCGATGCCTGCTCCAAGGCATCTTTTACTTCTGGTTTTATAAAAGGGCATTTTTCCAGCGCAACTTGTTTCTTTGCCAAAGCCATGGCAAAAGCAAGACAGGTGGAATAACCGCACTGGCGGCAATTCGTCTTGGGCAATAGTTTGTAAATATCCAATCCAGAGAGAGCCATCTTCTTATTCTCCTTTGCTGAATTTCGCGATTACATCCTTTAGGGCAATATTTCTTGAATTAGCAATCTTTACGCAATCATCATATTCGGGAATAATTTTATTGTATTTTTTGTCCGTAACTTCCTTGAACCTTACTTTTCCTATGGAAGAATTTAAAATACCCTGTCTTCTTTTTAACTTTATCCTGTCGGCCTTAAAATATCTTAAGCCTAAAGTGGTGGTTTGGCGAAAGATAATACGAGCTATTGTATCGAAAGTTTCATATCTTGACAATACAGAAATTAAAATTCCTGACCGCGATTTCTTTGTATGATAATTCTGAAAATATACTTCCAGGGCTCCTGCCTGGTAAAGTTTATCCATGAGAAAACCCAGAATCTGCGGGCTCATATCATCGATGTTACACTGCATGACTAAAATTTCATCTTGCTCAAGATTAGTTTTCTTTTCTTCCTGCAATATAGCGGTTCGTAAAATATTCAAACAATCTGTGGACGCAATACTTCCTGTCCCGCAGCCTGACTTCTGAAGGATAAAACTATATTTAATATCTTTTTGCATCTGTGAACCTAAGGTAGTAATTATGGCTATCCCTGTGGGCGTTATATTTTCGTATTGATGTTGGCTCAAGCGAATATTCTTTGACTTAAGCATATAGGCTGTGGCAGGCGCAACTTTCTCTCCGAAAGGCACCGAAGAATATAAAATGCGATCAACATTTAACTTATTTATCAATATACAGCTTGCAGCGATGTCGATAATGGAATCCACTTCGCCCAACTGCTCAAAGTGCGCGTGTTTTGCATCGTGCACATTCTTTTCTGCGTTGTAAAGAGTATTATAGACATCCAGGATGTTCTTTTTTGTCTGGCTATCTAATTTTGAGCCGTTAATCTTATTCTTGATTTCCTTGAATTGAAAAACTCTTTTAGTTCTGGCCGAATCCTTTACTACAAAACGAAAGGCTTTAATATGGCCTGCCTGGCATTTAAAACTTTTCAATTCGTATTCTCTTAAATTTATTTTCTTTAATTCGCTTTTTAAATAATTAAAATTACCGGAAAGATCCAGAAGACTGGCCACAATCATATCGCCGCTGATTCCGTCGATTAAATCAAAGTATAAATATTTCATAATTTTTGTATTTATCTGTTATTTATGAGGCTGGCTATGTATCCGGCGCCAAATCCGTTATCGATATTCACCACTGCTATACCCGGCGAACAGCTGTTTATCATTGTAAGTAAGGCGGACAATCCTTTGAAGTTTGCGCCGTAGCCGCAACTTGTAGGCACAGCTATTACCGGCGCCTTTACCAAACCGCTTACTAGACTTGCCAAAGCAGCCTCCATTCCGGCCACAACCACTATCACATTTGCCTTCCTCAAGAATTCCAAATGGTTAAGTATGCGGTGCGTGCCTGCAACTCCCACATCATAAACTTTTCGCACTTTATTACCCATAATCTCCAGAGTCAGAACCGCCTCTTCTGCCACCGGGATATCTATGGTCCCTGCGGAAAGCACCAAAACTTCCCTATTTTTATTTTTTATCTTATTCTTTTTTAAGAATCCGAACCGCGCAGTTTCATTATATTGGAGAAAAGGGAATTTTGATTTCAGATACAGGAATTTTTCTCTATCTAAGCGCGTAAGAAATATAACTTTTTGATTATATTTGATAAACTGGGAGAGAATTTTGGCTATTTGTTCTTTGGATTTGTTCTCGCAATATATCGCCTCAGAAAAACCCCTCCGAGCCTGGCGGTCAATGTCCACCTTGGCAAACTTTAAATCCACAAAACCCTTTTTTTTCATAGATAAACTACAAGATACGACAAAATAGATATAATCAGAAGAGCAAAGATATAGAAGTCATTGTAGTAGAAGAAATCGCTTATTTTATCCCGGAAAGAATAAGCTAGAGAATTTTGTTTTGCGGTGGGTATTATTTTATCTTTGATAGCATCCAGTTGTTCTTGTTTGAATCTTAAGTAAACACCTCCCACTTTATAAGCTGGGATGATGCTTTTTTCCGATAATTCAATAATCTCGCCTTCGGTAATACCTAAGTATTGCGATGCCTCGCGGATTGTAAGTAACTTCTCTTTCATGTTAACCTATCTTTCCTGCGGCGATCCAGTCGTCTATTCTCTTCCTCTCGAATTTCCATTCTTCACCTTCTTTGAAACCAGGGATTTTCCCCGAATTCGCCCACTGCACAATCGTGTCATGATCCAGTTCCAGGTGTTTTGCCAGATCATCCGCATTGAGAATATCATGCATCATAATACAGGTACCCTGGAATATAGCTCCGTCGGAGATAACCAATCGCGGCGTCTTTATATTGCCTTCCACTACAGCATGATTTAACAATTCGATCCTTGAATCTGATTCAATGTCGCCCTTCACCCTGCCGGAGATACTGATATTCTCGCATTTTATATGAGCATCTACGAATGCTGTATCGCTGATTGTGAGATTTCCCTTAACTTCCAACCTGCCTTCGAATTTACCGTTTATTTTTAGATTCACCGGATCCTTAAATACCAAACTTCCCTGCATAGCTGCATCAACGTCGATGGTGTGTTCCTCGCGATCTTTCTTATTTCTTAATCCCATGCTCCACCTCCTCTTTCCTTAGCAACGTTCTTTCGAAGTTACGCAAGAAAAGTAATACTACCAACACAATAATAGTTGAAAAAATTGCTCCAAAATAAAAACCGCAACCCACTGCCAAACCCACTGCAGAGGTAATCCAAAGACTGGCCGCAGTGGTAAGCCCTTTGACTGCCATTCCATAGCGGATAATCGCTCCTGCGCCAAGAAAACCAATACCTGTTATTACGCCGGAGGCTATGCGTGACGGATCCACTGTGCCTATTTCTTTATATATATCAAAAACATGTATGGATGTCAACATTATAAGAGTCGATCCCATACATACCAATATATGCGTACGTAATCCCGCTTCGTGGCGATGGACTTCTCTTTCTGTGCCGATCAGGCCTCCCAGTATGGCCGATAAGACTATTCTTACCATTGCAGAGAATGCTGAAATCATAACTCCCTCCTTATTACTATTCTTATATTAATTAATATAGAATTGGCTTAAAATTCAAATTATCGCGTTTGCCTAAGCGGTATAATTGATAACCTAATCCCGCCACCATAGAAGCATTATCCGTGCATAATCTGTTTTCTGCAATAAAAACTTTTATACCTTTGTTTTCTGCCTGTTTGCGAAGCTGTGCGCGAAAATATTTATTTGCCGCGACTCCTCCACCCACAACCAAATCCTTGGCCTTCTTTCTTAACGCCGCAGTAATTGCCTTATCCACTAAAGACGCCACAACTGACTGCTGAAAAGAAGCGGCTAGGTCGCTTGCTTGCTTTCTTGACAACATACCGATTCTCTCTATATCCCGTATTTTATATAAAACCGCGGTTTTAACACCGCTGAAACTAAAATTTAAATTACCATTGTTACTGCAACCAAAATTATATGCCTTATGATTGCCGCCTTGGGCAATTTTTTCCACCAAAGGTCCGCCGGGATAACCCAGCCTTAACAGTTTTGCCACTTTATCAAAAGCCTCTCCGGCTGCATCATCCAATGTCTCTCCTAAAACTTCAAACTTATCAAAATTTTTAAAATAGTAGAGGCTGGTATGTCCTCCGGAAACAATCAGGCCCACAAAGGGGAATTTCGGCGATTGTTTATGACCGTTTGAACTTAAAAATGGGGCATAGATGTGTGACTGGACATGATCCACGCCAATAATAGGTATTTTATTGGCAAAACTTAAAGCCTTGGCAAAAGAAATGCCCACCAATAATGAACCGATTAAACCCGGGCCTTTGGTTACGGCAATTAAATCCAAATCGCCAATTTTTACGCCGCTTTTTTTTATGGCCCGGTCAACTACAAAATTTATATATTCTAATTGCGCGCGCGAAGCAATCTCCGGTATTACGCCTCCGTATTTGGCATGTAATTTTATGCTCGAGGCGATAATGTGAGAACAAATTTTTCTACCTTTATATACAACGCTAGCCGCTGTTTCATCACAGGAAGTCTCAATTCCCAATACATACATTATAAAAATCCCCCGTTTTCTAATCTATGAGTTCTGAAACAAAAACAAATTCATAACCTGCTTCGTCTAATTGCGGCATCGTCTCTTTAAGTATCAGTAAAGTATTATCTTTATCATGGCCAATGCCTATGGCTTCGCCTTTTTCATCTACTTCTTTTACCAGCTCCATTAATTGACCGCGGATATATTCCGGATCGGGCTTATTATCTAAGAAAATAGAACGCCGGGAAAATTTTATTCCTAATTCTTTGGCAACATCTCTGCACACAGAATCTGGCGCTACAAAACTATCCAAAAAATAAAGATTATGTTGCTTTAATTCTTTAAATACAGTTCTGATAAATGCCTTATTGGTTGTAGCCAGAGAACCCATATGGTTATTAACCCCTTCGGCATAAGGAATATCATTCAACGCTTCGTTTAAAATGGTCTTTATCTTCTCGGGATTCATGGATATCATAAGTGTCTTTGGCTCCAATCCTACTTTTTCTTTATCGTCTGGTTCCATGGGCATATGGATAATGACTTCATAATTGTGCGCGTGGGCAAATTCTGCTATTCTATGCGAATAATAACGAAACGGCAGAATCGCCAATGTCAGAGGCAATTTTATCTCCTTAAGCATCTCTAAATCATCTGCATTATAACCCCAATCGTCTATAACAATGGCGATCTTTCCTTTTATTTTTCTGGGCACTATCTTTTGTGCCATCTTTTTTACGGGTTTTTTGACGATAACTCTCTGGGCTTCAACCTTGACAAATTTCTTTTTAGTGATAACCGAAGGGGCCTTGGTGGTAGGGGTCTTAGGAATTAAAAATAGCAAAAGAATGGTTTCGAAAAGAAGGATTAATGACAGAAAACCGATTGTGAAACTATTGCTTCTATTTTTTATCCCGTGAGAGGATTTATGACGTCTTCTTTTGTGTCTGAATAACGGCATTATCTGTCAATCTATTATTGCTGCGAACTGGTATATATTAATAACCCTTTTAGGACAGCTACCGCCCGCATCAATTGGTTATCAAGTTTATATTTCTTCATAAATAAATCTCCGGAGGTATTGTCTAAACCAAATACCTTAGCTATTTCCTCGGGGACGTTTTGGTCCTGTTCTATGTTTACACCAGGAGGCAGCTGTATAGGTTCCACATTTATGTCTGGCTCAATACCTTCACCCTGGATACTGCGTCCCAGCGGAGTAAAGTATTTGCTGGTCGTTAACTTTACCGCAGAACCGTCGGATAAAGGAATAATCGTCTGGACAGAACCTTTGCCGAATGTCTTGCGGCCTACTATTATTGCCCGTCTATAATCCTGTAGCGCCCCCGCTAGAATTTCACTTCCGGAAGCGCTGCCTTCATTAACCATAATAACCATCAGTAAATCTTTGTGGGGAGAATTATGTTTGCTGCGGAATTCCAGAGTCTGCACATCTGCCTTGCCTTTTGTGGAGACAATGAGTTTATTTTCGTCTAAAAACATCTCTGCGACCTGAGCCGCTACTGTCAATAATCCTCCGGGGTTATTCCTCACATCCAAAACCAGAGCCTTCATTCCTTTCTTCTTTAAATCTTCCAAAGCTAGAGCCAAGTCATTGGGGGTTTCTTCGCTAAACTCCACTAATCTTATATAGCCGATACCGGGTTCAATAATACGCACGTCTTTGATATCATCAATCTTAATTATTGCCCGTGTTATTTTCAATTCTAACAATTCCTTTACGCCCTGCCTCCAGATAGTAATTTTTACTTCTGTGCCAGGTTTGCCTCTCAGCGCTCTCACAGCATCATTTAAGGTATAATCTTTTAGGACTTTGTCGTCTATCTTGACAATTATGTCTCCTGTCTTTATACCGGCATTCCAGGCAGGCGTATTTTCTATTGGGGAAATCACTGTTATCAAACCGTCTTTAGTGGTAATTTCCATACCCACTCCGCTGAATTTCCCCTCTGTATCAGATTTTAACTCATTATATTCTTGAGGATCAAGAAACTCCGAATAAGGATCCAATGCCGAGAGCATGCCTCTTAATGTGCCGTATATTAAATCCTTGGGCTTTGACTCTTCTACATATTGAGTCTGAATTATATAAAGGGTATCGGAAAGAAGGCCCAGTTCTTTATATGTTTCGTCTTTGACTGTGCGGTCTACTTTCATTGACGAACCCACAAAGAATAAAAAACACACTGTTAATAAAATGAAAAATTTTATATAATTTTTCTTAAGAAACATTTTTCAGCCTCCTTAAAATTATATCCTTTACTACTTTGGGATTTGCCTTGCCTTTTGATAATTTCATGGCCTGGCCCACTAAAAACATAATAGCATTTTCTTTGCCTGACAAAAAATCATTTACAGAATTGGGATTTTCCTTAATTACTTTTTTAACGATTTCTTCCAGCTCTTTTTCGTCGGAAATCTGGGTTAACCCAGATTTCTTTATGGCTTCACCCGCTGTTGTCCCTTCGTATAACATAACGGAAAATACACCCTTGGCAGCTAAATTGCTTAACTTGCCATCATCTACATTCTTAATCAGTTCTACTAATTCCTGCGGTTCTAATTTTATTTCTTTAACCTGTTTACCAGTTTCATTAATATAGGCCAATAATGGGCCGCTTATCCAATTATATATCTTCTTTGGTTCGATACCAAGCCCCACACATTTTTCAAAAAAGACACACAAATCTTTGTCCTGAATAATTACCTCTGCCTCTTTGGGGCTTAAATTAAAATTACCCGTGTATCTTTCTTCTCTGTCTTTGGGAAGCTCGGGAATTTCTTTCTTGAGTCTTTCTATAAACTCTTTACTAAAGGTAAAAGGAACCAAATCCGGGTCGGGAAAATACCGATAATCGTGCGCTTCTTCTTTTGAGCGCATGGAAGATGTCAATTGCTTATCCTCATCCCACAGCCGCGTCTCCTGAGTTATTTTATGGCCTTTACCAAGTAAGCCTTGCTGGCGTTTGATTTCATAATCCAGCGCCAGCCTAACACCTTTAAACGAATTCATATTCTTCAGCTCTGTCTTGGTGCCTAAAGCCTCCTCTCCTTTTGGCCTCAGTGATATATTGGCATCGCAACGTAGGCTTCCTTCTTCCATATCGCAATCAGAAACTCCCAAGTATTGAATTATCAGTTTCAGATTCTTCAAATATTCGAATGCCTCCAGCGGTGAATTTATATCCGGTTCGCTGACAATTTCTAAAAGCGGGATTCCGCAACGATTATAATCCACTAAACTATAATCGGAATCTTCTTTATGAATGAGTTTGCCTGCATCTTCTTCCAGATGCACACGTTTGATACGGATTTTTTTCTTTGCGTTTTCCAAATCGATTTCAATAAAACCATCCAAACCTATGGGCATATCATACTGGGAAATTTGGTAATTCTTGGGAAGGTCTGGATAAAAATAATTTTTACGGTCGAATTTTATGAATTCCTGGGCTTTACAATTCAAAGCCAAAGCAACCTTTACCGAATACTCCAAAGCCTTTTCATTTAAGACCGGCAAAGATCCCGGAAACCCCAGACAGACAGGACAAGTCTGGGTATTGGGCTCATTGCCGAATTCAGTGGAACAACCGCAGAAAGCCTTTGTCTCGGTCTTTAAATGGACGTGAACCTCTAAGCCAATAACTGTTTCGAATTCCATAATATTTTAAACTTTAATATCCGGTTTTATCTTATGCCAATCCGTATTCTGTTCAAAGGCATAAGCTGCCCTGAATAAATTTTCTTCTTTGAACGGGCCGCTCAATATCTGCAAACCTATAGGCAATTTATCTTTTGTCAAACCGCAAGGCAGAGATATTGCCGGTATACCGGCTAAATTCGCTGAAATAGTATAGATATCCGACAAATACATGGAAAGCGGATCGTCTAATCTTTCTCCGATTTTAAATGCTGCCGTGGGAGAAGTGGGCGTAAGAACGCAATCGAATTCTTTGAATACATCGTCAAAATCTTTTTTTATTAAACTCCTGACTTTCAGAGCCCTCAGGTAATATGCGTCGTAGTAACCGCTGGATAAAACATAGGTTCCCAAAATGATTCTTCTCTTTGCCTCTGACCCGAATCCTTTGCCTCTGGTCTGTTTATACATCGTAATCATGGGATTGGCATCTTTTGCGCCAGTGCATCTTAAACCGTATTGCACGCCATCAAAACGCGCTAAATTGGAACTTGCTTCAGCTGTGGCAAGAATGTAATAAACAGCCACAGCATATTTAGTGTGCGGTAAGCTTACTTCTTTAAAAGTCGCCCCTAATTTTTCTAATTTATTTTTTGCTTCTTTGATCGCGGCTTCCACATCTTTATCCAAGCCTTTAATAAAATATTCTTTGGGCAGAGCTATCTTCAAGCCTTTGACATCTTTTTTCAGACAACTCAAATAATCATCTGCTTTAATATCTACGGACGTAGAATCTCTCTCGTCATGGCCGGCAATGATATTTAAAAGCAGGGCTGCATCATAAACATCTTTGGTAATCGGCCCGATCTGGTCAAGGCTGGAGGCAAAGGCAATAAGGCCGTAGCGCGAAACCCTGCCGTAGGTTGGTTTTAATCCCACGATGCCGCATAATGCTGCGGGTTGTCTGATAGAGCCTCCTGTGTCTGAGCCAAGCGCCCATATCGCCTCATCAGCTGCCACTGCAGCAGCAGAACCGCCACTAGAACCGCCGGGGACTCTTTTTAAATCCCAGGGATTGCGTGTAGGCCCATAGAAAGATGTTTCGCAGGAAGAACCAAAGGCAAATTCGTCCATATTAGTCTTACCGAATATAACAGCGCCTTTTTCTTTTAACCTTTCTATAACTGTGGCATCATAAGGCGGTATAAATCCGTCAAGTATATGAGAAGAACACGTGGTTAGCGCCTCTTTTGTGCAGATATTATCTTTTATGGCAATGGGAATGCCTTTAAGAAAAGAATCTTTATTGACTGGCTCTGAATTATTGGGCGCGTGTGCGTAGGCTTTAATTTTTGGTTCAGTTTTTTTAATCTGTGATTTCAGGTCGGAGAGAATCTCATTCTGCGTAATCTGGCCTTTATTCAGCAAATCTATGAGTTCGTGGGCAGTCTTGGTATTCAACATTATTCAATCACCTTGGGAACCTTAAAAAACTTACCTTGTTTTTGCGGGGAATTCTTGAGAACTTCCTCCGCTTTGAGAGATGGACGTAATTTATCTTTTCTGGTGACATTTTTAATGGGCAAAACGTGTGCCGTAGGCGGAATTTTCGATATATCCACTTCTTTCAGCTGCTCGATATAACGCAGAATATCATTTAGCTGCAGAGAAAATTTTTCTAATTCCTCTTCAGCCAATTCCAGTCTGGCTAAATTAGCTACGTATTTTACTGTATCTTTAGTAATATTCATAAGTTAGGAAAATTATCTTAACACCGGCCTTACGAAAAGTCAAATACTCAATTAAATGGTTATCTTCAAATGAGGGAGAAATTTCTGTCGATAAATTCCAGCAGTTTTTTCTGGACAGGAGCCGGGATATTGTAGAATTCTACCCCCATTCCGGGATGGATGTGTTGTTGCACTTGCTTGTCAGACAACCATACGACTCTGGCATCAAGTTTTATTTCTTCAGAAGAAGGTGAAAGTTTAATTATTAAAACAACCTCATCGCCTAATTTGAATTGGCTGCAACCATATATATAAGCGCCTAAGGCGCTCAAATCCAGGAGGTCTGTCTTAAAACAGACTTTTTCTTTATCGTATTTACCTTTTACCTCTATTTTAATATCAATGGGCAGGCGCTTGAATCTGCGGCGCAATTGCAGTTTCTGAATATTTTCTATGACTCTGTCTTCCTTGAAACTATTTATCGCCAACTCCTCCTCAACATAGATATCCATGGCCTTGTCCAGCCCTGTAATTGAAAACAGGTTCCTAAGGTGTGCCGGAATATTTATAAACTTCATCCTGCCGTTATTATTTGTCACATCTTTATAAGCGATTACCACTACGGAAATACCCATATAATCGATAAAATCAACATTCTCGAAGTTGCAAAGTATATCGCGATAGCCGTCGTGCAGGCACTCGCCTATAACTTCGATAAAATTAGCGGCATTCACATCAATGCGGCCGCTTAAATCCAGTATCACAATTCCGTTCTTGGTCCTGCCCTTAATTTCCATATTTTGGCTCGCTTCGGATAGTTAATTTGTTTAAAAATAAGCAACTTGAATTATCATACATTATTTTTATCTTTAATGCAATCAAAACATAAATTGCTAATACGGGTATAATCTTCTATGGATAAATTTTCCGCCCTGAGATTATGATCTATATTTAATTTGGATAATATCCCGCTAAGACTATCTTTATCCAATACGGAAGATAAAGAATTCAGGATATTTTTTCTGCGTTGATTAAACGCTGCACGAATAATCTTAAACAGCAACTTCCTGTCTTTAAGTTTTAATTCTTTCAACCAATATCCCTTAGGCCTTGGTTCTAATTTTATAAAACTGGAATCCACCTTAGGTTGAGGCTTAAAGCATGTCCTGTTCACAGAAAAAAGCAAAGTTGGCTTGGTATGAAACTGCGTAAAGCAAGAGATACTGGAGTAATCTTTGGTATTTGGTTTGGCTATTAACCTTAAGGCAAATTCCTTCTGCACCATAAGATAAACACTCTCTAATAAATCTATATTTTCAAAAACATATTCCAATATGGGCGTGGTAATACTATAGGGAATGTTGCCTACGAGCTTAATTTTTTTCTTTATCCTCGATTTCTTCAAAAACCCGCCTAAATTAAATTCCAAAATATCGCTATTAATCAAATCGATATTATGGAAATCCCTTAAGGACAATCCGAGGTGCTCGTATAATTTTTTGTCTAATTCTACGGCGATAACCTTTTTAACCTGACCTGCTAATTCCCCGGTAAGAATACCCTGGCCCGGGCCGATTTCCAAAACTACATCGTCTTTAGACAGGGATGCTCTGGCTAATATCTTTCTGATTATATTCTTGTCTGTGAGGAAACTCTGGCCGAATCTTTTTTTGGGATAGAAATCTAAAGGTAGAATGAGCATCAATTCCTTAGTTTATTTCTGGTAAGTGTATATGCTAATTTAACCGCCTCTAACATTGAATGATAATCTGCCTTATTTTTACCCGCAATGTTAAATGCGGTGCCGTGCACCGGCGAGGTGCGGATAAACGGAAGGCCTAAAGTCAGATTCACACCCTCAAAGAAATCCAGCATCTTGAAAGGAATCAAACCCTGGTCATGATACATGCATATAACAGCGTCAAATTCTTTATTAAAACCGGGTTTAAAAAGCGTATCCGCCGGCAGAGGTCCGTATATCGTCTTATATTTATTTTTCAATTGAGCGATAACGGGCTTAATCACCCTGTCCTCTTCATCTCCCATCAAACCGTCTTCCGAGGCATGAGGATTCAATCCTGCCACTGCCAACCTAGGATTATTAATTCCGAAATAATTCTTCAAAGCGCTGTAAGTAAGCGAAATTGTTGCGGCTATATTTTCTTTTTTAATATTTTTGGAGACATCATTTAAGGCAATGTGGCGCGTAACGAGGCTTACCTTTAGATTTCTAGAAACAAACATCATGACAAAATCTTTAGTCCGGAACTGAGAAGCCAGAAACTCGGTATGCCCGCAAAATCTTATCCGGTTTAAACTTATGGCTTCCTTGCTCACCGGTGCAGTTACCAACGCATTAATCTTGCCTTTCTTTAGAAATTCCACTGCTTTCTTTAAATAAGTAAAACTCACCAAGCCAGATTCTTTAGTTAACACACCCATCTTAAACCCTTTTTTGCTTACTTTATTTAAATCTATCAGATTGAATTTATTTTTTTTCTTTAATCCGCTTTTTGACAATGTTAATCTGTCACCAAGAATAATAATTTCACAGTCTAAAGGCAATCTGAATTTATCCAATGCCTCCAAAGTCACCTCCGGCCCGATTCCCGAAGGGTCTCCTATAGTTATGCCGATTCTTATTTTTTTATTCATTATTTTATAGAAATATAAGCTTTACTCTTAAGTTGTGCAATCCAGGCGTTTAACTTTTCAACAAATTTCATCTCCAAAAGCTTATCATAAATTTCCTGCTGGACTTCAGATATTTTTCTCTCTGCGGGAGGATATTTTTGACGGACCAAGAATATAAAGTAGCCTTCCGAAACCTCCAGAGGTTTGGAAAATTTTCCTATCTCCAGACTGAAAATAACATCTTCTATATTTTTGCGCAGTTTACCTTTTTCTACCACGCCCAAATTAGAACCCTGCGAATACTGCCTCTGCATTTCGCCAAAATCAGCTCCCCCTTTTAATCTGGCATAGATATCCCGGGCTAAATCCTGTTTTTCAACAAAAATACTATCTACCTCTAAACGCTCAGGGGAATAAAAATCTTTAATATGATTTTGATAATAATCCGTGACATCCTTGGGGCTGATGAATATCCTGCGGCGTATTTCCTGTGTTATCAATCTGTCGCTCATCATCTGTTCTCTGATACCTTGTTCCAATTCCGCCACAGATAATCCCTGCTGCATCAAGAAGTCAGAAAACTCGCTCTCTGTGCTAAATCCTTTCTTCATCTTCTTTAACCTTGCCTCTATTAATCTATCTTCTATTTCTATTTTCTTATTTTTTGCCTCTTGGGCCACCAATCTATCTTCTATAAGATTCCCCAGAATTTTAGTCTCGGACATCTCGCGGCTCTTCCATCTTTCCTCTCCCATCTGCAATTTCAATAAATTTATATAAGTGTTTAACTCGGCCTGAGTAATGACTTCATTATTTACAATTGCAATTACTTTGTCTTCCGCGCAATAAGCGTAATTGACTAAAACTACACACATTAAAATTAACAATATTATTTTTTTCATAAACTTCCTCTCCTTGAGAAATTACTTAATTGGCTTTATCTTTTAACTGGGCAACGGCCTGCCTAATCAATCTGCAATACAAATCAAAACCCACGGCCATGATATAGCCGTGTTGTTCCAGGCCCAATAGATTGCCTGCGCCTCTTATCTCTAAATCCTCCATGGCAATCTTAAAACCCGCTCCCAATTCAGAATATTTTTCTATCGCCTCAAGCCTTTTTTGCGCATCGTAATTTATGGGTTTATCCCTAGGAATAAGAAAATAGGCATAGGCCTTGCGGTTAAACCGGCCGACCCTGCCTCTTAATTGATGTAAATCGGACAAACCAAAGGTATCCGCATTATTTACGATAATCGTATTGGCATTAGGCACATCTATTCCTGATTCAATGATATTCGTGGAAACCAATATATCCACTTCTCCGTTTAAAAAAGAAATCATAATTTTTTCCAGAATCTTTGCAGGCATCTGGCCGTGGGCGAAATTTATGCAGGTCTTATTGGGCGAAAGATTCTTTACCAAATCCCGCACATCTTCGATATCTTCTACTCTGTTATGAATAAAATAAACCTGGCCTCGCCGCGAAAGTTCTCTTTCTATGGCCGTCTTTATTAAATCCTTGCTAAATGGCTCCACGTGAGTTTCTATGGGAATACGATTCTGCGGCGGCGTATTGATTACGGAAAAATCCTTGGCTCCCATAAGGGACATATAAAGAGTACGTGGGATAGGTGTGGCAGTAAGCGTTAGAACATCCACCAACAATCTGATTTTCTTTAACCTTTCTTTTGCCTTTACGCCGAACTTCTGCTCTTCGTCGATTATGAGCAGACCTAAATTTTTAAATTTGATATCGTCGGAAATCAAACGATGCGTTCCGATGATTATATCGATCTTGCCTTCGGCTAAATCCTTGATTATCGCCTTTTGCTCTGATTTTGTTTTAAAACGGCTAAGCATGGCTACATTTACAGGAAAATCTTTAAGCCTTTTAATAAAATTCTGATAATGCTGTTCTGCCAAAATGGTGGTGGGTACCAAAAAAGCAACCTGTTTATTATCCATAGTGGCTTTGAAACAAGCCCTCATGGCAACTTCAGTCTTTCCGTAACCTACGTCGCCGCATAAAAGCCTGTCCATGGGCCTGCTTGATTCCATATCTGCCTTAACCTGGCTGGTGGAATTTATCTGATCCGGCGTCTCCTCAAATGCAAAAGTTTCTTCAAACTGCTTCTGCCAATCAGTATCCTTGGAAAATTTAAAACCGGATAGCGTCTGCCTCTTTGCCTGCATCTCCAATAAATCCAGGGCGACTTTTAATAATCCCTTGCGTGCCCTCTCTTTGATTCTCTTCCATTCACCCGAGCCGAGACGATAAAGCCTTGGGCTCCTGCCTTCAAAACTAATGTATTTCTGCACTAGGTGTGCCTGCTCCACAGGAACATAAATCCTGTCATTATTGGCGTATTCGATAGCAAGATGGTCTTTTTCAACATTCTTTATTTTAACTTTTTCTATACCTAAGAAACGGCCGATACCGTGCTTAACATGAACTACATAATCGCCCTTTTCTATGTCGATAAAATTGTGCAGCGGCATCTCTTCGAATAAATCACTGGAACGCGCAGCTTGGGTCTTTATGCGGGGTAAAATTATCACCATCGTATGTTTCCAGATAACTTTACCTGTGATGATATTATAGCTGGCTATGGAAGAAACTTTGTTATAATCGAATTCTATACGGATAGGACAATCAAAAGTGGCGGGATAGATATCTACTATTGCGCCATAGCGGCGGAAATCGCCTTCTTCGCGCACCTCGTCCTGCCTGTGATAACCGAAATCCACAAGAGTACGCAGAAGAAAATCCAAATCTATACTTTGATCTTTATAAATTTTTAGCGAACGGAACATTTTCTAAATATCCAGTCGATACCAGGAAATATTTTCTATTTATTCCTGCGGAATGCAAATACTAAGGGGGTCGCTATAAAAATAGTAGAATAAGATCCTATGATAAATCCTACTAAAAGCACCAGGGCAAAACTATTTAATACTTCTCCACCAAACAAAAATAACGAAACAACAACCAAAAGAGTAGCGAAGGAAGTAAGAACCGTACGAGACAATGTCTGGTTGACTGCCACATTGATAATATCTTTTAACTTTGCTTTATGCATTTTCTGCGTTATTTCCCGAATTCTGTCGTATATTACAATAGTATCGTTTATAGAATAACCTGCCAGGGTTAAAAGGGCAGTTATAATCAAAAGGTCAATTTGACGGTTAAAAAGCAAAAGAATACCTGTTGCTATAATTACATCGTGTATCAAGGCAATAATTCCGCCGACTGCGAAATCAAAGTGTTTAAACCTGAAGGCAACATATACCAAAATACCCAATAATGACCACAATATAGCCCAAATTGCCTTGTTTTTCAATTGGCGGCCGACAACCGGTCCTACGTTTTCAATTCTTAGCACCTGAAAATTATTGTCGGGGAAGTCTTTTTTAAATTGCCCCTGAACCAATGCAGAGGTATCCTGAGAAGTTTTCACTATCACCTGTTTTGCATTATCTTTAAATTGCTGTATCGAGGCATCGCTTAAACCGGCTTCTTTGAATTTATTTCTTAAGTCTTCGATTGCAACTGGCCTATCAAAGGAATATTCCTGAATCTGACCTCCGGCAAAATCTATTCCGAATGCATCATTTCCCTTTACAATAAACAGATAAATACTAAACACAACCATTAAAGACGAAAGCACTATAAAAATATTTCTCAAACCTACAAAATCGATATTGGTTGGCCTAAAAATCTGTAACATAGGTAACTTCTTGAAATTTCTATTAAAATGAGCAATCGTCTCGAAAATTACTTTGGTGACTACGATAGAAGTAAACATACTTGCCATAAGACCCACGGATAAAGTAACTGCAAACCCACGTATGGGCCCAGTGCCAAACTGAAAAAGGAAAAAGGCGGCAATTAACGTCGTCAAATTCGAATCAAAAATCGCTGAAAATGCCTTTTGATAACCAAAATTTACTGCCGTCTGCAGAGGGCGTCCGATGTTTAGCTCCTCGCGAATGCGCTCATTAATCAAAACATTGGCATCTACCGCCATACCTAATGTAAGTATAATACCGGCTATGCCAGGAAGCGTAAGCGTTACATGGAACATACCTAAATATCCTAAGATCATAAGCAGGTTAAGCAACAAGGCAACACAGGTAATTAAGCCGGAAAATAAATAATATAAAATCATAAAACCAAAAACTAAAGCAATACCTACTATAGAAGCGCGCACGCCGGAATCAATGGAATCCTTACCTAATAAAGGGCCTACTGTCCTTTCTTCGGCGACCACTACAGGGGCAGGCAACGAACCAACGCGCAGCACCAAAGCCAAATCCTTTGCCTCTTCCACGCTGAAACGTCCTGTGATTACCGCTTCTCCCGACGGAATCGCCTCATTGATGCGCGGCGCAGAATAAACCTTGCCGTCCAAAACAATAGCCAGTCTTCTTCCTACGTTTTCCGAAGTTATCTGGGCGAATTTCCTTGCACCTTCAGAATTAAACTTAAGGCTTACTATGGGTTGGCCAAATCCGCTCTGATCAAACTTTACATCAGCATTTACTAATGTATCGCCACGCAATAATATTGCCTTTTCTATAAGAAGAGGCTCTTTATCGGATTCTTTTAATTCATATCCTTCCGGGACATTACCAGCCACAGCCTGGGATATTTTATCCACATCCGCGGAAACCAATTTGAATTCCAATACAGCTGTGCGTTTCAGTAATTCTAAGGTGCGTTCTCTGTTTGTCACGCCGGGCAACTGCACGACAATCTGGTCCTGGCCCTGTAATTGTATAGACGGCTCTTTTACGCCAAATTCATCTATTCTATTACGGATTATTTCCAAAACTCTTTCGGGAGCATCTTGTTTAGCTTCCTGTGGAAGGCCCGAGGTATCCACCTGAAGGACTAAATGCATGCCTCCCTGCAGGTCCAGTCCGAGATTTATCTTCTCCTGCAAAGGAAAAGCATAAAAACAGGAAACAATTACAAGAGCTGCTATTATGACTATTTTTACTAAAAGTTTTGTATCCATATCCCTCTTCCTTGTTGAGTTTTATTCGGATTTCTTTTTTAAATAGGCAATTGCGCTTTTATCTATTTCGATCTTGGCGTTATCATCTATCCTCAACGCAAAAGTCTTTTCTTTGACATTTACGATAGTGCCGTGTATACCGCTGTTTGTAACCACTTCATCGTTCTTCTTTAAATTATTAATCATCTTTTTGTGCTCTTTCTGTTCATTTTTCTGCGGCCTTATGATAATAAAATAAAAAACCGCATAAATTATGATTATGGGAATCAACATACTTGCCAACGGACTCTGATTTGCTGGATTCATATCCCTCTCCTTTTCTAATAAACAGACAATCTGCAAAGCTTAAGCTAATTAAATTACAGGCCGAATGTCCGTCTGCGAGTTAAACTTTTAATTTTTTATATAAACTGGCTACGGTATTTGTGGGCTGCGCACCTTTGCTCACCCAGTAGTCGTATCTTTCTTTCTTAATCTTTAGGCCAACCGGTTCCTTGGAAGGATCATAATGGCCTATCTCTTCAATATGCTTGCCGTCCCGGGCATCCCTTTTATCCGTGACTACAATACGGAAGTTATATCTTCCTTTTGAAGTAGTGCTTATTTTTCTCAACCTAATTCTTACTGACATCTTTCTCCTCCCTTGTCATTAATGAAACAGTATGTTTTTATTCTAACTGGCTATGGCTTCAATCAATGCCTTTGCCTTATTTTGCGTCTCTTTGTATTCTCTCTCGGGCACGGAATCAGCCACTATTCCGGCACCGGCCTGGACATAACAGGTGCCGTCTTTTATAATTACTGTCCTTATGGTAATACAGGTATCAAGATTTCCGGAAAAACTAAAATAACCCACGCAGCCTGCATAAGGACCGCGACGGATATTTTCCAGTTCATCTATTATCTGCATTGCCCTTATTTTGGGCGCGCCTGCCACAGTTCCCGCAGGAAAAGCCGACGACAGAACATTGAATATATCGTATCTTTTATCTAATTTAGCCACAACAGAACTGACTATATGCATCACATGGGAATATTTTTCAACTTTCATAAACTCCTGAACCTTCACCGAGCCTTTTTGCGCAACTCTACCTAAATCATTTCTGCCCAAGTCAACAAGCATGATATGCTCTGCCTTTTCTTTCTTGTCATTCAAGAGCTCCTGCGCAAGGCGGTTATCTTTGGCTTCGTTATCGCCTCGCGGCCTTGTGCCGGCAATCGGCCTTGTCTCAATAAAACCATCTTCGCAACGAATCAGCATTTCCGGCGAAGAGCCCACAATATTTAAGTCTTCCAATTTAAGATAATACATATAAGGCGAGGGATTTATGGAGCGTAACCTTCTGTATATATTTATGGCGTGGTCAGATAATTTAACTTTAAATCTCTGGGAAAGCACAACCTGAATGATATCTCCTTTTTTAATATATTCTTTTGCTTTGGAGACAATCCGGCAAAAATCATTTTTAGAGAAGTTAGAAACTATCTTCAAGGGGATTCTTTTCTTTTGAGATATTTCTTTAATCCCTGCCTTCTTGGACAAATCCATAACCAAACGCTTAATATTTCTTATGCCTTCTTCATAGGCCTGTTTTATGTATTTTGGTTTTTTATTGTCTTTGATATATACATTGGAGATGATTTTAATCTTATGCTCAATATGGTCAAAGACCAGAAGATTATTGGAAAGCATAAAAATACTATCGAAAAGCTTTAAGTCATCTTTATTTTTGTCGTCGATATTCTCAAAGAATCTTACCGTATCATAAGAAATATAACCTACAAAACCGCCGGCAAATCTCGGCAGTTCCTTTAAGGGCACGTATTTATATTTGGCGAGGATCTTTTTAATCTCATCCAGAGGATCCGTTTCGGTAAGGAATTGTTTTTTTGTTTTTCTGCCGGACTTAAATTCAGTAATTTCGATCTGGCGGTCTTTGCTTTTTATGACCATTAACGGCTGGGAAGACAAAAAAGAATACCTGCCGATTTTCTCCTGACCTTCCACTGATTCAAGCAAATACGCGTAATCGCTGTCGCAAATCTTTAGAAAACTAGACATTGGCGTCTCTAAATCTGCCAGTAATTCAGTATAGACCGGCACAAGATTTCCCTTTCTGGCCAGTTTTGAAAAAGTCTTAAAGTCCGGAGATATATTATAATGTTTTGTGTTCATTTAATTTTTCTGAAGAAACAACTGTAATTTCCCGTATGGCACGCAACACCTTTCTGCCTTACCTTAATCAAAAGGCAATCCAGGTCGCAGTCATAATAAATTCCTTTTACGAACTGAAAACAACCCGAAGTTTCGCCTTTAATCCAGAACTTTTTGCGCGAACGCGACCAGTAGCAGGTCTTTCCTTCTTTTAAGGTAACTTTAAGCGATTCTTTGTTCATGTAAGCAACCATAAGCACGTCTTTGGTCTTATAATCCTGGATTACAGTCGGAATTAAGCCATTTTTATCAAACTTCAGTGCATTGATATTAAATTTTATTTTTTTCATAAGCGTACGTTTACTCCTTCTTTTTTTAAATATTCCTTAATTTCGCTTACCGAGAATTCTCCGTAGTGAAAAATTGACGCGGCCAATGCAGCGTCAGCTTTGCCCACCGTTAAAACATCCTTGAAATGTTTTGGCTGGCCTGCACCGCCGGAAGCGATTACGGGAATTTTTACGGATTCACTTATCCTTCTATTCAATTCAATATCATATCCGTCTTTTGTGCCGTCAAAATCCATACTGGTAAGAAGGATTTCTCCCGCGCCAAGAGATTCGGCTTGTTTTGCCCATTTTATGGCGTCTTTTCCCGCAGGAATCCTTCCGCCATTAACATAAACTTCCCAGCCTTTGTTTCTTTTCTCATCTACTACGCGTTTGGCGTCAATTGCCACGACAATACACTGGCTTCCGAATTTTGTCGCCGCCTGTTTTATGAGTTTAGGATTTTTTACTGCAGCAGTATTTATGGAAACCTTATCCGCTCCGGCATTCAATAAATTCCTAATGTCAGCCAGATTTCTTATGCCGCCGCCGACGGTAAATGGCATAAACACATTTTCCGCTGTGCGGCGTACTATATCGATAATTATATTTCTCTTTTCATGGCTCGCAGTGATATCCAAGAAAACCAATTCATCGGCCTGTTGTTTTTCGTATGCCTTGGCGCACTCTACGGGGTCTCCTGCGTCGCGCAGATGCACAAACCGCACACCTTTTACCACGCGACCGTCTTTCACATCCAAACAAGGAATTATTCTTTTGGCTAACATAACTTTATTGCCTCTTTCAAATCAATCTTACCTTTATAAAGCGCTTTGCCCACTATAACTCCGCAGAGGCCTTTACTTTCTAATTTCTTTAATTTCTTTATATCCTCTGGGCCTGAAACGCCTCCGGAAGCAATAACCGGAATTTCTGTCAACTTCAGAATATTTTCTATGCCTTTAAAATCCGGTCCATTCAACATCCCGTCCTTCATTATATTTGTATAGATAAGCGTTCTTAAACCAAGGGTTTCTAATTCCTGCAAAAATATACTTATATCTTTTTTGGAATTCTGCGTCCAGCCTTTTTTTACGATGACTCTATTCTTTGCGTCGAGGCTAACTGCAATCTTATCTGCGTAATCTGCTAAGGCCTTCTTTAGAAATTTTATATTATCCAAAGCCAAAGTTCCCAATACAACCCTGGAGGCTCCTGCCTTAAAAATATCCTCAACGTCTTTTAAACTTCTTATTCCGCCTCCGAACTGGACACAGACTCCGTATTTATTGACTTCCTTAATTATCTTCTCTAAAACCACAATACTTTTTTTCTGAATCTTTCCCTTCTTTGCCCCTTCCAAATCGACCACATGAATCCATTCTGCGCCGCATATGGAAAAATATCTCGCAGTCTCCACAGGGTCTAATTTGTATTCTTCGACTTTATCAAAATCTCCCTGCGTTAACCTGACGACCTTGCCTTCTTTTAAATCTATGGCTGGAATAATAATCATCTTTATAACTTTGTGAAATTTTCTAAAATCTTTAAACCTATTGCCTGGCTTTTTTCCGGGTGAAACTGAATTCCAAATATATTATCTTTGTTGATCACAGAAGCGTAATTTTTTATATAATCAGTTTCACCAATTGTAACTTTTTCTTTCGGCTCTACGTAATATGAGTGGCAAAAATATACAAAAGATCCGTCTTCAATCCCTTTAAATAAAGGACTATTCTTTTTGATTTTCAGCTGATTCCAGCCAATATGCGGAATCTTCACCTTACCTTTAAATCGCACGACGTTGCCTTTGATTAAGCTCAAACCTTTAATCTTGGGTGATTCTGTGCTTGATTCAAACAATAATTGTAATCCCAGACAAATCCCCATAAACGGCTTATTGGTTTTTACATAATCCCTGATTGCGTCGCTCATTCCGGATTTATTCAAAATAGACATAGCGTCGCCGAATGCGCCCACGCCCGGCAAAACGCAGTGCGTAACGCCTTCTAGCTGTGAAGGCTTGGAAATAATTTTCGCCTTCTTACCCAATGACAAAAAAGCATTGAACACGCTGTGCAAATTTCCCATTCCATAGTCAATTATGCCAATCATCAGTCAATAACACCTTTTGTCGAGGGAATTCCCTTTCGGCGAGGGTCGATTTGAGTGGCTTGATCTAAAGCAATACCTAGCGCCTTAAAGATTGGCTCTAAGTTAGTGTGTAAATCTTGACTTAAAAGGTTAACAGTTAGAGTTAAATTCATTCCTAAGTGTTTTGCGAATGATTCAAAGAAATGTTCGGCATCCAGAAATAAATAACCATCAGACGTCTTAGCAGCAAATGCAGATTGACCGGTATATAAAAATTTGTAGTAGCCCCTGCCACTTATATCAACCGCAATAGAACCCACTACATCTTCCATCGGCACAGAAGCAGAACCGAATCTTTTGATTCCCTCCTTATCGCCCAGGGCTTTTTTGAAAGCATCACCTAACACAATTCCAATATCCTCATTTGTGTGATGAATGTCCACTTTCAAATCGCCTTTGGCGGAAATTTCCAAATCAAACAAACCGTGAAAGGCAAACAGTTCCAGCATGTGATCAAGCAAACCAATCCCTGTATCGATTTTCGCCTTGCCTGAACCATCGATATTAAGTTTAACTTTTATATCGGTTTCTTTTGTTTTGCGCACAACTTCGGCTATCCTGTTTTTCATTATTTTCTCCTATTCAAACCTTGCCTTTACTGATTCCCAGTGTTTATTTAATCCTTCGATATTACAGATTTTATCTATTACCCCTTTTACATTATCTAAGGATTTCTTATTGTAGGAAATAAAGTGCGTGCTGCGTATAAAATCCAGGACTGAAAGCCCGGAGAAAGACCTTGCTGTGCCTGCCGTGGGCAGAACATGGCTCGGCCCGGCCACATAATCGCCTACTGCTGTGGGAGTATACGGACCAAGAAAAACCACGCCGGTATTCCTTATGAATTTAAGCAGCTTACTGGGATTGTTTATCAAAAGCTCGGTGTGCTCAGGAGCTATGCGGTTATTAATTTCTATAGCCTCCTTGATATTCTTTACCAAAATAATGCAGCCGTTGTTTTTTTCAGGAATCTGGGATTTAACAAATTTCGCCAATTTTTTCGAAGGCGTAATCAATATCGCCTGGCCGCCCACGTGTTCTTTCTGCGCCAGCAAATCGCTCACTACAAATTTCTGGTCGGTAAATCTATTGGCAATGACTACTAACTCTGTGGGTCCTGCCACCATATCAATATCCACAAAACCAAACACTTGACGCTTGGCCTCTGCCACATAGGCATTGCCCGGGCCGATAATCTTGTCGACTTTTGGTATTGTCTTTGTGCCGAATGCCAATGCCGCAATTGCCTGCGCGCCGCCCACTTTATAAATTTCATTTACTTTTAAAAGACTGGCCACAGCCAAGATATAAGGATTTATATTCCCATTCTGGTCTGGCGGACTGACCATGACAATATTCTTTACACCAGCTAATTTTGCAGGCAAAACAGTCATATACACACAGGAGACCAAAGGCGCTGTGCCGGCCGGTATATAAACTCCCACTCTGTCAATGGGGTCAAATTTCTCGCCCAACACAGAACCTTCATTATCCTTAATCTTCCAATTGCGCCTGAGCTGTTTCTTATAAAAACGATTTATGTTTTCTATGACAACCTTGAGCGCCGATATAAAATCAGAAGGGATATTCTGAAAAGCCGCGCTTATCTCTGCCTCGGTAACCTTAAGCTGCCTCTGCTTAATGTTGGCTTTATCGAATCGCCGGGTATATTTATTCAATGCGTCGTCGCCGTATAAACGCACATCCTCGATAATCCTGGTAACGTTATCTTTTATGCGTTTCTTCTGGTTAAAAAAACGATTGCAGAGTTTTTCTAATTCTTTACTCGTGGGTTTTATTATCCTCATTGTGATAATTCCTTTTTGATAATTTCTTCTGCCTTTTTCATAACTTGGCTTAATCTACTTTTATCTTTTAATCCGCCCTGGGCGAAATCCGGCCTTCCACCACCGGAACCGCCAAAAGATTCCAAAATCTTACCAAGAATACCAGATGCGGAAGTTTTATCTTTTAAATCTTTGCTTACCCGGCAAATAAACAAACCATTATCGGAAGCCAAGAATATCACGGACTTTTTAGTCAATTTACTTATGAGTAAATCTGACGCCTTTCTTAAAATATCCGAATCCAAGTTCTTAAACTGACAGATAATGTAACTATAGTCTTCTACGGTTTTCTTCGAGCTGTTGATTATGTCTGCAATTTGCAAACTGATATTTTCTTCAGTCAGAGACATAACTTCCTTCTCTAATTTCTTATTTTTCTCCAATAAAGATTCTACCTGAGATGGAATGTCTTCGATTTTAGCCTTAAGCATAACGGATAAATCTTTCAGTATTTTAGAACTATTCTTCAGCTTCTCATAGGCTAATTTGCCTGTAAATGCCTGGATGCGGCGTAAACCGCTGCCAACAGAACCTTCGTTATCGATTAACATCATAGCTACATCTCCTGTGTAATCGAGGTGCGTGCCGCCGCAGAATTCCCTGGAATAATCTGCGATGGAAACCACACGTACACTCTCTCCATACTTTTCACCGAATAAAGCAATGGCTCCGCTTTTTAGTGCTTTGTCCTTTTCCATAACTTCTACACTTAATTTATCGTTAGCGCGTATTTTCTCGTTAATCAAATCCTCAATTCTTGCCAGCTCATCATCCTTCAAATCTTTGAAGTGGGTGAAATCAAAACGAAAATAATCCGGCTCAACCAAAGAGCCCGACTGCTGCACATGTTCGCCTAAAACCTTGCGTAAAGACGACTGCAAAAGATGCGTGGCGGTGTGGCTGCGCCTTATCGCCTGCCTTCTTTCAGAATTCACTTCGGCTAAAACTTTATCCTGAATTTTGAATCCGCCTTTTTTGACTTTTACAATATGCGCAATAGAACCATCAATTTGTTTTGTATCCACGACTTCTGCCAATGATTTTTTGTCGCTGGAATAAATTTTTCCTGTATCGCCAACCTGACCGCCGGATTCGCCGTAAAACGGAGTTTTATCTAAAATTATCCAAGCCTCGTCGCCTTCTTTAATTTTATCCGCACTTTGTTTTGACTTAACAATCTGTATAATCTGCACTTCTTTTCTGGTTGTCTCATAACCTAAGAATTGCGTCGGCAATAAATCAATAATGTCTTTGGAAAATATATCGCCTGAAATATTGCTACCTGCGCGCGCCATTTTCTTTTGCTTTTCCATCTCCTGGTTAAAACCAGCCAAATCCAGTTCCAAATTATTATCTTTGGCAAAAATCTCTGTCAGCTCCAGAGGAAATCCGTAAGTATCGTAGAGCTTGAAGATTATCTGACCGGAAATTCTATTAATGTTTTTGCTTTTAAGTTCAGCTATGGTCTCTTTCAATAAATCGCTGCCTTCGTTTATATTGTTTATAAACTTCTCTTCCTCAGAAAGAACGATGTCGGAAATATTATCTCTTCTCTTGGCAAGTTCGGGGTATGGTTCTTTCATCAAATTACAAATCCTGGAAACCAACTTATACAAAAATGGCTTTTTAAATCCTGATTCCTGAGCAAACCAACTAGCCCGACGGATAAGTTTTCTTACGACATAACCTCTGCCTTCATTGGAAGGCAATACTCCATCGCCGATGGCAAAGACCACCGCCCTTATGTGGTCGGCGATACAATTTAGCTTCTCGCTGAATTGAAAAGGTTTAATCTCCAAAATCTGCCTTATCTCATCTATAATCGGTTTAAAGATATCTATTTCGAAATTGGTCTTTACGCCTTGCAGACAAGAGACAATCCTCTCCAGTCCCATGCCTGTATCAATATTTTTATTGGGCAGCGGATCTAGCTTGCCACCTTCTTTGCGATTGAATTGAGTAAACACCAGATTCCAAATTTCTACAAACCTTCCGCAGTCGCAGGCCGGAGAACAATCGGATTTGCCGCATCCTGTATCTTTGCCCCAATCGAAAAATATCTCAGAGCACGGCCCGCAAGGCCCGTTGGGGCCATCGTTAATTGCATTCGATGGCCAAAAGTTTTCCTTCTGTCCAAATTTATAAATTTTATTTGCCGGCACTTTTATTTCATTTAACCATATATTGTAAGACTCATTATCCTCTTCGTATACTGACACCCACAATTTCTCAGCAGTTATCTTTAAATCTTTGGTCAAAAATTCCCAGGCCCAAGTAATAGCGTCTTTCTTAAAATAATCTCCGAAAGAAAAATTCCCCAACATCTCAAAGAAAGTATGATGCGACGGGGTATGGCCGACTTTCTCCAAATCGCCTGTCCTCAAACACTTCTGGGATGAAGCAGCCCGGCGGAAATCAGTCACTTTCCCCAAAAACTGCTCTTTAAACTGATTCATCCCTGCCGAAGTAAATAATACCGACGGGTCATTCTTCGGCGCCAAAGAATCGCTGGGAACAATCTTGTGATTTTTCGACTTAAAGAAATCCAGGAATCGCTTTCTTAATTCGTCTGTTGTAATCATAATTCGCTCAGGACATCATAAACTATATCTTTGGAAAATCCTTTTCTCAAGAAAAATCCCCAGAGGCGGTTTTTTATTTTATCCTTATCCAAACCGGAAAGTTTCTTCATCTTCTGGCTCAACAAATCCCTGATTACTTCCTCTTCTTTCTGAGGAAAATTGTATTCGCTGATTACCTTTTCAATGATACTGTTATTTATGCCTTTGGTCTTTAATTCAAACGACAGGCGTTTTATTCCCAATGGCTTTTTTATGCGGGATTCCACCCAAAGCCGAGCAAATGCCAAATCGTCTAACAGGTGTATTTTTATGAGCGCTGCGACTGCCTGCTCGATAATTTCCTTGTCAAATCCTTTTCTTGACAGATTGCTGCGTAGTTCGTATTCACTGCGAGGCCTAAATTTAATCAAACGAAAACAAGCCTTCTTTGCGCTATTTAAATCCTTTTTATTCACTAAATTTCTTCTTTTGACCCTAAAATAGCCTCGAGGGTTTTATCGCTGCGGACTAAATGATACAGCTATTTCTTTTTCTGTTCCGCTTCTACTACAACAAGACTATCAAGAATGCCTTTTTCTATGGCGCTGGCAACCTTGGGATTTGACTTTAAAAAATCAATTGCCGTATCTCTGCCCTGTCCTAACTTTTCGCTGCCAAAAGAAAGCCATGTCCCGCTCTTCTCAATTACGCCTCTATTTACCGCTGTATCCACAATACTGCCTAATCTGGAGATTCCTTCGGAATGTAGAATCTCGAATTCTGCCTCTTTGAATGGCGGAGCAACTTTATTCTTCACTACGCGGGCCCTTACCCTTGCACCAAAAACCTGTTCTGCTGATTTGAGATTAGCTATTTTACGCAAATCTATCCTTACTGAAGAATAGAATTTTAAAGCCCTGCCGCCGGGCGTAGTCTCAGGATTTCCAAACATCACTCCGATTTTTTCCCTGATCTGATTAATAAATATCACGCACGTCCTGGACTTGCTAATTGCAGCTGTAAGTTTTCTTAAAGCCTGTGACATAAGCCTCGCCTGCAGACCGATATGGCTATCGCCCATTTCGCCTTCAATTTCCGCGCGCGGTGTAAGCGCAGCCACTGAATCTATAACGATTAAATCTACGGCATTGGAACGTACCAATGTCTCGGCTATCTCCAGGGCCTGCTCTCCTGTGTCCGGTTGAGAAATCAGCATCTCCACCAAATTCACGCCTATCTTTTCCGCATATACTGAATCAAAGGCATGCTCTGCATCAATAAAGGCAGCTACACCGCCTTTTGTCTGCGTCTGTTTAATAATGCTTAAGGTGAGCGTGGTTTTGCCTGAAGCCTCTGGCCCGAAAATCTCCACTACTCTGCCGCGGGGAACCCCACCGATTCCTAAGGCAATATCCAAAGAAATTGCGCCTGTAGGAATCGACTCCACATTCATCTTTGGCTCACCGCCAAGTTTCATTATAGAACCTTTTCCGAATTGCTTTTCAATCTGTGCCAAAGCCAATTCCAGTGTTTTCTTACGGTTAGAAACAATATCTTCCTTACTTTTGGTTTCCTTCTGTGTACTCATTTTTACCTCCGTAATAAATTTACTAAGTTTATATTATATTTTATATATTATTTATTTATAGATGGGATAGTTAGAATGTGATTATACAATAATTGACTACTATAGTCAATAATAAAACAATCCCTTGAAACCTTTTGTAAAACAATGGGTTTCAAGCCTAAGGAATTTCTCTTTCTGTTTCAATTTATATTCAAACCCACTACAAACTGGCCAAAATCCTAAAAAAGACTTCTTTGTGGTCCCAAAAAAATCTTATTCTCCCCCTTGAAATTCCTTTAAAAATATGTTATGGTTTATGTAGAACAAGAAAGCGCTCTTTTAGATGTTTTTAGCAAAAGGTAAACTAACCCGAAAGGGGTCCTGAAGCAATTCAGGAATCGAAAGATTAGGGCACAAAGCCGCGAACCTAAGTCTTTGTAGCATAAGAAGATAAGGTTGTCGGGCTGCCGTAGTCCCAAAGTGTTAAATCCGGGATTTCGTCAAAGTGTAAAAACCCATTCTTTCCGATGGGTTTTTTTGTTGACAGCTACCCCGGAAGAACAAGGAGGTAGCAGATGAAAGGAAGAAGGGCATTTAGAGTGATCCTTACAATAGCAATATTAATTCTAGGTATAATTCTTGTAAAGGCTCTGTTTGCCGATGGCTCTTTCACTGCTGCCGCAACTTGTTATATGCCTCAGTATGTAACACTGGCTAATGGAGAAAAGGTATTAGCTGATAGCATTAATAATGGTAATAACCAGAATAACCAAATAAATGTTCCAGAAGTAAATAAGGAGGAAATCGAAGAAGATGCTATAGCAGAAAATGCATCTGCCCTAATCCAGCAACAGGAAGAAGTAGTTTTAGAAGATGGCTTAGGTTTAATTACAACGGTGTTCGCAAGATAAAAAAATTCCCACCTGCCACGGTAGGATAATTTACCCAGTACTGATTTCTCAGGAAATAAGTCCTGGGTTCTTTATTTTATCACTCGAGATTACTTAATACGGGCTTGTCTTAAAGGTATGTTATAAAAGAAAGTCATTCCTTCTTCAAGCAATACTTTCTTTCTTAAGGGGACTTTGGGAATATATTTTGTAGGCAGAGTGGTTAAATCTATCCTAAGATTATGTTCTCCGGGAGAAACCTTTCTGAACAGATATTGGCCTGATTGATCAGTGACAACTCTCTCCTTATCGTCCAAAACCATTACTACTCCGCTTATAGGATCATCTCCCCTGTCGAATTCATTGTTGCCATTTATATCCACAAAGACAACTCCTACGATTTCAGAGCGAGTGGTAAGGCCAAAATCCAATCTCTTGGTTGCGCCATGTTTTATATCTATATCATAAAAAGCAGCGGTTGTAAAAGTATGACCGCGGGGAAGAGTCTTTAAATCAACGGCAACTCTTGCCTTCCTGCCTACGATATTCTTAATATTGTAATATCCTTTCTCATCGCTGGCATCAGTCTTTTTGCCGGTTGTGTTTATTACTACGTTTGGTATACCCTGTTCATCTTTGTCCTTGACGCCATCTCCGTTCAGATCATTAAACACAAAACCGTCAACATGTCCTTTTGTATTCCAGCGTAATCCGGTATCCCAAACAAGGCGCAAGCCATATCTTATTTCAAGATCCAAATGTTTAGCAACACCTTCATTCTCGGCCCATACATTAGCTACGCGGCAACTCAAATATCCATCCAGGTATGGATTTGGCCTATAATCTAATTCTGAGTAGAGTTCAAGCCTGTCTTCCCCTGAAAGATAACTTAAGACGGATGCCGCATCTTCCTCGTCTCGATACATAACTCGGAAGTTGCCATAAAAAGGTGACTGCAAAATCCGAGAATAATAACTTAATGCTGTTTCTAATACATTGGACTCCGCATTCTCTCCCGTCATTCTATCCTCTATGAAATTATAAGTTTTATAAATACTGCCATTCAGATCGCCTATTATATTGAAACCCAAGCCACCGCTAACAGCATTTCTATCATAATTGGAAGCAGAGCCCAGAAAAGATTTATTCGTTGAGTTTACATAGCTAAGGTTTGTGCTCAATCTTCTTAAGAAGAAAAATTGCTTTCTTATATTGATTTTCTTAGTCTGGCTGATTCCCGGAGAAATCGAACCTTTGGTATCTTCCCTTGTATAACCAAAATCCATATTAGTGTGTGGATCAACTTGCCAATTCGCTTCTGAAGCAAAACTATAATTGGGTCTTTTAGGATCATCTGGATTATAAAATCTGCTGTCCCTTACGGCAGTGAGCGTATTGGAAAGAGAGAAATTATTTGTAGGGTATAATCTGACTCCAAACCTTGCAGAGGTTGAACCACCACCGGTGCCACCACCTAAAGGCGAAACAAAATCCCTATCTTCATCTGTAAAACCCAGAGATATATTCATCTTGGGTAAATTAAAACTTCCATTGGTTGTATAGGAAATATGGCCTATGTTATCATTGGCAAGTTCTGATTCAAGATTAAATATCCCTATCTTATAAAAAGCACCGAAACCAAACGCCTTATCTGTTAATACCGGCTGGCTTAATTCCCTGCCGTAGGTATGAGCATAGTAAAAGTCATATCTGGCATTTTTATCCATCACATATTTCAATCCCACTCCTTCGAGATAAGCCTCCTTGGTTCTGCCTAAACCAGGAGAAAGCTGTGTATAGTTGCCTTCCGGCAAACCACCCCAGAAGGTAGTGTAATCTAATTTATTATTGAACATCGGTGCGTTTATTCTTGCACCTCTTAAATCTGCAGAAGGAAATCCATAAGCTGGAAACCCCGGGTTAAAATCAAATAACCTCAAATTTACATGTTCTAACTTACCGAGATGCGCATCAGTTAAACCCATGGTAAGGCTATCCACTTGATATTGCTTATTCACTCTATTTATAGTAGAGGAGGCGTCAAATCTTCCATAAGGAGTTTCGCCATATACGCCAACTCTTTGAGAGAAACCTAAGGATTGTCTTTGGGTATTATCTATTCTCGTACCAGAATGAAATGAACTCCAGTCAAAAGAATAATTAATCTTAAAAGAATCGGCCAATCCTATAGGCACATCCATATTCTCATATTCATCTTGTAGTATACCAATAAATTTCTTTTGTTTTCCCCTGAAATGGAATGTCCATCTGCCGGAATTATCCCAGACATGGAAAATACCAAAACCTATTCCTGTGGCTGTAATCAATAAATTATCCTGATCCTGGCGTATAATATTGATTCTATCAGGGGTATTGTTAAGTATCCTTTTTATATTGTCTCCTTTGAGTATGATAGCACTGTCTATTTCTAATTCCAAAGGAGTACTGGGCTGAGTGGACTTTATGCTATCATCCAACAGAATTGTTTTCTGGGGAATTATCTGATTAAATCCCGGATTTACAAGGGGTTGCAACGTAAATGTTCTCGCTATTTCTACAGGTTTCTTTTCTGCTGATACTAACTTTTCTTTCTCTTGCGGAGATAAACCTTCTAATATCGACTCTGTCCTGTCTAATGCTTCTTCTACGGCTAAAATCTTTGTTATGCCCTCCTGCCCTTCCTTCTTGCCAAATATTCCTTTGATTTGTTTCAAAAATTCCTTTGCCACTGTAGAATTAGGATCTACTATCAGGGCCTTTTCGAATTCCATCATGGCCTCTGCGAAACGGCCCTGGTCATAAAAAGAAATTCCCTGCTGCACTAAAAACTCTGCAGATAAACCAAACTCAGCCGCCTCTATTTTGTTTAAGTTTTCTACTGAGGGCAAAATGGTAAGCGACAGAAAAGAAATCAGAGGAATTACGACTAAAAACCTGTTTTTTCTAATTCTGCGTAAACTGTTCATTTTATTTTATTCTCTAAAAGTTACTGTGTCGTTTCTTTAACCTTGGTTATGTTGCCTGTATCGGAAACCTCTATCTGATATTCCTTTACTAAAAGCATGCCATCTAAATCCAGCGTTAGAACGACGTCGTATTTACCCTGAGGTATTTGATGTAATTTGGGATCCAGAGGACACCTCGCATATAACTCAGCTTTATCATCTGGCATAGTGTAGAATTCTTTAAACTCTCCTCTAGCAAACACAACCCCCTCTTCATCTATAACATCAAAAGTAGCTCTGCCGGTAATTTCGACATTACCTACGTTCTGAAAAACAGCAGTTGCTTCGATATTGCCTTTCGATGTTTTAATGCTAAAGTCACTGATTCTACCTTCTTTTTTACTTGTACCGTCGGGCTCTACATGGAACAACGAACCTACTCTGTTGTAGACGTGGACCATAACGCCCTTCTTTTCATCCCACGTGGTACCGCTACTAACTTCAAAGAATAATACGGCATAATGTCCGCCTACAGCATCCGGAGGCACAGCCACAACGAAATTTACCTTTTGTTTTCCTTCTTTAGGAATCGTAAAATCAGCCGGGTAAAATTTAATCCAATTTGCGCAAGACCTGGGGCTTGTATTGGCTGGCATAAAATTCTTTGAACCATCCTGATCGCTATAAACCCAATCCCCTGAATACACCCGGATTGCTATGGGTTCTTTTCCTCTGTTTTCAACAGTTATTACCCCGCCGTCACTCCAGCCCGGAGGTAAAGTTACCCTTACCCTTCCCTGGTCAATGCGGAAATCTACGGCGAATAAATTATTGCTGGCTAACAAATATATAGCACAAAAAAAGACTGCTATTTTCGTTAAATTTTTCATATGATTCCGTCAGTTTATCTTCTAACTATCTTATTGACAATCTGTTAGAATATATTAACATATTCAAGCTAAACATGCAATAACTTTTTTAATCCTTCCTGAAAACATGCCTTTTGTTTCTTAGGCAAGCCTCTGTAAAAACAAAAGGCCCCGTGAAATAAATTCACAAGGGCCCTTGTATTATTTATTCTTTAATTTATCTGCTAAAGATCTATAACCTATATTCTTTTTAGAAGAGGAAAAGAGCAATCGCTCCACACGTTATTTATCAACTTTAAGCTGATATTAAACGCGCAGCAATACTCCATTATCTTTAGAACAAATTCTTCTAAAAAGATATATGTTTAACCTAATCTTACTCCGGCCTTATACCAAATTCAGCGTAAAAGTAACTGAACCTGAATAAGAACCAGCTGCCTGATCCTGTGTTACTGGTACCCAACCACCTACATTATTGTGCCAGTAATACTGTACCGTTCCTTGGCCTACTTGGTTGTCGTAACCTCCAGAATAGTTCTTAATATCTCCGGAAGCATCGGGACCGGTAATGGCCAAGAATGCTCTGACTGCCCTGGTTTGACCAGATGAATTGCTGGTATAAACTAGCTGGTTATTTCCTACAGCTGACTTAGGCGGTGCTACAACGCCTCCGTTTATAGCTCCCTGCGGATGGCCGGCGCCTAATTCATCTTGATGCTGATAGCTAGGATTCAACACATAAGCACCATTAGGTATGTTATGGCCTAAACCATCGGAAAGAACGCTACCTGTCTCTGTAATCGTATATGGTCTTGCGGAAGTTATAGGATACATCACTACTGCATATGCCTTCTCGCCTGCCATAAACCAGATATCAGTCGCATTTCTTACCTCTACCAGAGAACCGAAATTAAGAGAAGAAACATTGGTAGTCCAGTCAATATCAGTAAGGTTGCCTACCAGATGAAGCTGGTAAAGATGGGCATTGAGTGCCAGATACTGAGGAACTGTCGCGCCTACTCCAAAGCTAGCTACGCTGTCATTGGCTCCGACTATTCCACTACGGTTCATATCAGTAGTAGTTAATACGCCTACCAACATAAACACGAAGTTAGCCGCTATTACACCTATTATGAGTTTTCTTAACATTTTATTCACCTCCCTTCGCTACCGATTTATTTAAATTTCTGCTTGAATACATCTGCATCCTCCTTGTTTAATTATAATTCTGACAATGAATAACTTATTCCTGTATTATAATTTCCGCCGTGTGTATCGGAAGATAATTTTAATTTATATACAATGTCAAATTCATCGCTGTCACCGCTACCGTCTGATACAAAAAGAGTTACATCCTTTTTGGCATCTATAGGATTTTCTTCTGTTAATTTTATTGCGCCTTGGGTATCATCTTTTGCCTCTAATTTAAAAGTAAATGATTCCGGAGGAATTTCATATCCTTCCTCATTTTGTAAAGGAGCGGTTAATTTCTGGGTCACTAAATATGGTTTTTCTGAATTGGATTCTATTTTAATGTTTACCTTGTTTTCTTTTGTGCCGGTTTTATAACCGACTTCACCAAACTGCAAGAACGCAACGCCTTCCTGGCTTTTCTTGCCTTCCTCGGTTACTAAGGTAGCTATTATTCTGAATATGGGCTCCACATTAAACTCCGCATCTACAGAATCAATATAACCAGAATCGACGGTAGCAAGAGTTCCTTCCAATTCCATATAATAATTTATCGCTCCTCTGTATTCATTGGCTTTCTGCTGTGCAAAACCATCAACAGGAATATATTCGATTTTTATTGCGTTGGCTGAACCTAAATTATCCGAAGCATAAATTAATGATTTTGTCTTTAATTCAGCCAAATTCCCTTCCTTAACCACCTTGCCTGAATTTGCCTCTGTGGCTCTGAATTTTACCTTTGTCAAATCAAATAAATCGCCGCTACCAGACTTAATAAGGGAATCGCTTATTTTCTGATAAAGACGATAAGGCGTGCCTAAATTACCTTTGATATTTAAAGATACTGCGGGATTCTCTGGTTCTATTCTGTCTAAGTCGCTGGAAGTAATACGGATGGCTTTCGCGCCTGTATCGGTGGAAATCTCGACCGTACCTTCATTGGTCAAATCTACATACATATTTAACGTCTTTATAACCTGATCCTGGCTTGCATCAACAGGCGATAATATAAAAATAAATCTTCCGTAATAAGAGCCTTCTGATTGCTGAGCTGATGGCTCAAACGTATAGACGACCCTAAAGGTATCGCCCTCTCCCGCTGTGTTTGAGGTGTAAATCAGCGTGTCTCCAGACATCACAGGAAATTCCTCAATGCGCTCAAGGGTTCCTTTTGCGTTTGAATTTATCAGGGGATACATTTTGAATTGGTTACGGTTAATTTCAATTCCATCTGCAGTTGTTAGTGGTTTGTCTAATCTTTGATAAACCCGATACTGCTTGCCTATATCGCTAGTAACTGTAATGGTGAGCTCCTTAACAACCTTGGACTGCTGTGTGTCTATCTTACCAAACCTTAAGTCATAACCGCCTTCATAAGGATCAACCGCTAAAGTAAAAGCAGCAAAACATGGCTTATTGGCACCCAAAAGAATAATAGTTGCCAAGAGCGCTAAGATTTGTATCAGGGTTAAAACTCTTTTATTTTTCATATGTTTTGATTATAGCATTCGTTATTTGCTGGTGTCAATCTTTTATCGCTGTTTGCTTGTTTCATGCCTTTAAATAAAAAACCGGAAACTACAAGTACAAAAAATCTTGTATTTCCGGTAAGTCTTCCAACCCCACAAAAACTTAGGGGCAAATGACTCCGTGGCAAACCGGAGTAGCTTAAAACTTTTTAAACTACTTTAATAACCCCGCTTAAAAATTACTCATTCTTCATGAGCAAAGAAAGTGTAACATATATTATATATAGTGTCAAGCCTTTTTTTGGTCAAATTTCGGTCAAATTCAAGGCCGGGAAAAACCAAAAAATAGCCCGTTTTTACTCTTTTCCGCTGCCTAAAAAAACTACGTAATCTCCGCAATCTCCCTTTTGTGCCATAATTCCTCTTTATCAAAAACTAAAAATCTAGATAAACCAAGTAATCAATACCCCGATAAACATCCAAATAGCAAAAGGGATTGTCTTATGCGCGGTGTTTTCTTCATAAATATTTATGATTTTATTGATTATGGGAAATAATACCATTATGGATATGCTTTTAATTAATGAACTGCCCATCAATACTAAGTACCGAGCCCCCGTATCATGAATCTTAACTAAGAAGTAAATAATTAAAATAATGAATGTTAAAATTATAAATTTGCTTTCTTTTTTAAAAAACTTGGAAAAGTAGCGGAATGCTATTAGCGATATCAAGGTTAAAATATACTGATTAGTCAAGAACCTGCTCACTAAATTGTTAAATTCCTGGCCAAATATTCTAGATAATAGAAAGAAACAAAAGAATCCCAAAAGAATTTTCAAAGTTTCGATTATTCTAATACTGTCAATGTGCTTTTTCGTCAGCTGCCGAATCTTCTCTTTTATTTCTCTGATATCCATCCTCTTAGCAAAATATAGTACCGCCTTCAGAAAAATATATATAGTCACGGGGATAAAAATACTCAATAATAATAAGAAAGAAGCAAAGTAATAGTTGAAATATACTCTATGGTACTGCCCCATAGGAATAAGTGCGGCATAGGTGATAAAAAGTTTAGCATCCCCTGCTCCCCACATCTTAAAATGCCATAATAGGTAGGCAACTAATGTGCTAATCGCTAAATTTATACACCATTTATCAAAATTCCAGACAAAACAGAAGCTGAATTTTCCTATCGCTGGACTTAAAATTTGTTTTACAGCCAAACCATAAAGAATACTAAAAGATAAATATACTGATACTGTATATATCAAACCTATTAAAATCCATTTATTTCTAATTTTAAATGTTTTAAAATCCTCATAACTAGTCGTTGCTCCTATAAATACAATTAAAGGATAGAAAATAAAACCTAATATATCGTTATGAAACATAAATTATGGGTTAACTTTTAAGATGGGATGATGCCAATTACAACCTTCTTGAATATTTATTTTTCTTTTTATTGGCTTGAATTCACTATCGCCTACATACTTTAAATACCCTTTATGAACCCCTAAACAGAATTGTTTAAGATTACAACCTCGACAATTATTAAGAAAGGATACTTCTCGATCTGGCAAAGTCCGCCAAACATAAGGATAAAACTTTGTTGGAAGCACACATAAAGGAAAATGGTAAAATCTAACTTCTGGAAAATAATGAAGAAAGGTCCGAATTTTCTCAATATAAGGAAGTAACTGGCTATAGGTTACTTTTATTGCCTTAATATTTTTACAGGCCTGTCCTTCTATCTCAAAGAATATAAAAACTAGGCGGTCTATAGAGGGAAATTCCTTCTTGATAAACCTAGTTATCTTTTCTAAAAACTTATAATTTAACTGATGCATAACCACTCTAATCTCAATAGTATGATTTTTCTTTTTAAAACGAAAAATATTGTGCAAGCCCTTTGTTGTTTGAACAAAACTTTTTGCGGTTCGAGTTATGCTATCATGAATTTTAGAATTATGGCCATGTATAGCTATGGCCAATTCTAGATTAATTCCTAATTGCAATATCCTCTTAGCATAATCCGCGTAAGAAAACATTCTGCCGTTAGTTAAACAAATAACTCTTTTTCCATAGAAAAGCGCATTGATCTTTTCAATTAAAGGTATGAGATACGGCGATAAGGTAGGTTCGCCACCTGTAAAAGAAAAACTATCCCTATGAATTTCTAAGAATTCCTTTTCTCCTTGATAAAATCTATCAAGTCTATTTAACAAAAAAGATAGATTGAATTCTTTTTTATTGCCATTCCAAAATTTATCAGGATTGGTGCACATAATACATTTATTATTACACCTATTATAGATAGAAATGACGGGCATAATGTTTAAAGATTTTAATCAATATATTGTTTTGTTACGCCTAATAATCTTATGCATAATCTGTTATAAAAAACACAAACCATTCTTTATTTCCGAAAATATAAATTTTAAAATAAATAGACTACCTATTTTATATTATGGCATGCAATTCTTTATCGCCATAACGTAAAATATACTCTCGCCACATACCCTCACAACAACTATAATACTTACAACCTTTACATCGTTTTGTTTTAATTCTGCCGATTTTAGCACGCGAGTCCTCAACGTCAAAGTTGTTAAAATCCGGGGCCTGATGTTCTGTTTGAAAAGTTTTTACTTCATGCAACTCACTTATTTGGTCTTCGTATCCTAAAAAATAACATAATGGCACATATCTTATTTGCCAATGTAATATGCTATTTCTATATCTACCAATATCCAGACAATCCTTCATAAAAGGAGCTGCTTCTGAAATTTTTGGGACTAATTCATTAAAATTTATATAAGCCCCACCATAACTTGGATCAACAAAAATAAATTCACTATTTCTAATGCCCAACCTATATATTAATTTTCCAATTTTCGGCAAAAATCTATAATTTGGCTTTACAATTGTAGTATTTGTTCCAATAGAATCAAAACCTATTTTTTTCAAATTCCCTATTCCTTTCAATAGTTGGTGGAAACTACCGTCAACACCCGTGAGAGAATCATGTAACTTAGCTGTATGACCATGCACTGAAAAAACAATATTAGTAACACCGGAATTAACTATTTCCCTGGCAAAATCAAAATAAGATAACATTCGTCCATTTGTTGTTATCATTATTGTTTCAAAACATAGCTTTTTTGCAAATTTTATCAAGGAAAAAATATCAGAACGAATTGTTGGTTCGCCTCCAATAAGTTCCAGATAAACTCTTCCTCTCTCTTTGATATCCACCATCTTTCTCATAACATCATTTGTCGACATCTGTGTCAAATTCTTCTTTTCTGATCCAATACAAAATTGACAATTATTATTACATTTGTACCCAATAAAAATAACCGATTTCTTAATTAATGATAACTCTTTAGTATGTCTGTAAACCTTTGCTTGTTTATATGCTCTGAACCGACATTCTTTAAAGAAAGCGCCCCTATTGTGTTGCTTGCTCAACTTGAATTCCGAAAATAGCTGATTTCTATTTTTATAGGTACCTATCTTATTTGCCTTCGCACCATTACAAAAATATACATATCCTTTATTTATTTCAAATAAATCTAAACAATCACTACAATCTAAAGGGATACCTAATTTAACTAGTTCTTCTGAAAGTCCTGAAGATGTAAGCAGGATCGGCCTCCTTACCAAAAAATTTAACTTTTGAGTATGCACCCATTCAATAAAGTCTAATATTTTCTTACTATTGATTTTCTTTTTGAAATTGAAATCTAAAATAAATATTTTTCTATAGTTAAATAATCTTTTTTTTAATACTTCCAAATCCTTTTGATGATGAATCACGAATGAGGGAAAACGTTCTTTATCTATAGCCGGCCTTAATTCTCTATTGCCGTAAATTTCGGAATACACCCTCCATAAACCAGCACATAAACTGTTCAAAATACAAAAACTGCATTTTTCTGGTTTTATTTTACTTTTTTCATGGAAATCATTGGTTGCCAGAACATAACCTGTATTTTGATTAGAATCAATTAATTGAACATCTTCTGGTTGAGAAAATTTCTGAGGCAATATCGCATATTCCTCATAACCTTTTAAAAAACATAAAGGCAATACTCCGCAGGTTGAAATAGGTGTAAAAATATTGTGTTTTTTACAAAAATTCAATGCTTTATAAAGATATGGTTCCATTTTTGTCAAAGAGGGAAAAATATGTTTATTTTTTAATGCGGCTCCTTGAGGATAAATGTAAGAAAAAGTTATACTATAGATATCAGGAAAATTATGCTTTATATATTTTACGAAATTATATAAGTCTTCATAATTTTGTTTTGTCATCACATGATATATTGTCACGCGTGCACCTAAAGATATAGCGTTATGAATTCCTTCTATAGTTTTAACGAAAGCACCTGGAGAATCAGTTAAATAATCCGAAATTTCTCTTCTATGCGAATGTAAAGAAACAGATAGCGTAACATCTTTCCTGTTTATTTTTTCTCTATGGGGCAGAAGTTTTTGCGCATACTTCATATCCGCAAGCCTAACAGCATTAGTTAATATAGAAAGTGACTTAAATCCCTTTTCCTTTGCAAAACTTACTAAGCTAATTAGATCGTCGCGTAATGTCGGTTCGCCACCATCAAAAATTAAGCATCTTATATCATCCCTAACACTGTCTGCTATCAATTTCTTACATCTTCCATTTGATAAATCTTCGATAGGCGTAGAATCACCCTTGCGTACACAAAATAAACAATTCTGATTACACCTACTTGTTATTGCTAAATACAGTTTTCTTTCTAGGTTAGACATTTGTTATTTTTCGCTAATTTATTTATTGCTTCTTCACTAAATAATTCCAAGTATTTATTCCAAATACCACCGCAATTATCAGTAAACAAACAACTCTTGCAAATATTAATTCTCGTTTTAAATTTATCGTAATATATTTTATTGCTAATTCTAGAAAGACGGGTTCCTATTTTTTCACCTTTAATACTAAAAAGCAATTCTCTCTGCATAGCAGTAATGAAATTAATCTTGGGATTCTTTCTGAAAGAAGGAGAAAAAAAACATAAGGGAAAATCAAAGAATGTAACCATTTTAAATGGATTGTTTTCTATGCCTTCCAGAATTCCTTTCAGGGCTTTCGATAATTCGTTTGGTTCAATGGCTAAAAATTTATAATAATTTAAAGCATTACCTTGGGGGATTAAATCTCCAATATTCCAATCTACTATTCCTAAGTCTTTACTAAAATAGTTACAAAAATTTTTAAGATATTGATAATTATATTTTAATATAACCGTGTTTACCATTTCACCCGACTTGTTTATTTTCTTAAAATTCTCTAAACCTTGTACTGTTTGTCTAAAAGAACCTTCGGACCTAGTAATGCGGTCATGAATTTTGCTTGTATGACCATATATAGAAAAACTACTTAAATCCAATCCGCATGAAAGAATGTCTTTACAAAAATTGAAATCTTTTAATTTTCTGCCGTTTGTAGAAATTAAAACTTTTTCAAAACCTAATATTTTCGCATGCCTTAATAACGCAAAGATATCCTTTCTTAGTGTTACCTCACCTCCACTGAATTCAATTCTCTTAAAACCCTCTTTTCTATATCGAGAAATGTCAGATAATATCTCTGATGTAGACCTATCCTTTTGCGTCCTCCGAAGCTCCCTTACAGAGCACATAATACAACTATTATTACAAGAAAAACCCGTAAGCATAATTGCTGTTTTATTTAACAGACAGCCTGCTTTACGAAAAGTCTTTTTATGATTTAATTCCATATTTCTCATCATCGATATAACGTCTCCTTTATCTTGTTTTTTAAAAAACTGGTTTAAATTCTTTTGAACCAAATAACTTTAAATAATCACTTTGGGGTCCACAACAAATTTTGTAATATTTGCAAACATTACATCTAACTTCTTTTAATCTGCTTTTAGATAGGTATTTTTTCTCTTCCATAATTACAAAGCGCTCGTACCCTTTCATAAAACAATATGGCAATAAAGTTATAATTAAATCTTTTTTGTATTTTATGCATAAATCCAGACCTTTTCTAAGGTAGGGCAACATTTCTGTTATTCTTGGAACAATCCAATTTTTATTATCACTCGTTTGTCCAAAAATACAAACATAACCGAATTGAATTTGATCAACGCCTAATCCTATCAACAAATTAGCGATTTTCGGAATAAATTTATAATTAAAGGATGTGATAACAGTATTGGAAAGAACGAATTGCCCAAGTCTCTTTAAATTCATAATGCCAGATACAACTTGCTTAAAACTACCATTAACGGAAGTCAAAAAATCATGCGTCTTATCATTATGTCCGTGCAAATCCACTCCAAAAACTTCCACTCCATAATTTACAATTTTATTACAAAATTCACAATAACTAAACATTCGTCCGTTAGACTGAATTGTTATCTTAAATCCTATCTTTTTAGTAAAATCGATAAGGTCAAAGAAATCTTTCCTTATTGTTACCTCTCCACCTGTGAAAACTATTGAATTAAAAACATTTCTAAGGAATTTAATCTCTTCTTTTAATCTCTCGGTTTGAGGATAAAGATTTCTACAATTTTTTGGAATAGAGCAAAATTTGCATGAGTTGTTACAAATATAACCAATGCTAATTACTGCTCCTTCGGTTATCTTGGTACCTTCTCCACCAATATGATGATAAGAGTAAGCAAATGGATGATCTGTAATCTTTTTACCCAATGTTTCTACCATCTAAAATCCTATTAAAGAATAATTTATTTCTAAATTAGCCATCTTGGTTTATTTTTCAGAATCAATAACCGGCTTAAATTCATCCCATCCAAAAATCTCAGGATATTCTCTCCACGGCCCTTCGCAGATATAGTCATAAAAACATTTCTTACATTTCTGGTTCTTTGCTTTTCCTTTGGTAATTCTATATTTTGTGTAGTCATCAATTGTAAAATATTGGTCGAAGACTTTTGTTTTTGGAATATAGTTCTCAGCTATACTATTTTCATATCCTTTCATAAAACAATAAGGAATTGCTTCTGTAGTAACTTTTCTACCTGATTTTATGCCAATATTTAACCCCTCTAAAACATAGGGAATAATTATGCTTTTTTTAGGTACAATCCAATCTTTATTCTTCAAGGCTGTACCTGCTATATGCAAAAAAGCGAATTGAAATTGATCAACGCCTAAGCTAACCAGCAATTTTGCTATTTTTGGCAGAAATTTATAATTCGTAGCGGTAATGACTGTGTTGGAAATTATATATTGCCCCATTTTCTTAAGATTTACTATCCCTCTGATAGTCTGTTTAAAGCTACCTGGAACAGAAGTCAGGAAATCATGTGTCTCTTCGTCTGGCCCGTGAATTGCAGGAGAAAATTCATTGGCTCCTGAATCGATAATACTTTTGCAAAAATCCTCGTAGGCAAACATTCTTCCATTGGTTTGAATTTGAATTGTCTTGAAATTTAAAGACTTGGAAAACTTTACTAATTCAAATATATCAGCTCTAATTGTAGGTTCACCGCCAGTAAAAACAACGTAGTCCCTTTTTTTAAAATTCATTAAAATGTTTTTTACATTTTCTGATGATCTATCTTTACAATAGTTACGTTTTTCGCCTTGAACACAGAATTTGCAATGATTATTGCATTTAAAACTTAATTTTATATCAAGCCGCCTTAAATCGCGTTCCATTATTTTTCAATACCTTTTTAACGTTTTTATAAATTCCATAATTTTTAACATATAATTTTGTTTATCCGGGGATACTCCGTATATCCCTAAGCAGAATTTCTTACAGGGGTTTTTTTTGCATAGGCACCCAGCAAATGGATTACGGCAATCATCTTTGGGAGATCTGCACACAAAACTTTTGGAATAAGAAGCCTCATTACTAAATATATTGCCTATAATATATTCTTTCTTCACAGAAGAATCTAAAGAGTTAGTAAAAGGACATGTTAAGATATTACCATAAACATCGATTGCAACACTCCTCCCCGAACAACAAGAGCTTGTTTTATTAACGTCGTTATTTACTCCTGATTTGCTAAAAGGATATATAGTTATACCCATATTTCTAAAATAAGGATAAACGGATTTACATATCAGGAAATTATTTTTAAAATCTGAATATGATTTTTTTGTCCAATCCTTACTTATTACCGGAGTCAAATATATTTCCCTTATTCCTGCTTCAAGAAGAAATAATAAACTATTTTTTAAAAATTTGACATTGTCCGGAGATATTAAATATATTACATTATAGTCTCCGCTGCATTCTTCTACTTTTTTAATATTTTTAATCGTAGACTCCCATGTAGACATCCTTGATTTGTTAAAAACTCTATGGTTATGGCGAGCATCTCTTAAGCCAGTAAGGCTAATTTCCAATTTAATCTTATTTTCTTTACAAAATAAAATTATTTCATTATTCAATAAAGTTCCATTGGTCATAATATTAAAAGAATACTCTTTGAGGATATTACGCTTTTTAACAAATTTGATAATTTTCTCGATTAATGAATAAGCCAATAAAGGTTCGCCGCCATAAAAACCGATAGTTCCTTTCCGTTGACAATTTTCTTCAATAAACAAAAAAGATTTTTTTAGTGTATCGAATGAGATATTTCTTCTATTCTTCTTGATATGACAAAAATCACACCTGACATTACAATCTTCTGTCAAGAATATAGCAAACTCATTAACTTTTTTTAGTGAATCCCTATCCATATTCTAACCAGCATCTATCTCAAACATATTCATATTTAATTAAAAATTATTTGTTTTTTATGCTTACAAAGCTCTTTCAGTCCTTTAGAAGATGAAAATTCGTTAATATATTTTTTGAAAATACCCACAACAACATTCATTATTCTCATTTCGAATTCAAGTCTTTCTATGGGATTTTTGCTAGATAAAAGGCAGACTCTATTGCTATTCTGAAATTTTTTATGTTTAATCACTATTAAATCATTTAGTTTAAAATTTTCTACAAAATAAAAATATCTACTAAGAAAATCATCTTTTGAAAAGATATTGCCGAGTATACACTTTTGTAAATGTTTCTTTGGTAAACTCATGCAAGTATTACAAGGATATAATGTGCCATCCGGCATCACTGTCAATCTACCATCCATATTGCATCGTAATCTGAATAAATTTCTATCTGTCATCTTGTTCTCTAACAACTTAAAGAAATAAATGTCAAAAGGGTTTATATTAATCATTCTCATAAATAGCATTTTTGATAAGTATATATTTGTAAATTTGATCATTTCATTCTCGTACATTTTTTTGTATTTTGAGGTTATTTTTTTCTCATCTATCACGTAACCAAGATTAACATTTACCTTATGCTTGCAGATCAAGGCATGGACATTTGTTGCCATGCCAACTATAGTATTATAATTAACTGTGTAATTAATGCCTGGATTTATACCGTAAGACTTAAGAAGCATTATATTATTAAAAATAACATCATAACTACTCTGCCCGTTTAAGAATTTTCTATGTGCATCATGACTCTTCCTTTCCCCGTCCAAGCTTATTATTATTCTAAAATCGTTACTTTGCATAAAATCTACGATTTTTTTTGAAAACAATGTGCCATTAGTTACAATCATAAACTTTTTAATACGGTATTTTCTCTTAGCGTATTCGACAATATCATTAATTAATTCAAATTTTAACAACGGCTCTCCCCCATAAAATATTATTGTATCAGGATGTAATTTATCTATTGCCGTGCAGGCAGTCTTCAAAGACATATCTTCTGACTTCAAACCTCTAAGATAACAGTAATCACAATCTAAATTACAGCGTGTTGTTATAGAAAGATTGAGTGAAGATATATTTTTATTGACCATTTTTATTATTTCTTGAAATAAGTTTCTTTTTAAATTTTATCGCGAGATTTCTCTCCCTCGTTAAATTAAATAAAAACAAATTTATCTCTTTATTTATTCCCATTAATCTTAAAATATTTCTGCGGTCATATATTGAATCAAAATGACTATTCAAACACAAACTATGTAATGGGTATTTTAGATTTTTCTTGAGTTTTTCTTCAAAATCAGAAATTTGTAAATCCAAAACATTGCCCAGTGAAAGCTGTTCTCTTAATTTAGAATTATAGAAGAAAGAATCGCAAGTATAGATTAAGCCGTCAGGCATTATGCATAAAACATCTTTATTTTCACAATCAAAGTTATTAGTGGACGGTGTGCTTTTTTTAAATATTGAATCTTCAAAAATAGAAAAATTATCAATATATAAATATGGATGGTTTTCTTTATCCAAAATATTTATGTAATATAATCCTATGCTTTTTAGATTTTCGTAATAATAATCTATCTGCTTAGAATTCCATTTAACACCAAGATAAGCAGGAGCTATGTTTAAATCTGTTACTCTGTATCTCTCTATTAATTTGATGGTATTTATAAACAAAAACTTACTTTCTTCGGGATGGAGCGTAATTCTAATATAATTTCTGCCAACTCTTTTATTCAGCAACAATAAATTGTTTATAACTTTATAAAAAGTAGACTTCCCTGATTTTAATCTGCGATGCCGGTCATGCAGCCATTTCCAGCCATCAATGCTTATTCTTAAATTAATATTATTAAGAAGACAATATTGGACGGTTTCTTCATTTAGAAGATAACCATTTGTAGTAAGGTGATATTGGAAATGAGATCGAGGATATTTATGTTTAAAACTCTCTACTATCTGCCTAATTAAATCCCATTTAATTAAAGGTTCTCCGCCAAAAAAATGAATTAAGAATTTTTTTTTTCACCATTGTTTAACAAAACTAAATTATCAATTATCTTGATTACCACTTCGTTGGGCATTGCTATCCTTCGCGTTTTAGCATAGCAATAATCACAAGAAAAATTACAATCTGTAGTTAAAACAATGACTATCTTTTTCACTTGGAATCTCTTATGATTTTTAAATTTTTGAAACGCCGCCACTACAGTGAGAACCGTGAGAACCATGAGAACCATGAGAGGCATGAGAACCATGGGAACTATGAGAAGTATGACCACCCCTGCCATCATCAAAGAAATAGTTAGAGTGTGCACTTGCTATATCAGGACTCATAGCCATACTTAAAACTGCTAAAGACATACCTATTTTAACTAAATCCTTTTTGGCAATCTTCCCTTCTTCGCTTAAAAGAAAATCTTTTATTTCTTTCTTTAATGCTGGGGTGATTTTTTTATTCTTTTTCATTTTTTTATTCTTTTTCATCTTTTCCTCCTGATTATTGTGTACAAGACTGACAATATGTATCACGAAGTTTTTTAAATAGCTTATCTTCATTGCATATTTTAGCGTCTCTAGCGATATATGCCCTACATCCTATTCGCACATCATTATCTTTAATCTTTAAGCAATTATTAATATCATCTTCCTTGATTGCTTTAATGAGATATATCGAATCCTTTGTTCCTGGAAGAACAGCCGAATCGACATCTAACCTTACAGTTGCTTTACAATCATTATCGTTTCCTGGACACAAGGAAGCATCTTTTGTAATAATCGCTGTTGCTATCTGTTTACAAAATTTCATATCCTTACCGCTAGGACAATATTGTAAAACTTCGGGGGTTATTTTCTTTTCTAAGTATAAAAGTGAATAAAACCTGACTTCGTTAAAGCGGCTAACACAAATTTGGCCATCACTACCATATAAATTTGCACATGGACTAGCATTTTGTTGTGCTATTGCCGTACAAGCCAAATAATTACCAATAGTTGACCAGCTTCTTGCTTCCGCAGGTAATCCGGATAATGCTGAACCAACCTTAAAATTATCTTGACATTCTTTATAGCTTTTAAAAAGTTTTCTTTTCTGGGCATAAATTAACTTTGTAAAACAAAGACTCATAATCACCGAGCATAAAAAGATAATTAAAACTTTCCTCGTCATTTTTTACTTCTCCTTTCAGACTTTCTTTATTCCAAGCCATTTCTCAAAGATTGCCTTAGCCTCAGGATTCGATAACAACTCAAAAATATAATCAAGGATAGACATATTAATCCTGCATCTATCATTCGTTGGCGACCTAAGAAAAATATTGCCTTCTATAACATAATTATAAAGAGGACATGTTCCACAGTAAGGTTTATAAACACAGTCGCTGCAGCTAGGAATTCCATCAAGACAAGAAGATAACGACAGAATTTTCACTATCTCATTGTCAATAAATTCTTGATATTTATTTTTATTTACATTCCCCAACCTAAAAGTATCATCACCCATAACGGAAAACATCCTTCCTTCATCACAGGTATATACATCACCATTAAAATTATAAGCCAACTGGCCTGTTCCAGCTCCGCAAGGGGAACGTATCTCTAAATAATTAGGATCTCTATTAGTCAAAATCTTCTGTAGAAATATCTTTGCTGTCCTTTCATAGAAATTATGTCCTTTAAAATTTAACACCATAATATAATCTAATGCTTCTTTATAAAAATCTAAAAAATCTTCTGCAGAAAAACTGATTTTCTGTCGTGTTTTTTCTCTTATTCCAAACGGATTAACTGGCCTTAGGTGGATTCCGTCTAAACCCAAAGCAACAAACTCATCAATAATTTCTCTGGGATAGGACAGGGAGTATTTGGTGATTGTAGTAAGGGCATTGAGTCTATATTTATACGTCTTGTGTTTTTTAACTTCTCCCCTTATCCTTTTAATCCATTTAATAGTGTTTTTATAACTATTATTATTTGTACTCAATACAATCCGATTCTTATTATGTAATATCTCCGGTCCATCTAACGATGTGCAGAAGCTAACGTTATTCTTGATTAAAAATGTTAAGATCTTCTTGTTCATATAGGTCAAATTTGACACGAGGCTTATTAATAATTTCTTCTTTGCAGATTTGTTCTTTTTATTGGCGTACTCAACAATGAATTTAATCGTATCAAAATTTACCAAAGGTTCTCCGCCTTGAAATTCTATAGTTATATTAGAATTTGGAGATTCAAAAATTCTATCAACGACCTTTTCAGCTGTCCGGCTATCCATATCGTATTGGGTTGAATCTAAGTCTTTGGCACCACTTTGACAATATATACACTTATGGTCACATCGAAGAGTAACTACAACAATATGTAAAGACGGACCGCTTCCTAAGAACATATTGCGAGAAGCGTATTTACTGGTTAGACCATTAAAATCCAGTCTATCTCTAATAAAACCTTTATCTATAAGTTCGGAGTATTTATTAGGGGAACGATCTTCAATTTTGCCGATAAGAAATAAATCAAATTCAATTGGATCCAAGAAACAATATCCACCCATATCATTGGTAAGCAGATACTCACCATTCAGTTTCTTGAATCTAAAAAAACCGACCTTTTCTTTATTAATATCTTTTAGCTCTAAAGGCATTTCTTTGTCAGTGCCAAAACATAATTGGAGAATTCACCGATAATAATATTATTAAAACCAGAAGAAACCTTATCAATCTTAACTTCTATGTAGCTATTTGTTTGTTTTAAGGAGAATCTGGCAAGATTGGAATAGGCTGAAACCGCATTCTGAATTGCTTTTTTTTTATAGATTTTTGTGTTAAACCTTACTTTTGGCATTATTTTTCTTTACATTTCCGTATTTTTCTTCCCATGGGATAGCGATTCCCAAAGGATCTTTTAACGCGTCGCTATTAAAATCTTCACTAGAAATAGGCAAAGCAGAATAGATGGCCCGATTAACAATATATTCTCTTATCTTCTTATTGTTGGTTCCTATTTTATGCCTGAGGGAACAATACAGTAATTCATTTTCAAAATCTCCCCTCAATTGCGCCTTTTTTCCGGCAGAAATCACTTGTTTGCTCTCCAGAGATACTCTTACTTTTTTCCCTTTACTATCGCTATCTAAAAATACATATGCACGGTCAATAAATGCATAACAGGCATTTAATATGGCCTCCAGATTATAAATATCGCTATTTAAAACTATTTTGATAACGTTTTGACTCATTATAAAATTCTCCCTGGGATTCTACTGAATCTATTAATCGCACACACCATCTTTGTTTTGATCGTTACATGCACGGCAGCATATAAAATAACGTGTGCCATCAATCGGAGGGCTTATAGTCTCTGCCCCACCGCCACAATAACAATCATCGTCATATATCCCAGCCTCGCCAACTGACCCAGCTGCAAGATAATAATCTGCGGGACACTCCTGAGTTCCGCTACTATCAGTATATGTGATTCTTACGCATGTATTACTAGAACCCCGTACATCCAATCTTGCTGTCGGATTCGTCGTGCCGATACCGACGTAGCCGCCTGGTTTTATAACAAAATACGGTGATGTAAATGAAGAATCAGTTCCTGTGCCAGCACCAATTGCAAATGTACTTGAGTTGTAAACAGTTCCGATAGACCAAGGATACGCTCCTTGACGAATAATATTGATATATTGCCCACTGGCCTGAGGCTTAGTAATAACAAGATTGCCATTATATGCGTTATCTGCGTTTGTGCCGCTTGGATGAATTGTTATTCTGCCTATAGTATCTAGGGCTTGGGTTGGCGCTGATGTGCCGATACCAACATTACCCGCTGCATCAATAGCCATAGCATCACGAACGGAACTTGCACTTCTTTGCCTGAATATGATTGGCTCACTAAGATCATCACCCGTCTCGATTATAAGTACTCCGTTATTGCCCGGATTAGTGTTGCCTTCGCTATAAATCTTCCAATAATCATTACTTGCCATTACGGCATAGATTGAGAAATTGCCATTGTTGGCGCTGGTCTGGAGTTGAAGATTAGCTAACGTTGGACTTGTTGTCCCTATACCCACATTGCCTGCAGCATTAATAACAAGCCTCTCTAGCGAATTAGTCCCCAATGATACGTATGGAGAATCTGCCCCTGAAACAGCAGGGTCACCTTCTCCGAGTTCTAAAAATGCTCTTCCGTTTGTAGGACTAACAGTTGTACCATCTACATCATACTGCAATCTATAAGCAGTGCCTGTCCAAGGCCAAGTCGAATACTTTGACTTTCTTCGATAAAGATATATTAAAAGACGAAGGTTGTTGTTGCCTCCCGATACGGCAAGATTCTGTATTTCAAAGGGATAGGCAGCGCTTCCGATGGTATCAGTCACATTAGAATAACCTATAATCGCGGCTCCGGTAGCAATACTTGTATAACTCCTAGCGTCATTCACAGTAAGCCGGGTAACCGGAGCACTAGTTCCAATGCCAACATTATCACTGACAAGAAGCGTTCCATTGGTTAAAGTAGCGCTCCTATAGTAGCTTCCTACGGCCATCTGGTCTACTCTTAATTCTTTATAGATTCCATACGGGGCGGGATAATAAGTGGTGAGGGTGATTTTTTCTTCGGCAAAAGAATAAAGGATAGAAAATAAAACAGCGACTAAAACAAAAGCTGCTAATAGATTTGCCTTTTGTCTCATCATCTTATTTAGTTAATCTGGCGGCTAAAATTGAATTTTTAATTTTGTTTATGTTTACCTTCATTAACTTATTATTTAGATTAACATTATTTTTTGCTTCAGTCAATAGGTAATTTTGTGAATAACCACGCCAGAAACCATTCTTTTTCTCTTCAAACAGGACTTGTAATTGGCGGTTTAAAAAACGCCTTTTAAACTTAAGGCCTAACTTATCGCTAAGCGCCTTTAGCAAGATAAATCTCTGCTTAAGAACCTGTTCAGGAATATTATTCTTGAAATTTACCAGCGGTGTGTTGTCTCTGGGGTCGAATGGAAAAATATGCACACGACTAGGCAAAACTTTTTTCAGGAAATCCAATGTATTTAAAAACCTTTTCTCATCTTCGTCGGGAAAACCAATCATAATATCTGTGGTGATAGCCATATTTTTTATGTTCTTTCTTAACTTTGCCGCGAGCTTTAGATAATCCTGCCTCCTGTCTTTCCTGTTCATAAGTTTTAAGATTTCATTGTCACCGCTTTGAAAAGGAATATGCAGGTGCGGGCAGAGTTTTTGAGAAGTTTTCATTTTTTTGATGAGCCTGTCGGTCACATCTTTTGCCTCAATGGAACTTAAACGTATGCGCAGAACGCCTTTTATCTTTTCAATCTCTCCGATTAAATCCGTTAAGTCTATCTTCTGCTCCAAATCCCTGCCGTAATCACCCAGACAAATTCCTGTCAAAACTATTTCTTTGTAACCTTTATCGCTCAGTCTTTTTATTTCGTTGATAATCGAAACAGGATTCCTGCTTCTGGAACGCCCCCGCACATAAGGCACTTTGCAGAAACTGCAGAAATTATTACAGCCGTCCTGAATCTTGACAAAAGCCCTGGTGCGGCCTTGGAAATCACTTATCTCTTGAATAGCGGAAACATTATCTTTTCCGTCGGGAAAAAGAAATTCTACAATTCTATTCTTATCGTCATTGTTTAAAATTATATCTGCGCTGCCAATTCTTTCAATATCATCTGCATTTGAATGCGCATAGCAACCGGTCACTACAACTTTAGCCAAAGGGTTTTCTCTTTTTGCCACTCTCATCAAATATCGAGACTGCCTGTCAGCGCTGCTGGTAACTGTACATGTGTTAATAATATAGAAGTTGGCTTTCTGGCCATTACCTAATTCCTTAAGACCTTTCCGCCTTAGCTGTTCCCGAATCAGCTGCGAATCATACTGATTAACTTTACAACCTAAAGTGTAGATTTTGAATGTCTGCATTGTTAAAATAACCTAACTAAAATATAATTTTATAAACCCTGCGGCGACTATTGCTGCGGTATCCACTTTTAAAACCGAATCGCCTAAACTAACAGAGATAAAACCTGCCTGCTGTGCCGAATCTATCTCTTCTTTGGAAAAATCCCCTTCTGGCCCGATGGCAACCAGGATATTCTTTGCAGGCTTCTTTTCTAAAACATCTTTGAGATTTTGTGTACTGCCTGCCAGATTCGGTATCACAGCCAAATCGAAATCTCCGTCGAGCTTTAATCTCATCAGCCCTTCAAAATTCAGGAAATCGATTTGCGGCAGGAATAAATTTCCGCTCTGTTTTAAACTGGACTCCGCAATCTTTTTAAACCGCACTAACTTGCGGGAATAATCTTTAAGATTTACTTCCGTGCGCTCAGTCTTAAGTAAAATTATTTTTTCTGTTCCGATTTCTGTAAGTTTTTCTACGATAAAATCTATTTTTGATTTCTTGGGCACAGCGCAGGCTACGGTTAATCTCAAAGGTAACTCTTCTTTCTTGTATGTATGTCTTTCCAGAATGTTTAATTTTGCGCCATGTTTACCTAAATGGCTGATTTCACAGATAAGTTCTGTACCGTTACCATCTATGACAGTGACTTTATCTTGATTTTTCAGGCGCAGGACATCTTTTAAATGATGCAATTCGTCTTTGTCTAGAATATTTATCTGGTGAGAATTTATATGTTGTGGATTGCAGAAGAATCTGCGCATAAATTTAGTTTATCCCTCGGAGAAAACAAAAGCCTGAAATGTATAAATCTGGGTTTTGGAATCTTTATAGGCGTCTGGCGCAAGGCCTGCCTTCTGCCAGCAAAGCTGACTTAGAAAAGTCTCCAGATCCCACTTTGTCTCGGTGGCCACCTGGGGCAAGAAAACCCCGCTGGAAAAACCTCTTTTTACGATTACGCCGTCTGTGCCCAATCTAATCTTTCGCCAGTCGTCGATTAATTGCGGTTCAGTCAATACAGAAATCTCAATCTTAATGTGGCTTAATTCATCTTTGGTCACAGGGCCAAACCGGGGATCGCCGGTAGCTGATTCTATGGCCATCTGGGAAATAACCTTATAAATCGGCTCTCTCGACGTAAAAGTGCCGATACAACCCCTCAAATCCCCGTCTTTGTGCAGTGTGACGAATGCGCCCCGCTGTAAATTTAATTGCGGATCTTCTTCATTAAAACTCGGGGTTTTGCCTGTAACAACATATTCAGTTATGGTCTGGCGCGCAATTTCTAATAATCTTTTTTTCTGAGTTTCGTTAAACATCTGCTCTTCTCCTTTTGAAACCGGACTATTTTTGCCAGAGTTATTTTTATCTGCTTCGGATAAATCGCTGCTCTCTTTAAAAAATATGATGCTGGCGTAACCCACGACTCCTGATTTATCGCCCGTGACATCTCCTGAATTAGCGTAATCCAGGGCCTGCGCTTTCAGCCCTAATTCTTTAGCATAATTTAATAAAACCGAAACCGGTGCCAAACCGCATGCTTCGCATTCTCTTTTTAAATTTGACTGCCAGAACCCAAAGGCATCCAGATTTTTCATATAAGAAATCGCCTTTGCGTCCATTTCCTGCGCCTCTGAATAAGGATGATAATGAGATAAATCCGTACTCGCCACGAGCAAAACCTTCTTACCTTTAGTTATATCGACGAGAATTCTGGCGACTTTGGCATAATCGCTGTAATCTAACTGACCAAAAACCATTGGCACAATTTTAAAGCCGGCTAATGATTTCTGCAAAAATGGTAATTCCACTTCTACGGCGTGTTCTCTTTCAAATGCCTCGGGTATAAATTTGATTTTATCGCTTGAAGAAATCAGCGCCTTGGTTAATTCGCTGTCAACTTCAACATCGCCTAAAGGCGTACGGAAAAATCCTTCATCATAAACAGAAATGCCTTTTAAGGCATAGAAATGCGACGGCGCAAGAATAATTACCGTATCAAAACTTCTGCCTTTTATGGCGTCAAAACTGTAGGCGGCAACCTGGCCGGAATATGCGTATCCTGCGTGCGGGGAAATTACAGCAAGAATATCTTTGTCTTTTACATCTTGATTCTGCCTGACATTGGCAAAGAAATTGTCAATTTGGCTGGAGAGCACATCTTTATCGGCAGGATAAAATTGTCCGCTGACATTAGGATATTTTATCTTACCTTCGGCAAAAATAATACCGCAGAATAAAACAAAACAGATAAAACCCGATAAAAATATCTTCTTCATATTTATAATTAAAGTGGAGTCACCGGGAATTGAACCCGGACCTCATCCTTGCGAAGGATGTGTTGTCCCATTTCAACTATGACCCCTTATTTGATAAACTCTGAATCTTAAATTCAAAATAAATGCTGCTGTAATATGACTAATTTAACATATCAGTTGGTATTTTTCAACTCGTATTTAAAACTGTGGGGTTATCGTCCGGAGGTCATGCGGGAAAAAAATGTGGTGGTTAAATTCACAGCGGGGTTGTCAAACAAGGATTCAGTTTTCGTAGGGTCTTTTCTTGTCCGTATGGTAACAGTTAAAGCTGTATTATTATATGCAGCCGGGGCAACAACATTAAAATAAGTAATACCGTTGGCTATTGTTTCATTACTTGAAGTAAAATTATCGGAAGAATAATAGATTGAGCCATATGTCCCTCCCGGCCATCTATAGGCATGCCATTGATCTGGCGCAGAAACAGTTCCGCTATTATCATAATCAACCCTAATTACTACCCTTTGGTTACTTTCCTGTATATAAAGGCTGTTATTATATAGGCCGCCGATTTGATTCTCGAAATCATTTCTAATTCGGTTTATTACCGGTATCAATTCACCCAATAATTTCGTCTGGGCTGTTGGTTTTGTCTGCATTCTGCGCATTGCCATCTCCAGAGTAATGCCTGTGAGCGCAACCACGCTAAATAACAAAATTGCTATCATAAGCTCCATAAGGGTAAATCCGGCCAAAAATCTATTATGCTTATACATTATTTCTTGTCTGTTGTGCATCGTTTGTTAAACTAAATATTATAGCGTAGGTTCGGTCCAATCTACTTCTACTTCGGCCTTACGATATTCGTAGCCGCCTCCGGGGTCTGTTATTCTATAACGCCACTTGCCGTTATATTTGGTGGCAAATTCGGTTGTACCAAAGGTGCTGTAAATATTCAAAAAATTATTTGCATAATCCATATCATACCAGGCACTCCATGCGCCATTAGCCGCTATCGGCGAAGTAGCACAATACCATTCATCTGCGCGTAAGTACGCCCTGAAATTCTCCAAAACAGTCTGTGCCACTTCATCAGCAAAATGCCTTCTCTGTGCACGCTGGATTATTTTGCTCGAAGACAAAGTAATGCTGAACATCCCCGCGCCAATAAGTGCCAAAAGCACGGCGGAAACTATTATTTCTACTAATGTCAACCCTGCCTTCTGCTTTAATTTGTTAATCGAATGCATCTTTCCTGACAAAATTCCTCCGTCGATAACAACAGAGTTTTAAACTATGGATAAAAAAACCTTAGAATTTTATTTCTAAGGGACTGCTATATTATATGTTATTTCTGAGACTCCATTCAAAGAATGAAGAAATATACATAAAAAAGATTAGGGGCAAGTGCCCGTACAGCTAGCACTAACGGCAGTATTAGTAATCTCCCAATAGCGATTATAGCCACCTCTATTTCTTGTAAGTCTCGCTGTAAAAGACGCTCCAGTAGTTGCACCTGTAATTGAATAAGTCCAGCTATTATCGCTAACCAAATCCAATCTCAAATTAGTATTTATAGTATCGATTGCAGTAACAGCAGTTGTCGATTGGGGATAATATAAACCTGTCTCTAATCTATAAGCCCGCTCAGCTGAACGGATAAGGCTGAGTATAGCCTGGGCCTGTTTGTCCATTGTTCTCTCTCGGGAGCGGACATATGTAGGCAAGGCAATACTTGCCAATATCCCCACAATAATCACTACCACTACTAATTCAATAAGCGTGACTGCGCGTCTTTTATCTTTATGAAACATATTTATTTTCTTGAACATGTTATTCTGTACACTACTTAGTTGTTTTTACGTCTGGTGGTGGATTTTTCCCGCCTCCCGGCTCTTTTCCGCCTGCCGAGCTACCTTTTAGTAATTCCCGTGGTTGCTTCAAATCATCTTGCAATCCCTTCATTAATTGTTCGAATCCTTGCTTTGGATCCATCTCTTGTTTACCTGATAGTATGTTATTTATTGTCTGTAAATCACCTTGCAGAGTCTGTTGCATTGTTTTTATTTCATCTAAGGTCGTTCCGCTTTCTATTAACCCATCTAAAGTCACTACACCGCCTGCTGAACCACCTAATACCATGTCTAGCGACTTTAGAAAATTTTGTATTTCCTGTGCCAAGTCCTGCAAAGCAACTACTTGGCCATCTGATACAGCCTTGTTATGCACAAGGATCCCCTCTGCAAAATAATTAGACGGTTTACCAACGCTCATGTTATAAACAAGGACTTTCTTCGGGATACTGACTTTGCTGGTTAAAGTTATCCAGCCGTCTAATGTAAAGAGTTTATCGCCGATATTCAAATCCTTGACTTTTATCCAGCCTCTTTGCGTATAGAAGGGGTGTTCTTGGGTGACATTGAGGGTTTTATTCAACGTATAATATCCTTCGGCATCTTTGGAAAAGATCTTCTTAACGCTTACTTCTATTTTTTTCTTATTCTTTAGATCGTAACCCCATACCGTGTCTTTTGCTTTTAGTTTCGAGATAAGAATCTTTCCTTTTGGGGTATCAATCTTGGTGTTGCCTGTGAAACAGATAACGACACCACCAGTACCACCGCTGCCGCCGCTACCGCCACTTCCACCGCTACCACCTGAACCTAAGCTAGCCACCATAATCATACCTCCGGAAACTCCGGGTGGTATATTGCCTGCGCAGACCAACTCTCCGTTCTCTCTGATTCCAATAGTATATGCACCGCCAGACCTGACTGCCAGGGCGATAACTTCTGTATTGTCACCGTTGTTGGGTACGGGTGTGGTGGATACGGCAAAATCAAAGAATCTGCCCTGGATGGGGATATTTGCATCAACCTGGGTTAAACAAGTAGAATAAATATCGTTCTCTAAGGCATAGCGCATCTCTGCTTCACGTATAGCAGCTAACTTGTTTTTTGCCTCGGTTGTCCTTGATTTCTCCACCGCATTATTATATTTCGGCAAGGCCACAATAGTCAGAACACTGAGGATGATAACAATGACTATCAATTCTATAAAAGTAAAACTTCTTTTGGGATTATTTCTTTTTGCCATATGCCCATCCTCCTTCATTTATTCAAAAAACTAAAATTAGGGACAATTCCCAGCACAGGTAGCATTAATAGAGGTATCCGTAATACTCCAAGTACGGCTATAACCACCTTTGTCTCTTGTCCATGTAGCTTGAAAATGAAGGCTAGGCTGTCCTGAAGTACCTATACCCAAAATAGAATGAGTTGCCCAATTTCCATCATCAACCAAATCTAACCTTAGATTAGAATTTATGTTACTGAGGTAAGACTCCGTAGCCCCACCATTAGGATAATAGCCTCCCATTTCCGATTTATATACCCTTTCAGCTGCAAGGACAAAATTGAGTATAGCTATGGCCTGTTTATCCATTGTCCTCTCTCGGGAACGCGTATATGTAGGCAAGGCAAGACCTGCTAATATTCCGACGACAACCACTACCACCACTAACTCAATAAGCGTTATTGCGTGCCTTCCATCTTTATAAAACATATTGCATTTTCGTGAAATTACTTTTGTTCCTTTGGCGACTCGGGTGCTCCAGAGTCTTCAGGTTTTTCAGGATTCGAGTATCCCATTTTCTCTAAAAAATCTTCCCATTGCTTTTCTATCTCTTGATACTTTTTGTATAAATCATCTAAACAGCCCTGGTCCGAACAACCAAACAAAGTCTCTTTTATTTTTTCTAATTGATCTTGCAGTGTTTTTGCAATGCCTTCCGGATCTTCCCCCTTATAAAATTCCAGTTCGACATACATTTCATCTAAATATTTTTGAAGTTCTTCGGGTTTGGTTGGTGGTTTCTCAGGCTGTTCAGTTTTTTCTTTGATCTTATCTAGTTGTTCTTGCAATTTTTCCACATCTTTTCCTTCATATTTTGACAACTCCATTTCGAATTGGTCTATTTTTGCTTGTACTTCTGATAAGCAAACCAAATCTCCTTTGCACTCATCAATCATTTTGCTTATTTCATCTAATTGGCTCATCATCTTAACAAAAACATCATCCCATCCCATACTACCGCCGGTGCCACCGCTTCCACCACTGCCGCCACTGCCGCCGCTACCGCCACTGCCACCGCTGCCGCCGCTACCGCCGCTACCACCGCTACCACCACTGCCACCACTACCACCTGAACCTAAGCTGGCCACCATAATCATGCCTCCGGAAACTCCGGGTGGTATATTGCCTGCGCAGACCAACTCTCCGTTCTCTCTGATTCCAATAGTATATGCACCGCCAGACCTGGCTGCCAGGGCGATAACTTCTGTATTGTCACCGTTGTTGGGTACGGGTGTGGTGGATACGGCAAAATCAAAGAATCTGCCCTGGGTGGGGATATTTGCATCAACCTGGGTTAAACAAGTAGAATAAATATCGTTCTCTAAGGCATAGCGCATCTCTGCTTCACGTATAGCAGCTAACTTGTTTTTTGCCTCGGTTGTCCTTGATTTCTCCACCGCATTATTATATTTCGGCAAGGCCACAATAGTCAGAACACTGAGGATGATAACAATGACTATCAATTCTATAAAAGTAAAACTTCTTTTGGGATTATTTCTTTTTGCCATATATCTGCCCTCCTCCGCTTATGTTTGTTGAAAATATTAGCAGATTTTTATTCTTTTAATATAATTTTAATATGATTCCGTTTTAACAACATAACTCTCTCCCACCAGAGAACTTTTCTGATGAGAGAGAGTCTTATTACTTACAAAAACAATACTTAAACAAACAACTCTGATGCAAAACTAACCTTAACTTTACTCAGGACAACTCGCAGTAGGAGTACAATTTAGAGTCCCATCTTCAGTGATGTACATTGTATAATTGGCATAAGTACCGCCTGCATCCACTGTATTTCTTTTTACCCAGGCAATGCTGTTGACAGAAGTGCCAACCGACGGCGTAGAGAAATACCTTGCAGTGGAAAACTCTGAGCCTGTATCCAGATTACCTAGCGTACTTGCATAGGAATTATACTGGGCGTAATACCTGACCTGAGCAGCACGTAAAGTACCCAGTATTGTTTTTCCCTCTGCCATTCTTGCTCTTTCGCTTACTTTTATGTACCTAGGAAGAGCTACTGACGCCAATATACCAATTACGATGATAACAATGATTAACTCGAGCAGTGTAAAACCTTTCTTGCGGAACATCTTTTCCCCCTTTCGCTTCTTTATTGACTTTTTATTTTATTTTATTATTTCCTTTTTCCTCTCACTCTAATTTATTTTCCCACCCCCCCCCTCTATAAACAATATTATATTTATTCTTGCTATTTTTTCTATTATAACTCTTTCTTTCAGCAAAATCAAACAATATAAATTACATATACAGAAACATCTTAATTACTCAGGACAACTCGCAGTAGGAGTACAATTTAGAGTCCCGGTCTCAGTGATGTACATTGTATAATTGGCATAAGTACCGCCTGCATCCACTGTATTTCTTTTTACCCAGGCAATGCTGTTGACAGAAGTGCCGACTCCTGGCGTAGAGAAATACCTTGCAGTGGAAAACTCTGAGCCTGTATCCAGCTTATTTAGGTCAGTTGTATAGGAATTATACTGGGCATAATACCTGACCTGAGCAGCACGTAAAGTACCCAGTATTGTTTTTCCCTCTGCCATTCTTGCTCTTTCGCTTACTTTTATGTACCTAGGAAGAGCTACTGACGCCAATATACCAATTACGATGATAACAATGATTAACTCGAGCAGTGTAAAACCTTTCTTGCGGAACATCTCCCCTCCCTTCATTTGTTCTATTGGTTTTTATTTTATTTTCTTACTTTCTAACTTAGATTCCTACTATAATTATAACATTTTATTTGCATTAAATCCATACTTTACAATAAGTTAACGACCCGATGCAGTGGCTAAACTGAATATCGGTAAAAATATGGAAATGACCATACTCCCTATTATTACGCCCATAAACAAAATCATTACTGGTTCAAATATAGAAGTCAGCCTTGCTACAAAAGCACTCAAATAATCCTGGTAGTATTTTGCAATTCTCTTAAACATACCGGAAAGTTCTCCTATCTCCTCGCCAGTCGAAATCATCTGTATTACCATGGGAGGGAAAAAACCTGTCTTTTCTAACGGTATGGAGAACGACTTTCCTTCACGTACATTAATTTTGATGTTGCCGATTATCTCCCGCATTATCTTATTTGGCTGGCTGCGTTCAGAAATATCCAAAGCATAAATAATAGGCACGCCACTTTCGATAAGAATAGACATCGTAGTGGAAAAACTTTCTATCATCATAAAACGGAAGAAATTACCAATAACCGGAAGGCCTATTTGAATCCTCTCTATATAACTCCGCGTGCTGTCTGTCTTCATTGAATTCCTGATTAAAGAAACAATGCCTATAATAATCAGCACTATTAACAAAAATCTTTTTCTTAAGGTATTACTTATGGCAATGAGAATCTTGGTAGGCATAGGTAACTCCACATTCATAGAAGTAAGAATGCTGGTAAAGGTGGGGACTATTCTTATTACAAAGAACATCACTGCGCCAATCGCCACAACAAAAAGAATGCAGGGATATATTAACGCAGAAACGATCTTTGTTTTAAATGCCTGTCTGTCTTCTAAATAATCGGCCAGATGCCCCAAGACCATAGGTAAGTTACCGCTGGCTTCTCCGGTTTCTATCAAATAAAGCCAAAGTTCGGAAAATATGCTTTTATGTTTGGCCAAAGAATCACGGAAAGTCCGGCCTGATTCCATATCTTTTGTAATCTCGGTAACTGCACTATGCAATTTGTGCGACTCGATCTGTCTTCCGATAACATCCAGGGATTTCATTAAACTTACACCTGCGCCTAAAAGCATGGCTAGCTGACGTGCAAAAATAACCAGATCTCCGGAATTAGCACCTTCATGCTTAAAACTTTTGACCTTCCCTTTACCAAAAGCAAGACCTTTTTTCTTTTGTTCTTCTACAACGAAGGATATATCGTATTGAACAATTGAAGTAATAACTAAACCTTTTCTCTGAAGGATAGCTACGGCTTCATCTTGGTTCGCAGCCTCTAAGAGACCGGTGTCTTTTATTCCTTCTTTTGTACGACCAATATAGGAAAATTTCGGCATGGCTATTTTTTATTTTAGTACATTTATAACACTATGTCAATCTACTAACGTAGCGCTTAGTGCTTCTTCTAAACTGGTTATGCCCTGTTTTACCGCAGATAATGCGCTTTCAGTTAAAGTCCGCATTCCGTTGTTACGGGCAATTTCTTTTATTTTTTGAGAATTTGCCTTCTCTACAATTAAATCTCTTAGTGCATCGTTCAATAACATAACTTCTGCCACACATATCCTGCCTTTGTATCCGACGTGAGCACATTTATCGCAGCCCTTGGCCTTATAGATTAAATCCTGGCCTAAATCTAACCTTTGTCTTTCTTCCTGGGAAGGCTCATATGGCTCTTTACAATCGGGGCATAATTTTCTAACCAATCTCTGGGCTACAATTAAAATTAAAGATGGCATTAAAAGATACGATTCAATACCTATATCAATAAGCCGGGTAATACATGATGGGGCATCATTTGTATGAAGCGTACTTAATACCAAGTGGCCAGTAAGGGCAGAACGTACACAAATCTGAGCGGTATCTAAATCTCGGACTTCTCCCACCATCATTATATCCGGGTCCTGCCTTAAAAATGACCTCAAGGCAGAAGCAAATGTTAAGCCAATCTCTGGTTTAATCTGCACCTGGTTAATCCCTTCCAGACGGTATTCTACAGGATCCTCAACAGTCACTATGTTTTCTTTGGGAGACTTAAGTTCGTTTAATATCGCATACAAAGTAGTAGTCTTACCGCTGCCCGTAGGACCGGTAAAAAAAATTAAGCCATAAGGACTGTGTATGCCTTTTCTTATATCCTCCAATTGCTTCTTGTCAAAACCGAGTACGGCCAAGTCTAATTTTGCCTTATCTTTATCTAAAATTCTTAAAACAACTTTTTCGCCATAAATGGTGGGAATAACAGAAACACGAAAATCAATTGCGCGTTCCTCTAATTTTACAGAAAATCCCCCGTCCTGAGGCAGGCGTTTTTCTGCTATGTCGAGCTTGGAAAGAATTTTTACGCGAGAGACTATGGGCAGATGCAGATGTTTTGCCGGCGGAGGTATTTCATGCAAAACTCCGTCGATGCGGTACCTTAAGCTTATGCGGGCTTTAAAAGGTTCAATGTGTATATCGGAGGCCCGCTCATCTATCGCCTGCTTTAAAATAAGGTCCACTAATTTTACAACCGGCGCCTCTTCTGCACGGGCTATTAACCTATCAATGCTTAATTCTTCCTCGCTAGAAATCTCTTCCACCAAAGCATCGCCGAGATAAGATTCTTTTACGGCCTGCTTTAACAAATCTCTCTTCCCATAGAATTGATCTATGGCCTTCTCGATGTCAGACTTGGTGGCTACAACCAAATTTACTTCACAGCCAGTCATCTTTCTTATGTTATCAATAAGAATTACATCCAGCGGATCATAGATTGCGCAGGTAATCGAACTCATGTTTCTTGACAGGGGAATTACTAGATTTTTTAGCGCGAACTCTTTGGGGATAAGTATATCGAGTTGGCTATCTATTTGAGGCTTTAGCAGATCAGAACCTAAAGACACATAGGGTATTTTCAGCTGTTTTCCTAAGGCCGCAACTATATCTTGTTCTGTAACAAAATTTAATTTAACAAGTATTTCACCTATGCGGCTGCCTTCTTTTTGCTGTGTCTTTATGGCCTTATCTAACTGCTCCTGTGTGATGACTCCTTCTTTAAGAAGAATCTCGCCCAGCCTAAGATATGTTGCCATTTTATTTATTTTCCCAGATACTTAATGCCTTATCAATTTCTCCCTTGCGATATTGATAATCAGCTTGTTCTCTCTGTTCAAATATTTCCTTATTTAATGGTTCTTGTTTCGGAGATTGAGACTTGGCTAAATCAATGCCCGGGGTCTTTAAAATCCTGGGGGTAATAAATACCAATAGCTCACGGTTTTTATCATCCCTGTCTTTGTGTCTGAACATAGCACCAGCAAAAGGAATATCCCCTAGAATCGGTACCTTTTTTCTCGTGTCGTTTAAGTCTTTTCTTAACAATCCTCCGATGACGACTGTTTCACCGTCCAAGACAGATATTGTAACTTTGGCGCTTCTTTCCTGAGGGTCAAAATAGCCGGTTAAATTGCTGTCCTCAACTGAAGAAATTGTAGGTTCTAACACCATAGTAACTTCACCAGTCTCCGCATTTACGCTTGGCGTGACTTTAAGCGTAACGCCGACTTCGTATCTTTCGGCAGATGTACTCTGGGCATCACCTTGCTGATCATAAGTAACGACTGTACCGACTGCGTCATTACCTGTAATCTTGATTTCTGCGGTTTCGTTGCTTAAAGTACGGATTCTCGGCCTGGCCAAAACTTTCGTGTTTTTATCTGTAATCAACAACTGTAGAGTTGCAGAAGATGAATCAGTGGGGACGCTAATAGAACCAGTAGTGATTTGCGTTTTAGCGATATCCCTGGCTACACTGCCGAAAGTATCAAAAGGAAAAGCCATACCTGTCCTGCCGGCAAGAGTCAGGGTATATAATGTACCGGACCACTCCATGCCTAATGTGTCCACTAATTGTTTTGTAGTATCAATTATTTCTGCCTCAATTACAACCTGGGGCACAGGTACGTCGAGTTTCTTAATCATTTCCTCAATACGTTCAAACCGCGAAGGCAAATCCGTAATAACTAAGCTGTTTGTCCGGGAATCTTCGCTTATTCTTCCTTCCCCGGAAATTAAATTCTGTAGAGCATCTGCCAAACTAGAGCCAGATGTACTTGTCCCGGAAGCAGTATTTAAAGGAGACGAATTCACGCGAGCATATTTTAAGGTATATACCCTGGTAATTGTCTTTATGGGCTCTTCTTCCGGTGGCGGAGGCGGCTGTAGTTCCTTTACCACAAAGATATTGCTGCCTTCATCTAATTCATAAACTAAATTATATGAACTTAGAATCTTTTCCAGAGCGTCTCTTATAGGAACATTATCTAAATATAGCGTAATTGACTTATCAGCCACTTCTTGTGCCGCAATAAAATTCAAACCGGATTGCTGCGAGAATATTTTAAGTACATTGATGAGGCTGGCGCCCTCTAAATCCAGGGATATCTTTCGCCAAGATGCCTGCGTCAATAATTCCTCACTTAAACCTGCGAAGGTGGAATCAGGGAAAGAGAAAATCACAAGCAATAGGGAGAATACTAAAATAATAAATATCGAAAGAAATGATCTATTTGCCTTTTTGTTAAACATCCTACACCCCCCTGTTTACACTATTGATTATTTAGTTCTATTGTTCTTTTCAGAGCAATAGTATATTCCTTGTCATCAAAAACTAAAGTTATGCCTTCTTTTTCGATCTTGGTAATCTGGGCACCATCAAGCTTATCGCCTATGCCGTAAATCTTATTGTTAATTATCACTTTGGGTTTGTCGCTACCCCAGATTAGACCACTAAGTTTATAGCCTGAAGTATTGAATGTCACCTCTGGCTCAATGACAACGGGTTGTTCCACTACGGTTTCGACTTCTGGTTGAGGTTCAACTTTTACTTCCGGCAACCAATCCTTAAAAGGATTTTTCTTTTCCTCAGAAAATCCCATACTGAGAAAAACAAAATTCAGCAGAAGAACACCGATGAATACAATTACCTTATTTTTAAAAGTGCCTTTTAACATTTTATTTTTTAGATATGAATGCCGTAATGCTTAAAAAAGCCTCGACCAGAGGACTCTCTGATTGTTCTAATTCAGGCGTAATTTGCAAACGTGTAATCTTTGTCAATGTCTCCAGATTCTCAATCTCTGACAGAAACATCACTAAATCAGAATAATCTGCCCTGATATTCATGCTCATATCCAACGTAAAATAATATTGCTGATCTTGCAATCCGGATGGATCAAAGCTAGAAATATCGATATTATGTTTTGAAGCCAAATCGTTAATCTTGCCCATCACAGAAACTGTTTCCTTTGTCTGCCATCCTATATTTTTTAATTTATCGAATTCCTGGGATAATTTTTTTATTTTATTGGCTAATTCTATTTCCTGCTGATAAGTTTGAATCTTACCCCTTATGCTGCTTGACCTCATCTTTTGGTGATCCCAAATTTTTCTGCCTAAAAACAAGGTTATAAGAGCTACCACAATTATAAAAATCAGGTCTTTATTCTTTCTGAAATCAAATTTTTTAAAAAGTTCTGTCATATTTAACCCGCTATCTCAACATCGATTTCGAATCTGGTTACTTTATAGGTATTCATAATATCGCTTTTTAAAGACTTAACCGATATATTATTTACCTTATTAGAAAACAGAGGGCTGTTCTTCAGGTTAGAGATACAATTATAAGGTGCATCGACGGCTTCTTTTTCGTTCTCTCTGTAAACCAAGCCTTTCAAGTAAAGATACTTATTCGATCTATTAAAAGAAATCTCTTCAAGCCATACTCCTTCAGGCAGAAGATTAGGTAAAACCTCCAATTTTTCAGAAATAAGGATATCCTTTACGAAAAGCTTTTTATAAACCGCTAACTTATCGATAAGGTTATTATGTAAAACTTCCAAGGTTGCTGCATCCAAACCCTTGAGATCACTGCTTAACGCAGAATCTATTTCTTTAGAGACTGTCTCCAGCTGCCGACCGATTGGCTTTATGCTCAAGTCGGACAACATAAATATACCCACCAATACTGCAGAAGCTATAGCCAGAGTCTTTATAATTTTAGCCTTGGGGATATCTAATATTTCACCCACTATGTCAGAAAGAATCTGAATATAGGAAGATAGAAAACCAAGGGCGAATTTCTGCTTCTTACCTAGATTAATAATAAGAGAAGACGGTTTATTTATACGTAATGATGCGCCTAATGCCTTTGCCAAATCCAGGCTATACTCTTCTTTGAACCCAAACATTTCATCTGTGTTCTTATATTGGACCGGCATTCCCAATTCTTTATTAAAGGCACTGACTAATTCTTTTGATTCCTGCTTGGCCAAAACTACAATCCGGTCAACGCCCTTCTTCAAAAATTGTCTGCGGAAATAATCTATAGAAACCCTGACTTCGTTTATTATACGGAAGGACACAGACTCCATATCCGCTTCCGCAGATTCAGGGCCACCAGCTATCTTTATATCCCTGGAAAAACAGGGTATACCATTGTCTACTATCGCGATAGTGCCTTCATCCCGCTCTAGCTCAATAACCACCACTGATTCTTTATTTGACATTATCTTTTTGACCTTAAGTAACCTAAAAAGAGAAAACTGTGATGGTTCTATTGCCGCCACATTGAGCTTTAATTGGGTTAATATGGAATTGTATTTCTGGAGGTTATCATTTTTGATACCGGCAAAGAGCACCTCTATAATATTTTTCTGGGAGAATGTCTGGTAATCATAAGTAATTTCTTCCAGTTTAAAAGGTATGTATTTCTTTATCTCGAAACCAATACTGGCATCAATATCTTTTCTGGGAATCTGCGGAATCTCAAAAAACCTGACTATTAAATCCCGGTAAGGCACGCAAACAACAATTCCGGTATTCTCCAGATTGACCCTGGAATCGCGTATCCTTCTCTGTAGAAACGCTACGATTTCTACTTCATTATCTAAGAATACGCTGAAAATATTATCCTTGGGAACTGTTACGCCCGAGGGCGCAGCAATGTCTTTAGGGTAAGGCGCATAGATATGGTTTTTTATCTTACCGGTACTAGCAGTCTCTACTATGCTTAAACCCTGAGAACCTAAAAATATGCCTACTGCATTCTTATCAAACATAATTCATCCTTATCTCGCCTATTTTACTTTTGTTACACGTTGAGAACGTAACCATTTATCGATATCTCTCTTATCAAATCTCCAGACTCCGCCGACCTTAATACCTGTAATTTTGTTTTGATTGAGCCAATTGTATATAGTTTGTTTACGTAGCTTAAGGTAGTTAGCTAAATCTTCTACATCCATCAATCTATACATGTCTATTCATCCTTGTCCGTCTGTAAAACCCTTGAGATGACCGTGTGTTTAATTAAAACATATTTCTTTATTGTTGTCAAGTGTTTTTTTATATAATTTTACTTAGACTTACTTCTATTATAATATTACATCTTTTTAGCCTGTTTGTAGAAAACTGCAGAAATCTGCTAAAAAGACTCTAAATTTGATTATATTAAGGCTGTCTTACATTCTGCCCTAAAAGACGCTATTATTACTTTATAATAACCAATCTTGTAACATATTATACTAACTATCCTAACTGATTGTGGATTAAGGGGATATGATTAGACGAATTAGGGGGGATTGTAAAATAACTATAAAGGTGTGCTGTAATCCAAGGTAATGTTCATCTTGGTCGTGCCTGGGAAAGTACTGGTGGTATTGGAAAAAATAACATTCCAGTTTTGAACGTCACTGTCATAACGACCAGTAACACTCTGCGGAGAAGCCAAGAAACTCTGCGTTCTTCGAATATTGTCTATCTGCCTCACCATCACCGCCTCAGTGGCATACTTAGCCTTGGCTCTGGCTATGTCATGTTCTACTAAGCGGGTCTGGTTGGCCAATAAACTCAACATAACTGAAGATAGAATCATCAGAATAAAAATTATAGCTATGACTGTCAATAATGCTGCGCCTTTGTCTGTGGATAAAACCATTTTCATAATTGTTTTGCCTGTTAAACCTATGGACTTAATAAATATGCAATTCGGAAGGGGCTATTTTCTAAGTTGTACGTTGTAATCGTCTCTCTCCTGCAATAAGATAATATGACCTTCCCGAGCCAACCAACCCAAACTCATCAAAGTAATATCCCGATCCCTGCCGATTCCTCTGAATAAGTTGGATAACTTTGCCTCGCCCTTCTGATCCAAATAATGCCATATCTCGCCTGCGACTATGCCAATTTCCGTAATCATATCATCTATCCCCTCTCTTTAATAACTGCCAAATTAACTGCCGGCAGTTACATCTTCTGTTAACAGAACTCTTTTTTATAGTTATAACACTTATATCGGAATAAATCAAGAATTTTAAGGATGCTGTCTATTTCTATTTTTAAAATTATTCTTTTTATTCTTGGTTCGTGGCAATATTTACCTGGCTTATACCCATCTCCCGGCATAAATCCCAAATCTCTACGACTCTGCCCAAAGACGCTCTCTTATCAGCCCTTATGAGAATAGGCTTAGAAGTAAGTTTCCCCTTGGCTATATACGACTTCAGCTCTTCAAGAGTAAAAACATTTTCATTTAAATAAATGACATTTTCGCTGGACACAACGATAACAATATTCTTCTCCTGCATTACCTCGCTGGTAACAGCCTTGGGAAGATTTACCTTTATGCCTGGCTGCATAATAAAGCTGGAGGTAAGCATAAAAAATATTAAAAGCTGGAAAACAATATCTATCAGAGGCGCAATATCAAACGGCCGCAAACCATGCTCTAATTCTATGTGTCTTTTAAATCTCATTTATCCTTCTTTCCTTCTGATAGAAAATTAACCAATTCTGTGGCGTTACGTTCCATATCCAGAATAAAACTATTAATACTGCTGGCCAGGTAATTATAAATTACAAATATAGGTATAGCGACTATAAGCCCTGCCACAGTGGTTATCAACGCCTCCCATATTCCTCCTGCAAGGTCTCCGGGATTAACCGGTGCAAAAGAAGAGGCCTTTGCCTGAATTACCTGAAAACATCTCACCAGTCCTGTTACTGTACCTAAAAGTCCCAGCAGCGGAGATATATGGGCTACAGTTGCCAAAGCGATTAGATTCTTCTCTAATTTAGGTATCTCATATAAAGAGGCATCTTCCATGGCCTGCCTTATTTCTTCTTTGCTCTTATCGTACTTTACGATACCAGCCTTGAGTATACGGGCAATGGGGCTTCTGGAAGAATCGCATATTTCCACAGCCTCCTTTATTTTAAATTTACGGATAGTAGTCATAATATCATTTAGAAATTTATCTGTGCCAATCTTTACTTTGTGCAACTGCCATTTCTTTTCAATGGCAATAGCAAAACCGAATATGGAACAGAGGATAATCGGTATCATTACCGGTCCTCCTTTATACAATATGTCAATATTTCGATAAATGAGATAGGAAATTATAACGCTAACCGAAACCGAAATTGTTGTTATTAGTCTGTTAACCATGTATGCCCCTTTCTTGTCCGATACCTTATTAAGGTTTTGTGCCGATAACTTGTCGCAGTGATTCTATTTTTTCTTTAGCGTACTTTGATTCCGGAACATTATAGTCAAACACTTTCTCATAAATATTTACTGCTTCCTGCCAGTTTTCCTTATCTTCGTAAATCCGCGCTGCCCTAAGCAAACCCTTTATTGCCCAAATTCTATCTCCCCCATAAATATAAGGTATTTTTAAATATTCCTCCAGGGAGGTATCGATATTATTTGATTCCTCTGAACACTCGGCAATCTTAAATTGCAGCTCTACACCAGATTCTCCGACGAGATACTTCATCGCCCCTCTGTAGTTATAAACGGCATCTGAGAAATTTCTGTCTTCTCTATATAAATCACCTAATTTAATATAAGCGAGTTTTATAAATTTATTCGCAAAATCATTGTTGTCTTTACCCAGAGACTTATAAGTCGCGATAACTGGATTCTGGGTATTTGCTTTTTCTCCAGTATAATCTAAAAAATCGCTTAATTCAAGCCCCTTATTTTCTTCTTTGGATACGGTCTTGGGAATTGACGAATCCATAGCAGAACAAGCCAGCTGTATCAAGTCCTTGTACATCTGTGCGGCTTCTTTTCGTTTATCCTGTTCTAAGAATAAATCGCCCAAGGCTAACATAGTCTTTAGTTTCACCTGTTTTAAATTGCAACTTTCAAGAAGCTTGCTAAAACTTTCTGTCGCGCTGTCCAGTTTATTCTCTGCTAAGAAAGTCAGACCTATTTCATATCTGGCTTCCTGGACTAAATTATTATACTCAGGATATTTCTGGATAATTGTTTCAAAACTATTCCTGGCGGATTCAAATAGTGAATTCTCGTAATAATACTGGCCTAACCAGAAAATCACATTTGGCGCAATAGACGACTCAGGGTATTCCTCTGTAAACTGCTTGAATTTACTTATGGCTTGCTTCTCTTCACCCATCTGATAAAGGGCGTTGGCTACCGCATAATCCGACTTTTCTGCCAAATCTTTATTCTGTGCGAATTCTTTCAGGACCTTTTCAAAATTATCAATTGCCTCTTTGAACATTCCCCTGTTATTAAAAGAAACAGCAAGTAGATAAGACGCCCTGTCCCGGTACGGTGAATCAGGAAACGCATCTAAAAACTTCTGTAGTTGGTTACAGGATTCTTTAAATTCATTATTTTTAAAATAGGCGTAACCTAAATAATAATTTACTTCATCCAAAAGTTCTGACTGGGTAAACTTTTTATTAAATTCCCTCAAAGATGAAATAGCGGTTTCTGTCTTACCCAGCTTAAGATAAACAAGACTCAACTGATACCACACGTAATCATTATAAGAATTATAGGGGTAATCCTTGAGTATTCTCGTATATACATCAATGGCCTTATCAAATTCCTGCCTATTCTGATATATGCCCCCCAGTTCGTATAATGAGCTAAGTTTTATCTGGTCGTCATTGCTCAAAGCAATTGCTTTTTGAAACTCCCCAAGAGCTGACCGGGGATCTTCTGTCTTAAGATAAATCCTGCCCAAGTTGTAATGCGCCTTGACCACTATCTCTTTTGTTTCCTTATCATCTATTTTGCCGGCTCTGTATATAACCTTAAGGTATGCATCTGTAGCTTCTTCGAGACGCGATAAACCAACCAGACACTCTGCCTTCCCGAACAAAACCTGGATTATCATATCGCTGCGCGGATACATCTTGATTAGCTCATTGTAATAATTAAGCGCTTCGTCTAATCTATTCAATCGATAATATAGAGTGGCCTTGCCAAAATAGAAATTTTCCTTATTGAAATTTTTTACCTCTAATCCGTCTATCCTGGAAAATGCATCCTGCGATTCTTTCAATTTATTTTGTTTTAGATAAGACCAGGCCTCACCTTGCAAAGACGCTGCCTTTAGCCAATTGTCGTCGGTCTTCTCCAATGCCATGGAATAGTAGCTTATGGCTTTATCAAAATTATCCAAATAAAAATTTGCATCCCCCATATAAAAATAGACCTTTGTTAATTTATCTGAATCCGGAAAAACCTTGGTAAAAATAGTGTAATTTTCCAGTACGCCGTTATAGTCTTTCTTCTGAAAGAGCGCCTCGCCTTTTTTAAACAGCGCCTCTTCCTGAATAGCATTATCTTCTGATCTAGTTAACGTATCGAATATCTGTTCCGCCTCATCATACTTTCCGTCCTGTAAGAAAACCCAGCCCAGCAGCATCTTTGTCTCAAACAAGAGGCTGGAATTCGGATGCATTTCTACCATCTTCTTAAAATATTTGGCAGCTTCTTTATAATCTTTTACTTTTAAATATACCTGTCCTGACCAGTATAAAAATCTATCTTCAATACCATAAGATACGTAAGATTTTTCCAGTTTGGTGAGGATATCGCGCGCTTCGATAAATTTGTTATTTTGGAAAAAACACTGGGCAATATAAAGCCGAGCTTCGGTATTTGCTTGACTATCGGGAAAATCATTTATAAATTTCTGGAATAAATTTAATGAAACGCCGTAAGAGCCGTCGTCATAAGCATTCTTTGCCACCAAGAATGCGTCTTCTTCACTTAATTCCTCGGCAAAAACCGCAATAGGAAGCGATATTATGAGGACAAAAAGGATAAATTTCTTAAACATAAGTGCTAATATAACACCCAAAAATTAGTAAATCAATACTATTCTACCTTGAGTAATTTAAGGATAAATTTAAGAATTGGAAATGATTCTCTGAAGGAATTGACCAGTATAAGATTTTTTGACTCTGGCAATTTCCCGGGGACTGCCGCTGGCAACGATCTCTCCGCCTTCGTCTCCACCCTCAGGGCCCAAGTCAATTATGTAATCTGCGCATTTAATCACATCCGGATTGTGTTCGATAACCAAGACAGTATTACTTTTATCGACTAACCGCTGAAGTACGCCTAACAGCTTTTCTGTATCTGCGAAATGCAGGCCAGAGGTAGGCTCATCTAAAATATATAATGTCCTTCCTGTGGAACGCTTGCTTAATTCTTTGGCTAATTTTATCCTCTGGGCCTCTCCTCCAGAAAGTGTGGTGGCGGATTGTCCTAGCTGAACATAACCCAATCCCACATCATAAAGCGTCTTTAATATATTTCTGATTTGGGGTATATTTTCAAATAATTCTAACGCCTCTGCAATAGAAAGCTCCAGGACATCGGATATAGATTTACCCTTATACTTAACTTCTAATGTCTGCTCGTTAAATCTGCGGCCATTACAGACCTCGCATTTGACGTAGACATCGGGTAAAAAATGCATTTCAATTTTCTTGATTCCGTCTCCCTGACAGGCTTCGCACCTGCCGCCTTTTACATTGAAACTAAACCTACCTGGTTTATATCCGCGCATGCGTGCTTCTGGCAAATGCGCAAATAAATCCCTGATATGACTAAAAACATTTGTATAGGTAACAGAATTTGAACGCGGAGTCCTGCCGATAGGAGACTGATCCACTTCAATTACCTTATCGATATTCTCAAGGCCTTTTATTTTTTCGAACTTGCCGGGTTTCTGTTTTGAACCATATAATTTTCTGGCTATTGCCCGATAAAGAATTTCATCTATTAAAGTAGATTTTCCTGAACCCGAAACGCCTGTAACACAAATAAACACGCCTAAAGGAATTTTTACATCTATATTCTTTAGGTTATGTTCTCTGGCGCAAATAATCTCAACGCATTTTTTATCTTTGTAATCTCTGGGCTTCGAAGGCGCCTCTATTTCTAATTCCTTCATTAGATATTTAGCAGTCAGGGATTTCTGGCTCCTTAACAATTCTTTTAATCCGCCGCAAAATACTACCTCACCGCCAAAACGGCCTGCGCCCGGGCCTAAGTCCACGATATAATCCGCAGACCTTATGGTTTCCTCGTCGTGTTCCACCACGATAAGAGTATTGCCGATATCGCGTAAACTCTTCAAAGTTGCCAGAAGCCTCTGATTATCGCGATGGTGCAGGCCGATAGTGGGCTCATCTAAGATGTAGACCACACCCACAAGACCAGAGCCTACCTGTGTGGCCAGGCGTATACGCTGCGCTTCGCCTCCGGAAAGAGTCTGGGCTTTTCTGTCTAAAGTTAAATAATCCAAGCCCACATCAATGCAGAATTTCAATCTCCTCTTTATTTCTTTTAAAATCTCATAAGCAATTACTGATTCTTCTTTGCTTAACTGTACGTCAGAGAAAAATGCATAAGCTTCTTTTGTAGACATCTTTGTTAAATCCCATATGGATTTATTTTTTATAGTAACTGAGAGGCTTTCTTTCTTGAGGCGCGAACCACCGCAGCCGGGACACGGTAACTGTGAAATATATTTGGAGATTTCATGCTTTAAATATTCACTATCCGTCTTATTGAAAAACCTCTCGAGGTTAGGAATAACACCTTCAAACCTTTTGCCCCAAATCAAGACATCCGCACCATAAAGAATGGCATGTTTTAATTCCTTGGATAATTTCTTAAAAGGAGTATCCAGGCTAAAATTCATCTCTTGAGCTAATTCTTTGAGAAGGGCGCGATAGTAAAGAATGTATCCTTTCCCGCCCCGCCTCCAGGGTTCAATAGCGCCGCCATTGACGGATTTATCTTTGTCGGGAATGACTAAATCCTCGTCGAACTCCATCTTGGTTCCCAGGCCACCGCAAGCCGGGCACGCGCCATAAGGTGAATTAAAAGAAAAAATCCTCGGCTCTATTTCCTCTAAATTAATTCCGCAATTCGGGCAGCTGTATTGTTCGTTAAAAACCAATTCTTTTGCCTTGCGGCCTTTGCCTTCTTCTTTATAATTTATAATGATAATACCTTTTCCTAATTTCAAGGCGGTTTCCACGGCCTCGGCAATCCGAGACTTAAACTCTGAATTATTAATCAAACGATCGATCAATACTTCTATATTATGGATTTTATATCTATCCAGCTTTATCTCATCGTTTGTCTCGTATAATTTTCCGTCGATGCGAATACGCAAGAATCCCTGCTTTTTAAATTCCTGTATCAAAGATTGATATTCGCCTTTTCTGCCTCTTACCACCGGCGCAAAGATATCTATTTTGGAATCTTTGGGAAGTTCTAGAATTTTACCGATAATCTCTTGTGAACTCTGGCGTATAATTGGTCTGCCGCATTTATAACAATGGGGCTTACCGATTCTGGCGAACAATAATCTTAAGTAATCATAAATTTCGGTCTGCGTGGCTACCGTAGAACGCGGATTGCCGCCGGCGGTCCTTTGTTCAATGGAAATTGCCGGCGAAAGGCCTTCTATATGTTCGACGTTGGGTTTTTGCAGCTGCTCCAAGAATTGGCGGGCATAACTGGAAAGGCTTTCCACATACCGCCTCTGGCCTTCTGCATAAATCGTGTCAAAGGCCAAAGAAGACTTCCCCGAACCAGAAAGTCCGGTAATTACGATAAGTTTATTTCTCGGCAGGACTAAATCTATATTTTTAAGATTGTGCTCTTTGGCACCTTTGATAATAATATTGGCATCGTAATTAGACATATCTTATAGTTTTATGGTGAAACTTCGTGTCTCATGAAGAAAGTAATTTTTCAAAGATAAAGAATCTCATATAAGGATCCGAAGGAGCGATGTTCTGAGATACATATCCATCGAAAATATAACGATAATGCTCCTTAAGATAACTAAACAGTTCTTCTGACCCCTTATAATTAAAAAGAAAATATATAAAATAATAATGTTTTTCGATTCTTTTTTTCAATTCCTCTGATGAAATAATATAATAACAATTGCGATCCGAATAATATTTCATAACCGAAATATTCCAATAGTTAGAAAATATAGGTTCGTCTTTTGCTAAAGTTGATCCTACTTGAGACATAATCTTACTATAAATAAAAGAATGCATCTTTTGTGTCTTATTATATTGCGTCAAAGGCAAATCAGATTTAGAAATATTTAAACACAGCAAGATTATTATGCTTATAGCTATAATAATCACACCGAAAAACTGAACATTTTTAGCATGAATTTTTCTTATTAACGATATCAATGCATAGAATATTAAAGTAGATAGCAATACGCTCGCCAATAACATATGGGTAGCTGTCTGAATATGAATCATGGCGTGAGAAGGAAATATAATCCACCAGCTTAAACCGCAGAGAAAGAATATCGATAACAGCTTAATTCCGTTTATTATGTTGATCGATGCTTCATCTTTTAATCTATTTTTTATTAAGAAAATTGGAATAATTAAGAACAAGGGGATCAATTTAAGGTTGGCACCGTTGATGAATTTAATATTTCTTATAAAACACATATGCAACCAAGATTTAAAAGTTGGAGCCATATTCCCTAATTCATAACTATTATTGATTCTTTGCTTAGCAGCAATAAATAAATCCTTAAATGCCGCGTTAATACTCCCTAATGCGACAGCGTTTTGTAAAAAATGTGCCAGAAAACCAATAAAGACTACAGATGCTATCATAATCCAATATTTCCAAGCTAGTTCTTTCTTAAAAAACAAAACGAATAATAACATAAAAAGGTAAATATAGATTATATATTCAAAGCTATTTAGCGTATTTAAAAGACACAGCAATAACAAAACAGCAAATAGGATTTTCCTTCTATTCTCTAAAAACAACACAAAACAAAATAAAATTGATACCCTGAATAATTCCATATAGCTGAATTGATGTATTGAATCGGCGCTTAAAATAAAGACAGGGTTTGTAATAAAAAATAATAATCCCACAAAAGAAATAAAATAACTGCCGGGGAATACTTTTCGCAATAACAAAAACCAGAACCAGCAAGTAAACATAGAGATCAATAAAGAAACCAGCCTGAAAATAACGAGCTGGCCTGAAGGAAAGATTCTTAGAATAACTCCGGCGATGATATTAGGAAGCGGCGGATAGTGTGTATAAAATTCACCGGGTTTTTCTATTTGTGGATTAAAGATAGGCAAGAATTTACAGTTGAGAAATCCAAATTTAACGAAATTTTTGGCAGAAATTAAACTCTCTGCATCCGCACAATTCAGCCAATGGTCTAAAAATGGATAAATAATTCTAAAAGATCCAAAGAAAGAAAAAAAGAGAAAAATTATAATTAAAGCTAAAACCGAATCATTTCTTATTTTCTTATTTAAAACCATCGTGAACTTTGGGCTGACTTTTGTTTAAACTCTAATTATATCCTACTTTGCTCGGGTAGTAAGTTTCTATGGCTGATATCGGAAATTGCATGTTTTTCTTTTTCATAAAAATAATCCATAGTAGATATATCTGCGGTGGGTTTAATCGATAATATTTCACATATCTTTTTATATACTTCCTTGGGCGATATTGATTTCATGCAGATGTTATTCCCTCGACAGGGAGGAAAATCTGTTCTGTAAATACAAGGGCTGCAATAAACTTCCCTGGAATGAAAAATTATATTCCTATCGCTAGCAAAATCCGCATAATGCAAAGGATTACCGGGACCCCACAGAGAAACTACATTAATATCCAAACCTACAGCAATATGATATAAACCAGAATCATTTGTAACCATTAATTTGGCATTACTGATAAGCTCCATGACAGCTTCAAAAGAAAACTTGCCAGCTGAGTTAAATGTAATCTTCTTTGCTTGATCAGAAAGTTTGCCGTATAGAGCATTGGTATAAGAATATTCTTCGGGGCTACCTATTATAAATATAGGGTTTTGCCAATCTTTCGCTAAGGCGTTAATCAACAAAACAAAATAATCCATAGGCCAACGCCTCTCCAATAACAAATCAGAAGCGTTAGGATTGACGACAATATAAACATTAGCATCTTGGACGCCATTGGATATTAACCAATTTTTGACCTCCTGTTTATCTTGCTCTTGTAATTTTATTTTCTCAATTTTATAACCTATATCTTTATCATCTATGCCGCAAACTCTGGCAAGCTGAAGATAGATCCTGCTAATATGTTGATAGTCGTTAAACCAGACCAGATGCGTATTAAGTCCTATTCTAAATCTAGTGGATTCTTTATAAAAACCATACCTATTTCTTGCAAGGCTTAAAGTTGTCAAAATAGTAGAAAACGCTGAATAAACTTCTAAATCAAAGTATAAATCGATTTTTAATTTCCATAATTTAATAATCAAACGAACCGTATCGAACAAAATGTTAAAAAATGAAGAATCTCTGATATAAAGATAATTGTCAAAGAGTGAAATCCTTTCAACTAATGGTTTATTTTTAAGAGTGGTAATAAGTATATATTTTGCTGATGGGTATTTCTGTCTTAAGGCTCTGACCATCGGGGTGGCTCTTAGGATGCTGCCCATTCCTAAAAGCTTTGCTATAGCTATTGTTTTAACCTTATTCGGTGAATCATCGTGATCTATTTTAAGAATTTTCCCCAACGGACACACAATAGAATTTAATAAAAATGCTAATGGCCTTCCTATAATTCTATCGAGAATGATTTTATCTCGTGATTTCATAAGTAATTTTTCTTACTGATAGAACAATTTGAACGAAACTGGCCAGCGCCGTTTAAATCAATAGCTCAAAAATAATTTTCCCCAATCAGTTTTCAGGATATTTCTTACCCTTTTTCTGCCGATAAAATTATACCAGAACCAATCGTGGTAAATAATCGAAGCCAAATATGACCAAGGGGTAATCACAGTCCTGAGCAATAAATGTTCCAATGGTTTAAGCCGACCCCAGTAAATCATCTTCTGTCCCCTGCTGGCAAACGTATTTTGGTTGGCCTGGAAATGAAAATTCACATCTTTGATATCTTCTCCTACAATTTCGATTTTCTTTAAATCTCCACATCCTAATCCTAATTCATGGGCAAGACGGATAAATTTCAAACTCATGGGCTCAAAACCCATCATCTTTGCCGCTATAGCATCAATAGCGACCTGGTCATTACTTGCCAAGATATAATTCTTTACATGCGGAATCATACATCTAGGCCCCGGGCCGTCACCGGCAAAGGTTCCATCCATAACCGCAAAAATTCCTGAATGAATCTCTTTCTGAATAATCAAAAGATCAACTAATGTTTCATTAATCACAGAATGTGTATAATGCCGTTTTTCATGCAGCAATCCTCCGAAAGAATTCTTCATCGCCCCAGTCATGGTGGTAAAGACATGAGTCTTCATCGTGGGAAGATGAATAATATTATGGCCAATAAAGCGTTTTGGTATGTAAATACCTTCGGGGAATATCTTATCCAAAACCAAAAGCTTTGTCTTTGGTTTAAACCTAACCCACTCCTCGCCTTCATAGAGATGGATATTTCTAATGCCATATTTATTGACGACATTTATATGCTTGTTAGTTCTTTCGCCTTTTTTAGCACTGACTACAACCGTACGATTATGGCAGGCATAAATAGAATTTTTCTCATAACCATCTTCGAGTAAAGTTTTTAATACGCCTTCTAATTGCCAGGGGGTCGAGGAACAGGCAGGATAAAAATAATGCCAGGAAATGTTTATCTTTAAAGCTGTCTGTCTGTCTTTGGGAAGGAATTTATCATAATCAATTGATTTTAAGAGCCTTGAGTAGTCCTCTAATACTGTTTGGGGATTAGTCTTAAGTACTGCTACCTTTGAAATCACAACGTTTTCCTTTTACCTAACAAATTATCAGTAAAGGATAACAAACACTGACAATATGTAAAGTACGATATTCAAAATGAGGGCCTTATCAGTCAATAATAAAAGCTCTGGTTCATCGCCTGCCTGGCGTTTATAAACAAGATAGAGATACCTTAACACACCATACAATACAAAAGGAATTGTATAAATGAGATTTGCGGTATGAAATTTAGCTATTGTTTCATGCGATAATGTATACAGGGCGTAAGAAATAACCGTAGCGGAACTGACAAGAGAAATCGCCTGATCCAGGAATCTTGAGCTGTATTCCTTTAGAACAGGACGCACATTATGATGATTTATGGTAAGAAGCAACTCGCTTCTTCTCTTGCTTAACGCCAGGAATAAAGAAATAAGCATTGTGCAGAGAATAAACCAGGAGGAAACCGCAACATCTATTGCCACAGCTCCGGCAATTAACCTCAATACAAAACCTACAGCAATACAAAAGACGTCAATAATAACAATATGTTTTAAAGAAACCGAATATAAAATTTGAATTGCGGCATATAAAAGGCAAACCAAGAAAAATACCGTATTTATCTTTAATGCCACTATTAAACTTGCGACCATTAATAAAAAGGCGAACAGAAAAGCTGTCTTGGGATTGAGTTTTCCTGAAGCTATGGGACGGCCGGATTTCTTGGGGCTTAATTTATCAAACTCTCTATCCAATAAGTCATTAAAAATATAAATGGCACCGGAAATAAAACAAAATATACAAAAAGCGATTAGCGATAACAAAAATCTTGGGCCGACCAAGAGATTTTTTGAAAATATTAATGCGACAAAGACTATTAAATTCTTTGTCCACTGAGGAGGCCGTAAACTAATAAAAATCGCAACAAGAGTTTTCATTAATTTTCTATTTTGGTTTTCCATAAAATTTTTCTTTTAATAATTAAAAGTTTCCTGCCAAAACTAATGTTAGCAACGCTAATAAGAAGTTTTTTAAAAACATTGAATATCTGAAAAATGCCAAATAAAATTATCCCGGATAAATTAGTTTTGAATAATCTAAATTGGTAGAGATTAATTAATTTATTCGGCCAGATCATCTTATATTCTTCCGTTCCTCTCAGCAAATCAAAATATCTTAATCTTTCTGAAAAAGATTTATTGATTAAATATTTCAACATAATTTTTCCGGGAGAAAAAATTGAATACTCAGGATTAAATGTAGGCGTATAGTAATAAAACTGCTTATTGTAAATATAGCCGAAATGGAAAGCAATCGGGATAGCGTTAAGTTTCAAATAAGAAAAATCAAGTAAGTTCTTGTTAGTCAGCACCTCCAAAAGCCTTGAATATCTTTCTATTGATTGTGAATCGCTAAATTGACTTCTTTGAAACACCGCACCCCATCTCTTTTCATGCGACTTAACAAAAGAAGATAGAATTTCTATGCCCTCATTATATGTCTTTACTCTATCAAAAATAAGATTTCCAAGTTTATTAAGGCGATTTTCCTGCCTGTTTATATCAGACCTATATTTTTTATCCATTTTACCGAAATAATCAAACCAATCGCTATATTCCTCCAAATTAATAACAACGGACGAATCAACGGCTTTTATGCTACCCGAGAGCGCCTTATATTCTTTGACATATTTCTGGAATAGTCTAAAATTAGAAGAATCTCCTCTTATGTAAAATAGATCTATGCAATCCCATTTTTCACGACAATCTAAAATCTGCTCAAAAATTATTTTAAAACATGCATCACTGTTCTTAGTAATAATAAAATCTAAATAATCCGAAACACCGTGAGCGATAAACTTAAGGCTTTTTAATGAAAGGATAGGCATAATTTTACGTTTCTCTACCGTGAGCGGCGCAATAGCAATTAATTCTTCGCTATCCCATACTAAAATAATAAACAACTCATGGCCGTCACCGCAAAATTCCCACCAAATCGAAAGCCACTCATGTCTTAAAAAGAATACATTATTATTGCTTCTATTTAAAACTTCATTCCAAATTTGTTCTAACTTCTTGAATTCATTGTAATCAGTTATAATTTGAACTCTCATTTAAAAATTGTCCTTATAAACTTTTAATTATAATGAACTTAATGGCAGACAAACAATATTTCGATACATCGAAAGAAATCTCTCCTGTGACGACAAAACTTCCTCTGGCAAGGCAGGCCAGGCAAAACTTTTTATTCCCGTATTGTAATATAAGTTTCTAATAAACAGTTCTCGCTCTTTTACTTTTAAAGGGAAAACCCAAGGGACAACACCTTCTCCTAAATGCTTAAAAATCGGCTCAGCCTCACCAGAATTCAGAAACATCTCCAAGAAAACCTCATAGGCTTTTCTTTTCTTAATTATAAACTTTTCATAATCGATATGCCTCATAATGAGCCTGGATAAATTAGAATAGCCGATAAGGTATTTGGCTAAATTCTTTTCTTCTTCAGCTGATTCTTCTTTATATATTTTAGCTTTTTTATTTAGCATTCTTAAAAACTTAGGCATAAAATAAGATGATAAATCATTGATTTTAGTGAAAATAAATTTTGTTGAATATTTAAAATCCTCTATAACGGGATTATTGCAAGGAACATATAAACAATCATTAAGATTAGATTTCTTATTCACCACTAAAGCTGCTCCGTTTGGGATTGGCAATGTTTTCCTGAAACTAAATATTGAGATATCTCCAAATGTTCCTAAGTCTGTTGAACTATTTTTACTTAAAAAACCATGGGCATTATCTTCAATAAAGCTTATTTTGGAATTCCTGCATATATCCAGAATTCCATCTATTTGCTGTGGAAAACCAAAATAGTTAACGGCAAGAATTCCTTTTGTCTTTTCATCCAGCAAGTCTTTTATTTGTTGAGTGTTAGGAATTAAATTGTCATCTATATTATAGTATTTGACTTTGATCCCCAAATAATTGAAAGGAGCCAGAACAACGTTACAGATATAAGCAGGGATAAGAATATTGTCTCCCTCCTTGATTCCTAATATTCTCAAGCCCTCTAATAAAGCTGTCCGGGCATAGCCAAAATAATGTATTTTATCTTGATCCAAAGGAAAAGGTAATTTTTTCATTTCGCTATCAATTGTTTGGTTAAATTAACACAGCGTATTAATTTAGGATAAAAATTTGTCAATTTTACTTTGAAAATAAATAAATTTTTATATCCGGAGATATGTATTCTTCCTAGCTTGAATGGATTTTTAATTTCGATTGATTCTTCTATGCTTGAGAAAGCAGCTTCAAAACCTAAATCACGCATAATTTTTACATGAATAGGCAAAAAATCATTTTCCCCTCCATAGGGATAAGCAAAAATCTTGACTCTTTCGCCTAATTTATCCTCTATAATTTCTTTTGACTCTTTTATTTCCAATAATGCATTTTCATAATCTAACCTTGCGAGATTTACATGATTTACGGTATGCGCCCCAAAAGATATGCCAAAATTCTGCATTTCTTTTACTTCCTCCCAATTCATCGCTGAACGTTCTAATTTATAATTATCTACTCCCAAAATAAATTTTAATTCATTTAAAAACGTATCGGGATTTGTTTTTGGTTGTTTCATATATTCATCAAACAACCCATATGCCTTAATCCTATCGGTTTCTGTTTTTAGGCAGATTTTTCTACTCTTCCCATTTAGCCTTAAAGTAATTTCTTTCCTATCTGTTTGTCTCAACCAAGTTTTAATCTTATCCCACCAAAAGACTTTGTCTGTACCGATATATCCTGTAGCAAGAAAAACAATAGCCGGAAGATTATATTTCTTAAGAATTGGAAAAGCATAGTTATAACAATCAACCGACCCATCGTCAAAAGTTAGAAGAATCGATCTAGGCTCTAATTTTCGAGAATTATTTAAATAAAACAAAAAATCCTTAATAGATAAAATATTGTAATGTTTGCTTAAAAAGGATAATTGTTTTTCGAAAATTTCAACACTAACTGTATTGGCTTTATCAAAATATTTACTACCCTCTTTTAAGTTAGGCAGAATCCTGTGATAAGTAAGAGTTGTCATTTAATTATCACCAAACAATAGAGAAAAAATACAAGAAATATTCTTTATGGAATAATAAAGTGCTTTCTTGATATCCCCTCTGCGGATAAAGTGTATAGTTATAGAAAAATTGATCTTTGATATTCTCAAACTAATTAGGTAAAAATCCAATATTCTTTTTTCTTTGTATTCCTTAAAATTTTGTTTAACAACTTCTACCTCATGATTCGCTTGCCTCTCTATATCTAAACTCATATTTTTGCCGTGAATGATATATTCACCTAATATTTCAGGAATAAAATAAAATTTATATTCTTTAGAAAGCCTAAGCCATAAATCATAATCTTCAACTGAAAAGAACTCAGGATTTTCTCTGAACATACCAACATCCACCAAAACATCTTTCTTAACAACTGTTGCAGAAGGTGAAAGACAATTACCTTTAAATAATAGCCTTCTAAACATTCCGGTTTCATAAGGTCCATAAAATAAATTTCTAATAATTCTTCCTGAAATATCCTTCATGATTTCATTATGACAGATTAAATCTTTATCTGGATTTTTCATAATAATTTCATAACATTTTTTTAGTTTTTCAGAATACCAAATATCATCTGCGTCAAGAAAAGCAACATATTTTCCTTTTGCATGCTTAATCCCGGTATTTCTAGCAATCGCCAATCGACTATTGTTTTGATAATAATATTTGATTCTTACATCTTGAAAACTGTTAACAATTTCCCTTGTATTATCGGTAGAGCCATCGTCGATAATAATTACTTCGTAATTATCAAATTCTTGCCTTAATACTGATTCCAACGCTTTTTTAAGCAGCCACCCTTGATTATATGCTGGGATAATTATTGAAAATACTGGCTGAGCATTATTGTCATTGATTGTCATTTTATAATCACTTCTTTCATCATTTTTATAAATCTTTCTTCTGCCTTGCCATCCACTTTATAAAAAGAAGCTTCTATAAGTTCTGGCCATCTTTCTTTAAAACTTCTTAATTTTTCTGGTTGGTAGAATATCATATTTAAAGCTGAATTTAGACCATCTGGATCATTTACTATAGGCGCTGCTTCTATTTCGAAAAAAGAACTCATATCAATTAGCACCCCTGTATCAATACAAATCGAAGGACAGTCTAAAGCAATTGCTTCGTCAGCGCTCATAGAGTACGAAGTCACAAGGACATCTGACCTAAGAATTAACTGATGAATATCCTCATCTGAAATAATAAAATTTTTAAAATCATATTTCTTTATCATTGATTCTACGGGACAATTATGATGGGCTTTGAATACGAACATGCAATCATCACGCCTCTTGGCAGTTTCAAATACTATCTTAATTATTTCTCTAGTATCATTTTCAGTAAATGACGTGGCAACCAATACTATCTTCTTATTTATTGGCAGATTTATTTCTATCTTTTCTTTTTTCAATCCAATCAAACCATCAAAACGTGGAGAGCCTGTTAGAAAACAGCGATTTTCTGGGTAGCCGCTTCTTATCAGAATATCCCTGCCTAATTTTCCCTGAAAAATAAAATAATCGGGAATTGGCATCCCTTCAATATAGATACTATCTAAAGAAATTTCACTTGGGCTATAAACATACATGAGTTTGTTTGAAGTGATGGTAGCATGCTGGTAAGCAACAGTTTTGACTGCTGGGCAGCCTTTTTTTGCCCCATAATAAAGAGCACGCGAATAAGGATACATCTCCAAAAAGCTAATAATTGCTTTTGCATCACACTGTTTTACTATTCTTTCAATGGCTTTTGAAAGTAATACCCCTTCAGGAATTCCGGAACCAATAAAAGATATTCTTAATTCGTCTCTGAATAAATCAAAGACATTTTTCCCTTTAAAATTAAAACTGTCTTTAAACCCTTTCTTTCTTTCAAGAAAAATATATTTTATCAGATGGCTAAGACTAAATGCGCTAATAATATCTGCAAAACTTAAATACGATTCATAAAAGATAATTTTCTCATACCTCAATCTGCGAATCTCTTTCAGTAATTTCGTAACGGATTTATAATAAAATGAAACGTAGCTAGTTTTAATACCGAGATTATTTTCTACCTGTCCTGGCAGATTTAAATAATACCTATCCACCAACCCATAATTATTGCTTCTTAAATTGTTGGGATATAAAGATACAAATAGTATATATTCCTTCTCGTTCCTATTTCTAATAAATATACTGAAAATTAAAATCTTCAGGGACATGTATATTAAAAATTTTACTCTTGATAAGAAGTAATATGCTAAAGAATTCTTAAATCCATAGTAACTTTTCTTTGGCTTATCCCCTTTTTCTAATCTGCAAAGATTTTCAAAGACCGGGCTACACTCGGGATCCTTTTTTTGCATTTCAGTCAACCACCACAAAGAAAAATCTCCATTTATGGTAAATAACTCTTTAAAATTTTCCCCTTTATAACGGAATTGATTCGGCCAATTAGCAATGAATCTTAAATATGCTTCTTTCGTGCTATGAATTAGTTCTTTATCAAACATTGATTTTCGCAGTAATCTGCCTGCCTAAAAAACTATTAATAAATGGTATTTTGCCTAAAAACACATCTATGGGCCAGATGTTAAAATTATGGATAATTTTTAAATCTGGATTAAATAATGTTTCGTTATAAGATATTTCTATATCTGTTTCTTGTATGCCCATATTTGCTTTTATTATTTCGACTAATTCCTTTTTACTGATTTTGTGATAAAAGTAAGGAGTCAATGTTGTTTTGGGATAAGTCTTATTGAATATTTTATGGAGCAATTCAACTAAACCAGTATAATTCACCCAGTAAATTTCCATCCTGTATTCTTTGAGGACTTCTTTTATTTTGGTAAATGCTGTTATTAAATCGTAAGGCGGCAGATGCTGTAATGACTGGACACTCCAAACTCCCTCTATAACTTTATTTTTTAAGGGCAAACTGCTTGCATCTGCACAAATAAGATGGACATTCTTATCTATCTGTTTCTCTAAAAGTTTCTTTGCGATTTGCAAGCTATTAAACGAAAAATCAACCCCTATTATGTTTGGCTGTCTAATACCAATCCAGTGCCATCCCCAACCAATGCCTATATCACACATTATTTCCCCAGAATTAAACTTTGAAGCAAAAATCCTTGCTCTTCTCTTCATAATCGAGATATGATGATGGTGTGAAATAATATTCAATAATTCCTGGGAGCTGGCGTTTAAATATGTTTTTGCTAATTCATCTCTCTCTTCTTTTTCTCTCTTTTGAGCCTGGTTTCCTCCTATTAAAATAGGGATGCCATCTTTGATTAAAAAATAAGCTCTACAATTAATACATTCCAATTTACCGAAATTGATTGAAATCCCATTATGCTCATAATTTTCTGAGAGCTTAATATCAGATCCACATTTTGGACAACAAATCAAAGCTAGCAAATCCACGCGCATATTAACTAAACTCCATAATTATTGTACAAATTTATGCTATCTATTCAGTTTATGTCTCATTTTAAAACCATATGTCAAAATCTTAGACACTTTTGTTTTCTCGATACCAAATACTGGAGGGAAAAAAAGGATAAAACATCCAACCATTAATGAATACAAGAAACCTGTTGTTAAAAAACCTACGATAATATTTGTATGTAACCCTAGTAAACTATTCACGATATAATTGGCAAATATAGATAGAGTTAAAAGACAACCAACGCAAAGTATCTGATGTACACAATATTTCCAAAAAGACAATTTAAGGAATTTCGAAATAAAATAAAACATAACATTTACACTGATAAACTGTAAAAATACAGCTTTAATCGCAAGTCCATTTGCGCCTAAGCTCATCCCAAATAAATTCTTTGGTGCGATTAGAAGATACGTAACGGGCAACCCAAATAGCATAAACACTACTCCTATATTTCTATAAAGCCTGGTCTGGTCTGTAGCATAAAACACAGAGCCGCTTAATTGACCATAGGTTTGGTGCAATGGGTAAAAAGCCATAATTATAACAGCCAAAGTAGCCCCACTGAACTTTCCTCCTCCCATAATAAGAACAACCCTGTCTGCATTTACAGCTATAAAACAAGCGATAAAAGCGGTTATTGAATATAATAAAGGCATATGGGTTCTGAAGATATTTGAAATTAGATTTAAATCTTTATTGTTATGGGCAATGGAGAATTCTCGCAAAATTAAAGGGGTCATTGCACTTGTAAACAAAATACAAATAGTGCTTATTTGATAAGACAAGCCAAAGAATCCCTGTTGTATACTCCCTCCGAAAAACTGCAATAACCATATATCAAAAATATTTACAAACATTCCAACTAAACCATATAAAAAAAGCGGATGGGAATATTTATAGAATTCCTTCGTGTATTCTTTAATTTCTTTAAATTTCAGTATGCAAGTTTGCGAAATAGGGAGAATAGAATGTTTCATTATTTTTAAGAATAAAAGTATTAATAAAAATAACATGAAATAATTGTAAAAGAAAAAATTTATAAGGTTTAACTTTTGATAAACAAATAGTATGGCAATTATTATTAAACCCAATATTTTCTGTGACATCTTGCTTATTTCTGCAACGACTGTCACGCCATAAGCATCTGTCATTTGGCTTAATATATTTACTAACCAAGTAAATATCCCCAGGCAAAGAGCTAAATAAATAACAGACAATTTTTGGACAGGCCAGAGTTTAGTATATAGACCAGTTGAATGCGAAACTATAACAAAAGCTGCAACCAATAACATGACAACTCCCATAAAATAGAAATAAAACAATACTAATTTTGACTCTTTAGGTCTCTGGGAAAGTTTTGTATAAAACCCTATTGATGTCCCCATATTAAAAAAACCTATGACTTCATTAAAAAAATTTGACAAAAAATTAAAATCACCATAATTTTGAGGACCGAGACCACGCGTTATTATTGACTGCATAACCAAATTTATAGGAAAACCTAAAATATTAGAAAAAAACTTATAAAAATATCTTTTTCTCAAAGAGTCTCCCTTGCTATTATTTCCTGTCGGCATCAAAGGATTTATTTGATTCATAGTAACTGCCTAAATTCTTTTGCCCATATATTTAACCAGTCCTTGCTCGCAAAAGCATAACGTTCACAAAAGTTATTCCGAGCATTTTGAATATCCGAATTCAACCACCATTTCATAGGATTATCATAAATTTCATTTACTTTTCTTGCGGCATCCTCGGGGCTCCTATAAAGCATATGGGCTTTTCTTAATAATTCAAAATATTCTTCTGCCTCTCTCCTCATTAAATATGTTTCGTGATCCCAGTATAAAACACAAGGGACATTTATGGCTAGAGCCTCAAGAAAGGAAGTTTGTGGATTATCTATAACTACTAGATTCACCTTCTGCATATAATCAATTAGTTTACCCTTTAACAAAAATTTTATGTTCGGGCATATCTCTTTTATATACTCTTTTTCATTCCAACCCAAACTAGAAATATAAGGACGATACAATACATTCTGCTTCACTTCTTTTCTTAAAGTCCGGAAGAATATCTTTTTATATTCGAAATAATTTTGCATATCATCTGGCTGCAGAGAAGTATTTAATCTGTAACCATAAGGAGATACAAAAGTACCTGCAAATAAAATTTTATTAATTTTAAATGAATGCGTATCTTTTAAATTAGAGAGATATATGCTTGGTAGCGGTTTAGCGTTATTGTCTTCTTTTAAACTCCACCCCCAAGTGTAGAAAATATTTTTATCTAAAGCTAGCTGTTCGTTAGGCTCAGATAAAGAGAATCCATATCCGCCACCATGCTGAAACTCAATAAGACGAGAACCTTTTATGGCTGCTTCTGCTGCATAAAACTTGAATCTTTCATTAAAGTACCATCCAACTGCAGAACCTATAATCTTTCCAATTCCTATATTCTTGACACTATCTCGATATAAATTGTAATTTTCCACATACGATAAGGGAATGACTCTGGGGATTAATTTATAAAGCAAAAACAAGAATTTATCAGAATTATTACTCGGTTCTAATTTTAACTTTTCCCTAAAAGCAGAAGAATAGTTCTTGTTTAAGATAGTCATTTTTAGTGGATAGAAATTTCTGAAACTAACTACCTTAAGCCCTAATTCCCATTTAAGTAAAAGAATATGCATACACTTTAAATGGTACATATCTGTTAAAAAGATATCGCTTTTGAAAAACAAATCTAAAATTTTTATTAGATTATAAAAACTCTTAACTTTCCAATCGTATTTTACGTTATCAGTACATATTTTATATTCAAAGTTAATCCTATCTTTTATAATAATTCTTTGTGGACACAAATAATGAACAATAAGACTGAATAATTTCAAGTTATAATAATCTTCTTTTAACTTATTGTGAGAATCCCTTGTATCAAAAGATGGTATTTCGCATTGTTCTTCTGGCAGGGCATGCGTATAAAAATCTGAGAACATTTCAATAGAATTCTCTATCCTTTTATATCTATCGTAAAGAATACCGATGAAATGCAGAAGCCAATCGCCTACGAGCACACGCCAATACTCTGCTGGATAGGAAACCTGATGGGCTAAATTTAGCCTTTCAGACAACTCGGGGAGCAATTTCTCATAAATGCTATAGCAATAATCAGCGCCTTCCTTTATTTTATAAGCTGGTTTCCACGGGGAAGGCACTAAAAGATACTCTCTATTTTTAACTAGAGCTCTATTTTTCTGTTCAGTTAAACACCACGGGCCCAAAAGCAAAAGCTTTTTATCTAAATCCCAAATCTCTGAAATTCCACTAGTAGCTAAATAAGTTTTTGACACCAAGCGATAATTCTCCTCTTCCTTGATAGAATATAGTTCTTAATTGATTATGGCTAAAATCCTTTTTAAACCAGAACCATCAACTAAATTTCGGCTGGATTTAAAGATAGGCTCCCGTTTACTATAGTTGTTTTTATAATAATCTAAAGCCTTAATTATCTTAGCTGGGCTAATGACATCATCCCAATGCCCCACATAAAAACTTCCTGTAAGTTTTGCATATTCAGCTGAAACCACAATTTCATGATCAATAGATGGTACAATAATGACAGGCTTTCCTAAATATGCACACTCATACAATGTGCGTCCAGCAGCAGTGATAACAACATCCTGAAGACTTAATAGTTTTAAAAAATTAAGGGGGTTTTTATGGACTTTTATATTTCTCCTAGATTTAACTATATCATAAACTTCTTTATGCCCAGTAAAAGACGGCCCTAATATGATATGGGCCGTAAAATCCATGCTATCTTTTAATACCGAGCGCATAATTTTTAGTGTTAATCCTGCCGGGTCTGAACCTCCCATTGTTATCATCACATCCTTAACTTTATGGCGTATTGGAATAATTTTGATGGGTTTAGCTATTATAAAATACTTAGTTCCTAAATATAGCCTAGTTTTATTAATCAAATGAGGGTATTTAGTAAAATCTCCTACAAAAGAATCATTAATTAATATATCTGGGCAACCGGCACATTTGCCTAATATATCAAAAACTATTGTCTGGATTTGTCTTGCATGGGCATATTCCAACAAATCAGTGTAGGGATTAGAATAAAGATCAAAGATTATCTTCTCCGGAGAATATTTCGCGCATAAATTAATCAAAGAAGCATCGCTATCATCATTAATATCAATAAGCTCTACATTAATACCGCGATTTTTAACAAAATCTACTCCATCTGGGTAATTTTTCATAACAAAAATAATTTTGTATTTACTAGACAAAACATTTGCTAATATTAATGAACGTCTAATATGCCCCGTTGAAATTCCCCAGACCTTGCCTCCGTCAACTCGGAAAAGAATAACCTTTTTCATATTCAGCTAAATTTTAATTCTGCCAATCTTAAACAGAATAATTCCTTGCGTCTTTTTTACAGATATTACTAAGAATCTTTATGTAATAACCAACCTTTGCATAATCATTCCAAAATCCATCATTTACAAAAACACATTCATCATAAATTTTATATAAAGCGGAGGTCAATCTTTTACCCAATTTATCCTTCCTCTCTGAACGTTCAATGTACTTATAGAAAACTTTCGGCATTTTTATATATAATACAAACCTCTCTATCAAAGCAATAAGTTCTTTTTTAGAAATATCGGGCAAGTCTAAATTTGGAATACCATCTTTAAACACCACTCCACGGTTCTTGTTTAAAAAACCATTTTTTATTGCTATCTCTCTGAGCTCTGTTTCTTCGAGAGGAGAAAAGAATCCTACGTTAGGATAACGAACCTGGGCCTTTCTGTTTAATTCAATAGTTTCCATAACAGTTTTTCTGCTTTCAAAAGGTATACCCAACATATTGAAAGATGAAGTACGAATCCCTGCATCATTTAACATCTTAGTCGATTCGATTATTTCTTTTTTACTATCTAGACGCTTAAGAATTTTCTTTCTCATTATCGTATTTCCCGTTTCGATTCCTAACGTTACGCTAACACAGTTCATTTTCTTTAATAACCTTATTTTCTCCAAATTTATATTATGTGCATTAGCCATTATGGAGAAAGGAATATTAATCTCTTCGCTGTACTTCCTGGTCAAATCATCTAAATATTTTATGGATTTAAGACAAAAATCTTCGTCGTGGAATCTGAAGAAGTTTATTTGCCATTTATTTACTAAATATTTCAACTCTTTAATAACTCTATCCACGCTATAACATCTCAAAAACGGACCGGCATTCTTACCATAAATTTTACGATACGAAGCGTTGATACAATAAGTACAATAATAAGGACAACCCCAATATATCATATAATCTCCAAACCTATACATTCTTCCATCGTAAGGATTAATAAATTGACGTTTATCAAAAATTGTCCAATCAAGAAAAGGTAAAGAATCCAATTTTTGGTAATAAGGCCTTACCGGCATTCTGACTATTCTTCCATTGTCTCTAAATGAAATATTCTCAATTCTCCTGGGATCATCTCCTTTGGCTATACATTCAACAAAATCCGGCAAAAACTCTATTCCTTCACCGATACATAAGAAATCAATATATTTGCAAGCAAAGACTTTTTCTGGTGCCATCGTTGCGGCTTTATTCCCCCAAACAACTATAGTCTGGGCATTCCATTTTTTTACAATTTTTGATATCTCAAATCCAATGGAAATCTCATCTGATAATGCACTAACAGCACAAATATCTGGTTTAAATTCATTCAATTTCTTAATTAAGGTTTCTTCTAGATTGATTTTTTTCTTTTTCACATCGAAAGCACTAAAGTCAGCTTCTTTAAAAATTCTGATTTTAGTTCGAAAACTTGAATTATCTTCAAAACCAAAATCAAAAAAGGTAGTATCAAATAAGTCAACATCGTATCCCTTGCTCTTTAAGATTGCGGATAAAAGAGCTATACTTATTGGCTTACGTCCAAATTGATCTTTGTTGGGCCAAACAAACAAAATTTTCATTTCCGAGAAACCTCCCTTATTTATAAATTAAAAACAATATTGTATCTTGCGGTTCTTCAGCGGTGTATATCTGCTTCCTTGCTTTATTCTATTTCAATTATACAGGTTTTTATAGATGTCTCTGCCAAGAGATGGGTTTGCAGTAAAATAGTGGATTAATATAAATCGTCCATAGTAACTAAATTCATTTTAGCGATATCACACTTTAACTTTCTTCCGACCATATCCGACAAATTTGTTACTTTACTTTTCTCCGATGAAGGCGCGAAAAAAACAACATCCTCATTTTTTAAAACAACCCCCGCTTTAAGATCGTGTGCCGCATATATTCCTCTACGTTTATAGCGGCGCGGCTCTGTTTCTTCAAATCTAGGTGCTTTTTTCCCATCGCCTATGGCTTTTTCTAAGTCTCGTATATTCTTAATCAACATTCTTAAGTCTGCAGGCTCTATTGAACATCTTTGATCTGGACCTGGAAGAGATTTGTCGATGGTAAAATGTTTTTCGATAACATTTGCACCCAAAGCTGCAGCAACTAAAGGAATATGTATGCCTTCGCTATGATCTGAATATCCTACAGGGCAATTTAATGCTCTTTTCATGGTTTGAATGGCTAAAAGATTACACGCTTGCGGAGGAGTTGGATAGCAAGAAGTACAATGTAAAACTATATAATCGTTATTTCCCATTTCCTCAACCCATCTTACAGCGCGAATCACCTCTTCCATGGTACTCATCCCCGAAGAAAGAATAATTGGTTTTTTTAGAGAAGCTGCCTTTTGTATTAACTCTTTATAATTAAAATCCATGGATGCAATTTTTATAAGATGGGGGTTCTGTTTCTTTATAAATTCCAAGCTGCGGAATTCTTCAGGCGTCGAAAAAAGATTAATATTTTTTTGTTTGGCAAAATCCCAAATTTCCTGCTCTTTCTCATGGGGGATTTCTGAATGAAGATTAGATTGAAAATCAGGGTGAGATGGATGCAAGAATTCCTTCGTGATAAAAGTCTGTATTTTAACTGCATCAACGCCGACTTCCCAGGCAGCGGCAATCATTTCTTTTGCAAGCGAAACTTCGCCATTATGGTTTATTCCTATTTCCGCTATCATATAAATGGGATGCTCATCACCTATTATTTTATTATTTACATGAATAAGTTTCACTATCACCTCCAAAAAGTTTAAAAATATATTATTTTTACAATACCGGTATAAATTAAGTAGACTTTTAGGAATAAAAGTTCTTGCTATTTATTATCTTCCCCCTCCGGCTTATTACCAATCTGCTCAATAGAAGGCCTATGACATCGTTTGCAACATGGAATAGATAATCTTTTCTTACTCAACTGTGTTTGGCGATATCGCTCCATCGCTTTACCCAGCCAAACTTCTTTTATGGCTTGCTTTCTTAAATCCCCTATCTTTGTATACAAATTCCAATCTGAAATGCATTGAGGAATTTCTCCATTCCAAGTGATAGTGATACGTTGCCAAGGATACTGACATATAAAATCTTTGTCCTGCGGGACTTCCCTTAAAGAATAGTCATTTTCAGGATCGAAATTTATTTTATCTGTAAAATCTTTAAAGTAATCATAAAATGCCTTGGGATTCTCCTTAATGTATGACCATAGCGCTTGGATCTTTAATAAAGGTAATCCTTTTCCAATACTATTCTTCAAACTATAAAAATTTTTAAGTTTTTCGGTAATTTCCTTAAAAGTTATAGGCTTTCTAAGCCTGTTATAATATTTTTCGAACCCATCAACCGAGACTGTTATATAATCTAGTCCTGCCTTAATTAATCCTTCTGCCAGTTTACCTTTCAGCAGTAAACCGTTTGTAATAAAAGACACCTCTTTGATCCCTTTATTTTTAGCATATTCTACCATTTTAATTAAATATGGATTAAGAGTGGATTCTCCTCTCCAGCTCAAACGTATCGAATATAAATTATTCTTAACGCATTCATCAATCCCTTTTTTATACAATTTGAAATCCATGTCACCATAATTTTTTTTATCAATATATGGCCTAAAACACATGGGGCATTTCAGATTGCAACGAAAACTGGCTTCAAAATCCACATGAAGAGGAAAAGAAGCAACGTAGTGCCATTTAGGATAATTAAACCATTGGAACCGGTTAACACAATAATCTTTAAAATACCACCGACGTTCTTCCCATAAACGTTCACGCTCAGAAGAATCAAGGGAAAATTGATGATGATTTATTCTCATCTCTTTTTGCTCAAGAGTTAAATTCATGATATTCGCCACCTTTTTTTAATTTGTTAGTACTGTAATTAATTCCTGAAAGGAAAAGTTAAATGGTAACTTTTTCTCTTTAAAGAAACGACGAGCCTGCTCTAAATCTTGAGGAGTATCAATAGAAAGCTTAAAGCGAGAATAATCAAACTCTAAATCATGATTATAGTAACGAATTTTGTATTGAGAATCTCGGTTCAAAAAATAGTAATTAATATGTTCCCGTTCCTTTTGGTCAGTAGAATTTTTCGCTGCTTCTTCTAAAATTCTCCGGCTAAAAATCTCTACATCCAAACCTTCTGGGAAATTGGTATATTGCCTATTGCTCAGATAATCTATTTCTTCCTGATTGTTCAAGTAATACTTTATCATTGCATCAATAATTTCAGGAATAACCAAAGGAGAATCAGATGTTATGCGGATGATTATACCTACATCAAAATATGCGCACGTACGGCAAAATCGATCAAGACAATCTTCTTCGCTTCCGCGGTAGAATAGATAATTATATCTTTTTAACCATTCTTCCAGTATGTCATCTTTAGGATTAGTTGTGGTGGCGACAATAATTTTATCTACACACCTGCATTTTGATAAACGTTTAAGAAGGTAACTTAAAACAGTTTCGCCAACCATTAACTCTTCTAATATTTTACCGGGAAAGCGGGTAGAACCCATACGAGCCTGAACGATAACAGCTATATTATTTTTAGTATCGTTTAAAGACATCCACCGCTAATTTGCCCTGCAATAAAGATGGCAAATCTCCTCTGTCTAATGCCTGCCGAATAATACTAAAAACCTGGGAAGCGATACCAATCGTGTAGTCAACATCTTTTTTTGTATGTGAGAAAGATACAAAATGCCCGTATCCCAGGAATACACCATTGAGTAAACATTCTTGCCTAAAAAGCGTCTCTATCATTTTACCCGAAACGCCTCTCATATCCTTAAAGACCAGGAAGGTTTTATGAGGTAAGCCTTCACACTTTGCATCAATTTTATATCTTGCAATAGCTTCATTTAATCCATTTTTTAACCGTTGTCCAAGAGCCAAGATGTAATCGTTAACTTTCCTTTTTCTTAAAATTTCTATTGTTTTAATAGAGGCTGTTATAGATAACAAATCCCCGCCAAATGTAGAGGAAATAAAAACCTTGTTTTCAACAGCATTCATAATTTCTTTTTTGCCAACAAGAACAGATATAGGATAGCCATTAGCCATCGCTTTGCCAAAAACACTGAGGTCAGGCATAACAGAAAAATATGATTGAGCACCCCCCAAGCTTAATCTAAAACCTGTAATAACCTCATCAAATATAAGTAACGCTTGGTTTTTTCTAGCCAGCTTGGCTATTTTGCTGAGGAAATTATCCTTTGGCGCATACATACCCACTGGTTCTAAAATTACGGCTGCAACTTTACCTTTATTTTGGCTGAAAATTCTCTCCAATGAATTCAAATCATTATATTTAAATTCAAAAATTAACTTTTTTAAAGCAGCGGGGATGCCGGCATCCCTAACTGTTCTCGTAATTGTCCAATCGTGCCACCCATGATATCCACAAACCGCCACTATCTCTCTACCTGTATAAGCACGCGCCACCCTCACAGCAGCAGACATTGCTTCTGAACCCGTCTTCAAAATCTTAACCTTTTCTGCTGAAGGGATAATATCGCATAATATTTCAGAAAGTTCTAGCTCTAGCCTATTTGATAAACTGTATAAAAACCCCCTGGACATCTGTCTTTTGACAGCAGAATCAACTTCATCATACGCATAGCCCAATATTATGGGACCCAATGCTAAAGGATAGTCAATATAGCGATTGCCATCACAATCCCAAAAGTAAGCCCCTTTTGCTCTCTCTGCAAAAATAGGACATGCCCCTAGTGTAATATATAGAGGAGATTTAGAAAAAGTCGAAACTCCATTTAAAAGTAGAGAATTTGCTTTTTCCCATAATATATGCGATTGTTTATATCTCCTGTTATTAATAGTCATTATAAACCTATAGATAAAATTCTTTTCTTTGCAAAAGCCAATCAGTTAAATCGCCAAAAGGAACCCAGGCTACGCAATTTTTGCAGGGGGGACACTTGTCATATTTCTGTTCTAGATGGGATCTGCGGGTCTCTTTTACTTCATGAGAATTCCATATTTGATGGAGTGTCTGCTTATTAACATCGCCTACTTTTGTCTCGGTATTCCAATCCACTGTACAAAAAGTAACTTCTCCATTCCAATTTACTGCCAAGGCATACCACATTATCGCACAAGGATATCTCATCGAAGATGTTTCATCGCTTATCTTAAGACTTTCTATCGCCCCACACCAATTATGAATACCTGTAACCTGAACCATATCAGCCGTATCTTTCCATTTATCAATAAATTCTTCAATTTCTTCCTTCGAAATTCCCTCAAACTCCATAATCTTTACTCGAAGAAAAGGTTGCTTTAAAGCTAGCTTAGCGCGTCTTTTAAAAAAATTTAAAACTTGTTTCTCAACTCTTTCTAAAAGATCTGCTCCCTTGTGTTTTTTATATGTTTCTGGCCTTGCAGCATCAAGACTAACAGTGATATCATCAATGCCGGAATCCAGTAATTCATCAATAGTATCATTAGTCCAACAAAGAGCATTGGTATTGACATGTATCGTCTTAGCGACTTGCATCTTCTTTGCATATCGAATCATATCCATAAACCGCGGATGTAAGAATGGTTCTCCATCTTTATGCAAATTTAGCATAATCAACTTATTATAATGAGAGGCTTCATCAATAATGCGTGTATATAAATTCCAATCGATAAATCCTACTTTTTTATTTGCTCTCTCTCTGGGGCAATAGAAACATTTAAGATTACAGGCATTGGTAGGTTCGATGTTTAGAATATTGGGGAAATCTGTGTTGACAACTCGTTTTATTGTAGAAGGCCTAAGACAAGTCAGAGTACCTTTTATATAATCTTCATTCAAAAGTTGATAATAGTTATTTGTCGGGCCTCTACCCATCTTTATCTTGCAGGCTGTTTAGACTTTACAACACGATAATTGCCGATATAAAGTTCGTGTATACCTGTACCAAAGAAAGTGCGGATAGCATCATTTGGAGTGCAAACAATAGGTTCGTCGTTATCGTTAAAAGAAGTATTCAAAATCAAGGCGACACCTGTAATTTTACGAAATTCGTCTATTAACTTCCAGTAGCGATGGTTGATATCTTTATTAACAGTCTGCAATCTCGCTGTGCCATCCTTATGTACAACAGCTGGTATTATTGCCCGCTTCTCCTCCCTTACAGGATATACCATTTGCATAAAAGAACTGGGAAATTCTGTTGTAAAATAATCCTTTTGGAACTCTTCCATAACAGAAGGTGCAAAAGGACGATACCACTCACGGTGTTTTATTAATCGGTTAATTTTCTCTTTCATACCTGGATCACGCGCATCAGCTAAAATTGAACGGTTTCCTAAAGCACGTTGTCCAAATTCCATCCTACCCTGAAACCAAGCGATAACTTTATTTTCTGATATCGACTTTGCAGCCTCTTTTTCTGGATTTTCTAAACATTCATAAAAGACAAGCGAATCGTCAAGGGCTTCTTTTATTTCTGTGTCCGAAAAACCTGGCCCCCAATAATCGTGTTCCATAACAAAACTACGCTTATTACGTAAAATCTGATTCCAATAATAGAAACAAGCACCTAATGAACAACCGGCGTCATCTGCGCTTGGCTGTACCCAAACTTTGGTAAAAGGCGTTTCCGAAAGAATGCGGCCATTCATCTTACTATTCATTGCCACACCGCCAGCTAAACACAAAGTATTAAGCTTAGTCTTTTCTGCAAGATAAACACACATATCTAAGGCAATGTCTTCGACTCGCTTCTGGAAACTGGCAGCGATATTAATATGCCTTTTCGTTAGTTCTTCATTCGGGTAACGCTCCGAACCAAAGGTCTCAATAAATTTGTCGGAATAACGTCGGGGACTCCAGATATAATAAGTGAAAAAATCTAAATCAAAACGCAATTCCCCCTTCTTCTTGTCAAAATTAATTATCTTGGCAAACTGATCATAATATTCTGGTTCTCCATAAGCAGCCAATCCCATAATTTTCCATTCATCGCTATTGGTCCGATATCCTAAGTACTGGGTAATAGCCGCATAAACTTGTCCCATTGAATGTGGAAACATGGTCTTTCCTACAGAATCCAAATTATTCCCTTCTCCTATAAAAAATTGATGGGTAATATCGTCACCATAGGCATCTATTGTAAAAACAGCTGCTTTCTCATAAGGAGATACAAAAAATGCGCTGGCTGCATGCGAATAATGATGAGGAATAAAATGTATATTCAATTCACCTTTAAGAAATTCTATCCGTTCGTCAATCCGCGTAATTCGTTTATTACTTTTATCCCCACCTATATGACGGAGAAGATTATTGGGGATATAATGAAGAAAATGTTTGTGGTAGCGCACTGCTGCCATTGTATCCTGTGGCTCAATCTCATGCCCGGGATTCCATGCAAAAACGATATGTTCTATATCCTTTAATGTCACACCGGCGACACCCAAACAATAATCCACAGCTTCCATAGGATATGAGTCAGAAAACTTAACTCTGTTAAATCTCTCTTCTCTCGCAGCAGCTATTAATTTGCCTTCTTTAATAATAGCGGCTGCTGAAGTGGAATCATTCAATCCTAATATATACATACGGTTATCGACCTCTCTTTTTTATGTTTTATTCATCAATATTTTAAGACTATTTTTGCCGTGATTAAATAATAAATCCAGTGTAGACATATTTGGTACAAACCCCTCGCATAATTGACTATAAGCAGGCGATTTATAATCCATCCATTGAATTTTAATATTGTTATCTTTAAAATCTTTTAAGTTAAGATAATTTCTCCCTGATATACCGCAGAGATAGACCTTAGCTTTATTTAAAATGCATAACTGTAAGATAAGATCTGAGCCTTTATAACTATCGACATCAAATTCAGAAGAATAAACCATTGGAGTAGATATTCCGATATGTCTTCTGAAATAACTGATTATTGCCACGTTCAATTCTAACAAATAATTATATTCTTTTACATTAATCAACGAATACAGATCTTCATAATATTCTTTAAAATAGGCAGCCTTACTATAAAAATGCTGTATTTTCTTTAATAATTTATCTTTCCATCGTTGTGTATTATCTATTTCCACATCACAAATGCTTTGCGTATATCTTCCTTTTGTTTTTACAGGAACGCTAATATAAGAAATTTCTTTTTTTGGAGAAACGATCCGATTCCGATTTTCAAAATATCTTTTTTTGAATTGTACATGATCAAAAACAACGTATTTGTCCGCTAATGCCATTTTATAAAAAAATCCTAGCCAGGGCAGAAATTCAGGTTGATGAATCGCAACTTGCATAAAAAATATTATTATTACTTCCAAAACATTTTTGCAATACGAAATGTTTCTGCATAGGAAACATTTACCTTGGCACCGTCGGAACTATTTTGTTTCTTTACAAAGTCTATCCATGAATAATTCACATTTTTCATCTCGGATTCAAATAACCTAAGAAGCTCTACCTTCTTATCTATATACTCAGAAATATTCACGTAATAATTATCTTCTTGTGAATTACCCATAATATACCAATTGCTACGGTATAATAAAACCTCGTCACATTTGCGGCATGCACGCATAGATACATATCCGACGACGGCATGATCAGCATGAAAATCATTGGGTTGATGAGTATATACACGGTCGGGATTAATCCGACTTACTATCTCTTCTATTTCTAAAACGAGTTTTTCTGTTGCAACAAGAGTAATTGGCTCTTTATCACAACAAATCAATTTTGCCCCAAGAAATTTAGCGCTTTTTTCACCTTCGCTCTTGGCTTCTTCCGCTTTTCTATAAAGCCCTTTTGTGGCGCTCGTGTATCCTGAATTTGTAACAACAATAATATAAATCTCATCTCCCTTATCTCTATGTTTAAGGAGACTCCCTCCGCAACCTAATTCTACGTCATCAAAATGAGCACCTATTGCTAAAATTTTCATATTATCCTCGCAATTTTAAACACAATTGTAAACCCGTTCCCCGCTCTAAAGGGCGGGGTTTCAGACTCCTGACATAATCTAGCTACTTTTGTTCTTCGATGTATTTTCTGATAGCTTTCTTATCAATTTGCCCAGCTGTTTATATCTATGTTAATTTTTAAAAATCATCTATTATTATAAATAGCAACTAGGACAATCCTTACTTCTAACTTAATTATTTACAACACATTACACCAATTAAGGATTAACTTTCTGATGTAAGCACAAGTATTATAAATAAGTTCTACTATAACTTCAAGAAAAACTTCAATTAATGAGCAACTTATATTCTTTAATTAATGAAGAGCTGAAAGAATTATTCTTTCAAATTATCTTCCGCATATTTTCTGGCATTCTTGCCTAATTGGATACGCAATTGAGGATTTTGAAACAATAAATCTATCTTCTTCCATAATTGAATCACATTTCCTGTTACGATAATAAAACTCAATAATATTCAAAAAACTTAACTAAAACTATTCCTGATTTCATTTTCTAAAGTACTTCTTTTAAGAATAATTCGTATAATAGACCTAAAGCCATAAACTGCCCCTCTAAGCAATCTTAAATCATAAAATCCAATCAAAACCTTCAATATAATACCGACTATAGACCATACGTAACAAATATAATTGTATGTTGATTTTTTTACATATTTATTGAAAAAATAAAACCACCAGATAATTTGCATCTGTATATTTCTCCCACTATCATCTCTGGGGCTATTAAGCCTCTTATGAAAAAATTTTAATCCTGAGTAAAGGAATAATTTGTATCGCGAAGAAACTACATACCCAAAAATACTATCTTCTCCGTATGAATAACCGCTATAAATTTCATCAAATTTAAACTCTTTAAGAACTTCTGTCCTAATGCATGAAGCCCCTGCCGGTATCAATTTTGATAATTGCAATAATCCATCACACTTTCTGGCCTTCCATTGAAAAATTGATTGATGATTATAAAAAGAAAAAGGGCCCAAAAAGAACATTCTCGCCAAAAGGAAATAGAACGGCGGTTTCTCATTTACAATAAAACCGCCTAATCCACCGATTTCCCTCTTTGTATCTTTAGCAAAAATACTCAGCATATTTTTTATTGCATTATTTAGCAATATAACGTCATCATCTAATAACAATACAAATTCCCCTGTCACATATTTTAAGGCTATATTTCTTGCCCTGGTCGCCCCATCTATTTTGGGGTCATAAACATAAATTAAGTTAATGCTATGTGGTATTACAGATTTTATTCTTTCTTCGGCATCTTTAGAACTTTGATCAACAATTATTACCTCTTTGGGTAAATAATCTTGTTCAAAAAGAGAATTTAGGCATTCCAACAAACACTCTTCTCTGTTCTTGGTCGGTATAACAACAGATAAACTGGCTATCTCTTTCTGATGAATTGCTGACATATCATTCTCTGGCATAATATCTCTTCATTTATTGTAAATGTTCTTTAGATAGCTTGACTGCCGCTAATTCGATATCGCATACCCCCCTGCAGGGAGAATGGCAGATAAAAGTTATGTTTCTTAATTTAAAATCCGGGTCTTTCAAATTGCCTAAAAGAAAACTACTCAAATCCATTTGCGAAGCTACTTTTTTGTATTCCTTGGAATTAATATACATAAAACCGCTATGGCATCTATATACGTCTGCATTGGGCTTGACTATAAAATATTTACTGCCTCCCAAGCAGCTCTTTGATTTATAATTATTATATTTTTCTCTATCAAGGATATAATTTATCCCATGAATACTTATTTTTAAATCTTTAATTTCTCTATTCAAATCTTCATAGGCATCAACTCTAAAAAAAACTTTGAGCTTTTTCTTAAAGTAATCCTCATAATATTTAAAGTCTTTTAGATTTTCATTTGTCCCCACAAAATTAACTGTTATATTCAATTTTTGTTTCTTTAAGTAAAGCAAATTCTTGCTGAACTCGTCTAATGATGCCCTGCCTCCGTGAAAACTCGCCATCAACCTAAAATTAGCTTTTTTTGCTCTCACCAAAACATCTAAATTAGTGGAGATGTTTGATATCACCTGAGAAATGATATGTGTCTTTGCTAACCCTAGTATTAGCCTATCTAGATCTTTATATAAAAGAGGCTCGCCGCCGCTAATAGTAATGGTAGACCTAGGAAATTTATCAAATAAAACTAGCCATTCCTGATAGGGGATATTAGTTTTAAATACACTGTTGTCCTTATCTAGGTATTTTGGATAGAGGCAATAGGAGCATTGATAGTTGCATAATAAAGTAGGGTGCAATATTATATGCGGTAAAGTGAATGGTAATTTTCTGTAGAGACTTACCAATTTAAGTTTTAAATACTCCGGGACAAGAACATTAGAAAACTGCAATAACTTATCCATTCGTTATTGCCTCCTCTATTTCTTTAATAATTGCTTCCTCGTAATTTAATAACCCCCGGATACAGTTTATCTTATTGCACCCGATATCGAAACAAGGACGGCACCACACAGGTTTATAAATTATTTTTTTTATCAAACCTTTTGAAGTTTTTGTTTCTTCAACTATTATCTCGTCATTCTTTTTTCTTATATAAATATTTTTAGAATAAGGCCTCCACACACCAGGAAGGCCTGTACCAAAAAATATTACTGCATTTGTAGGGATACTGAGGAAATGCGTTATGCCGGAATCGGCACCTACATAAAGCGAGCTCTTTGAAGCCATATAAAGAAGTTGCCATAAGGAAAGGTCTTTATCAATATACATAATCCGGTCGGTATTATCTTTAAGATAATCTTGGAATTCTTTTAAATTGGGCCGGTTAAGTTCGTCTATAATCAAGAAATTAATTTTTTTAGCCGATAATCCTTTAATTATATCAGTATACAATTTAACGCAAGGCCCTCTGAAATTTTTGGCTCCAGCGATATTAATCATGATGAAAGGCATTTTTAATGTTATTTCCTCGGGTTTCATCATCTTAGAAGTCAAATCTATATAATCCGGAATTTCTATGTCGACCTTCAAACTTTCTTTTATAATTTCTTGGAATGTCTCCAGGATGTGCTTTTTTGAGAAAAGCATAGAATTACTCTTGTGGGCATAATCCAGCAAAATATTAAAAGGGCCTGAATTTAAACCTGCATAATATCGGCATTTATGTTCTTTCCTAAATTTAACAAGAAAATCAGCTTGCCGTATGCCATTAAGATCCAAATAGAGATCGTAGGCTGAGTCGCTCTTCGATGTTTTCTTGAACATCATAAAAAAAGCTTCAATTATTGCCATTATTTCTTCATAGATATAACGAGGTTTCTCTAAAATAATTTCGGTTTTAAAGAATGGTTCAAAAATAAAATTATTGCGTTTAGTGGTAAGAACTGTAATTTGGAAATACTTTTTTAATTCCAACAAAAACGGCAAAACAACAATTGCATCTCCAATTCTATCAGCTTTATTGAGAAGGATGGTTTTTACGCCTTCTATTTGTTTCCTGGGCCTATAGATTAAGCCTACAAACTGAACAACCTTAGCAACTATCTTAATAAGTAATGATTTTAACATTTTCTCACATTCGCAAGTTCTATGTCACATATCCATCTGCACGGAGAATGGCAAACGAAATCCTTCTTATCTATCTTAAAATTGCTATCCTTGAGATTGCCGATATAAAATTTTCCCAAATCCAGAGGATTAACTAGTTCTTTATATTCAGGAGCAAAAATATAAAGCAGAGAAACCCCGCATCTATACACGCTTGCATCAGGCATCACCACTAGATACTTGGATCCTCCGTTGCATTTTTTAGGTAAATAATTATTATATTTCTCTCTATCGGCTAAATAATTTATTCCGTAAATCTGATATTGACCGATATTGCTTAAATCTCTCTTTAAATCTTCATATGCATCCAATCGGAAGAAATATCCTGTCTTTTTTTCAAAGAATTCTTTATATTCACCGTATTTTTCTAAATTTTGTGGCGTTGCTATGTAGTTAACCATTATATTTTTAAGACCTTTGTTTTTAAGATAAAGCAGGCTCTTTAGAAACTCTTCTTTAATAATCATTTCGGGATGGAAGCTTGCCATTACCCTAAAACCTGACTTCTTTGCTTTTATCAGCACATCTAAATTCACAGAAAGATTAGTAATCACCTGGGAAATAATATGTTTCTTTGCCATTCCTTGGATTAATTTATCCATATCTTTATAGAGCAACGGTTCTCCTCCTCCGATAGTTACTAAGGAAGTGGGGAATTTATTAAACAGAGAAACCCATTCTTGGTAATCAATACGCGCGCATTTGCGAAAGTATGGATTAATATAATTTTTATTAAAGCAATAGGAACAGGAATAATTGCATTCCAAAAGAGGCGTAAAACCAATCCTGGGCGGAGAAAATGGTAAACGCGAATAAAACCTAGCCAAATGAAGCTTGGGCTTTTCGGGTAAGAACTTATTAGTTATCTGTACTAATTTTTTTATTAACATCAGAGTTATTTCTTAAATAAAATTCCCCTTAAAAAACCAATATGCCAACCCAATACTGAAATTATTGAAAATATAAGAATAAAACTACTGCTTACGATACTCTTGGTCTTAACTAAAATAAATAAATAATAAAGAGCCAAAAACCAGAGAAACTTTAAGTTAATAAATAATAATACCAACATCAATAGAAAAAATAACGGAAAAACTTGTGCCTTCCTGAAAAAACCATATCTTTTTATCAAAACACCTTGCATAACACCATATCTATACATCATAATTGAAAGTTTTCTGATAGACTGCGGCCGATAATGATATACAATGGCCTTGGGATTATACATAAACATAAGGCCTTGCAGTTTTAGGCGGTAATCCAAATCTACATCCTCGCCAGGCCACAGTTTTTCATCAAAACCGCCAACCCCCAAGAAAGCATCTTTTCGATACATAGCATTACAGGAAGGATTATGTCCGGTTTCTGACAAATCGCTGTTCTTTTTACCTTTGATATATCCACCTAAAAATCCTGCTAATTCAAAAAACTGCTGAACTCTCTTGCCAAAATTAGTTTCATCCTGAGGTGACAACTGATTTCCGCCTGTACCAGCAACTTTATCATTAATAAAACCACGCGAAAGTTCTTTCAGCCAATTTTTTTCTACTATGCAATCGCTATCAGTAAACGCCAGAAATTCACTTTTTGCTTTGCTTGCTGCGATATTGCGGCATCTCGACGGGCCAAAATGTTTATTTTCAATTATGGTAATTTTATCTTTGTATCCGGATAAAATGTTTTTAGTATTATCTGTCGAACCGTCATCGACGATAAATACTTCATAATTTGTATAATCAATTTCAAGCAATGAATCTATACACTTCTTAATTGTTTTTTCTGAATTATACGCTGGAACGATTATGGAAATTAATGGTTCATTCATTTTTTAAACAAATAAGTAAAGAAATTTAAACCGCCTCTTAATTTTCGATAAATATCCGAGAAACTTCTATTCTTGAAAATAAAATTAAATATATAGCCCGGCCTTAAATAGAATTTCTTAAGCGCCGAGTCAACATAATGGTCGATTTCCCGGCTCGATAGATTCTCGTATTTTATTACTGCCGACTGCTCGCCCTGTTTTAACCAATCCTGCCAATTTTCTGATTTGAGCCAGCCTTTTTCTTTACAAATATCATAATACTCCGTCCCCGGAAACGGCACAGCCGCTGAGAATTGGACTGTGGTTAATCCTAACGCTAAAGCAAATTCGGTTGTTTCTTTAATCGTCTCTCTTGTCTCTCCGGGCAGACCGAATACAAAACAACCATGGACTTCCAAATTAGCTTTCTTTGCCGTTCTCATAAATTCCCACATTTCGCCAACCTTGATACTTTTATTTACATTGTCCAATATTTTCTGGTCCACAGACTCAAATCCAACCAGTAATTCCCTGCAGCCCGCCTTTTTCATTATTCTAAACATCTCTAAATCATAAGAATCAACCCTGGCGTTTACGGAAAAAGTTATCTTAAGCCCGCGTTTCAGGATTTCCTCGCAAATTCTAACCGCCCTGCCTTTATCGACGGTAAATGTATCATCTTCAAAAAAGAATTCACCACCCATTAAAACCTGGGGACAGAGTTTTATATCGCGCTCGATTTCATCAACCACGTTTTTAGGAGAACGCAAACGATAACGGGTTCCATGCATTACCTGTGGCCAAAGGCAGAAAATGCACTTGTTCGGACAGCCCCTGCCTGAAATAATATCGATGTATGGATAGAGTTTGCCTCCGTCGAAATATTTCATTAAATCCAGATGCTGCCAGGCAGGAAACGGTAAACTATCCAAATCTTCTATAAATTCTCTTGCCTGTGTCAACTTTATTTCGCTGTTTTGACGATAGGCTATGCCTTTAACGTTTTCTAAATTGTCAAAATTTTTTATGATATCCCTTACAGTATAATCGTATTCTCCGATTGCTGCGATATCAACCGCTCCTTTTGATAATTCCAGGGTTTCTTTTGGTAAACTGCTTATGTGTGGGCCAACCATTATAACTTTGGCACTACTTTCCTCTTTGCAAATCCTTGCGCACTCTATATCCGAATAAATGGATGGCGTAGTTGAATCCAAAACTACAAAATCGGGAGAAATTTCTTTAATAATCTTGCGCAATTTATTTTTATCCCAATCATTGGCAACAAAATCATATAGCTTAACATCGAAGTTTTCTTTCTCCAAAACCGCTGTGCAATAAGCTAACCAATCAGGCGCTCTCAGGACTCTTCCTCTGGTGCGAGCAGCCCAGCGCTGAGTACGGCAAAATCCTCTTACAAAAGGTTCATTAATTACAAAGACTTTCATTGGTATTATAGCGGGATAGGAATAATATCTGCCCTAATCAATATCGATGGTAAGGCTATCTTCAAAGAAAATGCTAAGGATAATAAGATTACGGAAATGAAAAAAAGCCTCTGCAAACCTAAGCTTATTCCTAAATTTCTATTTTTCATCCATTCGTAAATTAAATTAAGGCAGTAAACAGAAAGCACAGAGATGGCAGGATAAGCAATTAACATATAGCGCAATTCTTTGCCGGGTTTTAATGTCAGAAAAATAAAGACCACTGTAACCCATATTATAAGAAATTTTAAATAACGGTATTGCTCGACTATTAATTTACCAAACCACTTAATTCTCTTACTCAGAATAAACATAGGAATAAATACAAATCCTAAAAGATATAGGGGAAACTGAAAGGGAATCAATATGAAATAGCTATACCATGGACGATTAGAAACCATGTTAAAAAAGAGACTCCAGTTCTTTGCAGGTTCCCATATTTCATTTACTCTGAAATATGATTGTGCTGTCTGGAGGCTAAAGTTTGAATAGTATAAATCAAACCACCATGCGCTCGCTATAAATACGCCGGCCAAAAAATATAAAATATTTCTATCGAAAAAGAAAATTAACAGATTCCTAATATTGACTTTATCTTTTCTATGCTCTAATAAATGAAACAATAATATTACAAAAATAATATAAATGCCGCTCATCTTGGTTAAAATGGAAATGCCGCAACTTAATCCTCCTAAAAGAGAAAATGCCGGCCTATTCTTCTTTAAGACATATAAATAAAGAATAACAGCCAAGGTAGCAAAAAGAGCTGTCATATCATCTGCCCAGATTTTATTTGCAGTCATCAAATCTGTAGGGGTTAGGCTTAAAAATAAAGCAGAAAGTAAGCCAACTTTGTGTGAAAAAAATAAACTTCCTAAAAAATATACTGCCAATATAAGTAATAAACTCGACAAGAGATTAACAAAACAGGCAAAGAATTGAAAAGCAGAATTCCTCAGCATTAAATAAATATCGTTTGATCCACTAACCAGATAAAACATCTTATTGGCAAATATCCTATGCGAAATTCCCAAAAGAAAAGGCAAGGCCGGCGGATGATGAGACAACGTCTCTCTTTCTCCTAAAAAACCTTCCAGGAGAGAGCCGACCTCCCTGTCTCCTTCGGCGATTATAATTAAATGCTCTTTAGGAACCAATCCTCTGTCTACATAGAATAAATTATATTTTTGCTTTTTGAAGACATCTAAACCATATTTATCTGTCTTCATAGCCAGGGATATATGAATCAACTCGTCGTTATTGTAATGGGATAAAAAGAAAATGGGCAATCTGAATAGAATAGTTATAAATAAAAGCACTAAAAAACCGATCAGATATTTTTTATTAGAGGTCAGAAACATTATTTTTTAGTTTTCATACCCAGCATATGCAAGAAAAATGAAGAAAAGATTGTCTGGATTCCGATAATAATAAATGTTGCTCCTAAAACCGCTTCCCTTACCCTCTCCAGGGGACCAAAGTGCTTCAATGTCCACTCGCTTAAAATCAGGAAATTAAAAATAAATCCAAACATAAATAAAACTATTCCGATAAAAATTCCTTTTTCTAATTTAAAATACCTCCACATAAATTGAAGGGTTTTGTCTTCATTCAAGAAACCGCTTATTACTCCGAATGTCTTGGCGAATAATCCCAGCATTATAATCTGTACTCCCAATATTGAAAAAAGACTGGCTAAGACCATGATATGGACATCCCATAGATGGCCCAAAATTACAATCGGACCGTATAAAAGAGAAAACATCAGAAATAATCCTACCAGGAAAAGTGCAATGCCCGGAAAAAGATATAACCAGGTTGGGCTGTAGATAAGCATAAAGTTAAAATGCCGCCATGCGTCTCGGAGAGGAACTAACTTTGACTTTCCTTTACGCGGCAAATAACTCACCGGTATTTCCTTAATCTTTAAATTCTCCCTGATTGCTGCAATAACCATTTCAGAAGCAAACTCCATTCCTAATGAATGCAACTCCATCTTTTTATAAGCCTTATCTGTAAAAGCCCTAATACCGCAATGCGCATCAGAAATATCCGTATTAAAGAAAAACCGCAAAACCCCGGAAAGTATGGGGTTGCCGATATATCTATTTGCCCAGGGCATAGCGCCTTTTTTTATCTCACCCTTGAATCGGGAACCGATTACAAAATCATATCCTTGTTTTATAGACGAGATAAACTTTCCTATCTCAGAGAAATCGTAGGTATTATCTGCATCTGCCATAACAATAATTTCGCCCTTAACCTCTTTAAAACCTCTTAAGTAAGCGCTGCCATAGCCTTTTTCCGGCTCAAAAACTACCTTTGCGCCCTCTTTCTGGGCAATAGCCACAGAATTATCGCTAGAGCCATTATCTACAACTATAATTTCCCCGCGAATAGCCAAATCGCCTAAAACCTTCTTTGCTTCTTTAATACAAATACCCACTGTCTCTTCTTCGTTGAGGCAAGGCATGACAATCGAAACTTCAATATTATCGAATTCGCTCATATTTGCTTTCTGAATTAAAATAATTCTCTGACGACGATAAATTTAATAAATATCCGAAAAACAAACCTGTCTTATTTTTAATATAAGGCCCCGCCGCATAAAAGTAGCGGAGCCTTATATGTAAGATAAGACCTTCTTATCTCTTTTTCCTCTTACCACCTCTTACCATTTTTGCGCAAGAGACGTCGCCTTTCTTGTCGACAAAATAGAGATAACCTTTCATTTTCTTTACCCCTACCTTTGCCACCTTCTGAGGCTTTCCGCCTTTTTTCTTGCCTCTGGCCATCTTCGCGCAAGAAACATCACCTTTCTTATCGACGAAATAAAGATAGCCTTCTTTTCTCTTTATACCAACCTTTGCAACTTTCTGTGCCATTGTGTTTCACCTCCTTCCATATTGAATTTTTGAAGATTTAATTTCCTATCTTTGCTGAATCAAAGATGCCTTTTAATACAGCCATTGCTGAAAGTGCTGCCAAATAACTGGTTTTAGGATTTTCTTTAAATGCGACGTTTTGAGAAATCGTCTTAAGCACACCTGCTTTGGATACAATCTCTATCTCGTGGTAATTATATTTATATTCCGGGGAAGTAATAATCTTTACTTTAGTCTTTTTTGCGCCAATTCCGGAGATGCTTAATAATGCTGCCACATTTATATTCTGGGGAAAATATTTGATTGCAGATAACGCGGTTCCTTCAAAAATAACGGTTTCTTTCTTTATCTTATTTACATCAATACCTTTTTGCATGAGATATGCTACTCCTGACAGAGCCTTGGGAGGTTTACGCGTAGTAAGTGTAACTTTTTCTATTCCTGCCAAAGATAAAGCCTTCATGCCGTCGATGCCGCATATTGCTCCCGACGGCAAATAAATAAAACTCCTGTTTTTTCTGGCTAAGGCGAATAATTCTTCTGCTTTTAAAATAATCCCGCCGATACTCATAATCAAAATACTTTTTCCGTTGCTAACGGATTTCTTTGCGACTTCATATGAAACTTTGGCACTGGAACTTTCGATAATCAAATCGCTATTTTTAATCAACTTATCCAAATTTGTTACTACCGGTTTGGATTTCTTCAGAATTTTCTTAAAGGAAACAGTTTTTGATAAATCCAAATCACAAATAGCAGAAATTTCCGCCTTTGAATTCAATTCTCTGTCGATAAACTTAGCCAGGCTTTTTCCTATGGCGCCGCAACCTACGATTCCAATTCTGATTTTCTTCATCGCCTTATCAATATGTTATCTATAAGGCGTGTTTTTCCTACAAAAACAGCTAATAAAACTAACGCCTGTTTATTCATTTTCTTAAGAGGATCTAATGTCTCGGGATTAACGATGCTAATATAATCGATTTTCGCAGACTTTTTATTCAAAATCAAATTGCGCATTTTGGATATAATCTTATTGGAATCTGTGGCGCCTTTTTTAACCATATTCTTTGCCAAAATTAAAGATCTATATAAGACAGCTGCGTCGCCTCTTTCCTGGCGAGATAAATAAGAATTTCTTGAACTCATTGCCAAGCCGTCTTTCTCACGTACAGTTGGCATTACTTTAATATCTGCGGGTATATTTAAATCCTTAACCATCTTTTTAATAATAACTGCTTGCTGCGCGTCCTTCTGGCCAAAATAAGCCATATCCGGAAAAATAATATTAAAAAGTTTATTTACAACCGTTGCTACGCCTTTAAAATGCCCGGGGCGGGATGCTCCGCAAAGGACATTGCTTAATTTATTTACTTCTATTTCTGTCAAAAAATCATCCGGATACATCTCCCTGACATTAGGATAAAATAAAATATCGGTATATTTTTTGCAAAGAGCCGAATCTTTCTTGAAATTTCTGGGATATTTTTTCAAATCTTCCCTCGGCCCAAATTGCAAAGGATTAACGAAAATACTCACCACAACCACATCGCAATCTTTCCTTGCTCTTCGTATCAAAGACAGGTGCCCGTCGTGAAGATAACCCATAGTCGGCACAAAACCTATTGTGTTTCCTTTTCTTTTTAACTTGATAATTTCTTCCTGCAACAGCTGCGGGCTCGATATAATTTTCATTTCTTTCCTACCGCATCCTTATTTGGGACGCAAATCCAAAAGATAATATACAAAATAATGCTCGCTCCCCAGACTAAAGCTGAAAATAAAAATATTATCCTTACAATCGCCGGGTCAATATTGAAATATTCGGCAAGCCCTGCACACACTCCCGCAATCTTTCTGTCTTTAATTGAACGGTACAATCTTTTTATTGCCATTTTTCAATCCTCTCAATAATTCTTTTACACTTTTATTATAAACAGGATGAATAAAATTGGGCGCGATACCAACCAAAGGATTCAACACAAAAATCCTTTTATGCAGTAAATTATGCGGCAAGGAAAGTGCCCTGCTGGATAAAATCAAATCACCATAAAATAGAATATCCAAATCAATTGTGCGCGGGCCCCAATGGATTTTATTCCTTCGTTTTAATTTTTTCTCGATGATTTTTAATTCGTTTAATAAATCGAACGGTGCTAGAGCGGTTTTAATCTTTAACGCTAAATTAAGATATTTTGGTTGGTTTTTTGGCCCGCCCTCTGGGGATGATTCATAAATAGGCGAGATTTTATCGATATGAATCCTGTTAATCTCTTTCAAATACCGAAGAGATTCTTTGATATTCGCTAATCTGTTACCTAAGTTACTACCTATTGCTAGGTATGATGTAACCAGCGCCATTATTTTGTAAGGTTTCCCAGCCTTCCTACAGCTTCTTTAATTCTCTCTACCGGAACCGTTAAAGCAAAACGGATATATCCTTCGCCGTGCTCACCGAAACCCACTCCCGGAGTCGCCACGACATTTGTTTTATCCAATAATGCTTTAGCTAATTCTATGGAACTGCCGAATCTTTTAGGAATTTTTGACCATAGATAAAAAGTGGCTTTGGGTAAATTAACATTAAACCCCAGGGATTTTAATCCTTCGGCTAAAACATCGCGCCTTTCCTGATACATTCTGCGCATAGAATCAGCGAAAGAATCACCGGAATCTAAAGCCGCTACAGCAGCTATCTGAATTGCCTGGAATATCCCGGAATCGATATTGGATTTTACTTTTGCCAATAAAGAAACCAATTGAGGATTCCCGCAGGCCCAGCCTACGCGCCAACCCGTCATATTGTATGTTTTGGAAAGCGAATGAAATTCTATGACGCAGTCTTTTGCGCCTTCAAATTCCAAAAGGCTTCTGGGTTTAAATCCGTCGAAATAAATCTCTGAATAAGCCAGGTCCGAAATAACGATAATATTATTTTTTAAGGCGAACTGGATTAATTCTTTATAGAATTCATCTGTCGCCACAGCTGCCGTGGGATTATTGGGGTAATTGACAAAGATTATTTTTGAGTTTTTCAAAACTGTCTGCCGTATTCTTTTTAAATCCGGCAAAAAATTATTTTTTGACAATAAAGGCAAAAGACAAATTTTCCCGCCGGCAAAAATAGTCCCGCCTTTGTAAGGAGGATAACACGGATCCGGCACCAAAGCGTAATCGCCTTTATTTAATACTGCCAAAGGAAAATGCGCTATGCCTTCTTTTGAGCCAATCAAAGGAAGCACTTCATTATCCGGATTTAACCCTACGTTAAATCTTTTTTTATACCAGCGCGAAATCGATTCTCGTAAAACAGACATCCCCGCGTCCAAGGCGTAGCGGTGGTTAGATTTATCTTTGGCTGCTTCATAGAGTTTATCGACTATAAATTGAGGTGTTGCCTGGTCAGGATCGCCTATTCCCAAATCGATAATATCGCGGCCTTCCTGCCTTGCCTGCCTTTTTGCTTTATCTATTTCTACAAATAGATACGGCGGCAATTTATTTAACTTATCCGATTGGACTATTTTTATTGCCATAAATTTACCTCAAAATATCCTGCGTGGAAAATAAACCTTTCTTTTTATGTATCACCCATTTTGCCGCGCTGAGAGCTCCTTTGGCAAATATATCGCGCGTCTTGGCAAAGTGGCTTATCTTAATCGTATCGAACTGGCTCTCGAATACAACTTCATGGTCTCCTACGATTTCTCCCTCGCGGATGGATTTTATATCTTTAACCTGTTCTTTTCTTGCTTCTTCTATAATATCCGCGATTTTTTTGGCTGTCCCCGACGGAGCATCCTTTTTATGCGCGTGATGCGCCTCTGTAATGCCCACTCTATAATCTTTGGATAATTTATTCGCTGCCTCTTCGATTAATTTAAACAATAAATTCACTCCCAAAGACATATTCGGCGAAAGCACAATGGCTATCTCTTTAGAAGCTGACTCGATATCTTTTTTCTGTTCCGGCGATAATCCTGTGGTGCCGATAACCATCGGCTTTTTATATTTGAGACAGATTTTCAAATGCTCCATGGTTGCCTCGGGAGTCGTAAACTCAACCAAAACGTCGGAGTTCTTTATCTCTTCGATATCATCTGTTACCTTGGCGCCGTTTACCTTTATACCTATATCAATGTGGCCTTTTCTTTCAAGCAGAGTAACAATCTTAAAATCTTTGTCTGCCTGCGCAACATTAATTATGCGCTGGCCCATCTTTCCTCTGGAACCGCTAATTGCTAATTTAATCATTTCACCAACCCGTAGTCTTTTAATGCTTTTTTAAGCGCTGTTAAATTATCCTGGCTCATTGAGCATAAAGGAAGCCTCAATTCAGGCTCACACATACCTATTAAACCCATCGCTGTTTTTACAGGTATGGGATTTGTCTCGATAAATATCGCTTTTACCAAAGGAAGTATTTTATAATGAATCTCCTGCGCTTTTTTGATATTACCTTTCAGAAATTCATCAACCATAGTAGCCACGTCTTTGGGGATAATATTCGCCACTACAGAAATAATTCCGATTCCGCCAATCGCCATAACAGGCAAAGTCAGGCCATCGTCTCCGGAAATAAGCTGGAAATCCGACGGACACAAAGCTTTTATTCTGGCCATCTGTTCCAAATCCCCGGATGATTCTTTTACACCCACGATATTTTTGCAATCCTTTGCCAATTTTGCAATTGTATCAGGCAAAATATTTACGCCTGTGCGCGAGGCTATATTGTAAAGAATAATGGGAATATCCACTGCTTCGGCTATTGTCCTGAAATGTTCATACAAGCCTCTCTGCGTAGGTTTATTATAATATGGAGAAACCTGTAAAGACGCATCTGCGCCTGCTTGAGCTGCGTGTTTGGTCATAGTAATTGCCTCGGCTGTGGAATTAGAACCGGTTCCGGCGATAATCGGGATTTTCCCGTTCGCCGCCTCAATACAAATCTCAATAACCCTGTCGTGCTCATCATAATCCAGCGTCGGAGATTCGCCTGTTGTTCCGCAAGGAACAATTCCGCTTGTGCCATTATCAATGTGAAATTTAACCAATTTGCGCAAAGTCTCTTCATCGACTTTTTCATTTTTAAAAGGCGTGACTATCGCTACAATCGAACCTTTGAATATTTTAGGCATAATATACTCCTTTATGGACTATTCTTGCTTTTCCTTCTAACCAGACATTTTTTATTTTATCCCTCAACATCTCAAAACTTACTTTTAAAACTTCACCGGAAACAGTTTCCACATCGATATTAAATTTATCTTTTTTGGTTAAACCGCTATTTTTTAATTTCCGTGCATAAATAATTGCTCCGGCCACTGAACCGGTGCCGCAGGCTAATGTTTCCTCTTCTACGCCTCGCTCATATGTCCTTATCTTTAAGCTATCTAATCCATCGGGTTCGATAAAATCCACATTGGTTCCCTGTGGTTTAAATTTATTATGAAACCTAATCAATCTGCCCAGAGAATAAACATTTATCTTCTCAAGACCTTCGCATAAAATTACTGCGTGCGGTACGCCAGTATTAATAAAATTAAATCTTAAGTTATATTTATTTAATTTAATCACTGAATCCAGCTTGATATTCCTGGGTTCGGTCATATTTATTCTTACATTATCTTTATTCGCCTGGGCATTTAAAATCCCTGCTTTGGTTTCAATATTAAACCGACTTCTGGCTTTAGCTGATTTTAGAAAATATGCAACACATCTTGCGCCATTACCGCACATCTCCGCCTCGGAACCGTCGGCATTGAATATGCGCATCTTTACGGTGGCTTTTCTTGATTTTTCCAAAACCAAGAGCCCGTCTGCGCCAATGCCTAACTTGCGGTTGCAGAACTGCCTGGCTGTTTCTTTCAGATTCAGGCGCATCTTTCGGATCCTTAAATCCAAAAGCACAAAATCATTGCCGCTGGCAACTAATTTCACAAAAGATATTGTTTTATTTTTCATAATCTCACCGAATAATTATAATTTTAAATAAACCGCGGAATCTTTTCTTTTCTTACCAAATCAAGATAAGATTCTCTGGGTTTTATCACGGAATATTCGTTTCCTTTAACCAGAATTTCTGCGGCCCTGGGCCGTGAATTATAATTTGAACTCATACTGAAACCATAGGCACCGGAACACATTATGGCCACATATTCGCCTGCTTCTGTCTGCGGCATAATCCTGTCTTTGGCTAAAAAATCCCCGCTTTCGCAGATCGGCCCCACGATGTCGTATTTTTTCTGCCTTGATTTTGATTTTTTACGCAACGGCACAATCTCATGATAAGCATCATATAAACTGGGGCGGATTAAATCGCTCATTCCGGAATCTACGATGAGAAAATTCTTTAATTCAGTCTCTTTGACATAAGTCACCCTGGAGACTAAAATTCCGGCGCTGCCCACGATAAATCTGCCGGGCTCCAAAATAATTTTAAGCCCTGTATTTTTAAGCAAAGGGATAATCGCCCGGGCAAAGACATTGGCAGTCTGGGTTGTTTCTTTTTTATAAATGATGCCCATGCCGCCGCCGATATTCAAATATTCGAATTTAATCCCTGCGCTTTTCATTTCTTTGATAAACTCACTTACCTTTGCCACAGCCTGGATATAAGGCCTGGCCTCTGTTATCTGCGAGCCGATATGAATGTGCAGACCTTTTATATTCACATTGAAAAATCTCTCCCTGTTTAGCAGAAGAAGCCTGGCAGCGGAAAAACTTAAACCGAACTTGCTCTCTTTCTGTGCTGTTTTTATATAACGGTGCGTGTGCGGATCAACTTCGGGATTTATCCTCAAACAGACATTTACGGTTCTTCTTAATTTGATGGCGAGTTCCTGAATACTCTCCATCTCTGCCTCTGACTCAACATTAAAAAATAAAATCCCGGATTTTATGGCATAAGTTATCTCTTCGTCGGTTTTTCCCACACCAGCAAATACTATTTTCTTTGGGTTAGTCCTGATTTTTAACGCCCTGTATAATTCTCCGCCTGAGACAATATCCAGCCCTGCGCCTGCATTAACCAGTGCTTTGCAGATGGCGAGGTTAGAATTGGCTTTCACGGAATAACAAATCAAAGGATTTATTTCTTTGAAGGCAGCCTGAAGCTTTCTGAAATGCTCAATCAAAGTGCGATAGCTATACACATAGCAAGGCGAGCCGAATTTCTCCACAATATCGCTCACTCTGACTTCTTCGCAATACAGATTGTTAGTTTTGTAGTTAAAATAATGCATAAAATTATTTTCCTCTTAATTCTTTACCTATTTTATCGTGGGCTTGTCTAAACGGCATTCCTTTCAAAACCAATTCTTTTGCCCTATCCACAGAATACAAATTTTTATCTTTTAAAGCTTCCTTGACAACTAATTCATTTAACTTTACGCCTTTTATAAACTTCGACATTATCGCTATTTCATCTTTTACTATCTCTACCGAAGAAAATAAAGGCTCCTTATCGAGCTGCATGTCTCTATTATAAGTCAAAGGCAACCCCTTCATCGTCGTCAAAATAGAAATAAGGTTTCCATATATTCTTCCGGTATAGCCTCTGACAAGTTCCAGGAAGTCCGGGTTCTTTTTATGAGGCATTAAGCTACTTCCGGTACAAAATTCTTCGGGCAGTTCCATAAAACCGAATTCCTTCGTTGAATAAAGGATAAAATCTTCTGACAACCTGGATAAATGCATCTGTATAATAGACAAAATGCTTAAGAGTTCAATAATGAAATCCCTGTCGCTGACATCGTCAATTGTGTTTTCAGATGGTTTTATAAATGCATTGCTACCTTTTAGATATTCTTTTATCGCCTTGCCATAATCCTCTTTTTTAATATTTCTCAACAAAGCGCCTGCCCCAATATGAACCTCTAAATTCTTTAAGAAATTATTTAGTCTTTTCTTATCTCTTTCAAACATGCAATAAAATGCACATAAATAATCCTTAAAATTTATCTTCTGCGCTCGTTGAGTATGCGTGTAACCTACAACGGAAACATTCTTATATTTATTTTCCAGAATCACAATAGATTTCAATAAATTTTCTAAGAGATTTCCGACATTTTTACATTCAACATGGCAATAAAACTTTTCATCAAAAGCAACCTGGTCGTTTCTCGATCTTAAGGTATGGAGTTTAAGCGCCAATTTTCCTATTTTTTTCTCAATTTTATTTTGAATGTCTGTATGGATATCCTCAGAGCCACTTTCATACTTAAACTTATTTTGCTTTATTTCATTTCCAATCTTTTTTAAAGCTCCGATAAGTTTTGTTTTTTCTTTTGGTTTAAGGATACCTGTCTTTCCTAAAGCTAAGGCATGTATTAAAGAATGGGCTATATCGTATCCTGCCAGCTTATAGTCATACTGAATGGATTTCTGGAATTCAAAGAAATCCTTATCAATTTCTTTCTTAAATCTTCCGCCCCATAATTTTTTAGCCATGATTACCTCTCTTTAAATTATTTCAAATACGGTTTTGCCCAATTTTTAATAAAACTCTCAGCTTTGGAATGATCGAACTTATCTCCCTTGCCGTAAGTTGCCAATTCTTTTTTGTATAGAGAATAAGGCGATTTTCTGCCTACGCAGGCAAATCCGCCCTTAAATAGTTTAAATCTGGCAACGCCCGTAACTTTTTTCTGCGTTTCATTTATAAAATTATCCAGTTTTTTCTTTTGCGGCGTAAACCATAAGCCATAATAAATAATATCTGCATAATCCAAAGCAACTTTTTGTTTTTTGTGCGCGGTTTCCCTATCTAAGACTAAACTTTCGATTTCTTTGTGCGCGGAAATCAAAATATGCGCTGCCGGCGCCTCGTAAATTTCCCTCGATTTTATTCCGATTAATCTATTTTCCACTAAATCCGTCCTGCCAATGCCATAAGCGCCTGCGATTTTATTTAATTTCTTAATTAAATCCATAACAGGATATTTCTTTCCGTTAATCTCAACAGGAACGCCGGCCTTAAAACCAATTGTCAAATAAGTTGGCTTTGACTTGGCATTCGCAAGAGACTTTGTAATCCTGTAAGCATCCGACGGCGGCTCTACCCAGGGATCTTCCAAAGCTCCACACTCAATACTTATTCCCCAGATATTCTCATCGATACTGTAAACTTTCTTCTTGGTGACATCTGTGGGAATCTTATGTTTTGCCAGATATTTAAGCTCTTCTTCCCTTGTTTTGAATTCCCAGAATCTTAAAGGAGCGATTATCTTTAATTTTTTGTCCAAAATCATGGAGCTTACTTCAATTCTAACCTGGTCATTTCCTTTTCCCGTGCAGCCGTGGGCGATATACTGGGCTTTTTCTTTATGCGCCACATCGACCAAATATTTTGCGATTAAGGGCCTGCCCAGCGCCGTAGCCAGAGTGTATTTTTCTTCATAAATAGCGTTTGCCTTTAATGACGGTAAAATATAATCTTTTATGAATTCCTGCCTTAAATCTTTAATATAAATTTTGGACGCGCCTGCGATTTTCGCCCTTTTCTTTGCCGGCGCAAAATCATGGGGCTGGCCTAAATCCGCCATAAAGCAGACGACTTTAAAACCTCTGTCAGCGAACCACTTCACGCAACAAGTCGTATCCAGCCCGCCGGAATATGCCAAAACTACCTTCTTCACTTATGACCTCCCAATAACATCAATAAAATCGCCTTCTGAATATGTAATCTGTTTTCCGCCTGGTCAAAGACAATGGAATTCGGGCTATCCATTACCTCGTCGGTAATTTCCAACCCCCTGTGCGCAGGAAGACAATGCATAATTAATACCGAAGGTTTCGCCAAGGCCACCAATCTTCTATTCACCTGAAATTTTCCGAAAATCATCTTTCTCTTCCATGCTTCTTTTTCCTTACCCATACTCGCCCAGACATCGGTGTAGATAACATCGCTATTCTTTACTGCATCGTTGGGGTTATTGAACAAAGAAATCTTCGCCCCTGTCTTCTTGGCAATCTCCAGCGCATCATCTACAATTTCCTTATTCGGCCCGTATCTTTTGGGCGTGCCGATTTTAAAATTCATTCCTGTTTTGGACGCGGCATAAAGAAGGCAATTGCAGACATTATTGCCGTCGCCCACATAACTCAATGTAACATCCTTTAATTTCCCCAATTTTTCATTTATGGTGAATATATCAGATAAGGCCTGGCAAGGATGCAGTAAATCGCTTAAGCCGTTGATTACTGGTATGCTCGCATATTTGGCGACTTCCAAAACAATATCATGGCCGAATGTCCTTAGGATAATTGCGTCTAAATACCGGGAAAGCGTCTTGGATATGTCGGCGATGGATTCCCTTACGCCGGGATTTATATCCTCAGGCTTAAGGTATATGGCATTGCCTCCCAATTGAGAAATTCCTACTTCGAAAGAAACCCTAGTCCTATTGGAAGGCTTCTGGAAAATCAGCGCAACCGATTTTCCTTTAAGCGCGCCGAAAAATTTCAATCTGTCCTTCTTTAACTCTTTGGCTAAGGAAAAAACAGTTTCAATTTCCTGCGTGCTTAAATCCTTAATGGAAACAAAATCTTTTTTCATATTATCCCGCCTGTTTAGGAAAATTTTAACAATACTTTTTCTAAAATATGCAGCGCCTTATCTGCCTGTTTTCTTGTGACGTTTAATGCAGGCATAAGCCTTAGCACTGTATTGTGAGTACAGTTAATAACCAAACCTCTGTTCAGACACTCCTCAGTGATAGCTTTGCCTTCGATATTTAACTCAATGCCTATCATCAAACCAATGCCTCTTACTGTCTTTATAATTTTACATCTTGCCTTCAATGCATCCAGCCGCTCAAAAATATAAGCAGACATCTTCTGTGCATTCTTAAGCATATGTTCTTTTTGGATTGCTCTTAAAACCCCCAGGGCTGCTTTACAGATAACAAGCCCGCCGCCAAAAGTAGAGGCATGCATGCCGGGCTTGAATGTATCGGCTATTTTTTTCTTTACAATCATAGCACCTATCGGCAAACCACCGCCCAAAGCCTTTGCCAATGTAATTATATCCGGCTCTATACCGTAGTGTTGGAAAGCAAACATTTTTCCGGTCCGTCCAATTCCTGTCTGCACTTCATCTATAATCATAAGAATATTCTTCTTGTCGCAAATTTCCCGGATCTTATAAACATATGCCCTGTCAGCTACATTGATACCGCCCTCGCCCTGAACCAGTTCCAGCATAATCGCTATAGTCTTATCGGAAATAGTTTTTTCTAACGCTGGCCAGCTGTTAAACTTTATTACCTTAAATCCTTCGGGTAAAGGCGCAAAACCTTCCTGGTATTTTTTCTGACCGGTTGCCGCCAAAGAACCTAAAGTTCTTCCGTGGAAAGAATTTTCAAATGTAATAATCTCAAACCTCTCGCCTTTGCCATAAGCCCTGGCGAATTTAATTGCCGCTTCATTTGCCTCTGTGCCGGAATTACAGAAAAACACTTTGCCGGGAAATGCCTGATAAATCAGTTCTCTGGCCAACTTCGCCTGTTGTGTGTGATAAAAATTATTCGGGATATGGATTAGCTTTGAAACCTGATCCCTGATTGCAGACATCACCCTGGGATGGCAATGCCCCACATTGCTTACGCCCCAGCCAGGGAAAAAATCCAGATATTTCTTTCCGTCGATATCTACAAGCGTCATACCTTTACCTTTGACAAATATTCTAGGCTGCCGCGTATATGTATTTAAAATACAATCCTGGTAAATCTGAAATACGTCCTGTTTCTTCATTTTATCTTGCTATCTCCGTGCCGATTCCCTTGTCTGTAAATATTTCCAATAATAATGCGTGAGGTATTTTTGCATCGATGATATGGGCTTTTTTCACTCCGCCGTCGATGGCCCTAAAACACGCCTCTATCTTGGGAATCATACCTTCCTGAATAACTTTCTCCTTAATAAGCTGTTTGGCTTCATCTTCTCTGATGCTGGCTAACAAAGAATTAGGCTCTTCCATATTTCTCATAATTCCTTTTACATTTGTCAGTAACACAAACTTAATCGCGCCCAGGGCAGAGGCCACAAAAGAAGCGACCTCGTCGGCATTGATATTATAAGTCACGCCGTTTGCATCTTTTCCCATCGGGCCTATGACCGGGATGACATGATTGGATATGTCTTTCAAAATCTGCTCAGTATCAAGCCCCGTCGCCTTACCCACTAAACCCAAATCCACTTTTGATTTCTTTTTTTCAGCTGTAAGAATACAATTTTTGCTGGCAGTAAAACTTTTGGCTTTCCCTCCGAGCTCTTCTAATTCCCTGACAATCTTTTTATTCAATACATCTAACTCTTCTTCCACTATTTTTAGTGTTTCTTTATCGGTAACCCTCATCCCTTCGACAAAATCGGTCTTTTTGCCAGATTTGCGCATCCTGTCGGAAATATTCGGGCCGCCACCGTGCACTAACACCGGTCTTAAACCCATATAACTTAAGAATACAATGTCTTCCAAAACGCCTTTCCTCACTCTGTCTTCGCCCAAGATGCTTCCGCCGTATTTAATGACGGTAACCTTTTTATGAAATGACTTTATATAAGGCAAAGCCTCAATCAATACATCCGCTTTCCTGATTGCTTCTTCCATTTGAACCTCTCTAATGAGACCATAACTTATGGAGCACGAGCGAACATAAGTTATTTGGTCGAATTAGATCCTTGACATTTACCTATATAAATTCGTTTGAATAAATGTCAAGGATAAAATTCAGACTTATAATTTATGTTCCATAAATTATGTCTTCATTTTAATTATATTCTGCGTTTATCTTAATATATTCTGGCGTCAAATCGCAGGTATAAACCTTGCTCTCGGAGCTGCCATTATTAAGATTTATATTAACTTTTATAAATTTCGAAACGACAAGCAGTTTTTTATTCTTTAAAGGATTAATCTTTCCCTTATTGAAAATTTTATGGGAATTAAAACTTATTTCCAATTTATCTTCGTCTACCGGAATTCCTGCTGCGCCAATTGCGGCGACAATTCTGCCCCAATTTGGGTTTCCGCCAAACATCGCCGTCTTAAACAAATCTGAATTCGCTACTGCGTTTGCGGCTGTTTTCGCCTCTTTTTCATTTTTGGCGCCCTGGACTAAGATTTCTATTTTCTTGGATGCGCCTTCAGCATCGTCTATAATCGTCTGCGATAAAGACTGGCAGACATAAGACAATCCTTTGCAGAATTCGGCGAAATCTTTATTCTTTTTAACAATAGTTTTATTTCCTGCTGCAGCGTTTGCCAACAATAAAACCGTGTCATTTGTGCTTGTGCAGGCATCAACACTGATACTGTTAAATGAATTCTCTACGGCGTACTCCAAAGCCGTTTGTAACAAAGACTTTTTTATGGCGGCGTCCGTCAGGATAAATACCAGCATAGTCGCGTGTTTTTGCGCTTTTTCCAGGTGAGGATAAATCATCCCGGCGCCTTTTGCCACGCCGCTGATTATAACCGGCTTATTTCCTATATTAATTTTCACAGAACAAACTTTTCTAAATGTATCCGTGGTCAGAATTGAATCCGCGAAATTTTTCAATCCGTCCTTATTTAACTCTTGAGAAAGTTTGGGAATTCCATTTTTTATAACATCCACGGGCATCGGTTTTCCGATAATGCCGGTTGAAGCGATGAGAATGCTTTTTTTTGCGATATTTAATTCTTCTGCCAAAAACCCGATAATACTATTTGCGTCCTTTATTCCTTTTTTGCCGGTAAAGCAATTTGCATTTCCGCTGTTGACTATAATAGCCTTGCTTTCTTTATTCTTTAACTGGCTTATGCAAACCTTTAGCGAAGCTGCTTTTACTTCATTAGAGGTAAATACTCCTGCGGCTATTGATGCAAACTCTGAATATATAAGCCCCAGATCTTTTCTCTTCGATCTTTTAACTCCGCAATAAATCCCTGAAGCCAGGAAGCCTTGCGGAAGGATTGTTTTATTTAAAATTTTCATTTATAATAAACCACTTTCCTCGGGGAATCCGCACATTATATTCATATTCTGCACTGCCTGTCCGGAAGCGCCTTTAAGCAAATTATCTATTGCAGAAATTACAATTAAAAGCCCTTTGTCCTCGTTTAATTTCAGACCGATATCGCAAAAATTTGTCTCAAGCACGCTTTTTGTAGAATAAGTTTCGCCTTCCACGATTCTTACAAACGGCTCTGTCTTATAAAATTTCTTGTAGATGTCCAACGCCTTTGCGTAATTTATCTTTTTATCTAATTTCATATAAATCGTCTCTAAAATTCCCCTATTCATAGGAATTAAATGCGGGCAAAACATAACATCTACTTTTTTATCCGCTAGCGACGACAATTCCTGATTTATCTCTGGCATATGCTGATGGCTGCCTATCTTGTAAGCCTTCACTCCTTCGTTTATCTCCGAATAGAAAAAGTCCAAAGAGGCCTTTCTGCCTGCGCCGGTTACGCCTGATTTTGCGTCGACAATTATGGAATCTTTATTCACAATGCCCGAAACCAAAGACGGCGTAATTCCCAATATCGCAGCCGTAGGATAACATCCGGGATTGGCCACGAAATCTGTTTTTTTAATTTTCTCCCGGTACAATTCCGGCAGGCCATATACCGCTTTCTTAAGATTGGCTTTATCTTTATGCGCGACTTTATACCATTTTTCGTATACGCTGGTATTCTTAAATCTGTAGTCAGCGCTTAAATCAATTACCTTCTTCTTGTGGCTTAAAAGAAGCGGCACGACGCTTATGGAAACTGTGTGCGGCAGAGCCAAAAAGAATAAATCCGCTTTGGAGACTGCCTTCTTTGTATCCAATATCTCGCATTTTAGATTGAGCCTGTTCTTTAAATAAGGGAAAATCTCGTCGATGGGCTGCTCTTTATCGATCTTGGCAGCCAGATATGTAATCCTTACGTACGGATGCCGCATTAGAATTTTCATCAATTCTTCGCCTGCGTATCCTGTAGCCCCGATTATTCCTACCCTTATCATTTTTCACCTCTTAGAACAGAAACTTTTTCCTAAATTATCTCATTTTCTCGTCATAAAAGTATATACTATCCTAAAATAAAAAACCTATCTCGTCAAGCTTTTTTCGTCGAGATAGGCCATATTCACCGAATAATAAAATTAAATTTTCCGTCTATTTTGCTGTGTCTATATGCTTACCTCTTCGTCCATTGGAAACGCTTACGGGCACCTTTTAGTCCGTATTTCTTGCGTTCTTTGGAACGTGGGTCGCGAGTCAGAAACCCCTCTTTTCTTAATATTAATCTAAGGTTATCGTCCATCAAGGCAAGGGCCCTGGCAATACCGAGCCTTAAAGCTCCGGACTGACCGCTTGTACCTCCACCCATCACCCTGGCAGTAATATCAACTTTACCCAAGGTATTAGTGATTTTTAAGGGTTGTTTTAAAATTAATCTGTCCGTCTCTCTTAAAAAATAAGAATCGCAGGGCTTTTTGTTGACAACGATTTCACCGTTTCCGGCAAATAGCTCGACGGTCGCTATTGATTCTTTTCTTCTTCCCGTTGCTTTGTATTTCGTAATTGTTTCCATAATATTATATCTCTATCTTTTCTATATCTTTCCTATTACTGTAGGGATGTTTATCCGTGGCATAAACTTTTAATCTCTTGATTATTCTATAATATAGGGGCTTTCTTGGTAACATCCTGCGCACTGCCCTTTTGATTACCTCCAGCGATTTATCCTTAAGCATATTCTCCAAAGATGTCTCCTTCAAACCACCAGGATAGCCAGAATACCTCAGATATTTCTTTTCTGTTAATTTATTACCGGTAACCTTTATCTTGGAAGCATTTACAACTAAAACATAATCTCCACATTCAACATGCGGAGTGAAGATTGGTTTATGCTTTCCTTTGATAAGGGAAGCTGCTTTGGCAGCCACCCTACCGAGTATCTTATCGTCAGCATCAATAAGATACCAACGGGATTTTATTTCCGCTTTTTTTGCCATATATGTGGTTTTATTCATAGGCAGAAAGTATAACATTTTTTAGCTATTTGTCAATATCAAATTTTATACTCCAGATTATGAGCATAAACACCAAAAATATCAGGGCAAACAACACTTTATAACTTATTGAGGCAGATAATGTTTGCTTCTTAGAAATGCATTCGGGATTTTTATAAATAAAAGCCAGTTTCGTATCGGCAATCTTCTTTAAATTGTATTTTTTTATTAAGTAGGCCTGTTCCTGCCCCTGCTCTATGTCAGCAGGGTCTTTCTGCCAAATGATTAACCTGGAAGAAGCGATTTGATCAAAATTGACATAAGGCCCCACCTCTGAAAGCATAGCGCTTGAGGTGGCACGATTGGACAATAAGCTCAATATACCCGCCGTATATGGAAGATTAACATAAATAATATCTTCTTTGCCGGTATTTTTATTAATGACACCCAATAACTCTGAAAAAAGCCTGGGGTAATATATTGTTATCTCGTTCGTGCGCATCAGGCGGGAACCATAAAAAAAGAAATTGAGAAAACTTGAGTCTTGGGTATTCAATCTGAACAGGCCTTGCCCAAAAATTAACTCATCATTTCCAGCCGCAGAAACAGGCTTGTCATTTATTCCGTGCTTCTTTGATAAATCTATTGTCAAAGTCGGTGATAATATAAAAAATAAAATAAAAACAGATAAAAGATAGAACTTTCTGCTTCTTTTGTTTAATTTCTCGTAAAGGCTGCTCAGGAATACAGCATTCATAAACACCAAGCTCATTATGCCATAAAAAGAAAAATACCTGAAAATAAAACCCAAAAAGAGCAGAATAAACGACGATAAAAACAGCGCAATAAAAATATAATATTTATCCTTCTTCCTAAGGCACTCAACAAGACCGAATAAAAATATAACCCACTGCAATTTTAATTCTATATAAGAATTTTCTCCTAGATTATTTTTCTGAAATACATAGAAATGACGCATGGAAAACAGATAAATTATTATAGGGCTGGCTAAAAATAAAGCTAATGCGCAAACCTTTAGACAGGATTTAAGTTTCGCTTTATTCAGCAATCCATAGAATATAAAAACACACAAAAATAACCAGGGCGTAAAACCATGGCTGTAAAAAGCCAAAGCAAATAATAGGGATGCAGTGAATACTTTATTTCTCTCCAGAAACAATAACGATAAAAAACAAAAGATTAAAGCCAAACTTGCTGCCAAGGTATTGATAGCTGTGAGATAAAACGGATAGACGGAAAAAAGCATAAAAACACTAAAGAATGCAACCTTTTTATCAAAAATTTTCCTTATCACATACCAAATTACAAAAAGTAACAGAGGATAGATTACACATTGTAACAACTTGCCAATTATTAACACTGGCATACTCATTTTTAAAAACAAAAGTATTATGATATGCAATAAAGGCGGGTAAAGCTGAGGCCTTCCGACGGGAGCAAATGACCAAAAACAATGGCTTATCCAGCCACCAGCTTCATTAAAACCGACTGCTGTGAGCAAATGGTAGTAAACATCGAGAAAGATAGGAAATATCCGCCATCTTAACAGCTGGAATATTATAGCCAGCAATAAAATTACAAACGCATAGGAATCCCATCGCGAAACATCAACTATCTTATCTTTTAATTTCATCTTACTTAATGAATAACAATAGAGTTAACCCTGTATCGTCACGCAACTGTGTGACTTTTTCGCGGGTAATTTACTTTAGCCAAATACAAACCTCTGGCAGGGACACAAAATCCAGCTAACGCCCTGTTTTTACTTCTGATTATCTCTTTTATATAATCTGGTTCAAACCTGCCCCTGCCTACATCGATTAGTGTCCCCACAATATTCCTTACCATATTATATAAAAATCCGTCTGCTTCCACTTCTATGCAAATTAAGTTAGCAGAAAAAATATTCAAGGGATTAATCAGTATTTGTTTTATATTCCTGGTTGTGCCTTTTACTCCAGAACCGCTGGCACAAAATACTTTAAAATCGTGCCTTCCCGATAAATGACGGGCAGCATTCCTCATCAATTTTATGTTGAGCGGAAACTTGAACCAATATGTATACCGGCCAAAAAAGGGAACTTTGTATTCCTGATTCAGAATAAGATAACGATAAATTTTGGATTTAGTAGAGTACTGGGAATGAAATCCCCAGGGAACCTGCTCGGCATTTGAAATACGTATATCGCGAGGTAAATTACCGTTAAGCGCTGATTTCACTTTATCGGGGAATATCCCAGATGCCGTCCTAAAATTGGCTACCTGGCCAAAAGCATGCACGCCACTATCAGTGCGGCCAGAGGCAACGAGATTGACTTTCTGTTTGAGTATTTTCTGCAGGCAGGACTCTACGGTTTCCTGAACGGAAGGTTTCTTTCTTTTTCTCTCTAAAACTCTGCCTTGGATTTTTTGTTTCTGCCAACCACAATATCTGGTTCCGTCGTATTCTATTGTGAGCTTTATATTTTGCATTATATTTCTTTATCTCAAAGAAAACTTTCAAAAAACCGAAAGGCAGAAATTTAAGAAAGGAAAAAATATCTAAATCCAGAAAAAAAATATTAAGGGATAACTTTTATCAAACACTTTATCTTTTTGGCTATCAGGAGTTCTGCTATCTCTACTGCATTTAAGGCAGCACCTTTACGAAGATTATCCGAAACAACCCAAAGCCAAAATGCATTTTTAACAAACGGGTCTTTGCGCACACGGCCCACAAAAACTCCGTCCTTGCCTTCTGCATCGACAGGCAAAGGGTAAAGATTATCTTTTGGGCTATCCACCAATACAATGCTTGCAGAATTTTTTAATAAATCTTTCAACTGCTCGAGGGAAATATCTTTTTTGGTCTCAATATATACCGCCTCGCAGTGCCCGGTTCTCACCGGAACTCTTGCCGTGGTCGCGCTTATTTTTATTTTGTCACTGTGCATAATCTTGTGCGTTTCTTTTACCATCTTCCATTCTTCCGAAGTATAATCCTCCTCGGCAAATCCGCCGATGTGCGGAAATACATTAAAAGCCAATTGCTGGGGTAAAACCCTTTCCTGCGCATCAGAAATCTTTAAATCCTCATAACCTTTATTATTCAATGCACTCAATTCTTTTTTAAGCTGCTCCACAGCACTCTTTCCTGCGCCTGACGCTGCCTGATAAGTAGAAACAATTATCCTTTTGATTTTTGCTATCTTATGTATCGGCCATAAAGCCACGACCATCTGAATAGTAGAACAATTGGGATTGGCGATTATGCCTTTCTTGCGGCAGAGTTTTATATCTTTAGGATTTACTTCAGGAACAATCAGGGGAATTTCCGGGTCCATCCTGAAATCCGCGCCGTTGTCAATTACCACTGCGCCTCTTTTGACTGCTTCAGCGGCGAAACTTACAGCTGCGCCTTTCTCCCCTTCGGTTCCGGCGAACAGTGCGATATCTATACCAGTAAATCCCTCCGGAGAAATTGCCTTTACAGAATATTTTTCTCCGTCAACTTCGATATCCCTGGGTGAACGCGCAAAAACACGCAGTTCTCCGACGGGAAAATGACGCTGTTTTAGGCAGCGTAACATCTCAATACCCACTGCACCCACGCCTACCACTGCCACATTATACAATTTATTTTTCTTCATATTCTTCTCCTGATCTATAGATTCTTTGCTACTAAATCGCCGACCTCAGGCGTAGAATAACCCATCTTTCCTGCACTTAAACTCTTTAATTTTGTTTTCACAACTTTTATAACCGAATCCTCGACTGCCTTTGCCGCTTTGGATTCTCCAATTTCTTCCAAAAGCATGCTTACTGCGCAAATCGCTGCTAAAGGATTAATCACATTTTTTCCCGTATATTTGGGAGCTGAACCGCCAATGGGCTCAAACATGGAAACGCCTTCGGGATTTATATTTCCGCCTGCGGCAATTCCCATTCCGCCCTGGACCATAGCGCCTAAATCGGTAATGATATCTCCAAACATATTATCCGTCACAATCACGTCAAACCATTCGGGATTTTTTACCATCCACATACAGGTCGCGTCGACGTGGGCGTAATCTGTTTTTATGTCTGTGTATTCTTTGGCTACTTCGTAAAAAGTGCGTTCCCATAAATCCCAGGCATAAGTTAAAACATTTGTTTTTCCGCAAAGAGTAAGTTTTTTAGCTTTGTTGCGTTTGCGCGTAAATTCAAATGCGTAACGTATGCAGCGCTCAACGCCTTTTCTTGTATTATGCGAAATCTGAATTGCCACTTCGTCTTTTGTGCCTTTTTTCTGGAATTCGCCCATACCTTTATATAGGCCTTCCGAATTTTCGCGCACAACTACAAAATCAACGTCCGATTCCTTTTTGTCTTTCAACGGGCAAAAATCCACGTTGTATAATTTTACCGGGCGAAGATTAATGTATTGATCCAGGGAAAACCTTAATTTCAAAAGCAGTCCCTTTTCCAATATTCCTGGCTTTACGTCGGGATGGCCCACAGCGCCAAGGTAAATAACCGACATCTTTTCCAATTCCTTCAACGCCGATTCAGGCAATATTTCGCCTGTCTTTAAATATCTTTCTCCGCCAAAATCATACTTTATGGTTTCGTACTTAAAGTTAAATTTCTTTCCTGCGGCTTCCAGGACCTTCAATCCCTCTCTTACGACTTCCGGGCCTGTGCCGTCGCCTGCGATTACCGCTATTTTGTATTTTGTTTTCTGCGAATCCATTTCATTAATCCCCCTGATTGTACTAACTCCTGCATAAAATCAGCAAATGCCTCTGATTTATACGTAATATTTTGAGTTGAATTCTTGACTTCACCTTTTGCCAAATCCACTTCCAATTCATCGCCTTCGTTTATCTTATTTACTTGTTTAAGCTCTAATATGGGTAAGCCGATATTTATGGAGTTCCTGAAAAATATGCGCGCAAAACTTTCCGCAATTACCAGAGAAACTCCACAACCTTTGATGGCAACTGGTGCGTGTTCACGGGAAGAACCGCAGCCGAAATTCCTGCCACCGACTATAATATCGCCCTTTAATACTTTCTGGGCGAATTCCGGAGCAACCGTCTCCATACAATGCCTGCCTAATTCCTTGGCATCAGTGGTATTTAAGTATTTCGCGGCAATAATATCGTCGGTATTAACGTCATTACCGAATTTATGGACTTTGCCTTTTATAATCATAGAACTTCCTCGGGATGTGTAATCTTTCCTTTTATAGCACTTGCTGCTGCCACTGCTGGATTGGACAAATAGACAAAACTCTTCGGACTGCCCATTCTGCCGATAAAGTTTCGGTTTGTGGTTGCCAGAGCGGATTCTCCATCAGCCAAAATTCCTGCGTGGCCTCCCAAACACGGCCCGCAAGTCGGCGTAGAAACCACTGCTCCGGATTTTACGAAAATTTCCATCAGTCCTTCCTTAATCGCGTCCAGATAAATTTGCTGCGTCGCCGGGATAACAATAACTCTTACCCCGGAATTGACTTTTTTGCCTTTTAAGATTTTTGCGGCAATCCTTAAATCAGAAATACGTCCGTTGGTGCAAGAGCCAATTACTATCTGGTCAATTTTTACGTTTTTCAATTCGCTTACAGGCTTTACATTGCTGGGAAGATGCGGACATGCCACCTGCGGCTCAAGCTTAGCCACATCATATTCTATAACTTTGGTATATTTTGCGTATTTATCACTCTTGAAGACCTTTGGTTTTCCATTTTTACTTTTGTGTTTCTTGACATAATCAAGTGTTATCTCGTCGGGCTCGATGATGCCTGACTTTCCGCCGGCTTCAATAGCCATATTGCACATGGTAAACCTGTCATCCATAGGCAATTGCCTAATTGCGCTGCCTGAAAATTCCATGGCTTTATACAAAGCGCCGTCAACTCCGATATCTTTAATCGTATAAAGAATCAAATCTTTGCCGCTGGTCCACTTGGGCATCTTACCTTTATATACAAATTTGATACTCTCCGGGACTTTTAACCAACAATGCCCTGTAATCCAGGCTGCTGCCAAATCCGTCGAGCCCATGCCGGTGGAAAATGCTCCCAGCGCGCCATAAGTGCATGTATGGGAATCCGCGCCGATAATTAAATCTCCCGGTTTTACCAAACCCATCTCCGGCAATAACGCGTGTTCAATTCCCATGCGACCAACTTCATAATAATGCTTGATATTGTATTTGTCTGCGAATTCCTTTAACTTTTTAGCCTGCTGAGCGCTCTTTAAATCTTTTGCCGGCGTAAAATGATCCGGAATCAAGGCAATCTTTTTGTTATCAAATACTTTTTTTGCGCCATAAGTTTCGAACTGCTCTATGGCGATAGGCGCGGTAATATCATTACCCAAAGTAAAATCAACTTTTGCCCAGATAAATTCTCCGGGCTTGATTGATTTTTCATCAATGTGCGCTAAAAGTATCTTTTCTGTTATTGTGTAATCCATTTAAATAAAAATTAGAATGTGCGGGCTAACTTAAATTTAACCTTTGAATTTCTGAATTACGAGACTTGCGTTATGACCACCAAATCCCAAGGAATTGGACATTACCGCTGTAACTTTCATCTGGCGGGCAATATTAGGCACATAGTCCAAATCACATTCAGGGTCTGGATGTTCAAGGTTAATTGTAGGAGGGACAATATTATCTCTAATCGCTAAAACACTAAAAACAAACTCCACCCCTCCGGCAGCTCCAATCAAATGGCCTGTCATAGATTTGGTAGAGCTTATAGCTACTTTCCTGGCGTGGGCGTTAAAGCTCATCTTTATTGCCTTGGTTTCAATCTTATCATTTAATTGCGTAGAAGTACCGTGTGCATTAATATACTGGATATCTTCTGGCTTAAGATTTGCATCCTTCATGGCAAATTCCATCGCCTTTGCTGAAGATTCACCGCTGGGGTTAGGTGCTGTAATATGATATGCATCTCCTGTCATACCATAACCTACTATTTCAGCATATATCTTAGCGCCTCTTTTTTTGGCGTGTTCCAATTCTTCCAATATTACAATACCAGCGCCTTCTGCCATAATAAAACCATCCCTGTCTTTATCAAATGGACGTGAGGCCTTTTCCGGCTCATTATTTCTACAAGACAATGCCTTCAAAGAACAAAATCCGCCAATGCCCATAGGGGTAATACAGCTTTCTGTGCCTCCGGCAATCATAGCATCAGCATAACCATGCTGAATGATTCTGAACGCATCACCTATAGCATGGTTTCCTGTAGCGCAAGCTGTGGCTACACAGGAATTCGGACCTTTTGCCCCAAAGACTATGGAGATATTACCCGCTGCCTCATTTACAATCAACATCGGTATCATAAAAGGAGAAATTCTGGAAGGCCCTTTGCTCTCATAATTCCTGCATTGTTCCTGCATCATATGAAGGCTGCCTACGCCAGAACCAACCAATACGCCTACACGATAAGGATCTTCTTTGGAAATATTGATACCGGAATCCTCTACCGCCTGTTTTGTTGCTGCTACACCAAATTGCACAAACCTCTCCATCCTCTTGGATTCTTTTAAGGTAAAGTATTTTAAAGGATCAAAATCCTTAACTTCACCGGCAATCTGGGAATCGAATTTAGAAGCATCAAAAGCAGTAATTTTGGAAACCCCGCTTTTGCCTTTTAACAAAGCATCCCACATAGTGGCGATATTATTTCCTAAAGGAGAAATTATACCCAAACCCGTTATGACTACTCTTCTTTTTTCCATATTATGATATAAATAGAAACCCCCCAAATTAGTTAATTGGAGGGTAGACTTTTAAAACTCTGAATCTATACTATTATTTGCTAGTGGATTTTTCTTCAATATATTTAATCGCATCCCCTACTGTTGCCATCTTTTCTGCATCTTCATCAGGAATTTCAATGCCAAACTCCTCTTCCAACGCCATAACCAATTCCACTGTGTCCAGAGAATCAGCGCCTAAATCCTCAATAAAAGAAGCCTGTGGCGTAACCTCTTCTGGCTTTACTCCCAGCTGTTCTGCAATTATGGACTTAATTTTTTCTGGTACATCTGCCATTTGTCTACCTCCTGCTTTGTACCTGCTTATGCACTAGCTTGCGAGTGCAAATTCAATACTTCAAATTTTTATTATCTCTTCTGCCTATTTACCGTAACTACATGGTCATACCGCCATCAACCACCACTACTTGCCCTGTGATATAATCGGATTCAGGGCTTACTAAGAAAAGACAAACATTTGCCACATCCTGCGGTCCGCCAAACTTACCCATGGGAATATTTTCCAGCATCTGTTTTCTGTAATCCTCTGGCAGTTTATCGGTCATGGGCGTCTGGATAAAACCCGGGGCAACTGCATTTACGTTGATATTGCGCGAGGCCAGTTCCTTTGCCACTGATTTAGTCAGGGCTATTAAACCACCCTTGGAAGCAGCATAATTTGCCTGGCCGGCGTTGCCAATCATGCCGATTATGGAAGCGAGATTAACAATCCTGCCATACCGCTTCTTTAACATGTGGCGCGATACAACCTTTATACAGTTAAATGCGCCTTTCAAATTGACAGAGAGCACTTTATCCCACTCATCTTCTGACATCCTCAAGATTAAATTATCTTTTGTAATGCCAGCATTGTTTACTAATATATCAATCTTGGAGAATTTGTCAAGTATTAAATTCACCATCTCTTCAATCTGGCCAGAATTCGTCACGTCCACTTTGAAACTAAGGCTCCGACGGCCTAAAGCCTCAATTTCCTTCTGGGTATTCTGCGCTGATTCTAAATCCACGTCGCAGACCACCACATCGCTGCCTTCACGGGCAAAGGCAAGCGCAATCTCTCTGCCTATGCCCCTTGCCGCGCCTGTGATTAAACTGACTCTATCTTTTAGTTTCATTGATATATTCCTCCGTCTTTTAATTACTTGGGATAAAAGACTTTATCTGTTCTAAATTGCCCAAACTTACGGTCTTAAAATCAGGGTTTATTCTGCGGTTTAATCCTTTTAGTACATTGCCCGGCCCAATCTCCAAGAAACAATCAACTCTTTCAGCTGCCATAAACCTGATCGAATCTTCCCAATATGTAGAGGAACTTACCTGCTTTATCAGATTATCCGTTATCTTCTGCGGATCAACCTCGCTTTTAGCTGTGACATTACTTATAACGGGAATTTTGGGAGTTTTAAATTTCAACTTACAGATTTCTGCGGATAATTTTAACTCTGCCTCTTTCATTAAAGAAGAATGGAAAGCACCGCTTACATCTAATAAAACAGCGTGCTTTGCCCCTTTATTCTTGGCTAATTCCATGGCCTTTTCTATCTGGGAAATCTTTCCGGAAACCACTGTCTGGCCAGGGCAATTCAAATTGGCAATCTCGCAACCTGTATCATTACAAATTTCCTTTACAACACTTCTATCCAAACCAATTACGGAAAGCATCTTCCCGGGATTATTTTTAGCTGCCTCTTCCATAAACTGACCGCGTTTTCTCACCAAATAAACTGCTTCCTCAAATGACAAGACATTAGCTGCTACCAATGCTGAATATTCGCCCAAACTCAACCCGGCAACAAATCTCGGAGTCAAATCCATCTTGCAAGAGTCAATCTTGGCATATTCCTTTAATGATTCTAAGGCTGCGATACTTACAGTCAGTATCGCCGGCTGGGCATTCTCTGTAGAGGTTAATTTATCCTGCGGGCCATTGAAACAAAGCTGGGAAATACCAATCCCCAGCACTTTATCCGCTTTCTTAAATATCTCTTTTGCGCTGGAGAAATTCTCATAGAGATCCTTACCCATCCCTACAAACTGAGTTCCTTGACCAGGAAATATGTAAGCTAACATTGGTGATTTTTAAGCAGGTGAGTTTTGTGCAGAGGTCACTTGTTGTGCGACTATGTCAATAATCTGCTCATTTACTCTGTGTTCAACTTCTGTCTTGGCAGCCCTAATCGCATTCTTTATAGCTTTACTGGAAGAACGGCCGTGGCCGATAATAACCACTCCGTTAACGCCTAAAAGCGGCGCTCCGCCGTATTCTGAATAATCCAAGTCTTTTTTGAATTTCTTTAAATTTCTAATCAGCAATAGTGTGCCGATCTTGCCTAATACGCCTCTAAGTATTGCTCTGCGCAGAAGCTCTTTAAGCATCTCTGCAACGCTCTCGGTAACTTTAAGGGCGACATTTCCCACATAACCATCGCAGACAATTATATTGCAGTTTCCCGAGAATATCTCTTTTCCTTCCACATTGCCGATAAAATTCAATTTGCTCTGAGAAAGCAGGTGATGTGTCTCTTTTACAAATTCTGTCCCTTTTGTGGCCTCTTCGCCTACATTCAAAAGCCCTACAGTAGGCCTGTCTTTATGGTTCAAGACATATCGATAATATGCCTCTGCCATTATGGCATATTGTAAAAGATGCAAGGGCTTGGGATCGATATTCGCCCCCACATCTACCACAAGAGAAATGCCTTTTAAAGTAGGAAATAATATGGCGATGCCCGGACGTTCAATACCCGGCAGCAACCCTAAATATAACGTAGCTGCACAGACCGCTGCTCCGGTATTGCCAGCGCTGACAAATGCCTCGGCCTCTTTGGATTTGATTAAATTTATGCCTACGGAAATAGAGGAATTTTTCTTTTTTCTTACGCTGGCAGTCGGAGAATCATCCATATCTACAACTTCTTCTGTGTGGATGATTTTTACTTTGTCCCTGGGGAAATTCTTAATCTTTTTGATTTCCTCTTCAATCTTATAGGAATCACCCACAAGCAAAATATCCAGGCCGTAATCCCTGACAGCTTCTGCAACTCCCTGGATAACCACCTTAGGAGCGTAATCACCGCCCATTGCATCAACAGCTATCTTCATTTATCTTTCTCCGATTTTATTTTCGCAGAATACTTATTAATCTAAAAAATATCTAATACGGGAAATTATTGATTTTCTTTTCCCTTCTTTTCCCTTCTTCTCTTTCTCTCATCAATGGTTTCTATCTTTATAACCTCTCTGCCGTTATAATAACCGCAGAACTGACAGATGTGATGAGGCAATTTGCTTTGTTTGCATTGAGGGCAAACAACAGTCTGAGTAGCATTTATTTTCCAGTGCGTGCGCCTTCTTCTTCCTCTTGTTATTGAATGTCTGCGTTTAGGTAAAGCCATAATTTACTCCTTTAATGAGCATATAACTTACGAACACACAAGTGTGAGTAAGTTATATATGCGAATTAAACCCTTGACATTTTGCCTCAGGAAAAGACTCTATTAATCTTTTTATGGTTTCTTTCCTGGTTTTTCCATTCTTAAACTGCATCTCGCGCCTGAATGCCTGCGAACGCGAATTAAACTCTTCATAATAAACCAATTCGGGCTGCTTATTTCTCGTATAGTAAACATTGCCTCTTGTATGGTCTTTAACTCTCTCTATCAGATTATTGGTATGACCGTAGTATTTAGTATTGTCATTACACTGCAAGATATAAACATAATAAATTTGATTCATAGCAAAATGTCAAGGGTCAAATTCAGACAGCAATTTACGTTTCCGCCAAAATTATAGAGGGATCCGCCTATTTTTGTGGCGGACATTTCATTCCGTAAATTGCGTCTTCATTTGACAATTACATTTCTCTTTATTCAAATCTTTGCCGCACTTTGGGCATAAACCCCGGCAGTCGGGCTTACACAAAAATTTTATAGGATAATCAAGGATAATTTCTTCTCTTATGTTTTTTGTAACGTCGATAAATTGTCCGGCCTCAACCAAAGGATAATCTATGTTAAAATCTCTTTCTATTTTACTGACATATTCCTTAAGGCAGCGCGAACAAATAAATTCTGCCGTGGCTGTAAAATGCGTCTTGGTAAAGAGCATCTGTTTCTCTTTTGTCGCATCGGTAGAAAGACAAATATTGCCTTTATATTTTACTTCGCTGTTATCCAAATCAAATTCTGCGGGCGTTAAAGATTCCTGGAAATGCTCGGTCTTATCTTCTTTCAGCCTCAACACATCTATCTTCATAAAGAGCTATTACAATTTGGCCTTGATTGCCTTTTCTATAAATTTTGGAACAAAATTAGATATATCGGCGCCTAAATAAGCAGCTTCTTTCAGCAATTTAGATGAGATATAACAGTATGACTCCGACGGCATAAGGTATATGGTCTCCACATCAGGAGCTAATTTTCTGTTAGTCAGGGCCATTTGGAATTCGTATTCAAAATCAGAAATCATGCGCAGCCCTCTTATAATCACGCTTATCCTCTTTTTGTGCGCATAATCAATAACCAGGCCATCGAAACTTTCCACGGTGATGCGGTCAAAATCCTTGGTGGCCTGCTTAATCATCTTTACTCTTTCCTCTGTGGAAAAAAGCGGTTGTTTACTGGAATTATTGGCCACAGCCACAATCACTTCGTCAAAAATCTTCAATGCCCTCTTTATAATATCGATGTGGCCGTATGTTATAGGATCGAAACTGCCCGGATATATAGCTTTTTGGCACATAGTTTAGTTATTGCGTTGTGGGTTATAGCGTTGCTTGCATTACGCTATAACGCAACGTCCTCCTTCTCGTAAAACGACAGTACCGTATCTCCGTATCTCGTTTGTTTAAAACACTTTAGGTCAGAGAAAACCTCAGCAAGCAAATCTTTCTTGCTGTGCTCTACAACAACCAATGCATGAGGCGCTAATATATCATAAGCAACTAACTTTTGCAAGGACTTTTTTGCCAGTTCCTTATAGTATGGCGGGTCTAAAAAAACAATATCGAACTTCCTGTTTTCTTTGCTCAAAACCTCTATGGCCTTGAAGGCGTCTGTGGCTAAAATAGCTATGTTTTTACGCTGATCGCTTTCTTTTACCAATAATCCCAATTGCCTTAAGTTGTCTTCTATTATCTTGCAGCATCTTCTGTCGTTTTCTACAAAAATAACCTGTTTGGCTCCGTTGGACAAGGCATCAATGCCTACTGCGCCGCTTCCGGCAAACAACTCTAAAAAACAGGCATGGGAAATTACGCCTCTTAAAATATCGAATAAGCTCTTCCTTACTTTATCCTGCGTAGGACGGATGTGCCTGGGCTCTTTTATTACTCTTGACCTGAATAAACCGCCTGTAATACGCATATAGAATAAGTTTCTCTGAAAAATCTATTGAGCTATTGGTTTTGATTTGGTGAATGCGTTTAGAAAATCAAACGGCAAAAGGCAGGTTAACAATAATTACATTCCCTTCTCAAACATTACCACTCTATTCTTGCCTTCTCTTTTTGCTTTATATAAAGCTGCGTCGGCACATCTTATCATTTCATCCGCAGAAGACACTGCCACAGCCGGAAAAGATACTGTCCCGATACTAATCGTTACCTTTAAGGGGCCGCTGTCTGTCATAAAATAATTTTCTTTTTCTACAAGTTTTCTTAGGTTTTCGGCAATCTTGGCAGTACCTTCGGCATTAGTGTTGGGCAGTAAAATGGCTATTTCTTCTCCGCCATAACGTGCAGGAAAGTCTGCGCGGCGCACATTATTCAAAATTATCTTGCCGATTTTGCTCAAAACAATATTGCCGTTCTGATGGCCATAGGTATCATTAATCTTCTTGAAATTATCTATATCTATCATTAACATAGACAGAATTTCCTTATACCTCAAGCATTTTTGAAATTCGTGATTTAAGACTATCTTGAAATACCTGAAAATATACAGACCCGTCAGTTCATCAACGGTACTCAATTTCCTCAATTGCATATTTTCGATAACCACCGAAGCATATTTATAAAAATTAACGGCAATATAGCTTATTATGCAAACTAAAATTAACTTAAATGGATTGTAAAAATAATAATGATTGAGAAAGGCCAGGAATGAGCTGAGCGTCGTGATTGTAGTCATAGCAATCGTAAATAATAGCCCTTTTAAAGCAGAGACACGAAAACATACCAGCGATATCAATAAGCAGAAAATAAAAATCGCCCACCAGCGAATCCACGCCGGCACCTCAAAGATAAAATTGCCGTCTAAAAACATTAAGGCAGTATTGGCCAATACGGCTGTGCCAGGCATAAGTCCCAAAGGCGTATCGTATGTATCATGGAAAATATCTGAAGTCAGACCAATCAAAACAATTTTGTCTTTGAACACCTGCGGGTCAAAATCATCTAAAAATACACGGTACATAGAAACCGCCGTAAATTCATTTAAATTGGTTTTGTAATTTATTAATATAGTATTATCTGCGTTCAAATAAAAATCTAATTTCTTAAACGCATCTTCCTTTTTTGTATTCAATTGATTTAAAAAGACATGCCGATTATTTAAGGCGATACCCGCGATATCGTAATTATGGTAACGACACCATAAACATACTTCTGTCGCATACTCCTTAATCTTTCCCCCCAGATATAATCTAAAGGGATAGAACCTGCGGATACTGCTGTCGCTATCCAAAGGTTTGTTAATATATCCTACCTGACCTACAATATCAGTAAAATCTTTTTTTGACCTGATGTGGACATTTTTATCGCCTAAATGATAAGGCAGCAAGATATTGTCCTTGCCTTTCAATGCCTGTGTAAATAATTCATCTCCTTCTTTGTCTTCACCTTCACCACGAAAGACTATATCGAAAAGAATAAATTTAGGATTGCCTTTGCTAATCCGATTTAACAAATCTGCATAGACTGCCCGGGAGAATGGCCACTGCCTCTGCATCTTCCAGAAAGAAAGGTCATCCAGCATAACTATGACTATCTCATTTTTGTGGGTGGAAGGAAGATTAAAATGCCTCACGGCCTGGATAAAGCTATCGTATACTCTTAATTCTAATGTGGATAAAAAATTAGGGAAGATATAGAAAATTGATAAAAACGTTATGAAAATCAATAATGCTATAAAAAGATGGTTTTTCTTCATTTTTATAAAGAGAATTTCTTGTAGGAAATTAAATTACAGATTTGATATAGTTTAAGCTGATTTACTTTTCCAGACATTTTTAAGTATGGGGTGCGGCGTATTGGATATTGTAGCGAGCCCATTAAAACTAACGGATTATTCCGGAGCTGCGGCACCTATGCCTAAACCGCTGCTGCTGTCGATAATCTCTCCGTTTTCATTCATCTCGAATCCTCTATTACCGGTAATTCCTTTCCTTTCCGGATCTGCCAGTAATAAAAATTGATTTTGTGTTTCCTCTCCGTCACCATATTTCATAATATAAACATAACCTTGGCGGACTTTTGAACTTTTTCCAGATGAGATGCTGCACCAACTATCGTCAAGATATGGCGCTGTTTTTTCACACAACTCCGAAAAGACTATAGGATATCTGGGGTTGACCGCCCTATAAGAGGCAAAAACTGCACTGAGGGTTCTTAGGCCTTTGATTGCTGTTGATTCGTTAGCCGTAATCCTTGCGCGCAATAAGTTAGGGATAGCCAGACTGGCAAGCAGGATGATTATGCCCACGACGATCATTATCTCTATAAGGGTAAATGCTTTTTGGGATTTGAGGGTGGATTTTCTCATATCGACCTCTTTGGTTATATTTTGCCTAAATTAAAGGCGGAACTTGATTATTATTGTGGAGCCGCACCGCCTATGCCTATGCCACTGCTGCTGTCGATTATCTCTCCGTTCTCACTAATTTCAAATTCTCTATTACCAGTAAGCCCTTTTCTTTCTGGTCTTGCGAATATTAAAAACTTGGCTGTCGCTTCGGCTCCAGAATACCCGAATTTTGAGTAAAAAATATATCCTTGGCGGGATTTTGATTCATAGTCAGAAGATCCATCACACCAACTATTGTCAAGATATGGCGCTGTTTTTTCACACAACTCCGAGAAAGATTGGGGATATCTGGGATTGACTGCCCTATAAGATACGAAAACTGTGCTGAGGGTTCTTAGGCCTTTGATTGCTGTTGATTCGTTAGCCGTAATCCTTGCGCGCAATAAGTTAGGGATAGCCAAAGAAGCAAGCAGAATGATTATGCCCACGACGATCATTATCTCTATAAGGGTAAATGCTTTTTGGGATTTGAGGGTGGATTTTCTCATAATGACCTCCTCATTTGATAATCATTTATAATCTGCTTCTTCGGTAGAGTATAGCACATGAGAATAAATAAAGAAATAAAAATATATAAATGTATTCATAGCCAGAATCTCGGAATATGGCTATAGAAAGTTATAGATTTATCGAATTTTTTATGTATAGAAGATACTGAATGGTGAAATTTATAATGCGGAATTGATTATTATTGCGGGGCGGCGCCTACGACTCTTCCGTTCTCGGCATCAATCATCTCTCCGTTCTCGCTCATATAAAATGTTCTTCCGCCAGTTACACCATATGTTTCTGGCTCTGCTATCAAGAAAAACGTATCAGCCTCCGCCCCTTTTATCATAAAACGATAACCACTGCGGAAGTTTGAATACTCGACTCCTTCTGCATCCTTATCATTCCACCAGCTCTCATCAAGATATGGAGGATTTGTATCACACAACTCTGCAAAATTCTGGGGATATCTGGGATTGACTGCCCTGTAAGCCACGAATACTGTCTGTAAAGTCTTTAAACCTTTAATTGCAGTTGCTTCATTAGCAGTCATCCTGGCGCGCAATAAGTTGGGGATAGCCAGAGCAGCAAGCAGGATGATTATGCCCACGACGATCATTATTTCCACAAGGGTAAAGGCTTTTTGGGATTTGAGGGTGGATTTTCTCATATTAAACTCCTTATTTCTGCTTAATCTACTTATACTTCTCCTATTTAAATTATACCACAAAATCAAGATGAAAACAAAAAATACAACTTATGCATCTACAGCTGATTATAAGATAAAAAATGGCTTTATGCCGAATTTAAGCAGTTATATCTAATCTGGGAAATTGAGGGAAAACAGTTTTGATTTTTGCAAGAAGCTGGAGATTCTGCCTCTGGGATAAATTTGGGTCATTTCTTAATAAAGTAATTACCTCATCGCGGGCATTCTTTAATAAACGCATCTGGGTTAAAGGATTGGCTATTTTTAAAGCCGTCAATCCGTGCTGTCTCTTGCCGAAAAATTCGCCCGGGCCTCTGATTTTTAAATCTTCCTCTGCGATTTTAAAACCATTGGACAACTCTTCTATGGCCTTAATTCTTCTTTTTGCTTCATCTGTTTTCGGTTCGGAAACTACTATAAAGAAAGATTCAAATTGCCCCCTGCCAATGCGGCCTCTTAGCTGATGCAATTGAGATAGACCAAAACACTCTGCCTGTAAAACAACCATACAAATAGCATTGGGTATATCTATGCCCACTTCCAAAACCGAAGTAGCCACGAGAATATCGATATCGCCGTTTTTAAAATCCTGCATCACCTTATCTGCTGCGTCGCTAGGCATCTGGCCATGAACTAACCCTACCTTGAAATCCTTGAATGTTTCATTCTTAAATTCTTTAAATATTATCTCTGCTGCCTTTAAATCTTCTTCCTGAAATTCTTCGATCACAGGACAGACAAAATAAACCTGCCTTTTCTGTCTGGCAATATTTCTTACGAATTCATAAATTTCGCCCATTTTATCTCTGCCATAACTCGATGTTTTTATGGGTAACCTTTCCTTGGGCAACTCGTCGATAACCGAGATATCCAGGTCTCCATAAATAGTCATGGACAGCGTGCGCGGAATAGGAGTAGCGGTCATAATCAAAACATCAGGATTATTTCCTTTTTTAGGAAGCAGGGCTCTCTGGGCTACGCCAAATTTATGCTGCTCATCAATAATAACCAAACCTAATTTCTTGAAAGTCAAACTTTCCTGGATTAAGGCGTGCGTGCCTATAATCAATTGGAATTGTCCGCTGCTGATTTTTTTATAAATCCCTTCCTTCTCTTTCTTTTTTATGTCGCTGGTCAATAAAACAGTTTCTATGGTAGTGGAAATTTTTGCCAGCTGGTTTTTGATATTTACAAAATGTTGCTTTGCTAAAATTTCTGTAGGCACCATAAAGGCCACCTGATATCCGCCGTCTAAGGCAATGACTGCGGCCAATGTGGCGACTACAGTCTTGCCGCTTCCCACCTCTCCCTGGAGCAGACGCTGCATAGGATATTCCCGGGACATATCTGTTTTAATCTCGTCCACAACTCTTTCTTGAGCAGCAGTCAAAGAGAAGGGCAGACTTTTTATTAACTTAGAAAATATTACGCCTCCTGCTTTATGAATTATGCCACGTTTTTCTTTCTTTTTTAATTTTCTTAAAACCACGGGAATCTGAAACAAAAAGAATTCCTCAAAAGATAACCGGCGATACGCCTCTGTTTTGGAACCGTCATCTTTGGGAAAATGAATATTAATAAGGCTCTGTGCAAGATTTAAAAGGCTGTGTCTTTTTCTGATATCATAAGGCAAAGGATCTCTTGTCTTTGAAATATATTTATCCAGGGCGTTTTTTATAAGCTGGCGCATAAATCGCTGAGTCAAACCTTCGCACGCAGAATAAATAGGAACAATTCTACCTGTGCTCAAAGAATCGCTGTCTTTATTATCCAAAATTTCAAATTCAGGATTGGAAATCTGTAATCTGTCTTTATATAATTCTACTTTACCGTACAAAATAATATCCTGGCCCACTTTGAAATACTGCTTTAGGTAAGGCTGGTTAAACCAGACAGCGAATATCCTGCCACTCTTATCGCCGACAGCTACCTCAACAATGCTAAAGCCGCGTCTCCTCCAAGAACGTCTTCCACCAGTCGCTAAAACCTGACCTTTGATTGTATAGGATTTGCCGATTTCTATCTGGGAGATATTTACAAAATTTGAACGGTCTTCATACCGACGGGGAAAATAATAAAAAAGATCTTCGATGGATAAGATGCCTAATTTCTTAAACAGCTTTATCTTTTTAGGGCCTACACCTTTAAAATATTGCAGAGAATCAGAAAGTGAATTCATCGTAGATTATTATAAGGGATGGGGATAATGAGGTCAATCTAATAGAAAATTACTGATAGTGGCTGCTTTTGCCAATTGCGCCAGTGGTTAAATTTATATAAATCCATCTAGCCGTATCAATCGGAAATAAGCTATAATCTTGCCTCGTATTGCTGGTCTTTCTATAGGCAACGCCAATTATGGCGCTATTGCTACCAGTTGGTCTAGTATTAGTATAACGACCGGTTGGCGTATTAACAAAAATATATTCATTCGGCAAAAGCGCCTGATATGTAAAATATGAGGTGTTATAGATATTATTGGCATTGCTTTCAAAACCTAAAGCTGCCCAGGAAGGCTGTGAATAACCATAGGGATTGACTGCTGAATAGTCACTTTCTTCCGGACTAAAAGTCGTGCCATTACAAAAATTTCCCGCAGGAAGACAAATTACTTCATCAATAATTGCTATTTTATATCCCCTGTACATCTTTGTCAAAATATCTATCGCCTCTGCCTGCCTGCTTTTTTCTATACCCTTTACAAATTGAGGCACGGATAGGGAAGCCAGGATACCGATAATAATTGCTGTTACGATTAATTCAAGTAAAGTAAAACCTTCACGTTTCATTTTCTGTCCTTGAAAATAATCTTGCTTAAACTACTTTTGTAACTATCTATAAATATAGCGTTTTTTTAGCCAAAAGACAAGCAATAATTTCTTATAAATAAAGCGTTTGCTCTTTTATTTAAAAAAATCTCTCCCTGTTTTAATTAACAAAGAGAGATTTTTGGCTCTGTATTACTTTGACTTCTGTTGAGTAATGGGCTGAGGAATTGGCTGAGGAGAAATTGGCCTTGGCCATCGCCTAACTACACTCCAAATATTATCTAGTACTATATCTTGTGCGCTAAGATGAGTGTTTACCATTAAAACGTGATTATCGATGGCATTTAACATCCCAGATTGACCGACAATCTGACTATAGATCCCATCTGCCGTATCCTGAATTTCGCTAACCGTTGTCGCAATATCATCTGCGAATTCTATTGGAGAAATAAGAGTAATAACATCAGTACCTATTCCCGATACTGTTGTTGTAAAAATATCAACGGCTAAGTGATGCTCTAGCGCAAAAGAAGCAGTTGAAATCAAACCTATAGGATAATCAACTGGATAACCATATCCTGTACCTGAAGGAATTTTGAATGTGCCTGTTATATTTTGCAATTGAGGATCGCTATAAATTTGAAGCAATGTCATTTCACCTGTCGTATTGTAGTAAGGCGGGATATTAACTCTCGTAGCTCTAATTTTTCCAATATAAACAGCGTGATAAAAACTATCGGCGAGGACTATTGAAGCTATAGAAAATAGAAATATAGCCAATGTGATAGGTAAAACATAGCTGAAAATTTTCAATCTTCTTAATTTACTCATTTTCCCACCCCCTTTCACCTTTGTTTCTTTCTCTATATAGGGCGTTTCATAATTGCGCACTATATAAAGTTTTTTCTAAATCATCACCTCCCTCATTCATCTAAAATTTATTGCAACAGGTATTCTTAATTATATTTAAAAGTTTTTAAAACTATTTTAAAAAACAACAAATAAAAAAGCCAAAAACATAATTTTCGGTTTTCGGCAACCACTTTAAATAAAGGCGATTTTTGACTCTTTAAACGTCCGTGGCTTTCCCAGATAAACTTTTCTAGGCTTTTCGTTCCCGAATCTGTTTAATTAAAGTATGGCGTATAAAATAATATTTTACAAGGTAGGGAATGCTATTTCGGGAAAGCGCTTACAAAAAAATAGGGCTCTGAATTAATTCCAAAGCCCTATAATTTAACCCCGGCAGCGTCCTACTCTCCCACACCATTACTAGTGCAGTACCATCGGCCCTAGAGGGCTTAACTACCGTATTCGGAATGGGAACGGGTGTGGCCCCTCTGGTCTGACCACCAGGAAATAATAACTTGTATATTATGAACCAACTATATAAAACTGACTATAAAGCCTTGCGATATTCAAATTACATGGCCAAGCCGATTGGCGATTAGTACTCTATCGGCTGAATCCCTTACGGGACTTACACCTAGAGCCTATCAAACTCGTAGTCTACGAGCCGCCTACATCCCTTACGGGAAGGGAAGTCTAATCTTAGGGCGAGCTTGACGCTTATATGCCTTCAGCGCTTATCTCTTCCGAACATGACTACCCAGCCTTTGCCCTTGGCAGGACAACTGGAACACCAGAGGTTCGTCTATCCCGGTCCTCTCGTACTAGGGATAGCTCCCTTCAAACTTCCTAACGCCCACATCAGATAGAGACCGAACTGTCTCACGACGTTCTGAACCCAGCTCACGTACCCTTTTAACCGGCGAACAGCCGGACCCTTGGGACCTTCTCCAGCCCCAGGATAGGATGAGCCGACATCGAGGTGCCAAACTGGACTGTCGATATGAACTCTCGAGTCCAATAAGCCTGTTATCCCCGGAGTACCTTTTATTCGTTGAGCGATGGCATTCCCACTAACTACCACCGGATCACTAAGCCCTACTTTCGTATCTGCTTGGCCTGCCGGCCTCGCAGTTAAGCTTCCATATGCCCTTACGCTCGACAGGCGATTGCCAACCGCCCTGAGGAAACCTTTGGGCTCCGCCGTTATATTTTAGGAGGAAACCGCCCCAGTCAAACTGCCCGTCTGGCAGTGTCTCTCCACCGGATTCACGGTTAGAGATTAGAACTTTAGTGCGATAAGGGTGGTATTTCAAGGACGACTCTGCCTCAACTAGCGTCGAGGCTTCAAAGTCTCCCACCTATCCTACACAGATCGAACCAAAACCCAATACCAGAGTACAGTAAAGGTTCCGGGGTCTTTTCGTCTTGATGCGGGTAGACAGCATCTTCACTGTCACTACAATTTCGCCGAGTCTCTCGTTGAGACAGCGCTCAAGTTGTTACACCATTCGTGCGCGTGGGAACTTACCCCACAAGGAATTTCGCTACCTTAGGACCGTTATAGTTACGGCCGCCGTTTACTAGGGCTTCGGTTCAAAGCCTCGCATCCCTTACGGGACACTAACCTTTTCCCTTAACCTTCTAGCACCGGGCAGGTGTCACACCCTATACTTCCTCTTACGAGTTTGCAGAGTGATTGGTTTTTGCTAAACAGTCACCCGAGCCACTTTATTGAAAGCTTTCATGCTCCATCCGTACGGACTTCACAATCCAGCCACCTCTTATTGCGAACTTACGAGGTTAGATTGCCGAGTTCCTTAACGAGAGTTCTCTCGAGCACCTTACCATATTTTGGTAGCCTACCTGTGTCGGATTCCGGTACGATTAGCTAAGTAGCTTCCCTGAAGAATTTTCTCGGCAGTGTGGCATTGAACCACTTCTCTTTCGGAGTTCCGAAAAATCCCCGTCACCCCTCATCCCGACGTTGCCGCCGGAACTACAGGTTTGAGCAGACACATCCAACAGTCTGCCGGTCCATTCCTACTGCGTCAACTCCAGAGTATGACGCTCTTAGCTAGTATCCGAATATTAACGGATTGTCCATCGCCTACGCCTCTCGGCCTCAGCTTAGGATCGACTAAACCTGGGCGGATTAACCTTCCCCAGGAAACCTTAGGCTTGCGGTGTCACGGTTTCTCACCGTAATTTTCGCTACTCATACCGACATAATCCCTTCTGTTTCGTCCAGTAGTCCTTACGGTCTACCTTCAACCTACCGCAGAATGTTCCCCTACCACTTGTCCCGTCGAAACGGGATAAATCCGCAGCTTCGGTAATAGGCTTGAGCCCCGATTATCTTCGGCGCAGAACAACTCGACCAGTGAGCTGTTACGCACTCTTTAAATGATGGCTGCCTCTGAGCCAACATCCTGGTTGTCCAAGTTGTTCCACATCCTTTACCACTTAGCCTATCCTTTGGGACCTTAGCTGACGGTCTGGGCTGATTCCCTTTTGACTATGAAGCTTATCCCTCAAAGTCTTACTCCCAAGATAAGAAACAATAGTATTCGGAGTTTGGTTGGATTTGGCAACCTGGTGGGGTCCCTAGTCCATTCAGCACTCTACCTCTATTGCTCATTTTCTTGAGGCTAGCCCTAAAGCTATTTCGGGGAATACCAGCAATAACTGAGTTTGATTAGTCTTTCGCTCCGACCCACAGCTCATCCCAAAACTTTTCAACGTTCACGGGTTCGCACCTCCATCCGCCTTTCGGCGGACTTCGCGCTGGCCATGGGTAGATCACTCAGCTTCGGGTCTATTCTAACAAGCTAATCGCCCGTTTAGGACTCGGTTTCCCTACGCCTTCCCCCATTTACGGGGTTAAACTCGCTTATTAGAATAACTCGCCGGTTCATTATGCAAAAGGCACGCCGTCGCTCATTGTCCGACTTACGTCGAACCATAGAGCTCCGACCGCTTGTAGATCTATGATTTCAGGTTCTATTTCACTCCCCTCGCCGGGGTTCTTTTCGACTTTCCCTCACGGTACTAGTGCACTATCGGTTCAGTTCTAGTATTTAGCCTTAGGCTGTGGTCAGCCTGGATTCCTACGGGGTTCCTCGTGTCCCGCAGTACTTGGGAAACAAATCCAGAAAGCTTTAATAGTTTCGCCTACAGGGCTTTCACCTTTTATAGCTGTCTTTTCCAAAACATTCGGCTACTATTAAAATTTGTAACTTTCCGAGAATTCTGCATAATTCTCTGATCTGCTCCCGCAACCTCTTGATTACAACACACGCAGGTTATCACGCAATCAAGATTTAGGCTCTTCCCCTTTCGCTCGCCGCTACTCTGGGAATCACTGTGTTTTCTTTTCCTCAGGGTACTGAGATGTTTCACTTCCCCTGGTTTCGCCTCCTAACACTATTTTATTTATGTCAGGATACTCCGATATTACTCGGAGTCCGTTGCCGGATTCGGAATCCCTGGGATCAAAGCTTGTTTGCAGCTCCCCCAAGAAGTATCGCCGCTTACCACGTCCTTCTTCGCCTTAACTGACCTAGTCATCCTTCATAGACCCTTAGTAGCTTGACCATGTAAAAATGATCAAATTATTTGATTTTACCTCTCGGCTTTATAGTGTCAGTATTATATAGTTGTCAAAGAACAAAACTTATCTATTTTGAAGATAAGAAATTTTTCTAGGGATTTTTGTCTTGATAATGAAATTTTAAGTGGAGGCCGAAATACATTATTTCGGCACTCACCAATAATTTCATTAATGAAATTATTGGTGGAGCAGAGCGGGATCGAACCGCCGACCTCATGCTTGCAAAGCACGCGCTCTCCCAGCTGAGCTACTGCCCCGAAAAAACAGATCTAAGAATCAAGATTTAAGAAAAAATCAGAAAACACAATCTTTCTTATCTTAATTCTTAGCTCTTAGTTCTGATTTAATGGGCCCAAGTGGATTCGAACCACTGACCCCAGTCTTATCAGGGCTGTGCTCTAACCAACTGAGCTATGGGCCCATATTTGGCAAACCGCATATGGCTTATAACAAACTGCCCTGATTCAATTTGCTATTTGTCCCGCTTTGCGGGACCCCGCTGAATTCTTTTATTCTAGTGCGGGGCTATTTGCCATTTGCAAAAAATGGAAGCCCTCTGCTTGCGCTGGTTATTCGCGCGAGAGTTGACTCCCGTAAAAATTCTCTACCGAAGACAGATTCGCCTGCGGAAAAAAATTAAATAGCCAAGTTCGGTGAGTTAAGCTCTCTTCTTTAAAACCTTAACAACACCAAATCTCCTTCTTTACTTATTTTACTTATTGATTTCTCCAAAATCTTTGCACGCGTTTTGCGCAGGCAAAAAATTTTAGAAAGGAGGTGATCCAGCCGCACCTTCCGATACGGCTACCTTGTTACGACTTAGCGCCAGTCACCAGTTTCACCTTCGGTCTCCTTGCGGAGAACTTCGGGTGCTCCCAGCTCCCATCGCTTGACGGGCGGTGTGTACAAGGCCCGGGAACGTATTCACGGCGGCGTAGCTGATCCGCCATTACTAGCGATTCCAGCTTCATGGAGTCGAGTTGCAGACTCCAATCTGAACTGAGGGGTGTTTTTTGGGATTAGCTCCACCTCGCGGTTTGGCAACCCTTTGTACACCCCATTGTAACACGTGTGTAGCCCAGGACATAAGGGCCGTACTGACTTGACGTCATCACCACCTTCCTCTCGCTTATCGCGAGCGGTCTCCTTAGAGTGCCTTCGCCTTTGGTTTCCCAAAAGCAAGATGGCAACAAAGGATGATGGTTGCGCTCGTTGAGGGACTTAACCCAACACCTCACGGCACGAGCTGACGACAGCCATGCAACACCTGTATAGGCACTCGGCTTGACGAGTCATCCCCCTTTCAGGTTCTTACTACCTATATGTCAAGTCCTGGTGAGGTTCTTCGCGTATCGTCGAATTGAACCACATGTTCCACCGCTTGTGCGGGCCCCCGTCAATTCCTTTGAGTTTTAACCTTGCGGTCGTAGTCCCCAGGTGGAGTACTTAATGTGTTAACTCCGGCACCTCAGTTTAACCCGAGACACCAAGTACTCATCGTTTACAGCTAGGACTACCAGGGTATCTAATCCTGTTTGCTCCCCTAGCTTTCGCAGCTCAGTGTCAGTAGTGATCCAGAAAGCCGCCTTCGCTACTGGTGTTCCTCTCGATATCTACAGATTTCACCCTTACACCGAGAGTTCCGCTTTCCTCTCTCACACTCAATCCTAGTAGTTTGGAAGGCAGTTCTTCGATTGAATCGAAGGATTTCACCTCCCACTTTCCAGGACACCTACCTGCCCTTTACACCCAATGAATCCGAATAACGCTCGCCACCTCCGTATTACCGCGGCTGCTGGCACGGAGTTGGCCGTGACTTCTTCTCTTAGTAACGTCAATACTTGACATTATTAATGCCAAATACTTTCTTCCCAATCGAAAGAGGTTTACGATCCGAAGACCTTCATCCCTCACGCGGCGTCGCATAGTCAGACTTTCGTCCATTGCTAAAGATTCTCGACTGCAGCCTCCCGTAGGAGTCTGGGCAGTGTCTCAGTCCCAATGTGGCTGACCATCCTCTTAGACCAGCTACCCGTCTTAGCCTTGGTAGGCCATTACCCTACCAACTAGCTGATAGGACGCGAGCTCATCTCTAAGCACAAGGCCTTGCGGTCCCCTGCTTTCACCACATTCTGATGCCAAAACGTGGTCATATTTGAAATTACCCCCGCTTTCGCGAGGCTATGTCAAACTTGGAGGTAGATTACTCACGTGTTACTCACCCGTTTGCCGCTATAAATTAAGCAAATTAGCATCCACCTTGCGGCTTCAACCTCTCTGCTTAAAATATCGCTCGACTTGCATGCCTAATCCACGCCGCCAGCGTTCATTCTGAGCCAGGATCAAACTCTCCGAAAACTTGGCTATTAAATTTTGAAAGAACGATTGTAAAAAAAATAAGCCATCAACGAGGTTGATGGCTTTATATAGATCCCTTACTCGTTAATAAATATTATTTAGCTAAATTTGTCAATTCTAAAAATTTATCCACCAAAAAGATTTTTTTGAAAACCTTTCTTAACTCTTTTTGAGTGTAGAAATTATATCAAAAAAACAATTGTTGTCAAGAAAATTCTTGCCCTAGGAACAAAACTCTATTGAAAATAATAACTTATGTTTTTTATCTAATTTTTCTTTAATATAACTTTTACGAAAGACCTGCGGCCTACCTGAATTAAATATTCTCTGCCTGCCTCTAATTCGTAATTTATGTTGGAAATTGTCTGGGAATTGACCTTAACCGCCCCCTGCTGTATTAAACGGCGTAATTCATTCTTGGAATTACTCGTATATAGAATATTTAAGCCGTAATCCAATAGATTTATTAAGGGGATTTTATCTCCGGGGATATTTATTTTCTGCTGGACAATCTCCTGCGGCAATTCTTTATTCTTAAATACGCGCTCAAATTCCTGGCGTGCCAATTTGGCTTCTGATTCGCCGTGGTATTCCTTGGTAATCTCTGTAGCGAGTTTTAATTTGGCTTCTTTGGGATGCATTTTCTTCATTACGCCTAAATCCAGGTCTGTAAGCAGCTCGGAATATCGCCACATCAAATCATCGCTGACAGACATAATCTTGCCGAACATATCTTTGGGCGGCTCGTTTATTCCGATATAATTATTCAAAGATTTAGACATTTTATTTATGCCGTCGGTGCCTTCCAATAACGGCATGGTAATTACTATTTGCGGAGAATGCCCGAATTCTCTCTGAAGTTCACGGCCCACCAATAAATTAAATTTCTGATCGGTGCCGCCTAATTCCACATCCGCCTTTAAAACCACCGAGTCATAACCCTGAATCAAAGGATAAATAAATTCCAGAATGCTTATGGGCCTGTTTTCTTTGAAGCGCCTCAAAAAATCATCTCTTTCCAACATTCTGGCTACGGTATATTTGGACAAGAATTCAATCGCCTGATCAAACGTCATCTTTTCATACCATCTGCTGTTGAATACGATGCGCGTGCGCTTGGGATCAAGAATTTTAAAAATCTGTCTCTTGTAGGTCTTGGCATTTTTAATCACTTCTTCCTTGGACAGCTGTTTTCTCATTTCTGTCTGGCCTGAAGGATCGCCGATTCTGCCGGTAAAATCTCCGATTAAGAAATAAACGCTGTGGCCCAATTCCTGGAAGTGTTTGAGTTTACGCAACAAAACCGTGTGGCCGAGATGGATATCTGGGGCACTGGGATCAAAACCAGCTTTGACATGCAGGGGTCTTCTGTTTATCTGTGCTTCTTTTAATTTATTTACTAATTCCTCTTCGGAAATAACTTCTGTGCTGCCGCGCTTAATCAAACTTAACTGCTTATCGATATCTGCCATCTAACACCTGGTACTTAACCCTATCTTTGCCTGATCCGGATCCATTTTGATAATCTGCGCTTTTATTTTATCTCCGGGTTTTAATTTCTCCATTACCTCTTTGTCTATTTCGCTGGAATAAATCAGTCCTTCCAGTTCCTCTTCAACCTTAACGAATACTCCGAAATTAGACAAGCCGGTTACCACCGCAGAATCTATAGTTGTACCGACTGGCAGACGTTTTACAATTTCAGGCCAGGGACTTTCCTGCAGCTGCTTTATGCCTAAGGATATCTTGCGATTCTGTGCATCCACAGACAAAATAACAGCCTCTACCTTCTGGCCTTTCTTTAATATTTCCTGAATATTGGTAATGCGTTTTGTCCAGGAAAGATCAGAGATGTGAATCATACCGTCGATAGCATTATCCAACTCTACAAAAGCGCCATATTCAGCAAATCCAGTAATCTTGCCGGTTACTTTGGAGCCGATAGGATATTTATTTTCTGCATCTGTCCAGGGATTGGCTTCTAATTGTTTAATGCTCAGAGACATCCTTCTTGATTCTCTGTCGATATTTATTACCTGAACCTCTATATTTTCACCTATGGTAAACATTTCCTGTGGATTAATGTTGCGTTTTTGCCAGGATATTTCAGAAACATGAATCAACCCTTCTATGCCTTTATCCAATTCTACAAAGACGCCGTAAGGAAGGATATTGACAATCTTTCCTTTTGCATGAGAACCAGCAGGAAATCTTTTTTCAATATCCTGCCAGGGATCGGCCATGCGCTGTTTTAATCCCAGCGAAACTTTCTTGGATTCCTTATCGATTGTCAGAACCATAACTTCAATTTTGTCGCCTACTGCCACTATTTCCGACGGATGCGAAATCCTTGACCAGCTCATATCGGTGATGTGCAGAAGGCCGTCCACGCCGCCTAAATCAATAAAAGCGCCGAAGTCGGTGATATTCTTTACCAGGCCTGAGTAAATTCCGCCTATTTCTAAGGTCGACCATATCTTATCCCGATTTACCTCTCTCTCCTGCTGCAGTGCATCTTTGCGAGAGACTATCAGGCTGCGCCTTAGGCTGTTCATCTTAACAATCTTAAATTTAAATGAATTGTTTAAAACATCTTTGTCGCTTGTGCCTCTGAAAGAAGATAAAGAAGCAGGTAAAAATGCTTCGATGCCAAATATGTCGACTATAAAACCGCCTTTTACCTTGCGCCTTACAGAGCCGTCTACCAAATCACCTTCATTGGAAGACGAAGATATCCTGTCCCAACCGTGGAGCCTCTGTGCCTTCTCCCGAGAAAGGACTATCATTCCTTCGTCATTTTCTTTGGCCTCCACATAGACATCAATTTCTTTGCCTAATTCCAAATCGGCCTTGGATAAAAATTCACTAATCGGGATTATACCTTCGGACTTGTACCCGATATCCACAAGCACATCCTTTGCTCCGATCTTGACGATTTTTCCTTTCAGAATCTGACCGTCACTAACCTTTTTTAAACTAGATTCGTATAAAGTTCCTAAATCCATCTTGGTTTCTTCCACAAAAATCAATCCTCCCTTTTTGATGCCCCCATCGTTTTGATTCGCTTTGCGAATGCAAAACGAATCAGCAAGGGTCATCTTATTTATCTTAAAAGTCACCTAAAGTGACCAAAGATAGCATTAGATTATCTTTTAATTTAGGCTATTTGTCAACAACTAATTCTTAAGCTTTGATTTCCAGAAACAAAGAAATAAAAAATCAATCAGGGGTTGCCAGCCAAATCCTTTATCGCCGACATAATCTTATCTGTAATTTCTGAATAACCTTGCGGCCCTTGATGATAAAAAAGTAACGGCCTGCCGAACCTTACGCCTAGTTTGCAGAATTTTACAGCTTTTGATTTTACGCTTAATGTATTTTCTGCACCTGTTATAAATGCCGGTATTATGGGAATTTTTGTCTTGGTGGCCAGTAATGCTATACCGGGGAAACCTTCCTTTATACTTCCGTCCGGGCTGCGTTCTCCCTCGGGAAAAATCAACAGAGGTTCGCCATTTCTAATCTTTCTGATGCTTTCTTTTATTGCTCCAATATCTCCTTTTCCTCTTTTCACAGGAAACGCCCTAAGGTTTCTGATAAGCAAGCTAAACCATTTATTATAAAAAAGCTCTTCTTTGGCTAAAAAATTCAACTTACGCCTACCGCATCGATAACAGGCTGCAGCCAAAATTGGCGGATCAAGATAGCTGGAATGATTGCTGGCCAAAATAAATGCGCCTTGAGAAGGGACATTCTCTGCGCCTTCTATTTTAAAGCGAAAAAATAACTTGAATATAATGAATAAAAAGTTAACTGTAGCTATATAGAACATTAACTATTTTAATACCAGGGTTTTCCCTAAATTAAGCAGGTTCGTTGCTTTTTCGTGAGATTTTGCCTCGGCATAAATACGCATAAGCGGTTCTGTCCCCGATGGCCTTAGCATCAGCCAGCTTTCATCTTCGCAAAACAACTTGATACCGTCGATATCTGTTATCTTCACCACTTTTGAATCAAGCAGCGTCTTTGGCCTAATTGTTTTGACATCTTTCATCTTCCGGCCTGGTTTTAATTTTAAATCTTCTCTTAAATAGTGATATCTTCCGAATCTATCTTCCATTTCTGATACGATGTCTTTTATGTTTTTATTGCGATATACCATCATCTCAAGCAAAAGTAAACCCGCTAAAGTCCCGTCTCTCTCCGGAACATAATTCTTAAAACCCATACCGCCGGCTTCTTCTCCACCCACCAAAATATCTTCTTTTTCCATAAGATGGGAAATATATTTAAAACCTACCGGTGTCTCATGCAACTTCAATCCAAGATATTTGGCGATATGATCAATCATGGTGGTGCCTGCCACTGTCTTTACGATGCCACCGGACAATAATCTGTCTTCCTTCAGATGCAAGGCCAATAATCCTAATATCTTTTGCGGATGGATAAATTCTCCGCCGGAAGCTACGGCGGCTATCCTGTCAGCGTCTCCGTCGAGAACTAAACCCAAATCAAAATTTTCATTCTTCATCCGCCCTATAATCTTGGACAAATTTTGTTTTACCGGCTCAGGGCCTTTGCCTTCAAAATATGTATTGCGTTCGCTGCGCATTATCTCTAAATCAATTGCCGTGCCAGCGATTACTTCTCTCATATAGCCATTGCCGCTTCCATACATACAATCCAATAAAACCTTAAATCTGCTGTTTTTCAATCTGTCTAAATCTAGGTATGAACGCAGGAATTTTATATAATCGCTTATGATATTTTCTTTTGTAATTAACTTTTTCTCCAGGGCCTGGCTCAAAGGCATAAACCTGGGTTTATTTTTACACAATAATTTTTCTACCTTTTTAGTAACGCTGATATCTGCCGAGCCTCCTGTATGGCTTTTTATTTTAAAGCCGTTAAATTCCGGAGGGTTATGGCTTGCTGTAATCATTATACCTAAATCCAGTTTCCTAGTCTTTACAGCAAAACTAATTGTAGGTGTAGGCGTCAGCCTGTCAGATAAAATCACATTTATGCCGTTTGCAGCAAATACACAGGCTACTATCTCAGCAAAATTCTCCGACATAAATCTCGTATCGTATCCCACGGCTATATTCAATTTTTTGTTTTTAGATTTAGCCTGTGAACTTTTCAGAAAATCAGCTGTCGCCTGTGAGACAATTTTCAGATTCTCGAAAGTGAAAGTATCCGCGATAACCGCCCGCCAACCATCGGTACCAAATTTGATTTTTTCCTTAATGCTATTTTTAGACATTTTTTAAACTCCTTATGGCTTCTGACATGTTGTTTGCCTTGAATATAAATGTGCCTGCGGCAAGAATATTTGCTCCTGCCCCAACCACTAACTTTGCATTTTTGTCGTTAATACCACCATCTATCTCGATATCTTTCTTATAGATTTTCCTTAAGGATTTGATTTTGGGTAAAACGCCATCCATAAACTTCTGGCCGCCGAATCCTGGATTTACGGTCATAATCAAAACCCAGTCTAAATATTTTAACAAAGGTGTAATTTTTTTAAGCGGCGTAGGCGGATTAATGGCTATCGCCGGCCTCTTACCTAAACTTTTAATCATCTTGATTATCTTTTTTGATTTTTCGATGTCGTATTTTACCGCTTCGATATGAAAACTGATTATGTCCGAACCCGCCTGGGAAAAAGCTTCGATATAATTTTGCGGATCGGCAATCATAAGGTGCGCATGAATAACCAAATCGGAGGCGTTGTTAATTTTTGAAACCACATCAGGCCCGATAGTTATATTGGGAACGAAATTTCCGTCCATTATATCGACGTGCAGAAAATCCGCGCCGGCTGCTTCTGCCTTTTTAATTTCGCTGGCCAAATTTCCAAAATCACAGGCTAAAACCGAAGGCCCAACTTTAATCATTGATAGAGCCCCTTGTTTTTAATATATTTGTATACTCTCATCGGCATCAAATAGCGCACTGATTGACCCTGTTTAATTTTTCTCCTTATCATGGAAGAAGAAATATCCAGTTCTGTAATGGAAATCACCGAGATATCCTTGTTGTATTTCTTTAATCTGTAACCTGGCCTCTTGGCTAAAACAAATTTACAAAGACCAAGAATTTCGTTAATTGCCCTCCACTTACCGATTTGCCCGGAAACGTCAGAACCACTGATAAAAAAAAGCTCTGATTTGGGATAAATCCTCTTGAATCCTTTTAGCGTATCTACTAAATATGAAAAACCCTTTCTTTTTATCTCGATATCAGAAATCTCAAAACGCGGATTGCCTTTTATGGCCAAACTCACCAGCTTATACCTGTGGACTGCCGAGACTACGCCGGGATTATTTTTATGCGGCGGCTGGAAACTGGGAATAAATATTACCTTGCCAAGATTTAACTTCTCAAAGGCCTGTTCTGCCAATACCAAGTGCCCGAAATGTATGGGATTGAAAGTCCCGCCAAAAATACCTATTCTCATAAAAAACCGCCAAACGGCTACTCTCTGATTTGTCCGTTTCCTTCGATAATATATTTATAAGTAGTCAATTCTTCCAGGGCCATGGGGCCGCGCGCATGCAATTTATCCGTCGAGATTCCCATTTCTGCCCCCATGCCGAATTGATAACCATCGGTAAATCGCGTTGATGCATTTACAAACACACAGGCAGAATCAACTTCTTTCAAGAATCTTTCCGCATTTTCTCTATTGTCTGTGATAATACTGTCCGAATGGTGAGAGCCGTAATAATTAATATGTTTTATGGCATCACTCAAAGAATCCACCACTTTAACGGAGAGAATCAAATCCAGATATTCTGTAGACCAGTCTTTTTCTGTGGCGGATTTTATATTCTTGAAATTCCTGGCAATCTTTCTGGTGACAGCGCAACCGCGGATTTCACAGCCGGCATTTTGCAATTCTTTAATCATACCCGGTAAAAACCTTATGGCAACATCTTTGTGCACCAAGAGCGTTTCCATGGCATTGCAGACGCCAGGGCGCTCGACCTTAGCATTAAAGGCAATCTTTCCCGCCATATTCAAATCCGCCTCTGAATCAACATAAACATGACAGATGCCTTTATAATGTTTGATTACAGGTATGCGTGATTTATTTTTTACTTCCCTGATTAGGCCTTCGCCTCCCCGGGGAATCACCACATCAATCAAATCGTCTAATTGCAAAAGTACATCCACAGCTTTGCGCTCCGAAGAATCTATGAAATTGATACTGCCCTGAGGAATTCCGTTTTTCAGAGCCACGCTGTTTAGAATACTAAATATCGCCTTGTTGGAATTTAATGCATCGGAACCGCCGCGCAAAATTACGCAATTAGAGGATTTAAGGCATAATCCGATGCAATCAGCGGTAACATTCGGACGCGACTCATAAATTATTAATATCACTCCTATGGGCACGCGTACTTTGGAAATTTTTAATCCGTTTGGCCTTTGCCAGGATTTAATAATGCTAGCGACGGGATCGTCTAATTTTGACACTTCCACTAACGAATCACTCATCTCCTGGATTCTTTCATCAGAAAGAGTGAGCCTTTCAATAAAAGCCTCCGATATTTTATTTTTGCGCGCAGCCTGCAAATCCTTCTTATTGGCTGAAATAATTTTTTCTTTTTCTCTGATTAACGCCTCAGCCATCTCTTTTAATACAGTATTTTTTGTAGCTGTATCGACGAGATTTAATTTAAAAGAAGCATCTTTTGCTAGATTCGCTATCTTTTTTAATTTTAGTTTTAATTGTTTTTCTTCCATTTTATTTTAAGAGCACTAAATTGTTACGATGCACGACTTCTTTTTCTGATTTTTTGCCTTTTATTTTATCTAATTGCTGGCTGGAATAATTTGTAATTCCTCGTGCTAAAATGTTATTATTCGCGTCACTTATATCTACGACATCTCCCTCTGAAAATTCTCTCATCACACCGACTACTCCTGGAGAAAGAAGGCTTGCGCTTTTATTTAAGATTGCCTTAACTGCTCCATCATCAATAATAATTTTGCCTTTTACTCTTGCACCAAAAGCTATCCAGTGTTTTTTTGATGCCCTTAATTTACTGGAAGCACTAAAATGAGTTCCTGCACATTTATCTAAATCAACAAAATCAATTTTTAGCCCTTCTTTAGACAAACCACTGGTCAGTACTACATCAATACCAACATTAGTAGCAATTTTAATAGGATCGATTTTACTCCTTAATCCTCCAATGGCTGTTGTGCTATTTGTGCCACAAGCCATTCGTATTATTTCTGGAGTAATAATATCTACATTCTTCAATAAATTTGTATACTGTTTTTTCTTTTTATCATATTCTTGACACAAACCCTCTGCGTCTGTCAATATCTCTAATCCATCTGCCTCAATTAACATTGCAACCAATGCAGAGAGCATATCATTATCGCCGAATTTTATTTCATCTACAGAGACTGTATCGTTTTCGTTTATGATGGGAATAACCTTTAAATCAAATAGTTCTAAGATTGTATTTTTTGCGTTAATGTATCTTTTCCTCTCGTGGAAATCATCCCTGGTCAATAGAATCTGCGCGCATTTTAAATTATATTTGCTAAATACGCGTGTATAATTCTGCATGAGTATGTTTTGTCCGATGGCTGCGGCAGCCTGCAATTCGGATAACTTTGTGGACCTTTTTTCCAGGCCCATAGAAGATAAACCGCAGGCAATAGCACCGGATGTCACCAGGACAACTTCCTTGCCTTGAGAAGACAGATCGGCAACGTGTTTTACAATTCTCTCCAGATTAGACTCGACAAGAGAGTTTTTGCCTTCTGTAAGAACGCTCGAACCAACCTTAACCACTATTCTTTTATAGTTTTTTGCTGATTTCATCGATTAAAATATCCAGATTATTTTTTTCTTTTGCCGAAATATCAATTATTTTATTTTTGAACTTACGTTTGAATCTTTTTAAATTATCCTTTGCGGGCTCTAAATCCATCTTATTGGCTACTAAAATCTGCGGTTTCTTCAATATTTCTTTGGAATATAAACCCAGCTCTTTATTAAGAATTTCATAATCAGACAGAGGGTCGCGGTTTTCCGTGCCGGCCATATCTATAAGATGAATTAAAACTTTAGTCCTCTCGACGTGCCTTAAAAACTTATCGCCCAATCCGCGCCCCTGGTGCGCGCCTTCGATGAGCCCGGGAATATCCACGATAGTAAAACTATCGTCGCTGAACTTACCTTCTTCTGTATTCACCACGCCCAGAACAGGATCTTTGGTTGTAAACGGATACGAGGCAATGCGTGGCCTTGCGCTCGATATCTGAGATATCAGAGTAGATTTACCGGCGTTGGGAAAACCAATAATCCCCACATCAGCAATGAGCTTTAAATCTAAAATTATATCTCTTGCCTCGCCGAGATGGCCTGGTTGCGCTTCCCTTTTTGTATGGTTACCGCAACCGCCTCTGCCGCCTTTGGCGACAACTACTTCTTTGCCTTCTAAGTTTAAATCCTCTAAAAGGTATCCGGAGGTTTCATCGATTACCTGCGTTCCTAAGGGAATCAGGATAACAATGTCTTCGCCGTTTTTACCTCTTTTATTATTGCCTGAACCGTGTTTGCCACTGGCTGCGGCAAATTCATGGCGATACTTAAAATCAAGCAGCGTAAATACATTCCTCGAGGCCTTAAAGATAACATTTCCCCCGTCGCCGCCATTGCCACCGTCGGGTATTTTATTCCGGCTCATTTTATCACTGTAAAAACTTGAGCAACCATTTCCGCCGGCGCCACCTTTAACTAAAATCTTAACTCTATCAATGAACATTAAATGTTATTCTTTTTTCAACGTTATCTCTTTAATCTTAACTTTAGTCAGATTCTGCCTGTGGCCTATGGTCTTATGGTAACTCTTTCTGCGTTTATATTTATAGGTGACTATTTTCTTCTCGCGTATATCGCCTAAGACCTCGGCTTTGACTTTGGCGCCTTTAATAATGGGCTGGCCTATAATCACTTCATCATTATCCACACCCAATAACACCTCGTTAAAGGATACTTCTTTCTTGGACTTTCCCAAATCCAGCTTTTCTACATTGATAATATCGCCTTCCTGAACTTTGTATTGCTTACCGCCAGTTTGAATCACAGCATACATATTATTGCTCCTTTTTTTCCGAATTATCCGATTAACAGTAAGTTACGGCTGAGACCGTTTGAAGAATTCCTGCTAAAATCTTATGGCTGCGTAAAGACTTTGGTTTTCTTGAGGCTGAAAGCCGTTATTTTGGTATCGAGGCCTAGCTAGTTAACTCGGTAAATATAACATATAAAAAAGCCAGCGTCAACACTTTCAATCTAAGGCTGACGGCCTGATTTAAAATATTAACTTCCGGGAAATTTTATGCAAAAACAGGTAATCAGGAAATTCTTATGTCTTCTATATGCAGGCCCGGCTGGGCAACGATATTTATTCTCTTCCTGAATTTTCTTTCCAGGTCGCGGATAGAATTTCTGTTATCCACCATAATCTTATTGGCCACGTTGGGATGCAAAGTCACATCAACCTTGCGTGCTTTGAAATTATTGAGGTTGTTGCGCAAATGTCTGAATACATATCCTGCCATAGCCACTTCTGACTTCACCTTACCTTTGCCGCGGCAATAAGGACAATCTTTATAGGAAATACTTTCTATGGACCTGTGCACTCTTTCCCGCGTCATCTCAACTAAACCCAGCCGCGATATTCCCACGACATCCGTCTTTGCCTTATCCTGGGTAAGGGCCATTTTAAGAATTTTGAGCAATTCTCTCCTGTGGCCTTCCTGCTGCATATCAATAAAATCGATAACGATAATTCCGCTTAAATCCCGTAGCCTTAGCTGGCGCGCAACCTCTTCTGCGGATTCACTGTTCACCTTAAAGGCGGCATCTTCCTGTTTTGATTTCTTCTGGCTGAAACTTCCGGAGTTAACATCTACGACAATCAGCCCTTCTGTCTGCTCTATGACGATGTGGCCTCCGCAGCGAAGATAAATTTTATTTCTGTATATATTTTCCACCTCTTTTTCCACGCCGTGCTTATCAAACAAAGATGCGGGATCACGGTGAAATACAATTTTTCTTACCAATTGCCTTAAGAAAGCACTGACAAATTTATAAATTCTTTTATATTCGATTTTGGAGTCGACGATTAATCTGTCTATATCCTCGGTAAAATAATCGCGTACAGTCCTCAAGACCAAATCATAGTCTTCATATAATAAATAGGGAGATTTGTATTTTACCGAAACCTTTTTTATCCTATCCCATAGATTCAGTAAGAAATGTAGATCGCGGGTAAGGGATTTTCTGTCTTTGCCCCAGGCCGCAGTCCTGACGATAATACCATAATCCTGGCCAAGGTTAAAAGAACGTAGGATTTCTCTTATCCTCTTTCTCTCCTCCGGCTCCTCGATTTTCCGGGAAATACCAAAATGCCTGTCGAATGGCATAAGTACTAAGTAGCGGCCGGGAAGGGAAACATGAGTAGTAAGCCTTGCGCCTTTGCCGGAAAACGGCTCTTTGGTTACCTGTACCAATACTTCCTGATCCTTCTTTAATTCCAGCATCTGCGAATTTTTTTTCTGATTCTCGGAGCTGAACTCCTCCAGTTCATTTTCATCAAAACGAAAATCTGTAACATCATTTAAATACAGGAATCCATTCTTTTCCTGGCCGATATCCACGAATGCCGCACCCACAGAAGGCACCACATCCTGAATCCTGCCTTTATAGATATTGCCTACTATCGTCCTGTCCTCCGGATGCTCAATAAAAAAATCTGCCAGCTTATTATTTTCTACAATGGCGATACGTTTTTCTTTTTCTTCCACATTAATAAGTATTTCTCTAGACATAATTTTCAATCCTCAAGATAAAACTTTAACTTCCCTTATCCTTATCCCTCTAGGTAATTGTCTGTTCAATTGATTTTGAAAAAGACAGGGATTTATCCTGCGTATCAATAAAATCTCGGCCTCTTCGTTTTCAGATTCTAATCCTAGCTTCAAAGCCCTGTTTATTCTGAGTTTGGGGCGAGGGCTGAAACCTTCTGTGAAATACAGCGGCAGGTTAGCCCGACGAGCTGCGCGCATAAAAAGCCGTATTAAATCCAGGTGGGAGATATAACTCATTGCGCCTGTCTTGGAAAATATAAAATTAAATTTAAAATACCTGCTCTTATCTTTTTTTATCATCTAAAGCAGCTGCTGCAGAAAACAAAAACATTTCCCGTGTGAAAGTATCTGATATTATTTTTTGTAATTTCAATATTATTTATTTTGAGAAATCTGATTTTCTAAAAATTCGACATCTGATTTTGTAAGGCCATCCTCATCTACAATATGGGCAGTGATAAAAATAAGCAGTTCTATTTTGGCGGTGTCGGTAGTATTTCTTCTGAAAAGCGCCCCCAATATAGGGATCTTGCTTAAAAATGGCACGCCTAATTTTTCTTTGTTATCGTAATCTTTAATTAATCCTCCGATGACAATAGTCTCTCCGTCATTTATGATTACCTGCGTCTCTGCCTCGCGAGTGATTATTATGGGATAAAGATTGGTGCCCACAGTAGACGTATAAGAAGTAACTGCCGGATGTATAATCATATTGATTTTATTCTCTCCGCTTATTTGAGGCACCACATTCAACTGTATGCCTATATCCTGGTAATAGTCCAGGCTTGTCGTCGTAGTGGTAGTATCTGTTCCGGAAACGCTGGTCGACAATATCGGATATTTATTGCCTACCAGAATTGTTGCCTCCTGATTATCCAGCGTCATAATTCTAGGTGCCGACAATAAATTAGAATGGACATCTTCTTCCAAGGCATGAAATATAGTTTCAAACTTTGATCCGACTAAATGCCTGACCACAAGCTGCAATCCTGCATTGGCAGGCGTAAGGCCAGTTGCAGACGGATTAAACACAGAAGGCAATACAGAAGCTGCGGAACCAGTGCCAGTTGCCATCTGTCCACCAACCCCATAGTCATCGCCGCTCTTAATCCCGTCAATCTTTATATCGCTGGCACCCACATAATTAGTAGAATATTCGAAACCGATATCTTCCAGATAATCGCGGGATACCTCCAGAATCTTTGTCTCAATCATAATCTGCTTTGGTTTTACATCTATCTTTTTTAATACAGCCCTTAATTCTTCCATAACAGGAGGAATTTCCGTAATCAAGAGAACCTTGGTTAAGCTCTTACGTTCTTTTTCCTTTCTTTCTTTCTTGCCTAAAGATTCTCCTCCGAACTCCCAGCCTGCCTTACCTGTCATCTCCAATACCGTGATTTTTCCTCTGGCTGAAAGCAATGGTTCCACAGCATTCTTGGCATCAATGGCATCTATATATTTCAGATTAAACACCTCAGTAACTGTAGGTTGAACCTGGCTTAGCTCCATCTCCATTTTTCTCTGCTCGGTAAGTTTGCCTAATGGCGCAACAGAAATAACATTACCCTTCTTCTCATAACCAAAACCATATGTTCTTAAAATAACATCCAGCGCCTTTTCCCATGGCACATTATCTAAATATATAGAAACCGTACCTGACACATCCGGAGAAGCTACGATGTTCACTCCGGTCTTTAAAGCAATAATCTTTAATACATTTCTTATGTCTGCGTCTTTAAAATCGAGCGTGATATTGCTGGGCTGGATTTCTTGGGCCGACGCTGTAACTTCCTGCTGTAATGCCGGAGCAATAACCTCATTTCTTCTGCTAGTGTCTATGGCTGCCTGTTCGCCATAAACCACGAGAGAAAAACATACGCAAAAAATAAATACCAGCGAAAAAATAAATCTATGCATTAATTATTTCCCCCATTTGCATCTAATGTAAAAATTTCTCCGTCTCTGGTACAAACCACACTATCTTTTCTTATCTCAATTATCTTAACACTTCCTATGGCATCATTTTTTCTCAGGACTTCTCCGTTTATTATAGCCATTGACTGACCGTTTTTATCATAGGCTATACCTTCTAAATTCAGGTCTATGTCGTTTTCGTCATTTTGCACATTCAAAAGCTGGCCGTCATTTGTGACAATGGGAATAAAAGGATTTCTCTTATTACCGCTATCATATTTTACCACTTTCTCCTGCGCTATGCTATCTACTATTATTAAAAATGTAATAAATAGAAATAATGGGTATATTCCTGTTTTCTTCATTTTCTGCTATTCCCTATATTAACAAACGTGGTCAAAGAAAGTCTTATGTTTTGGACAAGGTAATCTTTGTCTTGGGATTCGATATCGAGTGAAGATACCTTGAAAAAATTGCTTGCTGATTCAAGGCTGCTGACAAAATTACCTAATTGATGAAAATCGGCTTTCCCTACTATTTGAATCTCTATCTCTCTGAATTTACTGTCTTTTGCCTCGATAATATTCAGATCGGAGTTATCCATTAAAGGCTTAATCTGTATTATTTTCACGCCGCTATCATCGGCTAAATTAGAGATTTTCTCAATTAAAACCGCTATGTCTTTCTCGTCCACAATCATAATTTTGAAATTATTATTTTTCTCATCCAGCTCGGCCATCTCCTGTTTGTTTTTGTCTAAATTCCTGATGTCTCTCTCCAGCGCAGCAATTGATTTTTCTTTGGACGAGACGTCCCTGGAATATCTGGAAAGTAAATTATACTGCCATCCTCCTATTATCGCTAGATCAGCCACGACGATAATAGCAAGAATTACTAAGAGAATAATCTGTTTATTTTTTTCTATTACTGCTGGAATTAACAATCTTTTCCTCCTGTTGCCTTATTCCTGCCGTCAACAAAAAGTCTAAAACTTCGTACTCTTTGATATTCTTTCTCTGCACCGAATCCAAATTAAAATTATCAAAATTTTGCTGGAAGAAGACATCGCTTTTTAATCCATTGAAGAAATTATTAACCAGCGAAACCAATTCGCTGCTCGAAGAAAATACACTGCCTTCAATAACTAAACCGTCTATAGAAAAACTCAAACGGGTAAGCCAGAGACCTTTGGGCACGGCCTGGTTTACTTTATTGAGAAAATCCGTCAGATAAAAATCCCTTCTAAGAAAAGACTCTATTGTCTTTACCTTATCTTTCTTCAAGATTAGATTCTTCTTTAAATCCTCTATCTCCTTGAACTGCTGCTGCTTTTTATCCCAGGTCCCGGCTAAAGAGCCAAGCCTCATCTTCTTATCATAACTTAAAAGAAAAAATATGATATGAATGGCCAAGACAACCAGAACAGCTACAGATACCACAGGAAGCATATTTATCTGGGGTACATCTATGCTGGTTTCTCTTCTCCTGAGATTTGCAGGAAGTAAATTTATCCTTATCATCTAAAAATTCCTCACAGCCATGCCTAAGGCAAAGGTGAAGAAATTGAAATCTCTTTCCAATTCTTCTGATTTTAAATTCGGGCTCAGCTTAAACTTGTCCGGATTAAAATTAATTAATTCGATATTCTGGCCCAGGTAGTGTTTAAAAAACTCTACCAGCCCCTGAAGCTTAGCAGAACCACCCGTAACAAAAATTTTGTCAATCAGGCGATTTTCCTGCGTTTCATAGAAATCGAAGGAAGCTTTTAATTCTTTAGTCAAGTTACTAAATACCGGCTCTAGCGACTGGATTAAATTGCTATCCAGTGAATTCAGCTTTAGCTCTTCCGCCTCTTTAAAATCCTTATTAAGAGTTTCTGAAATTTTCTTAGTGAAATCATTGCCACCGATAAAGATATCCCTGCTTAAAACCAGCAGTCCGTCTTCAATAATGGCCGTAGATGTCGACGTCGCACCCAAATTAATAACTGCACAAACTGTATCTTTGGCATGGCTGATAAACTCAAAATAATTAGCAACTGCCAAGGGACAAACATCAACAAAGTTAAGACTGTATCCCAAGTCGCGGCAAAGCTCTACTTTACTGTTAACAAGTTCTTTCTTCACTGCGGCAATTAACACAAGCATCTTACCGATTTTATTATTTTCTTTCAATATTGTAAAATCGAAATTTATCTCTTCTTTCTTGAAGGGGATATATCTTTCCAGTTCGAAGGCCATGGATTTCTTTATCTCATCGTGGCTCATTATGGGAATATTCACATAACGCAAAACTACATTCGGCCCGGAAACAGATATGGCCAGCTCTTTCTTCTTCATAGAAAAATTCGAGAGCGCCTTCTTTACTGTTTCTTTTACATCTGACTCAATCTTATCACAGCTAAAACCCGTGATGTTTACATTCTGACCGCTCTTTTCCAAAGAAATGGCTTTTATATAGGCACTGCCGATATCCAAACTAACAAAAGTATTTCTGGAAGAGATAATGGTTGGCCTGAACAATTGTTTTAGAGGGCTAAGAGAAGATAGAGAAATAACTTTTTTGCTATCCATCAATTCAAAATATTGTAATATTCAAACATGATAAATTTATCTAATCCGTATCAAAATCGCTGCTCAAAACAAAAATGTCTGTTTCTTAATTTTATATTGTTATCTCCGCTACATCGGTAGAGGTTCTTTCATTCTGCTCTGATAGTCTACTCCTGGCTGAGAACTTTCGTCGCCTGCCTTAACTTTTCTAAGCGGAGACTTAAAAACATCATATCTTTTTTTAGAAGACTTGCTACCTTTTTTTGTAATATTGGCGGCACTGGCGGCAACATTTCCCTGAGAAACATCTTTCTTAGTTTTGAGGGTAGCGATATTCATTGTCATTAATAAGAAAAATAAAAATAAGACTGCTATTGCCGCTATAAGAATAAACCAAATAAATCTTTTATTCATAAATCTAATTCTTCCTCCATGTCGGCCGATCATCCAAACCATCCTGTTCAGAAGTAAAGTTGGTTAGAGTAGGAAAATATGGCGGAATCAGTCCGGAAAGAACTCTTGCATCATAAACAAAATTCCTTCCGTATCCCGATATTGGCCAGCTACCCCAGAAGGTACCAAAGGGACCGTAATATTTGCTTACCACGCCTCCTAATAATGTGGCTGTCCCCTGCGAAGGACGGCTTCTGTAATCATCTACGGTGAATGAACCTTCGGGAGCCATAACTATTCCATGAATTTCAATATTGTCAGGCGCATCTCTTCCGATACGGACATCGCCTCCCCAGGAAATTATTCCCAGCATATTATTATAACCCGTAGCATTAACCGGCGGGCCAACATTATAGTCTTGATACCGTATATGGTCGGTAATTACAACATCTTCCTCTGAAGCAACAGTAACTTTTGAATTCCTCTGAACAACTCCATGTATTTGGTTTATATTATTTTCGGAGTAAATAATTGTTCCTTCATCGCCATTGCCGTCGGGCAGACCTGAATATGTATCAGTAGAACCGCCTACTGTCTGGACCCTGGTAGTCTTGGCTCCGTAATTTACTGTGATAATCTTGGTGGTTGACCCTTGCGTTATTGTATATTGAGGATTATTGCTCCCATCTGCGCCCAACTGAAAATCAGACACATCTCCCTTGACATAAATACCGCCGGTTACCGCCCCTGCATTATTAGGGACATAAATTCCATCGCTGCCTGGCTGGCTCATTGTACCCAATGCCTGCGTTTGCATACTGTCGTGATTAATAGTACCTATAGGCACTTCATCTACTGAGCGCTGAAAACCTTCGTCAAATACAGGCACATCTATATTGCTGTTGTGATCATCATCTAAATAAATATAATTGTTGTTATTATAAAACCTGGCTGTGTCCAGATGCTGGGTTACCTGATCTGTAAAATGTCCGCTGGGATTATTGGCAAAACTAAAACGATCATTGGTATGAACCGGCCCAAAGAAATTTGTGTTTCCTGTAAACCATACGAGTCCTCCGCTGGGAGAAGTATGATTGATAGTAAAAAGTGCATAATTGGCAAAACTGGACGGCATCACAGTAACAGAAAAACTGCCGGATAAGCTTATCTGTTTAGATATATTAGGCGTTATGGCCGTGGCTGTGCCTGTGCCTCTGGTAATATAATTATAATGAAATACAAAGGTGCTGCCGCTGGGATTCTCGGGATTACTTGCGGAAGTAATAATAATTTCCGGTGTATAAGTTCCGCTTACCGCGGTGATTAAATTTAAAGGTGAGAAACTCACAGTTGCCTTGCCATTAGCAATAGCAAACTGGGTATCTCCAGAACTATAGGCATAGTCACGCAAGAAACCTAATGCATTTTTATTGGTATAATAAGCCCTGACTGTGTTGGCATTGGTTATTTGGCTGACACGCGCATACAAATCTGTATCAATGCGCTCCCTTAATTCCGAGAGGCCGTGGTTTGCTCCTGCCTCGGCTAAAAATTCCGCCTGCATATTAAATTTCTCCACATCAACAAACCGCTTCTCGGAAACGCTGCGCATAAAAAACGCAGCACTAAATCCCAAGACAACAACAACGGATAATGTTGCTGCTATTAAAATAATACCTTTTTCATTACGTAATAATTTATTCAATCATAACCTCCGCATACAAGTTAGCTGGCAACTGCGTAAATTTGACCAAGATATCATCTGCGAAATTATTTTCCATACTGAGTATCTTGATCTTTACTTTCCCCGGCAAATTTGCTGGGGCTTTTCTTCTTCGAAACGTAAACACCGGCGATTCCTTCGACTGTAACCCCGTCATCCAACAGCACGTCCCGATTACGTAAATTCGACTGAGACCTTACCACAAATGTGGTGCTATTTTTTATTATAGGAATTTTTATGTCTATAACAGTATGGTCTGTATTATTAAAAGCAAAAAATGGTTTTTGTGCCGCCACATTGTCTATATTATTTGCGACGACAACGGTTTCACTGCCCTGTTTTCTTAACAGCTGTGCATTATCCAGACCACCCATATAATAACGCACAGCCTGAAGCTCAGTTATCTCGTCGTTAGTGTCAAAAACCGGTGCATAAAAATCTATCTGGTCTCCAGCATTATTTATAGCGACATCGTATGTATTAGAATCTATTTTCCAGGAAGGGCTGGATGATTTTAATTCCCAGGAAAGTTTATCTATGGCCTTTCTGGCATCTTCCTGTCTTGAGATTTGATAATCAGCATTCTGCCAGTTCGTCCTGGAATAATTCATACTTGTCAATATTGCGCCCATCAGCACTCCGAAGATCGCCAACACCATCATTATTTCCAATAATGTAAATCCTCTTGTTTTCGACATTATTCTACGCGGCTGATTAAGGTGATTATCTCTGCGGGAGAATCCAATATGCCGTCTCCGTCTCCATTTGCGTCTTCCTGCGGCTGAAGCGTTCCGTCTAAATTAGTGTCCTCACCGATTACGCGATTAGACTTTTGTTTCCAGCAGGCGACAAGCCTGATATATTTTAAGTCGCTGTACACTGAGTCATAAATATCCACCACACCTATAGCCTGGCCGCTGGCAAAACCGTCCAAAGAAAATGTCGTGCCGTCCAATGCCGTAATACTATCAAAAGGCGTCTCGCGTATAGATTCAAGCTTAGCCTGCAGCGCATTGTTGGCCAAAGTCAAATTTCTAGAAAATTCATTCAGTTCAAAACAGGCGATATAAGTATATAAAAGCCCTATTACAATAACCATTAATATCGACGCAGAAATCAACAGCTCTACAAAAGAAAACGCATCTTTTCTTCTGAGTTTATTGCTTATGTCATTACCTGTTAATTTGATAACCATCTGACTCCATATCGCCGGCGTTAAAATTCAAACGGCGGCTGATAAAAATACCGAATTCAAATCCTGCTTTCTGCGACTATATTTTTTCTTAACTTATTTTATAACAACGAGATAAAATGTCAATAAAAATAACTTTAAAATGATTTTCTCAGCCCAAAAAGTCCCCATTTTCCTGTTATTTTTTAATAATAAAAATGGGCGGATACCCGAAGGTAACCGCCCAAATTTTACTTCCATCACTACTTATCCGCCTTATTGTATTGGAGCACCACTTGCGCTGTCTTGACGGATTACACCTGTCTCATTAACAAAGAATGTTCTGATACCAGTAACATTCGCTGTTGCAGGTGCGGCAGTACAGGTATATTGATTGGCATTTGTCCGTGCATAAGTAAAAACATAACCGTTCTTTGTTCCCGAACCTAATACAGTATCAATATACGCTGGATTTGCCCCTGAAAGATCTGTCAAAGCAGAAGGATAAGTCGGCGATGTCTGCGCTGCCCTAAAACTTTCGTTAGCTGAACTCAAAGTCCTCAAAGCAGCTATGCTTGCTGCTTCATTGGCGTTGAGCCTAGCTCTTAGCAAGTTAGGGATAGCGATGGCTGCAAGAAGAATAATAATTGCGACTACAATCATAATTTCCACCAACGTAAAACCTCTTTTTCCTAAACGTCTCATTTTTCTTTTACCTCCTTCCTCGGCTAAAATTAGTTCTTCTGACTACTTACGTAATCTACGCATAAAACGGAGAATAATTCCTTTGTCTGCGCAAGAACTCAGCCGATAAACTCTTATGGATATTCTATCTCACCCCCTTCCTGATTGTCAAGTAAAATTGCCCTTCGGGTAATGAAAGCTCACTATTAAGAACTTTTGTTTTAAGGTATTTTTTAAAAAAAATACCTATTCTTCTTACCCCTTACATTATGCAAACCAAATCGGGCAAAAGAATAGGTTATTTATTCATTATACTTTTTATTGGCAACTGGCTGCCTTTTCTTAATAATATAAGGATTAGGCCCTTTAGCTTTGCCTGCTAATTTACCAATCAGCAGATTCGCCGGGTTTTCTCCGGCAAATGCCCCATTCTTTCGACCCTTTTACGGTTCGGCCGTTCCGACCGAATGGTTTGCCCTTTACAATAAACCTTCTCAAAGAACTATCTTCTATTTTAAGTGTAACACAAATATATGCCTATTTCAAGGCTATACGGTATGCTTAAGCTATTATCTACCAAGCAGTTCGGTAATCTTAAATATGGGCAGAAATAGCGATACAACTATTCCTCCGATAATTATACCCAAGAAAGCAATAACCAGCGGTTCTATCATAGAGACTAAACCGCTTACAGCGGCGTCCACCTGTTCTTCGTAGAAATCGGCTATTTTATTAAGCATCTTCTCCAGCTGACCAGTCTGTTCTCCCACAGAAATCATCCTTACCACCATGGGAGGAAAAACATTGCCTTTGGATAAAGGGCCGGAGATTGGCTCTCCTTCTTTGATAGAGGAACAGGCATTGGTTACATTTTCCTCCACGATTTTATTGCCGGCTGTTTTGCCCACAATGTTTAGCGCATTTATAATAGGAACTCCACTCTGGACCAACGTAGCCAAAGTCCTCGAGAATTTTGCTACCGCCACATTCCTGAATAACGGCCCGAACACAGGAAGCCTGAGAAGGGTTTGATCAAATTTATAGCGGCCGCCGGAAGTGGAAATATATTTTTTGAATAAAAACGCCAGGGAAAACACTACTACCACAGCTAAAATAAAATTCTTTCTCATGGTATCGCTGACTGCGATTAAAATCTGCGTAGGCAAAGGCAGGGTTCCGCCCAAAGTATCGAATATATTTTTAAATATCGGGACTACTTTGACTAACAAAACTATAGTGATGATAAAGGCCATGCTTATAACCACAGCAGGGTATACAAGGCTTGAGCGGACTTTTCTCTGCAGGGCATTGGCCTTCTCTAAATAAGTAGCCAAGCGATCCAAAATAGTATCTAACTTACCGGATGTCTCTCCGGCCTTTACCATATTTATATATAACTCTGAGAAAACGCGGGGATGTTTAGCCAAGGAATCACATAAATTGGCACCGCCTTCAATATCCTTCCTGATTGTCTGAGTGGTAACAGACAGAGTCTTATTCTCCGTCTGTTCTGCCAAAATAGATAAGGCCTGGACTACGGAAATACCGCTGTCAACCATAGTAGCCAACTGGCGAGAAAACATAACCAAATCTTCCAGCTTGACTCCCTTTTTTCTGAAAACCTTCTCCTTCTCGAGCGACAAACTGATAATTGTCAGGCCTCTCTTATGCAGAAGGGAAACGACTGCGGGGTTATCCGCTGCCTCTATCGTCCCGTTTAAAGTTTTGCCCCGGATATCTTTTGCTACATAATGAAATTGTGGCATGGTTTTAAACCTTTCTCTAAAATATATTTTAGCCCAAATTAAAATTAACTACAACAGATTAAAATCTATTTACCACTTTTAAAAATACTGCGACTACCTTGGGGTCGAATTGGGCGCCGCTGCATTTCTTTATCTCTGCCACAGCTTCTTCCTTGGCAAGCGGCGTGGTTCTGTAGGGACGTGCACTGGTCATAGCATCATATGTATCAGCCACAGCCATAATCCTTGCGCCCAAATCAATCTGTTCACCTTTCAACCCGGTAGGATAACCCTGGCCGTCATAGCGTTCGTGATGCTGTTTGACAATCCTGATGACTCCTTCCAAGAAAGTCAACGGTTCCAAAATCTGCGCGCCCTTCAAGGCGTGGAGCTTGACTTCTTCAAACTCTTCAGGAGTTAATTTGCCTGCTTTAGTTAAGATGTAATCATGCACGCCAATCTTGCCTAAATCGTGCAGCTGGCAAGCGTCTGTTATCTCCTCTATCTTTTGCGTATCCAAGCCCATCTCCACGGCCATTATATCCGCATACTTCGTGACATTTTCAGAGTGGCTATGTGTATAGTGGTCACGTGCGTCTATGGCCTGGGCTAATGCCTTAATTGTACGCATATAAGTATCTCTTAAGTCTTCATAAAGCTGCGTAAGATTTTTGGTACTCTCTTCTATTCTCTTTGCCAACATAATATTTTGCCTCTGTAAAGATATATTGCGCTCCTCCAGGCTGTTCAAGGCAAGTGAGCTGTTAATTAAATACTTTCTCTGCAGCATCGCTCTCCTAGTCGTAAAATAAACTTCTTCCGGCTGGGGCGGCTTTTTTACATAATCATAAACTCCGTGGCTAAATGCCTCCTGCATCAGATTTATTGCATCCTGCGGAATTAAAGCAACGATTATAATATTTAAATCTCTCTTTTTGAACTCTCTTATCATATATAACGGGTCCATATCAGAAAGAGTCATCGCCAAATAAACTATATCCACCCTATTAGTGCTAAAACTGTCTACTCCCTGTTTGCCGTTATAGGCAATGTTGACGTCGAAACCGCGATTCATCAAGATAATCCTTATCAAGCTGCTGCTTTTTTCTTCAGAATCAATAATTAAAATTTTTCCTTCTGACATATTTTCACCTCGGCCTATTCCTGTGTAGTAACTCTGATAACTTCTTCCAAAGTGGTTATACCCTGCAGCCACTTCTCTAACGCATCGTCACGCAGCGTCTTAAATCCTCTGTTTTTAACCACAAAATCTTTTATCTGGTCGCTGGATGCCTTGTTTATGATTAAACCTCTAATCTCATCGTCAATCATAATTACTTCGTGTATGCCTATGCGTTCAAAATATCCGGTATTGTTGCAATAACTGCATCCTGCGCCAACATAAAAAGTAGGATTATTCTTTTGCTTTACAAAATCATAAATGCCTATTTTCTCCAATGTCTCCCGGGAGATGTTATCAGGTGTTTTACACCGCGGGCATATACGCCGGCAAAGCCTCTGGGCCGAACTCAACACAAGGCTGGAGGCAATCAGAAATGATTCAACGCCCATATCTATAAGCCGTGTGATTGCACCGCAGGCATCATTTGTATGCAGAGTGGAAAGCACCAGTTGCCCTGTCAAAGAAGCCTTGATGGCAATATCTGCCGTCTCAAAATCACGAATTTCGCCCACCAAAATAATATCGGGGCTCTGTCTTAATATGGAACGCAAACCAGAGGCAAAGCTAAGCCCTATCTCCGGTTTTACCTGAAGCTGCGTAATCCCTTCAACCTGATATTCCACAGGATCCTCAACGGTAACAATATTTCTATTGGGACTGTTTAGCTGATTGATTATGGAATAAAGCGTTGTAGATTTTCCGCAACCAGTAGGACCTGTAACCAGAATCATTCCGTAGGGTTTAGTCACTGCTTCCTGGAATAAATGCAACGGCTCAGGAGACATATCAATGTGATCCAAGCCCACAGATAATTTAGATCTGTCTAATGTCCTCAATACAAACTTCTGGCCAAAAGTAGTGGGGAGCGCGGAAACCCTGAAATCTATCTCCTTGTCTTTCAATCTTGCCTTGAATCTTCCGTCTTGCGGCAGGCGTGACTCTGTGATATCCAACCCGGAGATAATTTTCAGTCTGGCAAGAATTGCATTCTGATTCTTTCTGGGTAATCTGAATACATCGTGCAGGTGCCCGTCTATACGGTAACGCACCCTTAATTCTTTCTCTGCCGGCTCAACATGTATATCAGAGGCCCTGCTCCTCATTGCTTCTATAATCAGTAAGTCCACAATGCGCACAATGGGCGCCCGCTGGCTATCTTCCAAAGTATTGCCGATATCAACAAGCTGCTCGTCTTTTATAATCTTCATGTCTTCTTCTTTGGACATCGTCATTTCGCTGATTTCCTTGACAGTGCTTTCTTTGCCGTAGGCATTGTCTATTATCTTAAAGATTTCTTTTTCGCTGGCGATGACAGGATCTATTTCATATCCAGTGAGCACTTTTAAATCATCAATGGCAAATATATTCAGCGGATCGAACATTGCTACAGTCAGGGTATTGCCGATTAAAGAAACAGCCACGACTTTATACTGCTTGGAAACTTTCTCGGGGATTAAAGAGAAAATCTGCGGATCAATTTTATAGCGCGAAAGGTCTAAGTAAGGTATGAACAGCTCTTTTGATAAAATAGCCAATAATTCATGTTCTGTGATAAAGCCTTCTTTGATTAAAATGCTTCTTAATTCCTGGCCTGTGTTTTTCTGAATCTCTAAAGCCTTGGCTAATTGCTCAGGAGTTATATTTTTGCTCTCTATGAGTATGTCCGTTAATCTTTTTTTTAATACGCCCATATTATTTTATTATTCGTTATTCTTCGCCGGCTCATCAGCAGCCGTAACGCGCAAGACTTCCTCTAAGCTGGTAAGCCCTGCAAGACACTTGGCCAGGCCGTCTTCCCTTAAAGTCTTCATACCTTCTGCCCTGGCTGTATTTTTAATTCTATATTCCTGCGCCCTCTCCAAAATTAATTCTTTTATTTTAGGACTCAACACCAGCACTTCTCCCAGAACCAACCTTCCGCTATAACCGGAATTGAAACATTTTTTGCAGCCTTTGCCCTTATAGAAAACAATATTATCTTTTGATTTCAATTGTAATTTTGATATCGCGGTGCTGACCGGAGTATAGCTTTCTTTACAATTGGGGCATATTTTTCTGACCAGCCTCTGGGCTATAATGCAGATAATCGAAGAGGTAATGAGAAAAGGCTCGACCCCCATATTCAACAAGCGCACCACTGAACTTGCCGCCGTAGAAGTATGCAGAGTGCTTAAAACGCGGTGGCCTGTCAAAGCGCTCTTTATGGCAATATCCACTGTATCAAAATCGCGAATTTCACCGATCATAATAGTATCCGGATCCTGCCTTAAGATATAACGCAGGGCACTGGCAAAAGTCAAACCTATCTCTTCTCTTATATTTACCTGATTTATACCTTCCAGCTGATATTCCACAGGATCTTCGACGGTAATAATATTATCCGTGGGAGAATCCACTTCCTTTAAAATAGAATAAAGTGTCGTGGTCTTACCCGAACCAGTGGGGCCGCAAGCCAAAATCATTCCGTGAGGCCTGTTTATGCACTTCTTTAAAGTCTCCAATGACTGTTCATCAAAACCCAACAAACTCAAATCCAAAGTGGCGGTTGATTTATCTAAAATTCTCAAAGCAACTTTTTCTCCGAAACTGGAAGGAAGTATGGAGACGCGAAAATCCACTTCCCTGTCACGCAGCTTAATCTTAAATCTTCCGTCCTGGGGAAGCCTGTGTTCGGCGATATTTAAATCTGCCATTACTTTTATGCGCGAGACTATGGAGGGATGGAATTGTTTGGGCGGAGATTCTATTTCCCTTAAAATTCCGTCGACCCTGATACGGATACGCATCGTCTTATCCAAAGGCTCAACCAAAAGGTCCGAGGCCTTCATCTCTGTGGCGCGCTCAAGCAGCATATCGGTGAGGCGGATAACCGGCGTCTCCTGGGTAAGGCGCGTCAATTCTTCCACATCCAGATCTTCCTCCTTGCCCTGCTTGATTAATTCCAGCTTCTCATCTTTAATACCGCTGACCAATTCCTCGATTACACGGGTGGTCGGTTCTTCATAATGCTCTTCGATTACCTTCAATATTTCACCCTGTTGCGCAATGATGGGATTTATATCATATCCGGTAAGTGCCTTTACATCATCAATAGCAAATATATTCAAGGGATCAGCCATGGCCAGAGTCAGAGTATTGCCTATTTTGGAAATAGGGATAATCTGATAATGTTTTGCCGTATGTTTGGGGATTAACTTTAAGACCTGCGGATCGATAGTAAAGCGGGAAAGTGCAATCAGCGGAAGGCCAAGGCCCTGGCTTAACGCTGACATAAGATTCTTCTCGTCGATTAAATTTAATTTGATAAGAATTTCGCTGAGCCTGCCGCCTTGTTCTTTCTGTACTCTGAGTGCTAAATTTATATCATCTTCGCTTAAAACCTTATTCTTTATAAAAATTTCTGTGAGCTTCTGCCTGAGGGATATCATTTATTCTTATAGTATTTTGCGATTGCATTACGGATATCTGTAGTGGTAGCTACAAATATCTGCACCGTGCACTTGGTAAGTTCTTCTATATCTTCTACAGCTTCCTGATTTAAAGGATTGCTCATCGCTATTGTCAGATTGCCACCAATTTTATCAATAGGTATAAGGCAATATTGTGCGCAGACATTTTCGGGAATAATTTTTACAATCTCCGGCCCTATCTCATAATTTGCCAAAGGCAGGTAAGGAAAACCGTATTGCGCAGTTACCGCCTGGGCGATATTTTCCTCTTTGACCAATCCCAACTCTACCAAAATCTCGCCGATTAAGCCGCCTCTTTCCCTCTGAATATCTAAGGCCTTATCACAATCTTTCTTGGAGATGACTTTTCTCTCTATGAGCAGCTCGCCTAAGAGTTTCTCCGTAGTTTTCTTCAAAGAATACATACAGTTAATCCTTGGTTAAAATTTATCCTCTTAAGACTTGGCCGCGTCTTTTTCCTGCTTGGCCGACTTTAACACTTTTTCTGCTTTCTCGACTAAGTCCTTGGCGCAAGCGCCATCTATGGGATTTTCCGATACAGCCATTGAAATCGTAAGATGTTTCTTCCATTTTTCTTCTTGATTAAAAAATTCCAATATTTTCTTCCTGATTTCCTCGGCCACCGATACCGACTGCTTTTTATTCTTTTCCGGTAGTATGACACCAAAATCGCTGTCGCCGTATCTGGCTACCCTGTCTATTTCGCGGCAACTCTTTTCTATTATCCTGGAGACCTTCTTGAGAACCTCTTCGCCAGCCAGCTGGCCGAAAGAATTCAAGAATTCATTAAAATTATCGATTGCAAAAAGCACAAACGCACACGGCCTCTGATAAATCATCGCTCTTTTTATCTCTTCGTCCAATCTGCTTATAATGAAAGATTTATTATACAGACTGGTGAGGGCATCTTTTATTTCTAATTTCTGCAGGCGGTTTGCCAAATAATCATTCTCTATGGCAATGGATACCTGTTTGGCAAATACCTGTAATAATTCTAAATCATCATTGGTATATTCTATTTCGGAATGGGAATTTCCTACTCCCAAAAATCCTATAATTCTGGCATGGCGGAATACCGGCATAAAAACAGCGTGGTCCGTACCGAACATTTCTCTTAACTGTTCTGATTTGGTATCATTCGATCCTTTAGTTATAAGCCAGCCGTTTTTATTCAAAAGTATGCCGTCAAAAATTTTCCTCGCTCCATCTTTTTCTAACGACTCCTGCAATGCATCTGAGATGCCCTGCTGGGAGCAAATCTTAAAAGAATTATTCTCGTCATTCTTCATAATCAAAATTACCCAGGTGGAACTTTTTAGCTGCAATAACTTGCTTATGGAAACTTCAAAAACCTCAGTTAAACTTGCCCCCTGGGTAATCAAATTGCTGATTTGCAATAATCCGGAAAGCACTACTACGCGTTTATTTATTTCCGAATTTATCTGTTTGGTGCGCTCTCCATAACTCCTCAGTTCATCCATGTTATCGCGTATATGGCGGGTAATCTGGTTGAGGGCACTGCTTAAATCTCCGATTTCATCTTCCCGGTATATCTCTATGGTCTTGTTGAAATTGCCATTGGCAATGTTCTTTACTTCAGAACTTATCGTCACAATGGGATCGACTATCTGCTTTGCCAGCAAAAAACCCGTGCCGGCAATCACAACACAGATAAGCAAAGATATAATTATCTGCAGGTCGGAAAAAGGTATCTTGGCAATATAAGGATTGTAAATAAAGAATAAATAGACACACACCAAAAGAGGTATGACAGACATAAGGCTGAAGGCAACTCTTAGTTTATAATGTAGTCCCCTGCTGGTTAAGGAAAGGCTTTTATTTATCCGACCCATTGGACACCCCTTTCTTTCAAATGGAAATTTATCATCTCTTATATATATCCATAACTATATATTATATTAAAAATTATGTCAATGCTTTTTGAAATTCATCTCTTAGATATTGCTTATTGATCCCTGTGTCGATAAAATCCCAAACCAGCTTTTTATCTAAGCCTAATGGCCGTGTGGCAAATTCCTCGATATCCAAGCCGTGTTCAGAAAAAGATTGACGCCAATTCTCAAAATTAAAACATTCCCTCCACTGGTCAAACTGCGCGCCTTTGTTAAAAGCTGAAATAATTACCCGCGATAAATCACGGTGGCCACGCGCTAATGCCGCCTCAAGGATGCTGATATTTACATTGCTGAAATTCATCATTAAAAATTTGTATTTCTTGTCATAAATAGCCCGTTTGAGATACATCTGTTTCTCTTTAATCTCTCCAATCTTGGCCATATTCAGCCATTGAAACGGCGTGTGCGGCTTGGGGATGAATGTGCCGATACTCAAATTTATCTCTGCGGCCTGACCACATAATTCTCTTCTTAACTGCGACAACTTATAGGATAAATCCACAATTGCATCCAAGTCTTTATAATCTTCCGTAGGCAAACCAATCATAAAGTATAATTTTATCCTGCGGTATCCGGACTTAAAGGCATCTCTGGCTGCATCGAATAACTCCTCGCTATTAATATCTTTATTTATTATCTTGCGCAACCTTTCTGTGCCGGCCTCCGGTGCAAAAGTAAATCCTGTCTTTTTCTGGGAAGATATGACTTGAGGGATATCACCGATTATATATTTTGGCCTGATCGAAGGCAAAGCCACACTAACGGCATTTTTTCTGAAATATTCTATCAAAAACTTTACTATCTTTTCTATCTGCGGATGGTCCGAGCTGGATAAAGACAATAAAGATATCTGCTCATATCCTGAGATTTTATAAAATCTCTTGGCTAAAGCAAAAATATTCTTTGCAGACCTTATGCGCAGAGGAAAAAAATAACTCCTTGCCTGGCAGAAACGACAACGATGCGCGCAGCCGCGCATAATCTCTATACCGATTCTGTCGTGTATAACTTCTATATTCGGCACAATCCAGTTAAGGCATTGCAAATTTCTGTTTAAGTCTTTTACATGGACTTTTCTGATAACCGCGGGTGCTTCTTTTTTCAAAGGCGCAAATTCTTTTACCGTCATGTCGCTGTTATATTCCACGCGATAAAATTGAGGCACGTATACGCCGGGTATCTGACACAACTCAGTCAACAGCTCTTGTTTATTTTTGCAAACTTCACCATATTTATGTTTAAACTTTTTGCATATTTTTACTACGTCCAGAATTACCTCTTCGGCCTCTCCGATAATAAAAAGGTCAAAAAAATCCGCCAATGGCTCGGGATTCAAAGTGCAATTTCCGCCGCCTATGATTAGAGGAAAACCACTCGTTCTGTCTTTGGACATAAACGGGATATCGCTCAGAGAAAGCATAGTCAAAACATTGGTATAATTTAATTCATTGTTAACGGAAAAACCTATGACATCAAAATCCCTCAATGGAATTCCGGATTCCAGCGAACTTAACTTCAGCGAACTTTCCTTGAGCACCTGCTGAAAATCCGGCCAGGGACAAAATGCGCGCTCACAGAGCAGATCTCTCTGTGAATTCAATACGTCGTATAAAATTCTTACGCCCAGATTACTCATACCCACTTCGTAAATTTCCGGAAAACAAAGGCAGCTAGTAAGCTTAACTTTGGAATGGTCTTTTTTCACGGCATTCCACTCCTGGCCTGTATAACGGCCCGGCCGCATCGCTTTCATTAAGATATCGCGGGATAACATAACGTTTTGGTTCTGTTTATTAAATTCCCCTGGAATAAAAATAGATTGTTAAAGAGATTTACTGATGTTTAACACTATGCCAATCAACAAAAGAAAACTTACTAAAGAAGAACCGCCATAACTTATAAACGGTAATGGTAGGCCTACAACCGGCATAAATCCGATAGTCATAGCAATATTAATAAAAGATTGGATGAATATCAAACTGGCAATGCATAAACATAAATTCTTGGCAAAAGGATCATGCGCCAATGAAGAAAGCATCAATATCCTTTTTACTAAAACATAAAACAAAATAATTAAAACCACGCTGCCAAAAAATCCCCACTCTTCTCCGATGGTGGAAAAAATAAAGTCAGTATGCCTTTCCGGCAGAAAATTCAGTTGATTTTGTGTCCCTGAAAGCCAGCCTTTGCCCAAAAGGCCGCCCGAGCCCACGGCTATCTTGGATTGTATAATCGTATAGCCTGCGCCCAGGGGGTCGCGGCTGGGATTTAAAAATACCAGCAGCCTATCTCTCTGGTATCCGCGCAACAAAGACCATAAAAACGGGCTGGCAATTAATCCTGAACATATAAAAATAATAATATAGCGAATCCTCACCCCCACAAAAAAGATTAAGGACATAAATATAAAGAAATAAATTATTGCCGTGCCTAAATCCGGCTGAATCAGAACCAAAAGAGCAAGAACGCCGGTTACAAATAAAGGAAATACAAAACCTCTGGCCAAGGAAAACCTGTTCTTGAAAATTTTTAATTCTTCGAAAGACTTCTGGCTGAAATAACGCGCCAATACCAGAATAATCGCCAACTTACCAAACTCAGAAGGCTGAAAATTAAAACCGCCCAATTCCAGCCACCTCTGTGCACCGAGCCTGGTGCGGCCAAAAATCAAAACCACAATCAAAGCCAGGATGGTAAAAACATATAACAGCCAGGCAAAATCCCACAATTTGCGATAATCGATCATATAAAAAACAAAAGAAAGAAACAAACCGATGATAATCCAGATAATCTGCCTGTAAAATATGGATTGAAGGACAAACTCTCCCTTCTGATGACAGCTGCTATACAGCGTCAATACAGAAAATGCCACAATGATTATTGTAATAAACAAAATCATTTTATCCGTCTTATGCATCAGATTAAACCCTGCTTGGACATCTCTTCTAAAATCCTTTCAGCTGCCGTACAGGCCACATGGCTTGAGCCGACATTTTCCAGAAAAACACAGAATGCATATTTTGGTTTATCTCTGCCGACATATCCCACCAGCCAGCCATGCGCTGCCTTGCCGTGTACCTGGGCTGTGCCGGTTTTGCCATAGATTCTCAATCCTTCCACTCGCGCTGTATAGGCAGTGCCTTCAGGATTATTTACTACGCCGTATAAATAACTATCTATATTTTTCAATACATCTTTTTTTATAGTCACAGATTTATTCTTACCTATAAAATTTTTATTGCCGATTGCCTTTATCAAATGAGGATGCACCAATTCTCCGCCGTTGGCAAATACAGATACCATCCTGGCCAGTTGCAAAGGAGTAACCAGTACTTCTCCCTGGCCGATAGCCATATTGGCTGTGTCGCCTTTACTCCAACTCTGGAACATAATTACTTTTTTCCAGTTGACAGAAGGGATAAAACCGGCAGCCTCATAATTTAAATCTATGCCTGTCCTTCTGCTTAATCCTAAGACAGAGGCATACTTGTGGAGAATATCCGGACCGATAAGCATTCCCAAGCTATAGAAATAGACATTGCAAGAATGAATAACAGCATCTCTTAAGTTCTCCGCGCCATGCGTCGATGAACAATTATAAGTCCGATTTCCAATCTGCATACTTCCGTTGCAGACAAAAGTTTTATTTGTCAAAGAGGCATCTTTTTCTAACGCAGATGTAGTAGTTACTATTTTAAATACCGAGCCCGGCGGATATTGGCCAGCTATGGCTCTGTTAAAAAGCGGAGAGCGTCTGTCTTGCAACAAACTTCTTATAACGCTGTCGTTTCCTTTTACAAAATCATTGGGATCATAACTGGGATAACTGCTCAAGGCAATTACGTCGCCCGAGTAAGGATCCAGAATCACCACTGCGCCTCTTGTGCCATGCATAACGTCGTCGGCTATCTTTTGTATGCGCATATCCAGTGTAATCTGTATGTCCTGGCCGGACTGCGGCGGTTTGTATCCTACTGTCCTTACTCTCTGCCCGCGATTATCGACTTCGACCTGCTCGCCGCCATTCTCTCCTCTTAAAACCAAATCATAATATTCTTCCACGCCGCCATAACCGACCAAATCGCTCATCTCATATCCGTAAGGCTTTAATTTGGTAATGCGGTAACTATCAATCTGTCCCAAATGGCCCAGGACGTGTGAGGTGGCTTTGCCAAAAGGATAAAATCTCAGCGGTCTGATATCAACCACCACGCCGGGAAGCTGTAACTTATTTTCTTCTAAGGCAATAATCTCGTTTTTGTCTAACTTTTCGGATATAATTACCGGCACAAAAGGATTGAGGTATCTTCTCTGATAAATCTGCCTTATCTCCTCAAAAGGCATGCCTAAAATTTTGGAGAGCCTTTCAAAAAGCAAGGGTTTGTTTCTGACTTCCTGTGGTATTATGGAGACGTCGAAGGAAGGTATGGTGTCCGCAAGGACTACGCCATTTCTGTCTAAGATTCTGCCGCGCGCAGCTTCCAGCGAAATAACGCGGATGACATTTCTTCTGCTCTGATTATAGAAATATTCTCCCTGAATAACCTGCCTGTAGAATAATCCTAAAATCAAAGTTATAAAAAGAACCTTGAAGACTATAAGAGTCTGTCGATAACGCATCGCTTTATAACTTTAAAGAAGATAAAGAATATGACCAACCCGTATATTATTTCTAAAATTAATGTTTTCCAGGGTAGAGACGCCAGCGATAAATCCCCGCCAAAGAAAAAATCCTGAATTGCTACATAGATGACACCCTGGCCTATGGTGGCTAAAATAAACAAAGGAATAATAAAAATCCAGTTATAACGTAAAAACTTTTGCGAAATGTAGCTTAAACTTATGCCCAGGCAGGAAAATATAAACATATGCGTCCCGAAAGATGCGATGCTAAAAATATCTTTCAAAAAACCACAGAACAGGCAAAACAAAACCACTTTTAATTTATCAAAATTAAAATAAAAACTAAAGATTGTCACTAAAAGTAAAATTAAATTCGGTTTGACAGAGAAAAACTGGAAGTGATTAAAAAATGCTGTCTCCAGAAATATGAATATTGAGGCAAAAAGATAAAACCACATGACAGGTTAAATTAACAATAAGGTTTGTGCTAATAATTAATAATAACCAAAACTTCTTCTAAAGCTGAAAGCCTGACTTTGGGTTTGACTACGGCAAAAACAGTCAGGCCGGATTGTTCCTTTGAGATATCGGTGACTGTCCCTATGGGTATTCCCGCCGGAAAACGGGAATTTTCACCGGAGCTGATTATTTCATCGCCTCTTTGGATATCATCGTCCAAATCTAAATATTTAAGTTTACACACGCCTTCCAAAGAACCGGAGATTATTCCTATGGCATTGGAACGTTTCACCTTCGCTGCTATAGAAAAATCAGTATCGCTTATAAGCAGTATGCGGCTGGCGGAATTGCCTACCTCTGCCACCACACCCACCATACCATCGCTGGTAATCACAGGATTGCCGATTCTGATTTTATAATTTCTGCCTTTGTCTATCACCAAACTCCGCCTGATATTAGAGGCATCGAAAGAGATAACCCGGGCGATAACCAAGGCGAACGGAGAACTTTGTTTAAAACCCAATAATTCTCTCAGCCTGCTGTTCTGCGCTGCTGCTTCCTGCAGCTGCATTAAATATAATTTAAGTTGCTGGTTTTCTTTTTTGAGAAGAGTAGCTTCACCTAAAATCCTGTTGAAATTGACAGCGCTCTCGAAAGGTATAAGGCTTAAGCCCACCAATTTTAAAGGAAGGCGCGATAAATTAAGTGCTATCTTTTGAGGAAGAGATGAAGTCTGGGGTGATTTTATAAGAAGAAAAGTGACTATTACGAAAACAACAAAAAGAAGGATTGTTTTATTCTTATTTGCCACATTTTAAAGTCTTTGGAATTAAAATTCCCCTTTGGTGGTAACTGTTACGTCCCTGAGGACTTTGCTGTCTAATTCCAAAATCTTTCCTGTGCCTAAAGCTACTGCTGTGGTAGGATCTTCAGCCACATGTACTGGCAGGCCAGTAGCTTCACTGATTAATTTATCTAAATTTCTTAGTAATGAGCCTCCGCCTGCCAAGACAATTCCTCTCTCAATCAAATCTGCGGATAATTCCGGCGGTATGCGCTCAAGTGTAATCTTTACCGAATCTACAATTGCCCTTACAGGTTCTTCCAGCGCCTCTCTTATTTCATCAGAGGTTACGGTTATCATCTTTGGCAGACCCGCAACCAAATCCCTGCCTCTTACTTCCATAGTCAATTCTTCATCCAAAGCATAGGCAGAGCCGATCTTTATCTTGATATCTTCTGCGGTGCGCTCACCAATCATCAGATTATAATTCTTTTTCAGATATTCTGTAATTGCCAGGTCCATCTCATCACCGGCAATCCTTATAGAACGGGAAAATACTATTCCTGACAAAGAAATAACTGCGATTTCCGTAGTGCCGCCGCCTACATCTATAATCATATTGCCAGCCGGCTCCTGAATCGGCAGGCCTACGCCGATGGCAGCTGCTAAAGGCTCGGAAACCAGATAAACCTCTCTTGCTCCGGCGCGCATTGCAGAATCCTGCACCGCCCTCTTTTCCACCTCGGTGATTCCTGAAGGTATGGCTATGACCATGCGCGGACTTACCCAGACTCTGCGCTTATGCACCTTCTTTATGAAATACCTTAACATTGATTCCGTTATGTCAAAATCTGCAATTACGCCGTCTTTCATAGGGCGGATAGCCACAATATTGCCGGGCGTGCGGCCAAGCATCTTCTTTGCTTCATCGCCTACGGCTAAAACGCGGTTTACAATGCCGCCCTTCTTTATGGCCACAACAGAAGGCTCGCACAAAACCACTCCATCGCCCTTAACAAACACTAAAGTCGTGGCCGTGCCTAAGTCTATTCCCATATCATTGGAGAACAGACTCGCCAGATAATTCATAAAATTGGTAAAATTGCCTTTAAAAATATTAAAATTGAATTTCATAGTAAGAAGATAATAACAAACCTTGCCAAATATGTCAAATGAAATTTATGCAGACACCTAACATAAATAATTCAATACAGTTAAGATAGGATTGGTTCTTTCACCCTTTTATCTCTCTGCGCGGCAGGAAAATCCTGGAAAGAAGAATGCTCAGTTCATACAAAACTACCAAAGGTATAGCCATCAACAGCTGAGTGATCACATCCGGAGGCGTAAGCACTGCTGCCACAATGAAGATAATCACAATCACTTCTCTTCTTTTCCTGGACAATAATTTAGGCTTAACTATACCCAGCTTCACCAGAAAGATAACCACTAAGGGCAGCTGAAACACCAGGCCGAATATAAAGGTTATCACCCCTAAAAACGATATGTAGTTGCTTATGGTTATCATGGGAGTGACTAAATCTGTGGCAAAACCCAGCAAAAACTTCATTCCTATGGGAATAATAATCAAATAACCAAAAGCGCATCCGGTTACAAATAAAACAAAAGAAAAAAATCCCAGTATCAGCGCATATTTCTTTTCATTATCCTTTAAACCTCCGGAGATAAACTGCCATATTTGATACAGAAGAAAAGGCGAAGACAGGAATAATCCCAGCCAAAATGCTATTTTTATATTGGCTACAAATGCCTCCGATGGCGAGGTGAAAACGAGTTTTCCTATGGGTTTGATTAAAACAGGCAGCAATTTATCCACATAACCATAAGCGATAAAGAATGCAGCGGTTATAAAAATGATTGATTTTATAATCCTGGACCTGAGTTCCTCTAAGTGCTGGATTAAAGTAAGCTTTTTATCTGGCATCGGTTTTATTTCTTCTCTTCTTCTTTTTTGCCTGTCTTTTCGGCGTCTTCATTAACGTCTTTCAAGGCATTCCTGAATTCCCTGACTGCCTTTCCCAAAGCCTTGCCAATTTCCGGAAGTTTGGCCGGGCCGAATAAAAGCAAAACCACCACCAGAATTACAACCAGTTCCCCTAAACCTATTTTAAACATTTTCTCTGCCTCCGTTTTAAAAGTATTTACCTAAATAATAAATATTATTGCCTTATATTGCCTGTGCTTTTGCGGACGCTGTCTTTCTTTAAACTGCTCTGTTTATGAAAATCTTTATTTTCTTTGGCGTATGACTTTGCATTCTCTCCTTTATTAGTTTTATTGCAATAGGTATTCTGTTTGGTTGCTTGATAAGAACTACTACTTTTTAGTTTCTCCGCCGAGACGCCTTCATTTTTAAGTTTCTCTTTGGCCTGTTCTTTGGTGTAACCTTGTTGTTTCAAATCTTTTGCTTTATCTTTCAAGGATGCGTCTTTGTTGGGATCTTTGTGCGCAGCACTGGTTAGCTTATTGAGAATTTCCTCTCCTCCTCCATTAGCATAAGCGTCTTTATAGGCAAACCTCGTCTCATAGGGCAGTGACATAAAGTTTTTATAAATCGCGTTGTACTGCTTTTGCGTAATCGTCCCGTTTTTAAGCATACCTTCTACACGCTGGCCTAATGAGGCCTGCAGTCCGGTAAATACTTCGTTTATGACTTCGTTGGACACTCCTTCATTGGCCAATGCCTTGATAGTATCTTCTACTTCGTCGGCATTGACAATAGCATTAAAAAACACTACTGACAGAAAGCAGCTTACCACTACAAATATACTGGCTAATTTTCTCATTTTGCCCTCTCTTTTTTATTTATCTTATTTAAAATATTTTTATCCTGACCTTTTTTGTCCGCGAGATGCCTCTCTGCAGATTCAGGAGAATCTGGTGCCTTCTCTGCTTCTCTTCTTTGGGAATATCGTCGCTTAAATTTTGCGCCTTTGTGTGCGGCCGCGGAGAATATTTGAAAATGTAGGCGAAATTAAATTTAACTTTATTCATCAAATCCAAAGTATCTTGGAAATCCTCTTCTGTTTCCGTCGGAAACCCCACGATTACATCGGTAGCAATGACTCCATTCGGAATTTTCTTGTGGAACTCTTTTATAATTTTTAAATATTTTTCTTTTGTGTATTTTCGGTTCATAAGTTTCAGAATCCTATTCGAGCCTGACTGTATGGGAAGATGCAGGTATTTTAAGATATTTTTCTTTTTTGCCATCAAATCAAAAAGACGAAAGTCTATGTCTTTGGGATGCAATGTAAGAAAACTTAATTCTTTGATACCTTTTATACCGCTAATCAAATTTAACAATTCTACAAAATTTATATTTTCCTGCTTCGAACCAAAATCATTTACGTTCTGGCCCAAAAGCGTAACCGAACTTACTCCGTCTTTTGTTAATTTCTTTATTTCGTCTAAAATATCTTTGGCTGGCCGGCTGCGCTGCAGGCCGCGCACATACGGCACAACGCAATATGAGCAAAAATTGCTGCAGCCTTCGGAAATATTCACATAGGCGTGTTTTTTATCACGGTGATAAAGATTTTTATAAAAAGATTTGTCGCGCGCGGCAGAATCGATTTCCACAATTTTTTTTCGTTTTTCCCGGATTTGTTTTACATAATCATAAATATGCGAAAGATCATTGGGTCCAATAACTAAATCAACGTATGGAGCGCGCTCGATAATTTTCTTGCCCAGATTTTTTGCCATGCAGCCAATCACCCCTATTATTTTCTCTGCAGGGTGATTGTCCCCCCTGCTTAAATTTGCTGGCGCAAATTTAGGGGGGACGGATTTTAGTTTCTTTAACGCTCCCAATTCGGAAAAAACCCTGTCCTCCGCGTGCTGGCGCACCGAGCAGGTATTTAACAAAACCACGTCCGCCTCTTTCTTATTTTCAGTCAATTTATATCCGTGCGCCAAAAATTGCCCGATTACCAGATCCGAATCGTGGTCATTCATTTGGCAGCCAAAGGTGCGAATATAAACTTTTTTCATAATGCACACCTTTGGCTGCCATGCCGAATTTCTGCGAAGAAAATATCGAGCGATTTTCGCGAGAAATTTTCGAGCGAGCTTTGAAATTCGGCGCATAGTTCTCGCCGCTTTGAGTCCGGCGCTACCTTATCATATCTTTTATCTATATATTTTTTACTACCCATAGCTCACGCGAGTCTCCGGGGCCGTTTTTCATTCTGTTCGGGGGCCTGTCCACACCAAAGAACACTTTCCGCTTCAATTCCAGAAGCGGTCCTAAATTTTGGTCTTTCAAAAAGCAAATCAACAAAGTATTCCCTAATCTTTTCTGTATTTTTTCCTTCCTTAACAGTGAATAATTGAAACAGCTTATCATCACGCATAATTTTAGAAATCGTTATACGGAAATATGATTCTAGCGCCTCAATCAAAAATGGATTACTCGTGATTTGTTTTGTTGGAATAATTTGTCCATGAGCCAGACTTGATCTAATTCCATATATTTTTTTCATATTGCGGAATATCATTTTTTTTAAGAAAGCATGGTCTTCTCCTAAAAATAAGGATACTCTTTCGCAAACTTGATGGGTTACTTCAAATGCATCAGTATTGAATATGCTCTCTAGTGCAGCGGTTGCATTTGTATATCTTTCTAGTACTTGAAATTTTCTCTGAGCAAACTCAAAAAATAAAATTGAAGTTAATAAACGATTTGGTTCTCTATTATTAGCTTCAAGTATTTTCTCATAAATCTTATTAGCCTGTTTTAACTCATCAAAACCGACTCTAGCAGTAGTATGTTTTGGAGTATAAACATATGTCCTATCCCTCATCGAGTATGTATTTTTATCATAATAATAGATACAGATTCTTCCTGAGCTTACTATCGCTTTGGTTAATCTCAATGCTTGTAAGAATAACCTCAAATCATTGGCTGCCTGCCTGGCTTCTTTAACACAGTTTCGATTATGCCTGGAAATTTCATCATCTTTGACAAACCTAGCTAAAAAATATGGAGACGGACGAATCTCATTAAGAAAATCATATCCACTTATAAAATCAGATTTTTCTCTTGCCTTGTTAACTATTTTCGTTATTTTTTCACTATTTTTAATAATTAATATTTTATCATTTACCCACTTATAATTATTTGCAAAGTTGCGGTCATTGAATTCTGGTAAAGGAGTAAAACAAAAATTAGTAAAGTGAAATTTTTTAGACATATCTTTCTCCCTTAAAATAATCAGCAGATCTACTATTAGTCTGGCTTGACCTGTTTATAAGGCAATAGACGTTTGATATCTGTTAAGCAAGAAGAAATCATATTGGCTTTTACTTCCCAATCGTTAAATTCTTCTTCGGTTATGGGCTTCCCGTCCTTCCAATCGGTAAAACCGATACCTTCTTCAATCGGCCTAGCCAATGCCTCGTCTGACACATCTACTATTGAATGCGATAATTGATTTCTAAATTCGAGTATTTTTTTAAATGTAGAAAACACTTCTTTGTGTTTTTTCCAATAGCGCGGATAATCCAATTGTACTATTTTCATCAGCACGTCTTTCTTTCTATTAAGAGTAAAGAAACCTCTCGTGACGATGTCGTCATAGAAGATTTTTCTTTTGCCAAGATCGAAAGTGCAAAAATAATCAGTTAAAATGTGCGCGATATCGTGTTCAATACACGCAACGGAATTAAGGAAACGACCTCGATAATAACGTGCCTTTTCGTGGATTAATTTAGCCGCTTGAATTTTCTTTTGTTCCTCCACTATTCCTCTCTTTATATTACTTAACATTGCTACACATTATACAGCATTTGATAAAATCTTAATTTTAAGGATATCTTGATACAACCTCCTCACCCAAGACATTTATCCCCTTAATCAATCAAGCAGAAACAATACTATTTATCTCTATCTCTGCGGGTGTTTTATTATTCCACCCAAAATCATCCTTCAAAACATCCAGTAGAATGGAATAACGATGAAATACTAATTGCCATCTTAACCTAGAATATGCAAACAAAAATCCATTAATTAAAAGTATCCAAAAGATAATGAACAACCAATATCCACAATTTAACCAGAGGGTTCCATGTCCAAAAATAGCAAGCTCACAAGAACATCCGCTGACAGAAACTATCACTAACCAAGATATGCAGGCGAAAAATGTAGCAATAATTATCGCACCTAAACTATGCATGTGATCATGATATGTCTGAGTTCTTTCTTCCGCTCCTAAGATTTTTTTATTTATCAATCTACGTTGACTCCACAAAACAGTATCAATCATTAAAGAAATTCGTCTGTCGCCAGTATATATTTCTCCAGCTGTCAAATTCTTCCTATTCATTATTACTTTTAAATAACTTTTATCTACAGCGTCAAAAACTAATTTTCGCAAGTCAAGAACCTTAAATGAATAAAAAAAATGGTAAATGTTACAAAAAAAAGCGCCAAGTCCACCGCTAAGAATAAATCCTGTTAAAATAATGCTTAACATATTCTTTTTGCTAATGTAACCCAGGAAGATTTTGAAACTATTTAATACATTAGAATCGAACAACGAGAAAAGAACTAAAAATGAAATTACTTCAATAAAATAGATGAAAGCAGGTATAACATATCTTAAAAACTTTCGGTTATCTTCCATAATAATCCTCCTGTGTTAATTTTATTATCCCAAACCACTTAACCCTTTGAATATTCCCCAAAATCATCCCTACAGATTTTTCAGCTTACGCTTCAAAATCTATACATAGAGACAAGTCTCTCGGTACCCTTCGACTCGCTTTGCTCGCTCAGGGCAGGCTTGCACCCTCGGCGAAACCATAAGTTTTGATAAGAAAATTATTATCTTCTCTCATTTTTCCGCGACAACCAGTATCTCAAAATCATCTATTGTCAACTTATCGTTCCTTGAGAATGCCCCGAGTTTCGCGCCCAAAATATCGATTTTTTCATACCCCAGCGTCTTTAAAAGCCATGTGAGCTCACTTGGCGCATAGTAGCGCTCGTTACAGGTTAATTCTTTTTTAATCCCCGCATCGTCCTCGAACACGACGGTGTTGTGGTCCCGGAACGTCATCAGATCGAAAGAACAATTTTTACACGCTGAATTGCCTTCTTTGGCCGCGGACTCATAAAATTCTTTGACGGAATGAAACAACGGAAATAACCCGTTCAATGTGGTGAATATAAACTTGCCCTTATTTTTTAACGCCTTTGTCGCGTTCTTTAATATTTCAAAATTCATCTCATCCGTTTCCATTAAAGAAAAACCACCCTCGCAGAGCATGATCGCCAGATCAAATTCCCGTTCAAACGGAAGATTTCGGGCATCGTGCCGCTTGAAATCAATTTTCAGATTAAGCTTTTCAGCTTTCTTTTTCGCACTGGCTAATTGCGATTCCGAAAGATCAATTCCCGTAACTTTATATCCTCGTTTCGACAGTTCAATCGAATGCCTTCCTGTGCCGCAACCGATATCTATGATCTTCAAAGATTTATTGCGGTTGATCTCCTTCTCAATGAAATCGCATTCGCCCAAAGTCCCTTGCACATAAACTTCTTTATCGTATTTATCCGCGTAATTCTCAAATAATGACTCATACCATTGTTTCATTTTTCTCCTCTTTCTTTCACCAAATGTAATGCAGATAGTTTACAATAGCCGTATAATACTGCCTCCATCGATCATCTATATGTCTTTATCCAAACTTTGTCTTTTGCTGCCATTAATGTAATATCAGAAAATTAAGCGTCGCGCCGACTATAATACTGATGGTTATCATAATGAGCGTCGATTTGATTACGCTTTTCATGCCCAATTCTTTCCACAAAACTATAAATGTGGCAATGCAGGGAAACGATATTGCCAGTAATGTCGCGGCAATAAACAACTGTTTAGCAGAAAGCCCTAAAGGCATTAGCATCCCCACAGCAACATCCTTCCTTAAAAATCCAATTGCCAGGGCAACTATCGCCTCTTTAGGCAGGCCGAATACGCCCTTAATTATTGGCGCAAATATTCCGGTAACTATATCAAACAGCTTAAAGTATAAAAGGATATTTATAAACATAACACCCAAAAGGACAATCGGCACTGCTTCGATTAAAAAACCTTTGATACGAAAGTATAGCTTTTTTAGTAGCATAAATAATGGCGGGAACCTGTAAGGAGGAATTTCCAAGAAAAATTCTGGGCTGTAGCCGGTTAACGTGTGATTTAAGATTAACCCCAATATCAAAACCAGACTAAATAAAACCATGTATACCCCACTTACATAAAATCCTCCGAATTTGCCCAATAAGCCGAAAATCATCGCCTGCAGGGGAACACAGGGGACACCGATAGAAATTATCGTCGAGGCAATAAACCGCTCGCGTTTCGATTCCAGGACCCGCGTAGATAAAATCCCTGGTACATTGCAGCCGAATCCCAAAAGCACAGGAATAATAGCATAGCCGTGCAGCCCGAGCCGATGTAAAACATTATCCAATAGAATCGCCAGGCGAGGCAAGTATCCAATGTCTTCTAAAATATTTAATATAAAATAAAACGATATCACATAAGGCAAAACCATCCCGAATTCAATGTAAGGAGCTGTTGTAAGCACGCCCAGAGACTGTTTAAAATCAATCTTGCCGTTGATTAAATCGCCTATCAGAAGATGGAACCAGAAGCCTTTCTCTTGCCAATGGAGGGTTAATCTCTCCAGCAAAGGCTGATAAATGTTGGAAAATATTGGATCGGTTATTTTATTAATAATCAGTTCGCCTATAAAACGCACGATTTTGAAGGAAACATAAATAACCCCTGTGGCAATCAGCGGCCCGCTTAATGACCGCACTGAAGCATCTTCCAAAAGTTCTCTGAAGCTGTGATGACGATGTTCCAGGCGCTGAACCTGTTCGATAATACGGCCGATTTCTTTCCAGAGTTCTTCGTTGGAAAGCTTATTTCTCGAAGCCGGGGCTGCCTCCTTTAATCTTTCGATTAACAATTTTATGCCTACCCCGGTTACAGCACAGGTAGGAATCGCAGGGGTATTTAAAATCTTTTCCAATTTCTCGATATCAATGTGGACTCCTCTGTGGCCAGCGTCATCGCACATATTTAAACAGACAACTACAGGGAAACCCTCTTCAATAAGCTGTAAAGTCAAAAACAGATTCCTTTCCAAATTAGTTGAATCAAGAATGTTGATCACAACGATTTCATGTTTGGGGTATTCTTTCAGTAATGATACGGCTACTTCTTCCGAGCGTGAAGTCGGCTCCAAAGAGTAAGTCCCCGGTAAATCCACAACTTCAATTCTCTCTTCGCCTAATTTCAAATAACCTTTGCTGATCTCAACTGTCGTACCGGGATAATTTGAAGAAATTACCTGAACACCAGTAAGGCGGGAGAATACCACGCTCTTGCCCACATTGGGATTACCGATTAAATAAATCTTCTTCATCACTCAACCTCTATTATGACTTTTGTGGCTATACCGTGTCCCAAAGCTAAAATGCTCCTGCCTGATTTTATCACCACCGGCCCTCTTAAACCGATATGACTTAGTTTAGTGACTTCCTTGCCGTTGTATACACCCATGTTCATCAACTTATTTTGTAAACCCGCGCCTCCCAAAAGTTCTATGACCTTGCCTTTTTGGTTTGCCTTCATCTGTGCCAAAGATACTTTTTTCATTCCCTCCCCTTTCGTTGCAAATCACTTAACTTCTTTTACTAAATTCTAAAACCCCTATGCCTAACATTATAAAAGAAAAGATTATCAGAAATAAAAAATCTATATAAAGAGCAAATGTTCTTATACCCAGCGTATCCCATCTTAAAAGGTCAACACCGTAAGTTAAGGGATTAACTCTTATAATAAAACTTATCCAATGCGGAAGATTGTCTATGGGAAACATTGCCCCGCTTAAGAAAAACATTGGCATAATCACAAAATTGGAGATTACACCGAAACCTTCAAAAGAAGTCATCCGCGCCGCAATCACAATCCCCAGGCTAGTACAAACAAAGGCAATAAGAAACATCAATGGTAAAAGTAATAATAGATGAATCAAGGGAATGTTTATTTTTATAAAGGGGGCAAAGGCTAAAACAAAGAGACCTTCAATAAACGCAACTGTCGAACCACTTAAGGCCTTTCCCAGAACTATCGAGCTGCGCGGTATAGGTGCAACCAAAATCTCGCGAAGAAAACCAAATTCCCTATCCCAGATAATACTGATGGTAGATATCATTGCCGCAAAAATAAGATTCATGGCAATAATCCCCGGGAAGATAAATTGAGTATACGATATCCCGTGTACGTTAAAAGCAGACCTTAAGCCCGTGCCCATAATTAAAAGCCACAGTACCGGCCGGGTAATCGAACCTAAAAGTCTTATCTTATCGCGAAAATGACGGATAAGATCCCTTAACCAAATCATCCATATAGCATCAAAATCCATAAGTTACCTTAATTTATTTCTTGCGCGCAAGAACTGGCCTAAACGTTCTTTCTCATCTGATCCCTCTTCCCGAATATCTCGGCCTGTGACTTGTAAAAATACTTCGTTAAGAGAAACTACGTTATATTTATTCTTTAATACGGCCGGTGTATCTAAATCAACGATTTTACCGTGATCAATAATCCCCACGCGCTGGCATATCTCAGCTTCATCCATATAATGCGTGGTGAGGAATACAGTTATACTTTGCCTTTGCGCAAGGTTTAATATGTAATCCCAGATATACTGCCTTGTCTGTGGGTCTAATCCTATAGTTGGTTCATCTAAAAAAAGAATTTTAGGACTATGCATCAGACCCCTGGCGATTTCTAGTCTTCGCTTCATGCCTCCTGAAAAAGTGCGCACGACATAATCTTTCTTTGGGTACAATCCCACCATATTCAACACCTCTTCTATGCGTGCCTTTCTAATCTTGGAAGGCAGATGGTAAATCATACCATGGAAATTTAAATTCTCGTAAGCACTAAGCCGTTCATCAAGGCTGGGATCCTGAAAAATAATCCCGATTGATTTCCTTACTTCAGTAGGATTTGTTACAACATTAAATCCATTCACCATCGCCTCTCCGCTTGTGGGAATCAGCAGAGTACAAAGAATATTTATGGTCGTAGTTTTACCTGCACCATTAGGTCCTAAAAAGCCAAACAATTCGGCTTTATTAATTTCAAATGAAATTCCGTCCACCGCTCGAACAGGACCGAAATGTTTTGATAAATTCTTGACACTTATCGCTATTCCATTCATATCTTAATGGCCTTCTATGGTTTCTACGATAATATAAACCGACATGTTTTTTACCTTTATTTTAAAACAACTCCTCCGCTATCCTATTTATAGTCCGTCTTTAGTACAGCTATCGGCCATCCAAAATCTTTAATGAATAACTTTTTGGAATCAATTTCTTATTTCATTATGGATTGGCTATTTCTTCGCCGGCTGAATCCTTAAGATATACTCATTACCTATGGTTTTTAGGATAGTAAAATCAAACCCCTGTTTAGTTATGCGTTCAATATCTTTAACTGATGATTTCCGCAAAGCACAGTAGGTTACCGATTGGTTACGCAAGAAATCTTTGACTTTCTCGTCAGAATCAAGAAATGGAATCGGATGTGGACTGAAGAAATTGCTTCCCGGATTACTTATGAGCGCGACTTTTCTATCTGCATAGTACCTTACCCCCCTGACAAATGGCTTTGAGCATAAAATTACAGAATTCGCATCCGTATTCTTAACTAAGTATTCACCTGTTGCGTTGGAAGAAAAATAAGGCTCGATGTCATTTTTGATAAAAGGCACCATCAGTAACATTATGGGCAGAATCAATGCCAGAAGAATGACAGTCTTAAAGAATTCCCGCCGCAAAATAAATCGTAACATTGCCAAAAGCAGACAAGAAATAATCAAACCAAAAGAATAAAGCGGGATTTTGGCAGATATATATCCCGGATAAAGAATAGGGCCGAAAAATAACGCAACGGGTAACAAAAGAAGTGCACACCAAACCAAGATAAAAAGCGAAGTCGTAAAAAGATTATTTTTGCCCTCAGCGATATTAACAATATAATCTCCTGTCAACAAAGCAAGTGCAGGAAGAAGGGGAAAAATATAACTGGCGAGCTTTGAATGGGCAGACTGAAAAACTACGAAAACAACCGCAATCCAACACGCTAAGAAAATACAAACCGGTTCCCTTTGGCGTAAACGTCTTTTTACAAAAGTGTATAACGAAACCAACACGAATATACTCCATGGAAATACACCTGCTATCATTGAAAAAGGGTAAAAATACCATGTATCATTCGTTTTATGCTCGGCTGTGATAAGACGCCTGATATGGTCGTTGTAAAAGAACTCGTGCGTAAATGCATTTTTGTATTTTGTAAACATATACGCATACCAGGGCAATGCAATCACTGTAAAAACAAGCGCACCCCATATCGCATATACGCACCATAAATACATGACCTCATGCCTAAACCATAGAAAGAGTACGATGATTAAAAAAGGTATAATAAATCCCAAAGGTCCTTTTGTTAATACCGCAAGCGCAGAAAATACAGAAAATAAAATCAGACTTACTCCCTTTCTTTCTCTTCTTAAATATCCCCAGAGAAAAGAAAGTAAAGACAATAAAATCCATACTGAAAAAACCATATCAGTAAACACAGTTCTGGCCAATCCTATATAAAGCCCCGAAGACAATAATACCAATGCCGAGTAAAAAGCCTTCCTGGAATCCTTAAAACCGCACAAACCAAGGTAATATACCGCCAATACGCCGAGGGCAGCAAATACCGCCGGAAAAATTCGGGCGCTAAAACTGGAAACACCAAATAATATAAATCCGATGCGTAAAAGCCAATACAAAAAGATTGGCTTCTCAAAATTGGGCGCATCAAATAAATAAGGAGTTAGCCAGCTTGAATGTTTTACCATTTCTTTGGCAATCTGGGTATAAAAAACCTCGTCGGGATTAGTCAGGCTCATAATGCCATTTCCGAATATAAAGAAAAAATACGATAATATAAGCAAGATGAAAACGTGTTTTGTGTCTTGGCGCAATTTGGTCATTTGTTTTTATTATCTAATAATTCAGTTAGCGTTACAAACCTGTAGCCTTTTTTGGTTAATTCATCGACTAATAAGGGAATGGTTCTAACCGTTTCATCGCGGTCTCCACCTTCGGTGCTAAAAACTCCACCGCTATCATGAAAAAGAATAATGTCTCCGGGCCTGATATTCTTAAGTATATATTTTACAATGTATTTGTCATCAAAAGTAACCCAATCCTTTGAATTAAGCGACCACAAAACAACTCTGTAGCCCAGCCCTTCTATTTTTTTCCTTTCCTTTACGGTCAGCCAGGCTTTGGGCGGACGGAAATACCTGGTGGTTTTGCCTGTGACTTTTTTTATAATTTGCTCGGTATCCTTTATCTCATTTTCCAATTCCCCGAAGGAATAATAAAGCAAAACATGGTGGTCGTAGGTGTGATTGCCGATTTCATGCCTTTCCTGCGCAACCCGCCGCGCAATTTCAGGATATTTTGCAACATGTTCTCCCAACATAAAAAAGGTTGCTTTAATATGAGCCTTCTTTAGTTCATCTAATATTTTTGGCGTCCAGACCTGAGATGGACCGTCATCAAACGTCAATGCAACTACTTTTTCCACTCTATTAACACGGAAAACAGACTTTTTTCTTACCAATACAGCTTCATCGAAAAGAACACAAAATGATACTATCGCGAGGCTTATAAAAATAACCAAAATTATCGTTATTTTAATACAATTTTTCATATACTTTTCCGCCATACGCCTGAATTTATCCTAGTTTTATCAACGCCTGCGTAAATTTATCTTCTGATTTTTTCTACCCATTTACCAACTCTTCCTTTTGCAACCTCGTAAACTTCTTAATCCTTTTCTCCTCCAAGAACGCTAACTTAAAATACTTATACTCTTTGCACCAAACTAATTTTACCGGCCTTCTGTCCCTGGTATATTTGGCGCCTTTGCCGTCGTTATGAAGAGAAATTCTTTTTTCCAAATTATTGGTGCTTCCGGTATAATATGCCCCGTTTTTACATTCAAGGATATATACAAAAAATTTTCCGCTTCTATTGAATTTCCTTTTCTTCATTAAGGTTTTGGCTATATCAAGCTCGGGGATAAATCACAATAGTAAAAACGATTCTCGCGGCAGACGATATCGCCTTTTTTATACATTATGCTTTTGTTAAATATCGGGCCGTCGTAAACGAATGAATGGAATTCTCCGTTTTCGCCACAAGGATCAACTCCGGGTGGAAGTTCGGCTAAAAATTGTTTATCGAATTGCCTTCCGCAAAAAGATTTATCAAGAACTTTGGAATCGACGCAGGTAATAATCGCCTTGAATCCCGAGTCGATAAATGTATGCGCAAGCTCTGAGCTATTTCTTTTCCAAATAGGAAAAATCCCTTTCATATTTACCTTTGATAGATTGTCTTCGCGATATTTTCTTAAATCTTCCAGAAAAACATCCCCAAAAGCTACAGAAGAGATGCCCAGTCTCTGATATTGAACTAATTTGTCCTTCATTTTGCTTTCATATTCTTCATTGGATGAAATCTTACTAATATAAACTTTTTCTAAGGGTAGGCCTAAGGATTGCGCCTGTTGTTCCAAAAGAATTCTCTGAACGCCGTGCATGCTAATCCTGTCATAATCTTGTGTTATTGTGGTAAGCAATGCCGATATCTTATATCCGCCAGCTTTTTGCAATTCATAAAGCGCCATCGCGCTGTCTTTGCCGCCGCTCCAGGCAAAAAGCACCTTTTCAAGCATTGTCGTAGTGCTATTGATATTTAAAGTCTCTGGATTCATTTTGATTTTAGAGCCAGGGATTCTTTTCTCATGGCGAAGAAAATAGGTATGGCTAAAATTTCCACTGCTACAGCCCCGATAACAAGAAGATTGAGCGATTTCTCATAAAGCAGGCCCATCAGTGAACTGCCTATAAGAATTGCAAATCCATACGAGGTGTTAAAAATGCCGTAGCCGGTACCCCGTTTATTTAAAGGCGTGAGATCCGCAATTGCCGACCTCATAATGGTTTCGTGAGCGCCCATAACCACACCCCACAGGATAACACTTGCAAACGCCATCATATAACTTTTAGAAAACGCAAGTATGGGTATAAACAGAGAAAAAAGAGGAATTATAATCAGAGTAGACAAACCTGCTTTATCATTATTATTTCTATTCTTAAATATATCGTAGGCCTTGCCAATAAGCAATGCCACGACGGCATCCACTCCCATGGCAATAGCGTAAAAAAGCGGAATTTGGGCATCGGAAAGAATATGTTGTGCCTTAAAGTGATATCCTATTAATGCAAAATTGGCAAAACCCAGAGTAGTCACAAAGCTAAAAATAGTGTAAAGCCAGAAAATTCTGGTTAATTTTCCCGGGCCTTCTGTTTTTTTCAGAGAAGTCTCCAGATGCTGCGGATCAGGCACGCGCTTATAAGCTAAAAAAAGGCAAAACATAACCATCACGAAAGGAACCCACAAAAACCGGTAGCCGTGCTGATAATCGACAATAGTTTTATCTTTTACCCCTGAGAAAAAGAACAGCCCCGCAAAAATAAGCGGCCCTGCAATGGCACCGATTTGATCCATTGCCTCAAGAATACCAAAACCAAGGCCTGTGCCGATTTGCTGCGTGGCATGAGACAGGATGGTATCTTTCGCCGGGCTGCGCAGCGCCTTTCCTATTCTCTCAAAAACGATAAATAAAACCGCAATCTGCCAAATCCCCGTCAAAGACAGCAACGGAATGCTAATCAGCATTCCGTATCCCAAGAAAGTAAAAATCCAGTAGGCCTTTGTTTTATCGGAAAAATAACCGGAAAATAAACGGATGGCATAGCCCATAAATTCTCCGATGCCAGCCACCAATCCCACAATAATTGCATTTGCGCCGAGAACTTTAAGGTATGGGCCGTTTACGCCGCGCGCGCCTTCATACACGATATCGCCAAAAAGGCTCACCAGCCCAAAAAGAATGATAAGCTGAATTGCTGTTTTCTTATAATTTACTATTCCTGAAATTTCTTTCATGGATATCTTTCTGAATTCCTACTATGAGAATCTTAACGGCTTTCCTTCTCGTAAAACTTCTTTAAATCTTTGGTGAGAAAATAACTTAGGATTGTCCGGATGACTACAATAGCACCCAGAATCCCTAATCCTGTCCAGGTAGGAGTAATGATGGTTTTAATAATATCTCCGGAGATAAAAAATTCCAGCGCCAATACCAAGTAGCTGCCCAGTTTCATACGGATTACCTCGTTATATTTCAGGCAATCCTTTTGTCTGGATATTTCCTTGCTCAAAAATTCAACCAGAGAAAGAAAAACGCCCCACACTGTGATTAAGGCGCCGATAACATTTAAACCAAAGCCGAAACTCTCTACAACGCTATGAAATAAATCCATAAAACCTCCTTTGTAACGAAATCTGCCTTAAAAAGCGCTTATTTTTTTATGAGTTCCCGGACTACAGTTCGATATTTTGAATCCCTTTCAACCTTTGTAGGAAAATTCTGTGTAAAAAACATTATCAGATCCTGTATTCTTTCTTCCCTTTGATCCATTGCCGACCTATCGCCTTTAAATTTATTTTCAAACTCTAATTGAAGGAAATTAATTTCTTTTTTACGGGCATCATTTATTAGGTTAAAACTACATTTATCTAGGGAAATCTCAAAATAAAGTTTGCCGTCCTCTTTTAAAGAAAAACGGCTCCTTTTCTGTTGCCCGTATATTAGAGGAGACAATGACTTTGTATCTATTTTGTTTTCCTCTAAGAATTTTCTGAATTCCTTTATGGTTCTTAAATCGTAGTTACTGGAAAAGGCCTCCGACCAATTACCGCTAAGGATTTTAAGCGCCATTTCCTCGGGAATAACATCGTCTATCTCAGTGCGCTGAAAATCTTGTTTATTGTTTACATCATATTCTTTCTTAAACTGTAGGCCGTATTCAAGACTGCCGCTACCTTTATCCCTTACTCTAAACCTATACAAATAACCTAAATTAAATATGGCTAAATCGGGCGTATCATAGTAATAATCCTGGTACGAATATTCACCTATATGCTTTATTTTATATGTTAAGATGTATTTGAAATTCCTGACATAATCAAAAACCAATTCATTCTGCACATCTAATTTAATCTGTTCTTCTGATATTACCGCCTCCGCATCGCTATAGACTAAAGAAGAAAAAACTACTGCTATAATTATATTTAGTATAAGATAAATCTTTTTAGGAGCTTTATACATCTTTCTTCCTTCTGATCCTGAATTTTATAAATTCACCGAGTAAATCAACAGAGCCTAATAAAAACGCAACAATTATCAGTGTCAATATTTTTGCATCAATTATCTCGCGTTCCGCCAGAAACTCACTTTTTAAATGGAAGGCAATTACCATAACTATAACCCAGATAAATAATTTATATTCCTGGCTGTGGATTAACCGCCTGAAACTGAAAGGCCACTTTTCTCCTTCTTGATAAGGTAAAAATGCAGGTATCATCGCCGCAATCTTTCTTTTATAGTTAATATATAACTCGCCGAACTTTTTCTCAAGCATATCCTCTTCTTTCTTTATCGTTCTGCGGTATATTATTGCCATTAAGATTATAAACATTACTCCTACAAGATAAATCTTTAGCATAATTATAAATCCTGCAATTACAAACATCGTGCCTAAATAAAGCGGATGCCTCACAAATGCATAAGGTCCGGATGTGGTAAGTTTTTCCATCTTTATGGCATAGCCGTTTGCCCATACCCGGATGAACAATCCGGTTAAAATAAACCAGATACCAAACCTTATCGATTCATCGTCGGGCGTAGCAAATAATACGATAAATAAACCAAAAGGATATAAAATTGCAAAACGTAATTTAAGTATCCGCCTCATCCTGTCTTTAATGTTCACTTCATTGCTCCTTTTTGTAAATAAATCTGCGTTTCATAGACCTTGGTTATTTATTTGCCCCAGACAAACCAAACAAATAAATAGGCTGCGCTCACAGCTACCAGCGTAAACGGTAAGCCAATCTTTACAAAATCTTTGAATTTAACTTCGTATCCTTCTTTTTTAAGCAGACCACAGGCGACGATATTCGCCGATGCGCCAATGGGAGTGACATTTCCTCCCAGGCTTGCGCCGATAAGCAAACCGAACAAAAACAAAGACGGATTTATCTGCAATTTAGCTGCCATAGAAATTGCTACCGGAAGCATGGCAGCCAGAAACGGCACATTGTCAATAAAGGCAGAAAGAAAAACCGAAATAAATACGACTAAAGTATAGCCTAAGAAGATATTCCCCTTTATCAATCCGGAAAGAAAATTAGAAATCACTTCAATCCAGCCTGTGAGGGTAATGCTTCCCACAACTATAAATATTCCCATAAGAAAAAACGTGGTCTGCCAATCCAGAGACTTTATCCCTTTTATGATAGAACTCTTATTAACAAATTTCTCCCAAATTATGGAAATTATGCCGAATATCATGCAAAGCACTCCCGCCATGTATGAAAAACCCGTATCAAAAAATGAAGAAGCGGCTAAGGCAAAAATTAAGACCACCAATATAATTGTAGGTACCCACGATTTTATTTTATCAATTTCTGAAATTATGACTTTTTCTTTATGATTTCTGAATACGAAATATAAAACTATAAATGAAGCCAGCGCTCCTAATTCCACCGCAAAGAATATGCTCGGCCTGCCCTTGTAAAAGAAAAAATCCCAGAAATTCATCTTGGCAAAACCGCCCAATAACATACTGGGAGGATCACCGATTAATGTAGCGGTACCCTGGATATTACTGGAAAGTGCAATGGCTATCATCATATTCATGGGATTTATCTTTAATTTCTTGGCCAAGGATAAAGCAATGGGCGCGACAATTAAAACTGTTGCCACATTCTCCACAAATGCCGAAATAAATCCTGTCAATAAACAAATATACAATATCGCCCAGCCGGTATTTTTGGCTTTGTCTACTATCAACTGCGCGATATAAGCCGGCACACGGCTTTCCATAAATATGTCGGCGATTATCAGTGTGCCCACGAAGATAGCCATAACATTCCAGTTGATTGATATAAACGCCTCCTTCAGTGTGATGGTTTTTGTAAAAATAAGCACAAGCGCTGACGCAACCGCAATCGGCGTTCTTTTGCTGGGAAGCAGCACAAACAGAACATAGGCACAGATAAAAACCGCTAAAGCAAAAATATTGTGATTCATATTATAGTTTGTTAATCTGGTTTAGAATCTTAAGAAAGTCCGGAAATGACTTGGAGATACATTTTACATCATCGATTCTGCTGGGAGAATCGGCGCATAGCGCTGCGATTATCATACTCATGGCTGTGCGATGATCGCCAAAGCTTCTTAAATTGGCGCCTTTAAGAACATTCACTCCTTCTATTACAATAGTTTCCTTACCGGCCCTGGCTTGAGTCTTGATTTTTGCGCCCATTCTAGATAAATTCGAAACCATAGATTTTATCCTGTCTGTTTCTTTTACTTTTAATTCGCCTATACCTTCAAAAACGCTCCTTCCTTTTGCCAAAGAAGCGGCAACCATCAATATCGGCAACTCATCAATCAGGCTGGGGATTATGTCTTTTGCGACGACAATACCTTTAAGATTAGATGACTTTATAACTATATCGACCATCGGCTCAAAATAATTTTTTCTTTTATAAATAATATTTATATCTGCGCCCATTTTCTTTAATGCATTGATTACGCCGCATCTGGAAGGATTAAGGCTTACATTATTTATTCTGATACAAGATTTTTTAAGCAGACACGCCAAAACCATAAAGAATGACGCGCTGGAGATATCACCAGGTATATATATTTTCCTGGGCGATATTAATTCCGACGGACTAATAGAGATATTTTTTCCTTTTACATCTATATCCGCGCCGAATAATTTTAACATTCTCTCGGTATGGTCGCGCGATTTTACGGGTTCGTAAATTTTTGTCGTTCCCCTGGCATATAAACCTGCCAAAAGAACCGCAGATTTTACCTGCGCGCTGGCTATATACATCTTGAAATTTATCGGCCTAAGATTGGCTGGCGAAATCAAAATCGGCGGATATTCATCTCTGCCTTTCTTTCTTGCTTTTATGTCTGCGCCCATTAATCTCAGAGGCCTGATTACTCGCAGCATAGGTCTCTTAAACAGGGATTTTTCTCCGCTAAGCTTTGACTCAAAATTCTGGGTGCTCAAAAGCCCTATAAGCATCCTCATACTGGTTCCGGATTCGCCTAAATTTATCGCCTGTTTTGGTTCTTTAAGGCCGGAAAATCCTTGACCGTAAATAACAATGGTATCTTTGCCTTTTTTCTCAATCTTTACTCCCAAAGATTTAAAGGCACGCAATGTAGCCTGGCAATCTTCGGAAAGGCTGAAATTCTTGATTAAAGTCCTGCCTTTGGCTATAGAACCAAGAATAACCGCACGGTGAGAAATGGATTTATCTCCGCGGAGGTCTAAACAACCTTGAATTTTCCGGCAGGGTTTTATTAGGTATGACATTAATTTATTCTCTTGGCGATATCGCCCTCGCCAACCTGATCTTTTTTAAAACCTTTCAAAAAATCAGCGGCGCAGATTGTGTCATTTATTTTTTCCACACTTACTCTTCCCAAAGACACGCCTTTATGAAAAATCTCGAATATATCGCCTCTCTCCACGTTGTTGGGAAGGCCGGCGTTTAACACCAGAAATCCATATTCCTCATTGACTAAAAGCACCTCGGTGGAAAACGGCGGTTTCTTTTGTTTATTTTCCCTCACAGATGACTCGGGGCTAACCACAATCTTATCTAAATCCTCTGCACCATTATCTGAGGAAGACGATTCCGAGATTCTTTTCCTCAATTCATTCCGCTCAAGGATAACCGCATTCAAACGTTTCTGCAGACGTGCCAATTCTTCATTTTTGGCAAGCAGCGTCTCTTTGACATCTTTGGTTTCCTGCTGTATTCTAAAAAGTTCATTCTGCAGACTGTCTTCCTCGCCCATCAATACTTCTTTTGCCTGCGTCTCCATATCCAATCTTTCTTTCAGCTCGGCCACTATTTTATCATTCTCATTAACCTTGTCTTCCAGAATAATCTTCTCCCTGTTCACATCTTCCAGCTGTTTCTGCAGGGCATCTTTTTCCTTCTTCAGAATATCCAACTGCTCTTCTGTTTCCTTGCGTGTCTTATTCTCATACTTATAAGAAATAAAATAAAATCCCGCCAACCCCAACGATATTACAGATATAAATATGATAAAAAAGAATAAGGCCTGTGCTTTGTTATTGTTCACTATTTATGTCCTTTAATAAGTAATCCGCGCAGAAAATTATTACTCTGATTATATCATAAGATTGGCAAAATTCAATGTTCAATCCGAATGAATTCGGATTGGAAAAATCATCTAAATGCAATTTATTGGCTGCGGCGATCAAACTTCTGTCTGGCCAATGGCGCTGCTCATTTGCGAAGGCAGTGAAGACGTAAATTCCAAGAATTGTTTTTTTTGAGGATGGTAAAACCCTAAATCTTTGGCGTGTAGTGCTAATCGCGGAAATTCACTTTTATTACCGTATTTGGTATCGCCGAGTATGGGATGCTTTAAGTAGGCTAAGTGGACTCTTAACTGGTGTGTACGCCCGGTCTTGGGTATCAACTCCAAAAGCGTAAAATCCTCGAACCTCTTTATTATCCTATAAAATGTCTGGGCCTTTTTTGCCTGCGGGCTAAATGACACTGCCATCTCTTTTCTCTTGAAAGGGTGCCTGGAAATCGACAGGTCAATTATGCCTTCCTTAAACTCGACTTTCCCTTTTACCAAGGCAATATAACGGCGATTGATAGAATGTGTCTTGAACTGTTTAACCAATTCCAAATGCGTGAAATTATTCTTGGCAACAACCATAATACCTGATGTCTCTTTGTCTAATCTGTGGACTATACCGGGACGCTGAGGATTAATATCCGATAATTCCTTGGTATGATGCAGGAGTGCATTGACCAGTGTGGACTCAGCATTGCCTGCGCCGGGATGCACAACCATTCCTGCCGGTTTATTTACTACCAATAAATCCCTGTCTTCATAAATTATATCTAAAGGAATGTTTTCTGGACTTAAAGAAATTTCTTTTTTGGCAGGGATTTCTACTTCTATTTCGTCATTCGCCTTAAGGCAATAATGCGGTTTTATCTTCTTTCCATTTACTAAAATCCGCTCTTTGATAATGAGATCTTTGAGCGATGTGCGCGAATAATCCTTAAGCACAGAGGCCAAAAACACATCAATTCGTAAATTGGCTGATTCCTGGTCTACTTTGAAGTTTTTCTTTTCCACGTAAATATATAAAGCAGTAAGCCGGTTATAAATAATGCGAGGCAAAAATACTGGAAGATTGTTAAGCCTAAGAATAATTTTGGCGAATCCGCCCTTATAAATTCAATAAAAAACCTGCCCGTTGAATAATAAAGAAGATAACTAAATAAAATCGTTCCTGTTTTATGGGATTTGGTTTGTTTGAATCTCAATATTATATATAAAATTAATAATAAAAATGATGAAATCAGCTGAGAAGGAATTAAAATAGCGTTGTGTACCGGAAAATAAATTCCGAATTTATCAGAAGCTATGCCGTAGCAACAACCGTTGAAGAAACATCCGATTCTTCCGATAGACTGGCCCAAAGCCACGTAAGGAACAACTAAATCTAAAATTTTTAGAAGAGGAATTTTTCTGCGTTTCGCAAATATAAATGCGGCAACTAAACCTAGGAATATTCCTCCTAATATCGCCAATCCACCGTGATGCAGCATAAAAATTTCCTTCGGGTGCTTTAGATAAAAATCCAAATTAAGCAATATGTATAAAATCCGCGCTCCGATGATGCCGGAAAATAAAATTGTAACCCCTAAATCAAACATCGTATCCTTATTATAACCCAACCTGGCTGCCTCTTTGACAAACAAGCTCAAAGATACAATGACTGCAATAAACAGAATAAAACCGTAGGAATAAATTGTAATTGGCCCAAATTCAAATAATATAGGATGCATAATTCTTATGTCTTTTGCGATTTATGGGATATAAATAAACTCCAGAATAAAATCACTGCCCCCACAGTAATAAAAGAATCCGCCAGATTAAACACCGGCCAGATACGAAAGTCTAAAAAATCCACAACATATCCTAGATGCAGACGATCTATCATATTGCCGATAGCGCCGCCTAAAATAAAACCGATGGCCATCTTTCTTATAAATAGCGTCTTTCTGCTCAAAGACTGTCCCTGAGACAAAAAATCTTTTTTCAGAGAATAAATAATTAAGATAAGGCCTATTATAGTGGCTATCAAAATTATACCGGAGCTGCCTTTTAATATACCAAAGGCGATACCAGTATTATAAACCAAAGTCAGATGAAAAAAGTTTTTAATTACGGGTATAGAATTATTAAGCGTGAGGATACGGGAAAATAAAACCTTGGTAAGCTGGTCAATTATTATAACCAGTATAGATATTAAGACGATCACACTGTCTTTTCTCTTGATTCTTGGCACTTGATACACAATTTGGCATACGGAACGGCTTTTAGCCTGGTTTTGGAAATGGGCTTATTACACTCTTCGCAAAGACCAAAACTGCCATCTTTAATTTTATTCAATGCCGCATCTATGGCAATCAATATATCCCTCTCATTGCCAGCCAGACCCAGACTAAACTCGCGGTCATAATTGTCTGTAGCTACATCTGCCATGTGCAGAGAATATCCGGAAATATCCCCGGAGGCTTCTTTCTGCGATTGCTTTAAAGTATCGGAAGAAATATGATTAATCTCTTCATTGGCTTCTTCTTTCCTTTTAATAAGTAATTTCTTGAATTCTGCCACTGTCTTTTTATCGAATTTATTCTTCTTCACTATTGATTACCTCCCGAGAAACGATTTTCTGCTGCAATCTTAAAATAAACCTTTTGTAAAGTTAAAGAATTATATAATCAAATATATAAATAATCAACTACTTTTTTCTATTGCTTCCACGCAGCGCAAACACACGGTTGCATGCGTCTTGTTAGCGCCGACTGTAGTGGAATAATTCCAGCAGCGTGCGCACTTCTGCCCTTCTGCGGATACAACCTCGATTTTATTTTGGCCGTCTTTTATCCGATTTAATTGGACCTGCGAAACGATAAACAAAAAAGGCAAATCCTGCGCATATTTATTAAATACATGGTATAGATTGTCGTCAAGGCTTAAAATCAATTTTGCCTCCAGGCTAGAGCCAATCTTTCCTTTTGACCTTTCTTCCTCTAGACGCTTAAGGATAGAATCTCTCAAATCATAAATCTTCTTAGATTCTTCTGCTAAGGCCGCGTTATGGTATTCTTTAATTTGTTTCGGCCAATCTAATAGATGCACGCTCTTAGTATTTTGCTCTTCTTTTCTTTTCGGCATATTCAGCCAAATTTCCTCGGCAGTGAAAGATAAAATAGGGGCGATCCAGCGAAGAACGCTATCTAAAATTTCAAAAATTACTGTTTGTGCGGCCCTGCGGGAAAGAGAATTCTTTCCATGTGTATATAACCTGTCTTTTAGGATATCCAAATAAAATGAAGAAATCTCATTATTACAGAATTCATAAATATTCTTGTAGGCCTTATGAAATACATACTTTTCTTCCTTGCTGTCGTAAGCATTGGTGATGATAATCTTATACTCCTCCAACAGATGCAGCATATATTTATCTACAAAATTTAAATCTTTGTATGCGACGCTATCTCTGTCCGGGGAAAAATCATAGAGATTACCTAAAATAAAGCGCGCGGTATTTCTGATTTTACGATAAGCTTCGACCAGCCTGGCAATAATTTCGGCGGAAATCCTTACGTCATCGTTATAATTGCTGGAGGCTACCCACAGCCTTAAGATATCTGCGCCGTATTGATTGTATATTTCCTGCGGAGAGATGACATTGCCCTGGGATTTAGACATCTTTTTGCCTTCGCCGTCGACGACAAAACCGTGCGTCAACACTTCTTTAAAAGGAGCCCTGCCGTCTATGGCCATAGAAGGAATTAAGGAAGTCTGAAACCAGCCTCTGTGCTGGTCAGAGCCTTCAAGATACATATCTGCCGGTAGGCTTAAATCCGGATTATCCCGCAATACCGCCTGATGGCTGACTCCGGAATCAAACCAAACATCGAGAATGTCCTGAGACTTCTCAAAATCGGACGAACCGCAGCCTTTATGTTTAAAACCTCTGGGCAAAAGTTCTTTTGCATCTTTTGTAAACCAGATGTCACTGCCTTCCTTCTCTATCATTTTGGCAAAGTGCTCCACAAATTCATAGTCCAAGAACTGCTCATTGCATTTTTTACAAATCAAAGCCGGAATAGGCACGCCCCAATATCTCTGCCGCGACAGACACCAGTCAGGACGCAGCTTTACCATACCGGAAATTCTCTCTTTGCCCGAAGAAGGAATCCACTCCACATTATTTTCTATTTCAGAAATTAATCTCTCACGCAGATTATCTTTATCCACGGACATAAACCACTGTTTTGTCGCCCTGAATATAATGGGATTTTTACAGCGCCAGCAATGCGGATAAGAATGAGTTATTTTTGTATTATATAAAAGCAAACCCAGCTCTTTTAATTTGGAAATTATGTTTTGATTTGCTTGAAACACATGCTGGCCGCAATAATCCTTAATGCTTTCGTCAAATTTTCCTCTCTCATCCACCGGCATAACTGTAGGCAATTTATATTCTGCGCCGACCTGGTAATCTTCCTGGCCGTGCCCCGGAGCAATGTGGACGCAACCTACACCTTCATCCAGTGAAACATATTTAGCCAAAACTACTTTGCCTTTTCTGTAACCGAATGGATGTTCATAAGCCAATCCTAATAAATCTCTCCCTTTAAACTCTTTTATTATCTGCACATCTTTTAAAGAAAGCAATTCGAATAAAGGAGCTGCTAATTTCTTTGCCAAAATTAATTTGCCTAACTTTGTCTTTGCGAATATGTAATCAAAATCCGGATGCACTGCCACCGCCACATTGGAAATCAGTGTCCAAGGCGTGGTTGTCCAGATAACTACGTATGTATCATCGTCTATATTTATAGATTTATTTTCTGAACCGATAAGTCTAAACTTCACAAATATCGATTCTGATTCGTGGTCTTCATACTCGACCTCTGCCTCGGCCAAGGCTGTCTCGCATTTAAAACACCAGTTAACCGGTTTTAATCCGTGATAAATATAACCCTTTTTGATCAGCTGGGCAAAAGACCAGACGATCTTCGCTTCATATTTGGAATCCAAAGTAAGATAAGGATTCTGCCATTCTCCGAAAATTCCCAGCCGCTTAAATTCCTCCTTCTGGATTTCCACATATTTCATCGCATATTTAAATGCCTTCTTGCGGAAACTTACGCGGTCGATCTCGTCCTTGGTAATATTAAGCTCTTTAAATAACTGGTGTTCTACGGGAAGACCGTGGCAATCCCAGCCGGGGATGTAGGGCGAATCAAATCCCTGCATCGTCTTAAACCGTACCACAATGTCTTTTAAGATTTTGTTTAATGCGTGGCCGATATGAATATTTCCATTGGCATAGGGAGGACCGTCGTGCAAAATGAATTTCTGCTTTCCTTTTCTTACTTCCCTTATCCTCTGATAAATCTGATTGTCCTGCCAAAATTTAATTGTCTGCGGCTCTTTTAAAGACAAAGAGGCTTTCATCGCAAATTCTGTCTTCGGCAGATTTAATGTATTTTTATAATCCATAGTCGATACGCTATTTATTTTAAATATTTGCCCAGAATAATATGTAAATCTTTCTTTACCTTTGAAGGTATAACATCCCGGGAAGTTATCAGCGCATATTTTAATGCATCCTTGCAAGGACAGGTTCTTTCTTGGGGAATCTTTGTAATGACATCCTTTATTATTTTCTTTGCATTGTCTACGTTCTTATTTAAATATTCGATAATCATATCCACACTTACGCTTTCGTGTGTCTCGTGCCAGCAATCATAATCCGTGACAGCTGCCAAAGTAGAATAACAAATCTCTGCTTCTCTGGCCAGTTTTGCCTCGGACATATTTGTCATACCTATAATATCCATACCCCAGCTGCGGTAAAGATTGGACTCTGCCTTTGTGGAAAAAGCCGGGCCTTCCATATTAAGGTAAGTCCCGCCGAGATGAACATTCAAACCCAGTTTCTTTGCCGAATTATAAATTAATTGTGATAAATCCCCACACGTGGGATTAGCAAAACCTATGTGACCGACAATGCCGCAATCTAGGAATGTCATCTTTCTGGCCTGATTGGTCCGGTCTACGAATTGATCCGCCAAAACAAAATCCATCGGTCTATACTCTTCCTTTAAACTTCCGCAGGCAGAAAGAGAAATAATTCTCTCTACGCCGATTTTTTTCATGGCAAAGATGTTCGCCCGGTAATTTATCTGGGAAGGATTGATTCTGTGCCCTATCCCGTGGCGCGGCAAGAATGCGACTTCCACGCCGGACAGCTCACCGGTGATTATTTTATCCGAAGGAGAACCGAAAGGCGTAGTCATCTTTCTCTCCTTCACATTCTTAATTCCCTCTATTTTATATAAACCACTTCCGCCGATTATTCCGATACGAGCCATATCTTACCTCCTTCAATGAGTCCGCCACTATTTATTGGCGGACGAATTGAGCCCCGCCGCATTCTTGCAGAATGCAAGAGGCGGGGTAAATTCAGCCAGCAAAGTTATTTCGCTTACGCTCCATAACTTTGGGCTTCATTTAATTTTTCGACAATTCTTTGGCGCGATTTAATGCCGCCTTTGCTGCTTCTTCCAGTGAACCGCCTCTGTGCAAAACTTCTAATCCTGCTTCGGTGGTACCGCCTTTAGAGGCAATCTGTTTTTTAAATTCTTCTGGTGGTAATTTTGATTTTATGAGCAAATTGATGCTTCCCGACGCTGTTGCCCTGGCTAATGCCATTGCATATTGCGGGCTAAAACCCACACTCACAGCTGCTGAGGCAAGCAACAAGGTAAATCCTTTTTTGAATTCATCCATGGCATGGGGGCTATTTATGTCTATACATTGGGACTCCATTAAATCATAACAATAACCGGGCCCGCTGCCCGAAATAGCTGTGGCTGCATCCATTCTTTCTTCGCCCAGCATTAAAATCTCTCCCAAGCTGCTGAATAAATCTTTTGTAAAATCTACGTCCTCGTCGGTGGCAAACCTCCCTTTGCATATGCAGGTTATCGCCTCGCCGATCCTTGCGGGCATATTAGGCATGGTCCGGATAATCCTGGCTTCGCCTAAGTGTTTTTCAATATATCCGGTGGTAATGCCGGCGGCTATGGAAATTATTAATTTGCCTCTGGCCACGGTTTTTATTTCCTCTAAAACACTCTCAAAATCCTGCGGCTTCACCGCTAACACTACGGCCTCAACTCTTTTCACCAAATCCACATTATTTTTTGCTACGTAGATACCGCGCGGTTTGCCGATTTTGGTTTTATCCTTATCAAAAATCCATATCTTTATTTTCTTGGTTTTAACCTTCTCCACCAAACACAAACCCATATTGCCGAAACCAATTATACCCAGTGTTTTCATCTTCCTCCCCCGAAAATAGCTGTGCCTATGCGCAGCATATTCGCCCCTTCTTCTATGGCGATTTCATAATCCTGCGACATACCCATAGAAAGAAGATCCATTCTAATCTTCTCTTTGAACAACGGTTCGTTAATTTTATTTATCTGGTCGCGTAACTGACGCAGCCTGCGAAAATATGGGCGCGTCTCTTCTTCATCTTTAACCGCAGGTGCCATAGTCATAAGGCCACGCACACAAATATTATTCAATTCAGCCAGCTCTTTAATTAAATTTAAAACCGCGTCTTCTGTTGCGCCGAATTTCGATTCCTCTTGCGATGTGTTAACTTCGATCAAAATATCTTTCTTAATCCCTCTTTCTCTAGCTGCTTCATTTATCTTCTGCGCAAGTTTCTGGCTATCCACTGATTGAATCATATCAAATATATCCACTGCTTTATTGACTTTATTAGTCTGTAAGTGACCAACCATATGAAAATTAAAAGATAAATTTATTTTCTTTGCGTATTCAGTTAAGTCTGCAATCTTATCCTGCGCTTCCTGGACTTTGCTTTCTCCGATATGTGTTATTCCGGCATCCAAAACCTGGTGTATTTCCTCCCGCGTCCTATTTTTACTTACGCAGACGATAATTATATCTGAAACTTTAGTGCCTGTTTTATTTGCCGCATTAGAGATATTCTCACGGATTGCTTCTATGTTTTGTTTTATCGACATAATCAAATCCATCTAATCTCTAACGGAATAAATTAACATAAATAAATATGAGTGTCAATGGAAAGCTCGATTATAAATGAATTCAACCGGTTATCTTGCTAAATAAAATCCCGGATGGCTTTTGGGAAGGGAAACTTTCGGACTTTTATTTTGTATCTTTTATTTCTTAAATGCCGCCCTGGAGAATGTCAATAAAACTATAAGATATGCTGCTGTCCTGATCAGTATCAACACAAATGCCAGCGATCTCGCTGCGTGCAATACCAACATAAGATGAGAAATACCGAACAGACCAAAAGCAATGGCAATACTCATAATCATACGATTATTGCTTTTTTTGAACCCTAAATAACCAAAGGCAAAAATTATTACACACAGCATCAGATTTAATACGGTAATCGGATTTACGTTCATGTCTTATCTGCCTCCTTTTTAAGATACAGAATGATTTCTACTTCTTTTCTTTTTCAGAAAATTTCTGGTGACCGACAAAGATAAGAATAATAAGGGCAACCAAAAGCGACAAAAACCTCATCCAATCCTGCAGTTCAAACCAATACCAGACATAACCATCTATTAGGGTAAGGATACCGCCGAACATAAACCCAGTTCCTACAGAGTGGATTGGCATAATCAGGCCTATAATAATCGCCGCTATACCCACGGGAACCGCCACAAAAAATAGAGACCTTTGAAAACCCCTGTAATCCCGCCTTTCCTTATTTTCCAGTTGGGCCTTTTCTTTTTCTAAGCGCACCTTCTCTTCGGGAGGAGCACTCTGAAAACGTTTATAATAATTTTCAATCTGATAGTTCTGCGCAAGCGGCAAAGGGCTAAATGTCCTTACTCCATAATGAATCATCAAAGGAAAAATAACTGCAATACCAAAGCCTAAAGCAAACTTCTTTACCAACATCTCTAATCCTCCTGCTTTAAATTCTTAATTACAAATGTTATCTTAGCTCTGTTGGCTTATTTTGACAAGCTTTAAAATGACAAACGGATAAGGCGAATTTGATCTAGAAATAATCCTGATAGAGGTTACGGATAAAATTGGTTGCGCGCTCAAGAGGAGTCTTACCCATAAGATAACTCTTCAGACTGGGCAGGTTTTTAGCATCGGAATAATAAATAAGGCCAACAGCAGCTGCAAATTGCGGACCCAAAGCACCTCCGCCGGAAGAAACATCCTTAATATGGCCTAATCTCACAGGCATCCCCGTAGAGGATTCTATTTTTTCCAGGATGCCTTCCAAATTGGCTGCCCCTCCTACGCCGACTATGCCAGATGTCATTTTGTCTTTCCAGATGCTGGAATGGATAGCGCTTCTAACCTTACCCAGAAATTCCTCAAGCCTTATCTTGGCGGCTTCATAAATTGCGCTGCGTTCCAAGGTCTTATAAGAACCGAAGCGCCTGACCACTACTTTATCAGAAGCCTTGGGGTCTTGTGCTGATAAAACCAGCGATGACTTCTTTAGATCTTCAGCTAATTCCCAGGGCAGTTCCAGGCTCTTGGAAATATCATCTGTGATATCGTTTCCGCCAAAAGGTATTATTTTAAAATCGCGCAGGATTTTATCTTTGAAGAATAAAAGGCTGGTAAAACACGCCCCTAAATCTATGAGTAAGACACCTTTTTCTTTTTCCTCTGCGGAAAGAACGCTGAAACCAGAGGCTACCCCCGAATATAAAACGTCCTCTATGTCATAACCTGCCTGTTGAACAGCTGTCTTAACATTGCCTAACAATGTATGGGAAGCACTGAGAAGATAAGAATTCAACTTAATCTTTCTGGCCAATAAACCCAGCGGATTAAAAGTGGAATGGTCATCATCTAAAATATATGTCTGGGGGAATTCATGCAGAATTGTCTCGTCCATATGCACGCCCAAGAGCTTGGCTTGGCGCCTCAGGTAATTTATATCGGCAAGACTTATCTGGCGGTTGGCTATCTCGGATAATGCCACAGCGGCAAAACTGTAACGCGCATGGATATAGTCGCCATTTACGCTGATTAAAATGCTCTTTATATTTATGCCTGTTTCGCTGCTTAATTTATCTAAGATTTGCTGGATGCAATCGACCAAATCGGCAAGTTCGGCGACCCGGCCTTTTGATAAACCGCGCACCGGCGAAGTAGCAGTCGCCAGAATATTTATACGTTGCTTCTCGGCTTTAGCCAATACAGCGGTAAGTTTGGAATTACCAATATCTAAACTACAGAATATTTTTCTTTTCATTCTTAAAAGATACTGCCGGTTCCATGAAACGTAGGTCTATGTACTGAACCTGGTCTATCCTTTTTTGTATCGAAGGTAGCAACTTTATGAATAGTTGTACTTGCCTATCTAAATTATTTTTATAGAATCTGACTTCTATGCCGGTAAAATAAACATACAGGCTGGGATATTTAGCCAGGTCTATCTCAAACCTGCTGCTTGCGGCTTGAGGAATCAAAGGTATTAGCTGAGGCAGAATATTTCTTAAGGATTGGACTAAACGAAGGCCTGTCTTAAGTTGCTCTATATTTATTTTCTTGCCGAAGGAAAAACTGGAAATGCCTTTTAGATTAGAAATAATCATAAAATTCTCAAAAGGTGTGCTGGACATATCCGAGACTATTACGCCTTCGTTATCCACTAAAAAGAAACCCCTCTGTTTTATCTGGGCCAAAGGCCTGCGTATAATAAGATTGATAGTTACCTGATCCGGAAAATTTCTTGTTACCTCTAATTCATGGAATTGCGGATTATCAATTTTTATCTCATCTTTTTTTCTGCCTAAATCTATACCGAAAATATTTTCATTTAAAAATATTGCAGATATCTGCTGGGCAGTTTTTTTATCGTTTATGCCGTTAAGCACTACTTTCTTTATATTGAAGTAAGAAGAATTATTCAGGTATGACCTTACGCCTAAAATTAAGAGCCAGATAGAGAGCAAAAATGCAAAGGTCGGAACCAGGGTAATCACCAGTGTCCGTAATTGATGCTTGTTATTTTTAGTGCCTCTGAAACTTTTTCTCATCTGTTCAGTGTGGGGACAGCGTCCTTCAAAGCCAAAGTTATGAGTTTAATACATAACTGCGTAAATGTGATGCCTTCGTAGAGTGCGGCTTTGGGCAAGAGACTTGTGGCAGTAAAACCCGGGATTGTATTAATCTCCAGGACAAAAGGATTATTATCTTTATCCAGAAGCAAGTCCACTCTCGAGAAATGACGACACCCTAACGCCTTGTGTGCCTTCAAAGACACGGCCTGCACTTTATTGCGCAAATCCGCATCCAGCGGCGCAGGCAGCATATATTCAGTCATACCTTTATTGTACTTGGCTTTGTAATCGAAGAAAATATTTTTGGGCACAATCTGAATTGGCTCTAGGGCTTTGTCATCTAATATACCCACAGTCAGCTCTTTACCTTGTATATATTCCTCGATTATAATATTATTATCGTATCCGAAAGCTGAATCCAAAGCCGGGCCTAGCTCCTCAACTCTCTGCACAAAAGAAACTCCGATACTTGAGCCTTGTGACTGAGGCTTCACCACTAAAGGCAATTGTAATTCTTTTTTTAAAAGACTATTTCTTTTCTCTATATTTAAGACTTTGCATTTAGGTACAGGGATATTATTTTCTTCAAACACGCTGCGGGAAGCAATCTTATCCATTGCCAGGGCGCTGGCCAGAGAATCAGAGCCCACATAGGTTATATTCATTTTTTCTAATATTGCCTGTAGTTTTCCGTCTTCGCCAAACCTGCCATGCATAGCGATAAAGGCCACATCTATACCAAAATTATGGATAATCTCTTCTACTTTATCCGGCTCTTCAGTAGTCAGATCTATTTCCCGTACATTCAGGCCTTCATTTATCAATGCCTCGCAGACAGCCTTGCCTGATTTAACGGAAATTTCCCGTTCGCTGGAAAGCCCACCAAAGATTACGCCAATCTTACCCAAATTAGAATACAATCTTAATCTCCTCTGTTAATCCTATGCCAAAATTATTCCTTACTTTTCTTTTTGCCAATTGAATCAATTTTACCACATCATTGGCAGTTGCACGATTAAAATTTAAAATAAAATTCGCATGTTTGTGGGAAATCATTGCTCCGCCGAAACGTCTGCCTTTAAGACCGCACCTGTCAATCAGCGCCCCCGCCGACAAATACACTGAGGGATTCTTGAAAATACAACCCGCACTCGGTTTGGAAATGTCCTGTCTCATATTGCGGCAGGACAAAAAATATTCGATGCGGCTTCTTATTGACTTTTTGTCATCTCTATTCAATTTTAAACGTACCTCTAAAATTATGTATTTTTTTAGATTTGATTTTCTGTAGCCAAATTTTAATTTTCTTTTGGATAAATTTAAAATCTGCCCTCGCTTATTCAGAACGCCTACCTTATCTATAATGTCTGACATCTCCCATCTTTTATTATCGACTGTAACCCCGGCATTCATCACTGCTGCGCCGCCGATACTGCCGGGTATACCGGTTAAAAATTCGTAACCGCTGGATTTGGTCTTGGTTAGATATTTTATCAGCTGCGGGACTCCTACGCCGGCACCGACAGTCAGAATATTATTCTTCAAACTGATCCGTTTAAAAAATGGCGAAGTGAGTTTTATAACTATACCTTTAAAACCCTTATCGCTTATCAAAAGATTCGTGCCATTACCGATAACGAGATAAGGAATTTTATTTTTTTTTGCCTGGCGCAGGCAATTTATTAAATCCTCAGTGTCTTTCGGTTCAAATAAAACAGAAGCCGCGCCTCCTATTTTAAAACTGGTATATTTACTGAGCGGCTCTTTAAACCTTACTCTTCCTTTTAAGTTCTCTAACCAGACCATAACAAATTTTATTTATATCTCCGGCCCCCAGAAAAAGCAACAAATCACCTTTTTGGACAAAATTTAAAACTTCCGTGACTAGCATATTCCTGTCTGCAAACCGTGTCTGCGGCTTTGCGAATTTATTCATTATGTTGTATAGATTAGCAACATCTACTCCGTCAATTTTAGTCTCACCGGCAGAATAGATATCGGTTATAAACAAATAATCAGCATCAAAAAAACTCTTGCTGAATTTTTCTAAAAGATATTTCATACGGGTATAGCGGTGAGGCTGGAATACAACCACCAGGCGTTTTTTATTCAGCCTCTTTGCGGTCTCTATTGTGGCGCGTATCTCCGTGGGATGATGGGCATAATCGTTAATGACTAAAATATCATCCTGGTTATACTCTACCTGAAATCTTCTCTTTGCCCCTGAAAAGCTCTTTAGCGCTTTCTTAATTAAACCTTCATCTAGCTTAAGTTCTAACCCCAGAGCAATAACTGACAAAGAATTAGATATATTGTGTCTGCCGGCTATAGATAATCCGAATTTATCCACAAATTTATTCTTATAAAAGACATCGAATTGCGAACTAAAAGAATCAAATTTTATATTAGAGGCGTAAATATCTGCTTTTTCATCCAAGCCAAAACTTATATTTCTCTTTTTGATGTCTTTAATGATATTATAAAGCTCTTTATCGTCAAAACACCAGAATACGCATCCGTCTTTCTGCGTATTCAAAATAAATTTTTTAAATGCCTCTCTGACATTTTCGAAAGTCTGATAAAAATCGAGGTGTTCATAATCAATATTCGTTATGATTGAATAATCGGGCTTATAAAACAAAAATGATCCGTCGCTTTCATCTGCCTCGGCTACAAAATATTTCCCCAGCCCCAGCTTTGCATTATTGGAAATATTATTCACTATGCCTCCTACGGCTATAGTGGGAGATAAATTTGCCTCGTTTAAAAGATGGGCAGCCAAAGACGAAGTAGTGGTTTTTCCGTGCGCTCCGGTTACTGCGATAACAGTCTGCTTATCCATAAGAGAAGCCAACAATTCCGCTCTCTTGACCACGGCAATCTTTTTTCTTATCGCTTCATCCAATTCACAGTTCTCAGAAGTAATCGCAGAAGAGTAAACAATTAAATCTTTGTCTTTTATACATTCGCGGCTGTGGCCGATATGAATATCAGCTCCCAGCCGGGCTAAATTCTGTGTGCTATCAGATTCATTAATATCAGAACCGGAAACTTTATACCCTTTTTTAAGGCACAATTGCGCAATGCCGCTCATGCCGATACCGCCAATACCAATAAAATGAATCCTTTTGCTCATGTGTTTAAATGATTTAGCCACTGCCTATAGAGTTCGCGGCTATCCCTTAAATCAAAATATGTCTTATTCAAAGCCTGATCCAAACTGTTATTTTCTTTTAAACTTTTGCACAACAGGGCAAATCTGTATTTATCGAAATTATTTATGAGAAAATAGATAATACTTACGGCCTCTGCATAAAATACTTCTGCGTCTTCATTATTAACAATATCCTGGGGGCTTTTTACCTTAGACAATTCATCAATACTCAATAATTTATTCTTTGACAAAAATTCCTTTACCATGCTTGTGGAAGCATAACGTTTAGACCTTTCCTGATAGCTGGCTATGCCTTCCTCAAACCAAAGCGGAATATTACTATTCTCAAACCCCACGAATTCCCTGAAGATTATATGGCCTAATTCATGCGGGAGTATGGAATCAAAAAATCCCGCGGCATGCGGATAAGTCCATATTTTTTTGTCCCGATAGGAAGCGCAGCCTCCTGACCAGTCGGGCTGCCCGGTTTCTTTTTGATATGAAGTCCTATCTGGAAAGATATAAATATTGGCCCGCTCATCCCAAAGCCAAAAATTATAACGGTGGTAACCCAAATTATTGGCAATCTCATCGTAATAACCTTCAGCTGTTTTGATAATATCGTCGATAAAATCCCCTTCTACGCCAGCTTTGTAATAAATTATAAAATGCGTGCTGCGTTTTTCCTGAAAATTATCATTTAAAGCATGTGCATAAAAACTGACGGACAAAAAAGTAATTACAGCTAAAGAGATTATCTTGAATAATTGCATTGGGCCAAAGTGAGAGCCAGTTCTGCCATTCTGTCTCTGGCGTCGAGATTATCGATATTACCTAAAGATTCTGACAACTGTTTTAATCTGTCTGGATTATTTTTTAGACTTGTGATTACCTCTTTTAAAATCGGCTTACATAAAAATTTATCTTCCAATAAAACAGCAGCGCCCTTATCTACGAGAAAACGCGCATTATCTAACTGATGCAGCTTGGCATAAGGATAAGGAATCAATATGGAAGGAATTCTAAAAGCTGCGATTTCTGCTATCGTGCCTGCCCCTGCCCTACAAATAGCCAGGTCGCAGGCGCAAAAGGCATAATTCATATGATCGAATAAAGAAAAAACTTTGGATTTGATATTTAATTTCTTATATTCTTCTGCAACCCGTTCATAATCAAATAATCCGGCGATATGAATAACCTGAATATCGGAAAATTCCTTCTCTTTTAAAACCTCTATAATCTGTGTGTTGATTTTTAATGAACCTTGGCTGCCGCCGGTAACAAGCAAAGTGAATTTCTCATCATCCAAACCAAAATATCTACGCGCCTGTTGTCTGTCTATACGCACCATTTCTTTTCTTAAAGGAATACCCAAAAACAATGCCTTGTTTTTAAGTTTATCACTAATTTTTGTATTTGGAAAACTAAATATAATTTTGTCGGAAAAATTCATAAGGAATAGATTTGCCAGGCCTATTCTCATATTTTGCTCATGTATAAAATTGGGGATTCTTTTAAAATAGGCGCAAATTATGAAAGGAATACTTAAATAACCTCCGAAGCCCACGATTAAATCAGGACTTGTTCTTTTTATCAGCCTATGTGCCTGAAAGAATAGTTTTATCAAACTAAAGCTGGACAGAATTGTAATCTTTTTCCGCCTGAAAAATATAGGATTAAAATTATTTCCTAACAACTTCCTTTCTATTTCGCCATCGGTGGCAATAAAATTTATCTCAACACGGTTATCTCTGCCTTGCAAGCCCTGGCAAAAAGCAATGGCAGGTAAAATATGACCTCCGCTATGGCTGGCTATCACCAATACCTTCATAGGTATATATCGCTTTTTCTGGAAGTATTTAATAATAATCCCATCGCTGCCATATCAAATATAAGAGATGACCCGCCATAACTTATAAAAGGTAACGGCAGACCTTTGGTAGGAAACATCCCTATGGAAACTCCTATATTGATTACAGTCTGTAAAGAAATCAGGGAAATTATACCGATAGATAAAAATCTGAAAAAATCATCATTGCTGAAACGCGCAATCCGGATCATCTGCCAGATAAGAAATATAAATAATAAGGTAACGGCTATTGCGCCTATAATTCCCATCTCCTCGCTTATAACGGAGAAGATAAAATCGGTATGTGCTGCAGGAAGATAAAATAATTTTTGCTTACCTTGGCCTAATCCTTGGCCGAATAAACCTCCTGAGCCAAGGGCTATCTGTGACTGGATAATCTGAAAACCTGAACCTTTAGGGTCTGCCCAGGGATTTAAAAATGCCAGAATCCTCGCCCTGCGATAAGCAATGCTAAATACTAAAAAATATAAAGCGGGCAAGCTTGTCAGAATCCCGACAATAAAATAAAAATAACTTAGCCCTGCGCAAAACAGCATAATCGCAGCAACACTGGCTAAGGCTATAGCTGTGCCCAAGTCCGGCTGCAGCAGTATAACAAACATAGGTACAGCGAGAGCGACTAAAGCCGGCAGCAAACCGTAATAAAAATTATTGATAATATCTTTACGCCGAGAAATATAATCTGCCAGATATATTATAAAAGTGATTTTTATTAATTCCGAAGGCTGAAATCCAAAACTACCTATCCTTATCCAGCGTTTTGCACCTGATGCCTGATGGCTGAACCCGGGCACAAAACTTAAAAACAGCAATAATAACGAAAAAATAAACAACGGCTTGGCTATTTTTTTTAGCAACTGATGATCAATGGCCATCGCCAGGAACATAAGTATAAAACCAAAGAACAAATAAACCAAATGCCTCTTTAAATAAAATAAACTATCCCCCATGCTGTTCCACGCATAGATGGAGCTGGAACTATAAATCATAACTACGCCAATGCCTAAGAGTATAAATAAAATTAAGATTATGTAGACACGTGTCTGGCGTATTGACGACATATTATTATAATTAGGTATGTTATTTGCTGACTTTACAGGAAGACTCTAAATTATTGACTGCCTGTTTAAAAATATTGCCTCGTTCCTTATAATTAGAAAACATATCAAAACTGGCACACATTGGTGAAAGCAAAACACAATCCCCTGCTTTTGCCTCTTTGAAAGCCAAATCCACGGCCTCGTATATGTCTTTGGCTTCAGTAATTTTTGCTACGCCGGAAAGTGAATTTTTTATTTTTGTCTTTGCCTCACCGAATAAAACCAAGGATTTTACTTTTTCTTTTATAAGATAACCTATGGTAGAGAAATCACTGCCCTTATCTCTGCCTCCGGCAAGCAATACGACTGGCTTGGTGGAATTTTCCAGACCCCAGATGGTCGATTCTACATTGGTGGCCTTGGAATCATTTACAAAGTCTATGCCGTTAATGCTCCTTACAAATTCCATACGATGTTCTATACCTTTAAAATCTTTAAAAACCTTTTGGCAGACATCCAAACCAATATTAAATACCTCAGCGACTTTTAAGACAGCCAATTGATTGGGATTAAACTTACTCTCGTCAAAACTGCTGCTGCCGTCTGCAAAGTATAAAACTTTTGCCCTGGTTTCTTTGGCTAAAGACCTCAATAATTTATCTTTATAATTTAAAATCACAAAATCATCTTTATTCTGGTTAAGAAATACCCGCTTCTTTGCCTCCAGATATTCTGCTAAATTTTTATATCTGTCCAAATGGTCAGGTGTAAAATTCAGAATTAAACTTACCTTAGGCCTGAATTCCTGTATTGTCTCGAGCTGAAACGAACTTACCTCCAGGCTTACAAAATCACTATCCTGCATCTGTTCTACGCAAGAACAAAGAGGCGTACCAATATTACCCAATATAAACACTTTTTTCCCGGCTTTCTCCAAAACTCGGCCTATCAAAGTGGTAACCGTAGTTTTGCCGTTTGTACCGGTGGTGGCGATAATTTTAGCCGGGCAGTGCTGATAACCCAACTCCATCTCTCCTATAATTTCTATATTCTTTTTCTTTGCCCATTCCACAGCTTCGCTGTTACAAGGCACACCGGGGCTGATTACCATGTAATCTGCTTTTTCAATAATTGCTTTTGTGTGTCTGCCTAACTCGAAATCTATGGAAAGTTTTTTAAAATCATCGGTATATTCTCTTTGTTTCTTGTCATCACTTCTATCGCTGACAAAGACCTTAGCGCCTAATCCTTTAAGCAGTTTTGCGCTAGCAAGTCCGCTACAGCCCAAGCCTAAAACCACAACATTCTTATCTTTGAAATTAATCATCTTATCTTTAGGGTAATCAGGGTAAAAATGGCGAGTATTGCAGAAATAATCCAGAATCTTACAATTATCTTCGATTCCGGAAGTCCTAATATCTGAAAATGGTGGTGCAAAGGAGCCATCTTAAAAAATCTTTTTTTCCATATCCTGAATGCAATAATCTGAATTATAACTGATAAGGCCTCAATTACAAATATGCCGCCTACAATAACGAGAAGAATTTCCTTCTTGATTAAAAGGGCTACCATTCCTATGGCCCCGCCTATGGCCAGCGAACCCACATCCCCCATAAATACGCCTGCAGGAAAACAATTAAACCAAAGAAAACCCATGCATGCACCTACAAGCGCTGCACAGAAAACAGTTAATTCTCCGGCGTGGGGTATAAAAGGAATTAACAAGTATTGGCTGAACTTTGCGTGACCTGTGACGTAACTCAAGAGGCTGAATGTTAGCGCTGTCATAATCGTACAACCTACTGCCAGGCCATCTAGGCCATCTGTAAAATTTACGGCATTAGAAGCACCACAAATAACTAAAATGACAAACGGTATGTAGAGTATACCCAAATCGATAACCAGATTCTTAAAAAATGGGAAATAAAGTTTGGTTGAGAATTCTTTATCTAAGAATAATACTATAGCTAATAATAACCCGATAACTAACTGGGAAACAAATTTGGTGGATATATTTAATCCTTTAGAGTTTTGCTCTTTTAGTTTAAGATAATCGTCGGCAAAGCCCAATATCGCCAGTGCCAAGAAAGTAAGCAGTGTTAAAATTATATATTTATTGAATATATTTGCCCACAGCAATGTAGAAAAAATAACGCTGATAACTATCAATAAGCCGCCCATAGTAGGCGTGCCCTGCTTATAATGCTGTACGTCATAGAGCTTCGCAAATCCTTCCTTCCTTATATTCTCCTGAATCTTTAATTTCCTGAGTCGGTCTATAATATAATTTCCTAATAAAATGGAAATAAAGAATGTTGTGAGCGCAGCCATTGCCGCGCGAAAGGTTATATATTTAAAAATATTGAGTACAAATATGTTATCTTTTAAATAATAAAATAAGCTGTAAAACATTATTTAACCTTTGTTAAAGAAGACACTATGTCTTCCATCTGCATAAGCCTTGATCCCTTTATCAGTATAATATCACCAGATTTTATTTTTTTCCTCAAAAAATCGATAAGGTCTGCTTTGGAATCAAAATTATAAATACCCCTACCGATTTTAGATTCTGACTTAGCGGTATCCGCGGCGAATTTAGAAAATTTACCCAAAGTAATGAATATATCTATGGGCATATGTGCAACAAAACTGCCCATTTGTCTGTGTAGCTCCTGGGAGCGACTGCCAAGTTCCAGCATATCGCCCATAACCAAAATTCTTCTGCCTGAAGTTTTAAATCCCGTCAAAGTTTCTACCGCCTTTTCTAAAGACAGAGGGTTGGAATTATATGTGTCATCTAAGATGCTGAAGTCAGAACAATCTATCTTACTCAACCTTCTGGATAAAAACTGAAAATCCTCTAATGCCGCCTTTATCTTCTCTGTCCCCACGCCAAAAATCAAACCGCAGCCAATTGCCGCAAGGGCATTATAAACATGGAACCTGCCTAATGTCGGCAAACAAAATTTATGTTTTTTATTAAAGACGAACTTCACATTATTATTTTCTGTAGTTATACCCGAAGCCATAAAGTCACAGGGCGATTCTTTACCGAAGTAAAACACCTTAAATTGCTGCGGTAGTTTCATCTTTCTTAAAAATACATCATCGCCATTTAATAAAACAATCTTTGCACCTGCCAGATGTTTTATAATATTCTTTTTTTCTTTGAATACGCCGTCTAAGTCTTTAAAAAATTCTAAGTGTGAGGGCCCGATATTGGTAATAACCGCGACTTGTGGCATAGCAATTTTACTTAAATATGAAATCTCCCCGAAATGATTAGTGCCTAATTCCAAAACACAAATATTATGTCTATTATTTAATTTAAACAGCGTCTCAGGGACGCCGATATGATTATTGTGTGTACCGAGATTTTTTAACACATTGTATTCTTTTCCCAATACCGCTGCTATGATATCCTTTGCAGTGGTTTTGCCTGCGCTGCCCGTAACCGCAATTAGCGGTATATTGTTTTTACACCTGTAATGACCGGCCAGATCTCCTAAGGCGATGGTTGTATCTTTTACTTTTAAGATATTTATCTTTGCTTTATCATTTATCTTAATTTGTTTGGAAATGACTACAGCTGCTGCGCCTTTTTTTATTGCCTCGTTGATAAAATTATGGCCATCAAAGTTGTCTCCCCTAAGAGCAAAGAATATATCGTTCTTTTTTAATGTCCTGGAATCCGTAGAGACTCCATTTATGAGATTATGGCCTGATTTTCTTATTAAGCTAGACTTTGTTGCTTTAGCTATTTCATTTACTCTTAACATCCTCGTTATCCCCTCTGAGATAATATATTTTCAATGACAGCTCGATCGCTAAAATTAAACTTCTTATCTTTTACTATTTGGTAATCCTCGTGCCCTTTGCCTGCAACGATTATTATATCCTGACTCCCTGCCATATCTATAGCTTTCTTAATCGCCTCTTTTCTATCTACCGAGGCGATATGGTTTGTTTTACTTATGCCTGCCTTGATATCAGAAATAATTTCTTCCGGGTCTTCTGAACGGGGGTTATCCGAAGTAATAATTACGAAATCAGCTAACTCGCTGGCTACTTTGCCCATCTTGGGACGCTTATCTTTATCCCTGTCGCCGCCGCAACCGAAGACAAGAATCAGCCTCCCTCTGCCTTTTAACTTATTTAAAGACGACAGAACATTTCTTAATGCATCCTCTGTATGGGCGTAATCCACAAAAATATTAATATCACTACAGTCAACCCTTTCCAATCTCCCGGGTGCATAAACTTCTTCTAATCCTTTTATAATATATTTTTCTAGGATGCCCAAGGCCAAGCAAGCACTGATACTAGCTAAGGCATTATAAATATTAAATTGGCCTATGAGTCTTGTTTTAACTTCAAATTTATGGCCTGGCGCCTTTACTGTAAAACGACAGCCGCCTTGCGTTAATAAGATGTTTTTTGCACAGACATCGGATTTCTTGCGTATGCCATAGGTCAGGATTTTTGACTTCTTATTTTTCTTAATTAAATCTATGAGCTTTAAACCATAACTATCATCAACATTAATTATGGCCGCTCCTTCCTTCTTTAGATAATCCGTAAATAATAGCGATTTTGCTGCGAAGTAATTTTTCTTTGTCTTATGATAATCGAAATGGTCCTGGCTTAAATTAGTGAATATCGCCTGATCAAATTTTAAACCTTCAATTCTGCGCTGAGCTAAGGCATGGCTAGATACTTCCATCACCAAATATTTAATTTTATTCTGAAGCATCTGATTCATAAAACTGTGTATAGTCAAGATATCCGGAGTGGTATTTTTTGCATCAAACACACTTCTGCCAAAACGATAATTAATGGTACCTATTACTCCAGCTTGCTTGCTGGCTGTATTCAGAATATTTTCTATCATAAATGTAATCGTGGTCTTGCCATTGGTGCCTGTCACAGCCGTCATATTAAGTCTGTCTATGGGATAGTCGTAAAACTTATTTGCCAAAAAACCCAAACATCCGGTAATGTCTTTGACGCTTATAACTACTGAATCTTTTGGCAGCTTGATCTTGATATTATCTTCCACCATTACTGCGTGAGCGCCATTTGAATAAGCCTCGTTTATAAAGTCTAAACCGTTATAGCGACTGCCTGCCAGACAAAAGAACAAATATCCTTTCTTAACTAATTTGGAATTAAGTGAAAGGCCTTTAATATCAATATTTGAAAAATTGCAAGGATTGATTGATATGACTTGATTTTTTATATTGCTAAGTAAAGTATTTAATTTCATTTTGTTTTAGGCGGCTGGCTTAGATTATTCATCTTTTCTTCTGACTCAATATATTTCAAACTCTTCTCGGCCACTTCTTTAAATACCGGCGCAGAAACAACTCCTCCATAATAATAGGGATGCGGCTCATCAAAAACTACCACTATTGCTAAACGGGGATTCTCCGCTGGCGCAAAACCAATAAAAGAGGCAAAAAAAGCAGAATGCGAATACCCTCCCCGGGGATCTACTTTCTGAGCAGTACCAGTCTTGCCTGCAAACTTATATTCTTTACTTTTGGCTAATCTACCCGTGCCGCTTTCCACTACTCTTTCTAATATTTTGCTTAATCTCTGACTGGTTTCGGCAGTAATGACTCTTCTCACGCATTCAGGCTTAGTTTCTTCTATTGTCTCATCATATTTGTCCTTAATTTTATTTATTATGTAAGGCCTGTAATACAATCCGCCGTTAGCCACAACAGATATGGCACAAGCTAGCTGCAATGCCGTGACTCCTACTTCTTGCCCTATAGGCAAAGCCCCTATGGAAGTTTTGGAATAGGCACTTAAGGGCTTGAGAAGGCCGTTGACTTCTCCGGAAAGCCTAATGCCAGTCAAAGAGCCGAACCCAAATAATTTAGCATACTTATACACCTTTTCAAGACCTAATTTCTGGGCTATCTTAGTCACTCCTATATTGCTTGATTTTTCAATCGCTTCGGAAAATGTCAACCAACCAAGCGGCTCATGATCATGTAGTATGTGATTAGCTACTCTATAAGTTCCGTTTTCACAGAAAATCCTATCTTCTTCTTTGAATACATTCTCTTCCAATGCAGCCGAGGCAGTAACAATTTTAAATACTGAGCCGGGTTCAAAGAAATCGCAAATTGCACGGTTTCTTCTCTCTTCAGCAGAAAAACTTTGCGGACTATTGGAATCGTATGTGGGACGATTAGCCAAAGCCAAAATTTCTCCTGTACGCGGATCCATCACTACAATACAGGCGCCTTTGGCATGATTTTTCTTAAAAGCCTCGTCCAGGGCATTCTCGGCAATATATTGAATTACCTGGTCTATCGTCAAAACCACATCGTATCCGTCTACGGGCAGTTTATCGGAATTTTCCAATCTCAAAACATTCTGACGCGCGTCGCGCACAAAAAAAGCATATCCGGGTTTGCCCTCCAGATATCTGTTACAATAAAGCTCTATCCCCTCCAAGCCAATATTATCAATATTGGTGAAACCTAAAACATGCGTAGCCAAAGTCCCGTTAGGATAAGAACGCCTGCTTTCCTTCATAAAGAATAGACCGTCCATATTCATGTCTCTTATTTCTTTGGCTGTCCTGTCAGAAAGTTTTCTTTTAAGCCAGGCAAAATGTTTGGAGGAAGAAAGGCGCTTCAAAATAAAATCGCTGTCCAGATCTGCGGAATCGGATAGAATGTTCGCTACTTGATTTTTATTTTTTATTTCATTGGGTACAGCGAATAAGGAATAGGAACGGGTATTTACTACTAATGGTTTAAGTTTGCGGTCGTATATGATACCTCGCTGCGGAGGCAATTCCAGGTAAATATTATGTTGTTTACAGGCAAGTTCTGTTAAATATTGAGAATGGAATAGCTGAATAAAGATAAGCTTACCGATAAAAACAAATAAAGAAACAATAAAGAAGAAACTTATAACGTAGAACCGCAATAGGGATCTTTTAAGAGGCACTTAGCTTTATGTTAAGAAAATAGACGATATGAAATTTATTTTATTGTCTTTGCTTCTGCTTGCTTACTGGCAAAAATTTTTCTCAAAGTAACAAGAACGGCATTATTAGACAATAAATTATTACTTTTATTTTCTGCCACGTATTTTGATTCGGCTTTAGGGTATAGACCAAAAACTTGTACAGGTTTTAATATTTTTAACTTGGAATTATTCAATGATACATATTTATCCAAACTATGAGGTGATTCTAAGGCGTAAATATTGTATTTGAGAATATTATTATTATCGACAAGACGCTGAAATTTGTCTTCATTCCTCTTTATTTCATAACCTAACTTGGTAATTTCAGTTTGTAAGAATACGTGTAAAAGTGCGAATATTACAAAGGTGAAATTGATGATAATTATCTTTGACATCCTCATTCTAAACTTTCTCCAAAATCCTTAATTTTGCGCTTCTTGAGCGAGGATTATCTTTTACTTCCTCGATTGTAGGCGTAATGGGTTTTTTGACAATAAGCTTAAATTCTTTAGTCTTCGCTAAATTACGGAAATTAATCTTTGCTATTCTATCTTCCAAAGAATGAAAAGTCAGAATACATATTTTGCCACCTTTACTCATAAATTTATCAATCTTTTGCAAAAATATTTCCAGGGATTCCAATTCCTGGTTAACGGCTATGCGTAATGCCTGAAATGTACGCGTTGCCGGATGAATACGCTGATATTGTCTTTGATGAGGCAGGGCTTTCAGCACTATACTGGCAAGCCCAGTAGTCGTATCAATAACCGATTCGTTCCTTTTGTTTATTATCATCCTGGCTATGCGACGAGAAAATCTCTCCTGCCCGAATTGCCAAAGAAGCGAAGCAATCTCTTCCTGGGTAAGATTATTTACTAAATCAAAAGCAGATATTGAATTTGTCCTGTCCATGCGCATATCCAAAGGCCCCTCATTTACAAAACTGAAACCTCTCGTAGCATTACTAAGCTGAAAAGACGATATGCCCAAATCCAAAATAACCCCATCAACTCTTTTAATATCTAAAGAAGTTAGAATTTTATCAATGTTACAAAAATTATCGTGGATAAAAATACAGCGGGAACCATATTCTTTTAATCTCTCTTTTGCTATTTCTAATGATTCCTGATCGCGATCAATGCCTACAAGCTTACCAGCGGGAGCAATTCTTTTAACTATCTCTATGGCGTGACCGGCGGTACCAATAGTGGCATCAACTATTGTTGTCCCTTTTTTGGGCTCTAAGAAAGACAATATTTCTTCTAACATAACCGGTTTGTGTATAAATTTATCTACCATGTATCCCTAAGATTTCTTAGAGATTATCGATTAGCTTCTCAGAAATCTCTTCAAATGCATCACGTGATTCCCTGTAAAATTCTACCCAAATCTCCTTGGACCAAATTTCAATCCTATTAGAAACTCCTATAATAACCACATCCCTATTTATCCCTGCAAAATCTTTAAGATACTGCGGAATTAGTATTCTGCCCTGTTTATCGTAAACCAATTCTGTTGTCCCGGAAAAATAAAGCCGATTAAACTTTCTGGTTTCCGATTTGGTAAAAGGCATGGATTTAAACTTCTGCTCTTGATTCTTCCATTCATCTTCGCTGAACATAAATAAACATTTATCCAAACCTCGCGTAATAAAAAACTTGTCTACAAAATTATTCTTCGCCACTTCGCGAATTTTGGATGGCAGAACCAGACGACCTTTTCTATCTAACTGATGATAATACTCTCCGTAAAACATAAGCCACTTTACTCCACTTTATTCTACTTTATATGTAGAGTATAGGCAGTTTTCTTATTTTTGTCAAGGCAAAATTTAGATTAAATCTAACAAATACAATAAGTTGTGTTAAGAAACTGAAAAGGATGGATATATTGTGGTAGGTTAAACAGAAAAGAAAGATTTAGCCTGCTGTATATCTTGATTTATTTGCTCTATAAGAGATGATCTTTTCTTAAACTTCTTTTCACTGCGTAGCTTTTTTAAGAAAACGATCCTAAGGTCTTTGAAATATATGTTTTTTTTAAAATTCAATAGATGTATCTCTATAATCTCTTTATTTTCCTTTTTAAAAGTAGGACGTAACCCTATATTAGCTAGGCCCGGTAACTTCTTGTTGGCTAACCACGCCTCTACAAGATATACGCCTCGAGGCGGAATTACTTCATGGTGCGGGTCTATATTGGCTGTGGGAAATCCTAATTTCCTACCACGGCTATCTCCACCGACTACTGTACCAACAACCTCTACCCTTCTGCCTAATAAATCAGAAGCTTTCTCTAAATCGCCGCGCCTTATTAATAAACGTATCAAAGTACTGCTTATTACCTTGCCTTTAAACATTAAGTCTTTTTGAAAATAGACTTTAAAATTAAATTCTCTAGCTAATGCCTTAAGCAAAGCTGCCTTGCCCATCTTATTCTTTCCAAAGATAAAATTCCTGCTTGCCACTAAATATTCCATGTGACATTTTCTAATTAAAATATCTGATATAAAATTCTTTGCGCTGATTTTCCTAAAAGAAGAATTAAATCTCGCTATAACGCATACGTCTACACCCAAACAACTGAGTATACTGATGCGATGTTTTAACGATATAAGTAACGGTGATTTCTTTCTTGATTTAACTATGGAATCCGGATGAGGGGAAAACGTTAAAATTACGCTTAGAAGTTTCCTTTTTTTTGCAAGAGAAACAGTCTTCTTTATAATAGCTTGATGCCCACGGTGTAACCCATCGAAAACACCTACGCTAACACAGCTTGGCTTATTTAATTTAAGACGGCCAATTCCGTATATGACTTTCATCTAATCGATCTATAGTGATTGCATCTTTAATATTGAAAGGACCTAACAGCGTGCGTCTAATCTTTACAATACAGGCTCCGCAACCAAGCTGTGCCCCAATATCATGAGCTAATGTGCGGATATATGTACCTTTTGAACAATGCACATAAAAATCTACATAAGGAGAGTGAAAATCACAAATTTTTAAGTCGTAGATATTTACTTGGCGTTTTTTGCGCGGAACCTCAATTCCTAACCGAGCCAACTCATATAGTTTTTTTCCGCGATATTTTAATGCAGAAAACATGGGAGGCACCTGCGTAATCTCTCCCATAAATTCTTTGAATACCTTCTCTATCTCAGAGATAGAAATATTATCCACGCCACAGCGACGCAAGACTTTGCCTTCGCAATCTCCCGTAGAGGTAGTTAACCCTAATTCTAAAGTAGCTTTGTATACTTTATCAAAAGTAGAGAATTTGGAGAAAAGCTTTGTATCTTTACCTAATAACATTATCAGTAATCCCGTCGCTAATGGATCTAAAGTTCCGCAGTGGCCCACCCTCTTTATTTTAAATCTTCTGCGTATCGTCTGGACAATATCAAAAGAAGTCATTCCCGCTGGTTTATCTATAATGATAATACCGTTCATTTTATTTTTGATAGTTTCTTTCTAATAAAGTTTATTATCCTCTTCTCTGCTTCATCGAGGCTAATATTTCTTAATGTAACTCCACTAGCGGTAGCATGGCCACCACCTCCGAAGTGCTGAGCAATTTCATTTACATCTACTTTGCCCCTGGATCTTAAATTAACGCGGATATTTTTCTCTGTTCCGCTCTTTTCTCTAAAAAGAATACACACCTCTGTTCCTTTAAGAGAACGTATAGAATTTAAAATATTATCCGTCAAATCGATCTGGGGTTTGTATTTATTAATGAGATTTCGCGTTATATTAACCCAAGCTATTCTTCCTGTGGCATCTTTTCTGAGATTAGACAATGCACTGTTTATTAATTTTAAATCTGAGAAATTCAAGTTTTCGTAGATATTTCTAAAAATCATAGGCGCAGAAATTCGCCATTTTAAAAGCTGGGAAACTACGAAATGTGTCGAAGCCCTGGTATTGGTATAGCGAAAAGAACCTGTATCTGTAACGATGCCTGCATATAAACAAATCGCCATAAACCTATCTAATTTTATGTTTAATTCTTTAAACATTAGGAATAACATTTCACAGGCAGAAGAAACTTTAGCATCAACTAAATTTATATCACCAAAGTAAGTATTACTGATATGGTGGTCTATGTTTAAGATAGGTATATTTTTATCTAAGAGATTTACCACGTTGCCGATTCTGGAAATATCTGAACAATCTAATATAATAGCAGCGTCGTATTTCTTTATTCTTGGCCGGGTCCTAATATCTTTTACCCCAGGCAGAAATGCATATTCTCTTAAATGGCGGTCGCTATTTACTATATCGCAGTTCTTGCCTATAGCTCTTATTGCCCGTGCAAAAGCCAGTTGAGCACCCAAAGAATCTCCTTCCGGGCTTGTGTGTGCAGAAATTAAAAAATTCCTGTGTTTTCTTAGAAAATCTTTTATTTTATTTTTTTCTAATCTACTTATTTTCATTGTTCAACTCGTCAATCTTCTTAGCAATATATACGCTATATTCAGCAGAATTATCTTCTTTAAACATTATCTCGGGAGTAAATCTTAATTTAAGACGCTGCGCCAAAAGTCTTCTTATATAACCCTTGGCCCTCTCCAGTGCCAAGAATGTGGATTTATCCTGTTTTTGTTTTCCCAATACACTCACATATATCTTTGCATGCCTTAAATCCTGGCTTATCTCGGCTCTGGTCACAGTGGCAAAACCAATACAAGGGTCTTTTAATTCATCGTGAATGATAGAACTTACCTCCTGCTTAATCGCTTCCTGCACTCTTTCTTTTCTAGACATTTTAAATCAGCTCCATTTCGTAATCTAACAGTTGAATATCTTTATTCTGTTCTACGTAATTTATAATGTTGGAAATTGAAGAATTCACTGTTGTCTTCTCTTTTCCTATAGTCGCAAAAGCCAAAGTCGACTTCTGCCATTTATCCTGATCATCTAATTCTATAATCGAAATGTTAAAATTGCTTCTCAATTTACTCTTCAGGGAACGCAAAACCATTCTTTTTTCTTTCAAATTGCTGCTAGCTGAAATAAATATTATTAACTTTGCTATCCCGATAATCATTTTTTATTTATAATCTTTTTTACAAAACCCAGTTCCTCTTCTCGGTTATGTATCTTGCCGTTTATTTTTGCCCGTAAAACCACCTGGAATAATTTTTTAAATTTAGGCCCGGGTTTTATGCCCAGCGATAATAAATCTCCTCCTGTTATGGTGAGTTTTTTGTGATGGTGTTTCACAAAGAAATCCTGAATTCTTTGTTTTGTCCTCTGCCTTTTAGATAAGGCGAGCGTAAGCAGGATAACTTCGTAACTTAACGGAGAAAGAATGCTATGTAATCCTGCAGCTGATAGTTTTTTCTTCGACAAGTTCTTATCTATTTTCCTGAATTCCTTGTTGAAAGAAATAATTCTCTTGGTGTCACCGCAACAAAAAGCATATTTACCTAAGATTCGCTGTAAAAATCTCAGTTTGATAGGCGATAAAAAAAACATAAGATACATAAGCCAGATATCCAAAGGCCTTCTCTGGGGAAAACTATGCTGAAACCGAACACAGGCTTTATTTAAATTAAAAAATACTTTTTTACAGTCTCTGTTTAACTTAATATGCCTATCGATAAAAGTGAGATTATATATTTGCTTCAGACGCCTTAATACTTTATAGGGGTTTTTTTCCTTAAATACGAGAATCAACTCATCTCTGATGCGATGTTTCTGCACTTTTTCCAACATACCGAGATTCCTTGCTTGTTTAATCAGGCGAAGCGTATCTTTATCGATATGAAATCCTAACCGCTGCTCAAATCTTACTGCCCTGATTATGCGGGTGGGATCGTCTATAAAACTCTCCTCGTGTAAACAACGAATGCGGCCATCCTTTAAATCCTTTAAACCGTTGAATCTATCCACCAATCGCCCAAATTTTTCAAAATCAATATGACAGGCCATGGCGTTTATGGAGAAATCGCGTCTGAACAAATCGTCCTCAATGCCACCTTCGTTAACCACCGGCAATGCTGCCGGGGCAGGATAAAATTCTTTACGTGAAGTCGCTATGTCTATCTTTGAGCCATTTTTCTTTGTAATTGTGGCTGTACCGAAGGCTTTATGTTTTACAACCGTACCATCAAGTATCCGTGAAAGTTTATATGCAAATTCTATCCCGTCTTTTTCTACCACAATATCCAAATCAAAATTATCTACCCCTAATAATAAATCCCTGACAAAACCACCGACCAAATAAACGCCTATTTTTTCTATCCTGGCTAGATTCCGAGACAGGAAAATAATATGTTGCAGCTCTAAAGGCAAACTATTTAACCGTTTGATAAGCAAACCTTTTTGTATCATGTTTATGGCCTGGGATGAAATGTCCTATGTATGGTTTTTAATCTGTCGCGATTTATATGTGTATAAATCTGAGTGGTGGAAATATTTGAATGCCCCAGCATCTCCTGGACAGAACGTAAATCCGCGCCTCTCTCCAATAAATGGGTAGCAAATGAATGCCGCAAGATGTGCGGCCTTATAGGATTTTTTATGCGAGCCTCCCTGGCATAGGCCTTTATCAGCTTCCATATATAAACACGTGAAATCTGCGAACCCGAATGATTCAAAAACAGGAATTTACTTATTTTCTTTTTAAGAAATTTTGACCGCGAATTATCAAGATATCTTCTTATGGAGGCAATTGCAACTTTGCCTATAGGCACTACCCTTTCTTTTTTACCTTTACCCAGACAACGGATAAAACCAGCGTCCAAATTAACGTCTTCAACTTTTAAACCGGTCAGTTCCGAGACACGAAGACCAGCGGCATAAAGTGTCTCCAATATCGCCTTATCCCTCATGCCTTTGCGATCTTTTATATCCGGGCTAGTAAGTAATCTTTCTATTTCCGCAAAAGATAAAGCGTTGGGAATCTTTTTCCAAAGCTTGGGAGAATCAATAACATCAGTAGGATCTTTCAGTGCCAACTTCTCTCTCAATAAAAAACGATGGAATAACCTTATGGCGACCAAAGAACGCGCAATCGTACCAGATGCCAATTCCTTTTCTTTTTGATACACCAGATAGGAACGGATATCTTCTTTGTCGATTTTATTTGCATCATTTATACTGATAGACCTGAGGAACCTGTCATATCTCAGCAGATCTCTCTTATAAGAAACAATCGTATTTTGGGAAAGCCCTCTTTCCACTGAAAGGTAATTTAAGAATATATCTATTAAATCGCGCATTTAAATTTAGAAATTAGCCCTTTCCCTGCCAATTGTAGAAGGTTCGCCGTGTCCGGGATAAATCTTCACATTATCATTTAAACAAAGCAACTTTTCTTCAATAGAAGACATAATTGCCTTATTTGAGCCATCGGGCAAATCTGTCCTGCCTATGCCGTCTCTAAATAATGTATCTCCCGTAAAGACAACTCCATCTATTTTAATACAAATTCCTCCCGGGCTGTGGCCGGGAGTATGTAAAATTTCCATTTCTAATTCGCCGAGCTTTATTTTATCCCCATCGCGAAGTACTTTGGCAGGTTTGCAAGCCTCAAAATCTCCCAAAAGATAAGTTGAAAAATTCCTGCGGGGATTTTCCAAAGCCGCCGCATCTAATTCATGTATATACACAGGAAAACCCAGCGCACAATCTGCCTTGATATGATCGATATGCGAATGGGTATTGATAATAAAATGAATTTTTAATTTATTGTTATCTATGAGTTTCTTTATTTTATCGGCTTCGTCTCCGGGATCAATGATAAAAGCATCCTTTTTATCGGAAGAAACTATATAACAATTAGCCTGTAAAGAACCGACGACCAGCCGTTCTATTTTCATTTTAAACCATCTTTTATCTTGCTGAAAGTAAAATCTCTTTGAATGTTACGTAGCAATTGTTCTGATTGGCTCCTTAAGCGGCTCATGGAAATCATAGCAATGCTTTTAGAAGCTATCTCCTGCTGTAAGGAAGAAATCTCGGACATATAATTCTCTAAAAGCTTTTTCTTTTCTTGTTTTGCTAAAAGATCTTTCATACGGCCAAGATTGATGTTTACCTGCTCAAGGCAGCTGATTATCTTCTTTTTGCTACTTCCTTCACCAATGGAATTCAGCAATTCAATATGCCAGGCCTTCCAGTAAGTATAATAGAGCATATATGCTTCATTGCTGGGAAGCTCCTGCTTGGAGTAATCCTTGGGAAAAACCACCATTTCTTCTTCCTGCGGTTTATTTTTAGGCGGACGTGTGAATTTCTTTCTCAGCGATTCGCAACCAAAAGAACTAAATATGAAAATTATCAAAATGAACATCAAGAACTTTGCTCTAAGCATCATTTCTCCTTTTTAATTATTTTTTTAAATTCTTCCTCTTTTATAATTTTTACGCCTAGTGATTCAGCACGTTTGAATTTTGAACCGGGGTTTTCCCCGGCTACAACAAAATCCGTATTCTTGCTTACGCTCGATGCGGCATTGCCGCCTAATTGGCGAACAATTGCTTCCGCATCTTCTCTGCTGAAACTCTTTAATTCTCCGGTAAAAACAACCGTCTTGGCTGTTAAAAGGCCGCCGGAAACTTCTGATTTTGGTTGCCTGGTATTTATCTCTGCCTTTTTTAATTTAGCGATTAAATTTTTTACCTTCGGTTGTTCAAAGAATTCTACGATACTTTTAGCCATAACCTCGCCTATTTCGTATATAGCGCTAAAATCATCAGCTTTTGCTTGCATGATTTTATCCAAAGAAACAAAACGCTCTGCTATAAGGTAAGCCGCTTTTTCGCCTACATGACGTATCCCTAAACCGTAAAGCAATCTATTAAGAGGCCTTTTTTTGCTTGCCTCTATTGCCTGCAGTAAATTTTCTGCTTTTTTTTCTTTAAATAAAGACAACTTCAGCAAATCTTCCTTCTTTAAGAAATATGCATCGGAAAAATCTTTAATCATCTTTCTATCCACCAAATCTCTAACCACCGATTCTCCCATGCCTTCTATATCCATAGCAGAACGACTGGCAAAATGCAGCAATCCTTTTTCCAGCTGTACCGGGCAGGACGGATTTATGCAGCGATATGCCACCTCTTCCTCTTTTTCTTTTACTATGGCTGAGCCGCATTCCGGGCATTTTGTAGGAATGCGTAAGTTTTTTTCTTTTCCCGTACGCACAGAATCAATAGTCTTGATTACCTTTGGTATGACTTCTCCGGCGCGTTCAATTATTACACGGTCTCCTATCTTAATGCCAAGCCGTTTAATTTCGTCAAAATTATGCAAAGTGGCGCGGGAAATCGTCACGCCTGCGCACTCCACAGGTTTAAGCACGGCCACGGGCGTCAAAACACCTGTCCTTCCTACCTGCACAATAATATCCAGCAATTGTGTAGTTGCCTGATGAGCTGCAAATTTATACGCCACTGCCCAACGCGGACTTTTTAAAGTCTCGCCCAGAATCTTCTGCTGCTCCAAAGAATTTATCTTTATGACCATGCCGTCAATTTCATATTCTAATTTATCCCTTTTCTTCTCCCAATCCTCGCATAACTTGGTTACCTCATCAAGACTTTTGCATAAAAATATATTGGGATTAATACGCATTCCCCACGACTTTATTTTAGTTAAGAATTCCCACTGACTGATAAAGTAATTTTCCTCCATAAATCCTAAGGAATGAGCAAAGAAATTCAAGTGGCGCTTGGCCACAATATTGGAATCAAGTAATTTCAAAGAACCGGCTGCGGCATTACGGGGATTAGCAAAAAGTATTTCATTACTCTTAGCGCGTTCTTTGTTAAGCAGGCCTAAATGCCTCTTCTCCATATAAACTTCACCGCGAATCTCCATTAACTTTGGCGCTTCTTCCTGTTGTAAACTTAAAGGTATTGCACGTATTGTCTTTAAATTTAAAGTAACATCTTCTCCGGTCTGACCGTCGCCGCGCATAGCTCCAGTATTTAGAAAACCATCTATATATGTAAGGTTTGCGCTGACTCCGTCTATCTTAAGTTCCACTACATATTCAACCTTTCTGCCACCTAAGTTTTTATGCACGCGTTCATCCCAGTCGCGCAATTCCTCTATGGAATAAGTATTGTCCAGAGAAAGCATTTTCTGGCGGTGCCTAACAGTCTTGAATTCCTTAATCGCCTCGCCGCTTACCCTCTGCGTGGGAGAATCAGGAGTTATAAGCTCAGGATAGGCATTTTCTAATTCCTTAAGCCTGTGCATTAAATCATCGTATTCTTTGTCGGAAACCTCCGGCTGATCCAATACATAATAACGCATATCGTGGTGGCGGATTTCTTTGCGTAATTTATCAATTTTATTTTTGATCTCTTCTTTCTTATCTTTATTCATACTACTGCCCTGATTCCAGGCGCTCGGATAAAAACAAAGGCAACCCTGCATTTATGATTTTTTTCTGCGCTGCCCGGATATTATAATCTGTACGTTTTATTTCCACGGCCTTGTCTTTAGTGTCAAAAATACAGAAGCATGCCCGATTATCCCTGTCACGCGGCTGGCCTACGCTTCCTACATTAACTATATATTGTTTTTGCGGTTCGATTTTAACAACGTTATTCCTGTTATAAGTAATCTCATTGCCGTCTTTTATAAAATTGCCGGAAATATGCGTATGGCCGACAAAACAAACAGAAGCATCCATAATTTTAAATGAATCCCTGGCATCGCTTATATCGTATATATAATCAAAATCTCCGGGATTAAATAATGTGCCGTGCGCCAAACAGAAATCGTCTTCAGTATAAATCAAATCCAAATTGTTAAGATAATCTGTGTCGTGTTCATCTATGTTATCTTTTGTCCAAAGAACAGCTGCCTTGGCGTAAGGATTGAAATATTCAATATTAAATTTTTCCGCTGCAGCCCAATCATGATTCCCGGCAACTGTAATAATTTTCTTATCTTTGATAATCTTAATGCATTCTTTAGGGTTTGCGGCGTAACCTACAATATCGCCTATGCAAAGATATTTATCAATCCTCTCTCTTTCGTATGCAGCCAATACGCTCTGCAAGGCCTCGAGGTTAGAATGTATATCGGAAAAAATAGCATAGCGCATCTATATTCAAAACCTTATCTGAAAATCGCTGAATTTGCCGGTTGCCTCTAGAATATCTGTTTCTTCGTCTTGGATATATTTTTGGAAGTATTCTCTTACCTTATCTAAAAAATCATCTACGATCTCTTTCTCTGATTCAGCCACAACTTCCACGTTGCCATCGGATAGATTCTTAACCCAACCTTTAACTCCCAAGTCTGCGGCAATTCTTTCTGCTGTAAAACGAAAACCTATCCCCTGCACGCGGCCTTTGAAAATAACATGGGCTTGAATTTTAGCCATAGTTAATACCGGAATGATAAAATGATTTTTGGTCGGGGAGGTGGGATTTGAACCCACGGCCTCAACGTCCCGAACGTTGCGCGCTAAACCAAACTGCGCTACTCCCCGTCAATTCTATCGAGATAGTATAACAAAAATCAGTAGGTTAATCAATTAGAGATAAAGGAAACTGAGATTGGATTTTACAGCGTCAAATTTCTTATTTTTTAACGGGATTTGAAGCGTATTTGGCAAGGATATCGAACTCAATATTAACTTTATTGCTCACACCCTTTTTATCAAGAACGGTATTGTTAAGTGTATGGCTAATTATATAAACTGTAAAAGAATCTTTGAAAACATCCACCACAGTAAGGCTTATGCCGTCTATGGCCACAGCGCCTTTGGGCCTTAATAAATTCATAAAATTCCTGGCAACGGTTATTTCAAAGAAATGATTATTGTTGATGAATCCCTTCTTTTTTATTATACCCATGCAATCGATGTGGCCTGTAACAAAGTGGCCTGATATTTTATCATTGACTTTAAGGCTTTCCTCTAAGTTAACGGCCTCGCCGCTCTTTAACAATCCCAGATTAGTCAACTCCATTGTTTCTGCGAGCAAATCAAAGGTCAGAATATCGCCTTTTATTTTTGTGGCCGTAAGACAAACGCCGTTTACGCTGATGCTGTCCCCTGTCTTTGTCCGGGAAGAAATAATCTTGGAGCGGATACTCAAATTCTCGGTCTTTTTATACCGAGAGAAACTAACCACCCTGCCTATCTCTTGAATTATTCCCGTAAACATAAATTAATATTCGCGGACTGCGCCCTCGACCAACAAATCCTGATTTAATTGCCTTAAATTGATTTTTTTTATCTCTCTGGCTTGTTTTATCCAGCGGATACCACTGCCTCGTATGCTGGCAATAGATTTATCACCACCAATTATATTCGGTGCAATAAAAAATAACACATAATCTACTAAATTCTCATCCAATAATGCACCGGCTATTTTTCCGCCGCCTTCTGCCAAAATATTGGCGATTTCCAACTGCGCTAATTTTCTAAACAAATCTTCCAAATCCAAGAGTCCGTTTTTTTCTTCTACGCCTAAAATAATGGCGTTTTTATTAATCAACGATTTTATTTTATTGTGATTTTTGATTATATTCTTTTTAGAAGTAGCTATAATTACCAAAAATTTATCAGCGTCATCAAATATACGCATATTTTCTTTAATTTTAAGATGCGTATCCAGAATAATCTTATAAAATTTCTTGCCTTGTGTTCTGCCTTGCGGATTAAGCCGGGGGTTATCCTTTAATACTGTATTTATTCCCACCATTATGGCATCAAAGTCACTGCGTATTCTGTGGGCGAATTTACGGGATTCTTCTGAAGTAATCCATCGGGAATCGCCGGTCTTTGTAGCGATTTTACCGTCCAAGCTCTGGGCTATCTTCAGAGTCAGATAAGGCATATTTTTGGTAATATATTTGATAAACGGCTGATTTGTCTGCCTTATCTGTTTCTCCAAAATTCCGGAAATTACTTCTATATTATGTTTTCTTAAAATCTTTATGCCCTGACCGCGATGCCTGGGATTAGGATCAATCATTCCAACCACTACTTTTTTTATACCGCTTTTAATGATTGCATCTGTGCAAGGCGGCATCCTGCCGAATGAACTACAGGGCTCTAAAGTAACATACAAAGTTGCCCCTTTTGCCTTTGTGCCTGCTTTTTCCAAAGCAATTATTTCCGCATGCTTTAAGCCGGCTCTTCTATGAAAACCTGTCGATAAGACTTTATCATTTTTAACAATGACAGCGCCGACTAACGGATTAGGCGAAGTAAAACCTTTTGATTTCAGGCTTAATTTCAAAGCCAAATCAATATATTTCTCTATTTTATCGGCCACGCTTTTCTTCCTTAAGTTTTTCTACTAATTCATAAGGAATGCTTACTTTGCCTACGCCTACATCGGGCTTTGCTGTGCCGTGGCAATCAGAACCGCCGGTAACCAAAAGGCCGTATTTATCTGCTATGCGCAAGTAGTGGTTTGTTACAATTTCGGAATGCTCGGGATAATACGCCTCAAGGCCTCGTAATCCCGCTTTGACAAAACTGGGTATCAGTTCATCGCATTTGGTAGCATAAGGATGCGCTAATACAGGTATGCCCCCTGCTTCTTTAATCAGTTTAATCGCATCCATGGGATTTAAAGAAAACTTTCCTACATATGCCGGCTTTTTATTGCCGATATAGCGGGAAAATGCCTCGTAGATATTCGTTATCTTTCCTTTGGCAAGCATTGCCATGGCAATGTGAAGCCTGCTGGCAGTAGCTTTACCGGATATGTCGAAAACTTCCTGAGGTTCCAAATCTATGTTTAATTTTTTCAGCTTCTCACACATATCATAGACTCTCTGCCGACGTATCTCGTATATTTTTTTAAGTTCTGTCTGCAGCCTTGGATAATTCGGATTAATAAAATAACCTAAAATATGTACCTCGTTGGAAATTATCTCTGCGCTCAGCTCAATCCCTTCGATGACTTCCAGCGAATCGGCCGCTTCTTTTTTAACTTCATCAATCGCGGCTACGCTATCATGATCCGTAACAGAGATACAAAAAAGTCCTGCCTTTTTTGCCTCCTCTACCAACTCTGCGGGAGAGAATGTGCCATCAGAAAAATTAGTGTGAAGATGTAAATCGGCGAGTTTCATTTAAGATTTCTTTATGTCAGTTTTATTTATTTTATCGAGGATACCATTGACGAATTTTCCGGAATCAATGCCGCCATATTTTTTTGCCAAATCCACTGCTTCATTTATGGTTACCTTAGACGGTATGTCCGCCAAAAACATAAGCTCAAAACAAGCCAGCCTTAAAACATTGCGGTCCACTACAGCCATACGGTCCAATTCCCAATTAGCGGCGAATTCGGCTATTTTTTTATCCAAAGTTTCCAAAGAATCCAACGTCCCTGAAATAAGTTTGTTGGCAAATTCTTTTATTTCACTGTCACTATCCTGATCGTAGCTGAAGAAATCTTCGGCTGCTTTCTTGGCATCCTGAGGGACAACATCAATCTGATAAAGAATCTTTAGGGCTATTTCCCGTGCCTGGGTTCTTTTTCTCATTGTTTGATTATTTAACCTCTTCTAATAAATTCACCATCTCTATGGCGGAAAGAGCAGCGTCTCTTCCTTTATTGCCATCTTTTGTGCCGGCGCGTTCTATGGCCTGCTCAATCGTATCTGCCGTAATGACGCCGAAAATTGTGGGAACTCCTGTCTCCATAGAAATACTGGCTATGCCTTTGGAAACTTCCGAAGCAATAAAATCAAAATGCGGCGTAGCGCCCCTTATTATCGTACCCAGACAAATTACCGCGTCGTATTTTTTCTTCTTTGCCAACACATTTGCCAAAGTGGGAATTTCAAATGCACCCGGCACCCAGAAAGTTTCCACTTCGTTATCCTTTACGCCGTGCCTTATCAATGTATCCAGGCAGCCACCAAGCAGTTCCTTGGTCACAAAATCATTAAAACGCGATGCCACCACGGCAAATTTCTTGCCGGAACAAACCAATTTCGCTTCATACTGCTTACTCATTGTAAACCTCCTTTTATTTTAGGTAATGGCCTAATTTGGTTTTTTTTGTCTCAAGGTATTTCTTATTTATCTTATTTGCGGGAATATCCAAAGGTATGCGCTCGGAAATATGCAAGCCATAGCCTTCCAATCCCACAACTTTTTTAGGATTATTGGTAAGTAACCTAATATTTTTTATTCCTAAATCCGCCAATATCTGGGCGCCGATGCCATAATCCCTTAAATCAGCCTCAAAACCCAACGCCTCATTCGCCTCGACGGTATCAAGGCCTTTGTCCTGCAAATTATAAGCGCGTATTTTATTGATAAGTCCTATCCCTCTTCCTTCCTGGCTCATATATAGAATAACTCCCTTGCCTTCCTTACCGATTAATTCCAAAGCCTTTTTTAACTGCGTGCCGCAATCGCATCTCAATGAACCAAAAACATCTCCGGTCAAACACTCCGAATGCACCCTTACCATAACGGGTTTCTGTTCTTTTCTTATCTCCTCTTCATTTCCTAAAACTAAAGCGATATGATTAAGTTTATCTATGGAAGATTCATAAACCAGCATCTGGAATTCGCCGAATTCAGTGGGAAGCGATGCCCTGGTAATCCTTTTTACAAGCATTTCTTTTTTGCGGCGGAATTCAATCAAATCCTCTATGGAACAAATCTTTAAATTGTGATTTTGGGAAAATTCCAGTAATTGCGGCAACCTAGACATCGAACCATCTTCATTCATAATTTCACAAATTACGCCAGCAGGATAAAGCCCTGCCAGTTTCATAAAGTCTACCGCCGCCTCTGTATGGCCTGCCCTGACTAAAACTCCGCCGTTTCTTGATTTTAACGGAAAGATGTGCCCGGGGCGGATTAAATCATCGGGCTTTGTCTGCGGATTTATCAAAACTTCCACTGTGCGAGCCCGGTCAAAAGCGGAAATTCCCGTGGTAATGCCGCTGCGCGCATCTACGGAAATCATCCAGGCAGTTGCGTAGGGGTCATAACTGTTGGCGCTCTCCTGAAAATATGGCGACACCATGGGGAAAAGGTTCAATTCCTTTAATCTTTCTTCCTCCATAGGCACGCATATAAGGCCTCTGGCGTATTTTGCCATAAAATTTATATGCTCCGGCGTGGCGGATGACGCGGGTATAATTAAATCACCTTCGTTTTCGCGGTCTTCGTCATCGACTACGATAACCATTTTACCGGCTTTAAGCTCATCTATTATTTCCTGAATGCTGCTAAATTTCATAACCAGTCTCCTTAAAATAAAAAATCCCGAAGATAACCATCGGGATTAAATTTCTCCTGCTAAAAATTCTTTCTGCCCTCTCCCATCTAGACTTTTCGCCAAGTAAACTTAGCGACTCCGTTTTTCACGGAGACTATTGGCCCAAGAATTACACTTGGTCAATCCGCCGTTACAACTTTGGCGGACTCGTAGGCTTTCACTACCAGTCAGGAATCACACCTGATCCCGAAGGTTATTTTAATTTATACCAAAAGATTATATTTGTCAAGGCATTTTACTTACAGTATAATTGACTTATATAATAATGGCGGAATAACCATAATCTACCCAAAAATTTATGCTGCTAAAAAAAGTTGCTGAACTTTTGCTAAAAAAGAAACTGACGATTGCCGTCGCTGAATCCTGTACTGGCGGCCTCACATCACACTCCCTAACAAACATAAACGGCAGTTCCAAATACTTTAAATTAGGCCTCGTCCTTTATTCCAACCAGGCAAAATCCGGAATCCTTAAGATTAAGACCAGTGAAATAAAAAAACATGGCGCTGTTTCAGAAAGAATCGCCTTCCTTATGGCAAAAAAAGTAAGAGAACTGGCAAAGACCGATATAGGAATTTCTTCGACCGGCATAGCCGGGCCAAGCGGCGGCAGCAGAAAAAAACCTGTGGGCACTGTGTTTATCGGCATAGCCTGCAAAAATTGCGTGGTTGTCAGAAAATTCAACTTCAAAGGAACGCGCCTCCAGATAAAAAATAAAACCAAAAACAAAACCCTCCTTCTAATCAAAACATGCCTGGCGAATCAATAAGAACTTTCATAGCATTAGAAATCGAAGATAAAATAAAAGACAAGATTTCCGAAATTCAGGAGACGATTAAGCGCGCCAATTTAATAAAGGCAAGCTGGGTGGCAAAAAACAACCTGCATCTTACTTTAAAGTTTTTAGGAGACACTAAATTAAAAGACGTGGAAAAAATAAAAGAAAAGATTAAAAATTCCTCCCAAGGCGAACAATCCATAAAATGTAACCTAAACAAAATAGGTGTATTCCCTAACGAAAGATCTCCCAGGGTTATATGGGCGGGCATTGAAGGCGGCTATGAGCAAATTGCAGGATTGGTTAATAAACTCGAGACAAACATTTCTGAACTTGGTTTCAAGAAGGAAAAAAGGGATTTTAAGACTCATATCACCATATGCAGGCCCAGGCAAATATTAAATCCCCAGCAATTCGGTTTATTGTTGGAAGAAATCAATAAAAATTTCGAACCTCAGGAATTTGTTATAAATGAACTGGTTTTCTTCGAAAGCAAACTCACGCCGCAAGGCTCTATCTATACGCCTTTAGCCAGTTACCACCTGGAATAACTCTTTTTCTGAAAATAATTAAGAATATTTTGGCGGGATTTTATTCTAAGAGGGACTGGATTTCTTTCTTGGAAGTCAATACTAATTTAATATGCATCCCGGAAATAAAACTCAAATCCGAAACTGCCAGGATATCCTCCGGGTCAGATGTCGCCACTACAAGAAATCCGTCTTTAACATCTATGGGAATAACATTGTAGTGTTTGAGAATATCTACGGGGACTTTGGAGAAAGCATCTGCATTAATATCATAGCTAGCCAAACTGATTATTTCCAAATTATATTGTTTAGCCTGTGCTGCGATTAAATCCTCCTGGCTGACGTAACCCAACTCCAATAAAATATCCCCCAGGGTACGTACTTCTGATTTCTGGATATTTAAGGCGTGCTGTAACTGATTAAAATTTATCAGCTTGGCATTAATTAAAATCTCTCCTAATTTTGAACCGTATTGTTTGGCTAATGCCGCATCTAACTTTTCCTGCGCAATATAGCCCTGCCCCACCAGTATTTCACCTAATGGTTTTTTATTTGTCTCCTGCAGGGCAAGGGCAGCCAACAGCTGCTGTTCTGAAACCAAGCCAGCTTCAACTAATATGTCACCTAATCTCTTGGGAATCTTCTGCATAGGATTATTTCTAAAATTTTATTCTATGGCAAATACCCTGTCTATCTCCTGCTGGGTAGTAAGATTTTCCTTCAGCAGCTTATCTATAGAACCCTGAAATGGCACAATATTATTCCCGGCTGCTGCCCTTAATTCATCTGCGGAGGCCTTATGCAAAATCAGGTCTCTCATTTTATCATTAATGACAACTAATTCAAATATTCCCGTTCTTTTCTTAAATCCTGTATTCATACACTGAGAACAACCCTTGCCTTTGCATATCTTACAAATTAATCTTATTAACCTCTGTGCCAAAACGCCTGTAAGGGCCGAGGAAATAAAATACGGTTCTACCTCCATATCCAACAATCTTATAATTGTATGAATAGCGTCTCTTCCGTGAAGAGTGGAAAATACCATAGAACCCGCTAATGCCGCCTGCAAAGCCGTGCGCGCTGTCTCGCCGTCCCTGATTTCTCCTACGGCGATTATGTCGGGGTCCTGGCGCATAATTGCGCGTAGGCCACTGACAAAAGTCATGCCAAATTCATGCTCAACCTGAATCTGATTTATGCCTACGAATTTGCATTCTACAGGATCTTCTATTGTGCAGATATTTTCCTGACGGGAATATACCTGCTGCAGAGTGGAATAAAGAGTCGTGGTCTTACCTGAACCGGTAGGACCGGAAATAATAACAAAACCCTCGGGCCTGGTGAATACGCTCCTGTAAACTTCTACGAATTCTTTATCCATGCCCAGCTCTTCCAAACTTAAGCAATAACGGCTCCTGTCCATAATACGCATAACTATCTTTTCGCCAATAATTGTAGGCATGCTTGCCACACGCACATCCACATCGGCTCCGCTTAAGGTGGTAAAGGTAAAGCGGCCGTCCTGCTCTCTTCTTTTCTTGGTAGGATCCAATCCGCTCATTATCTTTATGGCATTTGTCAAACTATCCATCTGGGGATCGCTCTTTACCACTTTATCTACGTCTCTAAGCACGCCGTCAATGCGGAATCTTACCACAAATTCTTTCTGACCTTCAGTGATAAAAGGCTCCCAATGGATATCAGTGGCGCGTTCACGGATGGCCTTGTTGGTTATTTCGTTAATAAAATGCAGGGACTGGTCTTTAAATTCGGGCTTTTTCTCCACATCTACCTCCTAATAAACATATTTACTAAAAATATAATAATCCAGGAATAAAAACAAGCAATAATATCATCAAGCATTATACCCCAACTGCCAGGAAAATGCTCTATTTTTTTTATGGGATAAGGCTTTATAACATCGAAAATGCGGAAAAGCAAAAAGGCTAAGAGCAAAAAGAATAAATTCTCAGGAACGAATATTAACAAAATTAAAATTGCCGCCACTTCATCTATGACGATAAATGGCGCGTCCTTCTTATTGAACTTCTCCTCGGCCTTTGCGCAAATTAAAATACCAACCAAAAAACTCAAAATAGCTACGGCTAAATAAATAATAAAATTATTATGTAATAAAAGATATATGCCTACCCCTGCCAAGCTTGCCCATGTGCCGGGACAATACGGCAGATAACCTATGCCAAAGAACGTAGAGAATATTTTAACCGCATCCAACTTCATAAGCTTATAATAATCTGGCGGTTGCGCCACAAATAAGAAAACCCGGAACTTACGGTAAGTGATAAGGTTATAAACATTAAAATAATTATACCATAATTCACTGTATTTTCAACTGCAGGTGTCCAGAAATTTTGCTTCACACCAATCTCGCGGACAATAAGCACTATAAGTATAAAAAATATTGTAAGCATCTGTGAAACGGTTTTGTGTTTTCCCGATATCCCAGCCTCTAAAACCTTTCCTTTGGTGATAGCCAGAATACGTAATCCCGTAATCAGCATTTCCCGTATTATAATAATAACCACCATCCAAGCCCAAATCAAATGCATCTCTACGAATGACAGAAATGCGGATAAGACCAGGACTTTATCCGCTATGGGATCCATAAGTTTACCCAAATCCGTAATCTCGTTTCTGCGGCGCGCTAACCAGCCGTCGAGGAAATCGGTAAAACAAGCAAAACTGAAAATCAAAAAAGCTATTATCTTAAAATTAAGCCCTTCTATAAACAAAAACGCCATAAACACAAAAGCCAGAAGCAGTCTTAAAATAGTCAGCTTATTGGAAATATTCACCTTATCGCCTCCTTTATATAATTACAATAATTCTCCCACCAAATCGTATTCTAAGGTATCTATAATCTTTACTTTGCGGAATTCTCCGGGTAAAAGTTTTGTTTTGCTTTTTAGATAAACCGTGCCATCAACCTCCGGGGCATCCTGTTCTAATCTGGCCAAATATAAATCTTTTTCTGCCTCGTCTTTTTCATCAATCATAACTTCTTTTACTTTGCCTAAAAGAGATTCATTCAGCTTTGAGGCGATTTCTCTCTGAACAGACATTATTCTGCCAAACCTTGCCCTTTTAGTCCTGGAATGAATTTGATTCTTGAAAGAATAAGCTTTCGTGTCTTCTTCCCTGGAATAGACAAACGCCCCCAGGCGCTCGAATTTTACTTCTTTCAAGAAATTTATCAGCTCCTGGAATTCTTTTTCTGTTTCCGTGGGAAAACCTGCAATAATTGATGTGCGCAGATAGACATTATCAATTCTTTTTCTTATCTTCTTTATCAAAGACATGATCTGCGATTTTGTGGTGTTTCTGTTCATAAGCTTTAGAATCCTATTGTTTATGTGCTGAATGGGAATATCTATATATTTACAGATTCTTTCTTCTTTGGCTATCAAATCAATCAGTTCATCACTGATACGGCCCGGATTAAGATATAACAATCTAATCCAACGGATATTATGAGTATTCTTTAAGATATCTTTTATAAGTTCGGCCAGCTGCGGTTTGCTACAACAATCCACGCCATACAAAGTAATATCTTGGCCGACGAGATTAATCTCCTTGGTGTTATTTTTGTCTAACAGTTTGACCTGTTCGATAATTGATTCTCTGGTTCTGCTGTGCAGCTTGCCTTTAATCTTGGGAATCACGCAATAGCTACAGAGATTTCCGCATCCCTCGGAAATTTTCACATAGGCAAAGTGCTGCGGCGTAAGCGAATGTTTAACAATAAATCTGCCGTTCAACTCAAGCCTGCCTACAAATGCATCGATATCGCCAAGATGTTTTACCAATTCATCTTTATATCTTTCCACCAGGCAGCCGTGGACTATTATCTTTTTAACAAGCCCCTTCTTTTTTAATTCGATAAGGCCAAGTATCGTATCTATGGATTCTTCTTTTGCCTCCTGGATAAAGGCGCATGTATTGACGATAACTACATCTGCTTTTTCTAATTCAGTGATTTGAAAATTCTTTTCTTTGAGGCGGGATACTATGGATTCGGAATCAACGAGGTTGCGCGGACAGCCCAAGGAAACTATGCCGATACGCAGGCTCATTTATTTATATTTATGCCTTCCCTGGTAATCAATACGCTCTTTAAAAGCTGACCTCTTCTTCCTATAGGCGGTAAGATTTTCCCGTTCAGTTCCAATTTAACTATACCTGCATTGGCAAGCCAGAGCTCAATGCTTTCTTTGGCCTGCCAGGTTTCAGAACTAGATTTCTTAAGTATGCGCTTAAACACAACTTTGCCGTCTACTTTTACCTGCATCCACGTATCTCCTTCGGCAAAAATAGTAAGCCTTAAGATATCGTTTATTTTGGGAAAGGATTCTTTTAATATGCCCTTTTCTTTGGGTTTGGTATTTGCAGCCTCAGTGCGCGGGACAGAAATCAATGATTTTTTCGCAGTAACTTTTTCTGCCGGCGTAATTATCCTTCTATGAAAACATTGTGCAATGCTAACCAGCAGCAAAAAGATAATCAAAAATATCATAATATTCTTAAGGTATTTAAACGGAAAATGAAAATTAGATAAAATCTCCAGCCTGGACGGGCTTTGTATTTTTTCTCCTTTGGCTGTAAAGGAAGCATCCAGTGGTATCCTTTTTTCCTTGGGCATTGCCGGATACAAGTATTTATTCAGTTCCTGACGGTTAATCCCCAAAAATTTTGCGTAAATCTTTATATAACTTTTTACATAGACATGGCTAAGCCCCAGGGTCGTACCTTCTTCCAGCGCATGTAATATCTTGGGATGAATCTTGGTAGCCTTATAGGCCTCTTCCAGAGAAATGCCTTTTCCTTCACGGGCTTCCTTCAATACTATGCTGATGGGTTTAACAGGTGAACTCATTGCGTTTCCTCTTTCTTATTATCTTTGAGATAAGTTTCTTTATCTACAATTATTTCCCTGGGCTTGCTTCCCCGGTAAGGGCCTACTATGCCTTCTTCTTCCATCATATCTATCAATCGCGCTGCACGCGTATACCCCAGGCGCAATCTTCTCTGTAAAATTGATACTGATGCATGCTGAGATTCCAGTATTAATTTAACTGCCGTATCAAACAACTCATCTTTCTCAAAGTTGCCGACGATAGCACTCTTCTCCTGGCCTTTGAGTATTTCCTCATCATATATGGGCTCTGCCTGTTTGCAGATGAATTCTATCACTCTTTCTATTTCGCTGTCCTGCAGATAACTGCCTTGCGCCCTGATTAACTTTTCCTCTCCGGGCTTTAAGAATAGCATATCACCTCTTCCTAAAAGTTTATCTGCGCCATTCATATCCAGGACTGTGCGGGAATCGACTTTTGAAGCTACCTTAAAGGAAATCCGTGCGGGAAAGTTTGCCTTGATTACGCCCGTAATCACATCTACCGACGGACGCTGTGTGGCCAGAATCAAATGAATACCTACGGCGCGGGACAACTGGGCCAGGCGCGTAATTGCCTCTTCGATTTGATTCTGGGCAACCACCATAAGGTCGGCCAATTCATCAATTATTATAACTATATAAGGAAGCCTCTGTTTCTTCTGATTATAATTATCTATATTGCGCACGCCTTCTTTGGCCAAAAGCTGATACCTTGATTCCATTTCCCCGACTACCCAATTAAGCGCGCTGGAGACTTTTTTGGCGTCTGTCACCACCGGGCATAATAAATGCGGCAGGCCATTAAAAGGGGCGAGCTCGACCATCTTGGGATCAACCATTAAAAATTTTACTTCCGAAGGAGTGGCATTAAATAACATAGAGATAATTATACTGTTGACGCAAACAGTCTTGCCGGAACCTGTGGTTCCTGCAATCAATAAATGTGGCATCTCGCCCAAATCAGAGATAACCGGTTTTCCGGCAATATCCTTGCCCAAAGCCAGCGTTAATTTTGATTTATTCTTCTGGAAGTCCGGAGACGTCAATACCTCTTTAAGATATACTATGCTGCTGTGGCTATTGGGAACTTCTACGCCCACAGCTGACTTGCCGGGAATAGGAGCTACAATCCTCACGGAAGTTGCCTTAAGCGCCAGAGAAATATCATCTGACAATGTGACGATTTTCTGTATTTTTACCCCTGGTGCCGGCTCTAATTCATAACGCGTGATAACCGGGCCTCTCTCTACGTTGGCAACCCTTACGCTGATACCGAAATCAGAAAGCGTATCCGCCAGTATATTTGCATTTGCCTGCAAGTCATCTTTTATCTGACGCATGGATAACGGCGGCGGAGAATCCAATAAATCCAGAGTAGGCAGAACATAATTTTCATCTTCTATCTGCCTGAGAGGTTCTTTCTCGGAAATTTTTTCTTTGGAAGCTGAATCCGGTTTTGCTATCTGAATCTTGGGTTTTGCAATACCTGGAATTTCAATTTTTGGTATAATGGGTTTTTTATCGGTTTTAACGAGCGGCTCTTCAAATTTTGGCTTAGGCTGAGGCATTTCTGTTTTTATGGCAGTTGACTTTATTTTTTCTGCCGGCCTTGGGGAAATGCGGCTAAGTTCTGCCTTATTGACCTGAGAAGAAATCAAATCGCTGACAAAAAAAGTGAATTGTTTGATCAAAGTAAATAAAGGAATGACGGATATCTCAACCACCAAAGGCAGAGACAATAACCCCAGGCTTATAATAATAACGTATGCACCCACTATGCCAAAATAATTAATCAGAAAGTCAGAAAATATCAAACCCAGCATTCCGCCGCGGTGGAATCTTATTGTGCTCGTGGGTGCCAAAAATATAGCAAAGAATGAGCTGAAAGATAAAAATGCAACTATAAGGCCAATGATGCGGCTCACACCTATAGATACCTCCATCCGCTTAAACCACTTCATGCTGAAAATGAATAAAATGAAAGGAATCAAATATGAGGCATGGCCGAAAATAAAATATAAAACCCCTGATAAATATACGCCGAAAGTATTAGTCAGGTTTCTTGCGGGAACGTTGGGAGAAGAGGTGTACCACTGGAGATCTTGCGGAGTGTAAGAGATAAGACTTAAGAAAACTAAAAAAGCTAAGGATAGAAAGATTATGCCTATTACTTCTTCAAGGTATTTATTCTTTATCACAGCCATACTGTGCCAAAGCTATTCCGCTTGTTTCTTGCTTAAATTTATCCTGCCAAGCTCGTCTATCTCAATGACCTTTACTTTAAATTCATCACCTAATTTTACTTCATTATCTAAGGATTTGATAAATTTATTTGAAAATTCGGAAATATGAACCAAACCTTCCTTGCCGGAAGGCAGCTCGCAAAAAGCGCCGAAGTTAGTAATACGTTTTACCTTGGCTGTAAAAACCTGGCCCACCTCTAATTCCTGGACTATGGCATTGATCATCTCGATGGCTTTGTTTGATTTTTCTGCTTCTGTAGAAGCCACCAGCACCGTGCCGTCTTCCTCGATGTCTATGGTAGCTCCCGTAGAATCGATGATTTTACGGATGGTCTTTCCGCCAGGGCCAATGAGCTCTCCGATTTTCTCCTGCTTTATCTTTAAACTTGTAATTCTTGGCGCATAGTCAGAGAGATTTTGCCGCGGAGCAGAAATTACCTGATACATTTTGTCTAAAATCTGCAAACGCGCCTTATGTGACTGCTCCAACGCCTTCTTTAATAAATCCAAATTCACACATTCTATTTTTAAATCTAATTGTATAGCAGTGACTCCTGCTTTGGTACCAGCTACTTTAAAATCCATATCTCCGTGATGGTCTTCCAGGCCGTTAATATCCGTAAGCAGAACATATTTATCATTCTCTTTGACTAAACCTAAAGCCACACCGGCAACCGGATCGCTTATAGGCACGCCTGCGTCCATCAGAGATAAAGTAGCTGCGCACACAGTAGCCATACTGGAAGAACCATTGGATTCCAATATCTCGGAGACAACCCTCACAGTATAAGGGAATTTATCCTTTGCCGGCATTACCACGCTAAGCGACTTTTCTGCCAGGGCGCCGTGGCCGATTTCTCTTCTTCCCGGACCTCTCACAGGTTTAATTTCGCCTACGCTAAAAGGCGGAAAACTATAATGCAACATAAATGATTTGAAGGTTTCTCCCTCCAATGCATCAATCATCTGCTCATCAGAACGCGTGCCTAAAGTAGTAATGGATAGACTCTGTGTCTGTCCGCGCGTGAATAATCCTGAGCCATGGGTACGAGGCAACACTCCAACTTCACAAGTTATGGGCCGGATATCCTCTAGTGTCCTGGAATCCACGCGTATATTTTTTTCTAAAATAGATGCACGGACTTGTTTATTCACAATTTTCTCTATGGCTAAAATTATATCCTCTTTGGTAATCTCGCTTCCCTCGGTAACCAGCTCTGTCTCCAGCTCTTTCTTTATAATAAGTTCTGCCTCTTCTCTCTGCTCTTTGTTGCCTATTTGGCATATCTTCTTTATTCTATCCAAAGAAGAATCTTCTATCTTGGAAATTAACTCTTCGGAGACCAAGAGAGGATCAAATTGCATTTTCTTCTTTGCACATTTGGCTGCCAGAGATTCCTGCAAGTCAATTGTTGCCTGAAGATTTTTAAAACCGAAATCAATCGCTTTTAAAATCACCTCTTCGCTGATCTGTCTGGCATTGCCTTCAAGCATTACTATGCCTTTTCTTGTGCCTACAATCACTAAATCCAAATCGCTTTCTTGTCTTTGTTTATAGCTGGGATTGATTAAGAATCCGTCATTGGACCTTATCACGCGGATTACGCCGATGGGGCCATGAAAAGGAATGTCGGAAATTGTCAGCGCCGCTGAAGCACCGATTACTGCCAAAACATCAGGATCATACTCTCCGTCACTGGAAAGTACTATGCTCATAACCTGGACATCATAATAAAAACCTTTGGGGAATAACGGCCTTATGGGACGGTCGATTAAACGGGCTGTGAGTATTTCATTTTCCGAAGGCCTTCCCTCGCGCTTGAAGAAACCACCGGGAATCCTTCCTGCAGCATAAGTCTTCTCCTGATATTCCACGGTCAGAGGGAAAAAACTCATGTCTTCACGGGGCTCTTTGGAAACACAGGCAGTCACCAAAACCACAGTGCCTCCGTATCGGACCGTAACTGCACCGTCTGCCTGGTTGGCAAATTTACCCGTCTCTAAAATAATATTCTGTCCTCCGAAAAGGACTTCTACTCGCTCTTGAGTCATAAATTTCTCCTTACTTCTTTAAGCCCAGTTTATCCAAGAGCTCTTCGTATTGCTTCGTATCTGTTTGTTTTAAATAATCAAGAAGGGCTCTACGCCTTCCAACCAGACGCAGCAACCCACGGCGGGAATGATGGTCTTTTACATGATGCTTAAAGTGTTCTGAAAGTTGATTAATCCTTTCAGTAAGGATTGCGATTTGCACACTGGCAGAACCGGTATCCTTCTCGTGTTTCCTGTAATTCTCGATCAGCCGTTGTTTTTTTTCCTTTACCAATACCAACCCAAACCTCCTGCTTAAAATAACCAGTTAAATTGCAAATATTTAAATCAGAGTGATAATTAGTATAACCTTTCGGATTATTTAAGTCAAGATAAAATACCGAGATACGCATACTAACTTGTTTTTATTCAGAAATCTATCTATTAAATGACCCGGCTATTTACTAAAAATAAATAAGGCCTGATATATCACTATTTTACACCAGGCCTTATTTATAACTTAGGGTTATAACTTCACTACATTCTTAGCTTGTTCGCCTTTAGGACCTTTTTCGATCTCGAATTCTACTTCTTGACCTTCTTCCAAAGACTTATAGCCAGAACCCTGTATGGCTGTATGATGTACGAATACATCCTTGCCATTTTCAGGAGTGATGAAACCATAACCTTTTTGACTGTTGAACCATTTTACTTTTCCTCTTGCCATTATCTACTATCCTCCTTTCTTCTTGAGATTAATAGTAAATAATGGCTGAAACAAAAAAGCCGAAAGGCGAAATGTTTCTTCTGCCTTACGGCTTAAGACTTCCACTCCCTTATTTACTACTACTGAACTTAACAAATTATTGCTATACAACTAAATCTTCCTTAATAATTTAAGCTAAATATATACTAAGTTATGGGGATTGTCAAGGAAAATTATGTTTTAGGTAATTATTGCACGCTCAATATGGTAATTTCAAATTTTAACTCTTTTCCCGCCAGAATATGATTAAAATTAAGCACAACCGAATTCTCTTTTATCTCCGAAACCACAGCATTAAACGCCTGGCCCTCTGCGTTTCTGACCTGCAGTATTTGCCCCACGCTGGGAACTAACTCTTTAGGAAGTTCTGACTTGGAAACTTCCTTAAATGCCTTGGGATCCACATTGCCATAAGCCTCATCCGGAGAAACAATAATTGTGCGCTTATCTCCTGCCTTGAGCCCGTCTAACTGCCTTTCCAATCCTTTAATGATACTGCCGTCTCCCTGTACATATTCAAGGGGACCGCCGGTTTTCTCGGAACTGTCAAATACTTTCCCATCAACGGTAAGAATATAATTGAACTTGACCTTCTTGCCTTTTGTTATCACTTCCTCTGCTCCTTTGGCTGTGGTAATGTAAGTCGATAAACTAAAAACCAGTGCCAAAAATAAAACTCCGCACAAACGCTTCATATAAATATCCTCCTCTTCATTTTATAAATATATTTTAAAAAGACATGGGCATTTATCTCTAAAAGAAAAACGAGGTAGACTTTCCCGTCAGAACCTCGTTCCTGACTATGCTAATATTATTTGCGCTTATAGCTTAGAACTTGACTGAATTAAGCTACTTTGCACTCCTGTCTTGCCTGGGAATATCACCAGACGCTTCCCGCTGCTAAGAAAATCTATTTTCACAGGACAGTATTTATTCCTTTGCCGTCCTGCTCATTCTCTGATTTTAAAAGTGATCAAGCTAAAGCTAATTAGCCTCTGCCGGATTTTACCAGTCTCTCAGCCTCAAACCAATCAGACCAATCATTGCCGTGACTATAGCCTCTCTTTACATAAAGTTCGTAGGCCTTTTTCTGAATTCTGGCTGTGAGATCTTCCGATTTTCCAGAGCTTTTCGAGAACATGTTCTGTTTCGTATTTTTGTTTTGCTTCATCATCTTTACTTCCTTTCTTTTAATGATATTTCAGAAGCTGTCTGCCTTTTGCTGCTATTCGCATTTTTTTACGGGATCGCCCTGCCCTTCTTGGGCGGCTTCCTCTGCATCTAAACCTATGACCTTGGCTATCTTCTCGTCATTTTCTACTACATATTCAATTTCCACATTAGTGCCGGCAGTGATTTCTGCCAATGAACCGATGCTGTCCAATTCGACTCCGGGGTTTAATTTATAAGCGACTTCTACTTCCTGGCCGGTCTCAGCATCCTGTTCTGTCAATACAATTTGCTCATCGGATATGCTTTTTACAGTTCCGCCGGAATATTCCAGCTCTTCTTGCGGCGCCTGCTCTGCCTGTTGTTCTTGTGCAAAAGTTACAGCCAGCAAAGAAACCGTAAAAACTCCCGCCAACAAAATCACGGCTGTCCATAGAAACTTCTTCAACTATCTCACCCCCTCCCTAAGATCTTTGATTCTTTGACATTGTTTGCTTGATTTATATTAATGGCTTGCTGCTGTAGGTGAATATCATACATAACTATAAGCCATCTTGTCAAGTATTTTTAGAACTTAGAGAAATGGTCATATCAATAATTACGAATTGCATAAAAACAGAAGATAACCAAGGCATAATTCTTAACTTGTTATATGCCAAATGGTTAATGCTCTATTAATATCAAAGATCGTTGAAATTATCTGCCGGCATTTCCTCAGCCCTTGCCTTTCTGCTGTTTACTCAAGAAAAAGGTTATTGTCCGGGTGAATTCTTTTTTCTTTTGCTCATCCATCCCTAAAAAACATACAGCTATGCCGTATATGTTTGACTTTTTCTCTACGCTAGATTCGCAGCGCTTGACTTCCCCTGTAAATTGCATGGGCTCCGTCAATGAAGGAAACTGCACCCTGATTTCCAGAATCTGGCCCGGCTGATATTTTGTGCTGCTGTAAAAAAAACAGCCCCCCTCGCTTATGTCTTTGATGGTGGACGCTTCCCATTCTGCGCTTGTCTTGTCTTGGGGGCGGAACTTTACTATGAAACCCCAGGATATACGGGGATGGCGTCTTAAACTAATCCATTTGCTTTCATCATTCATAGTTAAATAATTATTTCAGGATTAAATTGAATAAATATCCGGTAAAAATAATCCCTGTTCCCACAATACCGCCAAAGATTGCCAGCAATTTTATCTTCATTATTTTCTTTAAAATCATAAATTCCGGCAGAGATAATCCGGTTACCGCCATCATAAATGCCAGGGTTGTGCCCATGCTCACACCCTTCTCGGTCAGAACGCTCACCAGCGGGATAATGCCTGCAGCATTAGAATACAAAGGAATACCTATAATAGTAGCCAAAGGCACGGCATACCAAATGTTACCGCCCGCATATTTTGCCAGAAAATCACTAGGCACATATCCGTGTATCCAGGCGCCCACGCCTATACCGATAATAATATACGGCCACACCCCTTTGATCACAAAAAGCGTATATTCCCTGGCGAATCGGATTCTGTCTTTCGCCGTCATTTGGAAATTGGTTATGGCAGAATCCGCCGAAGGCTTAAATTTGATGTTCTCTACAAGATTTTCCACTTTCAGCCGTCCTATAATTATTCCTGAAATAATGGCGATAATAAGCCCGCTGGCAGTATAAATCAGGGCGATTTTTAAGCCGAACATCCCCAGAAGCAAGATGAGTGCAACCTCGTTAATCATCGGAGAGGAAACCAGAAAGGAAAATGTAACGCCCAGCGGCACGCCTGCCTCGATAAATCCCAGAAAAAGCGGAATTGCGCTGCAGGTGCAAAACGGCGTAATAATTCCGAATACCGCTGCCAGCACATTTCCTGTATATTGATTCTTATGAGAAAGCATCTGTCTGATTTTCTGAGGTGGCAGGAACGAACGGATTATGGAAACGCCAAAAATTATTACCGCAAGCAATATAAAAATCTTTATGGTGTCGTAAATAAAGAAATTTACTGCCTGCGCAAACAGCGTTTCCGGAGGAATTGAGAAAATTCGGTAGGTCAGCCAATCCGCAAATAATTTTATGGGGTAAAATATATCCATCATAGTCCCCATTATGATATCTCAAACAAAAACCCTCTGCAAGCATTTTGCTCACAGAGGGCGATAACTTCCGGTTTTCCCTATCGCACGAGTTTTTGAGTATCTTAATCTTTTACCTAACGAAATCCCGCTGTTTTTTAGCGAGACGCCGCTGGCCAATATCAGAAAAAACTATTTCTGCTGCGATGCTGTTGTAGCTTTTTGCTGCTGCATTTCTTGCTGCCGCTGTGCCTTGCGTTCCTGGAGCATTTGCTGGCGATGCCCCATCTTTTCTTCGCTTAAACCGCCTAAACTGCGGAGCTTTTCGCGGTTAGCTTTTATTTTCTCATTTATCGAACGCAGCTGCTCTTTTAATTTCTCCGCCTGCTTACGCAACGCCTGAATTTCCTTCTGCAATGCCTGAATCTGACGCTCAGTATTCTCCTGCTTTACCACCTTCTGGCCTTTGGAACTGCTGGCAGACACCGCTGTCTGTTCAGCATTGGCTCTCATGGTAAAAACCAATACCATCAGCAAACCCACAACCACAACTCCTATTTTTCGCATCATATCCCCCTCCTTCCTCTATCTGAAGCTGAATTATTCTACTCCAAATAAAAACCCTCTGCAACTTTTAATTTGCAGAGGGCTTAAATATTATTGCGACTTTTCCGAGGAATAATTCTCGGCTCAAACTCAGAAACGGCTCAGGATTAGTTGCCGCTATTCTTACGCTTGGTAAAACATTCTTTGCAGTAAATCGGACGATCTCCGCTGGGCTTGAAGGGAACTTCGCATTCCTTCTTGCATTCCGCGCAGATTGCCTTGTGCATTTCTCTCGGCGGCCTGCCGCCAAATCCACCGCCACCACCTTGATCAAAACCCATAACTCCTCCTTGTTCTTTGTATTATTGTACCTCAAATAATAATTTTTCGCAACAATTCTTGTTAAAATTGCGGATTATTTTAATTTCTGGGAAATTTCGTAGAGTACTCCGTTGGCTATCTCCGGTTTGGGAAATAAATACTTCCTCGCTGAAATAATAACTTTTGTTTTATTGGCAGATATCTTTTTGAGTCTGAGAGAGACCGCCGCCGAACTTACATCTGCGCTTAAAGTCCCGCCTGCCTTATCTTCTTTTGTGACTTTGCCTAATTTCTTTACGGCTTCGGAACTCACCTCATACATTTTCTCAAATGCTACGTTAAAATCTTTTTCCACATAATCTTTTCCCACAAGTGTAGCAGCTATGGCAACAGGCAGAATACCCGCGCCTGCCAGCATGCTCAGGCCGTAAATTTTTGCGCCCTGAATTCCGGCTGCCTTCATTGGTTCCGACAATATCAGCGCGGCTAAAATCTGCACGCTGGTTATATTCTTGTAAGTTTTACTGATATTCAGATCGTATACCTGGATAGCCGGCTCTTTTCCGGCGGAATAATCTTTCATCACAATCCTGCCTATACTAAGTTTTAAAGTATCAATCTGTATGGCTAGTTGCGGCGCAGGTTTTGCTTTATCCTGCTGCTGAACCACCTTTAATGAGTCCACGCTTAACTGTCCTTGCGCATTCTTTTCCAGGCCCATTTCCTTTAATTCGATTTCCGCGTTTACCAAGTGTATCTTCTGTTTCAATAAAGCAAATAAATTATATTTAACTTTTATTTTGGGCAAATCTATGAGTACGCCTCTTGAGAAACCTTTGGGATTGTATATTCTAAAACCTGATATTCTCACGGATTGAGTAAGTATTCCCAATGAAAATCCGTCGATGTGCACAGGCGCGCCGAGAATATTCGTTGCCACAACCGTGATTGTGGATTTAATAACCTGATCTTTGATAATACCAACAGCAAAAAGGACAACTAAAACCGTCACAGCTACGATAACAATCTTTTTCATAGCCTCACCTCTTTTTGATTATTCTATCCCAAACAAAAACCCTCTGCAACTTTTAATTTGCAAATGAAAATTTATCTGGCTTTAACTTAAACTCTCAGCGCTGTAGCGGGCGATTAAGCCTGTGCGCAGAGCGTTTTGATAAATCCTGGTAAAAAATAAGTACGCTAAAAATATATATCCTAAGGCAAGGCAGGCAGCCCAGGCAAGCGTAGCCATTGAGGCTTGGCCGCCGGAAACTATTGTTCTCAATCCTTCAAATACATACGACGGCGGCAACAGGCGCGAAACAAACTGCATCCAGGCAGGCAGCGTGGAAATGGGATACAAAACTCCCACAAACGGCGAGATTAACGCCGGTATCGGCCAGATAAACCATTCTGCCGCCGGCCCCAAATGCAGGACCAGTGCGCTTCCAAAAATCCCGATTGATATTCCAAAAAGAAAAAGAACCAGAATAAACGGAAATACCGTCAATCCATATACCAAAATCGATAATTTAAAAAATAACCCCACAATCAAAAGCATAACCGTCAATCCAATCGTGCTTGTGGCGATGCTTGAAAAAATCAACCCCGATACGTATTCCGATATCAAAATCGGCGTGGCAAAAATGTTTAAGAAATTTCGCGACCAGACATCTTCGAAAAACGCCATAGTCACGCCCTGCATAATGCGGATAAAAAAATCCCACAAAAGAACAGCCCCCAGAAGCGCCGTGACAAAATTAAATCCCGAGGGAACAAAACTGTTCAGATATTTTGTAAGAAACCCCCATAAAACCATATCCACCGCTGCCCAGACAAATAAAGGGAATAACCGCGAGAAGCTTCCGCGGATAAGGTAGAATTGGCGCAGCACAATCGCAAATATGCGATAAATTGACATAATTTATTCTCTCCCCAAAGTAAGCGGTTCACGCGCAACTGTAATAAAAAGCTCTTCCAGTGTTTTTTTGCCGTGTTGCTGCGGCAGCGCTTTAGGATTTCCTTCCAACAAAATTTTCCCGTGTGAAAGAAATAACACACGGTCGCAGACTTCTTCGACTTCGTACATATTGTGCGACGTCCAGAGCACTCCGCCCTCGCCCTGCGTGGCGAAGTTGCGGATTTTGGCGCGGATTTCGCGCGCAGTAGCCGGATCTAAAGATGCTGTGGGCTCGTCGAGCAGAAGAAGGTGCGGGCTGTTGAGCATTGCCTTGGCAAGGCCGACGCGCGTCTGTTCTCCCGAAGAAAGCACGCCGCACTTTTTATCCCGGAAATTCTCCAGGTCAAATTGTTTAAGAAGCTCGTCTATGCGCTGAGGGAGGTTTTTAACTCCATACAGGCGTCCGAAGATGTTTAAATTCTGAGATACGGTTAAATTTCCCGGTAAAGGCGTATACACCGCAGAGAAATTCGCGCGCAACATCGCCTCAGAGCGCCGCGTTGCAATATTCAAACCTTCGATATGAATTGAGCCTGCGTTCGGCTCCAGAACGCCTAAAACCATATTGATTGTTGTGGTTTTTCCGGCGCCGTTCGGGCCTAATAGCCCCACAATCTCATTGCGATTTACTTCAAAAGAAATATTGTCTACGGCAGTAAGTTTAGCGTATGCCTTGCGTAGCGCTGTGACTGAAAGTATGTTCATGTTTTGAATTTAGTGAGCAAATGAAGAATTTCCCGCACACCCTGTTTCATCTGGTCCATATCAGCATGGAGTTGCTTGTTAATAATTCTTTCTACTGCTGCCTGTGTAGCAGTAAGTTTGATAACCTCTTCCTGTTCTTTCATGCGTTCAGCTGTCTCCTTTTTTAACTCCAGCCATCTGCGCCAAGAAAAAACAGCAAGGCCGATACTTAAAGTCAAAAGTAAGGTGATAATCTCATCTAGATAAATTATTCTGCGGGGATGTTTCTCGAGAAACCTTACAATAAAAACAAATACATCGAAGAAATAAGAAAGGATAAATACACACACGGAAACAACAGCAATTATGACCAAATCTTTGGATGAGTTTGCAAGCTGGGATTTGGTATTCTTTTTGATTTCCTGCGTATCAGCCATTTTTAGCTCCTCTTATTCTAATTCTGTTTATAGGACTGTTTCTGATTTTATTTGAAAACTTATCCCTTTCCTTATAACGCTCAACTCTGAGTTTGTCAACCATAAATTCCCGATAACAAAAAACCCTTCGGGAAATTGCAGGCAATACACACCTACGGGTATATAGGCAAAAACCTGGAATATCTATCATATAAAGAATTAATTTGACTGTAATCCGATTTAATGTAAAATAATTCATACAATTCCCCCGTAGCTCAGCTGGTAGAGCGAGTGGCTGTTAACCACCAGGTCCGAGGTTCGAGTCCTCGCGGGGGAGCCAAATTTAATAAAAAACCCCAAATTTTTTCTTGGGGTTTTTTATTTTCTTAGATTATTTTAAATTTCGCGGCGGGATTCCAGGGCACGCGCTAAAGTCAAAGAATCGGAATATTCGATATTAGAGCCGACGGGGATTCCGAAACCAATGCGGCTGACTTTAACGCCTGACGGCTTGATTAGCTTTGTTAAGTACAGGGCAGTTGTTTCTCCCTCTGTATCAGAATCAGTAGCAATAATTACTTCTTTTATATTATCGTCCTTTATTCTTTTAATTAAGCCATTGATTTTTAAATCAGACGGGGCTTTACCTTCTAAAGGAGCAATCGCGCCCAAGAGCACATGGTAGACTCCCTTGAAACCGCCGGTCCTCTCGATGACGCCCACATCCTTGGGAGTTTCCACAATGCAAAGGACATCTCTTTGTCTTGTAGTGTCGCGGCAAATCGAGCAGATATCGCTTTCGCCCAGATTATTGCAGATGCGGCAGAAATGAATGTGCGATTTCAATTTCAGGATATCCTGCGACAATAAATTTATTTCCTCCTGAGATGCCTCCAAAAGATAAAACACAATCCTCTCGGCGCTCCTCCTGCCTATGCCGGGGAATTTTATGAGCCGCTCAAATAAATTTTCTATGACAGCCGGATAACCAGCCATTTTTAATCCTTCCTGAATAATCTTCCGTTAAATGTATTTAAAACAGATTTTACGAATTCGCTGTCCTGATTATTCTGCGCATCCTTGATATCCTGCTTGCCTAAATTGTCTATGTCTTCGAAAAGTTCGAATTTTAAGCTAAGCATGGTATTAAATAAATCATTTATTCTGTCTACGATAATCTTCTGATTGTGCCTCTGCTCAACTGCCTCTTTATAAAAAACCGCTCTTTTGGCAAAACCAATAGTTAACACGCCGTTCTCCAACCTTAAAGGCCTGGAATCCTTAAGATAGGTAGCCACGGACATTTTTTTCTCCGAGACAGCGTCTATTACCTGCGGCCAGACATTAATCATCTTATCAAAATCGATGTGCGGCGCGGGTTTATCTGCCGCTTTATCTTCTTCTTTCGTGCTTACCGTGGAATTATCTTTATTTTTATCTGTAAGCGGCTCTTTATCGGGTTCTTTGGCGTTATCTGTTTTGGGATTAGCTACCGGTTTGGTTAATTCCTGTTTGGTTGCTCCGGAAAATAAAGAACCCACATTATTTAATTTTATTTTACTGGCGACTATCTTGGCGCCTGAACTTACAATAGACTCTCTGGCTACAGGCTTTTCCTCGGATTCCTTGCAGGTCAGTTTTATCACCATAACCTCCAAAGGTATCCTGAAAGAATTTATCTTCTTGGCCATCTCCTGTGTATTTACCACTGCCGTAAACATATTAATCACTTCCTGCAAGGACAGCTTTTTGGCCTGCTCGATAACTTTTTCCGTGATATTCTGCGGCAGATCCAACAGCTCCTCTAAATTATCCGCTTTCATTATTTTTGATACCATAATATTCCTTAAATGCCACATTAATCCCGTTAAAAACTTTGATATGTTTTTGCCGCGCGTAAATAGTTTAGCGATGAAATCAATGCAGAATTGCGTATCTTTATTTTTAAGCGCATCCACAAATTCAAAGAACGCATCCTGCTCGATAAGCCCCATTACGGCTATAACGTCGCCGGGCTTTATCTCATTCTTGGAAAAAGAAACCAGCTGGTCCAGTACGGATTCTGCGTCGCGCATACTTCCGTCGGAAATGTTGGCGATATCGAAAAATACGTCTTTATTTATGGAGATACCTTCTGACTTGCTGATTTCGTCCAGCTTGGCAATAATCTTCAATATAGGAATGCGGTTGAATTCAAACCTCTGGCAGCGCGAAAGTATCGTGGGTAAAATCTTGGCTGGCTGAGTGGTGGCAAAGATAAATTTGACGTGCTCCGGAGGCTCCTCCAAAGTCTTAAGCAGGGCGTTGAATGCCTCCTGCGTCAGCATATGCACTTCGTCGATAATATAAATTTTATATTTACCCGATACCGGGGAAAATTTTACGTTTTCGCGCAATGTCCTTATTTCGTCGATACCCCTGTTTGATGCGCCGTCGATTTCAATTACATCCAGGCTTCTTCCTTCTGAAATTTCACGGCAGGCGCTGCATTCACCGCAAGGGGTTACGGTCGGCGCATCTTTACAATTCAAGGATTTGGCTAATATGCGCGCACAGGAAGTCTTACCTACTCCGCGCGGGCCGACAAACAGATAGGCGTGAGCCAGTTTGCCGCTGAGGATGGAATTTTTCAGGGTTTGCGTAATGTGTTCCTGACCGATTACATCATCGAATTTCTGCGGACGCCATCTTCTTGCAAGGACAATATAAGACATAAAGAATCTCTATGATAATTAACTTAAGATAAATTGTTCATTTGTTGTGGCGCCGAATTACATTAATTCGGCATCCGCCATTGAATTTATTAATGAAATTCTTAAGGTTACGGCGCTGGGCTACGCTAGCCCAGCATCCGTTAAAACTTTCATTAATGAAAGTTTTAACGGAGAGGTCGGGATTCGAACCCGAGAGTCCAGTTGCCCAGACTAACTGCTTAGCAGGCAGCTGCTATCAGCCACTCAGCCACCTCTCCAAAATTTACTGAGTGATTTTTGGATCTCGAGTCCCGCCACTTATCTTGGCGGACGAAAGATCTTAAACGCGAATTAATTATGGGTAGCTACCTTCTGCCGTTTTCTCAGAAAAAACTCTTTTATCAACAAAGAACACTCTTTTTCCAAAACGCCTGTTTTTACCTGCAGGCGATGATTAAGTTTTTTATTATTTATCAAATTTATAACAGAACCACAGGCGCCGGTTTTAGGATCAACTGCGCCGTATACAATCTTTTTTATGCGGGAGAGCACCAATGCGCCCGCACACATACTACACGGCTCAATTGTAACATAAATTGTACAGTCTAACAACCATTTATTACGTAAAAAGTTGCAGGCCTCTGTCAAAACTAACATCTCTGCGTGCGCCGTGGGATCTTTAAGCATCTCTACCTGATTATACGCCCTGGCAATGATTTTATTTTTATGCACAACCACTGCCCCGACGGGAACTTCATCCAGGCTAAATGCCTTTTGGGCCTCTCTCATCGCTTCCTTCATGAAAAATGAATCGTTTTTGAGTCCTAGCATTGCATATTTACCTTATCTAAACTTATTTTTTGTCTGTTTCTAAATTAAAAATGCGCCTGGCTGGACTCGAACCAGCAACAACTAGTTCCGTAGACTAGTGCTCTATCCAATTGAGCCACAGGCGCATCTATTAAATCAACTTTTATTCTATTTTTATCTTTAATCAAAATAATTATAGAAAAATCAGGCTCTTAATATTGTGTAACGAAAGTAAAACAAACAATATCCCGCATGCCAATCTATGTTTAAAAATCCAATCATTTAAGAAATTGATCTTTTCTTCCAGCACAGTAAGGAATACAGCGGTAAGCCCTAATTCTGTATTCGCTATCTCCTCCAGGCGCAGATACAGCTCCAAAGATAACAAAAAGATTAAACTGAAAATAAGAGCCACAAAGGAACTGCCCAAACAAATAAATTTGATGATAATTATTTCCATAATTGCAGAGAGTAAATTAGCATACTTTAGTGATTAAAACAAGGAAGAAAACAAAAAAAGCAATAACTGCGCTAGGCTACATTAGCCCAGTATCCGAACGGTCCCGAAACACATTGTTTCGGCATCCGTCATTAATTTTATTTTTGAATGAACTACGTACAACATTTGAATAACCATTTTAAGGCTGTACGTATCTTCTGGCATTTTTTTTAATACACGCTATAAGCTCTCCTACAGTTACTGTCTTTGCTAAAAGCGAATATCCCCTAGTAAAACTTGCTTGGGAGCTGGCCTCTTCTTCTCTTACTATTGCAGTCAAAAATACAACAGGGGTATCTTTTATGCTCTTATCATCCCTTATTAGAGAAATAACGTCGCTACCATCCATCCCCGGCATTACTATATCGAGTAATATCAAATCTGGTTTTATCTCTATAGCTAACCTGATACCGTCTTCCCCATTTGTTGCTATATATACCTCAAACTCACCTGTCTGTTCTATATTTTTCTTAACCAGCTTACAAAAATTCTCCTCGTCATCAATAATTAATACTTTCTTTTTATACATTTACTCCCTCCTTATTACTCGGGAATTTTTAAAGTAATAATTACCTTAGTTCCTTTTTTCACCTGGCTTTTTACCTCAATTAGCCCTTTGTGCATAATAATAATATTTCGGCTTACAGATAACCCCAGCCCAGTCCCTTTGCCTGGTTCTTTTGTGGTAAAGAAAGGATCGAATATCCTTTTAAGGTTTTCTTCAGAAATACCCATGCCTGTATCCTCAATTTCAATAACAACGACATTCTCTCCAGCCTTAAAAGAATCATCTGGCCTTCCATCTATGCCTTTTCTTGTTTCTTCCAGTTGCTTAACAAAGCTGCGAATAGTAAGTTTTCCTGACTCAGGCATTGCATGTATTGCATTCATAAACAGATTAATAAATACCTGCGTTAGTTTATTTTTATCTACTAAAACCTTTGGCAGATCTTTTTGAATTTCCTTGACTACCTTGATATTCTTTAATTCTGTTTTTATCAAATTCAAAGAATTCTCAATAATAGGGTCAATATATTCTGGGTGCAATTCAAGCTTCGTAGCTCTAGAAAAATCTAGAAGCGAGATTACAATCTTGTCTGCCCTTTGCGCGTTCTCCTTAACTATAGATAAAGCCTCATGCGGCTCTTTTGCCTCCGGAGATATTATTTGCTCCAAATAAGCAACTCCCTGCATTATGGTTCCTAGAGGATTCCTCATCTCATGGGCTACGCTGCTTGCCAATTGACCGATGGCCTTGAGCTTCTCCGATTGAATTAACTTATCTTGCATCTCCTTTAATTCATCGTAGGCTATTTTTAATTCTACTGCCCTCTTAGAAACCTCCTCGTAAAGTCGGGCGTTCTGCAGAGCAATCGCACCCATACGGCCAATATTCATAGCTACTGAGACTTCTCGCTGCGTGAAAGTCCCGGGTGTTTTTTTATCGCATATGTGCAATACGCCTAGAACTTCATCCTTGTATATAAGCGGAACACTGATAAATGCTTTTTGCAAAAAATACTCTTCTTTTTTTAACTTGCTCAAATAATAATCCTGCGCCAAATCGGACACCACTAATTTTTCTCTGTTACGCATCACAAGTCCAGATATGCTATCTTTACCTATGATCAAAGGTCCCTTGTTGCGATCGTAATACCACCCGATTGCGCAGGCCAACGTAAACTTTTCTGTACTTTTATTCCAAGCAAGAAACACAGTGCGCTCAATCGGCAAGAAATTATTAGCAGCCTCGGTAATACACTGCGCTACACCTTGAAGACTAAAAGCCGAAACCAGCTTCTCATTGAACTTAAACAGAAAATCTAATTCTGCCTCATACCACATTTTATCTTCTAAATATGACGGAACCTGCGGCGGGAATTTGTGAAACGGATCCCGTGGAAATTTTTTAAGAAGAGACTTCTTCCGTTGATACACAATGGCTATCGCGTAAACAAACACGAAACCAATCAAAGTAAATACAATAATCATAAGAATAAGATTAACGGCGCTGGGCTACATTAGCCCGGCATCCGAACGGCGCCGAAACACATTGTTTCGGCATCCGTTAAGTTTTTCATTAATGAAAAACTTAACGGAGAGGCAGGGATTCGAACCCTGGGTAGCCTTACGACTACACATGCTCTCCAGGCATGCCGATTAAACCGCTCTCGCACCTCTCCAAAAATTCAATTACACAGAACAACCGACCGCCATTAAAGATTCGGCGGTCGTCCGCCAACTTATTAGTGGCGGACGCTCTCGCACCTCTCCAAAATTTCTCGCTCTTACTAATCAAAAACAAAGAACAATTTATATGTCAATCTCCCAAAAGATGTTCTTTGGTCAGATTTAATTTATTCAAAGCCGCCTCTCTATCTCTGTGATAAAGACGGCAGAAACTGGAAACGTCGTCTATCTTATTCATTTCTTTTTCTTTCAATATCTTTAGCAGCTTGACTCTGATTTTAAACTCGTCTATAAAATTCTTGGCCGGAAAACCTCCCAGCTTACAAACCTTATCCCTGAACACACTGCTGGGCTGGCGCTCTATAAAATTTTCTTTCTCGCAGTTGTAGCTCCATACCGGCGAAAGCAAAACCACTTTCTGTTCCAAGCCGGCTGTCTCGGCTATTTCATCGACAACTCTGAAAAAACTATTTCTTATCTGATACTTCTTGACAGTAACGAATACGTCTATCAAATTAACCAGTGTCTCGGGTATGTTCATCGGCTCATTCTGAAGACGAATGATGGCCTCTCTGGCTGAATTAGCATGAATCGTACCCATACAATATTTTCCGATATTCATAGCTGTCATCATATCCTGGGCCTCACTGCCTCTTACCTCTCCCACAATAATGCGCTCCGGACGCATCCTTAAACTATTCTTCACTAAATCTGCCAGGGTGATACCTTCGTCGCATTCTAATCTTGACCAGCTATCTTCCAATTTTGTATTGAGTTCCAATGTGTCTTCGATTACAACCAGCCGTTCATTATCGGGGATAAAACTAATAAGAGCATTCATCAGCGTGGTCTTTCCGGAACCAGGCGCACCCAATATCAACATATTTGCAGGCCTGACGCCCATTCCTTCCACATACAACCACAGCTGCGCTGCTAACTCATAAGATAAAGACCTAAAGTTCACCAAATCAATTATGCTCAGCGGGCTCTCTTTTATTTTTGTAATGGTAATCTGCGGACCAAACGGAGACTGCACAATATTCACCCTGCCTGATATATTGGGCAGCTCTAAATTATTGACCATCTTAACGTGTTTGCGCCCGGAGAAAACCAATAATTTCTTCACAAAAACATCGAGCTCTTTCTGCGTATTGAATTTTTTATCTGTTTTCACCAATCCGCGGTATGTATGATGGACATAAATAGGATTAAGTGCATTTATAATAATATCTTCCGTGTTGGGATCGACTAAAAGTTCATCCACAGTGCCAAAGGAAAAAAATTCCTTTAAAAAACTTTTTCTGCCTTCGTCTGTATTCAATTCACTTACGGTCTTACCTTGAAAGAAATTATCTTTGGTAGTATTACCGTAAGTATCGGCGAGAACATTTATGACAATATTATCTTTTTCTTCCTGGGTCTGCATTATATTAATTTTGCCAAATAACTGTTCAAGAACTTTGGCCTGAATATCCAATTGGAATTTATTCATAAACTCTCCTTTTGTATTATTCTGAAATTGTTAAACTGATCAGCGGATGCCGAATTACATTAATTCGGCATCCGCCATTGAATTCATTAATGAATTCAATGGCGGAAGGAGCAGGATTCGAACCTGCGAGGCCTTGCGACCTGGACGCTTTCGAGGCGTCTGGATTCAACCGCTCTCCCATCCTTCCCTAATAAATATATATAATTCTGGCGGAGGCGGAAGGATTCGAACCCTCGGTGAACTTACGCCCACAACGGTTTTCAAGACCGCCGCATTCAACCGCTCTGCCACGCCTCCAATAATTCAATTTTACAGAACAACCGACCGCCATTAAAAATTCGGCGGTCGTCCGCCAACTTATTAGTGGCGGACGCTCTGCCACGCCTCCAAAATTTCTTATTTCATAACAAACAGCTGCTTAAAAATAGCTGTATGGGTATCGATAAAGAATTTACCGCCGCTTTTAATAATATTTACAAAAGAAAAATCCTTTAGCATTACATTAAAGAAAACAGAAATTAAGACAATCTCAAACATATAAACTAAAAACAGCGTAAAGAAATAATTTCCTTTCAGGGTGTCTGTGGTCTCCTCCTTCATATAGGCCGCAGTTAAAATCAAATGCATTACAGCAGTAAAAGAAATCCAAAATATAAAATATCCGATAATAACTTCATAGGCGAAATTTGCCTTAAAAATAAAATAGAGACCAAAAGTTAATACTGTGTAGAACGGTACGGCACAGGATAATAAATCCCTGAGAGGCGCGATAAAACCAAACATGCCACTGATAAGCCTCTGGCCAAATTTATAAATGGTATTCGGCTCATAAATAAACATATGCAGAATTAAATAGGCGGCTATGGCTAAGACAAAATTATTTATAATATCCTGGCTTTGGTTGGAAAATTCCTGTGAGAAACTGACCGTCAAACCCCAGACTAACGGCAATAATAAAATACTTAAGGTGAATTTAACTACTGATATTACCGTCTCAAATAAACTCCCCCTGGCCCTGCCTCCGGAACCGCTATTAATTTCTAACCCTTCATCCAATTCTTGTTTTGCCATCGAAATACCCCCTTAAAACTTCCGGTATCTGAATTGTTCCGTCTTTATCCTGATAATTTTCGATTATGGCAATGACCGTGCGCGCAAGCGCAACGCCCGAGCCATTCAACGTGTGCACATAATTTAATTTTTTTGTATCTTTCGTTCTGTAGCGGATATTCGCCCGCCTTGCCTGAAAATCGCAGAAGTTCGAACAGCTGGAAACTTCCAGCCACTTGTCCAGCCCCGGCGCGTATGCCTCCAAATCATAGCATTTGCTCGCCGAGAAACTCAAATCTCCCGTAGAAAGCATATTCACACGGTAAGGCAGATTCAATAATTGTAAAACTTCCTCCGCGTTAGCCACCAATTTTTCCAATTCATCATAGGAAGTCTCGGGCTTTACAAATTTAACCATTTCCACTTTATCGAACTGATGCACGCGCATAAGGCCTTTTGTGTCTTTTCCGTAAGAGCCCGCTTCCCGCCTAAAACACGGCGTATAAGCGGTGTAATAAACCGGAAGATTTTCTTCTTCCAATACGTCGTCGCGGTGAATATTGGTAACCGGAACTTCCGCCGTGGGAATCAAGAATAAATCGTCATCTTTTAATTTATACATATCCTCTTCTAATTTAGGCAATTGACCGGTACCAGTCATACTCTGACGGTTAACCAAAGCAGGCGCCCAGATTTCCCTGTATCCGTGTTTTTTGGTGTGCAAATCCAGCATAAAATCAATCAATGCGCGTTGGAGTTTGGCGCCGTCGCCTTTAAAAATGACAAAATTCGAACCGGTTATCTTTGCCGCGCGCGGCAAATCCATAATATCTAAATGCTCGCAAATTTCCATATGAGATTTGGGCTTAAAATCAAATTCGCGGGCTTTTCCCCAGCTGCGCACAATTTTATTCGCCGTGGCATCGCCGACAGGAATACTTTCATGCGGAATATTTGGTATATTTAACAAAATTTTATCAAGTTCTGTATCGATTTCTTTTTCGCCTTTTTCCAATTCGTCGATTTCTTCGGCGATGCTCTTCATTTCTTTTATTTTTTTCTTGGGATCTTTTTTTGCTTTTAGAAGCGCGGTAATTTCGTCATTGGCTAAATTTTTCTGCCTTCTTAATTCTTCAAGTTTTAGCAAAATTTCCCTGCGCTTTCTGTCGAGCGATGTGAATCCACCTAAATCCAATTTTATCCCACGGTTTTTTATTGCGGCTTTTACTAAATCAAAATTTTCTCTTATAAATTTTATGTCTAACATAAATTATTCCTTTCCTAGCCTTTTATCACTCCGAGCGGCCTCATCTTGCAGACCTTCCTGGAAATTCCGGCGCGCTCAACCACATTTACCACATCATTTATATTCTTGTAAGCAGCAGGCGCTTCTTCTACAAGCGTTTCCCTGCTTGAGGCTTTAACTGTTATTCCTTTTGATTCTAATTCCTCTAATAAACTTATGGCGTTAAACGACCTTGTGGCTGCGGAACGCGATTTTAATCTGCCTGCGCCATGGCATGTGGAATAAAAAGTTTCTTTTGCCTTCTCTGTTCCGACAAGTAAATATGAATTCCTTCCCATATCTCCGGGAATTATTACCGGCTGTCCGTAATTTTTATATTTTTCTGGCAAAGCCGGATGATTCGGGCCCAGCGCCCTGGTCGCGCCTTTTCTATGAACGCAAACTTTCTTTTTCTTTCCGTTTACTTCACAAGTCTCAATTTTGGCAATGTTATGGGCTACGTCATAAACCAAAGACATCCCCATATTCTGCCAGGATTTGTTAAACACGCGCTCAAAAGCCAGGCGCGTCAAATGCATAAGGCACTGGCGGTTTGCCCAGGCGTAATTTGCCGCCGCGCGCATGGCAGAAAGATACTCTTTTCCTTCTTCTGATTCTACAGGAGCGCAAGCCAATTGTCTATCAGGAACATTAATATTGTATTTGGATAAACAATGAATCATCTTCTTTACGTAATCCTCGCAAACCTGATAACCCAAGCCGCGCGAACCTGAGTGAATCATTACAGTAATCTGTCCTTCTGCCACGCCGAAAACATTCGCTGTTTCTTTATCGTAAATTTCTTCTACAACCTGGACTTCTAAAAAATGATTTCCCGAACCCAAAGTGCCGGATTGCGCCTTGCCGCGCTCATACGCCCTGTCTGAAACAGCGTCCGTAGCCGCGCCGCTGATTGCGCCTTCTTCTTCGCAATAAGTCAAATCATCCTGCGTGCCATAACCTTGCTCCACTGCCCAACGCGCGCCTTTTATTAAGATTTCTTTCTCTTCTCTTGCAGAAACTTTTATGTCGCCTTTGGAACCTAATCCCGAAGGAACATCATTAAATAAAACATAAACCAAATCTTTTATCTTATTTTTTATTTCGCTAAATAAAAGGTTCGTGCGCACCAAACGCACGCCGCAATTTATGTCAAAACCAACCCCGCCGGGAGAAATCACACCATTGTTTTCAATGTCTGTCGCCGCCACGCCGCCGATGGGAAAACCATATCCCCAGTGTATGTCCGGCATGGCCAAAGAATTAGAAACAATCCCCGGAAGAAACGCGACATTGGCAACCTGCTCCGCGGCTTTGTCGTGGCGAATATCAGCCAGGAGTTTTTCGTCGGCGTAAATTACGCCGTCGGTGCGCATGCCCGGTTTATAACTTTTTGGTATACGCCACCTGACATCATCTATTCTTTCCAACGGGCCTTGCCAAAGATCTGCCATATAAAATCCTATGTGTCAAAAATAATTCTTGCCTCTAAGCCATCCTGAGTCTCTTTAATTTCCAGCTCGTGATAAGTTGCGGCTTTTACCTCGGATAAAATTTTATGCTTTGCCGAATCCAGGTTTTCTCCGTGGACTTCGGCGTTTAATTCTTTATCGCTAATTTTATTTATCTTAAATTCTTTGGGAATGAAATTGCGGGCTGAAAATTGGAATATCAGTTCGTTTAACCAGGAAATCAAAAGCTCTTCCCTGTTATCGTCTTCTAAATTAACGCTTATTTTATCGCTTGCCTGGACCTTATTTAAATCCGTGATTAAACTAAACAAACCTTTTGCGGCATTTATAAAAAGTTCTTTTGAGTCTTTGGCGTAAATCTTAAGGCCTATGTCCGCCGTGTGCTCAAAGGTCTCGAACTTTTTCATATAAGGAATTTATGGGCCATGTAGGAGTCGAACCTACGACCTTGACATTAAGAGTGTCCTGCTCTACCGATTGAGCTAATGGCCCGATTTTTATCTATACGCCATAAGCGAATCCGCCGATGTTTAGTGGCGGAGAGCTAATGACACGGAATTTTTAAGTTTGATTATTCTACCGTAAAAATGTGGAATTTGCAATATGCAAAATATTACCCACGTAAGAACTATCTTCCAGAAGAGAACGATCCCCATCTTTCTATTATTCAAGATTTAGAGGAAAAAATAATTCTGTCTTTTGTAGACTCGCTTTTCCTGTGGCATCGGTAATCTTTTCCCAGCGCAAGATTTTTAAATTTACGCTTTTCTTATTCTTTGCTAAAGTAGTTAATTCATTAGGATCTTTTACAGACTGGCCGTCTACTTCCAAAATTATATCCAGAAAACGCAAACCAATCTTCTCTGCAGGGCTACCTACATATACATCATAAATCAAAAGACCGGTTCCCGACTGGAGCGCAAGCTCTGCTGACTGCTCCTGCTTTAGCGGAAAAACTGTAAAACCGTATACCATAGAACTTATGATGCGGCCTTGCTCTTTACTCAAGGTAGCAATAGCATTACCCAATAGTTTGGCTGTTTTCTCATTAGTAACACGCAGGTCAACAGTATTGCCATCATCCAGACGAACCATTAGTTGCCATGGAAATGGACAACTCGGATCAGCCAAAGGATAATTAAAAAGTCCTAACGAGGCAACCATGGCAAAAGGAATCACAAATGCCCCTTCATACTGACTAGTATCAGTGTGTGTCTGATAAGACCCACCGTAATAAGGCACATAATTCAAACCGACGAAATATCCTCCGCTGTTCGGAACGTATTGGGAATGCTGCACGGCCTCGGTCCACTCCCATTTTGCACGCAAGCCATATTTATCCAGATCAAATGTCTTAAAATGCTTTCCAAATGTCCCCTTACTAGCCCCAACAAAACTCTCTTGGAGATTTTTTAAGGTTCCCATTGCCTCTTCCGCGCTTGATAGTATCCCCGGACGATACCAATACCCTTTTGTATAATAGTTTGGGCTCGGCCAAACAGATTTAGCCGGTTGCGTTTGTTCCGTAAATAGGTAATCTAACGTAGCGCACCCACTGACAAATACCGCCATAAATAATAAAACGACTATTTTTCTCATTTATCACCTCGCACTATTGTTATTTCTTATATGCCTTAAAACCAACTAAAAAACTATGCAACTATTATTATACCGCTCCCTGTTAACAAATCAAACAATAGAAAAGTTAGGTCATTCTCTATACGGCCTAAGCGATTCCAAAAGCATAGAATCATTATACCCCAATTCTTTTGCCTTATCAGCATATTCAAGGGCCAATTGATATTGCCCCTTTTCTTTATAAGCTGTGGCTAAATTATAGTAGGCGCCTGCATAAGCCGGATATATCTCTATGGCTTTCTCATACAGGATTATGGCTGAATCGACATTTCCTTTTTTCTGGAATACCGCTCCCAGATTATTGTATGCCTGGGAAAAACTAGGAAGAAGCTCTATGGCCTTTTTATAAGCGGCTATCTGTTCTTTGATATTGCCGGTCTGGCCATACATTACACCCAAATTATAATATGCCAGGGTATCATTGGGATCAACCTCCGTGGCCTTCTTATAAAAATAGATGGCCTTGTCGTATTTGCCGATATCCACGTATCCTCCGCCGAGATTATTATAAACTAACCTGGCATCAGGATAGTACCTCATTATTTCCAGCCATAATGTGACGTCATGCTTCCATACTAAAGTCCCTATCACCGTAAACATCGAATAAAATATTAAAATTATTATAACAGCGTCTTTCTTGATTTCTTTAAAAATGTTTGATGAAGGCAGCTTCAATAATAATACTGCCACCAGAAGACAAAAACCCACTAAGGGAATATATAAATAACGGCTGGCCATTATATTGCCTATGGGAAAAATATTTAACACAGGAATAAGAGTCACAAAAAACCAGAATATGGCGAAGGAGGCAAGTTTTGATGTTTTGCGTATTTTAAAAGCAATGCCCAAGGAAAATACTATCAAAAGAATTGAAAGTATGGCCTCTGGCCTGGATAACGAATCCACAACAAAAGGAAAATAAGGAATGGGCAGAGTAGCGTGTATGTTTATGGGTATAAAAAGCCATCTTATATAGACGGCCAAGACTTTAAACATCGTAAGGATATTGGTATAAAAACTATTGCCGGGATATGCCATCAATATTTCACCTGTATTAGACATCGGGAAGAAGAAAACCCACAGATAAAATAAAGTGGCAGCGATATATCCTGCATAACGAGACTTAAAATTAATCAATACTTGTTTAAAACTTCTTTCGCAGACAAAATAATAATCGTATAACACCAAAATCAAAGGCAGCGTTATGGCCATCTCCTTAGAAAATAAAGCCAATAAATACAGGACAACCGACATAGCATAATAATATATTCTCCTTAGTCTGTCATAATTGCTTAACTTGATATACAGAATAAAAGCACAGATATAGAATAAAAACGCCAATAAATCTTCGCGGAATGCAATACAAGCCACCACTTCAGTAGTGGCAGGATGAACTGCAAATAATGCAGAACCCAACAAAGAGATTTTTTTGTCTTTGGCTATCAGATTAAATAAAAAATAAAGCAATATCACATTGAAAATGTGCAGGATGAGATTTGTCAGGTGATATCCGAAGGGATTAAGCTTATAGAGAGAGTAATCTGCAAAATAAGTCAGAGTGCATACAGGCCTGTAGCTTGATTCGCCGGAGCCGACGAGATTTATTACGCCGAATTTATTTATTTTCGAGGAAGAGAACAAATAATCTTTGCTAAACATCAAGGAAATATTTTTCCACGATCTTACAAAATTATTGTTTACTATAACCAGATAGTCGTCCCAGACAAATAAATTCGTGAGCGAATTGGCATATACCAATAATGTCAGCGCTACCAACAGCAGGACTGCGTAATTATTTTTTTCTATAAAATATCTGTAATTAAACTTCATCTGCGGATTTATTCTTAAATTTTTCTTATATTATTTATTTTAGACACAAGTTCTTCCTTTATTTCCGCATACTGCGGTTTTAAAACAGCTACAGCTTTATAAAGCGCATCCAAAGCGGACCTGTCATCGCCAGTCTGCAAATACGCGTCGGCCAAGTTCTCGTAAGTAACAGCCCTGTTATTATCTAATTCCAGGGCCTTGCGAAAACAATCTATCGCCTCGCTGTGCCTGCCGATTTTGTTAAGCAGCCATCCTTTATTATGATGAATTGTAGCAAAGTCCGGTTCGGCTTTTATGCCTGCATCAAAATATTTTAATGCCTCATCTATTATGCCTGTTTCTACCATGCAAAGGGCTCTATCATTATAGGAGGCGCCGTCATGGGGATTATATTTTATCGCCATATCAAAATGTTCTATGGCTTTGGGATAATTCTCGTCGATAATCTCCAGCTGTCCTTTAAAATATTCTACTTCGCCTAACGCTCCTTTATCTTTAGAAAAAGACAGCCCCAAATGTGCAAGTTGTTTAGCCATATCAAAGTCTGCGTAAGTAATTGCTTCATCCAAATCTAGACGGATTTTTAATATGTCGTCCATAAATTAATAATTTTATTTATAAAAATAACAATCATTTTCGCGCTCGGGGAGAGTTGAACTCCCAACATCCAGTTCCGAAGACTGGCGCTCTGTCCAATTGAGCTACGAGCGCAATAAACTTATTACTTATAAATATCTATGAGCTGCAGCCTCGTCGCCTCAAGACGCTCAGTAAAAACACTCATTAGCCTCTTTAATAATTCATAACCCAAATCTGAATTCTTTTCGCATTTTTCCCTCAAACATTTTCCGTCCAATGCCAGCGCGCGCGTATTCTCCACGGCTTTAGCAGTAAAACGATAACGATACGGCGGGATAAGCCATGACCATCCTAAAATATTACCTTCGCGAATAGTCTGTATGGAAATCTGACGGGGCTGGTCTATATAGATGAGTACCTGACCGCTACGAATAATATAAAATTTATCCGCAGACTCACCTTCTTTGATGATAACCTCCCCTGCTTTAAATACAACATGAGAAGTACAACCTATAAGAAAATCAATGTATTTTGACGACAGGTCTTTGAAGAATGGATGTTCTGTGAGAATTGGCTCAAGGGTTGCCATTTTTCCTCCTTTTTTACAATTATATCGTTACAAAGACTAGCACTCTATATGGACGCAGAATATCTATGAATTCTTATAAAACGAATTGTCCAAAGACAAGGATATTTTATCAGATTTATATCAATTCGCAATCTTTTCCCAGAATTGATTGGATCTTTCTTAATCTCTGGATTAGAGGGGTTTTGACCCAAGATTCGGATGGCGGTCGGCTGGGTGTATTTAGCTGGATTTTGTCAGGATTGATTTTTTTAATTACCTCTTTAAATTTCTTTATATACTCTAAATCATCATTAATTCCCTTTACCAACATTATCTCAAGCCAAATCTTTCCTTTAAATTCCCGGCGCAGCGCTATGAGACCGTTAATTATGTCTTCTACTTTTATTTTGGTGCCTGCGGGCCTGTCTATTTTTTCAAATATGTCCTGGGTAATTGCATCCAGGGAAGGCAATATTAAATCAAAATTCAAAACATCTCTTCTCACTCGGACGTCGGAAAATAAAGCAGAATTGGTTATCAGGGCAACCGGAATACTGGTAAGTTTCTTTATCCCGGAGATTATATCTTTTATCTTGGAGTTTAACAACGGCTCACCGGAGCCGGCGACAGTGATATAATCTATTTTCTTACAATCGGGGTAAGCTTTCAAAAATTGGCCGAGTTCTGAAAGTACGGCTTTGGCTTTAACATATTCCCTTCTGTCTAAAGTGAGTCTTGTCGTATTCTTAAGCTGACAGTATACGCAATTAAATGCGCAATACTTGTAAGGCGTCACACTCAGCCCCAAAGACATGCCCAATCTTCTGGATTTAACCGGACCGTAAATATGATTCATAAAAAATGGAGGGGGCTTTTTCTTCCCCTCCTTATTATATCATAGCCAAAAACTAAATTTGGCGTAAAATTACAGCATTATCAAATAGCTACAATAGCTAAATTATGTTTTTTGGCTTTTTTAATGCACTTCTCTTTGTCGATAAGAAGCGTCTTTTTTGCCTCAAAAGCCAGACACTTTGCCTTTATTTTTACCAGATTATCTATGGTCTGCAAACCTATTACAGGTATATCGAATCGCATATCCTGATTGGGTTTGGAGACTTTTACTACCACGCATCCTCTGCTGGCAATAGTTCCGGCGCGCCTTATGGTGGCATCAGTACCTTCCATCGATTCTACAGCCACAATGGCTTTATTCTTTACGACCACAGTCTGGCCTATATCCAGACGCGCTATTTCCTTTGCTATGCGAAATCCGAAATTAATATCATCCCAAACCTCTTTGGGGAGCTCTTCTGCTGTGAGCACTCCTTTTTTGGGCAGGTAATCCTCCAAAAACATCGTGGAATCTAATATTTTTATGCCGGATTCTAATATTTTTTGCGCGATAGCACCAAAAATTGAATCTGCGCGCCTGTCTTCTAAATCTACGATTAATTTTCTCAGATCTTCATCACGAAAGATTTCTTTATGAAATAATGTGCGTGGCTGAATCTGTCCTGCCATAATCACACTTTCAATGTGCACATTCTTTAAGAATTCAAAAATTTTGCGGAATTCGCTTATCTTAAACCACTTTATACCGTCGACAAAATTCTTGAGACGCGGATCGGCGTTGCCGGTTATGGCAATAGCCAAAACACAAAAACCCTTGGCCTTTGCAGCTTTGGCAAACAGAAAAGGAAACTTGCCACTGCCAGCTATCAAACCAATTTTTTGCTGAACGGTCATATGAAACCTTAGCCTAACGGCTTATACCTCTTTTAGAGTTTTTAACAAAAGAAATTAGGTGTGAAAGTTCGGGTGAAAAATCTTTAAATTCTTCTTCTAGCTTTTTCGCGGCATGTGTAAAAGAAAGACCGGAATGGAATAAAATCTTAAAAGCGGTTTTTAGCTGGTGAATCGTATTTTTTGCGATATTCGCTCGTTTCAGTCCGACGGAATTAATGCTGTAGACTTTGGCGGGATGGCCATCGCAGGTAGAATACGGAGGAACATCCTGCACCACCTTTGAGCAACCGCCTATTATAGCCAGCTTACCTATATTTACAAATTGATGCACAGCTGAAAGCCCGCCGATTACCACTTCGTCTTCTACACTAACATGGCCGGCCAAGGTGGCATTATTGGCAAATATACATCTATTGCCTACTTCACAATCATGCGCAATATGGCTATAGGCCATTATCAGATTGCCGTCGGCGATTTTCGTGGTATTGCCTTTGGTACCGGTATTTATGGTAACGTATTCTCTGATAATATTGTTATTGCCTATAACAAGAAAACTCTCTTCACCTTTATATTTTAAATCCTGCGGCGGACTGCCGATAACTGCCCCGGAAAATATTTTGTTATTTTCGCCGATATCAACACAGCCCTCTATAGTGACATTATTCAATATCTTGGTCGCCTTGCCAATCTTTACGTTATCGCCGATAACACTGTAAGGGCCGACTTCCACATCTTTGCCTAAATGTGCTTTCTTGGAGATAACTGCTGTAGAGTGAATCTTTGCCATATTTTTACTCATCAACTAAGGCAAACATTAATTCTGCCTCGGCTACAATATTGCCATCAACGCTGGCCTGTCCCAGTAACTGGCCGACCTTGGAACGAATTTTACCAACCTGAACTTCAATGACAAGCTGATCCCCAGGAACAACTGTCTTTCTGAATTTTGCATTATTTATAGACATAAAAAATGCCAATTTGCCTTTGTTTTCCGATAGGCTGAGCATCAACACGCCGCCAACCTGGGCCATTGCCTCTACGATTAAAACTCCCGGCATAACCGGCTTACCCGGAAAGTGCCCGTTAAAAAACAGCTCATTCACCGTAACATTCTTTATGCCGACGGCGCGCTTGCCTTCTTCCAGCTCAGTAATCTTATCTACAAGAAGAAACGGATAACGATGAGGCAATATGCGCATTATATCCTGGATATCCAATTCTGTTCCTTTAATTTCCAGAGGAGATTGCGCCTTAAGCGCTGCCAGATTCTGTTTTTCTATAGACTTATAAATCTTTTTCACTACCTGATGATTAAGAAAGTGCCCGCTTCTTACTGCGACAAAATGCGCACTGACCGGCCTGCCCAAAAGATACAAATCGCCTATAAGGTCCAGAATCTTATGGCGTAAAAACTCGTCTTCAAAACGCAATTTATTTTTTACCACTCCCTTATCGGAGACAACCAGCGTATTGTCGTAGTTGGCACCTCTGCCGAATCCCTGCCCCAACAGTTTATTCGCCTCACTTTCAATAACAAAAGTTCTGCTGGATGCAATCTCTTTTTCAAACACATCACGATCCAAATCTATATTCAAATACTGAGTCTTTAGAAATGCAGAGTTGTAGTGGTGCAGCGTATAAGAAATCCTGAATTTCGGCGACGGCAGGGCGCAAAGATATGATTCCCCTTCCTCCGCCCAGACCGGTTCTTTCAAAACAAGTACTCTTCGCTTTGCAGCCAATTCTTCAATTCCGGCCTGCTTTAACAATTTGCTAAAGTCTGCGGAACTTCCGTCTAATGCAGGAACTTCGCAATTATCCATCTCGATTATAACATTGTCTATATTTAAACCCGACAAAGCAGCCATAAGATGCTCAATAGTATGAATCTGAACATCCTTGAAACCTATGGACGTCTGCCTTAAATTCGTGTGTCCATCTAAAACAGAATCCGGCTCTGCCTTAATCACCGGAGAATTTGGCAAATCCACTCTTTTAAATATAATCCCTGCATCTATACCGGCAGGTATAAATTTTAAAGTAACAGGATTGCCTGTATGAATACCTTTACCTTTAACTTCTATTGCTTTTTTTACTGTTCTTTGATTTTCCATGTTTTGTATTTTTCTTCGGCTCTATCTTATCCAGACGCGCCTTAAGCTCTGCTACCGTCTCATTTAGACGCGGCAGGCGCTGAATGTAGGCGTTAATTTTAGTCGCCTCTTTATGCGGCTTAGCAGGATAACCGGAAACAAAATTATTGGCAGGCACAGATTTTGTCACTCCTGCCTGTCCGCCGATAATAACATTATCGCCGATTGTTATATGCCCTGACAGACCTGCCTGGCCGGCAATGGTAACATTATTGCCGATACTAACGCTTCCTGAAATACCGACCTGTGCCACGATAATGCAATTTTCTCCGGTAACAACATTGTGGGCAATGTGAACTAAATTATCTATCTTGGTTCCTTTGCCGATACGCGTCTTATCGAAACGCGCTCTATCAATGGCAACATTTGCACCAATCTCCACATCATCGTCTATCACAACACAGCCTAATTGCGGTATCTTATGGTGAACTTTATCTATCGTATCGTAGCCAAATCCATCTGAACCAATAACCGTGCCGTTATGTATAATTACCCTGTTGCCGATAGATGTCTTTTCTCTTATCGAGACATTGGAATAGACAAAGCAATCTTCTCCTATAGAAGTATCATAACCAATGTATACGCCGGAATTAATAATACTTCTGTCGCCTATACTTACCCCGTCCTCAATCACAGCATAAGGACCTATAGCTATATCCTTACCCAGTTTTACATCCTTGCCTAAAACAGCACTGGGATGCACGCCTTTATTACAAATATTTTTGGGAGGATTGAATAAAGATACTACTTTGGCAAACGCCAGCGAGGGATTATTGGTTTTTACTACGGGCCTGGAAAATCCTTCAATCTTAGCTGAAGCTATAACTGCTGACGCCTTAGTTTCGTTAATAAAAGGTAGGTATTTGGGATTGCTTATAAAGGTGATGTCACCTTTTTTTGCCTCTTTAACTGAAGCTACGCCCGTAATTACCACATCGGGATCGCCTATTACCTCGGCCCCTAACAGGTCGGCGATCTCTCTTAAAAGTTTCTTCATTAGCTCTTTTTGTAATTACCATTAAGTATCTTTACTATTCCCTCGGTAATATCCATAGCGTTGTTGCCGTATAAAAGCGTCCTGCCGTTGAGAATCAGGTCGTAACCTTTATCTTTCGCCATCTTCTCGACAACTGCCTGTATATCTTTTAATACTTCTTTCAATTTCTCATCTCTATCTTTTCTCAAACTTGCCTCTGCCTTGCTCTGATATTCCTGTAGCTCTTTCGCCATGCCATCGATTTCTGCTTCTTTCTTCTTCTTTTCTTCGTCGGAAAGCAAAGGTAATTTATCCTGTATTGCTTTTATAGCTTCCACCTTCTTGTCAATCTTTACCTGCTCTGCCTTCTGGGCTTCTTCAAGCTTTGCATCAAAATCTTTTGTCTTGTTATAACCATCAAAAACTACGGCTAAATCCACATAAGCTATCTTATTATCTGCAGCAAAACTATTGCTCAATAAGAAAACACCGAGCATAAATACTGCTAAAGTTAAGATCGCTATTAATCTACCGTGTCCTCTCATACTATTCCTCCTTGTTTATAGACAATAATTTTAAAACTTCTGGTTGATAAAAACTAACCTAAAATGTTCGGCCTAAGCTAAAATGAAATCTGCCTTGTTTGGTCTCTTCTCCGGGTTCCTTATTCAGAGGAAAGCCGTAATCCAACTTCATAGGCCCGAGAGGAGTTTTTATCCTCACACCGAAACCAATGCCTGATTTATAATCGCCTGAACCAAAATCCCCCACCTTGGACCAGACATTTCCCGTATCAAAGAAAGTGGCTAATTTAATAAATTCTATCAAAGAATAGTCATATTCTATGGTGGACAATAAAACTGATTCTCCGCCTATATTATTTCCATAGGCATCAATAGGGCTGACCTTTCGTTCACCGTATCCGCGGATAGTATCTGCGCCTCCGGCGTAAAACCTTTCATATATCGGTACATCATTGGTATTGCCGTAGGTAAATAATAAACCACCCTGCAATTTCATCTCTATTACAGATTTCTGCCCCACGCTTAAATATGTATCGCCTATACCGTATAACTTCATAAAATCTTTATCGCCGCCCAATGGCCCGCCAAAAGGTTCGACATAGCCGCTTAAAACAGTTCCCTTGGTAGGATTGAATATATTATCACGGGTGTCTCTGGTCAGGCTGAACTCTATGCTGCTTAAATCAGTGGTGCCGACTTCATTCTTTAAATCTGCTGTCTCCTCGTCCGGGACATCGGAAATAGTAATTTGTTCTAATCTGTAGGTCACGCCTCCTTTGAGATACTCGGAGAATTCTCTGCCCAAACGTAAATCTCCGCCGGTGCGCTTTTCGCTATAGCTATAACCTACATTCTTTTCGCGGTCATGTACTTTTCTATAAGCATCAAAACCAAAAGACAACGGCTGGTCAAATAAATATGGTTCTGTGAAACTCAACAGAAAATCTTCCATTACCGAACCCAATTCAGAACGCAAAACCAAATCCTGCCCGCCGCCGGTAAAGTAGGGAAAATTAAATAAATCAAAGTTCCTCTGTTCTATCTCTACAAAGCCTACGAGCTGATCCACTGTGGAGTATCCGCCGCCAAAACTGAAACTGCCGGTCTGTGCTTCCTTCACATCCACAACGAGATTCTCGGTATTCGGCTTTGAGCCTTCCTCGGTATCAAAAACAACCTCTTCAAAATAATTTAAATTATCCAGCCTCTCTTTGCTGCGTTTTAGCTTTTCTCCGTCAAACTTATCTCCGGGCTTAAGACGAATCTCCCTGCGTATAACCTTATCCTTGGTTTTGGTATTGCCTCTTATATCTATGCGGTCTACATATCCTATTTCATTTTCTACTATATTATAAGAAACAGAGACTTTACCTGTCTGCAGATCCGCAGAAGCAGATTCACTAATCTGTGCGAATATATACCCTTTGCTTAAGTAAAATTCGCGCAGATTATATACATCTGTCTGCAATGCTATCTCGCTGTAATATTTACCCGGCGTAGCTTCCTTTAATTTGCTCATTAATTCTTCTTTGCTGAAATCTTTGTTGCCTCTGATGTCTACGCTTCCTACCGTATATCTTTTACCCTCATTTATTATAATATGAAGATAAATAAAACCCTTCTTGCCGTATTCTATTTTTGAATCCACTGTGGCATCGGCAAAACCCTCGGTGTTATACAGGATTTTTATGCGTTCCAAATCATCCTGTAACTCGCCTTCCTTCAGGAATCCCGCATGGAATATCTTGGCCTGCCGCGTCTTCATTACCTTTATAATTTTATCTCTTTTTATATGGTCGTTACCTTGTATATAGACCCTCTTGATTCTTTGTCTGGTATTTTCTTTAACATCAAAAGTGACTGTGGCTTTGCCGGTTGTTTTATCTGTTGTCACATTATAATTTATCTCTGTATCGGCATAGCCTTTCTTCTGGTATTCACTTTTAATGCTGGCTACGTCTTCCTTGATCAGATTGTAATCCAGGTATTGATTGGCCTTGGTCTTTAGCGTCTTTCTTTCCGTCAAATCTGGCCTTAAAATACGCATGCCTTTTATAACAACCTTTTCCACGACAGGTTTTTCCACGACGCTGATTATGACTTTTAATCCGTCCGCCTCTTCCTGCGTATCGATACTGACATCGCTAAAAAATCCGGTTTCATATAAGCGCTTTATATCATCTTTGGAAACGCGGGGATAATAAGGCTGATTAGTCCGTGTCTTTATCTTGGAAAGGATTGTGGAGACGCTTATTACTTTGTTGCCTTTAATTTCGATATTCTTGATTAATTTCTGGCTCTGGGCTTCCTGAGTCTCAGCTTTATTCGCTTTCGTATCGGAATCTGACTTTGGGGAAGAAACTTTCTCTGACTGCAAATTGGAAAGTTTATCCGGAGATTTCTCATCCAGCGGATAAGCAAAAGTAGTGAAATTAAAAATTAGTACTGCGGATAAAAAAAATAAAGTCTTCTTCATTGTTAGTTGTTTCATTATAATCCTTATTTTGTGAAAAGTAAATATCAAATTTTATTTTTATTCTTCCATCGCCTGAGTTAAATTCTCAAAGCGGGTATATTCCTTGATAAAAGAAAGCTTGAGCGAACCCACAGGGCCGTTTCTCTGCTTGGCGATTATTACTTCTGCCTGGCCTTTATTTTCTATTGTGGGATTATAATATTCTTCCCGCAAGAGCAATATAACCACATCCGCATCCTGCTCAATGGCGCCGGATTCACGCAGGTCGGACAGCTGCGGACGATGGTCGGTGCGAGACTCCACTGCTCTGGATAACTGGCTTACAGCAACAATGGGAACATTCAGCTCTCTGGCCAAGGCTTTTAACGAACGGGAGATTTCAGAAATTTCCTGCTGGCGGTTCTCCCCTTCTCTGGGAGTACGCATAAGCTGTAAATAATCAACAAACAAAAGTTTGATATCGTGATGGGCTTTTAATCTTCTTGCCTTTGCGCGTAATTCCATGATGGATATGGCTGCGGTATCGTCTATAAATATGGGGGCTTCGGATAATTTTCCTGCTGCGGCGGTAAGATTCGGCCAGTCAGAAGTGGAAAGATAACCGCTCCTTACCTTATGTACGTCGACTTTTGCATGCGAACAGAGCAGGCGCTGGACCAATTGTTCCTTTGACATTTCCAAACTAAAAAATGCCAGCGGTATATGCTCTACCACGCCTGCGTATTCGGCGATACTTAGCGCCAAGGCGCTTTTACCCATAGACGGCCTTCCGGCAATTACAATCAAATCCGACATCTGCAGGCCAGCCGTCTTCAGGTCGAAATCGATAAAGCCCGTGGGCACGCCTGTCACGTGCGCCTTCTGCTGATAGAGCTTGTCTATTGTCTCGATACTGTCTTTTATTATATCCTTAAGAGAAATAAGGTTACCTTCAATTCTGCTGTCTGCAATTTTAAAGATTGTCCTCTCTGCCTTATCCAAAACCTCGTCGACATTGGCCTCTGCCTCATAAGAATCCGCAACAATCTGTGTGGCGTTATTTATTAAAGACCTCAGTATGCTTTTTTCCTTAACTATTCTGGCGTAGTGCTGGACATTTGCGGCTGTGGGCACGGCGTTGGTAAGCATGGTAAGATAACTGACGCCGCCTATCTCTGCCAAATCGCCGTTCTTGGTCAGCTCCTCAGTCAATGTAATCAAATCCACTACTTTATTTTTATTGAACAGATTTACCATACTGGAAAAAATCTTTTTATGGATATTTTTATAGAAACAACTCTCATCTATCATTTCTATGGCGTAGTTTATGGCCTCTTCCTCAATAAGCATCGAACCCAAAACTGCCATCTCTGCGTCGGTGTTTTGAGGCGGTACGCGCTCGATAGATTTTTCTTTGATTTGTTCTTTCAGTTCCATTTTATTCTATGCGGAATTTTTATGAATGCGGCTAAATAAAAATATAATTTATTTCTTCACAATCCAGATTTTAATTTTTGTGCTTACCTCGGGATGCAGCTTGGTTTCCACTTCGTATATGCCTAATTTCTTAATTGGCTGCTCCAGCAAAATATCGCTCTTATTTACAGGAATATTCTCCTCTTCCAATGCCTTGGCAATTTCTAGGGCAGTCACCGAACCATAGAGGTTGTCGTCATTGGCCTCAGCGGCAATGGTACAAGAAAAATTCTTAAGCTTTTCCGCCAATTCCTGGGCTTTGCCTTTCTCCGTCTTTTTATCCTGCTCAATTTTTTTCTTTTCCTGCTCAATCTTGACAACGTTATCCTTTGTGGCCGCTAAAGCAAAACCATTGGGCAGGAGAAAATTTCTGGCAAAGCCGTCCTTTATGGAAATTATATCTCCGCGCTTTCCTAATTTTTCTATATCTTTTCTAAGAATTACTTTCATATATATCTTGTGTATGGCATAAGCGAAAGAAATCTAGCGCGCTTAATCACAGCGGCTATTATTCTCTGGTGCCTTGCGCATGTGCCTGTATTACGCCTGGAGAGAATTTTCCCTCTCTCACTAATCAGTTTTTCCAGCACATTTAAATTCTTATAATCTATGTCCTTGACTTTGTCTTTACAAAAACGACAATACTTCTTCCTCATTATGATAAAAGAGCCTTTCTCTTCTATCTTTTTGCCAAACCGGTCGTATCGCTTTTTGGTTTTTTCCTTTTTCTTCATCCTCATCATAATTTATATCCCCTTTAACTTGGTTGTTCGTCCATTTCCTGAGGCCACGAAACCTCACTGAGCTCGTCTGGCACTGCGCCTGGCTTGCCAGAATTGATTTCCTCTACTGCCTCTACATTATTATCTTTTACCTCGGACTTTTTCTGATTGGCGTTATCCAAAAATACCACACGGTCGGCCCTGACTTCTATGACGCTCCTGTTCTTGCCTTCATTATCCTTCCATGAACGCGACTGCAATCTTCCTTCTATCAGAACAGAACGGCCTTTCTGCAGATATTGATTGCAGGTCTCTGCCTGTTTATCCCAGACTACTATATTTACAAAACAAGCATCCTGTTTCAGTTCGCCTGAACGGTCCTTAAAACGATGGTTCACTGCCAGCCTTAAATTTGCCACAGCCATGCCGCTGGGCGTGTAACGCAGTTCCGGATCACGCGTTAAATTACCTATCAAAAATACCTTATTTAAATTCGCCATGCTCAGACTCCTCCTTTAACTTCTTCCTTTGCTGTAATTAAAAATCTTAAAATATTTTCATTCAAGCGAAGGGCAGCGTTGATATTCTTTATCTCTTCGGTTGGTGAATCAAAATCGATTAAATAATAGAGGCCCTCATTAAATTTTACTCCCTTTCCTTTTAAGGAAAGTTCAAAACATAATTTACGTTTTTCCATCCATATATCAGCGCTGTTAATCTTGACTTTGAATTTATTCAAAGTGTCTTTTAGCTGAGTAAACATACTTGTTTTCTCAGCATCGTTTAAATCCGGCCTTAAGATAAACATTACTTCATATTTACGCATTACTTTTAGCCTCCTTAATTAATATTGCAAACGTTACGCTGTTTTAGCAATCTGATTTTAATTGAATTCATTCATCGCCCTATCTATGCCAAACTCAACCCAAACTTCACAAGCACTGGCTATTTTTTTCAATAAAGACATTATAATTTTTGCTTCCTGTTTAGAAAAACTGGATAATACGTGATCTTTTGTTTCCTGCCTGCGGGAACTTCTGCCGATGCCTAATTTCAGACGATTGAAGTCCTGACTATTCAATGCCTTTATTATGGATGCGATTCCTTTGTGACCGCCGGAGCTGCCTTTTTTCTTGAATCTCATCTCACCTAAATCTAAATCCACATCATCATGAACCACCAGTAAATCTGCAGGGTTTATCTTTTTGGCGCGCAGCAACAAACTTACCGCTTCTCCGGAAAAATTCATATAAGTATTGGGCATAGCCAACAGACATTCATTATTCAGAATATCTATATGTGCCAGGCGACTTTTTAAAGAACGGTCTAATTTTAATTTTACTTTATATATCTTGGCAATTGACTTTACGCTCTTTGCTCCTAAATTATGCCTGGTATTTTCATAACTTAATCCGGGATTGCCCAGACCAACAATTAATTTCATTTCTTGCCGGGAGCCCCTTCCTGAGGTTTCTTTTCCTGCTTCTTCTCTTCTTTCTTTTCTTCTTCCTTTCCTTCTTTTTCTTCGCCTTCTTCTGCTTCTGCTTTTTCTTTCTTGATTACTTCGGGTTCAGTAGGAGCTGCACCTTCCGGAACCTCTGTTACAATTTCTTCTTTCTTAGGTGCCATCAATGTAAACACAATCGTATCTTGAGTAGTTAGTACCTTTGCGCCCTCTGGCACTGTTAAATCTTTGACCTGGATAGTATCGCCTATCTTCATATTGCTAATATCTACTTCTACCTTCTCGGGAATCGCCGTAGGCAGACACTCAACTTCCAATTCCCAGAGAACATGCGTCAATACGCCGCCCTCCTGCTTTACGCCTATTGCCTCGCCTTTGGGCCGCACAGGAACCTTGATTACTATTGCCTTGGTCAGAGATATTTCGTTAAAATCCACGTGCAGAATATTTTCCTGCACAGGATGGAATTGCATCTCTTTTATCAAAACAGATTTCTCTTCCTGGTGATCCTTGCTTTTTTCTTTCCCGGCAAACCTTAAGGTAATTATCATATTCTCTACGCCGTGATGCGTATGTATGAACTTAATTAATTGACTACGATCTATTTTTATGGCAATTGATTTTGCGCCTTCGCCATAAACAACCGCTGGCACAAAGCCGGTTCTTCTTAAGGCATTTACTTTATTTTTTCCCACTTCTTCTCTGGGCAGGCAATCCAAATATACCTTTTCCATAACTTTATTTTCTCCTTTGCATCTAAGAATTTATCATTGCAGATTTCACCGTACTAAAAATAAATTACCTATTCCTCAAATAAACAGCTTATAGATTGTTCAGTGCGTATTCTCTTTATCGCTTCTGCTAACAATTCTGCCACTGATAACACTTTAATCTTCTTTATTTTCGCGGAAGAAGGAAGTGGTATTGTATCAGTTATCAATAATTCTTTCAAGAAAGATTTTTCTATTTTGCTTATTGCATCTCCGGACAAAACTCCGTGCGTAATTGCGGCATATATTTCCTTTACGCCCCGGCTGTGTAAAGCAGCGGCCGCCTCAATTAAAGAACCGCCTGTAGCAACTAGGTCATCTACGATAATTGCTGTTTTAGCGTCGACATCACCCAACAGATGCATGACTTCAGTGCTTTCCGGAGAAATTCTGCGCTTATCCAAAATAGCCAATGTTGCCCCTAACCTCTTGGCATAAGCACGGGCCATCTTTATACCGCCCACATCAGGAGCGACTACGACTATATTTTTCAATTTCTTTTTATTCTCGAAATAATCTACGAATACATTTACGGCAAAAAGATGGTCCAGCGGAATATCGAAAAAACCCTGGATTTGACCGGCGTGTAAATCCATAGTAAGGATTCTATTTGCGCCGCTAACTGTAAGCAGATTGGCCACAAGTTTTGCGGTGATGGGGACGCGCGGCTGATCTTTACGATCCTGCCTAGCATATCCATAATAAGGCATTACAGCTGTAATTCTCCAGGCAGAAGCCCTTTTCAAGGCATCTATCATTATCAGAAGTTCCATCAGATTATCATTAACCGGCGGGCAGGTCGGCTGAATTATAAACACATCTTTGCCTCTTACGTTGTCATTAACTTTTACACGAACTTCCCCCTCGCTGAAACGACTTACAAAGATGCTCGCTAATTTAGTCTTGAGCTTGGCTGCAATATCTTTAGCTAGTTTAGGATTTGCATTTCCGCTGAATATCATTACCTTGTCCATAAAAACTCCTTCAATGAGCCCCGCCTGATATGCCGAGGCGAATTGAACCCCGCAGCTTTGTTTCGCAAATCGAAACAGGCAGGGTCAGGTTTAAAATTATTTTTTCTTTTTTGTTTTTTTGGCTTTTGATTTTTTAATAACTTTAACAACAGCCTTAACCAATGGTTTTGCAGGCACTCCCACGACAACACTGTTGTTTTTTATATTGCTTCCTTTGGTTATCACAGCGCCCGCGCCAGTCACGGCCGATTTGCCAATCTTGGCAGGAGCGACTATTACTGTATCACAACCGATAAATGCCTTGTCACCAATAACGGTGCGATTTTTATTCTTGCCGTCGAAATTTGCGATTGTCATGCCTGCCCCGATATTAACACCTTTGCCGACAGATGTATCCCCTAAATAACCAAGGTGTTTAAAATATGTGCCTTCACCCAATTGGCTGCGCACAATCTCCGTGAAATTCCCCACTACACTATTATCTTTTATAACCGTGCCTTCTCGTAAATGACAGAACGGGCCGATAGAGCATTTGCTGCCAATCTTTACGCCGGATTGGATAACTGTAAACGGATAGATAGCCGTTTCCTTGCCGATGGAAACTCCGTAATTTATAAAAGTGGTCTTGGGGTCTAATACTGATACGCCATTTTTGAGAAATTCTTCAATAATACGCATGCGCATTATTTCATTGGCATGGCTTAATTCCAGGCGGGAATTTATGCCTAAGGCCTCCTCTGGATTAGAGGAGACGCAGGTTTCAATCCTCTTATTATTTTTATATAAAATTTCTATCACATCCGTAAGATAATATTCTTTCTTTTTAGCGTTTAACCCTACTTCGTTTAATGCCTGCAATAAATCCACGGAATTAAAACAATATATTCCGGAATTGATTTCTCTAATCTGTTTCTGAGAAAAACTCGCATCCATTTCTTCGATAATACAGCGCACCTTGCTGTATTCGTCTCTTACAATGCGACCGAATCCCGACGGATTATCCAAGAAGGAAGTAAGCATTGTGCAGCTTGCGTTTCTGTCTTTGTGGTGATTTACTAACTGCTGGAGGGTCTGTGTCTTTATCAAAGGGGTGTCCGCGCAAAGAATCAAGACATTTGCTTTGGCCTTAGATAAAAATTTATTGGCTGACATTACGGCGTCAGCCGTGCCTTGCGGTTTTTTCTGAAAAACGGCTTTTATATATTTATTCTTCCTGGCATTGATATAATCCAATACCGCAGTATGTTCTTTATTTAAGACTACGCAGATTTTCTTCAGGCGGGCATTGGCTACAGAATCAATCACATAGTCTATCATCGGCCTGCCGCAAATTTCGTGCAATACCTTGGGTACGTCGGAATTCATGCGCGTGCCTTCACCTGCAGCCAGAATTATGGTTATGAAATCTTTCATGGTTTTACCTCTCTTATAACAGCTGCCCAGCCAGGGCTCGAACCTGGAAACCGAGATCCAAATTCTCGTGTGTTACCAATTACACTACCGGGCAAGATATCTATCTTTTAAACGGGTTTCTACCAACAGAATGAAACACCAAACATCACATAAGCAAATTTTGTGTGATTTTCAATAAATGGTTATTTATAATGCAAAATTTGGACTTGGATCAAATGCCTTTTAAAAATCCTGGAGATCGGATTTTGGTTCAGGCGCTTTATTTTTTTCTGCTTCATAAGCTTCCAGGACCTTCTTCTGCAGATATTCCCTAAAGGTCTGTGTAATAGGATGCGCTATATCGCGATGCTCTGATTGTGCGTCTTTGCTGCCTTGTTCCATCGGCGCAGAAACAGCGGGAAGCTGTGCTGCACACTGATTGCAATATTTGCTGCGCATTTCATTACGGAAGCCGCATTTTGGGCAAGACGTTTTTAGCCTTCTGGAAGGCATAGCTATAAATAAACCGCTACCGCCTTCTATAACTTTGATGTTGCGGACTACAAAAGCATTATCAAAAGTCACAGTTGCATAAGCCTTAAGTTTCTTATCAGGGCTTTCCTTTAAGAAAATTCTTACCTCAGTAATCTCCATTGGCTAGTACCTCCTTTAAACATCCACTATTGAAGCCACATTATACTAATTACAAAGTGCTAACTAGAAAGTAACGACATACCTTGGGTAACCCCCTCATTTTTCTTATCAGATACTCCGCCCCCTTTCTGTTAGAAAATGTCATAAATAATGCCGAGCCACTTCCTGACATATGAACAAAATCGTGGGCTATATCTTCAAGAACACCCTTAAGTCTAGCCAGTTTAGGAAACTGCTTTATTACCAAATTCTCAAAACTATTGTAACTATAGTAATTTAAAAGAGAAACATCTCTCTTTAACAAAGCGCAAGTTACAATATTAGCACCATAAGGAGGTATTGTCAATCTCAATCTTTTTGATAAACTGCTGCCTCTAAATTCGCCTTCCCCCCTGACATAATGCTTATCAAACAAAGAATAGGCATAAGGTGTGGATACTTTAATACCGGAAGCAATCAAAATATGCCATAATTTGAGATTATCGGTCTTTGATATTTTGGAGACCTTATTGCCTCTTTCGCTGCCCAATAAAAAACTGCCTTCTGCCATAAACAAAGGGACATCGCTGCCTATACCCCGGGAAAGATTCAAGAGCTCTTTTTTGCTTAATCCTAAATTCCAAAGTTTATTTAATCCCTTGATAGTGGCTGCAGCATCGCTGGAACCTCCGCCCAAACCTGCAGCTATGGGAATATTCTTTTCTATATATACATAAAGCCCTCTTTTTATCCTGAATTTATTTTTTATAAGACAAATTGCCTTGTAGACAGTGTTATTTTTCTGCGCAAGAAGAATATCTTTGCAGTTGGATTCAATAACCACCTTGTCCGTCGGGATATCCTTCAAAATAACCTTATCAAAAAGAGAGATTTTCTCAAACACAGTCTCAATATTATGATAACCGTCTTCTCTTTTGTTCAGGATTTTAAGAAAAAGATTGATTTTGGCTGGGGCAAGAACTTTAACTTGCTTCATTATTTAGATGGAACCTCATGGGCAAACTCATGGTACCCATATTTATCCGCCTTTGGCGGATAAAACTTTTTTTGCGGCAATAACTATGTCTGAGCCGGTCAAATTGTACTCTTTTAGCAATTCGGCAGGGCTGCCTGATTGTCCAAATCTATTTCTTATACCTACGCGTATCACCTTGGTAGGTATATTTTCGCATACAACTTCATCAATCGCAGAGGCAAGGCCGCCCACGACTGTGTGCTCCTCGCAAACAACCAAACCTTTTGTCTCTTTGACACATTTTATAATCATCTCTTCATCTAAAGGCCTTAAGGTATGCATATTGATTACTCTTGCGGATATGCCTTCTTTTTTTAATATTTCTTCTGCTTTGATGGCCTGCTCTACCATTATACCGCAGGCAAAAATAGAAACATCATTGCCTTCTTTGATTACGCAGGATTTTCCTAATTTAAAAGGCTTTTTCTCCTCGATGGTAGGTACTTTTGCCCTGCTTAATCTGATATAAAAAGGACCAGGCGTGTTCAAAGCAGCAATAACTGCGTCTTTTGTTTCAGGGCCATCACACGGAACAATGATTTTCATATTGGGGATACTGCGCATCAAAGCAATATCTTCAATTGCCTGATGGCTGGCCCCATCTTCACCCACGCTAACGCCTGCATGCGTCGCCACGAGCTTAACATTAAAATTATTATAACAAACGGAATTGCGCAGCTGATCCCATGCCCGGCCAGTAGCAAACATAGCAAAAGTAGAAGCAAAAACTACTTTACCGCAGCTTGCCAGACCAGCAGCCGTTGCCATCATATTTTGTTCAGCCACGCCAAAATTAAAAAATCTCTCCGGATAGGCCTTGCCAAAAAGTTTTGTCTTGGTGGAACTCGATAAATCTGCGTCCAAGACAATTATGTTCTGATGGTCTTTGCCTAATTCTACCAGAGTTTTTCCGTATACTTCCCGTTGATAAAGTGCTTCTGCCAAATCCTGGCTCCTTATTATTACAAACTTTTTTTCTTTTTTAAATCTTCTAAGGCCTGTTTTGTTTCTGTTTCATTAGGCGCCCGGCCATGAAAATCCACTACATTCTCCATACAGGAAACACCTTTGCCTTTTGTTGTCTTGGCAATGATTATGGTGGGTTTGCCTTTTATTGTTTTTGCCTCTTCAAAGGCTTTGATTATTTCGGCGATATTATGCCCGTTGATTTCAACCGCATGCCAGCCAAATGCCTGCCATTTATCTTTCAATGGTTCCAAAGCCATAATTTCGGAGATTTTACCGTCGATCTGGAATCCATTATAATCCAGGACAGCGCATAAATTATCGCATTTATAATGCGCACAAGCCATGGCTGCTTCCCAGATATTCCCTTCCTGGATTTCACCATCGCCCATAAGGCAATAAACCCTGTAATCTTTTTTGTCAATTCTTCCGGCCAAACTCATTCCCAAAGCCACAGACAAACCCTGGCCCAAAGAACCACTGGCCACTTCTATCCCGGGAGTCCTTCTGTCAGGATGCCCCTGCAATAAAGCTCCTAAGCGGCGCAGATTGGATAATTCTTTTTTGTCGAAATATCCTCTTTCTGCCAAAGCAGCATATAACACAGGACAGCTATGGCCTTTGGAAAGATGGAATCTGTCTCTGTCCGGCCAATTGGGATCCTGCGGTTTAATTCTTAAGACATGAAAAAATAAAACCGTTATCACTTCTGCACAGGACAAAGATCCCCCGGGATGGCCCGAGCCCGCTTTAGACAGCATCTCGATAATCGATATGCGTATATTACATGCCTGTTCTTCTAATTTTTTAATATCTGGCTGCGGGTTCATTTTTTATTCAATGTTTTAATCTTTTCTTGAATTTGTTTTTTGCCTGGCTCTATGGCCAATGACTTTTGCCAGCTTTTTACCGCTTCCTTATTTTTTCCCATTTTATAATAAACTTCTCCCAGATGGTCGAATACCTCCGCATCATTACTCAATGCCGAAGCACTCTCTAAATATTTTAAGGCATTATTCAAATCGCCTCTTTTAAAATAAACCCAGCCCATGGTATCTAAAAACGAACCATTGGAAGGATCAATCTCCAGGGCCTTTTGCGCCAAAGACAAGGCATCGTCTAAATTCTCCCCTTGTTCTGCATAAACATAACTTAAGGAATTCAAGGCCAAGACATTGTCCGGATTAATCTCTAAGGCCTTCCTTAATTCACTTACAGCCATCTCTTTTGTAGAAAATTCGCTATAAATAAAACCCAGGTAGAAGTGAGTATTCGAATCGTTGGGATTGTTTTTCAGAATTGCCTTACATTCTACTTCTGCATTAACCCAATCTTTTTTCGTCACATATAACTGCACCAGCGAATAACGGACATCGCTTTCATTTAAAATTAACAAAGGCCTTTCCAGTAATTTGCGGCATTCCTTTATAGCTTCATCTGGCTGTGAGGAATATGCATAAATACAAGCCAGCAAAAAACGGCTTTCCTCGTCGTAGGGTTTTAATTTTAAGGCAGATTGCAATTCTTTTGTGGCATTTTTAAAATCCTTTAGTCTTATGTAATCCAGAGCTAAACGATAATGGGCATCCCAAGCCCCGGTATCAGATTCTACAGCCTTCTTATATGCCCTCTTGGCGTCCTGGTATTCGCCTGATACATCTGAAAGGAGTCCCTGTATGTAATTTTGGTAGGAACGTGAATCCTGAGAAATATTAGCAGCTTCTGCAAAATCAGAAAAAAGAGGCAACATTGTGCAGATACACAAAAAGCAAAGTAAGTAAATACCCGGACTGCGCATTTATGTCTTTATAAGTATTTTTTAATAATTAGTTAGCGGATCAACCCCAGGCGCGTTTCTTCAAATGTCTCAACTTGCGACGCATCTTTTTCCTTTTATGCGTCCTGATCTTCCTGCGTTTTCTCTTTCTGCCACAAGGCATACGCCTCTCCTTTTGAGTACGCTTTTAATAAATCAATTTATTCAAAGGATATTCCACAATACCCTGAGCACCGGCTGACTTAAGCCGGGGTATCATCTCTCTGACTTCTTTCTCGTCTATAACCGTCTCCAAAGCCACCCAGCCTTTTTGCGTCAGGTTTGAAATGGTGGGATTTTTTAAAGCCGGCAATAACTTCACTATTCTATTTAAATTTTTTACCGCCAGATTCATCTTAAGGCCGACTTTGCCTTCTGCGTCAATAGCGCCTTTTAAAAGCAGGCAGATTTCGTTAATCTTTTTCTTCTTCCAGGCATCTTTGATTGAAGATTTATTGGCGATAAACTGAGTCGTGGAAAAACAGACCACGCCTATTTCCTTTAATTTGTGTGCCCTAAGGCTTCTGCCTGTCTCCGTAAGTTCGACGATGGCGTCTACAAGGCCTGCGCTTACCTTTACCTCTGTGGCGCCCCAGCTGAATTCGACTTTTGCCTTTATCTTATTTTTCTTCAGGAAGTTAGTCGTGGCATTTACCAATTCCGTGGCTATGCGTTTTCCCTGAAGATTTTTTATATTCTTTATATCGGAGTTTTCCGGAACGGCGATAACCCAGCGCACAGGGCTCATGCTCTGCTTGGCATACTGCAAATCCAGGATTTTTTCCACCTTGGATTCATTTTCCAGAATCCAGTCATTGCCGGTAATGCCGCAATCCAATACGCCCTGTTCTACATAACGCGACATCTCCTGGGCGCGCAGCAAAACCACCTCGATCTCAGCGTCGTCAATAGAAGGCAGATAAGAACGCTCGGAGACAGAAATATTAAATCCTGCTTTCTGGAAGACGCGCAGAGTCGCCTCCTGCAGGCTCCCTTTGGGTAAACCTAACTTTATTCTTTTCATGATATTTTCTCTTTTTCGCTTGACTTTCGAAACTTGCGGGATTATTATAACTGCTAAATAAATTCTTGTAAAGAAAAAACATCTAAAGTTACTTTCCAGTTTTAATTTAAAATAAAACTAACAAATGTTAAAATTTCTGCGTAAACAAAAAGTTGCCAAGAGAATATTCTACGCGCTCGCCATAATTATCGTACCCTCCTTTATACTTTGGGGTTCGGCTACTGTTATCAGAGACAGAAATGCAAAAGGCTACGCCGGTATAGTATTCGGAAAGAAAATTTCCTATGATGAATACCGCAGCACCCTGCAAACCTGGCGCAACCAGTTGAAGATAAAATTCGGCGATAAGGCCAACCAGATAGAGAAAATACTCGACGGAAATCAGGCCGTATGGGACAGATTAATCATGCGCTACGGGATAAAAAGAATGAATATAAGAATAAGCAACGATGAATTAACCAATTACATAACTTCCCTACCCTTCCTGCAAAAAGACGGCGTATTCGACCCGCAGCTGTACGAATTATTCCTCAGGTATTCTTTAAACACGCCTGCCCGCATCTTCGAGGAAGAGGTCCGCGAAAACCTGAAATTTCAGAAATTATTCAACCAAGTCACTCAAGATATCCAAGTGACTGAAGAAGAAATAAAAAATCGCTACATAGAAGACAACGAACAAATAAAGGTAAAGTATGTCTGCGTATTATATAAAGATGTGGCCCGGGAAGTCAATTTAACTGAAGATGAGCTAAAGGGCTATTATGATAAAAATAAAACAGAATTCACCATTCCTATCCAGGCCGACCTAAACTGTATCGGTATTGACCTGCCGCAAGACGCAACTGAGGCACAGAAAAAAGAAGCTAGCGAGAAAATGGAAGCCGCGCGCCTGTTTTTGGGAGAAGGCAATGATCTGCCGAAAGCCGAAGATAAATTCGGCCTTAAAACTCAGGAAACCGGATTTTTCTCTTTGGGGGATCCGCTGCCCGGATTTGACAATTGGCTGCCTTTGGATTTTGCGGATTTATTTAATCTTAAGGAAAAAGAATTTACGGATGTAATGCAGACTCCCCGCGGCCCGTATATATTCCAGCTCAAAGAAAAACGTCTCGACTATACTCCTAGCTTTGAGGAATTAAAAGGTAAAATCAAGAAAATACTCACCGCAGAGAAAGCCAGAGAACTCGCAAAAACCAAAATGGATAATTACTATTCGCAGATAACAACAAAAATAAAAGAAAATTCCAATCCGGATTTAATAAAAATTGCGGATAGCCTTTCGCTTCCTGTAAAAGAAACTGATTTATTCTCCAGATATACAGCCGTGCCGGAAATAGGCGCATTTGAAAATTTCAACGAGGCCGCATGCAATTTAAAAGAAGGGCAAATCAGCGAAATAACAGAACTCCCTCAGGGTTATTTTGTCGTTATTTTAATCTCACAGCGTAAACCTATAGACGAGGAAAAATTTAAGAAAGAAAAAGAAGCTGTGCAGCAGGAATTATTGCGGGATAAGAAAGCCAAAGTCTTCGACGAATTTTTCGCAAGCATAAGAAGCAGGGCTAACCCAAAAGATTTCATCGGTCCGCAAGAGAAACCGAATTCTCCCACCAAATCTAATTAGACATTCCCCAGATAAACAAACTTAAGTTTTTTCCTGGCAATTTCTTCGGCTTTTTTCAACGTGGCAATTGGCGTGGGCGCTAAATCCATTTTGTAACAAGGAAAATAGCGGGAAAAATGCAGCGGCACGGAATCTCCCAAATTGGTATAAATCCAATCTGTGAGCTTTATAAAATTTTCCTGACTATCGTTAAGTGTAGGTATGATTAAATTCGTAAGTTCGATATGGCAATGTTTATGGCTTTCCTTTATAACTTCTAAAACAGGTTCTACTCTTCCGCCGCAGGTATTGATATAAAATTTATCCTCTATGGATTTTATGTCAATATTCATGGCGTCGATGAGCGGCAAAATTTCCTTAAGCGGTTCTAAATTCACATAGCCATTAGTCACCAAAACGTTCTTAAGGCCTTCCTCCTTGGCCAATTTCGCTGTGTCCAAAACAAATTCATACCAGATAAAAGGTTCGTTATAGGTATAGGCCACGCCGAAAGAATTAAGCTGCTTCGCGCGCTTTATAATAAATTCCGAGCTTATCTCTTCGGTGGGTGCATTCAAATCTTTGGAGATATTCCAATTCTGACAAAAAAGGCAAGAGAGATTACAACCTTTTGTGCCTATGGAAAGAATGAATTCTCCGGGATGAAAATGATAGAGCGGTTTTTTCTCGATAGGATCTAAGGCGAGAGAAGTTGCCTGTGCATAAATTAACGAATAAAGCTTACCTTTTTGATTTTTCCGCACTCCACACAATCCTAGTTTTCCTTCCAGAATCAAACAATTGTGCGGGCATAAACGGCACCGGACCTTTGAATTATCCTTGGCCTCATAGAATAAGGCTTCTTTCATAAAAGAGAGATTTTGCGGATTAAAAAATTTGGGTAAGCCTGGTGCTAAAACAACTGAAGGAAACCAGCTTTAGGGCTTTAAAATGCGCCGGACAAAATACTTATCCTATTTTTATTGAGCTGACCGGGCACTGGTCTGCTACTTCCTGCAGATCGCAACCAGGGTCAGTAAATTTCTTCACATGCGCAATGCCATCACTCTGGACTTCAAACACGTTGGGGCAATTTTGCTCACATAGACCGCAACCTACACAAGTGGATTCATCCACTGTTACCTTCACCATCTTACTACCTCCGTTTATTTGACTTCGTTTTGTTCGCTGCCATAATTTAGCTGCGACAATTGTTTATATAATCTGAATCTCGCAGCAGCATCTTCCCGCGCTAACTTCATTAATTCCTCTGCTGCCTTGGGATCTGTGCTCTTTAATACTCTGTATCTATTTTCTCCGTAGGCATACTCTTCAAACGGAACTGTGGGGTCTTTGCTGTCCAACACAAACGGATTCTTGCCTTCGTTCTTTAACGCGGGATTGAATCTCAACAACGGCCAGTGTCCGCTTGCTACGGCTTTTTTCTGATCGTTAAGCAAAGCACAACCCATATCAATACCGTGGGCAATACAATGCGCGTAAGCAATGATAATGGACGGGCCGTCATAAGCCTCCGCCTCTACGAATGCGCGTACCAGCTGATTAGGATCAGCCCCTATAGCAACCTTGGCTACATAAATGTAACCATAACTCATCATCATCATCGCCAAATCTTTTTTCGCGGTCGGCTTTCCGCTGGCGGCAAACTGCGCCACAGCCGCACGCGGCGTAGACTTGGAAGCCTGCCCGCCGGTATTAGAATAAACCTCTGTGTCCAATACCAGAATGTTTACATTTTTCCCCGACGCCAATACATGATCTAAGCCGCCGTAACCAATATCATAAGCCCAGCCATCACCGCCCACTCCCCACACCGACTTCTTTACCAGATAATCCGCCACTGACAAGAGCTCTTTTGCCAAAACGGATTTGACAGGCGGTAACATTTTTTTGAGCCTGGCAACGCGCTCACGCTGCAGTTCAATATTTTCCTGTGTAGACTGGTCTGCTGATTTAATCTCCTTTAATAAATCTTTGAGTTTTTCTAAATTGCTACCGTCATTAATTATTCTGTCCACTAACTCCAGCGCGTACTGACTGAATTTATCCACGGCAAGCCTCATGCCAAAGGCAAACTCTGCCGCATCCTCAAATAATGAATTGCTCCATGCCGGGCCTCTGCCATCCAGGCGCTTTGTATAAGGTGTGGTGGGTAAATTTCCGCCGTATATTGAGGAACAACCTGTGGCATTGGCAATCATCAGCCTGTCGCCAAAAAGCTGCGTGAGAAGTTTTACGTAAGCTGTCTCGCCGCAACCTGCGCAGGCACCGGAATATTCAAATAAAGGTTTAACGAGTTGTGAGCCTTTGAGCGTATTCTTATCAAATAATTTGGGATCTGTCTCGGGCAAATCCAAAAAGAACTTATAGTTTCTGGCTTCGCTTTCACGAATAGGCACCTGCGCAACCATTTTTATCGCTTCCTTGGCTTTCACCGGACAGTTTTCTACGCAAGTCCCGCAACCAGTGCAATCCTCAGGCGCAACCTGCAATGTAAACTTCATACCTTCACTTGAACCTTTACCTTTTGGTTCTGTGGATTTAAATCCCTGCGGCGCCTTCTCCAGAAATTTGGCATCGTACATCTTCATACGAATTGCAGCGTGCGGACAGACCAAAGAACAACGGCCGCACTGAATACAGGTCTCGGGATTCCACAGCGGAATATTAACCGCGATATTGCGTTTTTCGTATTGGGCTGTGGCTGTTGGCCAGGTTCCGTCTGCCGGCATCTGGGATACCTTAAGACTTGCGCCTTCTCTTTTAATAATCTTACAGGTAACATCTTTTACAAATTCGGGAACATCCACTCCTTCCATTCCTGTGCATTTAATCTCTAAAACAGGATTTGTGGGTTTGGGAGGAACTTTTACCTCCTGAATGCTGCTCAAGGCTTTGTCCACGGCGCTGATATTCATCTTCACTACATCTTCGCCTTTTCTGCCGTATGTCTTCTTAATTGCGCTCTTGATTTCCTCAATGGCGATATTTTCATCAATTACTTTTGAAATCTTAAAGAAGGCTGTCTGCATAATGGTATTGATGCGCGCGCCTAAACCTAATCCTTCTGCAATATTTATGGCATCAATCACATAGAATTTTAATTTCTTGTCGATAATCTGCTTCTGGACCATTCCGGGAAGTTTGGACCAGACTTCGTCTTTATCATAAATTGAAGTCAGCAAAAATGTCCCGCCATTCATAACGTTTTTGAGCATATCGAACTTGTCCAAAAATGAGAAATTGTGGCAGGCCAGAAAATTTGCAGAAGTAATAAGGTAGGGGCTGCGGATTATATTCTTGCCGAACCTTAAATGCGATACAGTCACCGCCCCGGCTTTTTTGGAATCGTATTCAAAATAACCCTGCGTGTAATTTTCGGTTTTCTCAGCAATAATTTTGATGGAATTTTTATTGGCGCTGACAGTACCGTCGGAACCCAAGCCATAAAACATCGCCCGGTAAACGCTGGCTGGTTCGACGCTAAAATTATAATCGACCTCAAGGCTCGTATTCATTACGTCATCGATAACGCCGACGGTAAAATGGTTCTTGGGCTTTTTATTCTTAAGATTCTCGAATACTGCCTTTACCATCGCAGGCGTAAATTCTGCAGAACCCAGGCCGTAGCGCCCGCCGATAACCACAGGATAATCTTTGGATTTAAGCCATTTTTCGTGCATTGCCTCGCCGATAGCTGTGCGTACATCTTCATATAATGGTTCGCCCAGGCTGCCCGGTTCTTTGGTGCGGTCTAATACAGCAATTCTCTTTACTTTCTTGGGTAAAACATTAGCAAATGCCTGCACATCAAATGGCCGATACAAACGCACTTTTACTACGCCTAATTTGCTGCCTTTTCTATTTAGGTATTCGACTGTCTCATGCACAACTTCTCCGCCTGAACCAATAACTACGATAATATCTTCAGCATCAGGTGAACCTACATAATCAAATAATTGATATTTCCTGCCTGTAAGCTTGGCAAATTTATCCATTTCTTCCTGCACAATCTTAGGACAGACAGCATAATATTTATTTACAGTTTCTCTGCCGATAAAATAGACATCCGGATTTTGCGATGTTCCGCGCAGCACCGGATTATCCGGAGACATTCCTCTGCTGCGGTGCTGTTTGACCAATTCATTGTCAATCATCTCTTTTATATCATCGAAGGTCAGCTCTTCTATCTTCTGTATCTCGTGAGAAACGCGGAATCCTTCAAAAAAGTGCAGGAATGGTATGCGCGATCTAAGCGTAGCTGCGTGTGAAATAAGGGCAAGGTCCATTGATTCTTGCACGCTGCCGGAAGCAAGCATAGCCCAGCCGCAGGAACGCACGCCCATTACATCTGAATGATCTCCAAAAATAGACAGGGCCTGGCAGGCAAGCGAACGCGCGGCAATATGGAAAACAGCAGGCAATAATTCTCCGGAGATTTTGTACATATTGGGAATCATAAGTAAAAGCCCCTGCGAAGCGGTAAATGTCGTAGTCAGGGCCCCGGAAGTCAAAGAACCGTGCACTGCGCCTGCAGCTCCGGCCTCTGACTGCAGTTCTACAACTTTAGGAACCGTACCCCAGATATTAACCTCGCCTTTGGCTGACTTGGCATCAGCTATCTCGCCCATAGGCGATGACGGCGTAATAGGATAAATAGCAATTACCTCGTTGGTGGCATGGGCAACGTGCGCTACTGCACTATTGCCGTCATGAGGCACCATTTCACGTCTCATAAAAACCTCCGAAATTATATATTTAGTTTATCTAAAAGCTAAGTGGTAAGAATCGAAACAGGAAAGAATTTTAACACAAAGGAAAGGTCAAGTCAATATATTCGTATACTTTAAAACTTGGGGCTATTTAGCTTTATGCTACTTACAGGCTTTCGCTGTATTTGAATTATTATTGTTGCGGGGCAGCGACTGGAGGAACCTGGAAATGATATCTTTCTCTCTATCGTTGAGACTCAGGAATTCCAACCCCAGTTTATATTGCGTAGGCTCTTCAGACGGACGCTCCATATTCATCACCCAGGCAACACGCGCCTTAGCCAGAAGAGGACTCTTTCTGCTGGGGATATCCAAACCTATGTCCAGCCGGCTATTCTCTTTAAAAAGGCTTCTCGATACCAGGCATATGCCGCCCTGTGAAATATCTGTGGTATGGGCTGATTCTGCTTTTTCCTTGGAAAGGTTGATTTTAACCTTGAGCTTCTGCGCGAATCTCTCGAAACGCCTACTTTCCAAACCGATATACATCCTCTTTATGTTAAAATTAGGGTAAAAATTGTTGCTGGGATGTATTTTTTCCTTATGCAGAGAAGATAAAATTCCCACATTGGCAAAAATATTTTCTTTCTCTTTTTCTTTAAAATAGTCCCTGATTCTTGAGCTCAATAAAATGCAGAGTTGCGCGGCTTGCTTTTCTTCGGTTTCGGGAATCACAATGCTAAACTCGCCGTTCTGTGTCTGGTGTAAGAATAGCCGGGGCTTTAATTTATCCTGCTGGGAAAATTCATCGCAGGCAGACTTTACAATAGTCTGCAGGTCAGCGATTAATTGTTTCGGCTGAATTTTGACTTTATCTTTTAACCCTTGGTAATTCACCATAAGCAAATTTATCAGATAAAACGGGATATTCTTTCTCAATAAACCATTCAAGTCCATTCGCAGCTCTTCCGGGATTATTTGTTTTGTATACAATAACGGCAAGGTAAAATAAAATTCGCTGCCCACTCCTAGGTGGGATTCAACCCATATCTGACCGCCGTGCCTTTTTATCAATTCCCGGCAAATAGAAAGCCCCAATCCTACGCCTTTTTTCTCGGCGCCGGCTTTATTGGAAACCTGTACAAATTTATTAAACAACTTGGGCAAATCTTCCTGGGAAATTCCGATACCCGTATCCGATACGCCTACTTTAACCATGGTGTCCAAAACGCGCACATCGACTGTTATCTTTCCGTCCTGTTCGGTGAATTTTATGGCGTTATTAATCAGATTAACGACAACCTGGCGTATCCTTTCCACGTCGATAAAAACATTAATCTGTTCCTTGGGTATTTTATAAATTATGTTTATGCCTTTTTGGCTGGCTAATTTTATAAAGAAATCCGCGGTATCGCTAATGACGCTGTTTAAATTAACTAAAGAATAGCGAAGAGCGAACCTTTCGCTCTCAAGTCTAGATATATCAAGCAAGTCCTCTATAATCTTTTTAAGGCGCTCTACATTATCTTCTGTTTTGACAAGCAGGTCTTTTTGTTTTTCGTTGATCGGCCCGGCCAAATTATCCAGAATAAGCCTTACGCCTTCTTTTATGATTGCCAAAGGCGTCCTCAGCTCATGGGAAACGATGGAGACAAACTCGGACTTCATCTTGTTTATCTCCTGCAATGATTCTATCTTCTTTTCGATATTGACCTTTTCCTTCTCCGTGCGCTCTAACTGCATTCTGCGGGTAATATCCCTGGTGATACCCATAAGGCCGATAATCTTTCCCTTGTCGTCGTAACGGGGGACCTTGGTTGTGGAAACATAATTATCCACACCATCCGGCCGCGTGGCCCTCTCAATCTTATCGATGATGGACTTACCTGTCCTCATCACATAGTTGTCATCTCTGGCCATCAATTTGGCGCGTTCCTTGGAAAAGATATCGAAATCAGTCTTGCCCACGACCTGCTCAGGCGTAAGGCCCAAACCTTTTGCGTGGGCTTGATTCACTAAAACAAATCTACCTTTTCTATCCTTAACATAGACCACATCGGGAATATGATCTATCAAATCCAGGGATAGACGGTATTTGTATCTTAGGTCTTTTGTTCTGATTTTCTTTTTTGCTCTGCTTTTGATCATAAATACTTTTTTTATCTCTAAAATAACTGCGGGAAATAAATGCGCTGGAGCGACCAGCGCTATATATTGATATTATACCTTATTATTCCTGATATTTCTATTATTCTTTTTCTTTTTTAACTTACAGAGGTCGCACAGGCCAAAAAATACCAAACGGTGGGATAAGATACGAAATCCCGTAATCTGCATCACCCTGTCGTCTAATTCTTTCATGGGAGGAATCTTTATATCGTATATATTCTGGCAGCTGCTGCAGATAAAATGGTAATGGGAATGCGAAACTGCGTCGAACCGGCTAAAACCCGTGCCTAAATTCAGCTCCCAAATTTGACCTTTCTCTTTTAAAATACGCAGATTCCTGTAAACCGTGCCCAAGCTTAAATTCCTGAATTTTTTCTTAAGTTTACGGTAAATCCAGTCAGCCGTAGGGTGCGACTTGGAATTAACCAAAACATCCAGGATTTTCTGGCGCTGCTTGGTATTGCGATATGAATCTTTATCTTTATCTTTATTAGTAATCATTCCTATTATTATTTGTATCCTTAATTGTATAGATATTTACAGGAAAGTCAAGGTTTTTATACGGTGCTTTAGGAAGGTAATCGTTTTGGTCCTACGTACAGACTGCAGAGACTGTGAAGGGTTTATAGATATGGATTTATTTCAACATTCGCTCTTTATAGTCGGATGGTAGGTCATTTTCTACCGATATCACCTTGCCTTCCTTGGAAATCAAAATTAAAGTAGGCACGCCGATAATATCGTATTGCATAGATACCATGCCATCTAAATCTAGAAGCACCGGATATTTTATATAATATCTCTGGGCAAAATTTGCCACCCTTTCTTTTGACTCGGTAATATCAATAGCCAATAATTCGATGCCGGAAGCCAACATATTGGGGTATTCTTTATTTAACAGGGGTAATTCCTGGCGGCAATACGGACACGATGTAGTCAGAAAGAATAAAACTACTGCCTTGCCCTTAAAGTCGCTGAGCGAAACATTTTTGCCCGACAAGTTAACCAAGGTAAAACCTGGCGCCTGTTGATTTTCATTTTTATTTTGCATAGAATAAAAAGAAGAAGAATCAAAACATAAAGCCAAAACCAAACATAAAGCAAAAACTACGGTAATAATCTTTCTCATATAAAATATCCTCCTGCCTGAATCAAAAAATACTCGCCTGCTCCGATTAAAATTAAACCGCAAAACTTTTTTATTCTCGTTGCCCAAATGCCTGACTTTGGCAAATTGACAAGAATACTGCTAAACGTCCCTGACAAAATCAGTACAGTGCATAAACCGTAGGCAAAACAGAATAATAAAAACACTCCGTACAGTAAATTTTGTTTTGTAGCCACATAGATTAATATCGTAGCCAGAACCGGCACTATACACGGGCCAACAATCAAGCCAGAAACCAAGCCTAATAAGAAAACTAAGAATATGCTCTTAGGAACAATTTTTGTTGTGTTAAATACAGGCATGGGTATTGTAAATACATCCCATAACACCAAGCCAAAGAATATGCAGACATTAGCTAAAATAAAATAAGACCAGGGATTGCCAGCCATCTGGCCAAAAACTTTTCCTGTAAGGCTTGCTAATATTCCTAAAATAGAATAAGTAGTCGCCACTCCCAAGGCATAAATAAGGCTTAATAAAAATCCTTTGAGGCGGGAGCCGGAAGCCGAGGCACCGATATATCCGACGGTGATAGGCACCAACGGATAAACGCAAGGAGTAAAGCTGACTAAAACTCCCGCAAAAAATGCAATAAGAAAATCTAAAGGGCTACCTGCAAGATTCATTGATCCACTCCAGATAATCTTTATTCCCAGAAACTATGTCAATTGCAATTATCTCCGGAACATCATATGGATGTTTTGATTTTATGGCCTTGACTAATTTATCAAACAAACTTTTTTTAGTTTTGATTACCAATAATGATTCTTTGGCCTTATCTATTTTCCCCTGCCACCAGAAAAAAGAATCTACTTTGGGTATAATATTTATACACGCGGCCAATTTCTTGGAAAGTAAAAAATCTATCAGCTTCTTTGCTTTAAAAACTCTGGGTATCGTAACTAAAACCATAATATGCATATTTATTTCTTAAATTTTTATCTTCAGGCGATATTAAGCAACGACTCTATCTTTACCCTGTCGAACCCCACGACTATATTTCCGTCGATTACGACTACCGGTACGCCCATCTGGCCGGTAAGTTTTACCATTTCCTCCAAAGATGCCTTATCAGCGGAAACATCAATATTCTGAAAGCTGACATTCTTCTGCTTCAAGTATTCTTTAACCCTTATACAATAAGGACATGTTGGCGTAGAGTAAACTTTTACTTGCGCCATAGCTACCTCCATTTCCTCCCCGTACTCACGTGCGGGGTATCCGTTCGATTTTCTTTCGAAACATTCCCCACGCGTGAGCGTGGGGTACCAATATTTTACTATTTTCTGACTTAGATTTTCTAACCCTTAAGTCTCTTAGTTAACTGTGCCATACGCTGCCCGAAGCGCAAACACTCTTTTTCCACTCGCTGATCGGGTTTACCAATCGATACCGGGCCGTAGTGATCACCCTGAGGATCGCCTTGAATAATCATACCATGAATAAGCATAGCGTTCAATATATCTAAGACCGTTGTTTCGTTGCCGCCGCCGATATTAGCACTGGAGGAAAAAGCTGCGCCGATTTTGCCGTCTAATTCACCGTGATGCGAAACGCTGTCATCGAATAACTTCTTTAAAGGTGCTGCCATTGTACCGTAATAGACAGGAGAACCCATGATAATCGCATCTGCGCCGAGCAAATCCTCTACGCCGGTATCTTTAACATCTTGCAAAACCACATCCAGTTTTTCTTTTTCCACTCCGCTCTTTATCAGTTCCGCCATTTTCTTGGTATTTCCGCTTTTCGAATAATAAACAATCAACACCTTAGCCATAAAATCCTCCCGTGTTTGTCTGTGAGAAAATTTCTCAATCAATTTATAATTATTTCATTATTACCAGCGACATCTGCCTGCCGCATGATTCTTTTTCTCTGCGATAAGAAAAGAATTTGTCGTTCTGGCAAGAAGTGCAAATTCCTGAATCAAAAATATTGTTCTCTGGCACGCCGGACTCTTTTAACTGCCAAGAATTTATTTCTGCCAAATCCAGATATATTTTATCTTTTTCTCTTGTGATGCCTCTTTTAAAATAGTTTAAGAATTCTTCTCCCACCTCGTAACAACACTTTCTTATCGCCGGACCAAAAAATACAGCTATATCCCTGGGTTGAGTTTCAAAAACCTGATGCATAATGAAAATAGTTTTTTTCACAATGGATTTTTTTGTGCTTTTCCATCCGGCATGCACCAAGGCAATGACATTTTTCTTTTTATCGATAATAAAAACCGACAGACAATCCGCCGTAAAAACCGACAATGCGATATCCTTTTCATTTGTGATTACTGCGTCGGTTTCGCTGATCGCCTCGGTATATCTTACTGCCCCTCTCCCCTTGTCGTCTTTCTTGGCAATATAGACATTATCTGCGTGCACCTGCTGCAGGCAGACAAGCTGTTCCAATTTCAGATTGAGCCGTGATAAAACGCACTGGCGGTTATCTTTCATCAGGGATTCCGGCTGATTGACAAATCCCAGATTCAATTCACGGTTTGTAAATATGGCGTTTATATTTTTGGGGGCATTCTGGAATTGATAAAAAAGGCCGGACTGTTTAAGAATAGCTCTCTGCATGCAGAAGAATTAACGGTTTGGTATCTCGATGACTTTATCCCTGGAATGCTGTCCGCTGATAATATTTATGTCGTACTTCTTTACGTTTAAAAATTTACTGAGCAGATTTACGAAAGCAACGTTTGCCTTTCCCTTTTCCGCGGGGCTGGTAACGTAAACCCTTAATCCGTTCTTTGTTTCTTTGACCAAATTCTTTTTTGCCTTGGGTATGACCTTGATATTGATTATCGTTGTTTTGTTCACTCTGTCTTTCTACCGCGCCTGCCTATATGCATCCACAATGCTATATATCCCCAGAACGCAGATTAAAATTAATCCCACAATCAATAAACCAATCCCGCTCCACAATAACTGTAAAATTACCTGTTGCCTAAACCAAACATAAATCAGCGCTGCGCCTAACACCACAAGCAATAAACTCAAACCCGTAAAAAATATTATGATTAAGCCTTTTACGATATGGCCGTTATATAATTGCCCCAATCCGCTGAATACAAAAGATAAAACCGCTGCTGTGCCGGAATGATTTTTTTCGTCTTTCATTTATTCGACCAATTTTGTTTGCGTTTGTCCTGAAATCAATTTATCCGAGAATCTGTCCAGCCTCTTCTCCGCTTCTTCGTATTTTGTCTTGGCATTGGAAATGTGTCCGCCTACCAAACGAAAATCTTCTTTAAATTTATTTAAATCCACCTGCAACCTAGACAGATGCTCAATAACCTGTTTTGCATTTTTCTCGATAGCCAGACCTTTGAGCCCGCGCAAAATAACCATTAAATACGGATACAAAGAATGCGGCGACACAGGAATGACTTTTTTATTCAATGCATAGGAATGGATACTTTTCTGATCTTTTTCCTGGATGTCTTTTAAAATTGACTCATAATAAACATTCTCTGCCGGTATATACATAAGCGCAAAATCGTAAGTCCCTTCGTCGGGCAATATATATTTTAATGCGATTTCATCTATCCTGTTCTGCACATCACGCACAAATTGGCGGCGGTTGGTCTTCTTTTCTTCTTCGCTTTGAGACTCCACCATCCTGTTAAAACTTTCCAAAGGGAACTTGGCATCAATGGCGACTAAATTATTGCCTATTTTTATTACTGCGTCCGCCTTGGTGCCATTTTTAAACGAATACTGAGTACTAAAAAAATCCTTGGGCATAATTTGAGAGAGCAGATTCTCCAATGAGAATTCTCCTATCCCGCCTCTAAACTTAGGTGCCCGGAATAAATCCTGCAGGCTGGAAATATCCTTAGAAATCTCCAGGACCTGCTTATAGGTTTCTTCCATCCTCACCAAACTCTTTTCTACGTCAGAAATTTTATTTAACCGGTCTGTTACGTCTCTTTGAGTTTTAAGCAGGGTGTCTGTATTGTCCTTAAGGCGCTCATTTAACTGTTGTGTGATGGCATTAAGCTGGGTATTAAGCTGAAAGGATAATTTGAAGACCAAAACCAAAATCAGCGCAAAACCTAAAACAAATAATACTATAGCGGCTGTTAACATAATTTTATTATAGCTCTTTTCCGGGTTAGTTTAAATACATTTAATCAGACTATCGGCTAAAGCAGGTATTCTCTCTTTATTCTCTGCAGGCTACGGAAAATGTTTGTCTTAAACTGAGGAGACATCTTTTCGAACTGCTTAATCAACTTTGCCGTCTGGTTGCGTTGTGTCTTGCCGGCATTGGGGCACTGACAATGCACAATGGGAAAATTATTCTCTTTGGCAAAACGCTGGCATTCTTTCTCCTCTAAATAAGCCAGCGGCCTTATAAGTACAATTTTTCCTTTGAATAACTCCTGGCGTGGAGACATTGCGCTTATCTCGCCCTGAAAGATTAAATTTAACAAAAATGTCTGGACAATGTCATCCTTATGATGTCCTAGAGCTATTTTTCTGCAGCCTAACTTTGCCGCGGTTTCAAAAAGCGCCTTGCGTCTGTTCCAGGAACACCAGAAACAATTTATCTTGTCGCGGCTGGTATTTTTCAGAATGTCTACTTTCTTAAAATGATAACTGTAGCCGTTATCTTTGAGATATTTTTCCAAAATTTTCGGATGGATACATTTATAACCCATATCCACATGCGTAACCACCAGCTCATATTTTATGGGCGTGAATGCGCGGCGCTGCTCCAAAATCTTAAGCAGCGTCATGCTGTCTTTTCCGCCGGAGACAGCCACCAGAATCTTATCCCCGTCCTCAAGCATCTTATAATCCATAATCGCCTTGCCGACTTTTTTGGAAAGGAAATAAGAAAATCCCTCTGGTTTCTCTTTTTTCATTTGTGTATTAGTCCTGGAAATATTTTTATCTATAGCGCAGGGTCTGAATTACCACAAGACTGAAGAAAATAATATTTACGATGCTGTATGTTTTAAAAACAATATCCTTCGATGCAAGCGCCGAAGGAAACATTAAAATCAAACAGACAAAAACACCAAAAGCCCAAAATAGGCTTATGTCTTTTGACGACTTCCTCTTGGCGATTCTTACAATCAAAGGAATATTCCAGAAAGGCATAATTACTGCTGCGATAAGGCCTATAATCTTAATCATTTTGACTCCCTGAATTTCTTATAGTCTGCCAAAACGTCTTGGTGGTCAAAGGCGAGTTTAAAGTTTTTAATTTCGTCCAAAGATATGATTTTTGCATTCTGGGCATCGTCTCCGGCCTTGGGCCTGCCTTTTGCCTTGGCGACAAACACCGTTGTCACTGTGTGAAAACGCGGATCACGACTGGGGTCGGAATACGTGTGCATCTGCTCTAAATCATAGATATCCAAACTTGTTTCTTCTTTTGCCTCGCGTATGGCACAGGCCTCTAAAGTTTCTCCGTAATCAACAAATCCGCCGGGAATTGCCCAACCGAATGGCGGATTGGAACGTTCAATCAAAACAATACCGCCTTCAACTTCAATAATTATATCCACGGTGATAAACGGTCCTTGCGATAATTTATTCTGTATGTATTCCACATAACCCAGGGCATATTTTTTGAATTCACTGAATGCCTCGTCGTCGTATAAGACAAAAATAATTTCTTCTATTGGGTTGGAATCGTATTTGGCATGCCTTAAAACTTCCTGCGCCATAATTTTTGCCGCTGCCTTAAGCGGAAAACCTCCCACCCCGCAACCCAAGGCAGGAAAGGCAATGGACTTGAGTTTTAATTTCTGGGCAAGCCTTAAAGAATTGGCACAGGACTGGCGGATTTTTGTTTCATCGGTTGCAAAATCCATGCCCATAGTGGCTGCGTGAATTACATATTTTGCCTTTAAACTTCCTGCACCGGTTTCAACTGCCTCGCCGATTTTTATCGGACCTTTTTTTACTGCTTCATCTTCAATAACCTTTCCGCCTTTTTTGCGGATTACGCCGGCCACTCCGCCGCCCATAACTAATTTATTGTTTGCGGCATTGACAATGGCACCAACTTCCAATTCCGTAATGTCGCCTTTTATAATTTTTAGTTCGGTATTTTTTATCTTCATTTTTTATTACCTTTACCGGCTATTTTCTTCGCCAAGTCCAAGGCCTGTTGTTTTGTCTTTACCTTGCCTTCGGCCTGCGACTCTTCAATTTCCTGTAAAATATTTTTAAATAACGGCGAAGGCGCAAGCTTTAATTTCTTTATCAAATCGTCTCCGTTAATCAAGCGCACAAATTTCTTTTCTTTCTGCCGCCTGAAATATTCCTTAATCAATTCAAATGCTACTTTTTCATGCTTGCGGCGTGATTCCAGCGACGCCAAAGGGCCCCTGGTGGCTCTTTGATCAGATATGGATAGTAAAAGTATGCTCAGCGCTTCGCTGCCAGCATCGCGAAAATACCTGAATTTCGCGCGCTCGGTTACATTTTTGTTATCCGCCAGATATCCCGGCCGCAGGTGCCAAAATATCATCGTATCAATGGCGAATTTTTCCTTGGTAGACAATTTTAAGCGTTCTGAAATCGCGTCGGCAATATCGCGGCCGATTCTTTCGTGGCCGTGGAAACGTGTCTTACCTTCCTTTACCTCAAGCGCCTTGGGCTTACCTATATCGTGCAATATACAGACCAGTTTTATCAGTTGCCTTCTTTTTCTCTCGCCGCCGATTTTCTCATCAAGATAAGAATTCAGCTCTTTATCCTGTTTTAATTCGATAAATAAAATCTCCAGCTGCCTTAAAGTCTCCAGAGAATGTTCCCAGACATCCAAATGGTGGTAGGGACCCTGTTTTATACTGCGCATCAATTCAATCTGCGGAATTATGCGTGACAAAATTCTCGTCTCATCTAACAATTTAATATACTTCGTGGTCTCGGATGTATCCAGAATCTTAAACAACTCATCGCGCATCCTTTCTCCGGCGACATCCAGTAATTTGTCTTTGGATTTTTTTGCCAAAGACATAGTCTTTTTTTCAATCTGAAATTTAAATATAGCGGACAGACTGAACACGCGCAGTATCCTTAAATAATCCTCCTCAAAACTTTTATGCGAAGTAATTTTAATCAGACCTTTTTTCAGATCATCTAGCGCACCGTGATAATCAATCAGCGACTTCTTCAGATCTTTTCCTGCAGGCAGCTTCAGCGCCAAGGTGTTAATTGTAAAATCGCGGTGCAATAGATCGTCTTTTAAGTCCTTGCCGCGAAAATCCGTGAAATCCAGAGTGCAATCCTTATAAATCACACGCGCGCAGCCGTGCTCTTTATCCAAAACCACGAATCCGCTCTTTGTCTGTCTGGCAAATTCCCTGGCCAGACCAATCGCGTCTTTATCCACGGCAAAATCCAGGTCCAATTTTTCCCTTCTTCTGTCGATAACGCTGTCTCTTAAAAAACCGCCCACAAGATAAAGCTGATTTTTTCTTTTTTTACTTATGGAAATTATCCTGGAGAGAAAATCCTCTTTTATTATTTCAGTAAGGTATCTCATGGAATGTATTACAACCTGTGGATTTTTACGGTATCGCCTATCAAATCAAAAATAGCAACGCTGGATTTACCGCTCAGCCAGCCACCGCACTCGCCGGGATTCACAAACCAGGTATGACCGCGCTTTTCGATACTGTCTTTATGCGTGTGCCCGGAAATTATAATATCGTAATGTGAAAAATCAATTCTTGCTTTGCTGATGTCGTGAGTGAGAAAAATTTTACGGCTGAATTTATCCAGCTCCAAAAAATCATTGCTGATTTTTCCCTGCGAGTTTTTGGTTAAGCCCTTTTTTTCGCCGTCGTTATTTCCGAAAACGCCCAGATATTCGCACTTTAAATTATTTTCCATCATCACTACTGAAAACGGGGCGATATAATCTCCGGCATGTAACACCAAATTCACATTTTTTTTATTAAACAAGGAAATCGCCTTCTTCAGCTTGGGAATATTGTCGTGGCTATCTGAAATTATTCCTAATATCATTTCTCGGGAGGATTAAATATCTCTGAATTATTCAAGACTTCCTCTTCCACAAAAATCGGGGATTTTGTCCTTACGGCCAAGGCAATACTGTCTGAAGGGCGGGCATCTATATATTTAACCTGACTATCGCCGGTATTTATGACCAGCTTGGCGTGAAATGTATTGTCTAATATTTTATCCACAATTACTTTTTCCAATTTTGCGCCCAGATTATCAATTAAATTCTTGAGCAAATCGTGAGTCAGCGGCCGCGGAGGATTTACACCGCCCACCTCCATCTTTATGGCCATGGCCTCCAATAATCCGATGATGATAGGCAGTATACGCTGGCCGTTTTTTTCCTTTAAAACAATTACCTGTTCCTGCCTTTTCTCATCGATGATAATTTTATTTAATTCCATTTCTACCATCTATTTTCTCCCCACAAAAGAATTGTCGTATTTCTTACCCAGCATGCCTTTCAATTCATTCATAAACTGATTTACGTCTTTAAATTGCCGGTACACCGAGGCAAACCTCACATAGGCCACGTCGTCTAACTTCGCCAATCTTTCCATAACCAGCTCGCCGATATCTCGCGATTTCACCTCTTTGTCAAACTTTTTGGCTATCTGGCTTTCTACGGCGGTGACGATGGCCTCCATTTTATCCAGACTAATCGGCCTTTTTTCACAGGCCTTTATAACACCGGAAAGAATTTTCTTCCTGTCAAACTGCTCTCTGCGCCCGTCTTTCTTAATCACCAATAACGATGTGTTTTCCACATACTCGTGAGTCGTATAGCGCTCTTTGCACTTCAAGCATTCGCGGCGCCTGCGGATAGATTTTCCGTCCCTGCTCAGGCGCGAATCGATAACCTTATCTTCTTTGTGTGAACAGAAAGGGCACTTCATTTTAGCAAGGAGTAACTGGTAACTCGTAACTAGTAAATCTCACTATTAATTCCTTAATGGATAATTTTTATAAAATTGTACTGAAAAAATTACGAATTACTAGTTACTGTTTACGGTTTACTTTTTTATCGTTCTTACTTTGATGCCTGCTTCCCTGAAGAAATCTCTGGCCATTTTATCGGGATAGCCGTCGGCAACAACTATTTCTTTTATGCCTGCGTTAATCAGCATCTTGGCGCAAATAACACAGGGTTGGTTTGTGCAGTAAAGAATACTGTCTTTTACAGAAATCCCATAAAGTGCGGCCTGTAATAAAATATTCTGCTCGGCATGCAGGCCGCGGCAGAGTTCATGGCGTTCACCGGAGGGAATCTTAAGTTTATCTCTCAGGCATCCAGTTTGGTCGCAATGTTTAATCTTGGAAGGCGTGCCATTGTATCCCGTGGCCAGAATACGCCTGTCTTTGACAATTATTGCACCGACTTTTCTTCTAAGACAGGTGGATCTGGTGGAGATTAAACGCGCAGTGTCTATAAAATACTCATCCCAGGAAGGACGCTGATTTTTTTTATGTTTTTTCATTCTTTCCATAGCTCCGGATATAAGGGAAATTCTTCGGTTATTTTATCCACCTCTTTAATTACTTTACTTACCTCTGAATCCTTATCGTCTGCGCTAAGCACTCTATCAATAAGAGAAGCAATAATTTCCATTTGTTTTACCTTCATGCCTCTGGTAGTGACTGCTGGTGTGCCTAAACGCATTCCGCTGGTCACTGCCGGACCCTGTTTATCAAAAGGGATGAGGTTTTTATTGACGGTTATGTGTGCTTTATCCAGCCATTGCGCAGCATCTTTACCGGTGATATCTTTACTGCTTAAATCCACCAGCAATAAATGCGTATCTGTACTGCCGGAAACTATCCTGAGGCCTGATTTACTTAATGATTGTGCCAGGGCCTTGGCATTTTCCACAACCTGCTTTTGATATATCTTGAACTTCTCGGTCATTGCCTCTTTTAAACTCACAGCCTTGGCTGCGATGACATGCATTAAAGGCCCGCCTTGTATGCCGGGAAATATTATGCTGTCAATTTTCTTAGCGTAATCTTTTTTACAGAATATTATTCCGCCGCGCGGGCCGCGCAGGGTCTTGTGTGTAGTAGTAGTAACAAAATCCGCATAAGGAATGGGAGACGGATGTATCCCCGCTGCCACAAGGCCGGCAATATGGGCCATATCCACAAACAAATACGCGCCCACCGAATCCGCTATCTGCCTGAATTTCTTAAAATCAATCGTGCGCGGATATGCGGATGCGCCGGCCAAAATCAGCTTGGGCCTGTGTTTTTTAGCAAGGTGTTCGATTTCGCTATAATCCAGTGTCTCTGTTTCTTTATCTACTCCGTAATAAACAAAATTATAAAACATGCCGGAGAAATTATGCTGCAGGCCGTGCGACAAATGGCCGCCACAGGCCAAGTCCATCGCCAAAACAGTATCGCCCTGTTTCAACACGGCAAAATAAATAGCCATGTTCGCCTGCGTGCCGGAATGCGGCTGGACATTGGCGTGTTCTGCCTTAAATAATTTCTTTGCCCTTTCGATAGCCAGCGTTTCTGCACCGTCGACATTTGTGCAGCCGCCGTACCAGCGCGCAGAAGGATAACCTTCTGCATACTTATTGGTCAACACAGAACCCTGCGCCTCCAACACCGCCAGGGAAGTAAAATTCTCGCTGGCAATCAGCTCGATATTTTTGTGCTGGCGCAGAATTTCTTTTTTGATAATTTCGAAAATTTCCGGGTCCGAATCCTTAAGATAACTTACGTTACACACTTTTTTCGATCCTTTCTATTTGTTTTATGCGGCGCAGGTGCCTACCGCCTTCAAAGTCGGTATTTAACCACGCCTTAATAATTTCACGGGCTTTTGCTATATTTGTAAATAGTGCTCCTAATACCAGGATATTGGAATCGTTGTGTCTGCGCGATAATTCGGCAGCTTTTATATTGTAGCACAAAGCTGCGCGGATGCCTTTTACTTTATTTGCGGCGATGCAATTGCCGATGCCTGTCTTGCAAATCAGGATTCCCTTATTTACATCCTTGCGCGCCACGGATTTCGCCACACTAAAAGCAATAAGCGGATAGTCACAGGATTCTTGGCAATCCGTCCCAAAATCCTTAACACTATATTTTTTGCTCTTTAATAATTTCGCAATCTGCTGTTTTAATTTAAAACCGCCGTGATCTGAACCAATCGCAATTTTCATTTGTGACCTCTTTTATTTATAATTTATTTCTAAACTAAATCCACTAACCTGTCAACCGCTGCCTTGATATCCAAAAAACTATTCTTATATATATCCATGCCCTTGCCGATGGGATCTTCAATTTCTGATTTGCCCTGATTAAATTTGCTGAATTCTTTCAATAAATACAGCCTGCTTTTTAAATACGGCTTGTCTTTTAAGATTGTTTCTTCCTGCAGGCGTTCCATAACTAAAATCAAATCGCTCCTTTTGAGCATTTCTTCGTTTACGCGCTGGGCAATGTGGCTGGATACGTCAATGCCTTCTTCTTTTAACAATTGTTTGGTCTCAAAAGAAGCGCCTGTGCCTATAGACGCGGATAATCCGGCAGAAGATACCTCAATATCGCTCCTATTTTTTTCTTTAAGTTTTTTCTCAAACAGCGCCTGCGCCATAACCGAACGGCAGGAATTTCCCGTGCAGACAAACAAAACTCTTTTCTTTGCAGCCAATTCTTTAATTAATTTATCATCAATAAAACCTTTGCGCAATATTTTAAAAGGCAGGCTGCTGGCATCCACAACCGTGGAAGGAATTCCCAATCTGACTTTGCCGCCGTCCAAAACCAATTCTATCTTTCCTTTCAGATCCTCCAATACGTCCTCTGCGCTCAGCGGCTCGCGTTTGCCCGATAAATTTGCCGACGGGCAGACCAGAGGAAAATCTAATTGTTTTAAAATATCCAAAGCCACACGGCAATCAGGCATACGTAATCCCACCGTCGGTTTATCTTTTGACTTTAAAATTATTGTCAGAGGCCCGGGCCAGAATCTGTCCGCCAATCTGTAAGCTGCAGGCAGAACATCACAAGCAAAATTATCAATTTCATTTATATCGCAAATAAGCAGCGTAAAAGGCTTATCCTTAGACCTATTTTTTACTGCATGCAACTTTTCTACGGCCTTTGCATCATTATAATTTGCAGCTAAGCCGTAAACTGTTTCCGTGGGAAGAGCAACCAGCCCTCCGCTGCTTAAAATATCTATAACCTGATTAATCTGCTCATCGTCCAAAGAATTGTTTTTTATTTTGATTACGCGCGTCTGCATTAAATCTTAACTTTTATTTTTTTAATTGCCTTGGCCATTTGTTTTTTGTAGGCGTTTAATTTTGCCTTTATCTTTTTATCTTCCAAAGCTAAAATCTCTAAGCTAAATATGGCTGCGTTTTTTGCGCCCCAGCTGCCGATGGACATGCAGGCAACCGGAATCCCCGGAGGCATCTGAGCTGTAGAAAGCAACGAATCCAGTCCTTTCAGCGACTTTGTCTCAATAGGAATGCCTATCACTGGCAAAGTTGTATGCGAAGCTATCACTCCTGCCAGCGCCGCAGAACCGCCTGCAGCGGCAATAACAACTTTTATGCCTTTATTTTCCAAAGTGCCGACATAAGCTGCCAATTCTTTTGGCGTGCGGTGCGCAGAAAGCACTTTTATCTCATAGCTTGTTTTAAAATTCTCTAAAATTTCCGCTGTCTGTTTTACTGTTTCTAAATCAGATTTGCTGCCCATAATAATTGCGATCTTAGGCATAAAACCTCCTATTCGATAATTGCCTTTGCCCCGATATCTTTACGAAAATGCATGCCTTCAAATTTAATCTTTTCTATTGCCTGGTATGAATTATTTATGGCATCTCTAATGTCTTTGCCCAATGCGGTCACACCTAAAACCCTGCCGCCGCTGGTTACAATCTTACCGTTATCCGATTTTGTGCCGGCATGAAACACCATAACTCCTTTTCTGCCTTTTAAATCATTGAGCCCGGAAATCTCTTTTCCCTTCTGGTATTCGCCGGGATAACCGCCGGAACTTGCCACTATACAGACACAGCTGTCTTTAGACCAGGAAAGTTTTATCGTATCCAATGCGCCGTCGATTACCGCCTGCATAACTTTTACCAGATCAGTGCGCAGGCGCGGAAGTATTACCTGAGTTTCCGGATCGCCGAATCTTACATTAAATTCCAGTGTCTTGGGGCCGTCTTTTGTAATCATAATGCCGGCGTAGAGCAAACCTTTATAAGGACAGCCAATCTTAGACATTTCGTCCACCACAGGTTTTATTATCTTATTTAAAATTTCCTTCATCAATTTAGGGGAAATTACGGGCGCGGGAGAATATGCCCCCATTCCGCCGGTATTCGGGCCCTGGTCATTGTCAAAAATACGCTTATGGTCCTGTGAAGAAGCCAGAGGTATAAAATTTATTCCGTCGCAGAAGGCAAGTATGGATGCCTCTTCGCCTGTTAAACATTCCTCAATTATAACTTGGTTTCCGGCATCGCCGAAAATTTTATTTTCCATAATGGAAGCAACTGCGTCGATGGCTTCCTGTTCGGTCTTGGCAACGATAACGCCTTTTCCCTGCGCCAGTCCGTCTGCCTTAACGACCAATGGCGCGCCTTTGGCCTTTATATAATCTTTGGCCTGCTGCGCATCCTCAAAAATTTCACATTGAGCCGTAGGCACGCCAGCCTTCATCATAATTTGTTTGGCAAATACCTTGCTTGCCTCAAGCCGTGCGCCCAGGGCATTAGGCCCGAAAATCCTCAAACCCTCTTTTTCAAATTCGTCAACAATTCCTCCGGCCAGAGGCGCTTCCGGGCCAACCACCGTCAAATCTATCTGCGTGTCTTTGACAAAATGCAACAGATTCTTTATGTCGTCTGCAGCGATATCAATACACTGGGCGATTTCTGCAATGCCGGCATTTCCCGGAGCTGCAAAAATCTGTTTTACCTGTTTAGACTGAGCCAATTTCCAAACTAAAGTATGCTCTCTTCCTCCTGAACCAACAACGAGTATCTTCATTTTACGATGACCTTCTTGTTTCCTTTTACAACTCTGCCGATTATCCAGGACTGCAAACCAAATTGTGCCAATTGCCTGATTATTTTTTCTGCGGCATTTCTATTTACCACCAAAACCATGCCAATCCCCATATTAAAGGTATGGCACATCTCTTTATCCTGTATGTTGCCTCTTATCTGGATTAATCTGAATATCTCCGGTATCGGCCATGAACCGCTGTCAATCTCAATATTCAGATTCTTGGGAATTATGCGTTTTATTTTATCATAAAAAGCCCCGCCTGTAATATGGGCGATGCCTTTAATATTATTATTGTAGAGTAGAGATAAAACCGGTTTAACATAAATCCGCGTGGGCTCAAGCAATTCCTTAGACATCTTCTTTAATTCATCCTGCGAGAAAGCTTTTCTTACCAAAGAAAATCCGTTAGAGTGTAAACCATTTGAGGCCAGGCCCACAACTACATCGCCTGACTTTATGCCGGAGCCGTCAATTATCTTATTTTCTTCCACAACTCCCACGCAAAAACCCGCCAGGTCATATTCGCCTTTTTGATACATTCCGGGCATCTCGGCAGTTTCTCCGCCGATTAAGGCGCAGCCTGCCTGTTTGCAGCCTTCGGAAACGCCTTTTATAATATCCTTAAACACGCTGGATTCTAATTTTGAACAACCTAAATAATCCAGGAAGAATAACGGCTCAGCGCCGCAGCACAAAATATCGTTTACATTCATCGCCACCAGATCAATACCTATTGTATCGTGTTTATTCACCAACACGGCGATTTTTAATTTTGTGCCCACGCCGTCGCTGGAAGACACCAAAACTGGATTCTTATATTTTTGGGCGAGTTTAAAAAAACCTCCGAAACTGCCTATTCCTCTTAATACGCCGGGCCTGTCAGCTGACCTGACAATCTGTTTGATATCCTCAATCAAGGAATCCGCCTTTTTAATATCCACGCCGGACTGTTTATAGGTCAAAGGTTTTCTCTTCATAATATGCACCTTTCTTCCAGAATATTTTTACCTGTGTTTTTATCTACGGGGAGCGGATAATCTCCGTTCCAGCAGGCTGTGCAGTAATTCTTTTTGGCTAATTTCACTGAATTTAACATACCCTTCAAACTAAGGTAACCTATGCTGTCCACATCCAAAAATTTGGCTATTTCTTTTATATTATATTTATTGGCGATCAATTCTTCCGGCCGCGGAAAATCTATGCCGTAGAAACAGGGAAATTTATGCGGCGGACAGGCTACGCGCATATGCACTTCTTTTGCGCCGGCCAATCTGAAATTTTTCACGCGTATGCGCGAAGTTGTGCCGCGCACAATAGAATCATCCACAATTACCACGCGTTTGCCCCTAACCACTTCTTTAAGTATATTGAATTTCACTCTCACTCCCAGGTCGCGGATGTGCTGATGCGGCTGGATAAAAGTCCTGCCCACATAATGATTTCTTATGACACCCAGTTCCAAAGGTATTTTTGATGCGTGCGAAAATCCCAAAGCAGCAGACGTGCCTGAATCAGGAATAGGTATAATAAAATCTGCCTTTACAGGATGTTCCTTTGCCAGAGTCTCGCCTAATTTCTGCCTTACCAGATGCACTGTCTCGCCGAATACTATGGAATCCGGACGGGAAAAATAAACATGCTCAAATATGCAGTGCGCGCGCAAATCTTTCTGCGCATCAAACTTTATGGACTTAATCCCTTTTTTGTCTATAATCACGATTTCGCCCGGCTCAATTTCGCGCACAAGTTTTGCCTCGATTAAATCAAAAGCACAAGTCTCAGAAGCCAGGCACCAGTTGTCTTTTAATTTTCCCAAGCACAGCGGACGAAAACCCAGCGGGTCGCGCACGCCGATCAATTTGTCTTCGGTCATAATCACCAGAGAATACGCGCCTTTGATTCTTTTCAAAGCGCTGACTAATTTCTCCAGCATATCTTTTGATTTGGAGCGCGCCATAAGATGAATGATGATTTCGCTGTCACAGCTCGTCTGGAATATGGAACCTTTTGCCTCGAGTTCTTTTTTTAAGGAAAAACTATTGATTAAATTTCCGTTATGGCCGATGGCAAAATACCCGCCCAAGTGGTCTACAAACAATGGCTGGGCATTTTTTACAGAACTTGAACCTGTGGTGGAATAACGCACATGACCGATTGCCAGATGGCCTTTCAAAGAACGCAATCTCTCCTCGTCAAATACGTCGCAGACCTGGCCCATCGCCCTGTGCATATAAACTTCCTGGCCGTCGCTGGAAACTATCCCGCAGGATTCTTCGCCGCGGTGCTGCAACGCATACAATCCCAGATAAGCAATTGAGCTCGCCTCGGGATTTCCGTAAATTCCGAACAGGCCGCAGAATTCTTTCAGGCGCTCGCCATCCTCATAAATTTTCTTTTGCATATTCTACCCCGTTTCTAAAAATCGCCAATCCGTCGCCTTCTTCTTTTTTATCAAGCCTTGTCCAGTGCGGATGCTGATAAAATGATATATGGCGCTCAGGATGAGGCATTAAACCTAAGATTCTTCCCGACTCATCGCAGATGCCTGCAATATTTTCTACGGAACCGTTGGGATTTTCGGGATAATCACCCAATCCTCCGTTTTTATTGCAGTATTGAAAAACAATCTGGTTATTGTTTTTTATCTTCTCCAGAATGTTTTCGTCATTTAAAATAAATTTCCCTTCGCCGTGTGCCACCGGAAGATAAATCACCTGCGGCAGATTTTTAGTCCAGATACACTTTCCGCCGGCAATGGATAAATATGTCCATCTGTCCTCGAATTTTGCCGAATCATTCAAAATGAGCGATGCCTCCTGCTGGAATTTATTATAACCCGGTAATAATCCCGCCTTTACCAGAATCTGAAAACCATTGCAGATGCCAATAATCAGCTTACCATCTTTTAGGAATTTCTCTAATTCTTTTTTGAGTTTAAACCGCAGCTCGTTGGCCAGGATTTTTCCCGCGCCCAAATCGTCGCCATAGCTGAAACCTCCGGGAAACGCCAGAATCTGATAAGAAGATATTTTTTTCTTCCTGCTTACAACTTCATTTATATGCACTAAATCGGCTTCTGCTCCCACTGCCTCAAAAGCGAATTTGGTCTCTTTGTCGCAGTTTGTTCCTGCCGTGCGCAAAACTAAAACTTTTACCTTTTTCATAAATTACAAATCACTGTTTATAGAATTCTTTTATTATCCTGACCACTTCTTCGGGTTCGTCCACAAGCTTAAATATATCCAGCTCCGATTTATCGATACAGCCTCTTTCTATGGCCTCGTCCTTAATCCACTGGATTAGGCCTTTCCAGTAATCCGAGCCCACCATAACTACGGGAAATTTCTGTATTCTTTCTGTCTGCACGAGGTTTAAGCTTTCGAACAGTTCATCCAGCGTTCCGTATCCGCCGGGCATAATCACAAATGCCTTGGCGTATTTTACAAACATCACCTTGCGCACAAAGAAATAGCGGAAATCCAGCAGTATGTCTATGTAATTATTGGGCTTCTGCTCCGAGGGAATCTGAATGTTGAGGCCCACGGAAATGCCTTTGGCTTTTCTTGCGCCTTTGTTGGCTGCCTCCATAATGCCCGGCCCGCCGCCGGTAATAATGGCAAAACCTTCCTTTGCCAGAAGCTGGGATGTCTTTTCGGCGATTTTATAATATTTGTCCTGCGGCTTTAATCTGGAAGAGCCGAATATGGAGACTGCCTTGCCGACTTTTGCCAGCATCTCAAATCCATCCACAAATTCCGACATTATCCGAAACACCCGCCAGGTTTCTTCAGAGGAAAAATTATTTCTGTTTAGTTTGATTTTATTTTTCATTCTCTTGTCTCCTTATTTCACAAATAATTATCTAGATGGTTTAATGTTTCTTTGTAGTTTTAGTTTCTAAAATTTGTCTTATTGTTTGGACTTCTTTATGTAATTCAATAGTAGTTTTTTCAGTTTCGCTCTTTCCTTTAAAATGATCTATTATACCTAGGAAGCAAAAACTTATTATTAAAGATAAAACAGCCAATAACCACCCTTGTAAAATATCTGGCGAGAATACCTCATTTTTATCTATTTTATCTTTAATTCCTCTTAAAAACCAAAAAATACATATCGGAGAAAAGGAAATTAAAATAACAAGTGCCCAAAAAATGGAATTTTTTAAGGAAAAACCTGTTTCCCATTTTAACGCTAAAATAATTGCTACTATATATACTAAATATAGAAAAGATAATACAATTTTATTTGAGAGCGTGAGCCTTTTTATAAATTCTATAAATCCTTTCATTTCTCCACCTGTTTTCTATAACCGTTTCTAAATATCTCGAATATTCGCGACGATTCGCGTTCAAAACCTCAACGTCTTTTGCCAGCTTTCTTTCAAATTCCAAATATCTTCGTCAACCACAACTTTGCCATCCAAACCGAAAATCTTTAACTGTTCTTTATCAGTGACACAGCCGATTAAGCCAAAAGGCAACCCCTTAATTAACTTTTCGAATTCTTTTTGTTTATCTTTTTCTACTTCCACGATAAATCTTGAGTTTGATTCCGAGAATAAAATCAAATCGTCGCGTTTTGGATTTTGGATTTTGGATTTTGGATTTGTTTCGGATTTCGGATTTCGGATTTCGGATTTTCCAACTGGTACTTCTCCCAAGAATACTTCCGCGCCCAAACCGCCGGAAAAAGCCATCTCAGCCAATGCCACAGCTAATCCGCCGTCTGAACAGTCGTGCGAAGAACAAACCAGTTCTGAATTTGTTGCTTTGCTCAATGCCTGCATAATTTTTTTGGCGTAATTTTTATTAACCTTTGGCACGTTTGCGCCTAAATTTCCCAAAACATCATAATAAATCGAGCCGCCCAATTCATCGCTGGTTTCGCCCAAACAATAAATCAAATTTCCTTCTTTTTTAAAATCAGACGAAACTGCTTTTTTTACGTCGCGCATTACGCTGATTGCGGAAATTAAAATTGTCCCGGCAATCGGTATGGAACGGCCGTGCACCATAAATTCGTTATTTAAACTGTCTTTTCCCGAGATAAACGGCGCGCCGAAATATTTGGAAAAATCATAACAGGCCTGGGCAGCGCGGACAATTCCGGCGAGCCTATCGGGCTTATCGGGATTTCCCCAGCAAAAATTATCCAATAACGCCACTTCCTCGAGCGAGCCGCCGACTGAAATAATTTGGCGAAGCGCTTCATCGATGCAGGACGCTGTCATCCAATACGGATCAATCAAACCGTACCTAAAATTTATTCCGCAGGAAATAATTATACCTTTATCCGAATTTAAAAGCGGACGCGCGATAGCTGCGTCCTGAGGCCCGTCGTTTGAAACTCCGGCTAACGGCTTTAACACCGAGCCGCCCTGGACTTCGTGGTCGTATTGGCGGATAATCCACTCTTTGGAACAAATGTTGGGATGCGATAAAACTTTATTTAAAACAGCACCCAGGTCTTTCGCCTCTTTTATTTTCGGCTCTTTGTGTTCTTTTTTAATCCAAATCGCTTTTTTGGTTATTTTGGGATTTCCTTTGTGCAAAAATTCCATATCCAAATCGCAGACTTTTTTTCTTTGATAAAATAATTCTAATTTTCCTGTATCGGTAAACTCGCCCAAAACAGTTACGTCCGCATTTTCTAAATCAAAAATCTCTTTTAGCCTTTTCAGATTTTTCTTGGGAACAGATAAAACCATTCTCTCCTGCGCCTCAGAAATCCAGATTTCGGTGTAAGTCAGGCCTTTATATTTTAAGGGGACTTTTTCCAAGTCAACTCTTGCGCCCAATTCTTCTCCCATTTCGCCCACTGCGCTGGACAAGCCTCCGGCGCCGCAATCTGTAATCGCAGAATATAAATTTTCATCGCGCGCCTTAAGGATTGCCTCGAGCATTTTCTTCTCGGTGATAGGATTTCCTATCTGCACGGCGCCGCCGGAAATACTCTCCGATTCGTGCGTCAATTCTCCGGATGAAAAAGTCGCGCCGTGAATTCCGTCCCTGCCGGTTTTTCCGCCTACAACAATAACCAAGTCGCCTGTTTTGGTTTTCTTAAAAGATTTATCCTTGGGCATTATGCCAACGGTGCCGCAATACACTAAAGGATTTCCCACAAAAGATTCGTCGAATAAAACCGCTCCGTTTACCGTGGGAATTCCCATTTTGTTTCCGTAATCCCTTACTCCGGAGACAACGCCTTTCATCACTCTTTTGGGATGAAGTGTGCCTTTGGGAAGTTTTGAATACGGATAATCAATCGGCCCAAAACAAAACACGTCTGTGTTTAATATCGGCTTTGAACCCAAACCCGTGCCCATAGGGTCTCTTATCACTCCGCCGATTCCTGTGTTGGCGCCGCCAAAAGGCTCCAACGCCGAGGGATGATTATGAGTTTCCACCTTAAAACAAACGTTATAATCTTTGTCAAATTTTATCACGCCGGAATTATCCTTAAAAACCGAAACGCACCAGGGCTTGTTTAATTCTTCGGTTGCTTTGGCTATAGTAGATTTCAAAAGGTTGTTTATTGTTTTCTTTCTGCCATTTTCGCTATATTCAATCAATCCTCTGAATGTCTTATGGTTACAATGTTCGGACCAGGTCTGGGCGATTGTTTCCAGTTCGCAGTCAGTAGGATTTCTCTCCAGCGAGCGAAAATAATCTTTTATCGCGCGCATTTCCGTAAGATTTAAAAACAGCTGGCCGTTTTTGCTTATCTTTTCCAATTCCTTGTCATCCGCTCCCAGGATATCAACTTTTACCAGTTTAAATTTATATTCCAAAGGCTTATGCTCTGAAAACATATCTTTTATATTAACAATGCGTTCTATTGTCTTATTGTATAAAAGTTTTTCGCAGATTTTATTGAAATCTCCTTGCGAGATATTTCCTAAAAGAGCGTATTTTTTGGATGTGTGCAATGCCTGGATATTTTTTATCCCTAAATCCCTTATGCCTTTTAAGGCTGATTCTTCGACGGGATCCATAACTCCGGGGTTGTAGGCGATTTCGACAACTTTCATTTGCGAATCAGAGAAAAAACCGTCTTTGGGTTTGGAAACAATTCTAAACTCTTGCGAAATTTTATCGATTAATAATTCACGCGAGATTTTAATGATTTCCTGGCGGGATAATTTTCCCTGAAGATAATATATCTGGACGAAACGAACTTCTTCGACGCAATTTATGCCTAAGTCTAAGACGCCTTTTTTTACACTCTCCCCGACCGCATCAAAAATACCTTCCCTGTCTTTGACTTCTACCCTGAAGAGCATAAAACTTGCTTTCTATCTGAGGAATATTATTGAATTTTAAGAAAAGAGCTGTTTCTATAGCTAGTGTTATTATATCGAAAATATTCTCTTATACATTTCTTTGTAGGCTTCCTCTATATTTCCGAGGTCTCTGCGGAAACGGTCTTTGTCGAGTTTCTCGCCGGTGGAACTGTCCCAGAAACGGCAGGTATCCGGGGAGATTTCATCCGCCAAGATAATCTTTCCCTTAAATCTGCCGAACTCCAGCTTAAAGTCCACCAAAGTTACATTTACTTTGGCAAAGAAATCTTTGAGCACTTCGTTTATCTTCAAAGAAAGCCTAGCTATCTTTTTCATTTCTTTTTCTGTGGCCAATTTTAATGCCTGGATGTGATCATCATTAATCAAAGGGTCGTGCAGGGAATCATTTTTATAATGATATTCCAGGACCGGTTTCTCGAGTTTTATGCCTTCTGCCAAACCCAGCATCTTGCTCATTCCTCCGGCGGTAATGTTACGCACGGTGACTTCCACGGGAATTATCTCCACCTTTTTCACCAGCATCTCCCTGTCGTTTAACAATCTTACGAAATGAATGGGCACGCCGGCATTCTTCAGCAGTTCAAACAATTTTGCGGAAATCTTGTTATTATAAATACCTTTTTCTAAAATTGTGCCGCGTTTTGTGGCGTCGAATGCCGTGGCGTCGTCTTTAAAATACTGGATTAAAAGATGCGGTTTTTTTGTGGTGTAAAGAATTTTTGCCTTGCCTTCGTAAATTTTTTCGAGTTTTGTCATGGCGCGCTCCCTCTAATTTATACCGACTTCTTTATAAATTTTATCCACGAACCGCGTGTAATAATTGATATCAAAACACGATTCGATTTCGCTGTTGGAAAGATGGCGGCGGACCTTGGAATCGTGCATCAGCACTTCTTTAAAATCCCTCTTGGTCTGCCAGACAACCATAGAACAGCGCTGCACTATATTGTATGCCTCAGGCCGGGACAGGCCTTTACGCATAAGTTCAAGCAGGATCCTTTGCGAAAATATCAAACCATTAGTCTTGGATAAATTCAAAATCATATTATTGGGATAAACCACGAGATTATCCAGAATTTTTATTGCCTCCTGCAAGGCGTAATCCAAAATTATGGTAGAATCCGGAAGGATTACCCTCTCAACCGACGAGTGGCTTATGTCACGCTCATGCCAGAGATTGACATCATCCAATGCTGCCTGGGCATTGGCTTTCAAAATGCGCGCAATTCCTGAAATCCTCTCACAGGTAATGGGATTTTTCTTATGCGGCATTGCAGATGAGCCTTTCTGATCCTTGGAAAAAGATTCCTCGGCTTCTAAAACTTCCGTCTTCTGCAGATGGCGTATCTCTGTGGTAATTTTATCCAGTGTGGCGCTAACCAAAGCAAGAGCGAATACATATTGAGCGTGGCGGTCGCGCGGAATCACCTGTGTAGACGAAGTGGAGGCGGCTAAATTCAATTTATCGCAGACATGTTTTTCTACTGCGGGCTCGATATGGGCATAAGTGCCTACTGCGCCGGATAATTTACCCACTCTCACCGCTTCACGCGCATCCTCTAACCGTTTTAAATTGCGTTTCATTTCATCATACCAGAGTGCAAACTTCAAACCAAAGGTAATGGGCTCGGCATGGATTCCGTGTGTGCGGCCCACGCAAATCGTCTTTTTATATTTCTTTGCCTTTTTGGCAAGAACCTCCAGCAAAGATTTTGCGTCTTCTATAATAATATCTATGGCCTCTACCATCTGTATGGCCAAAGACGTATCCAGAATATCATTGGAAGTCAGGCCCATATGCAGGTAACGGGCATCCTGGCCTAAATGCTCGGAGATATTATTGATAAAGGCGACGATGTCGTGTTTTGTCTTTGCTTCTAATTCCTGTATGCGTTCGATATCAAACTTAGCTTTCTTCTTGATATTAAGGTAGGACTTCTTGGGGATTTTATTCAATTTGGACAGTGCTTCGATTGTGAGTATTTCAATCTGAAGCATCTTTTCAAATTTATTCTGCTCGCTCCAGATCTTTTCCATCTTGGGCAAAGTGTATCTCGGGATCATATTTAACCTTCCTTGATTAAGATTATTTGGTGGGAAATTATCCCTTTTTAAGCCTTCTTTCAGGAAGTCATACTATAGCAAAAATACCTTATTTCGTCAACTTATTTTGCCATTTTTACGCTGATAATAACGCATAACTTGCTGAATTATTGCAAATTATTGGATTTTAGGGGTTTAAACCAAAAAATCCCCTCAGTTTATAACTTGAGGGGATTTTACCTGTAAACACCTTGACTTAAAATACTATTTCGCGTTATTAATTATGCTTTTCGCCAGTTCTATGGCATGAGGCATTATGATTATGGCAAGCAGAGTATAGATAATGCCGAGAATAATGCCTGCCATGGCCATCTTCTTGCCTCTCTGAGACTCATCCTGTTTAATCCGCTTCAATGCCAAAATACCGAAAACAACAGCAGTGATGCTGCGTTCCAGGCCAAACAGCTGGATAAAGGAAAGAATGCCTATGGTAAGACTGGCAATGGCCAATTCATTATAGTAAGAAGATTTTTCCGGTTCCATAATAACTCCTGTGTTGATATTTTATTGCGGCGCGGCTGCAGGTTCTGTTTTCGAAGCCGGAGTTGCTGGCGCTGCCGGTGCCGGTGTTGGCGCTGCCGCTGGTACTGGTGCTGGCACTGCTGCCGGCTGTTCACTTTTTACTTCTGGTTCGCTCTTTGCCGCCTCTTCACTCTTTGTCTCCGCAGATGGCTTAGGCGTCTTTGCCGAAACAAGCCCGGCCACTTCTAAAATCTTTATTCTGTTGAGGAGAATCTTTTCTTTTATGCGCTTTAGTATAACGTCAAAACAACTGGCCAGGTCCGCATTGGCCCTTTCTGTCTTAAAATTATAGATATTATATGTAGTCTCCTTCTTATATGATTCGATAAAGCCGAAAATAACATCGTTTGTCCTGTTCTTCTTTAATTCCAGATAAATTTCTGCCTCACTGTAAACCCTTGTGGAAGGCAGTCCGAAAAACGGCAGGACATTCAACCCCGGAATATATGAAATCATTGTGTCGAAAGAAACCCAGTTAAACTTTTTGATCTCTCCGCAGATGACAATGCTGTCCTTCTCCAGGGCAGGAAAGTGTATCTCGTCGAATATCCCTTCATCCCGAAGCATCTTTAAAATTTCGCCGGATACCTTTTCTCTTACGCTGGTCATATAGGAAACATCTTCCTGCGGACGCTTATCTTCCAGAAGGTTAAATCCGATTGTGATGGGAATGTCGTTCTCTATTGCGGCCTGTTTTTCGCCCGAGGCGCCTCTGGCTTTTGTATGCAGGCTGGCGCAGCCGCTGAAAGCACCTAACGCCAATACCAATATAAATATGGATATTTTTTTCATTGTCTTAAATAACTTTGCCTAACTAATATACACCAAACCAATTGAACTTACAATAAAAAAATCTGTTACCGGAAAATCATCCGCAGAAAAAATTAAACCTTTACATAATGTTTTTGAAATGATATAAAATACGTAACTTATGAGAACATATAATAAATTAATATTGGCTGTACTTATAATATTTATCTCCCTGCCATTTTTCTGCGGCTACGCATCGCTGCAGAATAAAACCATAAGCGCCTGGCTGGCATACTGGGATATTAAAAATGGCATGTGGCAGCTCAAGAATAATTTCTTGGACAAGATAGACGAAGTGGCCCTGTTTTTTTATGCCCTTGATAAAGACGGTAATATCGTAAATATCGCCAAAGACCCCGGGGAATGCCGTCAGGTAATCGATACTCTGCATCAATTAGGCATAAAAGCCATTCCCGCCGTTACCAATGACGTCATCTACTCCGCCTCGGAAAAGAAAATCAAGGAGCCGCAGATACTGCACGATATTTTAAGCGATGAAAATTCCAGGCAGAAACATATCCAGCGCCTTATGGAGATAATAAAAGAGACCAATGCCGACGGCATAGATATAGATTATGAAAATATGTATACGGAAGATAACGAGCTGTTTGCACTGTTTATCAGAGAACTGGCCGATACGCTGCACGGCGAAAATAAAACTTTGATTGTCACGGTGCAGCAAAAAATAGAAGACCACCGGAAATCCTGGGCAGGGACCGTCAACTGGCGCCAAATCGCCAAATACGCAGACAGGGTTACGATTATGTGTTACAACTATTCCTCCAAAGTAAGCAGGCCCGGGCCCATCTGCCCTGCCTTCTGGCTAATAGATATCATCGAATTCGCAAAGTCGCAGATACCTTTGGAGAAAATCAGTATTGCCCTGGGATTTTACGGCTACGACTGGTCAAAGGGTGAAGCAAATACTGTGAATTTCAGGCAGGCCAAAGCCCTGGCTGAATCAAACAATACTAAAATAAACTGGGATAAAAAAAGCCAAAGCCCTTATTTTTCCTACTCTAAAGACGGCGCCGGGCACGTAGTATGGTTTGAAAACGAACAGAGTATGGCAAAAAAAATACAAATCCTCAGGAAATATAAAATCCAAAGTATCTCCCTCTGGCACATGGGTTTATTAGACCCTGTCTTCTTAGAAGACATTACATCATTTTCCAAATAGAAATTAAATCAAAATATAACCGGAATTGAAATTCAGGAATTACTTTTTGACAGGAAGAGTTTTGACTGTAGTTTTTTCTTCATATCGTGGAGAAATAGAAATAACCAAAGAACCGCCGCTGCCTTTGTATGAAAATTTGACGATGCAGATTTCATTGTCTTTCTCAAAACTGAGAAGTGTATCTTTGCTTTCAATAACATTCAATATGCGCCAGCCTAAATTGGGCATATTGTCCTTATAAAACTTGACAATCTTATAAGGAAAACTGCTGCCGTAATATTCCAATACGCCGATTCTCACCTTACCCGCTTCATAAACAAAGGAATTCAGGGGAAAGAATTTAAATCCCATGGGGACAGGTATATCGTCGAAGCGCGAGATGTCCGATTTTCCCAGATCATCTGCCTTGAAATGATAATATCCCGGCGAGGCACAACCGCAGATAAAAACAGATAAAACAATAGCGTAAAATATTTTTTTCATCTTGATTTAGATTAACAAGTTACGATTAAAATGTCAATTATTATTTAACTTATGCGGGCGGGAAATTATTCTCTGGGGAATCTCATTTACATTTGCTGCAATAGCTGCTGGTAAGAACTGTCGAAGAAATTTAAGGAATACTTGAGCATAAGCCAAAGAATGTAGCTTATGGCAATAATTATGGCGGTTATGATGATTTTCTTTCTTGTGCTGAAATTGGGATTGAACCAGACCAACGGTAGCATAAACGGCCCCACGCAAAGAAACGCAACCACCAACCCGTAGGTCTTAAAATACCACTTAACCTGTGATTTATCGTCTGACATTTTCGTAATATCTGCCAACAAATTTCTAGAGGATTAATTGTTGTTTATTCACTGATTCACTATGTTTGTTTCTTTTCTAATAAATTTATTATTATACTAAGTTTTCTACTTACCGCGCCGATATGGAACCAAATCATAGGTAAAGCAAAAAATGTTCCTATGGCAAAGCCAATTAATACTACTATTATTCCAACAACGATTATCCCACCAAATGCATATAATCCAGGATACATTTTACACCTCCTGCGTGAACAAAAAAACAACCCCCTATTTAGAGAGTTGCCTTAGCTTTTCATTTCGGCTTTTATTTCTTTGCTAAATTGTATGCCTAAGCTGCTAATCCTGCCGCCTGCCATAACAATAAACAGCATAAACAGATAATATAAAAACACATTTACGACTTTTCTCGCCTGCGCATCCAAGGCGATATTTACCACTGTGGGCTGGCTACCATTGGCCACGGAAGTCGTGGTAATACTTAGACTCTGCATCTGGAATATTTCAGGCGGTTTGCTTACATCTGTAAACACATTATACATGGAAAAAAGGGCAAACACTATGCAGGCCAGCCCGATAAAAAACAGAACATAACCAAAAATCTTTTCTGCGGATGAATCCATTTTCCCCTCCTGGAATAAAATGCAATGCCTTATTCAGAACCGGCGTTAATGTTTTCGCTGGTTTTAATGTTTAATTTATCTTCATGAAATAATTTTCCCTCGTTACGCCACCAGCGCAATTCCTGAGATAGCCTTTCGGCACAGGCAACAATGTCGAGTTTATTATCCCCATTCAAGTCAGCTAAAAGTATATTATTGGCACTTCTCCACTTCTTTTTCAGTAAAAGCATCTTCCACGGAATATCTTCTTTTCCGCCGGGATTATGGAACCAGGCCATCCGGCCCGGCTTGCGCCACGAAGTAGCAACTACGCCGACATCTCCATCATTGTCTAAATCCCCGGCCACCACTTCAAATGCATCATTAAATCCTTTATAAATGATATGCTTGGTCCATGAACCCGATGTGTTTTCATACCAGGCAATTTGGTGGGTATCTCTATCCCCGGATAAACCATCCTTACCAAAAGCCATAACAATATCCATATCTCCGTCTTTGTCAATATCAAACGGCTGCCCATGAGTGGGATAAAGTGTTTTGCTGTCCACAATATGCTTTTGAAAAGACCTTGCGCCATTACAATTCTCATACCAAACTACCATATGTGCTGAATGTACTGTAGAGAGCAAATCTAAATCTTTATCTCCGTCAAAGTCAGCCACCCGGATAGTATGATTTCCTGTTTGCTTGCTATCATCAATCGGATGCCTGATCCAATCACGGCCATTTAGAGAAGGAACGTTCTCAAACCAGGCTAAATAACCCTTATAACCGATAGCAATCACATCCAAATCTCCATCTTTATCCAGGTCAGCCAACGCCACATCGTAGGCATAAGGCATCTCTGGAGTAATTATGAATTCCTGCCAGGGCTGTCCATCCTGTGGTGTGCCATCATTGCGAAACCAAAGCAGCTCTCCGGGGGTATTATTGACGGCAACTATATCAGGATGCCCATCTGAATCTATGTCTCCGATTGCGTGGCGCTCCAGATGGGAGTGCGCTCCGCTATAAGCAATATGTTTCGTAAAAACACCTGTCCCGTCGTTCTCAAACCAATATAGCGATTTTGGTTTTGTGGTGGCATTGGTACTGGTTAAATCAATATCCCCATCGCCATCCAAATCTGCGGCTGCAATACCAAAAATATAGTCATAGTTATCTAAAATCAGGTGTTCCGAAAAACGAATCTGATTACGCCCGTTTATGGTTGCGCAACCAGATGCGGTTAATATTAATAATCCGCACAGAATTAACCAATAAATTCTCTTCATATCTCTTCCTTTAACCAAAAAGGCAACCCCTTTTTAGAGAGTTGCCTTAAATTTACTTTATTTTAACCTGCTTCTACTCCTGCGCAACATAAGGTAATGATACTACTTCGGGCTTATTTTGGCAAGGGTTAAAAAAGTAACGGCGAACAAGAAAAAGAAAAGCCACCGATTATCTCGATGGCTTTATAGAAATTGGTTGCGGGGCTCGGATTTGAACCGAGGACCTTCAGGTTATGAGCCTGACGAGCTACCAGGCTGCTCCACCCCGCGAAATCAGACTATTTTTCTTCAGGTATTACTTTATAAATTATTTCGTTTTCTTTGGCTACGTTTAATTCCTGCCTTGCCACTGACTCTGCAAAAACAGGGTCTGTCTCTAATTTATTCTGTTTCTCCGAGAGGGCTCTGTTTTCGGCCGCCAGCTTCTTCATCTTAAATTTCAACTCTCTGTTTTTCTGAAGCAGGTCCTGATATTTGGAAAAAACAGAGATAAAACTCAAAGCACCCAACACAACTATAGTGATAAAAATTTTATTATTCTTCAATTTTTTACTCTGGCTTTGCTTTTGTCGTGATTATTTTAACAGATTCGGCCAGAGATTACCAGCATAAACTGCTTTTGCGCCAAGCTCCTCTTCAATCCTCAACAGCTCGTTATATTTCGCCACTCTGTCTGTGCGCGAAAGAGAACCGGTCTTTATCTGGCCTACACCGGTAGCCACGGCCAGATGCGCAATGGTTGTATCTTCTGTCTCTCCTGAGCGGTGCGAGATGACAGCCGTATATTTATTTTTTTTGGCGATAGATATCGCCTCTAATGTTTCGGATAAAGAACCGATCTGATTTACCTTTATGAGAATGGAATTGGCAATCTTTTTTTCGATGCCTTCTCTGAATATTTTGGGATTTGTGACAAATACATCGTCGCCGACGAGCTGGACGTCTTTGCCCATCTCTTTTGTGAGTTTGACCCAGCCGTCCCAATCGTTCTCAGACAGACCATCCTCAATGGAGACTATAGGATATTGTTTAACCAGCGCCCTGAATTTTTCAATCATCGCCAGAGAATCCAGGGTTTTTCCTTCGCCTTTTAAAACGTACTTTCCGTTTTCTGCGAATGAGCTGGCTGCTACATCCAATGCCAGATAAATATCCTTACCTTCTTTATATCCTGCTTTATTAATCGCCTGGATAATAAGTATTATCGCCTCTTCATTGGATTTTAATGACGGTGCAAATCCGCCTTCATCACCCACGGAAACGGAAAGCTTTTTTGACTTAAGTATTGATTTCAGATTATGGAAAACTTCTGTGGCGATACGTAATGCCTCTTTGAATGTGGGCGCGCCTATAGGCATAATCATAAACTCCTGAAAATCCAAATTGTTATCGGCGTGCATTCCGCCGTTTAAAATATTCATTTGCGGTATGGGCAGGATATGCGCCTGTTCTGTGCCAAGATATTTATAAAGTCCTATGCCCTGGCTGTTGGCTGCGGCCTTGGCCACGGCCAAAGAAACCGACAGAATCGCATTTGCGCCGAGCTTAGACTTATTTTCTGTACCGTCTAACTTAAGCATTATTTCGTCTAGCGACTTAAAATCCGGCTGTTTGCCGATTAGTTTAGGGGCGATTACTTTATTCACATTATCCACTGCCTGTTGCACGCCTTTGCCTAAATAGCGCTTTGATGAGCTGTCTCTTAACTCCAGGGCCTCTCTTTCACCGGTAGAAGCGCCCGAAGGAACTATGGCCCGGCCTAAAACTCCGGAATCCAATAAAACATCTGCTTCTACGGTGGGATTGCCCCTGGAATCCAGGACTTCCCTAGCTTTAATAGTCTTTATTTTTGTATCTGCCATATTACTTCTCTCCGTTTTTAATACTCTGAATTTATTCCGAAATACTCTTATTTAATATTAGGACAGTATCATAAGATAAAATCAAAGTCAAGTCAAATTCTCGTAATTAAAATTGACTTGGCTTTTTTTATGTGTTATATTCTTATAGTATTTATTTGTTCTGCAAATTTTTACAGGTTTACGATAACAACAATCAACAATTTCCGGAGGATAAAAACTTAAAATGAACTGGAAAAAGATAAAATATTTCTTTAAGCTGCACTGGATAAAGATGCTTCTGATAATCTCGGGGCTTGCGCTTATAGTGGGGCTGGTGATATTGCTGGTGACGGGAATTGAGGCCTGGAACAATGCCGGCAATTTTATGAAGCAATCCCAGCTGGCAGTCATACCGCTGCAGTTATTCCTGCAGTTAATCATGTCTATCGTCTTCGGCGTGGTTTATACAATGTTATGGTATTATCTCTTCTTTAAAAAAGGCGGGCGTGGCTTTACGCAGCAAAAGAAAAAAGCGGTTAAAGGCGAAGAGGTAGAAGTCACCTGGAATGATGTAATCGGTATGGAAGAGGCAAAACAGGAAGCATCCGAAGTGGTAAAATTAATCAAAGACCGCGCGGATTTGCAGCGTATCGGCGGAAAAATCCTAAGAGGAATACTTATGGTAGGGCCTCCAGGATGCGGAAAGACATACCTGGCCAAGGCCATAGCCACCGAATCAAAACTTCCCTTTATTGCTATGTCTGGTTCGGAATTTGTAGAGATGTTTGTGGGTGTGGGCGCGAGCAGAATCCGTTCCCTGTTTAAACAGGCGCGTGACCTTGCCACGCTTGAAGGCGGATGCATAATCTTTATCGACGAAATAGACGCCGTGGGAGCGCAGCGCGCTACCGATTCAGGTTTCGGCGGCCAGACTGAATTTAATACAACGCTTAACCAGTTGCTCGTAGAAATGGACGGTTTAAAAGACAAGGACACCAATGTCATTATAATCGGAGCCACCAATGCGCCGATGTATTTCCTGGACCAGGCGCTTTTGAGACCGGGCAGGTTCGACCGCATAATTAACGTAGGTCTGCCGGGGCTTGAAGACAGAGAAAAATTATTCCAGTATTATTTAAGTAAAGTAAAATTTGATTCCTCGCTGAATATACCACGCCTGGCACGCAGGGCTGTGCAGAAAAGTCCCGCAGATATTTCTAATATAGTAAGGGAAGCTGCGCTATTGGCAGTAAGACATGAAAAAGCTACTGTAACTATGAAAGAAATAAATGAAGCCATGGACAGAATAGAACTGGGCGTGAAGCGTAATATAAAACTCACTCCCCGCGAAAAAGAAATGACCGCTTATCACGAAGCCGGCCATGCAATTGTGGCCTATCTTCTCAACCCCACCGACGATGTGATGAAGGCGTCGATAATCCCCAGGGCGGATACTTTGGGAGTTGTCTATCATGTCCCCAGGGAAGAAATACATAATTATGACCGGGAAAAACTGCTGGCCAATATAAAAGTAAGCATCGGCAGTTATGTGGCGGAAAAAATAAAATTCGGCACAACCACTTCCGGAGTAGACTCGGATTTCCGCACTGCCCTGTTTTTCGCACACGATATGGTATGGCGCTGGGGTATGGGTGACAGCGGACTTCTGGGCAATTACGCAGGCCTGGAGACACGGATTTCCGGCTGGAGCCGTTCGCCGCGGGAATCTGTCATTTCAGAAAAAGTAAGAGAACAATTAAACGCAGATACACAAAAAATAATGGAACAATGCCTGAAGGAAGTAGAAGAACTCCTGCAAAAAGAAAGGCCGTTACTTGACCGCTTTGCCCAGGAATTAGTCAAGAAACAAGAGCTCGATTATGACGAAATTGATGCGATATTTAAGGAATTCCATAAATCCCGCCCTGACAGTTCTGTTAATTAGTTCGCTGTTTTTGTCGGCTTGCGCGCGCAAACTTCCTCCTCCGGCAAAAACAAACGTAGAAGAAAAATTTCTCGCCAGTTTTAATAAAACCGCAAAACTCGACTATCCGGTCTATACCACTACCAGAACTGTAGGAAAAACTCTCTGGATATATATTGCCACTGACAAAGATATCTTAACCATCAATTCCTCCTCTAATAAAGGCGGGGTATTGCCTGAAAAAAATATAAAATTCCTGGACATAACCTGCCAATACGAAAACTCGGCTTTTGACATAAACTACATATTCCTGAAATACAGCCCGGAAGAAAAGGAAAAAGAAAAAGATTTATTCAAGAAGACCGTGGGCGGCACTACTTTATATCAGGATTTCACCAATGCCACCATAGAAATATTGCAGAAAGCTTATTTCTCCATCGGTGATATTATCCGTGACACCGAAAATATGAATTTTTTTGCCATCTGCCTGGCGAATATAAAAAATGGCATAAAGATAACTTTTGTTATCCACAGGCTGGATATGGAACAATTCCTACTGAATATGCTGCCCTCGGATGAATTCTACAACAGAATGATTCTAAAAGCAGACGGTAGTAAAGATATCATAAATGATAAATACGGTCTGCATATAGAATATAACGATATTTTACTTGTTGATTTCTTAAGAGAGCAGATAGTAAACAACGCTAAAGCCAAAATCAACGAAATGGAGAAATACGGCGCTGAAAGAATAAAATCGCTGGATAAATTAGACGACATAATATTAAAGAGTATTTATGAAGTGGTCACAAAATATAAGTTCAGTGATTTCGATCTGGTAGAAATCCAGGATTTGATAAGCAAAGATAGGCTATCCATAAGCAGGACAAGATTATTATCCAAATTCAGCAATCCCTCCCCTGCTTATTCTCTAGAAGACGAAAACCCGACTTCCTTATAATCTTTATCTCACCCAGAATAATTTCTCTAGAAATCCTATTTTTAAATATTGGAAGAATTTTGTGGATGTGAATGCGGTGAAATATTTTGCTGCGGAATTGACAAGAGATTAATCTGACTTTAAATAATTTCTACTTCCCTGCCTGCTATCTTCAATCTCCCGGAAGCAAACAACTGGATAGCCTTATAATAAAGTTTATGCTCAACTTTATGTATGCGTTCTTCCAATGATTTGAGCGTATCGTCTTTTTTAACGGGCACTGCCTCCTGCAGAATTATCGGGCCGTGGTCTGTCCTTTCATCGACGAAATGAACCGTAACCCCCGTGACTTTTGCTCCGTAATCAAAGGCATCTTTAATTCCATGCGCGCCTTTAAACGACGGCAACAAGGCCGGGTGGATATTTAATATCCTATTTTTATACTCGCTTAAAATATCTTTTCCCACTATGCGCATAAAACCCGACAAAACTATCAATTGAACCTTTTCTTTCTTGAGATGCTTTATAATTTCTTTCTCGAAACCGCTCTTCGTAGAAAATTTTAATGGCTCAACTACAACCGTTTTTATGCCGGCTTTTTTTGCCCTTACAAGCGCGTAAGCCGAAGGGTTATCGCTTACAACCAAAGCTATTTTAACCGACTTTAATTTTTTGCTTTTTATGGCATTGATTATTGCCTGTAGGTTTGTCCCGTTACCCGAACAAAAAACAGAAATTTTTATCATGCTAACCTCTCTTTATTATGCATTTTGTAGGGCATACTTTTAAACACTCACCCATATTCTGGCATTTTGCATAATCAAAAACTGCTAAGTTATTTACAACTTTTATAGCCGAAACCGGGCAGGATTTTTCGCATTTATGACAGGCAATGCAACCTGCCGGGCAAACATCTAAAACGGCTCTTCCGAAATCAAGCGACGAACAATTTGTATAATATTTTTTATCTACCGGCTCAAGGCTGAATAATTTCTTGGGGCAAATTGCAACGCACTTTCCGCAGGACGTGCATTTTGCTTCATCGACCTCCGGCAGCCCTGTTTCCTCATTCATATTTATCGCGTCAAAAGGGCATTCTTTAGCGCAGCTTGCCAAACTCAAGCAACCATAGACGCAGGATTTCTGCCCGCCCTGCAGCAAGCTTGCCGCGTTGCAATCTTTTATGCCATTATATTTAAATTTATCCTTAACTTTATTTCCGCCTCCGCAGTGTAATACTGCAACTGTTTTAACTTTTGTGTGCATATCATGGCCCAGCAACTTGGCAATTTCTGATTTCTCTCCCAGTTCAGTCACCGGGCATTTATCTACTGTGCACTCGCCATTTATGAGGCCTTCCGCAAAAGCGATGCAGCCGGCTTTTCCGCAGGCGCCGCAGTTCGCTCCGGCCAAGTGCGCAAATATAGCTTCTACCTTGGGGTCTGTAGTAACGCACAGTTTCTTTGCGGCGATAGCCAATCCCACGCCGAAAATTAAACCCAGAATACTTAAAGTTAAAACCGGAATTATTATTTCCATAATTTAAAACCTGAAACCTGAAAATCCCATAAATGCCAGGCTCATTAAAGACGCAATGACAAACGCCAACGGCACATCCTTAAAACTTCTGGGAACTTCTACTAATTCCAATCTTTCTCTTATCCCCGACATTAAAAGCATGGCCAGACAATAGCCTACGCCGGCAAATAATCCTTGCACTACTGATAAGGCAAAACTTCCCGGGACAATTTTACTATTTATAAAAAATTCCTCGCTATTTAACACTGCCACGCCCAACACAGCGCAGTTTACGGTGATTAAAGGCAGGTATATCCCAAAAAACTTATACAAATGCGGGCTGGTCTTTCGTATAAACATCTCCACCAGCTGCACAAATGTAGCAATTACCAGAATAAAAGAAATGGTGCGCATATAAGTTATATTAAAAGGTATAAGGATAAAACGGTAAATTAGCCAGGTAATAATTGAAGACATCGTAGTGACAAACATAACCGCAAAGCCCATGCTCACCGCGGGCCTGGTTTCTTTGGAAACTCCGATAAACGAACAAAGCCCCAAAAATTTGGAGAGGATAAAGTTATTGATAAAAACCATGCTGATAAAAATCATTACAAACTTACTTACATCCATGGCAACCCAATCCTTTTATTTCCTTCTTATCCTTCTTTTTAAGATGGTAGAAATTCATTATGCCTATCAATATCCCAATGGTAAACAACGCCCCCGGAGCCAAAACCATCATCGTTACCGGTTCAAAACCTTTAACCAGGGGTATGCCTAAAATTGTGCCGTTACCCAAAAATTCCCGGATGGAGGCGATAATAACCAGCGCTATGGTAAAACCTACGCCCATTCCCAAAGCGTCTAATATAGAATATAAAACCGAATTTTTACAGGCAAACGCCTCTGCGCGGCCAAGCACAATGCAATTAACCACAATAAGCGGCACAAAAATACCCAAAGAGCGGTTCAGCGCCGGAAAATAAGCCTTCATAATCATTTCATTTATGGTAACGAAGGTCGCGATAATTACGATATAACAAGGAATACGTATCCTATCCGGAATAAAATTCCTTAATGCAGAAATAAAAATATTAGAACCAAGAAGCACAAATGTTGCCGCTACGCCCATGCCTATGGCGTTTACAACCGTAGTTGAAACCGCAAGCGTAGGACAAAGCCCCAAGACCAGAGCAAACGTGGGGTTTTCTACGGTGATGCCTTTCTTAAACTCATAAAATAATTTCTTTATCATTTTACTTTGGAAAGAAAATCTACGACTTCTTTCTTTACTCCTTCCAATACGGCCCTTGAACTTATTGTCGCTGCGGTAATCGCCTGGACGTCTTTGCCTAACTCTAATTCTTTTGCATTTTTTCCTTCAAATTGTTTTAAAAACCACGGCCTATCTTCGCCGTAGCGCGATTCGTTTATCTTTGCGCCTAAACCCGGGGTTTCGCTGTGCGACAAAATCTTAATCCCCTTAATCTCGCCGTTAAAATCAAAACCCACAAGCATTTTTATTGCACCGCCATAACCTCTTGCTTCTACTTTGATGATGTAACCTAAAACTTTTGCGCCTTTCTTTGCCAAATAATAGTCTTTACCTTCTATAGTTTTTTGTTCAAATTCGGTTGCACCAATAAACACTTTATCCAAAGCGTCTTTTTCTTCGTTAATCGATTGCGCTTCGATGCGCGAATGCGTAAATTTATAAGTCGTGCTTAAAACCAGCGATGAGCATAAACATATAGTCAATAAAATCAAACCGTAACGGATCATTGTTTTGCCTTTGCTTTCTTCCAGCCGTATTTTTTGGGGCGGCTAAAACGGTCAATCAAAGGAGTTGCGGCATTCATCATTAAAATCGCGTAAGAAACTCCTTCGGGATAGCCTCCCCATCTTCGGATTACAAAAGTCAACAAGCCGCAGCCTGTGCCGAAAATTATTTTCCCTTTTTTTGTCAAAGGCGCGGTCACATAATCAGTGGCCATAAAGAATGCGCCTAAAATAGCTCCTCCGGCTAAAATAGAAAACAGAAAGTCTCCTTTTAGTAAACCGCTGCCAGGAAAAACCCAGCTAAATATTCCCAGGGTCAATATAAAACTAACCGGTATCTGCCAGGATATGTATCTTTTAATAAGAAGATAAATCCCTCCCAAAAGCAAAGCGGCTACGCATATTTCTCCGATACAGCCACCGCGGTTACCGATAAATAAATCCCAATAACTCGGCAAGGGATAATTTAATTTTTCTTTTATTATGCCCAAAGGCGTTGCACTGGTTATAGCGTCAACCTGCCACCTGGGGTTAACCCAGGCAGTCATATATTTCGGCCAGGAGGCCATTAAAAATGCCCTGCCTACCAAAGCCGGATTAAAGATATTAAAACCCAAGCCGCCGAAAATCTGTTTTCCTATGGCGATGCTAAAGAAACTGCCCACGGCGGCAATCCAAAGCGGTACGCCGCTTGATAAATTATATCCCAGGAGTAAACCTGTGATAATGGCGCTTCCGTCTAATATAGTTACTTTCTTTCCTCTGATTTTCTGAAAAATCCACTCGGTAACCAGGGCGCTTATAACCGAAACGCAAATTATATTAAATGCGTTTATGCCAAAAATATAAATTCCTGCGATACCTGCGGGTAAAAGCGCAAAAAATGTCGCCCACATCCTTCGCACAATATGGTCGTCAATTTCTATGTGAGGGCCTGACGAAACTACCAGGTTATTTCTTAATTCTGGACTTGGCATATTTTATCAAATGCACTAAATCCCTTTTTGCCGGGCATATGTAAGAACACAAACCGCACTCGATACAATCCAAAGCGTCGTAATCTTTAGCAATATCCCATCTTTCTTTTTCAGCAGCCATAGTTATAATTGCAGGCATTATGCGCGCAGGGCAGACATCGATACAACGCGCGCAGCGGCAGCAGACGCGGTCTTCTCTTACAACCAACTCTTCTTTACTGAAGAATACTATGCCGCTCGTAGTTTTAATTACAGGCACATCCAAAGAAAACTGGGCGATGCCCATCATCGGCCCGCCGAAAACCACTTTTGCCGGCTCTTTTTTAAATCCGCCGCACTCCTGGATTAAATCCCTGACGGTCGTGCCAATCCTTACCAGAAAATTTCCCGGATTTTCTATACAGCTTCCTGTAACAGAAACTACACGCTCATAAAGCGGTTTATTTTTATCGACTGCCTCATAAATTGCAAAAACCGTTGCCACGTTCTGCACCACCACGCCGATATCAAAAGGCAGGCCGCCTGACGGCACTTCTTTATTCAAAATTTCCTTAATCAGCTGTTTTTCTCCGCCTTGCGGATAGTATGTCTTTAAAATTTTTAATTTAAAACCTGCGGGTAGATGTTTCTTAAATATTTCTACTGCCTCGGGTTTATTATCCTCAATTGCAACAATGCAATTATCAATTCCCAGCACCTTTAAAACAATCTTTGCGCCTTCGATAATTTCGTTTGCGTGCTCTACCATCAGACGATGGTCGGTGGTAAGATACGGCTCACACTCAGCGCCGTTTAAGATAAAGGTATCCACCGGTTTTGAGGGCTTTAACTTTATGTGCGTAGGAAAACCTGCCCCGCCCATACCGACTATGCCTGCGTTAAAAATAATCTCGCGGATTTTTTCTGCGGAATACGCATCTATTTCTTTTCTGGCGGCAGGTTCATTATAATTTTTTTCATCTCTGCCGTCTGATTCAATGATTACTGCTTTGGCTCTGCCTAAAACAGGATGCAACCAATCTGTAATAACCGATACTTTTCCGGAGGCTGAAGCGTGCACGGGGCTGAATAAACCAGACTCGGAAGTCGCAATCATCTGACCGGTCTTTACCAAATCGTTGGGCTTGACCAAAATTTTATCGCAAGGCCTGCCAAAATGCTGAACCAAAGGAATATAGACTTTGACAGTCAACTTTGCGTTCTGAATTGCCTTATTTTCTGTTAATTCTTTATGCTCTGCTAATCTGACCATTTTTCTTCAACAATCCCACTATACCTACTAAAATAACAAAAATTCCCACACCAATCAAAATAGCAAACTGCCCCAGATATTCTGCCAAACTGGAAGTAATAAACATAAAAATCAGGAATGCAAAATGTACCACTATTTCCAGCGCCGTAAATACCTTACCCCTCATGCTTGTATCTGTCAATTCGTGCACCAGGGTATTTGAGGCAATCATAATCGGCGAAATGCTCAGGCCTAAAACAAAAGAAAGCGCAGCTGCCAAAGCAAAATTCATAAAATGATAGCTTGTAACAGTAAATGCTATGAGTGAAATCCCTGCAAATACGAGGCTGATAAATATCACCTTAAAATAAGACGTTCTTCTACCGAATTTTCCATACACCAAAGAGCCAAAAAATAAACCGCATCCTAAAAACACCGCCAATAAACCTAAATCCTTGACCACCGAGGTAAACACGCGTTGTATAAATACAATTATAATAACATAAACACCGCCCAGAGCTGCCCAGAGTATAAATAAAATATTTAGAATTGTTTTTATGTTTTCCTGCCTGCTCAAGAAACCGAATACATCTTTTAATTCTTCCACTACAGATGTCTTTATTACCTCTACTATCTCCTTGCCTACTTTTAAAACTTCTTTGGCCTTAACTTTAATGCCCATCTTTGTGCTCACGAAGAATATTAAAATTCCTGAAATAAGAAAAGTTGAAGCATCCAGATAGAACCCGCCTTTTGCGCCCAGTATCTCTACAATAATTCCGCCTATGCCAAAACCCATTGCCGCTGCAATCATACCGGTGGTATTTACCAAAGAATTAGCCATAAGCAGGTCTTCCTTATTTACCAAATCAGGGATTATGGACATCTTGGCCGGCACAAAAAATCTGCTCAGGCAGAACACCAGGAAAACCACTATATACAACGGAATCAGAGAGCTGGTATTCATCAGGAATAAAGGAATGGTAAAAACAAGTACGGCGCGGATTAAGTCGCAGACAAACATAGTCCTGCGCCTGTCCCACCTGTCCACATAAACACCGGCTAAAGGGCCTATGAGGAATACGGGAATAATGGTAATGGCCATCAATTTAGCGAGCTCAAATGTAGAGCCGGGGGCCCGTTTAAATATAAAGGCGATCAGCGCCATCTGATTGAGCCGATCGCCAAATTGAGAGATAACCTGACCAATCCAAAGCAGGAAAAAATTCCTATTCCTTATGATCTGCCTGAAATGAGACATATAATACCGGATTTTATTTTTAAGCTGGCGAGAGGAGTCGAACCTCCGACCTGAGCTTTACGAAAGCCCTGCTCTACCAACTGAGCTACGCCAGCAAAATCCACAATTCTACGACAAAAACTAGCGATTGATTATATCAGAGACTGGAAATCTGTTCAATAAAAATGGTTGCGGCGTTGCTTCTTAGATGGAAATTCGCACTTTATTACGGCTGGTTGATTATTTTTCTACCTTATAAATTATAAATTTGCTACGCGTTACCGATAATAATCATTACCCCTTTTCTTATCATCATAACCGCAATGGCGGCTAAAAGAAGACTGGTTACTTTGGAGAGCGCCCGGGTACCGTTCTCGCCCAAAATCTTTATGAGAATATCTGAAGACATAAAAATCAATCCCGCCAGAACCACATTAGCCACTACCGAAACCAGAGTCGCTGCCATTCCGTATTCGGCGATGAGAATTAAGGAAGTAGTTAAGACTGCCGGCCCCACTATCAAAGGTATGCCTAAAGGAACAGCGCCTAATTCCTTGGGAGCAACCCGGTGCTGCTTGCCCGGGATTAATATATCCCTTATGGCGATACAAAAAAGGATAAAGCCTCCTGCAATCATAAAATCGCCTATGGTAATTCCCAATACTTTAAATACCGCTTTACCCAAAAATATAAAAGCCACCGCTAAAATTATTGCCGTTATGGAAGAATTCAAAATAATTCTTCTCTTATTTATTTTTTTAATCCCTTCAGTAAGCGAGATAAAAATCGGTAATACCCCTATAGCATCTACTGCCACGAATATGGGGATAAATGCCAAAAGATAGTTATTGTTCATATTTTCTACCTCGTGTTAATGTTTGTTAATAAATTTTCATCGGCCATTTAAGCATAAGCTTGGGGAGGAATATCCAGACTCCCACAATAGCCGAAAAAATACACGCCAATAATACTGCCGCCGAAGCAATATCCTTGAGCATCTTGACAATGGAGTTTATCTTGGCGCCATGGAATAAATCCACCATGCATTCAAAAGCAGTATTTATCGTCTCCAGAGTCAGAACCAAGGCAATACAGACCAGAACAATCAGGAACTCTATCTTGTCTAAATGCAGAAAAAAAGACATTGCTATCACAATAAAAGCAATGCCCAGATGAATAATCATGTTGCGTTCATTTCTGCAGACATAATAAAGGCCTTTTGCTGCATTTATAAAACTCCGGATTAATTTGCGCCTGTGCATTTAGACCATCTCCAGCATTCTGTCTATGGCTTTCTTTGCCCTGCGGCGGATTTCATCGGGAACCCGCACTTCTTCCCTTAGTTCCTCTAATGCCCACTGGACTTTTTCCTGCGTGGTCCTTTTCATATTCGGACAAACCGCCAGTTCTGTGGCAGGATAAAACTTTTTGTCAGGGTTATCTTTTCCCAGACGATAGATAATCCCTGTTTCTGTGCCGATAATAAATTCCTTAGCCGGAGATTCTTTGGCATATTTACACATCTTTCCCGTAGAAAGCGCCTCATCGGCAAGGGAAATTACCTCCGGAGTGCATTCAGGATGCACGATTACTTTTGCGTGAGGATGTTTCCTTACCGATTTGATAATATCTTCGGGAAGTATTTTTACATGCGTGGGGCAATACCCGTCCCAGGAAATAAGCACGCGCCCGGTCTTCTTGGACACAAAATCCGCCAGATATTTATCCGGCACAAAAATAATTTCTTCTGAGCTTTTAAGCTTATTTACCACTTCCACTGCGTTTGTGGAAGTGCAGCAGATATCCAGTTCTGCTTTCACGTCTGCAGAGGTATTCACATAACCTACCACTGCTGCCTTGGGATGGCGCGATTTTAATTCCCGCAAATCCTCGGCCGTTATCATATTCGCCATGGGGCATCCGGATTTTATATCCGGCATAATTACTTTTTTGTCCGGGCATAAAATTGAGGCGGTCTCGGCCATAAAATGCACGCCGCAAAAAATAATAACTTCGGCGTCACTCTTAGCAGCGATACGGCTGAGTTCCAGCGAATCGCCTAAATGGTCGGCAATATCCTGGACTTCCGGCAACTGATAATTATGCACCAGGATTATGGCGTGCCTGTCTTTTTTGAGTTTGTTTATTTTATCTATTAACTGACTCATAACCTAAAAACCCCTGTTGGATAATTGTTAATTAGGATATTTAATGTATAAGTTATATCAAGAAATAGATGGCTTTGCAAGGTTAAAATAAAACTTAAGTATAGAAACAAAACGGAAAGATTTTAGGAAAATTAATCTTGGTGGACTAAAATAAAGAAATACCCGGGGTTTTATTTCGAGGTAGGAAGTTTGCGGAGAGGCTCTAATTTTGTATTGTCCGTCTTTAATTTATTAATTTCTTTAAACCTTACATTCCCCATGAGTTCTGCGCGGTTAAAACGGTTAACATCAGTTGATACCCTGAAATGCACAACGCTTCTTACATTAGGTTCTGTGACTTTAGATATGGTTAAGGTATGGGTAACATTCGGGTAAAGTATAGGCCGTATGCCTTGCGGCACAGTATAGCTTCCTGTGTTCGGCACTACCACATTTAAATCTTCTGACCATAGTGCAACCATTCTTGAGTCGGCATAGGCTGATTCTATATCAAAGAAATTAGCCAAGGCCAATAAGACATTCTTGACGCTGAAATTGCAAGAGATGGGTCTGGTATAATTAGGATGCCCTATAACAATTCTTAAGGATTCATTAGGTTCTATGTTGGTAGTCTGCCAGGTAATCGTAGGCGCAAAAGTATTTACAGTCCCTCCTTCGTGTGGATAAGTAATATTTATTGCCGGTATAAGCCAGAGATTATAACCCTGCCTGATAGTCCTGTCTTGCTGGTTCTGAGATATAGCCACAACTCCCCACCACTCTTCATTCATATTCATGTCATCGTAAGCAGGATTAAGCCAGTCAGTCTCGGTGTCGTGGCTCGAAGGTGTGCCGTGACTACTCTTCCACCAGCCGTCTCTCCAGGAAAACATAATTCCGCCTATGCATACGCCAGGCGTAAAATTGGTGGAAAGATTTGCGCTGATCTCTGTCCACTGCGATGTTAAATAACTTAACTGCATCGGCTGATTTTCCTGGCCGCTTCTGCCATCATATACATCACAACCAAACTCACTTATCAATAAAGGCTTGTTACTTAAGGTTTGATAATCACTAAATGTGTCACCGAATGATTCGCCCCGGTATAACTGCAAAGACCATAAATCCAGGTGCGGTAATGAAACATCGTCAGCATTTATCGTCGGGTCTCCGATATCCCAAACTTCCTGGTCTGCATTGGCTGTGGTTACAGGATGATAATTTGCTCCTTCCAAAAGGTGGGCTTCTTCTGCGCACTCATCTACCAAGCTGTACCAATCGTTGGGCGAAACTCCATTATCCTCGAGTATTCTGTTTACCTCATTTCCCAGACACCACATAAGTATCGCCGGATGATTTTTCCAGTGGCCAACCATATCTAAGAAACATCTCTTGATATTTTGGCGCACCACAGGATTTCCAAAGTCAACTATCTGGTTCTGTCCATATACCGCATCCACAGGAAATCCCATAATCAAATAAATGCCCTGCTGATTTAAGCTGTCTAAAAATGCTCTTTGCGTAGGGCGCTTGTGGTAAGTCCTGACCACATTTGCCCTCATACTGTCTATAAGAGGCATATCCGGAGTATAATTCTCAGGATACAAAGACCAATCATAACCAGATCCAATTTCTCCCACGGGCGTAAATTCGGCTGAGACGCCTCTTACTGTAAAGGCGCTGCCATTAACTAATAATTGCCGGCCGTTCACCGCTACCTGCGTAGGAGTATATCCAGAAATAGGGATTTCCCACCTTACATAATCCACATAAAAAGTTGCGGCGCATTCTGCAGTAATCATAAAGGGCGAATATATCTGGGTTAAATTTGCATTAAATGCGCTGATGGGGATGGTGATTTCCTGCCATTCATTTAATCCATTCCAGCCATAATTTGCAATGTAGCGTGTGCGCACCGGCCCATTTGGGCCTGTTTCCTTAAGCTCTACTTTCAAATTTACCGGGGTTTTAACAAAGAATCTTAACTGGCCCTGGCTATAATTAGAAAAATTTAAGGGACAAGGTTGGCCTCCGTCCTGCACATCAAAAAAGATTCCCCAACCAGCCCAATTTCCGCTTATTGTCTGAATACAGGAAACTCTTTCCGGCGCTTCCTGGTCTGAAATTGTATTGAAACTGCCTGCGCCCCCCTGCCATGTCCAGAGAACAGACTGATGCGGAATTCCTGCATCATTAAAAACATTAAATATGTCCGCCCAGCAAAAATTCGGCCCAAGACATACATCCATTAATAAAAAGATAAAAAAACTGGCAATAAAGATAAAAACTATATTTTGTCTTTTGTAAAACTTCATTGCATTCTCCTTAAAATTTTGGGATTAAATTGAAGCCTTGGTAAAGCTATTTTGAGGAAAGTATACACTATAAAAGAGGATTTTTCAAGGAAGGGACAACGATTTTAAAAACTGTTAACTACAGAGTTTTAAATGACTTCTGTATTATTCCGCCGCCTAAAACTATGCCTTTATCGTAGAAAACCGCGGATTGGCCGGGAGCAACTGCCCTTTGCGGCTTGAGAAATTCTACTTTGAGTTGATTTTTATTCAAAGGAATAATGCGGCAGGAAGCTGATTTGTGATTATACCTGATTTTTACCTGTGCAGACATAGATTTCTTGGGAAAATCCATACCTATAAAGCTTAAATCTGCGGCAATCAATCCGCCTGAATAAAGCTCGTCTTCCCGGCCAACTATAATGGTATTTTTACGCGCATCAATCTTTATAACATAAGCACGATATCCCAAGGCAATACCCAAACCTTCCCGCTGGCCAATAGTATAAAAACAAATACCTTTGTGTTTACCTATAATATTACCTTGTGTATCTATTATTGGCCCTGGCTTTAATGTTTTCCCGTCTAATCTTTGCCTGATAAAATCTCGGTAATCATTATTCGGAACAAAACAGATTTCCTGACTGCCGGGCTTATCAGCCACGCGCAGTTTGTTTTCTCGGGCGATTTTTCTTACCTCGGCCTTGGTTAAATTCCCCAGCGGAAACAGAATCCCGCCCATTTTGTCTTTTGGCATACGAAACAGAAAATACGTTTGGTCCTTTTTGGCATCTTTTGCGGCTTTCAAGAAAAATCGCCCACTCCTATCTTTTGCCATCTTCGCATAATGCCCGGTCGCCAAATAATCGCAATTTAATTCCTTTGCCTTTTTCATAAGCGCGCCGAATTTAAGGTATTGATTGCAGCGCACGCAGGGATTTGGCGTTCTGCCGCTCAAATATTCTTTGACGAATTCGTCTATGACTTTTTCTTTGAGTAATTTTCCAAATGAAAGCGTATAGTGTGGGATTTCCAACTGCTCCGCCACTCTTTTTGCGTCTTCAATCCCAGAAATGCTGCAGCAACTCGGCCGTTTTGTTTTCGAATCTTCCAAACCAAAGCACATCGTCACGCCAATAACGTCGTATCCCTGTTTTTTCAACAGGAACGCCGCCACAGAGGAATCCACTCCTCCGCTCATCGCCACCAAAACACGTTTGTTAGTCTTTTTGGTAAGATTAAAATCTTGTTTGAACATAATTTAGAATTAAATAAGAATATTCCTAAAGATCGTCAAAAAGATCAGTATCTAACTTACCCGCTAAGACGCTATAAGGATAATCATAGCGATTAATATTACTCCCAATTACAACAACTCCTCTAACCTCATCTTTACCTTCCTGCTGTAAAATTGTGGCAATAATATTATTCCTAAGCTCTTTATCTTCTGTCGTATAAAGATACCCTACAATTGAGTACCTTCTTCTTGGAGGCCCTGATAAAAAATTTACCCAATTATGCGGTTTCTCTGTTCTACCCTTTAGTATTCTTTTCCGCAATATCTCCAAGGCCTTAATGAATTTTTCTTGGTCTTCCTTTGTAGAATTCAGAAGTATATACGAAGTTTCCAACCAATTCTGGGGTTTTCGTCTATGTATTTGGATTAAGATATCTTTCCACCAAGTAGTCATACTTAATTCAGGTTGTGCAATGCTAACGCCTTCGCTTTTTCCAATAAAGAATGGGTTTAACTCAAAAGACTTTCCTGTCATGTTTAATGCAATATCGCCCTTATATTCGCTCTCTCCAATATTAAAACCGTTATCCAAATAAAAACTAAGTAAATCCATTTCATCACCTTCATAGCGGAAATGATCTTCAATCTCTCTCCTCCTTGCAAAATAATGAATCTTTTCTGCTTCTAAAGGCAAAAGTTCAAAAATCAACTCGATATCAGTTAGACTAATTGAAGGAGCTAGCTGACCGATGGTTTTTTTCGTAACACCTGCGGCAATCATTTTTCCCTTCAAATTACTACTTATACTACCTAACTGAGATAAAGTAATTCCCAATGGAATGTAATAATGAATATTTGTAGAATCAATCCTATTTTCTTCACCTCGCTTGTTCTTAAACACATGAACTTGTTTATTCCCTTCCAGTAGCGTATTAAACCGATGAGCTTGCTCGGAAGGCTCTTCAATAAGAGTTTTTAAAGTTTCAAACAATCGATCTGGCGCTCCCCGTTTCGCCGGCTTTGTCACTCTTCCAGATTTTGCCTCAATAATAAGTGCAAAAGTATCAATAATAACAGTCAGATCATTTTCATATGGTATTTTACTCCCGTCATCGATCCACTGGCTCCCTCGACAAATTTGTGCTGTTGGGAAATTCAACCTGAACAATCGCTCTATTTCATCTTCAAGATATTTGGATTTAATTTCATTGTTGTATTTGTTAAGCAAATTTTCATCCTGAGAAATTAAATACTCGAAGATTTCCATTACTATATGAGGGAAACTCCCCCAGATTGCGGTGTAAAAGTGATCTTCCCCTAAATCAATGAAAGGCCTAATATGGATAGGATTATCAAGAATAAGATACTCCATATTTGAATCCTTGAGATCTCCAAACTTGTATGATAGCTTGGCTAAAATATTTCTTATGTTACCTCTTTTGCTTTCATCCTTATACAATGAAACAACGTCATCCAAACTAAACGTATATATTTTGTCTAAACTGAGATCAGCATGACATATTAACAATGATAACAATTTTTTAAGATTCTTCCCACACTTATTCCACATTTCTTCAATCTGCTGATCATCCATTTTTATCACATGTGGGAAGGCCTCTCTATAAGCTTCAAGCATTTCCTTACAATTTCCTTTTTTGGCAAACGAACGTAATTTACTAATATGTTCATTCATTAGATCTTCGGTGCGACACGCCAACGAAAATAGAATATTAACTATTCTCTCTATTTCCACGCCATACAAAATTTCAAAATCAGTCTTAATCATGGAAGCTAGATCGGACACTACTTTTTTTATTTGCTGAGGATATGCCCAATTACGCACAGCTATAGTATGCTCCATCATACTCACTCTGAGAGTAAATGCATGAAGATCTTCATCGCTTGTAATTTCTTCGGGAATATCTAAAAATCTCATTTGCATAAGCTGGCCTATATCTTTCAGGTCATTTTTTAAGCGTTCTGCATCATCAAGAAGAGGTTTAGGGGAAATGACTCTATGTTGAAAAAGCGAGAACGCTTGTAATAATTCGATACAGTGTTGATATATTTCCAATTTTCCTTCAGCTTCTGGATCGGTACCCTCAGGATGTGACATAAAATAGAATACACAAAAAGATAGGATATAAAGAGCATCGTAATCTTCAAACCACTTTTTAAGCAAAGGATATTTTAATGAAAAATCCTCCTTTGCTTTCTTACCAATTTTTCTTATAGCATCAATACGAACTTCTCTGGAGATTTCGTCTCGAAAAAGTTTGGGCATCTCAAAGAATTTCATTTTTACAGGTTCCCATGGCTTTATTTTATCCCTTCTCCTCTCAAGAATAGCCCTACGTCTCTTTCTAGCATCGCGTTTCCGGCGAAGCTTCATCTTCCTTTTCTGATCTCTTGTAATTTTACTCATAATAAATCGTTTAATGCCAATTTTGCAGTTTAATTATTGTTGTCTTTGGGGATATGTTTCTTGGGATGTTTAACTTTGAAACAACCCCTCATTAATCTCACAATTATTACTAATTATAAAACTGTAAACTTTTATTTATAAGATTTTGTGACTTCCTCGATCGTCCCAAAGGCGACTTCTAATAATTCTTTCAATTGCTCCTTATTAATTGCCAACGGCGGCATTAGGACTATTATATTTCCTAATGGCCGTAAAATCACGCCATATTTGCGCGCCTCTATACAAGCTTTTACGCCGATTTTATCCTGCCAGGGATAGGGCTCTTTCGTTTTTTTGTCGCTCACCAATTCAATTGCGCAGATTAAACCTTTTTGACGGACATTTCCCACGTTTGGTAATTCTTTGAATTTTCGTAATTCTTTTTCTAAAAATTTAATTTTGGGCTGCAGATTATCAATAATCTTTTCTTTTTTGAATAATTCCAATGACGCTATTGCTGCGCTGCAAGCCAAAGGATTTCCTGTATAAGAATGGCCGTGGAAAAATGTCTTTTGCGCTGCATAATCCCCCAAAAACGCGCTGTAGATTTTATTATTGGTTAAAGTAACAGCCAAAGGCAGGTATCCGGCGCTCAAACCTTTGGATAAACACATTATATCGGGGATAACTTTCTCATGTTCGCAAGCAAACATCTTTCCAGTCCTGCCAAATCCTACCGCAACCTCGTCGGCTATCAATAAAACATTATATTTTGTGCAAAGCCCGCGCATTTTCTTTAAAATTCCTTTTGGCCAGACAATCATTCCGCCGGCGCATTGCACAATCGGCTCAATAATGAGCGCTGCGATTTTCTTATGGTTATTTTTTAGGATATTTTCTAATTTTTCCAAACAAACTAATTTGCAATTCGGATATATTTTATTTTTGGGGCAACGATAGCAATATGGCGAATCCGCTTTGAAAGAGTTAAATAATAACGGATGAAATACTTTGTGGAATAAATCAATTCCGCCCACGCTTACGCTTCCGATTGTGTCGCCGTGGTAGGAATTTTCCAAATAAACAAACTTTGTTTTTTGCTTTGCGCCTTTATGCTGCCAATACTGAAACGCCATTTTTAAAGCGACTTCCACGCTGGTTGAGCCGTTGTCAGAATAAAATACTTTATTTAAACCCTTGGGCGTAATTTTTACCAATTCTTTTGCCAATTGTATTGACGGAACATTTGCCAAACCCAATAATGTTGAATGCGCGACTTTGTTTAGCTGATTTTTTATGGCCTGATCAACTTCTTTCTTCTGATGGCCATGGATATTTACCCAAAGCGATGAAACTCCGTCTAAAAACCACCTTCCTTTTACATCCTTTAGATAACAACCTTTGGCCTCTTCGATAATCAAAGGCTCCTCATTTTGCCAATCCCTCATCTGCGTAAACGGATGCCAGATGTATTTTTTATCCGCAGCGGATAATTTCTGGAAATCATTTGCGCGCGGATTTAACTTCTTAAGGATTAAACCCAAATTTATATTGGAAGCTGCCAATTTTACCAAATCTTTTCTCTTATTTATAAATGGCAATTCGCCAAATATCTCGACTCCGGATATTTCTTTTATGGTTTTAAGGTTTGTTTTTTGCGAAATATCGCTTTTTGATTTTTCGGGATTATTAAAAATTACTCCTAAAACATCCAAACCGAAATTCTGCGCCTGTTTTATGGTAAGCAATGTATGGTTTATTGTTCCTAATCCGTTTTTGGCTACAATTATTAAAGGCGAATTTAGGTCCTTAATCAAATCCGCGACCAGATAGTCTTTATATATAGGTACTAATAATCCGCCGATTCCTTCTACCAGAACAATATCGTGGCTGTTTAATAATTCTTTAAGGCTCTCTTTAATTTTAGCGACGGAAAATTCCTTTTTTTGTAATTCAAAACAAACGCTGGGCGCTAACGCTAAATCTAAACAATAAGGATTAATCAAACTATCCTCGTCATTTACTTTTGCCACCTGTTTTAATATCTTGGCATCCGAAGAAGTATTATTTATCGCGCCAGTTGCTATGGGTTTCATTACACCCACGTTAACGCCTCTTTTTTTCAGCGCCGCAGCCAAACCTGCGCAAACAATTGTTTTACCTATGCCGGTATCGGTTCCTGTTATAAAGATAGTTTTTTTACGCATGCGTTGCCTCGACAAACATTACTTCGAATGTGGCAAAAATCCTATCGCCTTCTTTAAAATTCTTTTCGTAAATTTTGGAAATATTCTCGATAAATCCGCGGCTGGATAACCCTTTATATAAACTCTTGGACCAATATTTATTTGCGCCGATATTTTTCAAACCATAGAGCAATTCTAACAAGTCCGAATAATATTGTTTTGCATTTTTTAAATCTGTTTTGGTTATGCTGAATTTATTATCTTCCAATATTTTCCAGATATCTTGGCTTTTAGGTAAATAACCCATGGCGTTTATATCTTTAATATCAACCTTTAGGTATTGCGAAATAACTTCTCTTAACTCTTTCAATGTATTTTCTGTAAAAATCGTAAAATAAAATTCGCCATTGTCTTTCAAAACTCTTTTTGCCTCCCTAAACGCCAGACCCAAATCGCTCACCCATTGATAAGCCAGGTTGGAAATTACCAAATCAAACGCGCCGTCCTTAAACGGCAATTTAGTTGCGTCTGAATGAAAAAGTTCCGCCTTTAAATTTTTCTTTCTGATAACTTCAAGCATTCCAAGAGCAATATCAACTGCACAAATACCGTTTATAAAGCCGACATTCTGGAATTTCTCTATTAAATAACCTGTGCCGCAGCCGATATCCAGGGCATTAAACTCATAATCCGGTAATATAATCCTTTCGAACAATTCATCGGCAATCTCTCTCTGCAATAATGCGCTCTCGTCATAATTGACAGAGGCCTTGGAGAATTCTTCTTGTATGGATATATTTTTCTTTGTCATTTTATAAAATCTTTTATTAGTTCATTAAATTTATCTGCGCTGGTTAAAAAAGGCAGATGCCCGCAATTTTCAAATAATTCGACTCTGGAATTTCTAATCTCTTTACCAAGATAATTTTGCGATTCAACGGGACAAATCGGATCGTCTGAGCCGGAAATTATTAAAACCGGTTGGTTTATTTTCTTTAATCCGTTCCTTAAATCATCTTTTTCGATAATATTAAGGAATTCTCCAAGCGCTTCTTTTTTGGGCCAGATTTTTCTTTTGGAAATCGCGTCCCAAATTTCTCTAAAACCATTCTGTCCGCGTTCCTGGTTTGTAAATAGCCAGCGCATAAATATGCAAAGGATTTCAGGATAATTATCCGCGATAAAACTTCTTAATTTTTCTACATCTTTTTCTGATAAGCCGAATTCGTAATCGGCTGACTTTACAAATTTGGCGTTTGTGCCGATTAAAACAATTTTATGGGTTAACTGTGGGTAATTAAGCGTGAACTTTAACGCTATAAATCCGCCGAAAGAATGCCCAATCAAATTAATCTTATCCAATTTCAATTTTTCAAAGATAAAATGCAAATCTTTTACTGAATCTATCTCTTTTTTATATCCGGAATTTCCGTGACCCGGCAAATCCAAAGTAATGATTTTATATCCTTTAAAATTATCTATTTGTTTGGACCAAACCTTTGAATCAAACGACCAGCCGTGGATAAATACAAGCATTTTGCCTTTACCTTTTTCTTCATAAAACCAATTTATCCCCGACGGAGTTTCTATATGAGGCATAATTCTTTTGCCACCTTTTTGATTTTGGCCAAAGCAAATTCCAAATCTTTTTTTGTATGTGTTGCCATTAAAGTTATTCTAAGGCGCGCCAAACCTTGCGGGACTGTAGGCGGCCTGATACCCTGGACAAAGATTCTTTCTTTAAATAACTTTTTGCTGAATTCCATAGTTAGTTTGGCATCGCCGATTATTAAAGGAATGATTGGCGTTTCATCGTCCGTCACGCTAAATCCCAGGAATTTTAATCCATTCTTAAAAAAGGAAATGTTTTTCTTAAGTTTAATCCTTAAATTCTTACTGCTTTGCACAATCTCTAATGCTTTTATATTGGCTGCAATAACAGCCGGAGGCAGTGCTGTGGTATAAATAAATGCGCGGCTTTTATTTATCAAGTATTCAATTAAATCTTTACTGCCACAAACATAAGCTCCGAATCCGCCAAAGGCCTTGCTCAATGTCCCCATCTGGATTATGTTTTCTTTTTCATTTTCCAAACCAAGATATTCCAAAGCGCCTCTTCCATTTTTACCCAAAACGCCTGTTGCGTGCGCTTCATCAATCATTAAAAGGCAGTTATATTTTTTAGATAAATTTATCAAATCTTTTAACGCGGCAATATCGCCGTCCATACTGAATACTGAATCAGTAACGATAAGTTTTTTGTTAAAATTCTCTGATTTCTTAATTAATTCCTCCAAAGTAAAACTATCCTTGTGCGGATAACGCCTGAGTTCTGTGCGGCTTAAAATAATTGCGTCAATTATTGAAGCATGATTTAATTTATCGCAGAAAACCACGTCGCCCCGACCTACCAGAGCACTTATAATCCCTAAATTTGCCGTATAGCCAGAATTAAAAACTAAAGCGGATTCGGTTTTTTTGAATTTAGCGATTTTCTCTTCCAATTCCTTATGTAAAATCATATTGCCGCAAACCAGGCGCGACGCGCCGGAGCCGCAGCCGTATTTTTTTATTGCTGAAATTGATGCCTTCTTTATCCTTTTATCGTTTGCTAGCCCTAAATAATTATTCGAACATAAATTAAGTACTCTTTTCCCGTCGACAACAAACCATGAATCCTGTTGCGATTCAAGAGTCTTAAGCTGACGCCTGAGCCTTTTTTCTTCTAAATCCAAAAGTTCTTTTTTGAAATCAAACATATAAATTAAACCTTTAATCCTAAATTGGAAATCATCTGCAGGTCTTGGTGCGGGGAGCTTCCTTTTGTGGTCAGGTAATCTCCGATAATAATCGCATCTGCCCCGGCAAAAAATATCAAAGATTGTAACTGGCCTAGATTGCTCTGTCTGCCACCACAGATCCTTATCTGTTTTGCAGGAAGAATTAAACGGAATATGGAGATAAATTTTAATAATTCCAATGGCGAAGGAATTTTATTATTTTCAAAACGCGTGCCCGGTACAGGATTTAGAAAATTCAAAGGGATACAATCAACATCCAGCTTTTTTAAATAAAAGGCGAGTTCTATGCGTTCCCTATCGGTTTCGCCCAGGCCGATAATCCCGCCGCAGCAGATTTCAATACCAACTTCTTTTAAGATTTCCAAAGTCTTTAATCTATCTTTAAACGAATGCGTTGAGCATACCTTGTGAAAATTACTCTCGGCGGTTTCTATGTTGTGGTTATATCTATCCAAACCTGCATCTTTTAGTAATTTTGCATTTTCCTTATTTAATTTACCCAAAGACGCATCCATTTTAAGATGCGGGAATTTATTTTTAATCAATCGTATTGCTTTGCAGATTTCCTTCAACTCTTCTTCATTTACGGAACATCCGCTTGTGACAATGCAAAAGCGGTGCGTTTTATTGACGACCGCTTTTTCTGCGTGTTTTAAAATCTCCTCGGCATTTATAAGAGGATAGGTCTTTGCCTTTGTTTTGCTATGCGCTGATTGGGCGCAAAATGCGCAATTTTCCGGGCAGCTGCCGCTTTTGGCGTTTGTAAGAGCGCATAAATCCACGCTGTCGCTTCTAAATTTCTCTTTTACGCTATTAGCTGCCATAAATAACCTGAATAAATCTTCGTATTCGGTTATTCCTGCCAAAGCCAGGGATTCGTCAAAAGACAGGTCTTTTTCCTGTAAAACCTTTTCTTCTATTTTTTCTATAATCTTCTGCATCTTATTGTTTCCTTGCCAGTTCAAACAAAAAGCCCTTTTAAGTTATTATAAAAGGGCTTGGCTTATTGTCAACTAAATTATTGTTTGTCAGTTGACAATAAAGGTTATCTGACTTTCAATATGTCTCCGGCTGTTATCCTTTCTATATGACCTGAATCTTTCTTTAATAATAAAGCGCCTTGCTCGTCGATATCCAGCGCCTGGCCTTCGATATATTCTTTGCGAAAGTGCACTCTTATCCTGTGGCCTAGAGTGGCGGAAAGTTTTTTCCACTTCTCAATAATAGTTTTAAATCCTTCTTTCTGAAATAAAATATATTCCCTTTCCAGTTGTTTCAAAATTTCTCTGGCTAATTCAATCCTGGAAATGCGTTCTCCTGACTGTTCCTTAAGCGAAGTAGATTTAACTGGCAACAATGACTCTGAAGTATTTACATTTATGCCTATGCCGATAACAACGAACCTAACCATATCCGTATCAGCATTCATCTCCGTTAATATCCCCCCGACTTTTTTATTATCTATAATTAAGTCGTTGGGCCATTTTATAAAACACTCCAATCCGGTTATCTGTCTTATCGCCTGGCATACAGCTACGGCGCTAAGCAGTGTTAATTTGGGGCATTCATTGGGCGAAATCTTTGGTCTTAAAATTAGCGAAAAATAGATACCTTTATTTTTAGGCGATGACCAGAATCTGCTTAATCTGCCCCTGCCTTTATATTGGCCCTCCGCAAATACAACTACGCCTTCTTTGCAGCCCTTTATAGCCAAATCCATAGCTATATCCATACTCGACGGAACCATATCATAGTGATAGATTTCCCGTCCCATAATTTTTGTATTGAGGCCCGGGGAGATTTCTTCGGGCAGTAACTGATCTGGGATAGATACCAATTCGTAGCCTAAATGAGGGACAGCGATAATTTCGTAACCTTCCTGCCTTAATTCCTGGACATGCTTCCAGATAGCGGAGCGGCTTATATCAAGCTGCCTGCTGATTTCTTCGCCAGAAACATAAGCAGTGGCGTTACGCAGTAAAGCTAAAATCTTTTTGTTCATTTATCTTTATTATACAATGGCGACATGGAGCGTAATTTTACAACTATCTGGGGAAAGTGTTCCAAAAGATAATCGATATCTTCTGGCTGGGTGAATCTGCCTATGGTAAAACGCATTGAACCATGGCACAATTCATGAGGACGGCCAATCGCCAGTAAAACATGAGACGGTTCCAGGTCCCCGGAAGTACAAGCCGAACCTGTGGAAGCAGCAATGCCTACCATATCTAAATTTAGCAGCATGGCTTCGCCTTCGATATATTCCACAGAAAAATTAACATTGTTAGGAAGCCTGTTTTGCCGGTGGCCGTTTAAATAAAGATGTTCTATTTTATCCTCCAATCCCTTGATTAGGCGATCCCGCATTACAATCTGTTCTTTTGCTTCTTTGGCCATTTTATCTTTGCATAATTCAATGGCCTTGCCCAAACCTACGATGCCAGGCACATTTTCTGTGGAAGCCCGACGATGTTTTTCCTGACCGCCGCCACGTAAGAATGGAACAATTTTAGTACCCTTTCTTACATATAGCGCACCCACGCCTTTGGGGCCGTAAAATTTATGCGCTGACAGACTTAACAAATCCACCCCCAGTTCATCAACATTAACAGGAATATGGCCGACAGTCTGGACAGCGTCAGAATGAAAATATATGCCTTTTTCTTTGCTGATTTTGGCTATCTCTTTTATGGGCTGGATTGTGCCGATTTCATTATTGGCATGCATAATGGAAATTAAAATAGTTTTATCCGTAATTGCGCTTTTAATATCTTCCGGAGAAACCATACCGAACTCATCAACTTTTACATAAGTTACTTTAAAACCCCTGCTCTCCAAAAATTTCAGTGGTTCTAAAATAGCGTGGTGTTCAATGGCTGAGGTGATGATATGGTTTCCTTTTTTCTCATTGGCGTAGGCAATACCTTCCAGTGCAAAATTATTTGACTCTGTGCCGCCGGAAGTAAATATGATTTCTTCCTCTTTTGCGCCTAAGAACTCTGCCAATTTAGAACGTGCCTCCTCCATGGCCTTTCTTGCCTGCTGGCCAAAATAATGCAAACTCGAGGGGTTGCCGAATTTGTCGTAAAAATACGGCTGCATTGCCTCTATAACTTCCGGGTCGGCAGGCGTTGTCCCTGCATAATCAAAGTAATAACGTTTCATACTTCACTCTCCATTCATACTGCCTGTGCGATATCCTTCTAAATCCACAGTGATATATTTAAAGCCGAGCCGCTTAAACCTCATCATATAGCCATTTGCTTTAATCAGTAAAGGTATATTGGGTTTATCCACTTCAATTCTTGCTAATTCGCCGTAATCCCTTACCCTAATATTACCATTTATGCCTAAATTTTCCTTTAGAAAATTCTCGGCTTTCTCTATTCTTTCCAAACGCCCCTTGGTAATCTTGCTACCATATTGTATCCGTGAAGCCAGACACGCCATCTGCGGTTTGTCCCAACTAGGCAAATTAAATCTTCTGCTCAAAGAACGGATTTCCTCTTTGGCTATACCAGCTTCGTCTAAAGGCGAACGTACTTTAAGTTCTTTTTTTGCCTTTGCGCCCGGACGAAAATCAAATCTGTCGTCGGAATTTGTGGCGTCAATTACATTTTTTATGCTATTTTTTCTGGCGATTTCTTTTAACCTTGTGAATAACTCTTTTTTACAAAAATAACAACGGTCTTTGGAATTTGAGTTAAAGTTTTTATTTTCTAATTCATGGGTATTGATTATCTTATGTTTAATGTTAAATTGTCTGCAAAATTTGCTGGCAAATTCCAGTTCTTTTCTTGTATAAGTCTCGGATACAGCCGTAACTGCAAGCACTTTTTCGTCTAAACAATCCTTTGCTATTTTAAGCAGGAAACTGCTGTCTAATCCTCCGGAATAAGCCACCAATACCGACTCCATATTGCTGATAATATTCTTTAGAAGAATTAGTTTTTTGTCCGTAGACATATTTATATAGACTGCTGCCTTATTTTAATCTATGCAGATACAACTTGTTTAACTTCGGGAACGCGCTGCTTGAGCATCTTTTCGATTCCCATCTTTAAAGTCATCTGCGACATGGGACAACATCCGCATGCACCGGTGAGTTTCACGGTTACCGTGCCGTCCTTAGTAACGCTAACGAGTTCCACATCTCCGCCATCAGCCTGCAAAGAACCCCTTATTTCCTTTAATACCTCTTCCACTTTATTTTTTAAATCTGCCATGATTAAAACCTCCTTTAATGATTATACAGCCTCTGTTTGTAATAATATAAAAATAAAGACATATTCGAGCGGCTGCTTTAAAAATCTAAAGTAACCGCTCTTTTAGTAAAATTAACGAAAGTTTACTTTCTTTTTTTCTTCTTCTTTTTCGTCCCGCATCTTCCGCAACTCATATCTGCCTCCTTTTTGGTTTTTCTATAATAAAATAATTTATTTATGCGTAGCTAAATACCGAAAAGCGCTAAGCGCAGCCTTCGCCCCTTCTCCCGCCGCAATAATAATCTGTTTTTCCGGTATGTTAGTTACGTCTCCTGCTGCAAAGATGCCTGCAATATTGGTCTCATTATAAGAATTTACCTTGATTTCTCCGTTTTCATTTCTCTCTAATTCTTTAGTAAATTCTGAATTAGGGATAAGGCCTATTTCCACAAAAATACCCTGTACCGCTAAAGTTTCTTCTTTATTTTGTTTCTTTATTTTAATAGCTGTAACCATTCTATCGCCAATAATAGCTGTTACCTTGGTATTGTTTAATATGGATACCTTGGCATTATTAGTTACCTTGTCCTTCATTACGGCATCGCCACCCAATTCTGCTGTAACATTAATAAGATAAATATGCCTTGCTATATTTATTAATTGCAAAGTTGCATCTAATGCTGAGTTTCCTCCGCCGATTACAGCTACATCTTTTTCGGCAAATAAAGGTCCATCGCAAGTAGCGCAATAAGTAAGACCTCTGTTTTTAAATTCTTCTTCTCCCGGTACGCTGAGCTCTTTCGATCTCTTGCCCGAGGCTATTATCGCTGTCTTTGTTTGGTATGCGCTTCTATTCGTATTGACAAATATCTCGTTATTTTTTCTGATAATCTCTTTTACTTCTTCATTTTCTTTCAATTGAATATTATATTTTCGCATGTGTTCTTCAAACTTAATTGCTAATTCCGGACCGGTTATGAATTGATATCCGGTATAATTTTCTATATCTCCGCTCCAGGCTGCCTGACCGCCGATGTCTTTAGTAATGACTAAAACGTTCATTCTTTTGCGTACGGCATACACACTGGCAGTTATACCAGCTGGACCAGCTCCGATAATAATCAAATCCCACATAAGCTTCTTAAAGTTAATTTATTTCAAACTATAGCTCTTTCTTTAAGCCGGACAACTGTTTCAAATGATTCTTTTCCTGTGCAATCAGGCTATCAATTACCTTATGTTCGTATTCCCGTACTACCTTTTTCATGCCTTCATAAAAAGTAATGGAATCTTTTTCAAAACCTATACCCAAATCCACCGCCTGCTTATCGCCTTTTGCGTCTTTTGCTATACGGCTGCCTTGATTTTTCTGGGTAAACACATATTCATTGGACAGGGCATTCATATACGAAAAATATTCGCCAGGATACGACTCTGTAGACTCATTTTTTTCCGTACTGTCCAGAATCTTTCGAAAAACAGCAATATGCCTTTCTTCTTCGCCTGCCAAAAATTTGAAAATTTCTTCGGCTTTCTTGCTTTTGGTCCTCTCCAACAAGGTTTTGTAAAAATCCCTGCCGTTTTCCTCTATCCTTATCCCGATTTCCACTATTTCGCTCGCCGTAAATACGCCGGGCATAATTATTGCCTCCTATATATTCTCTTCGCCAATCCAGGCTCCATGTATATTGCACAGTTCAACCACAGAAAGTTTCCCTGATACTGCCTTAAAGTGCAACGCACCTGCGGGATGCAGTTTCTCGGGAGTCAGTATTATCCTGGAGATAAACTCATTATCCAAATAAAAATCAAGATGCATAATATGATGTTCCGGCAACGTAGGGTGCTCGACGCTGCCTATCTTGACATGCACATCTGTGCAGCCTTCGCCAAGCAAACCACATTTTCTTTCCATGACTATTACCGGCGTATGTTTTTCCGATAATTTCACTTCGTCTTTCGCAGTCTTTATGGCATTCTGATTTTCTACAAAAGATGTCTTAGGTGCACCGCATACAGGACATTTATCTGGCGCGCTGCCATTTATAGATACAAAACCACAAACCTTGCATACAAAACCTTTCATATTTACCTCCTTTGTTAAAATATTTGAGTTAAACAATAACCTATTTTAATCTTCGCGGAGTAAGATTAACTATTTCCTCTACCTTCAGAGAGATAAGGTATTGCGGCCGGGGTAAGAGTATTTCTGGATGACGAGAATGCCCCTTTTCTCCACGAACATTCTTAAGAACTCTCTGGGTTATTCTACTTGTAATCCTATCTTCCCAAGCCTTCAAAAGATCGGGTTTGATTCTGTCTTTACCTATTAATTCCGCCTTACCTTTCAGGCAATAACCTATAAATTTATGTTCATCGACGGCTGTAATGCTTATTCTAGGACTGCGCTTTAAGTTTTGAGAAGTCCTTGCCTTATAAACATCCAATAAATAAACTCTGCCATCTGGTTCTAACCTGACTATGCCTTTACAGGAATTATGCGGAGTCCCGTTTTTATCAATGGTAGAAACAATAACAAAACTTTGATTCTGAAAAAAATTAACTATTTTTTGAGTTAATTTAGCCATAAAATTTCAAGAAAACTTCGTGAAGCAAACCTAAATTCTTCTAATCAGGAATAAATTTAGACCCTGTCTTCATCGAAGAAAAATAAGAAGTTAACGCAAAAATAATTTGGGATTGCCGAATCTAGAATATATTTAAATTATCTCTCTTGCGTTATCCTTTGAGATTTTCAAACATTTCTTCGTGAGTTATTTCCTCGCCAAGTATATGCGTAACCAGCTGATACGTATCGTGGTCTTTGCCGAATGTCTTCTTGGCAATCTTGTCATAGACCTCGATGGCACCGGCTTCTGCAGCTGCAACTATCTTCATAATCTCAGCATAATCCGCAAGCTTTTTCATAACCCCAGGATATGCAGCATTGGCATTGCCTTCTAATTTAGAAGGCGCATTCGTGGGCAGTCCGCCTAACTCGATAATTCTTTCTGCTACTTCTCCGGCATGCTCGAGTTCGTCTTTTGCTATCTTATTTAGAAACTCAGCCATATCTTCGTATCCTAGTCCTTCTACTGCCTGGGCCATATACCAATATGCGTAAAATGCAAGCCACTCATCACAATATGCCCTGTCCAAATCCTTAATGAGATCTTTTAAATCCACGCCTGCGATTTCTCTCGCTTTCTTTCCCATTTCCTACCTCCTTATTTGTTTGGGGTTTATCTTTGGTTTAATTTGCTCATTATGTTAGATTATACTATCTGCATCCATATTGTTTCTTTGTTATTATCCACTCACCTCCTTTAAGGCTATACTGGTATTATTTCTATTCGATCTTTTCAAAATTATCTTTACTCACGCCGCATTCAGGGCACACCCAGTCACCGGGCAAATCTGCAAAAGCAGTGCCAGGCTTTATTCCATTGTCAGGATCGCCAATTGCTGGATCATACACATAACCACAGACTATACAACGATACTTATCCATATTTTATCCCCCGTTTACTCAGTTTTCAATTCGCTAATCTTTTTCTCAATTAAATTTCTGTGTTTTTGTTCTTCATTTGCTAAAAATAAGAAAATATCCTTGGCTGCTGCAAATTCTCTATAAAATTTCTGATATAATTCTATGGCTTCTTTTTCCTTAGACAATGCTAACTCTAATGCCTCTACCGGTCCCATTTGCATCTCCTCCTTGATATTACTTATTAATTATTCTGGCAAAGCTCTTGCCATATTCATAACAACTTTTAAGTTCATTGCCGTCGGGGACGTATCTGACAGAAAGCGAAGGCTGGGCTATTTCTATGCCTGCCTCTTTTAAGGTATCTTCTATATTTTTTACTGCGCCTCCTGCCCAGCCATACGAACCAAACACGGCTGCAATTCTTTCTTTGGGCTTCAACCCTTTTAAAAAGTGTAAAAAACCCGCCATATTGGGAAGCATATCGTTATCATGCGTGGAAGAACCGATAATATAACCCTTGCTGTCCAGCATCTCTTTTATGATTTCTGTGCGGTCAGATTGAGTTACGTCAAAAAGTTTCACATTCAGTCCTGCATCTGTAATTCCTTCGACTATTTTTCTGGCCATCTTTTCTGTGGCCTGCCACATTGTTTCATATATGACCGCGACTTTCGGTTTTGTTTCATTTTTTGCCCAGCTCAAATAGGCATTTACTATTTTCATGGGATCTTTGCGCCAAATGATTCCGTGGCTGGGTGCAATAATCTTAATAGGAATATTCGCTTTTATGAGCTCCTGAATCTTTTTTAAAACCAGGGGGCTTAACGGCCAAAGTATATTGCCATAGTATTTCGCTGCCTCCTCCATAAGCGCATATCCGTCGACTTCGTCATCGAACCTCTGGTTCGTCGCATAGTGCTGGCCAAAGGCATCGTTAGGCAGAAGAATCTGGTCTTCTATCAAATAGCTGAACATGCTGTCTGGCCAATGCAGCATCGGCGCCTCATTAAAAGTCAAAGTCTTTTTGCCTAATTTTAATTTATCGCCGGTTTTTACGACCTGAAAATCCCAGTTGCCATAGTAGTGTTTATCCAATCCCTCTTTGCATTTAGCCGTGCCAAAAACCTTTGCCTTGGGGCATAATTTAAGTATAGCGGGCAATGCGCCTGAATGGTCTGTCTCCACATGATTGGCAATAATATAATCAATCTTTTCTGGGACAATTATTTGTTTTATATTCTCAATCATCTCAGCTGCAAAAGGCCCGTAAACGGTATCCACTAACGCAACTTTATCGTCTATAATTAGGTAGGCATTGTAAGTTGTACCTCTGCTCGTAGAATAAGTATGGCCGTGAAAATTTCTCACATTCCAATCCACAGCTCCCACCCAATAAACATCCGGAATTACTTTTAGAGCAGACATAACTTTCTCCTATGTTTTAAACTTTATCAAAATCTTTATTTAAGGTAATATTATACCTCAAAAATGCTTAATAAGACTATTTAAAAATATGCTGCTAATAACCGATAAAATTCTCGGTCTTTACATTTTCTTTATTAAAACCCGCCTCTAAACATAAATTTTTCATCGCCTCTACCATCTTGGGAGGGCCAAAAATAAAAAATATCCTCTCATCTAAAGCCTTGAATTTCTCCGTCAATAAATCTTTATTTATCTGTCCGAAGATACAGCGTTTATCTTTGGGCTCGCATTCAGTAACTGTATAAAATACCTTTATATTGCTGTTTGCGGATGCCCATAGGTCTAATTCTTTTCGAAAAGCGATGTCTTCTTCTGTTTTATTGGAATAAAGCAATGTAACATCTGTGTCCAATTTCTTATCCATTATATATTCGATAATAGAAATTACCGGTGTTATGCCTATGCCGCCGATTAGAAATCCTATTTTCTTATACTCGTCTTTGAAAACGCAGCTGCCCAAAGGCGCCTTGAATAAAATCTCGTCGCCTTCCTCTAAATTCTTCAATCTCTGCGAGAATTGGCTGGCACTCAATCTCTTGGTTACCTCGATATAATCTTTTGTGGGAGAAGAAGAAAAAGAAAGATACTTATTTAACTCCTGATTGGACACATTGGTTTCATCAAAGATAATTTGTAAAAACTGTCCGGCTGTAAACTGTATCTTTTCCTCAGGAAGAAACCTAAAGCTCTCTATGCCGGCAGTCCTTTTTATCCTTTCGGTTAATTTTCCTCTTGCCATCTGAAATCCGCCTAGTTTTATCTTAAATATTATGCGCTACAAATTCGGCTAAAACCACAATATCTTCTGTGCTAAAAATATCCTTTATGCTTCTGTCAAAAAGTACATTAACCTCGGTTCCGAATTCCTCGTCCGCTCTCCATAATTCAATCAGCATAGGCACTTTCTCAAATATTTCCAAAACCACACTAACATCTGCCAAGTCAGCTTTTTGAGCCTTAAAACGTTTGGTTAATTCTAAAAGCGCATCCGGATTTGCGCTATATTTTCTAGCGATTGTCCCGATGACACGCTTCTTAAATGTAGGATAATAACCCTGGCCGCCTTCCAATTGCCTGAAGGTAATCCACTCCCCGCTTAAAGAAGGCAATCCTTTAAATTTCTGAATAAGATAGTGCAATATCAAAATACTGAGATATTCTTTTGCGGGTACATTACAGGATAAAGACAAAACACCTCTATTTTCCAGATTAACGCTGTATTCGTCAGCTAAAAATCTTACTGATAAACTTTTATCATTTGTAAGATTACTTAGTTCTGACCATGCCTTGGAAAGCGCAACTTCATATGTCATATTATATCCTCTTATATTAGCCAAACCTGGCAATCCAGCGATTACTTATTAATCCCACAGACAATTATTATTGTCAAGTTTTATTATCAACCTCTATGGTAACTTTGTCCTGGCCAATGTGTTTATTGTTCAGGTATTTTTCGTACAGTTGTCCGCCAACGCATTCTTTGGCAAATTTACACCAATCCAGACAGCTCTGTGTTTGTTCGCGGGTGAGAATTTCTCCGCAGCTGGGGCAGACTGCCTTGACTTCATCTGTCCAAATCTCCACCTCGCCACAACAAAATGAACATTTAATAATTTCCGGCTGTGGTTGTTTAAATAATTTTGCGCCTGGGCATTCGAAAATCACTTTAGTCTCTCTCCTTTCATGCTTATAACTACTTCCTGAAACGGAATTTCCTTATTACAAGAATCAATCGCTGATTTAATAATATTTACAAATCCAAAACAGCATGGCACTTCCATATGGGCATACGTTACAGATTTTATGTCATTCTCCTTAAAAATCTGAGTAATTTTTTCTTTGTAAACCTCGATGTCGTCCAATTTAGGACAACCTACTAATAAAACTTTGCCTTTTAATAAATCGCTGTGAAAGTCTGCATAAGCAAAAGGGACACAATCGGCAGCAATCAATAAATCAGAATTATTTAAATAAGAAGCTGCTGTTGGAACAAGCATAATCTGCACAGGCCATTGCCGAAGTTCGGACCGGCTGGGAATAGTTTTTTCTGTTTGTTTTTCGCTCTTTTTCTCGGGGCGAAAATCTTTAACCATTGTGCCTGGGCACCCGCAAGGCAAAGGACCTTGGACAGAAGAAATTATTTCTTTTGGCACGTCGATATTATTTTCTTTTAAAAATTCAATGGCTTGATTAAAATATCTGGTCTGACTGTGTTCTTTAAGGTGTTTTAGATGGGCTATAATGACATTTTTCCCTTGTTTTGCGATATTTGCCATAACTTTTCTTTCGTCGTATTCTTCTGCTTCGCGTTCTTCGATTGTAATGGCACCCTCGGGGCAGTGGCCGATACAGGCGCCCAGTCCGTCGCAGAATAAATCGCTAATAAGCCGGGCTTTACCATCTATCATCTGCATTGCTCCCTCGGGACAGTTAGGAATGCACAAACCGCATCCTGTGCATTTATCATCATTAATCTTAATTATCTTTCTCTTTGCCATATATTGTTATCCCCTTAACAACGAAGCTATGGTAATTGACTTTAATTCAGTTGTTACATATTTTTCTATGCTGTCGATTTTTTTCTTCAAAGGACACGTATTAGTATTGGGACAATCCTTCTTTTTGAAAAAACATTCATTTAATTTAAATGCACCTTGAAATATCTCAATTAAATCTACAAGGAATATTTTCTCTGGGCGGCGTGCCAAGGTAAAACCTCCTCCCTGGCCTTTATATGAGTTAAGGATCCCTTCCGTATTTAATGCCTGGAGTATCTTTCTTAAAAAAGGCCCGGGTATTTTTAATCTTTTTACCAAATCAGAAACTGAAACGACTTCTTGATTTTCTTTTACTATAAAACAAAGCGCTCTTACAGCATAGTCGGTATATCTGGTTATTAACTTCATTCTACACTCCTTTAGAATTTTTATTAATCTTGATAACGGACGGGCAGTTTAACGTCATGCCCGGGACAAGATACTACAGCCTTCTTTACAATGCGCTACCGGCCTTAACATATATTTGATTGTTATGTCCATAGCTTCTTCTCCTTTCCAATAGCTAAATGATACCACGTTGGTATCATTTGTCAAGAAAAAAAGTTAAAAACCTTATATTTCTTTATAAAAAGGGATTTTAAAAGATAACGGGCTTGCTTTTGGATAAAGGATAAATCCCGGTCTTATTCTATTACTGGCCAGATACCTTGATTTCTTTTTTCAACGCTCCGCTTATGCTACAGTAAGCTTCAACCGAAAGTACATCTCCTTCTTTTGCGTCGGGGATAAGATAACTTACAGTCTGAGTGGTATTATTATCCTGCCGTGAGATTTCCTGGCTGATTATTTCTTTGTCATTTAAACCTACATCGACCTTTTTAATAAAGTGGTTTTGCGGATTGACGACCTGGTGGGTGATAACTGCCTTCAATATCTTACTCGCTGGATCAAAAGTTATAGTTATATCCGATGGGGGATGGGCATAAGCTGTGGAGCAAAATAAAACAAAGAAGCAAAAAACGATAAACAGACTTAATCTTCTCATAGCTAAGCTCCTTTCTTGCGGGTTAACTTATCTAATAAGGGCACAGCCGCATTTAAAACTAACAAACTGCAAAGTTCAACATCAAACCTGGCACCCGTTTCTGTTAAAATAAATATAAGAATGCAAAGGCACATGCCAAACATAAATTTTACTGGCGGCCTTATGGGCGTCGTCTTTGGTTCAATCACCATAATAAAAACATAGAAATAACTTAAATATCCGAATATATTAAAGAAATTTATCCTCTGGATGAATGCCTGAGTACCGAATAATACTAGAAAAGCAAGAAAATAGCCTGCGATTATTTCTATTTTCCTAATTTTGTAGACAAAATAAACTCCGACTGGAACGAGAATATACCAAAGGTAAGTTCCCTTCCATTGCGTCGTGGCATGAAATAATAAAATAGAAACAAATATTCCCAAAGCCGCGGGGTTGAACAAATGTTTTTTATTTACGGCTATAAAATATTTTGAACCAATTGCCAATAAAGAAGCCAGTAAAAATATCCATAAACTCTGCTGGCTATAAAGTACATAACCAATAATTAATCCCGTAATAACAGAGCTTTCCGTTATAAAAAATTTTTTTTCTTTCAGATATATGATAACTGAATCTAAAACTACGGCTGAAACAACACTAACGACAGTGCTGAGCAAAAACATTACGTCTTTATCTGCAATGTATAAGTAAAATGCAAAAACCGTTAAAAATAGTATCAATTGAGTCTTTATGGAATTTAATTTCATATTACAGGAAAGAATTGGTTGAATTAATCTGAACGGAAATCATCTGATATAGATATCAGTTTAATATATTCCCTATGCCTCTGCTACCAGGAATATTCTTCTGTTAATTCACTATAGCATAGAATATATTGCTGGAAAATATAAAAATTATATTTTTTAAAAGCCATATTTGTTATAATGGTTACCGTGAATGATTCAAAGATAAATCCTGTTACAAATAACCGTAAAACCTCCTTCTTCTTTTTTGCGGCTGTTCTCTTCGTGCTTACGCTGGCGATGTTTGGCCAAGTCTTATTCAGTTTCCAAAACAGAGTCTTTTCCAGGCCGGATGCAGACCTTGCGCTACAATTTATACCATGGAGAGAATTTGGTTTTGGTGAACTGCGCAAAGGAAATCTTGCGCTATGGAATCCTTATATATTTTCTGGTATGCCTTATCTGGGAGAATCCCAATCGGCGCTGCTCTACCCTCTGAATCTAATATACATATTCACTCCCTTAGCCAAAGCAATCAATATCAGCATAGTTCTGCATATTTTTCTTGGTGGGATATTTATGTATCTGTGGGTTTCCCGTAGAAAACTTCATCCCTTGGCTTGTTTTCTTTCATCTTCATTATTTATGTTTTGCGGTGCACACTTCTTGCATATTTATGTAGGCCATCTTCCTAATCTTTGTGCAATAATTTGGGTGCCGCTTATTTTCTTGGCAATCGACGGATTATATGAAGACAATTCTTTTAAATGGTGCCTTTTGGGCATATTCGCCATCGCCATGCAAATACTTGCTGGCCATCCACAATATGTCTTCTATACTGCTGTGGCTGTCTTAATTTATTCTGTATTTTGTTTAATCAATACAAAACAGCGTTTAAAATTGGCTTTGGGGATTTTTATTATGTATGCCGGTGCCTTTATGCTTACGGCTGTCCAGATCTTAAGCACGACGGAAGCCACGGCAGAGAGTGTGCGCAGAGGCGGCATACCATTTGAATTTGCCTCCATGTTCTCATTCCCTCCGGAAAATCTTATTACGTTACTTACGCCGAACTTTTTCGGAGACAATATCTCGTTTCCTTATTGGGGCCGTTGCTATCTCTGGGAAATGTCTTTATTTATAAGCGTGACGGCGTTGATTTTGGCTATCTATGGCGCTATTTATGGCAATAAAAATCTCAGGCGTTTTTCTTTGGCCATGGCAATTATCTTAATCTTGTTTTCTCTGGGCTCGCATACTCCTCTATTTCGCTTTTTATATAATTTTATTCCGGGTTTTAATTTATTCCGCGGTAATTCCAAATTTATATTGCTGGCCTCCTTGTTTATAATTTTACTTAGCGGCATTGGTATGGATAAGATTATCCGTTCGAAATCAATACCCAAAGCAATAATTATAGCCCTCTTCCTTGCAGGAATTTCTTTATTGGCGGCAACATTCTGTCTTCAAAATCCAGCAGCCGTAAAAACTAATGGAGGTCTCTGGAGCCACATTCTAAAAGCAATACAAACGACACACGAATCTTATCTCCTTATGCCCGGATACAATATAAATCCTGATTTTATTCGAAAGGCCGCAATGTTCGCAACTAAGAATTTATTTATTACGGCGAGCATATTGTTAGTATTGGCGTTATTATTTATTCTGCGCAGGCTATCTCATCGTATTGCTTATGTAATAGCGATAATGGCTGTCATAGAAATATTTTTATTTGCAAAACATTCTCTTCCATATTTTGACCCTGCATCAATACAGAATCATAACCTGAATAAATTTCTTGCAGAATATCCTGGCGACTATCGTATCATAGACCCTAATAATCCGAATAATGCTATGCAACTTAAAATAGCGAATGTATGGGGATATGACCCGGGCGTATTAAAACGATATGCCGAATTTATGGCATTTACACAAGGCATAAACCCTGACCAGGCAAACCAATATCTTGATTTTCATTATTTTCACCCTTTATACAATATGCTGCGCTGCCGTTACTTTGTTTCTTACAGTGATAACGGGATGCAGATTGTAGATAATAATTATATGCCGCATTGTGTATTAATCCATGACTGGCTGCTTATTACAAAGCGCGATGATATATTGCGAACTATGCAAAAACCTGGTTTTAATCCTGCTGAAACCGTCATTCTGGAAAAACAACCTAATCCTTTGCCTGTAAAATATACTGAATCAGAAACAGTGCAAATAACTGATTCCTCCACAGACCATCTGATTCTTGAAGCAGATCTGCCTTCGCCTGCGATATTACTTGTTACCGATGCGTACAGTAAAGGTTGGCGGGCAAAATCCCTAAAAGGAAGTGTACAGAAAAATTATGAAGTTATGCCTGCTAATTATATTTTACGTGCCATTCCTCTCTCGGCAGGACACCATCACCTTCGCCTGGAATATATGCCTTTAGGATTTCAGGTGGGAAAATGGATATCGCTTGTATCGCTATTTATCTATATTGGTTTACTGGGATGGTATTTTCGAAAAACACTGCGTCTAAAATCCTAAAGCAAATATTTAAATCCGGACAATATTTACATTTCCCCAAGCGCCCATCTTATCGTCTTTAATAATAACCACGCCTGTAATTCCTTTTACGCCTTGAGCGAATTTTATTCCCTGAGGGATATCGTCTTTATTTTTAACAATATTGCCTATGGCCGTGGCTCCTGCATCAGCTAAAAAAGCAGAGGAAGAAAGCACAACTGCTGCATCGGCCTTGCCGAAACTCAAAGAATGTCCTATTGTCCCGGCTGAAGTACAAATCCCCATCGGCGTGTCTTTTGCCTCTATCTCCAGAGCTATCTTTTTATTAAATGAAGATGTCCCGGAATATATTGCCACACGCCTCTTAAGAGAACTCTTAATAAAAATATCTCCGCCGTTTTCTATGATTATATCTTTGGTATATTTAAGTAAATCTTTACCTACACACTCTGCTATGGCGCCGGCCACAGCAGCAAAAGGTCCTACGCCAACCAGGGCCGCAGCCTTAGCCATTTCCCTGACGATGAAAGGGGCTTTGCCGTTAACCTTGTAAGGCTTAAGCGTAGTCTGGAATTCAGGGTCTGTCCTGACATATTCTTCTATCTGAGCCCTGTATTCCGTCACCAAATCCACTGTCTCAATTGATAAATCCCGTTCGGCCTTGACAAAGAGGTCTGTCTCTTTAACCATGACCTGGAATCCCATCAAATCATCCTCTTTAACCCAATCGCGATAAACCCTTTGTTCGTACATCTAGAAATGCACCTCCATTGCCCGCACAGGGCAGGCCTTGATGCAAAGTTCGCAGGCAATACACTTATCGTTATAAAAATTAACCTTTCTTGTCAAAGGATCAACTACTAAAGCGGCTGTGGGACATATCGGCACACATACGCCGCAATGCGTACATTTTGCCTCATTACGGACAACATCCCGCGACAAAGGCTGCACCTTTACGCCGGATTCTTTTAAATAGTTTACACCCTGCTTATAATCTTTTTCCTCGCCGTTCAACTCCAATACCAACAAACCTTCTTCTTTGGGAGTTATGGAGGCCTTGAGAATATTAAATTTCAGATTATAATCTTTGACTAATTTGTAAACTATAGGCTGATCCACCAGCTTATTAGGAAAATGCAAAACAATTTTTTTGGAAACCATGTTTGTGCCTCCTGTATTTACTGAAAATAATTATTTATCCAACGGCCTTTCCTTAAGCGGCTTAAATGTATAGCCGGATTCTTCTCCGGGTAAAGATGCTACCGGTTCTGTAAGCAGGAAATCTCCTTTTTTAATCCAGGTTTTTAATGTGTTGGCGATTTCTACAGCCTTGGAATAACTGGAAATGCCGCCCGTAGGCACATCCTTATCCTGCACTTTGATATGCCCGCTCTTTAGCTGGGCGTAATTTACTTCTCCCAAGCTTGAACCTTTTCCTTGCGGATAATTCTCGCTATAGTCGATAATCTGCGTCCATATATCTTCATCTTTTATCGCCGTGTATTTGCATATCTGTTCATTTAATATAGGAATGGGTATGCCAATTCCCACGGTAAGCGTAACGCCGTAGCCGTGGAATGTTGCGCCTCTTAACCACTCCGGTTTCATCTGTTTTAAATCCCCTATGACAGCCAAAGTCCCGGCCGGCGCCTGCGTAACGCCGCTTTCTTTGCGTTTAACGGTAGGATTATGCTGCGTCCCGTGCCAGGCAACATAGCCAATGCCTCCGCCCAAAAAAATCCGCGTGCCGATGCCTATGGTTTTATAGTAAGGATCGTTTAAAAGCGGAGATAATTGTCCTGCGCTGCAGTAATTAGCGTTCCCCAGATGCGGCTTGAGCGTACCCATATAGGTATATATAACCCTGTCGGATAAATTTACCGCAACATTATAATTTTGATAAACGTTTCTGGGATTAAATAAAACCGCTTCATTTAAATCCTTGATATTTACCCAGGTTTCTAATTTTTTACGCGGATAACAATCTGTGCCGTAAGCTGAGGCTACTAACTTTACGTCTTTACCGGCCACCAGGTCTTCAATCACATGCCCGCCGCCGTATTCGAAATCCCCCGGATATAATTTATTGCGCGGATCTTCGTCCGGCAAAGCCGTTGCGCCCAGATAAATATCCACCGCGGCAAAACCCGCGTATACAGGCACGTCGTTTAAAGTGGCTTTTCCGCCGCCGATTTTTATCTTTGGCTTTGTGTGCCCCACATTTATATACGCACCTGATGAACACATCGGTCCAAACGTGGCCGTAGTTACCACATCGACTTCTTCTGCGGCTTTCGCCAGGCCTTTTTTATCGACGATATCAATAATTTCCTCGGCAGTGACTACAACCGCTTTTCCTTTCTTAATTTTTTCATTAATCTCTTTAATCGTCTTCGCCATTTTCCCTCCAAACTTAATATTCTCTATAATATTTTTTGATTTGATTATTTCTCATCAAAATAATCTTTAAATAATACCGACGATAAATATCTTTCCCCTGAATCCGGTAAAATCACTACGAATGTTTTTTCTTTAAACTCCGGTAATTTGCTTAATCTGTCGGCTGCTGCCACTGCCGCGCCGCAGGAAATTCCCGAAAGTATTCCCTCTTCTGTGGCTAACCTCCTGGCGTAATCAATTGCATCGTCGTCAGAAACCTGCTCAACTCTATCCACCAGTGATAAATCTAAAACCTCGGGGATAAAACCCGCGCCGATTCCCTGTATCTTATGAGGCTTGGGCAAAAGCGCCTGTCCATTTAATTTTTGGCTGATTACCGGGCTCTCTTTGGGCTCAACCGCGACTGAAATAATCTTTTTCTTCATTTTGTTTTTTATAAATCTCGATATGCCGGTGATAGTACCTCCTGTGCCGACTCCGGAAATTAAAACATCTATTTCGCCGTTTGTATCCTGCCAGATTTCAGGCCCGGTTGTCTCTTCGTGAATTTTGGGATTTGCCGGATTATTAAATTGCTGCAGTAACACATATTTATCAGGATATTTTTTAGCCAATTCTTCGGCCTTGTCCACTGCACCTTTCATCCCTTTAGCGCCGTCTGTCAATATCAAATTTGCTCCGAGAATCTTTAAGATTTTTCTTCTTTCAAGGCTCATTGTATCCGGCATAGTCAAATTGACTTTATATCCTCTGGCAGCTCCCACAAAAGCCAAAGCGATGCCGGTATTTCCGCTGGTAGGTTCAATTATTTCTTTTCCTGATTTTAAAATCCCTTTATTCTCGGCATCCCAGATCATGCTCGCGCCAATACGGCATTTGACTGAATAAGACGGATTTCTCCCTTCTATTTTTGCCAAGACTTTGGCATTTTTATCTGCTATTACCTTTTTTAAACGCACCAAAGGAGTATTGCCGATAGAAAACGAATTATCGTCATAAATTCTTCCCATCACTCCCGCCTTTCTTAAATTACAACTATCCCCACTAAACTAATTATCTAAATTTTATATGATATTATTTTCTTTTAATAATACCTTTGACTACTTCTGCGGCTTTTCTGCCGGAAATAAACATTCCGCCGAAAATCGCTCCCATCCTGGGTGAACCCAAAACCGCATTCGCCGCCATGCCGCAAACCACCAATCCTGGATAAACCTCTTTGGTATTGGCTACTATCTGGCCTTCGCCTACTTCAACCCACATGGATTTTTCTCCCATTATTTTGCCTGTCTCTGTCTTAAGCTTGGGGCCGATTTTTCTTTCTACGATTTTGCATACCTCGGTATCGTGCCCTGTGGCATCCACCACTGCCTTTGATTTTATGGCTAACGGATCCACATGAAGCTTCGACCACGAAACCGCGCTCCAGTTTAAAACTAAACCTGTAATTTTATCTTTTCTTATTACCACGTCCTCCACATTTATAAGATTGAATATCTTTACGCCTTGTTTTATGGTTTTGGAACACATAGTAGAAATTGTCTCCAAAGAATCGGCAACATAAAGATCGTCTTTATATTTTTTAATATTTATATCAAACTCCTCCATAATACCTTTGGCTTCCTCCTGGATTACAATGCGGTTAAACATCATTCCACCGCCGGGCAATCCGCCCCCCACACGCAATTGTCTTTCAAATATTGCTACCTTGAAACCCTGTTTGGCTAAATAATAGGCACAGATAAGCCCTGATGGCCCTGCGCCGGCAATTGCCACGTCAACGCTAAGAGCGTCGAGCAAATCCTTGTTGAAACTTTCTATGATTGCCCGCGAGATAATTACTTCATCCATTTCCTGCTCCTTTTTCATTGTTAAATATAATAATTAAGCTGTTCCTGTTGTTTAAATTTACTGCAAAGATCCTCAAAGGTTACTTTATCCACAATATCAGAAATAGATTCGGATACTTTGTTCCATATATTTCTGAACACACACTTCTGCATATCGCTGCAGCCTTTGTATGGCTTATTTTTATTTGCGCAGGCAATGGGCTCAATAGGACCATCGACAAACCTGACCACATCTCCTAGCTTAATATTCTTTGGTTGTTTTGCTAAATAGTATCCGCCTTTTATGCCGCGCTTGCTCTCCACGAAACCACCTCTTTTTAACTCCAGTAGAATCTGTTCTAAGAATTTCACCGGTATATCTAATCTTTCCGCAAGCTCATTAATCGTCACTACATCTTTATTATACTGTATAGCTAAATATAAAATTGCTTTTAGCGAATAATCTCCCTTATAGGTTATCTGCATACAATCTCCATAATGTCTATAGTATTAGTAGTGTTTCTGAAAGTATACTTTATCGCGCTTAATATGTCAAGTATTTTTTATCTTTGGTGGGTTTTATCTGAGGAAGTTATTAAAAATTGAAGAGTGACCGTCTATATCCTGAATGCAAAGGCTTCTGAGTCTTTAAAAGGAGCACAGCGAATATTTTTCTGGGAATCATCGCCATATTGTTTTACTCTTATTTCCAAATCACTTTTGTTTTCATCGCAATACCTGGCAACAATCCGGCAGGATTGCTCAATCTGTGCTTCGCCTTGGGGTTCTCCCCTGCCAAGGGCAACCGGGCCTCTTATTTCTTCCTGGGGCTCATAAATCCAGTCACCTTTTTTAGCCAGGGCGAATAATTGAATGTTTTCTTTCTCATCTCTTCCTACTATTAATTTATGCTGCGGACTCAACCTAAAGTGCCTGCCAATCTTAAGCAGGAAAACATTATCTAAAGTAAGTTGATTATGCTTTATGAGGTCATCGACTTTCTTGGCATAGCCCTGGTAAGTCAAAAGACATCCGCCTGCAGGCGTGGAATAATCGCTTATATCGAACGTTTTTGCTAAAAATATCTGTTCAGTCCTGCCCCTGCCGGATATACCCAATAATTTCCCCCTGTCAATTAAGCCATTTTTCTCCGGCTCTGTGGCATCCAATACTTTTGCCGATAAAGGCCTGACCAGAATGCCTTCTACGCCGGCTTTTTTCTCAATTAAACCGAGTGTCGGCCTTTTTTGAGACATCGGCCTCTGGCCTAAAACTTCTCCTGTAACAATAAATTTTGCGCCTGTATTTTCCATCGCTTCTTTTGCTTTTTTAAGCATTAAAATCTTGCAATCAATGCAGGGATTCATATTTTTTCCGTAACCGTAAGAAGGATTTTTCAATATCTCTAAGAATTCTTCGCCCAGATTAACAACCTTCAATTCTATGCCGAGCTTATTAGCGGCTCTTTTTACTACGCAATTGCAATTATTATGCGTGCAGGACGAAAAAGGTGTGACACAATTTAATCCGATGACATCTATTCCCTGGTCTAAAATTAATTTCGTAGCCAAGACGCTGTCAAGGCCACCCGAGATTAATGATATGGCTTTCATATTCGGGATATTTTAATGATAGGGATAAAAAATATAAAACAATAAAGACAATGCCGCCAATACCCATCCTCCGGGATGGATTTCTCTGACCCTTCCTGAAATTATCTTAAAGAAAGGATACAAAATAAAACCTGCGGTTATGCCTATACCTAAATTATAAGTAAAGCTCATCAGTACTATCGTGCAGAATGAAGGAATTAATTCCGTGTAGTCCTTAAAATTAATCTTTGTAATCGGCTCAATCATCAATATTCCCACAACTATCAAAGCCGGCCCGTAGGCAACACTGGGCACGGCGGAAAATAACGGCGCAAAAAATAACGCCAAGAGAAATAATATCGCCGTTACCACGGCGCTAAAACCGGTCCTTCCTCCTTCTTCTATGCCGGCTGCGGATTCGATAAAAACTCCGGCTGTGGTTGTGCCGCAAACCGCGGCAACCACCGTAGAAAATGCGTCGCAGAGCATAGGCTTTTCTATCTCGGGTAAATTTCCGTTTTTATCCAGAAATCCTGCCCGCGACGAAACGCCGATCAAAGTCCCCATGGTATCCACAAAATCCATTACGAACACCGTAAGTATCACCGAGAAAAATCCCCAATGCAACGCGCCCATAATATCCATTTTGAAAAATATCGGCGCAATCGAAGGCGGCATACTTATCAATTTATCCGGCAAAGGACGCAATCCCACCAACACCGAAAGCCCTGTAATAGTAAGCATTCCCAGAAGTATCGCACCTTTTACTTTTTTAACCATAAGCGCGGCTATCAAAAGAAAACCTATGATTGCCAGAATTACAGAAGGATCTCTTATATCGCCGACTTTCAAAGGCGCGTCGCTTACGCCGATAGAAATAATCCCTGAGCCGTGCAAACCTATAAAAGTTATAAATAATCCTATGCCTACGGCGAAACTGTATTTCAAACTCTGCGGTATGGCGTTACCCAGCCAGCTTCTTATCCTGAATAAAGTGAACAAAACAAATAATACTCCGCCGATAAATATTGCGCCCAGCGCTGTCTGCCAGCTATAACCCAATACACCAACAACTGTGAAAGCGATAAACGCATTCTCTCCCATATACGGGGCTATGGCAAAAGGCCTGTTGGAGTAAATGCCTATTAAAACTGTCCCCAGGAACGCTACCAGTATAGTCGCCACCATCGACGGACCAAAAGGAATCCCGGCAAATTCCAATATCTTGGGGTTTACGATGATAATGTAAGCCATCGTCATAAAAGTCGTGACGCCGGCGATGACTTCTCTTATAAATGTCGTATCGTGTTTTTTGAATTCAAAAAATTCGGCGAGCATAATTTATCTTTCTCGTTCAAACTCAACTACCTGTTTATTTTACCAAAAATAAACCAAAAGTAAAAACCTAATTTTAAGGGGAATTTTCCAGAATAGAAGGCAAGATTAATCCCTTGTTTAGACATCATAAAAATCTCTTATGATATTTTTGTGATAAACTTCGGGATAAATTCAGCCAACTAACTTATGTTGACTTACGTTCCATAAGTTAGGACTTCATTTAAAGAAACTGTTTCTTATAACAAACGAGGCAAATACTATGGAGACCATGGACATTAGTTTAATTAAGATATTCAACGACGGACCCGAAGTATCTTTGAAAGGATCGCCTACTGTGTCACCTACAACGCCGGCTTTATGCGCCGGAGAACCTTTACCGCCGTGATTTCCTTCTTCGATATATTTCTTGGCATTATCCCAGGCGCCGCCTGAATTCGCCATCATTATCGCCAAAACAAAACCCGCGGCTGTTGCGCCGCATAAAAGCCCTACTTCTGCTTCAACTCCGGCAAGAATGCCTACTAAAATCGGCGCGATAATCGCCAAAAGCGACGGAGCAATCATTTCTTTTTGCGCGGCGGCTGTGGCGATGATTACGCAATTTGCGTAATCGGGTTTGGCTTTGCCTTCCATAAGCCCGATTATTTCTTTAAATTGCCGGCGTACTTCCATAACAATTTTACCAGCTGCTCTTCCCACTGCGCGCATAGTCATGGAGCAGAAGAAAAATGGCAGCATTGCTCCGATAAACAAACCCACCAATACGTTCGGCGACATTAAACTCAAATTCATTTCTTTGCCATATAAGAACACCTGATCTTTGTAAGCGGCAATTAATGCCAAAGCAGTTAGCGCTGCCGAACCAATGGCAAAACCTTTGCCTGTGGCAGCTGTGGTGTTTCCCAATGAATCCAATGCATCAGTTCTCTTTCTTACTTCGGGTGGTAGATGAGACATTTCGGCGTTTCCGCCGGCATTATCCGCAACCGGACCGTAAGCGTCGGTTGCCAAAGTTATGCCTAAAGTTGAAAGCATACCAACCGCGGAAATTGATATTCCGTAAATACCCATATTTGGATTAGCTGCGCCGCCTGCCAGAAAATAACTGGCAAGTATGGCAGTGCCTACAATTACAACCGGAATCGCCGTAGACATCATACCCACAGCCATTCCTGCGATAATTACAGTTGCCGGGCCGGTCAAAGATTGCTCGGCGATAAAACGCGTGGGCTTAAAACCGCTGGAGGTATAATACTCGGTAGACAAACCGATTAAAACACCGGCTACCAACCCCACAAGCACCGACCAGTAAACTCCTAAATGTTCTACGCCTAAAGTACTCTTTACTAAAAAATAAGAAATCACAGCAACTAAGAAAGAACTTACGAATACGCCTTTTCTTAATGCTGCCAATAATACACTCTGTGACGCCTCTTCTCTACTCTTTACAAAAAATGTTCCTATGATCGAAGAAACAACACCCACCGCTGCCATAACCATTGGCACTGTTACGCCTGCTAAACCCAGGCCCGCAGCCACGCCTAACGCAGAAGTAGCCACGATTGAGCCCACATATGATTCATAAAGGTCAGCTCCCATTCCGGCAACATCGCCCACATTATCTCCCACATTATCGGCGATAACAGCGGGGTTGCGCGGATCGTCTTCGGGAATTCCTGCTTCAACTTTGCCGACCAAATCCGCGCCTACATCTGCAGCCTTGGTAAAAATTCCGCCGCCAACTCTGGCGAATAGTGCCTGAGAACTTGCGCCCATACCAAAACAAAGCATTGTGGAGGTTATAGCGCCAATTTTATCAATTCCCATGGGCGTAGGATGGCCTGTATAATACCAATTAAGAAAATAATACCAGATACTTAAATCCAATAATCCCAAACCTACGACTACCAAACCCATTACCGCGCCGCTGGAAAATGCAACGCGCAGCCCGGAATTTAAGCTCTTCATGGCGGCGGCTGCCGTGCGGTTGGAAGATTGCGTAGCAATAGACATTCCGATAAACCCGGATAAGCCGGAGAAGAAACCACCGGTTAAAAAAGCAAAAGGCACAAACATAACCAGATAGCCTTTAAACGCCATAAATAACAAAATAAAAAACACGGCTATGAAGAATATGGCTACGCCTAAATACTGCCTCTTTAAATACGCCTGCGCGCCGATTCGTACTGCCTGGGCAATCTCTCTCATTTTTTCGTTACCCTGGTCTTTCCTTAATATGGAAAGTGCCAAATATAAAGCAAACCCTAAAGCCAGTATTGAACCTACGGGTGCAAGTAGTAGTGGGTCAAACATTTCTTACCTCCATGATTTAAACTCAAATACAGTTTAAAGCAAAACAATTGGAGCTATAATAGAATATTTTCTGAGAAAAGTAAAGGAAAATTATGCGGGTTAGGTTATTTTAGCCGAGATAACCAGGCGTATCAATTCATACTTCATATTATTCGTCAGAATATATACCACCTCTTGCACATCCCCATCCATACCGCTATCGTCAAATGTAATCTCTGCTTCAAATATGCCGCCTTTTTCTACTATTTGGGGCGTAACGCTTAGCTTAACGCAGTCGCAAGTAGAACGGGCATCAGAAATATCTATGGCCTCGGTTAATTTATTTCTAATCCTGATAACCCTATTGATAATCTGGCCTTTACCTATATTACCTATATTATATTCTAAATTGGAGGTTTCTAAATTTATAACCTCATCTTTTGCGGAGTTTTCTTTTTTCTCCTCTGAGTGCAGGATATTAACGCAAAATACCAAAATAAATAAACAGGGCAGGAAGAAAATTAATCTTTTCATAATTATATTTCCCACAGTAAAAATATTCCTAATCCCAGGAATAAAATAAACATCAGTATTTTTATCAATCCTAACTTCTCTTTAAAAAATCCCTCCAACTTTTTTGAACTCACGCCTAGAACACCCAATAAAAGAATCAATAATAACGGGGCTATAAACATAAAATTATAAAGCAAAAGGTAAGATAATGCTTTGATGCGTAACGACGATTCTTTCAGAATAAATATTATTGTAGGTAGATAAACCTGTCCCGTGCAGATAGCTTCCAGCAGAGAGATCAGAAATCCCACGATAAATGTAGCTGTGATTAAACTCAGCTTGGCAACAGGTTCACCCTGGGGATCCTTACGGTAAAACTTGGCAATAATGGAATTGATGCGCAGCCTCACCGGCTTGGGTAATTTTACTTTCAAAGAATCTGTATTTTTAGTTTTATTGTATTCGATAAAATCCCTTAAATTCCCGTAGGCCAAAAGAAAACAGAACGCGGCTATGGCATAATATATGCCTTTAAGAAATGTATAAAAATGTTTCAATTGATATAGGCCTTTAAATAATCCCAGGCCTATGGCCAAGTAGGTTAAAAATACAGATGAAATAAATATCAATCCTATAACCGCCAAGTCTCTTTTTCTGTAGCCCATAAGCGTGAGAAAAGAAATAAAAAATATGAGCACGGTAAAGGCGCAGGGGTTTATCCCGTCGATTAAACCCGCGATAATTACGGTCAGCGGAGAGAAAGAGCGGAATTTCTGCAGAAGATCCTCTTGTGTCACGGGAACGGTAGGTATGACGGGTTTTAAAATATATTCTTTTAATATGGGCTCCAGGCTGTTTCTTATCTGCCGTGAACCGACTAAAAAGTGATTGCCCACCAATATGGCCGGCACCCGTACTCCTGTATTAAAAACCTTGGTTAATGCACTGTAGGATTTAAAAATTTCTTCCTCAGTTATATCTAAATACTCTATCTCTATTTTATCTTTGTATCTGGAAATAATCCCGGGAATGTATTCTGCCTTTAAGACAATACAGGCCTTGCAGTGGGGTGAATAGAAAAGCTTTAGCTTTACCTTCTCAACAGCGAAAACGCTACTATTGCAGAAAACAGAGAGAAAAAGAGATAATGCTACGCCAAAAAATAAAAGCCTTCTTTTCATCATATACTAGATACGAATAGAAATAATCTATCGAACTTTATCCTAAATTAGGTTTTCTTCCGTGGTTAGCCCTTTTGGAACGCCAGCGTAACTTGCCTCTTCTATGTCTCTTACCCATGTTTTCCTCTCCTTGCTAAGTTAGAAAAATTATTTTTGTTATTCTTTTAATACAAGTTTGGTGCTGTAGACTATTTCCTCGATTAAATCCTCCATGGTAAGTATACCTATGGGAGAATTATCTTTCAATACCACTACCATTGCCTCTTTGTTAGGCTGCATCACAGAAAATACATAATCCAGGCGCTCATCAAAGGCAACAGACCTTAAGGGACGAATAAATCCGTGCCAATCCTTATCTTTCTCATTATAGAAGATATCGAATATATTAACCACGCCTTTTATATTCTTGCCTTCAAAAACCGGCAGGCGCGTAAAACCAAAACTTTTGGATTTCTCCAGTATTTCTTCCTTGGGCTGCTTACAATCAATACATGCCACATTTTTTATGGGGACCATAATATCTGCCGCCTTGGTAAGCGTAAAATCAAAAATCCTGTCGATAACCTCCCTTTCGTAATCTTCTATTATGCCTTCTTTGGTAACATCGCGGATAATCAACTTAATTTCGTCCTTGGTGAGAAAAGGGTTTTTCTTTATTGTGCGCGGGCCGATTACATTTAATAAAGATGTTGTGATTACGCTGATTATTGCATTCAAAGGCGAAAATATTTTCTGGCTAAACATTATTAAAGGCGCTATTTTAAGCGAAATCTGGTTTGATTTATTCTGACAAATTGTTTTAGGTACGATTTCTCCAAAAATAAGGATAAACGGCACCATAAAAAAAGTTGCTATTGTAGACGCATATTGCGGGCTGAATTGAAAAAATAGATTCGTAGCCAAGGCAGAGGCCACAACAACCGCTATATTGGTTCCGACTAATGTCGTAGTCAATAACTTATCGGGGCGTTTAAGTATATTGTGTACCAAAAGGGCGGATTTATCCTTTTTCTCGATTAGATGCATAAGTTTCATAAATTTAACCGAGGTAAAAGCAGTCTCGCCGCCCGCAAAGAACGCCACAAGCACTACCGATAAAATAATGTAGAGAATATACGCTGCTATCATAATTTTTCCAGAATAATATATTTTATTCTTCTGCCTGCCAATTTTTCGATACGAAAAGAAAGATTTCCCTTTTTGATTGACTCTGCCTCCTGAGGGATATTTTTGAAAAGGAACAACATATACCCCGCGATTGTGTCATAATCTCCCGACGGGATATTTGTATCCAATTCATCATTTACGAGGTACACCGGAGTTTTACCGCTTACCCTGAAAGTTTTATCGTTTATTTTCTCCACAAACTTCTCGGCAGTTTCAAATTCATCGTATATTTCGCCGACTATCTCTTCCAAAATATCCTCAAATGTAACCAAACCATAAGTATTGCCGTATTCGTCGACCACGATAGCCACTTTTGAATTCTGTTTCTGGAAATCCTTCAGCAATTCGTCTATCTTCTTGGTGGCGGGAACAAAAAGAACATTCTTTATCATAGTTTTAAAATCTTTTTCCGGAAAGAAAAATAAATCCTTAGAATACAAAACACCTGTAATGTTATCTCTATTATCTTTATAGACGGGTATTTTTGAATGTTTTATATTTTGTAAGAACTTTAATGCCTCTTCCTGGAAACTGTCCAGGGAAAGTGCTTTTATATCCGGACGGGGAGTCATAATTTCCTGAACTGATGTCTGCGTAAGCTCCAGGACTGAGCGGATCATTTCTTTTTCGTTCTCTTTGACTACGCCGTGGCGGTGGCTTACCTCAATTACGGATTTTAATTCTTCCTGTGTAAGGGTTGGCTCTTTGGTCAAGTGCACGCCTATTGCCTTTATAAACATATCTGATGCACCGTTAAATACAAACCTTAAGGGGAAAATTATCCTAGTAAATATTTCCAAGGGCCTGGCGATATTATAAGCAAAATCTTCCGGCTTCTTGATAGCGAAAATCTTGGGCGTAATCTCGCCGAAGATTAACAAAAGCCCGGTGGCAACGCCTATGGATACAGCCAGACCTTTATCGCCCAGGGTTTTGATTAAGATCGACGTTAATATTGTAGAGAGCGTAATATTTACCAGGGTATTGCCCACGAGAATAGTTGTGAGGAACCTCGTGGGATTGGATAAAAGCCCCTGCAGGTACTTCGTATCTTTGTTCTGCTTCTGTATCCTTTTCAGTTTTATGGAATCCAAAGATACAAGCGCAGTTTCGCTGCCCGAAAAAAGCGCCGAGAAGAATAAAAGTATGGCTAATAAAATAATATCTTGCAACATAGTTAAAGGATTTTGAATAATTTGGCTAAATTATTGCTTATAAAATCCGGGTGTTCTTTTCTTAATTCCCATGCATAACTCGATCCCGTGCTGACTGCGAATGTTTTTACTCTCGCCCGCTTGCCTGTTTTTACGTCTATGGCCATATCGCCTACATAGAGCGTCTGCGCGCTTGAAGCATCCAGCCTATTCATAATCTTTTTTAATATGCTGGGGTGAGGCTTGCCGAATTTTATCTGGTCCTTACATAAAATATAATCGAAAAATCTTTTTATGTTCATATGCCTTAGCAATAAATGGGAAAACTTTTTCGGCCTGTTGCTGGCTACAGCCAATTTGTAGCCTTTTTTATTTAAATAAACCAAAAGCCTTTTTGCATAAGGCATAAACCTGCTTTTTTCTATTAAGGATTTTCTGTGGTGACGGCGATAAATTTCTAAGGCGAAATCCACATTTTTATTTCCTACAAATGGCGCAAGTAGCGCCTTATCGCCCCAGCCTACTGCTCTTTTTATTTCAATTGCGCTGCGTTTTTTTATATTCAACTTACGTAAAGTGTAATTTAGGCTGGAGATAATCGCCGGATAACTGTTTATCAGAGTTCCGTCGATGTCAAAGATAATGAGTTTAAGTTTAGTCAATTTTATTCAAAGCCTGCAAGGCTTTCGGCAATCTTTATCGTTAATAAATGGATTTTTTTGGCCGTGTCTTCTCCAAGCGTGCCGCAGCCGCAACTGGGCGTAATAATGGCGCCGTTTTTCAAAAGCAAAGGTTCATTTTTGAGAATCTTCACAGCTTTTTCTGCGTAACCTTCCAAATTATAATCCTGACGATTGGGCACTATACCCAAAGACAATACCCCGCCTCTCTGAACAAATTTATTCAGACTATCTCTGTAAATCAATAAACTGTCCATAAATCCAAAGGCATCAAAACTTAATATATCAATATCTGTCTCTAAGATAATGGACCAGTCGGTATTGCCGCAACAGTGAATCCCTGCCAGGGCATTTTCTTTATGGATAACGCCTACCACAGAATTTATCTGTGAGATTATCGTGGATTTATCGAAACTGGAAAATTGGTCTGTGCCCACTGCCACCAGATAAGGCTCGTCGATAAAAATGATTATTTCTGCCTTTGTCGCTTTTTTAAACTCGTTTATCTGCCACTTCGCCTTAAAACTTAAAAACTGGGGAATGATTTCTTTGAGTTCCCTGTTAAATAACAACGGCTTTTTCTTCTCGTCTAATAAAGTCATTCCAAAAGTTATGGGACCAACGACCTGGCCTTTGACGAATTTAAGATTTTTCCCGGCAATCTGTTTTATAAATTCATGGAAACCTGCGGCATAATTTTGGCTGATAGCAAAATAATCTGATTGATTAGTGCTGAAGGAATTGTAACAGGCTTCGAATTCCTCCACAAAAGAACTTCTTTGTGTGTCGATATAGATATTTTTCCTGGAAAGATCCACGCTCAAGCCGGGAAATTTCTCCGAAAATTGCACGTGCATACTTTCCAGAAAAGAAGTCTTTGGCAGCTGTGGCCAAAAAGGAATATGGTTCTTAAAATTGCTAAGAATAAACTCCACCGCTTCCTTTTTGTCCAAAAAAGGCAGACTTCCTATACCGCTAGCTAGTAAATTATTTCTAATATTCATCGGATTAAATCTGACGACAAGAATCCCGAATAATTAATTCAGTGGGTAAAATTATCTTTGTGGAAGTTTTAGCGGCCTTGGTTGACATAATTTTATGCAATAAAGAAGTTGCCTTGGCAGCCATCTCGATTAAAGGTTGTTTTACAGTGGTTAAACCGACTGATCCGTAAAGACAAATGGGGTTATCATCGAAACCTACTACCGAGATATCGCCGGGAACTTTTAATTTGTTTTCCAAGATAACGGATATTGCCTCCTGTGCCATATCGTCAGAAGCAACAAAAACAGCCGTGGGAACGGAATTTAACTTTAACAGCGCTGACATGGCCTTCCTTGCAGATGGACGGGAATAATCACCTTTTTTGATAAAATCCTCCTCAATGTTAATATTATTTTTCTCCAGCGCCTGTTTATATCCTTCCAATCTGTCCGCTGCTGCCTGGCTTACCAGATTTCCGCTGATATGGGCGATATTACGGTGGCCCAGATGAATCAAATACTCTACTGCGTTTTTTGCGCCTGTTTTATTATCTATAGCCACATAATCCGTATCTAAATCATCGGCCTTATAATTCATTACCACGCACGGCGTGCCAGATTCTAAAACACTATCCAGCTCTTCTTTGTTGGATATGATATCCGCAAATAACACGCCGCCGACTGAGGCGGTATCGAGCGAGCTCTTTTCAGTACTTAAATGCAGGAGCAAATCCAGCTTCAGGCTTTCGCTGGCCACACCTACTCCGCGGATAATCTGATTGGCGTAGAAAGAAAAGAATATGCCTTCGTATCTGGGAATAACCAAAGCGATTGTATCGCTCTTTCCCTTGGCTAATCTCTGGGCAATAACATTGGGTTTAAATTTTAACTTGCGGATTGCCTCTTCTACTTTGAGACGATTGGCTTCCTGGACTGTGGGAAGTTTATTTATTACGCGGGAGACGGTGGTGGGAGAAACACCAGCTAATTTTGCGACTTCTTCTATTCTTATTTTTTCAGCCACTTCATTAAGCTAAGGTCGATAAAATTTTGACGATTTTCTGCTTATGTGCAATAAAAAAATTAATTAACTAATTTAACAACGTCCCCTACTTTTACCTCTTCGTTAACAGCGCTCTCTTTGATATCCGCAGCCGAGATATCCTTGCGCATCAATATGACTTCCAGGCTGGCTATATATTTATTATCTCGGGAAACGCTGAATTTATCGCCGACTTTTACGCCGGCATTTTCACCCAAATCAACAATCACGAAATCGTTCTGCTTATTTAATGAGAGCACTCTGCCGGTAAGTGTCGGCTTGTCCGATTCCTGTTTGCCACGCACAACAATCGGTGACAATTCTACCGTGCGGGAACCCGGGACGACCGCAGGCATCTCTTTATTCTGAAAGTCTCCTAAATCTTTCTTTATCTTGACAATCTCGTCGACTCTTTCTGAGACGATATTCTCTGTCTGGCCTAATTTCTTCACCAGTGCACCGCGCTCCTGCTCCAAATTATCCAGCTTTCTGTAAAGGGTGGATTTTGTATTTTCCAAATCTTTAATGCGGGCGCGCATCTGGGTATTGTCTGTTCTTATTTTATCCAACTGTTCAAGCAGCGCTTCCTTATCGCTTTTTTCCCTTACCAGGTCTTCGGATAAGGAATTTGCCAATTTTTCGTTATAGGCGGCGCGCCTGTCCAAATCATCTTTCTGCTGAATGACATTCTTTAATTCCATCTCAAATGAATTTCTTTCTTTCAGCAACTCATCTGCCTTAAAGGTGATTTCTTTCAATTGTGTCTTGGCATTTTCTAATTCGAGTTCTGCGGCGGCTTTCTGCCTTAATACCTCTGCCCAGAATGCCTCTTGCGGGTTTGCGGGAGAATAAGTCGAAGGGGCATTGGCTGGTGTTTCTTGCTCCTTCTTGGCTTCTTTTTCCTTGGCAGACTTTACTTTATCTATGTCCTGCTGAAGCTTACTTTTTTCTTCTATAAGGCTTTGGACTTTGGTGATAAGGCTGTCGCGCTCCTTGGAGGTTAAGTCCAATCTTTCCTTGACTCTTGCGATTTCATCCTGGAGACCCTTGCCTTTGGCTTCTATTTCCGAGAGATTGCTGGTGAGGGATTTATTTTTTGCCAAAACATTGGCGAGTTCTGCGGTGAGCTTATCGTTTTCTTTACTTACCTGAGCCAATTCCTGTTCAACAGCTTCTTTACGTAACTGTATTTTCCTGCTGGTGATATTTAATTGGAAGGCGATAAGTAAACTTATAGCCGACAAAACTCCTAGTCCTACAACTAAGAGCTTAATCTTATTATCCATTACCACCCCCTTTTACTCAATATAGCATAATATAATATATGTATGAGTTCAAGAAAAAAACCAAAAATATTTTAATTATAAACTTTATATATTTAATATAATAAAAAATTATTCTTTAACACCTGCGAATACTTCACGCACAATAAAATTTGCTGCCCCCAAGGCTATGGCATTCTCTCCTAACCGCGACGGAATAATTCTTACAGCGCTGCTGGATTCTTCAAACGCCCACTCGCCAACACTGCGCTTTATCTCCTCGATAAAAGGCATACCGGCTTCTTCCAAACCGCCGCCGATAATCACTACTTGAGGATTGAGCAAATTTACCAAAAAAGCGACCTTGATACCAAGACGCCTTGCAGCACCCTTTACTATATCTAAAGCCAAATGGTCATCTGATTTTACTGCCTCAAATATATTCCTCAAATTTAATTTATCCAGAGAACCGCCGCAAAGCTCCCAAATCTTGGAACTTTTATTTGAAGGCAGTTCTTTGCGCGCAGCATCCAGCATTCCTATATCAAGTTCCCAGCGTTTTAAAAAACACGGCTGCCCCGCTTCGCAAGAAAAACTCTGTTGCTCCCTGGGATTATATATTGATATTTCTCCGGCACAACCATTTGCGCCTCTGTATATCTCACCATTAATCATAATCCCGCAGCCTACGCCGGAAAACATATACAAGAGATTCTGTATCTCCACATCTTGGCTCAGCCACTGCTCGCCAAAACAGGCCATTGTGGCATCATTATCCACAATCACGGGATAATTAAATTCCTTTTCTACAATATCTTTCAGGGGAAGAGTAATCAGTGAATAAGTATGATTCTTTTTGTCCATTATTTCCGGCCAGCGCACAGTCTCTCTTTTATCATCCACAATACCCGCTATGGCGATGCCTACTCCTTTAATTTTATCTTTGTAATCTTTGGCTTGCGCCAATAAATCCCTGGTAAGCTTTAATATCGATTCCACGATATCGGCCGCCCTGTTTTGTGTCCTCTCATTCTTAACCCTTAAGATTAATTTTCCTCTCATATCCACCAATACCGCGATGGTGTTTAAAAGATTAAATCCGATGCCAATGGCATAGCCGCAATCGCTGTTTAAATCCAATAACACTGGCCTTCTGCCGCCTTTGGAGACATCTAATTCCTTCTCGAAGATTAATTTCTGGCGCAGAAATTCCTCCACGTAATTAGAAACAGTAACCACGTTTACTCCGATAAGGCCGGAAATATCCGTCTTAGAAATCGGGCCGACACGCCTAATGGTATCCAAAATAGAAAGGTTCTTTCTGGAACGCTCAGATAATGTTTCGCCTTTAATGGCTAATTCTTTCATTTTAAACTCTGCATTCTCCGTGGCTTTTAATAATCCGTGGCATTTATTGCAAAATTGCTGGCTACTTTGTTTTTACCTGTAAAACTTCTTTTTTAAATTTATTCAGGAAATTTTCTATATTTTTATCTTTCTTGGAAAGGGCAAATAATATCGCCCAGATAGCTAGATTGCGCATATAGTGGTCGCCGAATAAGTAATCGCCTTTGGAGCTGGAATAAATATCCGGCTGATTCCAGACATTTTTCTCCTTCTCGCAAATATTGGACCAGATTCTCTTGCCTATCTCCTGCGCTTCTTTGCTGAAACCTTCGTAAATCGCTAAACTTAAAAAACTATAATTTATTCCTACCCAGATGTTTGCGGAATGCAAACAGCTGTTGTCTCTTTCGCCGTCAGGATACACAGAATTGGTCAGGCCATAAGGAGAATCCTTGGCGTTTAATTCCAATATTGTGTGTATTGCTTTTTTTACTTTCTCTTTAGAAACTATGTAGCCCAGGTCCAACAGATGCGCATACCACTGGCCTGTGAGCTGAGCCACAGTACAAGCAATACTAATCTTGGGAAGCCCTTTAGAGCTCCTGTTATTTCTATTATTATACTCTATAAAATGTGTTTTTTGCCACAATTTTTTTTCAAAATTCTTTTTGCCTTTCTTGAAATATTCGGCTGCAACTTGTTCTGTGTCTTTATCTTCCATAATCTGGCCTATCTTTATAAGAGAAAGCAGCGCCGCCAGGAATATGCTGGAGGTATAGGAACTTGCTCCGTAACAATACCAGAGGTCAAACGTATGGTCTGCGCCTTCATTATCAGGCAGGCCGTCTTTATTTTTATCTGTTTCCACCAGCCAATAAAACGCCTTCTTTATAAAAGGATAAAGTTTTTTCAAAAACTCCAAATCTTTCGTCCAGAGATAATCCCTGTAGACCATAAGTATAAATTTGGAATTTAAATCCTTCCAATAAAAGCGATTGGTGCTGACGCTGGCTAAATCCAAGCGCATTCTGCCTAAATCATGCATGATATATCCGTCGGCACGCTGTGTCTGGGCGAATTCCATTAATTCTTTTAATTCTAATTGAGGAAAAAGTAAAGCCAGGGCTACCGAAGAATAGAAACGCACATCCAGCGTCCCCGTCAGAGGACAGACCTGCGGTCCTTCCAGAAAAGCAAAGCTCATCCTCTTGGTCCAGATTGTCGAAGAAAAGAATGTATATAAATTATTGAGCAGAGCGTCTCTTAACCATTCCGGTATATTTAATTGTTTAAGCTGCCCTACGAACGCATCTGTCTTTTCCGAAAGTTCTTTTTTATTATTGTAAAAATAATGGACTGCCTCGCGCGAACTCTTGAAATAATTGCTGTAGACATGCCCGTCCAGGCATAAGGGGAAATTCCACGCCAAGATTACAGGTATCTTTATTCTTGATTTTGGTTTTAATTTGAATTTTACAGAAAACGCCCCGGCCAACTCCACACTCTCAGAACTTACAGGTATCTCTGAATTGATATTGGGGAGTTCGCCTTCCTGCGAAAATAACTCAAACGCCTCCAGCCTCATTTCTTCTTTATTAAAAGCGAACGGCTTGGGCATCAGATTATATTCGCCCAGATAACTTACCGCATATTTATCCGATTTTACGACGGCAATACTCATATTTCCCTGAGCCTGATCCATGGGCGAGTGTTTCTTCAAAAGCATATTCAGGGAAATTAAATCAGCTTCGTCTATTACTTGATTAAACCTGCCCACGCACCACTCACCTATGATATTCCTCACATTTACCAGCAAGGCTGCCTCAATATAACGGCTGGTGGGATTATTAATCTTAAACTGCAATTCTGTTACCGGCAGACAGGAATTTTTCTCTTCACCTGGTATAAACGGAGAGTATGCCTCTAAGGAAATTTCCAAAGGAATATCTTTGTCCTCATAATCTAAATAAACAAAAGGAAATTCGCCTTTATATTTAATATTTTCTATCGCAGGATACTGGGAAATCTTTACGGTCTGCAGCAATTTGGCTGTCTTTTTCTTATTGTCCCTGCAATAAATGCCGAAATGATAACCTAATAGCCCGATTATTTCATTTTCCGTGGAATTAGTCAGCGGCTTTTGAAAATTATTCAGAATGGTAAAATTATCCAAAACGCCCGAAGGCATTATCTCAAGCTTTCCTGCCCCGATACCTCCCAGCGGAACACCGGATTTTACAAATTGCGTAGAATCAAAATTTGCCATAATTAAAATCCTGTTTTGGTTTATTCGTTATAAATATTGGCCATCTCTATAGTACCGCTGATTGCACTGGAGGGCGCAACCAACACCACATTGACCACCTTTGTGCCTGGATCTTTGTATTTAGTCTCGAATTTATAATCATTAAGCGGATTCTGGTTAGTACCTAATTGCCCTGACCAGAGATACGTAAACTCCTGCTGCAGGCAGGCAGTGTCTGTAAAATACGATATGGTCTCAAACAGCACATTTTTATCCAGATAATCTTTTGCATGCCTGGCAAACAGCGCCAACCTGAGGTATGGCTTTTCTTCCTTCTGGTTTAATACTGCCTCTAAAAACATCCTCAAGTTATATTCGATTTCTTTTGCCTCGGTTATCTCTTTAAGCCTGGTTTCGGCTAAAGGCACTATGTCGGGTTTGTCTTTTAAATCTTTTGTCTTTTCTAAAATTGTGTTGTAGAATTCCTTTGCTTTTTCTAAATTTCCCTGCCAGTGATCCAATAAACCCAAATGGTATATACTATTAAGGTAATCTACGCTTTGCGGAAATTCATTCACTACTTTTAAAAAATAAACTCTTGCCTGGTCTATATTGTCAAATATATAGGCGCTAAAAATGCCCAGCCGGAAATAAATCCTGTCTTTGTCCTGATAATTCGGGAAAAGGTCGATTAATTTGCGGTATTCGGAATAAGAGGATTCAAATTCCTTTATGCGCTCCAGATTATACGCCCTTCTGTACTGATTGATCTCATCAAAATCTTCCAGACCATACGAGGATTCTATTTCTTTGTAAACGTTTTCGGCAAAAAACGGGTCTATCCCCTCCTGCCATCCTGGATGGATAAATTCCGTGGCGATATCGAACATCTTCTTTGCAATAATTCCTTTATCCTGTTTTGTGTCGCTGCTGATTTTCTCCAGGTAAGCCCCATACAGAGAAACAGCCAAATCTGTCTTGTTTTCCTTCAAAAACTCCTCTGCTAATTTCTTTAATTCATCCTGGCTTATATCGCTCTGGGAAATTTTCGAAACATAAATACTGTAGAATTTCCTGGCGTAGCTAACTTTCTTTTCTCTGTATAATTCGTCGGCAATATCTCTTATAACCTGTGTGTCGCTTCCTGTCTTTAAGTATTCCCTGGCTGATCTAAACAAATTTTCCAGGCTGACAATCCAGGCCTTTTCATCGTCCTGATTTATGCGGCACTGTAAAAATTCCAGCCTCAAAGCCAGAGGATTTAGTGTGGTGTTTAATTTTTGCGCCTTATCCAGAGCCCTGCCCAAATCGGCAAGATAGACTTCCTTATTATCAAACAGCTCCTGCCATACTTTATTTTCTTCCAGAAATTGTATCTGCCTGAATATCGCCAACGCCCTGTAATAGTAGAAAACCGGGCTTCTTTTAAATAATTTGTTTTTCTCCAAAGTCTTTAGAAAATCAAAGAAATCCGTAAATTTATTATCCTTGGTACATATATTCAATAATTCCGCAAGCAACGGCTCTGCATTTTCAATAGTCTTTGCCTTTTTTATCTCCTGCTTAAGCAAATCGGTTCTTGACGGCTCCTGCTGCGCCAGACAGAAATTTCCCGTTACAAAAAATATAAAAACTAACGCGATTATTTTATTTCTTAGGCTTATCATTTTTCTCGTTTAACTTACGATTAGGATTCTTCCAAAATTCCCTAAGACTATAGTAACTTTTGCGCGGCATTCTTTTATTCAAACCATTTTCCAATTCATTGGATAAAGCTACCAGGCCAAACCACTCTTCATTCATATTTTTATTGCCGGGTACCTTGATATCAAAATAATAGGCGCCGTTAGACCAATTCGATTCGGTGTCGTGCACGGACCAGCCTTGCGGTGCGTATTCTTTATGTTTCCACCATTCGTCCGTCCATTCAAATGTGGTGCCGCCCAGGCAATTGCCGACTCCTTCTGGATTTTTAGCTAAATTCTGGTAAATATGAACCCACTGCGATTCCAGAAATTCCGCCTGGGAATCCTGATCCTCTTGTTTTGTATATGCGTTGTAGGCATCGCAACCAAACTCGATAAATACTAAAGGCCTGTCAAATACATTGCGCAAACTCTTGAATATATTTCCGAATGTTTTTCCGCGGTAAATAATACAGGCCACTATATCTACATCAGGGCATACTTTGTTGGCAATATCCAAAGTCATAAGCTCGCCGTTTCCCATCGCCACAGGATGATTGGGGTCGATGGCGTGAATTTCCCTGGCTAATTCATTTACAAAAGAATAATAAATGCGCGCGCGCTCATTTATCTGGGCAGACGGTTCACACAATGCGTCTATTTCCGCCGAGGACCAGGCATTCACTCTTCCTGAAAAAGAATAATTATTTTCATTTCCTAAAACCCAGAATAAAATCCCGGGTTCGTCTTTATATTCGCGCACCATGGCCAAGACGTCTTTCTTTACGTTATCTCTGAATTCAGCATCGGCGTAGAAAGGCATGGGATAATTCCAAAACCCCAGCCAATGCCCCATAATCGTGCGTATGCCGTACAGTTTATAGAGGTCGTTCATCACTTTTTTTACGCTGGCCGGATTCTGGCCTGGTTGGTAAAACCTTACGGTATTGACACCCATATCCTTCATAAGTTTACCGTCGAGCTTCCAGGGTTCGCTGGCATCTCCCCAGAAATCATAATCATGAGTTGCGCCTATGGGTATGGGATTATAACAGACGCCTTTAATAATATAAGGTTTCTTATTTACCAGCAGCTGGTAATGGCCATTCTTAAGCTTTCTGATTCCTACCTTAGTAGCTGAAGGCTGAGAGAAAGCAGTGTAGCCTAAGAAAACAATGCCTAAGAATAAAATAGTTATTGCTCGTTTCATAAATTTCGCATTATGCCAATAGCGGGCTGCAAGAAAAAACTTCCAGCTCACCATGGTATTTTAATCGCCGGCAAAATTACCGGTGGAATCAGTATTACTCGTATTTTATGTCGTCCAGATAGAATACAATACCGTTTGGATTAACGTCTATATTCGTTGACCAGCAGAAACCGCCGACAATATAAGTAAGGTCTTTTCCTGTGAGGTCAATCGTATACTGTTTCCACTCTTTGGTTAGAATTACAGGGCCGATACCTGCGGAATCACTGTCAGGGTATTCGCCCATGATGCCGCCCATTTTGAACTCTTCAATGCGCTCGCCACCTTTCTCGCCTCTGGCCCAAAAAGTAAGCTTGGTCGCCTTGAAAAGGTTGTAACCGGCGTCTATGCCGCCCCAGTTATTGGCGGGATTCTGCCAGTATATACCTGCCCAGCGCGCACCCTGAGATACTTTATTATTGTATTCGATCTTGATACAGGTAGCGCCGGCATAAGGATCTTCCAATGAGCCGACATCTATCTTCATATCAGCATAATCCCCCATCCAGCCGGAAGGAATAAAATGATTGGAGATAGCCCCTTTGTCTTCATAAACATAAAAAGGCATATCTTCTACTTTTCTGGTCTCAGGCTGCACACTGGGATCTGATTCAAATTTTATATCATCAATATAAAAAGTAGCTCCGTTAGGATTGGAATCAGCATTCGCCACCCAGCCAAAACCGCCGGATATATAAGAAATATCTTTTCCTACGAGACTAATAGTATATTGTTTCCATGTATCAGTAAGCTGTATCGGACCAGAGGAAACCTCGGCGGAATCAGGATATGTCCCCTTAATTCCTCCTATCATAATTTTGTCTATAATTTCTCCGCCTTTGGCGCCTTTCATCCACACGCTTAGCTTGGTCATACCGGTAAGGTCAAAACCGCCCTTATTGGAACCCCAATTATTCGGAGGATTTTGCCAATATACGCCTGCCCAACCCTGGCCTTGCGACCTTTTGGCGGTGTAGATTACTTTAATGCAGGTCGAACCTGAATTAGGAGAATCCATATGTTTATCATCCATAGAAATATCCGAATAATCCCCCATCCAGCCGGAAGGAATATAATGGTTATCCGGAGAATTGGCATCTGTGTATACCTTAAACATTGCATTGTCTTTTGCCAGGACAATGCCGCTAACCATAACTAAACCCAGAATCAAAATTAAACTCACAAACCTCTTCATACTGCCTCCTTTCAATGTTTTAACATTTTATGTTATAAATATTTGTTACTGCTTTTTGTTTATAAATACCTGTGAATTAATTTTATTGTTGAACTTTATAAATTACTTCACCTCCTTCGAATCAAACATGCCCTATAAAATTATTTGATTATTTATTCCAAATTTCCTTATAAGCGTAATAGCTCTTTCTTGGTTGTCTCAGGAATGGGCTTAAACCTCCATCGCCCTGGCCGCATAGGCCCAGCCACTCCTCATGCATGAATCCGTCGGGAAAAGGCCCGGTGAATAATCCTTTGGTATCGTGGAATGATGGCTCATAAGCCTTCCACCACTCATCTAAATATTCGAAGGCAATAGCTCCGACTGCATTACCTTCGCCGGTACTATCAGCCATGTTGTCCTGGACATCCTGCCAGGCACCTACAAGATAATCTGCCTGGGCCTGTTCTGCCTCTTCCTGAGTCATTCCTTTAGAAAAAGCCGGGCAGCCGTATTCGGTAATAAATGCCGGTTTGCCGGCAAGCTCTTTTACCTCTTGCCAAAATGCGCCAAAACCATACTCTCCTCTATACGCATTTGCCCCGAACACATCTACCTCGTCGGCATATTTGGCGAACCTATCCAGAAACAATACATCTCCGTTGACCACAGCCACGGGATGATCGCTATCTAATGTCTTTATCAGCGTGGCTGCCTGATTGCAAAATTTAAAAAACGCCTCGGGGTTTTTGTCTGCATTGCAGGCAACGCCATAAACGTTTTCATTGCCCAATAGCCACATTAAAATATAGGGTTCATCTTTAAATTCCAAAACCATCTTCTTTACAGACTCAAGCATATTTTTCTGATGCAAGGGATTGGAATAATCCGTACCTTTATCCCATTCAGCGCCGGAGCCCAAGGCATATTTACCCAAAAAATCTCCCATAATTACCATAATTCCGTATTCATTATACAGCCGCCTTAAAAGTTCCTTATTCACCTTAAACGGCTGCTGATAAATTCTTATGGTATTTATGCCCATTTCTTTCATCAGTTTAAAATCTCCCGTTGCCGGCTCATTCACATCTTGTTTATTGTTGCGATTCCTGTCCACGAAGGCATCATAAGGACCGTCGCATTTGCCGTTCTTGTTAAAATCGTATTCCATCCAACTAGTCAATGATCCGTCGTCGGGACTTTGCCCTACTTTTGTAGGCGCATAAGTTATGCCTTTGATTACAAACGGCTTGTCATCAACGAACAGCTGCCAGCCTCCATTTTCGTATTGCACCAACCGCACCCTGCCCCAGCCTTTTACTTTAACTATTTTCTTTTTCTGCATCTTCTGCTTTAAAAATTCTTTGGCTTTATCCAAAAAACTCTCATGCAGGCCATTAGTGATAAGTTTTCCTGGATTAACTATAAAAATATCATTGGAGATATCATGGTCATAACCATTGACTATATTAATTTTTGCATCCAATAATTTCATCTTTAGTTCCGGATGTTTCTTGCATAAATATTTTATCTTGGCAATGGCAACCTGGCCCACATACCAGGGCGTGCGCCAATAAGTCCAGCCCACGGCATTGGGGAAATGCACCACAATCGCATAATATGCCTTGATGGCATGTTTGTATAAACCTGCCTTTTCTAAAATTAAACCTAAATAAAATAAACTTACGCCCTTGGGCTCAGGATATAATGCCCATTTGAAAAATGCCGCTTCCAAATCTTTGGAATGAACCAAATCCCAGTGGCTTTCTTTTAATCTGCCTTCTTCTTTTGCCTTATTGAAATTAGGATTCCAGCGCACGCTGGTAGTGTTAGGGTAGATGCCTTCGCCCGCAGCCTGCGCCAAACCTTCCTGGTTCTTTATTATATATTTATAATCGGCTGTGCCTATGCCTGTAAACTCACCGTATTTTTCATAATTAATAATTTCCTCTTTGCCGGGATCGTGCAAAACCACCGTGGTCTTTCTTTCTTCTTTTTGCGGTTCTAATTGCGCCTCTTCGATTGCTGCAATGCCTTTTTCCAGTTTATCCAAAGTGGATTGCGCCTTTTCCGCAACCTTCCAATACCATCCCCGCGGATCCCATGCCTGCGCAAAAGGATATTTGTTGATGAGGTCTCTGCACGCCTGTTTTGCCTCTTCGTTCTTAGCCTGCCTTACCAAGGCCTCAATCCGCACAAACAAACACGTGGCTACGTCATTTAAACTCTGATAAAGACTGATTTTATCCTGCGCAGGAAAATCCTTTAAAGAAGCTTCCTGGCTGTCTGCTTCCTGACCATATTTATCCACGCATTCTTTAACTAACTTATCAAGCGAATCATAATCTTTCTTGCTTAAGATTTTCCAGGCTTGCGCCACATATTCTTTGGAAGAAATCTCCTGAGCAAAACAAGAAAAAGTAAATATAAAAACACACACTAAACACATAAAAATCCGAAATCCGAAATCCGAAATCCGAAACAAATCCCAATGTTTAAAATTCCAAATTCCAAACTTAAGTGTTTGGAACATTAAAAAATTAGAATTTAGAAATTGTTTAGGATTTAGATATTTAGATTTAGGATTTATCATAATCATCCCACCACTGCCCCGGCAGTCATACCCTTAATAATATACTTCTGCAGTATAAGATAAACTATCAATATAGGTATGACCGTCATTGTCAGACCTGCCATAAGCAAAGGATACTGCGTTACATAAACCCCCTGAAAAACCATAAGCCCTCTTTGCAAAGGCATTGTGCTTTTTTCCGACAAAATCAATTGCGCCAATATATATTCATTCCAGACATTGAGCGTATTAAATATAACGATTACGGCAATCGCCGGCCTGGACAAAGGCAGGGCCACGTTCCACCAGATACCCAATTTAGAACATCCGTCGATGCGCGCCGCGTCTTCTAACTCCGAAGGCATCTTGTCAAAAAATGTTTTCAAAATATAAATGCTCAGCGACAACCCCACGTTTATCATGCAGAAAATATAAGCCACGCGGGGATAAAGCTGCTGTTCTGTAAATGCGAACAATTGATCGACGGAGGCCTGCGATAAAAATTTCAAAAGAAAAGGATTGGAGTTATTTAAAAATACCATCAACACCTTGCGGATATTATTTACCAGGACATACAAAGGTACAAAACTACCGGGCAGAGGAATCATCATCGCTGCCAGAAACATATTAAATGCAAGAATACTCCCGGGAAATTTCAGGCGGGAAAACGAATAAGCAGCCCAGGAAGAAACAATTACAATACCGAACACCACCACTGCTGTATAAAACAAACTATTCAAAAAGTAAATGCCGAACCCGCCTTTGGTCCAGGCAATATAATAATTCTTCCACTGCGGCTGGTCAGGAATGATGCTCATATTGGAAAAAATTGTGGATTGTGTCTTAAGGCTGGAACTAAACATCCAGACCAATGGGAATATGCAGGTCAGAGCTATTATGCTTAAGAATATATAAATGATAAATCCTTTTGCCCTGCGTTTAATTCTATAAGTTCTGCCGTCTCTCATATCTTATTCCTGCTAAACTTGTTTTACCCGTTCGGAAATCTTTTTCTGTGTAAAAGATAAAACCAAAAGCACCAGGCCGAATATTATACCTTCTGCACAGGCATAACCAAAACGCGACGAGGCAACCATAGAAGCGAGAATCCTGGTCACAGGAACTTCTGTGTGATAACCAGGCCCGCCGCCTGTCATTGTGTATATCAAAATAAAAACCTGCATCGAACCCAATATCGTCAGAATCGAAACCAAGACAAACACGGGAATCATCAGAGGGATAGTCACATTCCTGAATATCTGCCAGGAACTGGCGCCATCCACCTTGGCAGCCTCGTATAGCTGGCGCGGAATTGTCTGTAATCCCGCCAATAAAATAATAAATCCCCAGCCAAAACCTTTCCAGGAATGCACAATAGCAACACAGGTCAAAGCCGTATTGGGATCTGAAAGCCAGTTATGTATTAAATTACTCAATCCGAAATTATTTAACGCATAGTTCAACAAACCGTAATTTCCGTCGTAAATCCACTGCCAAATCAAACCCACAACTACCTCGGATAATACAGGCGGAATAAAAAATATCACACGATAAAAATTGCGCGCCTTGATTTCCTTGTCGCAAGCCAGCGCCAGTGCCAGGGCCAGTGCATTCTGAAGAGTAAGCGCGATTATGGTAATGTATGCGGCGTGCCACATCGAACGCCACCAGATTCCGTCTCGCAATATCTCTTTAAAATTTGTAAAACCAGTATAGAACTTGCCGAAAGAAAATGCATCGATGCCGTTCCAGCTGCATACCGACAATTGGAATACTTTTAAAAAAGGATAGATATAAAAAACAGAAAAGATCAATATTGCAGGGAAGGCAAAAGAAAAGTTCTCCAGATAAGACTTTGCCCTGGCAATTTTCATCTTTCTCTTCAGTACAGCTGTTTCTGGAATTTTATCGGTCATAGCCGGGTTAATTTTAATTTTCTTTTTTCCTGGCTTTAGCCAGTTCATTTTCTTTTATGGATTGGATTTCACGGCTTAATTCTTCCGGAGTCTTTTCACCGATGATTATGGACTGTACACCTTTATCCATCCTTTCGATTACTGCGGGAAATTCCTGTACAGGCCAGACATTGGGATGCGTAGTCTGATTCATCTTTTTGGCGAATTCTGAAAGAATATCCGGTATGGAAGAAATACAATTTTTGTTTGCCGGAAGATTATTTGTCCCTCTGGAAAGATATATCTGCTGCGCATCAGCGGTAAGCCATTTCAGGAATTTAACCGCTTCATCTTTATTCTGCGAGCGGTCATTTACAATAAAAGAAGAACCTGCCCCTCCCCAAATCATCATGGGATATTTACTGGATACGCTTGGCGGAAACATCGCGCCGTATTCCAAACCGGGATTCATTCCTTCATACACATTCACGCACCAGGAGCCATTAAAAGCAAAAGCTGCGCGCTCGTTGGCAAAATTCTGCTCGGCATTCTTATTAATCATAGTTACGATTCCGCTGGCCAACATTCCTTCATCAGCCAATTGTTTAAATAAACCAAACACCTTAACCCAATCCAGGTCCGTATAAGGCACTTCTCCTCTTATGGTGGCAAAAACTTTTTGCTCGCCCATAATATTAAACGCGTAATTGGAGATAAAACAATCAATCATCCAGGTCTCTCCCCAGCCGCTGACCAAGCCCTGAATGCCGGCCTGCTTTAACTTCCTGCCAGCCTGGAGAAATTCCTCCCAGGTCTGCGGCGGTTTGTTGGGATCCAATCCGGCTTTTTTAAACAGGCTCTTGTTATAGAGCATCTGGATGTTCATTACATCTATGGGCACGCCATAAATACCCGGCGTGACGCCGAATTTATTATCCGGCAAAAATTCGTTTACCGCAATGGCCTTGCTGAAGAAACTATTACTCCAAGCGCCGTTATCCTTGGCCATCTCCTGCGACAGATTGGCTGCATGTCCGGCTTTGATGAAAGAGGCAAAATCTCTCTTGTCTGCCAAAATTCCGTAGATATCCGGCAGCGTCTCTGCCTGGGCTGCAGCGCGTACTTTCTGCGAATAGGCATCGGAAGGCGCGTAAAGTTCAAATACTACTCTTATACCGGTAAGTGCTTCATACTTTCTGGCGAGCTCCTGGAAGATTTCCTCTCGGTCTGTCATCCAGTGCCAGATTGTAATCTTCTTGGCACGGGGATTTGCTTTGGAGATATTATAGGATGAGTTTTGTTGCGCACAACTAAAAAAACTTAAACATACCAGACTAAAAATAAAACATACGGTATAAATCTTGAGTCTTGACAGGAAAACCATATTTTGTGTCGGCGAGTGAAATCGAGGCGCAGAGGCTTGCTTGTTAGATTGATTGCGATTGGCAAACCGGGAAGGTCTGAAATTCGGCCTGTCCATTTTCCTCCTTCTGTGAGCTGTCTATATCAGCTATAATAATTAATTATAAACTCATAGATTAAAAGACTTCCCTAATAAAAAAGATTTGAAAAAGTCTATCATAACTGGCAAGAATAATCAAGCGAATTATGTTATATTTTCCAAACCTTCTCTATTAGGGATTATCGGGATTAAGCTCGTCGCTGTCTTAAAGGATATCAGCTGGTATAGCAGACTGCCTCGTAAGACACTTGCCTTAGTGATATTTACTACCAAATTTACCGTGGCTATTTGGATAAAGACAACTGACTATAAAACTTCTCTTATTGATTGGCCCTATATGTAGAGATACGCAGCCCCTCAGGCGATTTCTCTGCGTTCACATAAACTCTACAAATCTAACCTTACCAACACCTTCTGTCTTCTCTTAAACAACTAAAATAGTGATTTAGAGGTTAGAACAGGTGGGTAATTATTATTGTCTGAGCATCTTCAAAACTCTTGAAAATGCAATCAGCCGTGGGCAATCGAAAACAACGCCTGTCCTACAATTTTCCGCACCAACCTTCTGTGACCAAACTACTCTTCCCTTTAAGTTGATAGGCTCAAAACCATCTGAGACGTCTATCCACATTTCTAAGGGAGTTCTGGGCTCCAGCTCTTGTTCTGTCTCAATGCCGACCCCTCCGGCACCGATATCTGTGCATTTGCCTTCGCCCCTTCTGCCGACATTTAGGTTGCGAAAACGAGTCGGAAAATTCACTCTAAATCTACTGAACATGCGTTGTTCTTTCTGCGTGTCAGTCTTTTTAGAATCACTGTCTTCCCGTGGCACTTCATTAGATTTAAAGCGGGGGTATATCATTTTTTCACCTCCTTTTCTAGTATAAGTATAACACAAGAAAGCGCTTTCTGCAAGTTTATTTTAGTCTGTAACCCATTTATTTCCAATGGGTAGCGCATATTTTCATTATTTTTTTAAATGCTGCTTGTTATTAAGCAAAATAGCGGGTTTTATGCTGCTATTTTAAAGAACAAATTCTTCGCACAACAAAACTTTCTAAAAGGATTTATAATACCCACAAAATAAAAAAGAAATTACCATTTCCCGGTGATTATTGTAACCCTAATCTCAGTGGTTATTATAACTCTAATAATATTCTTTGCAACTATTTTTTTATCAAACTGCATTTCTGTAATTAAGTTATATTTACCTGGGATAACCAAGTAATTCCTCATTTATCGGCCTTGCTGGCGCCATAATAAAGCCATCAAATCCCAAACCGTTTCTTTCCAAACCAATAATTCCTAATCTGTTGGAAAAATTAAACCCGGGCTTTCTCAATCTGTTAGCCAATGGCGAGGAGGCGGAAATATTTTTAGTTAAAAATACGTAACTTATTTGCGTGGCTGTCTTGGACTCAACTATTCTGGTCTTTCCCACAAAAGGCCTTAAGGCATTTTCCAGATTTTGGATAGTCATTGTAGGTGCTATATTAAATATAGTATGGACTACTGTCGCGCCACGATTAAGATGATCTGCAATAAAATTAACCACAGCATCAAAATGCATCTGGTCAGCTTCCGTCCATAGCAAAGGAATAGTGGAAAGATAAACGAGATCATATTTCTTACGGCTGGTATTTCCTAAAATAATATCTTCTTGCTCAATTTGAAGTCTACCATCTCTTATTTTTTTCGCAATCTGTCTCCTTCTTTCTTCAGCTAAAAGAAAACCGTAAGAATAAGCAATATCTTCCCGAATATATCGGCGAGCCACCGGGTCAATAATAAAATCATCAACAATTCTCTGGAATATTCCCAGAAATTCTTCTGCTTTATTATCCAAAATAGAACCAACAACGTCTTGGGTATATTTAACCTGGTCAGGATTAATATCGATTGCTTGGACAAAACCCGCTTTCTCCAAGAATAAAAATGGAATCGCAACAGTCCCTACAGTTAATATCCGATCATCTGCGCTTATCTCTAGCTCATCTATTATTTCCTGCGGCGTCTCCATTTGCGGCACCCAAGTAAAAGAAAAAGGCAGCATTTCTTGTATTTGGTGAATCGCATTATAAATTACATCTTTGCGGAATACAGCCGCGGTTTGCAGTTGAGCGGCCATATAAACTCCCATCATTATCGCTGTATAGATTTCATCACTAAGCAATCTTAAATCAAAAACCTGCATAAAATCTGGGGCTATAACTATTAATCCTTCGGGACCGTAATTTATAGCGGTTTCAATCCAATTTTCTACCATTCTAGCAGTAAGCCGGTCTCCTTCCATTTCCTTAAATCCGGGTATTTCTTGACGGAAGGTGTCTAATAGTTCTTGAGCTGTAGGTTTATCGCTTAAAACTGGCGAGGAGGCAGAGGGCTTTATCCGCTCGCTAACATCAAAGAAATCTCTTCTGACCAAAACTTGACTTTTTGAGCTCTCTACAATAATATCAGCCTGTTTAATCTGGCTTCTTACGATAGGAGCCTCTGTATGCTGAAGCTCTATATTCTTCCAAATGGCTTCTTGCAGAGTATAACCACGCTCTCTCATATCGCGTTGAATTTGTCTTTCAAAACAAATATCAAATGATTCATCCATGTATATCTTGATATCCAATAAATCTTTTAACTGCTCTAGGGCATAGGCGTATTGTCCCTCAATAATAACTATATCTAATTGATTGGGATCAATAAGCTCTCCTTGTCCAATTTCACCGCTTGAAGGTATATAAATAGCTGGCCTAAATGTTTGGTGTTCCTGTAAATTACGGATATGCTCTTCTAATAAATCTAAATTTAATTTATCTAATCCCCGAAGATTTTTAGCGCGTCTTTCTGCACGGGATTTCAGATAAGCATCTATTCTCATGATGAGAACGTGCAGTCTTTTATCTTTCATAAACAATCTTCTCAATTCTTCCGCCATCGTGGTTTTACCTGCTCCAGCTTCACCAGTAATACCCACGAATAATAAATGACCTTTCTTTTGTTTTTGAAGAAGCAAATGCTCTATTTGTCTTGCTACGGGCAAGACTACATCTGTTACTCTTTGATATTCCTCACTGATTTCTGAAAATAGAGACGGATAATGAGGAACAATAATTTCATAACCGCTATGAAAATAGAAATATGAATCGAAAGTTTCCCTATCAATCTCATCTTGATCTCTTGCTTCAATAAGTCTCTTGGTTAGCTTTTGTATTGCGGCCATAGGGTCATCATTGATTGCCTTGGACAAAGACATAACTTTTCCATGCCATTTAATGAGCGCCTCGCCATCTAGATTTTTAAGACTTTGTTTAAGTAATTTATCAATGTTATCCACCGGCGAGGAGGCGGGGGCTGCCGGGTTTTCATCTCCGGAAACACTTGACTTTTCTGTTATCAACTCTTCTAAAATCTGTCGTTTTTGCCTAAAGATATTGTTTTTAAAATAATGTTTCTTATTAACAAAATCAAAAATCTCCCGAAGCTCTTCAGAGTTAAAATAATTGAAGAATTCTCTAAATAACTTATTCCTCACAAGAGAAAACAGAACTTTTAATGCTCGTTCATTTCTTTTCATTCCCTCTTTTGCCATATTGTCTCGGAATATCAAAACAAGATCTGTCAATCTTCTATTTCGGATAAGAAATGAAGTAATAAAAGCCTCCCGCTCAGGGGTTTTTGTTTCTAATTTAATTATTATTAGAATATGGACGGATCGAGGATTAAATTGCGAAGTAATTAAATCATTCATATATCTCACCGTTGTGCCTGTATTAAAAAGGTCGTCGAATAAAATAATATTCAAATCGCTCAAGTCAACACCTGGAGGAAAATATTGCTTTTGTTGTTCTATCTTTTCTCTTCGCTTTTCCTGAGACGGAATACCAGAATAAACAGCATAAGATGGTTTCTGGGCATATGAAGAAATATATAAAATGCCTAAATCTTGGGCAATCTGTTTAGCCAATTCCCCCGCCGCTGTCAAAGTGTCCCTATTGGGGGACCCTGTAATAATGACCCAACGGACAGGATCTCGTTCTATCTCTTCTCCATAGACTTCTTTAATTTTCCTTATAATAAGTTGCCTAAAATATTGTTCCGCTTGACGTGAACGAAACTTAAAGCCTGAAAACATTTCCAAAAGTTCGGATTGCGACGATATATTTTCATCATTTACAAAGAATATATATTCCTCTCTTGGTGCCGTCACAGCTTGGAGCGGCGAGGAGGCGGTAGCGCCGGATATAGATATCCTTCTGGCAATATCTTCTATCGCCGATTCAATTTGCGATAATAATCGCGGGTTGGTGAAATACTGTTTTAATGTCGAGGTAAACTCGATTTCTTCATAGCCTTTATTTAAATCTCTGTTTAACGATTCTTTTAATTCCGCTACAGTAATATAGTTTACCTGTGCGACTGCCAATATGCCGCGTTCTCTTATACGCCTGTTTATTTCATCGGCAGCCAATGAAACAACAATTAGATATAAATTGCTGTTCTCTCTGTTATTTAGCTGACTCTGGTAATAATACGCACCGTCTGTACCATAACCTTCGGCGTCAGGAGATATATCGGGCCTGCCTATTTTTCTGGAATCAATATTAATTCTCGTGGGCTCAAGCATCATATCCTTTCTCATTATCGCCACTTCGTCCTCCGCCTCCGATAAAATCGTAGACATCTCATCAATAACCAAAGGAACGTGGCCGGCAATCGAAATATCCCATTTGTCGGGGGAAGAGCCCACGTGTTCCTTGCCGCCTCTTTTCTGCAGAAGAATTTCTCCTTTTGGATTTATTACAAAAACGTGCACTGTCCTGTGCCAATCACCGTCCACATGCACAGCTCTTCTTTGTTTAAATAAACCCGTCGCCAAGCCTTGTTCGTCCAGTAATTCCAAATAAGCCCAAACTCTGACTTTGCCGCCTTCGTCGTATTTTAAGCGGCTCAAGGCCTCGCCCAATTCTTCTTCGCTTGTATTTAACCCTTGGCACATATCAACTTTAGAAACAACAATTCTCCCCAATTCCAACTTATAATCATCGGGCAAAGTTGCGACTGCTTTGGCTTCTTTAATCTCCATTAAATATCTGATTAACTCAACCGGATTATTCCTAAAATAATTTATACGTTCTTCATAGGAATTCCTGTTCCCCACCGGCGAGGAGGCGGAAGGCAAATAAATACCCTCAGGAGTCAATTTCACAACACCAAAAAAGACTTCACTGCTAATGGTGCATCCCGGATGAACCGGTAAACATCTACAGTCAAGCATATCGCTTTCTAACCCTGCTTTCCTTAATAAAGGATCCCAGCATCCATTATAAAAATCCTTGCTAAAGACAGCAAATCCACTTGGCTTTAGGTGATTATAAAGGTCATTTAAAATAGGCTGCATTTTGCTGGTATGGATGTTATATCGCGGGTTGTAAACTTGCTCGCTTGTCGGTTCAGGGCAGTGCCACATAATAACATTATAATCCATATCTAATCCTTCAATTCCATCGTGCAGAAATACCCTTGTATTATCTACCAAGCCCAACCTTTTAAGATTGTAACGTGTAAGCCAAATGCATTTTTCGTCTATGTCAATAGCGTCGACTCTGGCTCCTTTTAACCTAGCAGCGATAGTATCTAAGCCGTTACCGCAACCGATAACCAAAACCTTGTCCCCTGGTTTTACAAAATTAGCTTTCCCCATAGCCAAAACCATACGCATACACTCGTATTTGCGTATCTCGCTTATATAGGGCTGTGTTTTTGTCGAGTAAATTCCCGGATAATTATAAATTTGATAATTTTCGCCAAAAATCGTCACATTGATCAACCATAGGTTGTCAGCATTAAAACCTTCGAATTCTGCATCTTCACCATTCACTGATTCTGTATTCAATCCAGCGAGAGATGGGTCTGAAATGGAAAGATTTGTTAATCCCAACACCGGCGAGGAGGCGGATTCCTCGAATAATTCTGGAATCTTTTCCCCAAGCAAACCAAGAACTCTCTCGTTGTCAGCAAATATAATTCCGAGGCGTTCTCCGCCGATTTTTCTTAATTCTAGCGATAGTTTGTTTCTCTCCAAAGAACCCATAAAACCTTCAAAATATTCAGAGCCAATAGCTAGCCTTAACGAATCATCGCTCAAATACTCGCCCATACCGTTAGCCCAAACCATATACCATAATATGGCCGCAGCAACAGTATGGCAGGCGTGTTCGTTGGATTCAGATTCCGTAAGGAGATTGTTTTCGGTAACGCAGACATTAAACATGTTCGCTGTCAAATCAGGAGAAATGTTAAATAACGCTGTTTGCAGACCGCCATGCCATCCCCTCGCCTCATTCATAATACGAAATGTAATGCGGTGATTGACAAAATAACATGCTGTTAGCAAGTCACATGCGCTGCAGTAAGGATCCCAAACAATATACATAAGTATGTCGTGTGCGGAAACATCTGGTTTATCAAAATGTTCCAAAATTTCTTTTGCTTTATCTAAATGTTTTTGCGAAGGCACCGGCCATTTCCATACTCCGTTTTGCTTCCAATGAATATCCATATATCTTTCCGCATCAAATTCCTCCACCGGCGAGGAGGCGACTTCTCTATCAACGATTTCAAAACCTATTACACAACCCAAACCGCCTCCGCCAGCCGGTAAAATCTCAATTGGCGAAAGCAGTTCTACAAGTCTATCTGACTTAACGCCTCTTTCGAGTAAAAGCGTTTTTGTCCTGTGAGCATTATTTATAACAATAATGAAATCGCTGCCATCTGGTATTTTGCTTAAGCAAGCCACATTAAGATAGGCTTCTTCTTCTGGTATTATGACTAAATCTTGCCATAATCCTTGTTCTGTTAACAGGCGCTCAAATTCAGGATGTTTTTTAACTTCCTGATAATATATGGGGTCAATTATAATAAGAGGCCTTCCCGTAGTTACGCAGCCTCCAGGAATAATTTCCATAACAGTATTTAGATGCCTATTTTGTAAAAATATTTCTCTGCCTCCGGGCAATCTTAAAGTAACATAGCCGGAAGGTAACTGATAAAATGATAGATCGGTAAATGAATTCCTTAATATATCTACCGCTTCTTCATCAACGGAATCGGCAAATACCATAAAAGGAGTCTTGGCTATTCCTGATATTACCGCTCCCTGCTCTCCGGCAGAAATAGCATCATCAAATCTAGACACATTCCAAATAACCCATTTCTCATCAGGGGAAATAACCATTCTATCTTGCGGCCACTCAACGGAATTTCCCCACTGCTTTTTGTCTTCTTCGGAGAGGACTCTAAAATTGATTTTATTCTGCCTTAACGTATTTTCTATTATAGAGAATTCTGTTCCTGGTGCTTGCTCGGCCAAGCTGAAAAATAGACGGGCAAAGTAAACAGGTATAAAGCCCTTTCTTAACTTCTCTGATTTCCAAATAGAATCTCTTTGCTGCCATTGCTCAAAAGCAGAATCTATCATCCCAACGCTTCCTGCCAGCATGGTTAATCTTTCTCTAACTAGGGCTTTTAACTGTTCGCGCTGAACAACATCATTCATGCGAGATTCAATAGCCATAAACAGATCAGCATAATTAGATAAATTAACATCCCATGAGTTATTTCTTCCGACTACTGCGGATAACTTCTTTTGTGGTGGTATCTGTTCAATACGGCCACCATAAACAGATAAATCATTGTCTTTGCCTTTTTTTCCCACCGGCGAGGAGGCATATTCAGTCTTCCGATTTTCAGTTGGGGCTAAATCCTGAGTTTCGTCTCGAAGCTGTATGTGATAATTCCAATAATGAGGCGTTGAGTATGGAAATTCTTCTCTTTCAAAAGACAAAAGACCTTCCTTTCTTAATCTTTCTATTAATCTTAGGGACGACTCATTATCACAGGCAATTGTTAATTCTAATTTTTCGATGCCATTGTTTCTCAGCTTATTAATTAAATAGGTATAAAGACATCTTCCGATACCTTGATTTCTATTGTCATTTTTTACTGCTATAAATAACAACTCACCAACACCCTCAGAGAAGATAATGCGGAATATACAATAGGCTATAGTCTTTCTTTTTTCTTTGACCAATATAATATTCCCCTGAAATTTCTCTGAAAACTGGCGTTCCTCATTGGCAAATCTGGCTATTAACTGTTTCCATTCATTGAAAAGTTTCTTATCTACTTTTTTTATTGCGCTGCGTAAATTTGAATAAAAATATTCCGATAAAGGCGCTTCGTATAACTTAACTCCTTTTAAACTACCTGTATCTGCTAACGTAGTCTCCACTGGAGTTAAGCGCACAATACCTCTACTTAAGCGATTTCTAATAAGACGGGGCAAATACGAGATTGCTAATCTATAAGGCTCCCAATTTATCTCCACCGGCGAGGAGGCGGTGCCGTTTTTACTAATTCTAAATCTGGTTTTAAAAAACTGGTATGTTATACCTTTATGAATTTGGACTTCCATGCCTAACTCATCCAATAAAGCTAAGGCAACCGGCAGATGGGATATTTTGGCTGCTATTTCTCTGCAGGTTTCTGTGGATAAAACTTCGTCGCCTTGCAACTCCATGCCTTTAATCTGCTCTATCACAGATTCCTCCACAAAAAGCGGAACATAAAATACGCCGTTTAATGAAAAGTATTTGGTTTGTGCTTCTTTAAAGCAATCCTGAATATCTCTTTGGCTAAATTCATTCTTAAGAAGGCGAACTATAGCAGTAATAAAGCGCTTAAATTCTTCAGGATTTAGTTTTGCATAAATTCTTCTGATATCAGAGTGCGTCGGGATATTGCTATCTATTACTAATTCTATAGAACCGTTGGGCTTGAACACTATCTTTTGCTCAGGTCTATTAATTTCTGTTTGCTTATCCGCAGATACTGGTGGTTCGACTTTCAACGTTCTGAAAATATTGACTGCTCTACCACTATAGATTAACGAAGATATGCCAACTTTTGTCTTTGATTTTAATTCTGGATAGGCACCCTCTAGTTCCGCCCTTAAAATATCTACTATTTTCTTTGAGAATGGAAACGCCTTGTCATCATAAATAAAGGAAAGTATAATCTCAACAGAAATAATACTTGTCAATTCCAATAATACTTTAAAAATCTTTCTGTAATGTTCGATATACTTTTTAATGATACCTTTCTGCCTGAGCGTTTCTATGATTTGGGCATCAAACTTTTCTGAATAACCCTCGCCTCCACAGACTTCTTCTACCACCTCTATTACATCTGGATAAAATGGATGTATGGAAACTATTACGCTTATTTTAATACCATCTAACTTAAGTTGACGCAGGTACGATACGCCTCTGCCATAGAATTCTCTAATCAAGACCTGGCTTTCGTATTCGGAAATTCCATGTGTATTCAATACGAAATGATACTGTCCTAAAACTTTATAGCACAGGAAAATAATTTCTAATAACTTGGGGTGATTAAATGGATCACTGCCAAGATAAAATTGCACTGGATTTACAGTGCTCTGTCGCCACCCAACACTGTTAATTTGTAGTAATAATTCTTCAATTGTATTAACTCGCATTTGGTTAATAAAGCGGCACATTCTTGAAGGAACACAACAATGTGCGCAAGGATTAAAGCATCCTTCTGTAATCTGAATTACGATTGCATCTCCTAATCTTAGCAATGCTCTTTTATGCCCCACAGGCATAGATTGAGATAAAAATATATTTTCTTCGCACTCCTCCACCGGCGAGGAGGCGGATATTTGGGAATTCTTTCCGGATGAAGATGAATCGGGAAATAATAATTTCAGGGTTTTCTGTTCCCAATATAATAAATCCCAAGCCAAATATTTTAATCTCAAGAACATAAAAGCAAAAGGAACTCTGCGCATCCCGGCAACTTTTGAATTAGCCGATACATCTTTTCCAATGTAAATTAAAAATACATTGCCGTTATTGAAAACCATTATCTTATCTTTACTGGAATCGTATTGCGCCTTTAAAACAATGCTTCTTTCAAAAATTTCCCTTAAAGTCATTCCTGTATTGATAGGTTGGTTAATTTTATCCGGCGATATCAATACTTTCAGGCTATTGGCAAAGTGATCGGCCTGGCAGGGTTTCACAGGCACAATGTTGGTGAAACCATTGCAGTTTAAAACCACGGCCAGAGATGTGTCGATTGATTCAGCAGCCAAATCTCCTCTTCTAGAAGCGCCGCCGACACGCCTGAGTTTATCATCTGAGCCATTTCTTCCTTTGTTTTCTAATCTGGACACAATGGTTAAATTACTGTATCGGCGAAAATCATTACCTTTTTCCAATACCCCATTGCCTGACATCTTTACAATTCCATCGCGGATTAATCTTGGAATGTTTGTTTCTGTGACAGAAATCCTTACGAGGTTGCCTTTTTTGATAAATTCCATAATCCGGTTTTCTTGTCCCTGTGGATACGAGGTGCAAGTAATCATGGAAACAAAATCCATATTGTCAATTTGGTAACGATTAAAAATTTCTTCATAATCAGGGTGATCAAACGGCTCATTGTCAAAATATAATCCGCTTAATACAAGATATCTTGCGTAATTACCAAAAAGATAAAACAGCGCTTCTTTGGTAAATCTCGCCCTGAGTTTTCCCGGCCGGGCAGCGCAGAACCAACATCTGACAGAACAACCCAGCGTCGGCTCAATGGCAGCCGTATTCCTAAGGATTAACCTTAAATCTCTCTTATTGAATCCAGCAAACAATTGTTTCATCTCTTCTAAATCAAAAATATTGATTTCCGAACCCGCAACTGGCGAGGAGGCGGTTTTGTTTATTGTGGGCGTTATTTCTTTACGGTGCGCCCTGAGAGAAATATAGGTATTCCATAAAATATCTGTCATATTAAGAATGGCTAGTCGGAAATTATTAATCAAAGATGGGCTTAAATTGAAATATCCCACTATAAACGGCAAAACAATGAAGGCAAAAGGATCTACTGTTAAGCCCCAAAATAAAATATCTTTTTTGCAAGTAGGCATAAAATTAACTTTCAGCGATTCTTTGGCTTGCCTGGCAGCATCTTTCGAAAACAATTCATTCAAAGAACTTTTTGATAGAAATACCATGCCGGGATAATATACCAAATACGCAAAAGGAGCGAACATAACAGACTGAAGAATAATTTTGAAGACGTTGGATAGTATGCTCGTCCCTAGAATATTCAAGAATGCAAGCCAGTAATGAAGTACTATGCCGTCGGTCAATACCATAATCGTGACAAAGTTAAACATCCTGCGGAAATTGAATTTTATGTTTTTCGCGGGATTTCCATTGTGTGTAATTTTCTGGGCGATAAAATCACCTATCGCAGATAAGAAAAACACCGTACAGATATCGGATAGCAAAGGACTGGTCGCCAATAATAACAAATACAAACGCCAGGCAGATTCCATAACAGCCCAAATCGGCAAAAGGAAAATAACCGGGCCAAGAACAAAACTTAAAATGACGATAATTTTAACCCGCCACTTTAAATTATTCGATATCGGCGAAGAGGCGGTTCGACTTCGTTCACCACTAGCGCGCAACGATGAGGAAACCCCGAGTGAAACGAGGGGCGAGGAGCTGGCGCTACCCGCAGGATAGGCGATTACAACTTTCGTGCGGCCGTTTTCGCATACAAACTGGCTTTCGCCGCCAATTTGATTAATAAGATTTTTGATTATGAGTACGCCTCTGCCGTGGGTTTTAAAAAGATTCTCGTCGAGCGTCGGATCATTTAATCCTGCTACATTAAACTCGCCGTTATTTTCCACGCTGAAGAAAAATTCCCTGCCTTTAATTCCATAAATTATTTTTATATCCCCGCCTTCTCTGTGATAAATTGCATTGTTCACTGCTTCGCTGACGCAAAGAGCCACATCAGCAGCCTCGCTTTCCGAAAAACCATTTTCCATAAGATTTGCCTCGAAAGAATTTACAAAACTTTGCATCTGGACAGACATCTCATTGCAAGATGAATCCTTGATAATAAGAGTTTCTGTATAATGCGCCGAGCCTTCCACCGGCGAGGAGGAAAATCCTTTCTTCTGAAGAATATAGGCTCCTTCTTTAGGCTCGTTATAAAAAGGACCATTGTAACCAAAAAGAGCCCCTTGCCTTTCTAATTCTAAAAGTGTCCTATCTTCTACGGAAACCAATAAATCGCGTACTGAACTGGCGCGCTTAATTGCTCTGTCGCTATCGACAATCACAAATCCGCCTGGCCTTAAGAATTGTTCAATGACCCGGGCTGGCAATAAAAATTTTCCGTCTTCGATATAAACATCTCCAGCTTTGATTATGATAAAATCAACACCTTGGGACATCTCTAAATATTTTGCGTAAGCATTGATCTCCAAACCGTCTGTCTTTTCAACAAAAATCAAGGAGCGCTCTCTTCCTTCTACCATAAAATTCAATTCAAAGGCTTGCGGATTGCCTTCTCTTGTTGCTAAATCAATATTTCCTCGCGCAATAATTTTTAATTCTTCCCTTAAGAAAGGCCATATTCCTTTACATATTTCTAATAAGTCGCTAGAAACAAAACCCACCAGGCACTTTTCCATCAAGTACAATGTAACGATGCCATCTTCATCTATGCGGGAAGGAGAATTAAAGATATCCACCATCTCTCCTTTTATCATCATCATCATCGCCACCATACCATAGTGCTCAAGAAGTTTTTGCTGATACCTCTGGGAAACTGTATGTAAGTCTGCATGAAAAGGAAGTTTTTCTACAAATATATATCGGGAAGCATTAGTAGCGAAATACGCTGTGGAAATATCTGCGGCAGAACCGATTAAAAGCGCTGTTTTTTCCCGCCTGTTATCTTGTGCGGCTTTTCCATTAACAACTTCGCAAACGCGCCTTAAATAACGAAGATTCAAACCTCCTCCGACCAATTTATCTGTGGGCCAATTTATCGGCGAGGAAGATTTGTCTTTTGTCTTTTCGTGGCTGCGGCTTGGTTTTTTGGCGCTATCGCCGTAATGGGTGTGGCGGTCCTTAATATTAGCGAAGATGATATAAAGAATGGCACTAACTAATAATATCAAAATAGTTTTTGGCGCCATAGGGTCCCTGAAAGCAATCTTAGACCACTTAATCTTATGCAGCCATTGCCAAGATAAAACCAAGAATAAGCCGGCTGCGCCGACGTAAATAAGCGGCAAAAATCTCTTGTATAATTGGCGTGCGGTAACAAACAATGATGGCCTGGGCGGAAATTGAGCATCCATTGAATTTCTTATTTGAATTAGGGCTTTGTAGTAATACGTACTTGACTCTTTAGAGAGCCTGATTAATTCTCTGTAGTAATCTTCCAATACATCCGTCAAAAAGGGATTATCGTGGACAGAACCGTAAAGTTCGTCCATTTCCTGGCTTGTCCCGTCTAGTTCTTCTTCAATAAGCATAAGCGATGTATCAAAGCTATGGGAGTTTTTGCCTAAATATTCACTATCTTCAGTCAAAAGCCGCTCTAATAAATATAAAACTCTATTAGAAATATCTAAGCCGTAAGGAACGGTTACAGTAATTCTTAAGTTAATACTCTGCTCTCCTCGAATAAGGCTCAACGCCTCTTCTGTCTTATTTTCACTTTTGAGATTCAAAAGATTACCGTTAAGGTAAATCGTTATATCGACTTCAGTATATCCTTCAATAACTTTTACCATCTTGCCAAGATTCAGCAGCGAGTCCGAATCTATCTTGGAAGCCAATACGATATTCTTTTCGACAAAGGCGGGTTTAAACCGAACCACCTTGGTGCGGCTGTCTGCGGCGAGCGGCGAAGAGGTGGCATCATTAATAAAAGGCCTGAAGGTCTGTTTCTGATGAATGATATCAACGATGGCCGACTGCCAATAGGGAGCGATAGACCCTGGCGTTAATATAAAAGCGCTAGCACCTAAAATCTGTTCAAGTATGAATTGGTTTATTTTGCTTTGCTCAACACTCAAAAATAATTCTTCGCTTAAATGCGTTACGCCAAATCGTTTCTGCAATAAATCCCTTGCCCGTATATAGCCATATTTTCCTGGATTATATTCATCGACTAAAATCCTATCTGCATATGCCTTATCATGCTGAACCCTGGTAGGATCAATAAGCAGAATCGGCCTGTTTTCATAATAAAAAACAATCCAGACGTGCGCAAAAGGAACACCCGCCTCTTCTGTAAAACCGTACTCAACTTCAAATGTGGTTTGGGGATAATATTTCCCTTCTCTGTTCAACACATCCATAACATTCCTTGGTTGCGGATTGAATTCATAACAGAAAAGCGAACACAGCGCACAACCAAGTATGCAGGCAAAGTCAAAGCATATCTGTCCTTGCGCAACAGCTTCTTCATTCCTGTGTGTAAACTTTGGCGGAATCTTTGCGACATTGCGTCTGACTATCTCCCAGATACGCTTTGCATTCTCATCGCACAAGAATTCTTTTATACTTGCTACTGATTTTTCCTGTATCGGCGAGGAGGCACCAGAATCAACTTCCTCTGGTAGTTTAAGATTTGCGATTTCGCCTAACGAGGTCAGTAAACTACAGGTGGGCGAGACAGGTTGTAATGATGACCTGCCGTTACGATGTATACGACTACGCGATGACGGTTCAACAGCTAGTGCGCGTATTAAATGGGCTGCACTTGCAGTGTCAAAGGTCAACGTTATATTAGGATCAAGACCGAGCTGCACGGTAAAAAGACGAATTATCAATATAATATCCCTACGTAACAGCCGAAAATAGGTAGACTGAAGATTGCCATCAAGGTCGCTAAAAGAAAGTTTTTCTGAAAGGGCGCTAATTACTCCCTTTTTATAAAAATAACAACCTATATATGCAGGATCGTATAATTCAATTTCAATTGAATCTCTTCTAGATATATAATGAATATGGCCGCGGATGCTCATTTTATAACCTTCTATGCCCAGGTCTTTATGATTGACTTTTCCTATGGCAAAATACGACCCTTCTTTTCCTGCAGTAACGAATATGCTAAAAGGAACCGATGTGGATTGTGATTCAAGGCATTGAATCAATTGTATCCGTATCTGCCCAACATCAAATCCCATGAAATGAAGATAACCAACATTTGTGTTGTTTTTTAGCGAATCAATTACAGATTTCCGCGTCACCGGCGAGGAAGCGGAATTTTCCACCGGCGAAGAGACAGCTATATCGCCAAAGGCGCTATTTCCTTCCCCGAGAACAAAAGCAAATAAATGCTTCTTTTCTACCCTTTCCCTATGTATAACTAAATCATATTGCGGCGTATATCCATATCTTTGTTTGTGCGCTGCCATCCTGTATTCAATAACGTCATCAAGTGCTCTTTCTTCGGCTTTTTCATAAATTTCACGCCGTAATTCGTCTCGCGCCCTGATATTAATCTTGATATCAAAACCCAGATATTTCCTATGAGAAAAACTTCCAACCCAAGGTTCTGTTTTTAAGGCTTCAAATCCCTCCAATACAACCACGTCATATTTTCTTGAATCAGCAAGATTAATAATTTCTTGTGCCGCAGCTTCGTGATCCCACTCATCTATCCATTCTGCGGGTCGTTCTGACCACTCCGCTGCGCCAATCACTATGGATGGGCTCTTAAATTCCTGCCTGAAGAAATCATTTAACCGTACAATAATATAGGTAAACGGTAAATCAAAATGGGTTTCCCAATTATCCAAGAACGTGGATTTGCCGGTTGCTGCGTCGCCGTCGACAACAACCAAGATAGTCCTTTTCTTATGGACTTTTGATATCCTGTCATAAATAGCGCCTATGGTTTTACGGACTGCATTTCTAGTAGAACTTGTGCCGCGATGCTCTATCTCCATAAATGAGGTGCGCGACAATTTAACGGTTGCTTTCATTCTAAAGAATTTTTCGTTGTTTAATAATGTCGTTATTGATTTACGGCGCGCGTCGTCATTCTGCAATCTCTTAAGAAGGCGGCTATGGACGACAAATGTTGACTGTAAAGGATGAATAAGATGGTCAGCTTCATCGGAGAAAATCATTTCGCGAAGATTCTGAAAATCATTGCTGTAGTGTTTCTCTAAATATGCTGGTGGCCGCACGACATACCAAGAAAGAAATACTTTGCCTTCTTTAGTTAAAGCAACATATCCTTTTTGCCCATGAATCGTTAGAGGGAATTCCCTTACACAAGAAACACCAAACCATTCGACTAAATCCTGGATATTTTCCTGCCATTGCTTAACAAAACCGAACTGCAATGCCGCAATAAGCGATTCCTCTTCTGTCCTGTAAAGGCCTTCAGACTCCAATCCTTCTGGCTGAAGAAAACTTATTTCGAAAGTTCCGTAAGCGTTATTAAATTTCACCCTGACATTTAAATTAAGCGCCCCCATACCGGTTTGCCTAGTCACTTTGGCAGGAAAAGCCGCAGCGTAATCTAGCAGATGCCATTTGCGGTATTGAGTATTAACTCCGTATAATTCAAGCGGCGAGCTGGAGGCGGAGCCAAGATGTTTTTTAAGCCAGTATTGCCTGACTTCGTCGGGATATTGGCTTAAAGCAAGTTTCATCGTCTCTATCAAATTCTTGTCATGAATAGATACGCTATATTCAATGAAAGTTATAAAGTAATCTGCATCAATATAGCCGCCTTTCGGCTCTGCCTGGAACCTCCAGCTTTTATCAGCAAGTAATTCAGGCATTAATTCATCGAAATGAAGATTTATAAAATCCATTACTCTTTTTTCGTGCTCTGCCACAAGCGCATCAAATAAACCTTCTCCCCTGCGGCTGCCTTTATCAAAATATTTCATTCTCTTAAAGTATCGATGCGGAATATTATCAAAACCTATTGCCACAACAATATCTTTTATTGCAACGGCCAAATGATCTTTTTGACATAAATTAGTTGCATTCTCCAAACACCTAAATGCCGCATCTAAAGTGGACAACGGATTCTTCTCAGATTTATAGTAAGAAGCTATGTGGCGTAGCGCTTTGGATAACGCATCCTTCTGTTTTTCAGTGGTGGCCTCAATAAATAATTTGCCTATATTTCTAAAAAGTTTTGCGGCTTCCTGAGGTTCCAATGCCATGTCTAAAATTACCTCATATATGCACTGGCTCAATTTTTCTTTGGCTTCGGCGTCTTTCTCGCTTTCGTAACGCCTTAGCAAATCTTTTAACAGGCTGCCTTCTACTTCTACCGCATCGCGGAGAAGTATTGACGCTGTTAACGACTCCTCCTCATCCTCGGCGGTTGCAATCGTCTTCAATAATTTAGGATAATCCTTAGCCGCCTCCGGAGGTGTCTTTATAGAGTGGAAATAATTTAATGCCGGCGGGACAACTTTTGCTTTCACCTTCTCAGGGAATCCTCTAACAGCCGCATCTACGGCATCTAAAAGATTTTCCCGCTGATATTTTGTTTGGGCGACCTTAATCCCCCTCCTAAACAAAGTGAATACCTTCGGCGATAAACATTCAGAGGCATCTGCCATAAGGTTAAGGACTAAATAACTTAGTCGGTCTTTGCGAGACCTGTTTCTTTCCAGAAAATACATGATGCAGATTTCTCTGTAAAATTGCGGGCGTTTTTCCACAATTTTTCTTAAGCTCTCCAGACAAGAATCTTTTTCTGCTTCATTCTCCGATGTTAAATAATTCGTAAGCAATTCATATTCAAGGCCGCCTCTTACCTGCCTGGGGATTAATTTTATGGCATAAACAACATTACTCGCGCCGCCAATTCCTGCCCTGACAAAATATTCATACAAACCAACTATGGTTTTACCATCTAAAACCTTCAGCCGCCGATTTATCTTTTTCCTGCTTAATCCCGTAACATTTCCTTTTTCGCTAATCCTTACTCTCGGTATCGAAGCGATAATTCCCGAGACAATCTCATACCCCCGAGGATTATTTTCCAGTAATTCCTTCCATTCAATCTGCTTTATGCCAGATTTGTTTATCATTTCCGTCAATTCTTCCAAAGTCCTGACTGTCCTGAAAGAAACTCTCGGTTCAACTAAACCCAAATCCTCCAGCATAAATACGACAACCTTCTTACCTAAATTATCTTCTCTCTCGGTGTGATAAACGGCGTAATATTGATAAAGCCCGCTTGCCACTTCGCCATTTAAGAATTCTCTCGGTTTTCTAAAATGGGCTTCTTCTAATTTTGTCAGATCATCGCTTATGCCTTCTTCCTGGGCAATAAATTTCACAGCCTCTGCAACTATATTTTTCCCTTGGGGATTATCTCTTAACAATATCTTCCAGGGTATTTGTTTATACACGCCTCTTTTTAGTAAATCCGTTAATTCGCTAAGCGTCGTAATATCCTTTGCGGATTTCTGTTGTTCAATCAATCCTGCATCTTCCAGCATTAATATAATTGCCGGCTTACCGCTATCAGCTGTTTGCCTGTTATAGAAATCAACCAAGCCGGTCAATTTGCGGTTTCCCAACCAAACTCTGTTCTCCCTGAAGTGATCGTCTGCTAACTTCATAAAATCATCGAAAGTCAATGGCTCATCCTGGACTTTGCCTGTAATTTCCCGCGTCAGCTTGATAATTATTTCTTTTACTATCTCGCTGGCTTGCGGGTTGTGCTCAAAAAGCAGCGCCCACCTGAGCGTCTTTCTTAAACGAAATAGATCTACAAATTCAGAATACGTTCTAACCTGACTTATCCGGCTGGAAAATGAGATTGGGCTGGAGGCACCAGCTAAATTATCAAAGTTGTTTTCCTCCTGGTGCCGACGTCCTAAGCGAAGCGAAGGGCTGGAGGAAGTTTTGCTGCGGGAAGAACGTGGTTTTTTCAAGTTGAGTATTATTCTGACTTCTGTTCCGTGTGCGTCATTATCAGTCTCTGATACATCCAAACTTCTCACACCTTCTTCGTCCTGAGTGAATACAGAGTGCTTTCCTTTATGATAAGTTTCATAGGTAATTTCTATGCCGAATTGTCTTGCCCGTTCTAGAACATATAGTTTGACTGTTCGTCCATGGCCGCCCAGAGCAACAACTTTTCCTTTATGAATTTTGAATATTCCTTTCTGCCATTCTTCTAAAATGCCACGGGATATGCCGTTACCTTGGTCTTTTATGGAAATTATAAATTTTCCGCCAGATACGGTAACGCTAACGCGTATTTCAAATTGAGATTCAACCGACTCCATCCTTCCCTGTTTTATTTCTTCATTAAAATATGCGTATACGGCGTCAATCGAATTAGGAATAATGTGCTGTATCATATCTACAATGACAAAATCTAGGTAAAAATTATTCTTTTGTTCTATTATGCGCATGCAGTATTTATATAATAGTTCTATTATTTTGCTGTAAGCATAAATATAGGAAGTAACTCTTAATTTACCTTTTATCAAACGATCTATCATCTCGGTTTTGCTGATTGACGGGATAAAATAATAAAATATGGAAAAATCCATAACGAGGTTTTCATCCAAGTCGTTCATCGGCGAGCTGGCGGATTGACTATGTCCATAACTATTTCTAAGCGAACTATTTCGTGCAGCCCTTCTTGCATGCTGCCACTTATGCTCTGCTCCCTCTTGTAATTCTCTAATCCATGCACGTCTGCGGGACTCATATAGATCTCTGCGTATACTATGAACATCTCCTTTAGCGCCTCCAAACACGAATGTTGCATGATCTGTGTAATATTCTTGCATATATTCATATACTTCCTCATCATCGGGAAGACTAACGGCAAAATCTGGATGTAATCTCAATAATGCGTCTACTTCAGCTTTTACCCTTCTTAATTCATTAGCTCCCTCTGCTAAGTCTTCCATAGATACAGCATGATTCGTAAAACATTCTTCAGTAAAATCAAAATAATTTTCTCTATCCCTTATCATAGAATCCAGAGCCGATTCAACTTCTCTTTCATCTTCTAGGAGGAGTGCAAAAAATAACTCATGTTTCCTGACAAGCAAATGCGTGTGAGCAAAGATTATCGCATGACTTATGCTTGTCAAATGAGCGCGCGCTAAAGCCTGCTCAAAAACCTCATGAGCAAAACTCGCTTTGCCGAAATATATCCCTTCTTGCGCCTCTCGCCGTGACATCTTCTCTCTGCAATAACAAATTATATCTGCATTGTCATCATAATAAAGCGCATCACTAGCTTCATCTGGTTTTCTTTCTATAGCGCCTATATGCTGTGCAAATACAAACTTATCTATTGCTCTTAAATGCCTTATAGAACCTAATCTAACTATGTTTTCCCAACCAATATCCAATGCCTTCTCCCTTGCCTCTAAACTAAATATTTCAAGCGGTGAGCTGGAAGATTCAACCCCAGGCCCTTCTGGGAAAGTCCGGAGTTCGAGGGGCGAACTCACGGGCTCAAAGCCTGTATTAATTCGGCTTTGGGTTCCCAAAAGGACCTGGTTTTTCGCAAAAAGATTCCAGAACCTGCCACGGTAGGTGGAATCTTGCGAAATAAATCTATTTTTTGACATATTGAAATTAATGGGGCTGGAAGAAACATCCTTTCCTAAATTAATTATTAATCTGACTTCTGTTCCATGCGCGTCTTTGGCAGCATCGGATACATGCAAACTTTTCACTCCTTTTTCATCCTGAGTGAATACAGAGCGTTTTCCTTTATGGTAAGTTTCATAGACAACTCTTATCTTGTCTCTATATGCTGGCCATAAGACGTGATCTTTAACCCCTATTCCTGCGCGACCCAAAGAAACACATCCTTCTTTATGACTTTTGAATTCTCCTCTAACCCAACCTTCGAGAATATCGCAAGATATACCAATGCCTTGGTCTTTTATGGAAATTATTACTTGTTCGCCGGAGAGTTCGATGTTTATATCTATTATGAATGTGGTTTCTTCCGATTTCATCCTTCCTTGTTTTATTTCTTCATTAAAATATGCGTATGTGGCATCAATCGAATTAGGAAGAATACTGCCTATTATATGTGTTATAACTGATGGCAATTCGTTATAAAGTTGACGCATTCTCAATAACATTTCCATTTCTGTTAATACAAGAAAATTTAAATACAATTCGCCGTATTTCAAAGAAGAAACCAATTCTTCTGTGCTTATTAACGGGATATAACGCACGGCTAAGGAGAAATCATAACGCAGAGGGCTGGAGGAGATAGCGTGTAGCGGATAGCGGATAGCGGATAATTCAGAATCCTGACGGCTCATCCCTGTAGAGACGCCGCCTGAAATCGGCCAGTCCGAAAGCCCGCTGTTTAATCTTGACGCGGTTAATTGATCTAATATCGGCGAAGATGCGAGTGTCTTTGCAACCTGCGCCACAACCGCCATATCTTTGACATATACTTTTTTGATTCCGAAGAATCTGGATAGCGAATAGAAATTAATATTGCAACCCCACAATTGTCTTGTATCTGTTAAATGCCTAAATCCCCACTCTATATATTTTCGTTCATGGTCTTGATTAAAAGGAGTAATTACAAAACGACCTGAAGGACGGAATTTATTGTGTATGGAACAATTTTCCAACAGCCTTTGAAAAACCATATTTATACTAAGATCTGTATTAATCATCACAAGATCATTAATAGAATGCTCGGGAAGAAACCACATAAATATTCCTATGTCGGCCTTAATAAGGCATACGTTTTCTCTGGGATTGGTTTGCGCTTGTAATAGACCGAGATCCCATTGCCGTGCTACGTATTGATATATCGGTCTAAAGCTTTCCGAAACTTCATCATACAAATCAATTCCGATTACGCCGAACTTTGGTTTCTGCCTGCCTATTTCATAAGCGACTTTGCCTTGGCCGGTCCCTGCTTCGATAATAATAAGTTCTTTGGTTTGCAATATACGCATTGCTTTTTTGACATCGCTTTCCTTACCCCTATTCATCTTCATTAAATAATCTTCGAGCTTTTGCCAGGCTTCCTGCGGCGACTGTGTCTTCGAATCGGAAACCGGCGAGGAGGCTAACCCAGAATGTCTCTTGGTAACTAACACGCTCATATAATTACTTGCATTAAAGAATGCATCGAGAACTTTCTCAACATCGACATTTCCCAAAACATATGCCAAATCTTTCATGTGGCCCATAATCGCGGAATCACTTCTTATTTGATCCTCATGGACAAACTGACCGCCGAAATAATGACCGCCATTCAACCATGCTCCCTTGAGATCATTTCTCAGCCAGCCATGTTCGAGCGTACAATCCAGTCCTTTCCTTATCTCTTGCATCTGTGCTTCATCCTGAGCAACAGCTAAAGCCAAAAGCGCATTTTTTGTTTTTCTGCTTATATCTGAGCAATACACGAATCTTCCTCCTCCAAATGCCCGCTGGAAAAATTCCTCATGAGAAGTAATCGTAGCTCTCCAGCCTAACGCCCGAGCCACTGACTTTAATAACAAGGCGTTTACAGAACCAGTCACATCTAATGCGATAGGCGCATGCGGTAAGCGATGAACAAAAGAATTCCTAAAATAGTCATATTTGCAAAAACAATCAATAATATAGTAATCAAAGAAATGCATACAGCCGTAAGGCGAAAGTAAACGCAAAGAATTCTCTAAATGCTTTAGTGCAACTAAATTGACAGGAATATAACATTTACTGACGCCGGATAATTTTACATACCTCTTAATTAACCTGCCAAAAGGAAGGAGAGATATATTCGGTATCCGCCTATACTTGAATTCGTATTGAACATTCGCAAATGAAAAACGTAAATCAAGTTTCTCAAGCTCTCCGAAATCTTTTTTTCGAAGTGCCTCCACAAAATGCTCTACAGGGACAACTCCACCATCCTTAGTTCTTACATCGCAGTTCTCTTTGATATATGCCCGCCACCATGCTTCATAGAATTCGCCATCATAGTAAAATAATTCCTGCGCTGGCAAATCATCGTAAAACTCATTAAAACGGATAAGCATAGCCGTCCCTTCTTCTATTTCGGGTAGCTGCTCAAGCGCATCTCTCTGTAAAAATACAAGTTGCCCTAAATGTTCTTCGAGGCTGTAATTAGCACGTGCATCGTCTAACATTTTCTGAGAGAAATCACAAAGGAAATAGCGGATTCGCCTGTAATGCTCGGGATTTAATTCTTTGATTTTGTCCAGAAAATCATGCGCAAAATCTCCTTTGCCAATGCCCCATTCGACAACGATGACCTGTTCAGGTAAAAGCCCTTCTATTTCGAGGTACTTTAGATGTTTATCAAATTCGATGGCACAGGCTATTGCTGTATGCGGACTTCTGCTTGCCAATGTTATAAAATCACTATTAATCTCGCCACCGCGCAGGCGATAATAAAATCCATTGTTAAAACTAAATATGCTCTCGTGGTGCGCCGAGCCTTGCATCGGCACAAAATGTTCATCAAGATATACACGTTTTGGCCATCCAGAGACATCGTAACCAGCATGTTGAAATTCTGGCAATGAAGCATCACTACAATGATCATCTACTCCGCCATTTGGGCCGCTAAACCAATCGGGGTCAATTTGGTATCCCCATAAAAGGTTGTTTTGCACGTTGTCTATATCTGCATCTTCTTCATCCTGAGCAATAACATTCACCGGCGAGGAGGAGATTCCTGGCTTGTCATCTCCGCCTTCCATAAACAAAGGCAGCTGCCCAGGTAAAACTAATTGCTGGGTCGGTTGCTCCGGCTCTTTAATATAAGACTTTAGTACCCCGTCATATAATAATTCCGCCCCACTTCTTCTGATCACCAAGAAAAGACGCCTGTCGCTTTCATCGGTCTCAGGCTCTAAGACCCGTTCCAAAAGAGGATATCTAAGCTTAGCAAACCCAATTTTATAAAAGAAATCTCTTGCCTGCTTTCCTTCCTGCGCATAATCGCTGTCTTCCGCCGGATGGACTGCAACAATTCCCTTAAGGCCTTCTTTCATCTCGGGATCATCTATACTTCTTTCGATTACTCTGGCAACAATGACTTTACCCAAACCGCGGCCTCTGTATATTTCTGAAATCTCCATATAATCTATCATATAAATTTCCACCGGAGATTCATCGGCAAACATAAACAGGCCTTTATGATAATATGCAATTCCTAAAATCTGCCCGTCTTCTGAAACCAACTCCACAAGAAATCCCGAGAGATAGTTCTCAATTGCACCTTTCCATTTGCTTCTTCTAAAATAATGCTCCCTGCCGGAGCCAAACCATTCGTCCAATATTTCCTGCATCTTTCTTTTGCCGGTTACTTCCTCCAAATGATAGATAATCTCGCCTGCCTGAAGTAGGCTGTGTTTTATAGTGTTTTTTACCGGCGAGGAGGCGGATGTCGGACTTCTCGGCGCGGCCGGCAATCTCATATAGAAACGGTATGTAAATCCACCGTTCCCCATATATTCTTGAATGGTTATCTCTTCTGGTATGATGCTCCATTTAAGAGGATCTAATGAAATACTTGGTTGCGCTGAATCATCAGTCATCTCATCAAATATGAGCCACTTATAATCTTCTAGCCCAAAACCAATTGCCAAAATTTCTAAGAAATCCGCAGATTGAACCATCCTGTAAAAATCATCTTCGGTTTCATATGTAGATTCAAGAACTTGCATTAAGTGTCCAATTATTTGCAGGCACCGCCTGGCATCTGAATCACCCATATCCTTAAATTTGCCTATCTTGATAATTAATATAGGCTCATTGATAACCAATCCATGCTCGGATAACGAACCAATTTGTAATGTTGCTATATAGTATCTGCCTTGAGCAAGCTGACTGCCAAAGAGCACATCTAAAAGCTTACTGTTGTGTTCATCGAGCGGTGAAAAATCATAACCATTACGCTGTAGCAATGGACTAAGGACAACAGCTGTTCTTTTTTCCGGGCGAAAATATAATATATTTTCATGTTCTTCTGGTGATAGCGAATAGAAAAATTCGAATTCCCTGCCGTAAAGTTCTTCTAATTTTGTTATCGGCGAGGAGGAAGTTTCTTCGGGCGAATTAGAACTACCAGAAGGAATAACCTGCCAGTACTGTGGATTATTATTTGAAAGATCCACATAATAATCAACCGGATATTGCTGTGCATACTGGGCGAAACTAGGTACTAACGCCAGTTTATAAAACTTGCCTATACCCTCTGCTACATCTGGAGACAATCTACCAATCCTTTGTTCAAACAGGAATGGCGACCGTTCATTTATTATACGATAGCGTAAATCAGAAATAGTACCGCGATTGGCATAATTACCTTCAATAACAACTATCATTCTCTTGGTTAAACGGAAAGTACGAGTAGCATAAGTCTTCTGTCTATTATTAAAAGCATTTTCTACGGTAATCATTACTTCATCCTCATTAGAACGTTTGAATCTCTCGATTGCTTTGTAAAACTTCAAAATGGCATCCCAATCGAAGAAATCCATATGATCGCAATATGGTTGTCCGCTTTCTATTATTTGTGCAGTCATCCTTTTACGCCATTCTCTATCTCTCAAAAACATATCCAGGCCAGGAAGATTACCTTGGTCATCTGACATAATTTCGTAACCCAAATCACCAAGTCGTTCACATAAAACGCCGCTTACTGCTGTCTTACCTGAACCTGAGATTCCACAAATAGTAACGACAAATGGCTTATGTGTTTCGGTGGATTTTGATAATTCAATAATCTGCTTACCCATAATCTTCGCAATTGACCCAAAAACAGACCTCTTAAGAGCAGAATATATCGCCAAACATTTTTTATCCAAAACTCCATCACTCTCAAATGAGAAATGAGAAGTCTTTACATCATTATCTATAAACAACCATTCTGCTTTGCCGCCTATGCCTAATTCAACAATAGCATCTGCCGCAAGTTCATCAGATAGTCTCACGGTTTCACTTGAATACATCGGAATATTAACTGTGGCAAGTATCGCATCAATAACATCTTGGCGACTCGTAAGATACCCCGCATTGTTATTCGATACAATAAGAACTTCGGGATCTCTTACTTGAACATTTCTCTTAATAAAATCACTCACTGCTAATCGGACCTTAGTCATCCTTCTTGTATGTGAGCTAAATTTATTGTGTGCCTGCAATAAGGTAAACTTAACTTCTGTTTCCTGAAAGCTCTTGGATAGAAAGTCTTGAAAATCTTGAAATATAGTATTAGCCACAAAAACCTTGCATTGATGATGTGGACTCCCAGAATAATATTTAAATACTTCCACATCTTCAGCAAATCTTTTTCCTAAAAGACGCAGGGCATCAGAAACGCGAAGCCCTTCCAAAACAAAAACATGATTCTCTTCTTGTTTCAATGATTCCCTCGCAATCTCAGAAAAGATATAGCCTGCGAGCCTTACTCCATCTGCGACTGATATAGCCCCAGCGGCAACAGCAGAAGTGGTTATGCCAAAACTTTCTCCCGTATAGGCTTTGAATATTAAGGGTATGTCTGCTTTTTGTGCTTTTACCTTGAAGTAAATTTCTAATGCCAAATTATGTACCATGAAAGCAGCTGCCAGGAATCCTTTTGCTTCCACTCTATCTCTTGGAATGTTTTTAGCAGAAAAAAACAGCTTCGTCGGGTCAGGGCGCCCCTCGCTGTCAGTAAGTTTTAATGCTTCGGCTGCTAACGTATAAAGCGATTGTATTTGTGGTATGCCTGTATCATATAAAGAACTCCCTGATTCTCTATAATAATCTATACTGCCAAAACTTGGGAAAAGTCCGATAAATTGAAGTTGGATATCGCCACTTCTTATACTCTGTGATTTTGCCACCGGAGAAGAGGAGCGGTTGCGCGGCGCGGCCGGCAATCTCATATAAAAACGATGCATAAGTCCGCCGTTAGCTACACATTTTTGGATATCTACCTCTTGGGGTACAATATTCCATTTAAGAGGATTTAAGAAAATATTTATTTCCAGTGAATCATCCATCATTCCGTCAAATATAAGCCACTTTTCGACTTCCAGCGCAGAATCAATCGCCAAAACTTCTAAGAAATCTGCAGATTGAACAATTCTGTCAAAATCATCTTCGGATGCATATCCAAGGGTTTGCCTCAAGTGTTCAATTACGTCCGGACCAACGTCTGAATAAAACAGTTCCTCGAGATTGCTTATCTTGATAATTAATATGGGCTCATTGATGATTAATCTACGTCCGAGCAAGGAACCGCGCTGTAACGTTGCTATATAATATCTGCCCTGGGCGAGCCGGCTTCCGAAAAGGACGTCTAAAAGCTGGCTGTTTTGCTCATCGAGCGGCAAGAAACCATGGTAATTGAGTTGTAATAATGTGCTAAATACGACCGCTGTTCTTTGCGCCCGGCTAAAATATAATGTATTTTCATACGCTGTTGGCTCCATAGAATAGAAAAATTCGAATTCCCTGCCGTAAAGGTCTTCTAATTTTGTTATCGGCGAGGAGGATGCTGAGGAAATAATGCTCTCGCATTCTTGTGATGTAGATAACAACAAATCCCTAACTTCGGCAACTATGCCGGTATTTTTAGAACGCCAGTTAATTACTCTGTTTCTGAAAGAATGCGCCATACTTAATCTTATGTCTTCATATTCAGCCAGAATTGAATTGTCCAAAATCATTTTTAAATCTCTTCTTCCTCTTTCTTCCCATAACTTGGCTAACCGGGACTCTGTTTCAGAAACTTTCGCTCCTGCCTTTACGCGATAATAGCTTAAAATAGCAGAATGCAGATACTGGATAACTCTGGCGATTTGCTCAATCTCATATATATCTACAAAAGCGTACTCCAGACGCACATAATCAATGCCTCTCAAAGGAATAACGGTTCCTTTTTTGCTTCTGATTAAAACAACTTTTTCTGTCTTTTTTATCTGCGCCCTGTTATCGCTCACAAACGCTATAACTATGGCAAACATCAACAAACGCGCATATTTGATAAATCCCTGGGCTGATAACTTATCCCAAACTCGTTTAGGAACTCCAATATTTATTTGAACAGAAACCATATCTTCATCCGAAATTTTCATTGCTTTCCTTAATTGCTCCAATATATATAACTGCGTCCTAAAGCTCCAAGACGGCCTGAATTTAAACTCCGGCAAACTATAATCATCCCCCTCATATGAATAATCATCGAATTCAAAAGGTATTGATTTGATAGCTTTGCGACTTCTTGCATCCAATTTGCCGTCTCCAATGATTGATAAATATATATCTTCGTAGTAATCCCATAATAATTCCACCTCAAACCCGACCGGCGCACCTAATACTGACTCGCAGGACTCAAAGCCGCGTATAATCCTTGGTTCTCCGAAACGTACCGCGTCCTGCGCACCCGGCAACAAATCGCTCACTGGCGAGCTGGAGGCTTTAGTCGGAGAAACAGGACTGTCTGAATCAGAAATAACTCCGGAGGGCAGGCTAAAGAATTTCTGCTTCATCTTCTCGATTGTCGCTGAACCAATTCCATCAACTCTTTTCTGTAAATCTTCCCAGGATTTAAATGCGCCATTGCTTCTTCTTTCTATTATTATTTTCTTTGCTAAAAATAAAACATCTCTTATCCTTAAAAGAAACAGACAACCGCAAATTTCCTTGCAATCCATTTCATTAAGATTTTTGGGCTTCTGAAACACCAAACTTTCTGCTTTCTCAGCGCAATATTCAGCTATTGCCCTGCTTCTGCCTTTCCTATAGAAGAATTTTCTCGGAATCTCGACAAGCGCCAAAACTTTGAGCAGCCCCCTCTTGGCATTTATTTTCTGCAGCAAATCAAATTCCGCCTGCTCGTAGCTATTCCAACTACCGCTGTTAAAATGCCTTGCGATTTGTCCCTCTGAAACATAACCCACCACTCCTAATGCGTAGTAATATCTTCCTGTGGAGGGATTTTGTATAACTTCTAAAATATAAGAAGGAATGTCGTATTCTTGTTTTACCCTAAGGGACATCTTTAAATCTGCTTCATTAACTCTAAGGTAAGTGTCTCTTCGCCCATAACTCTTACCATTAAACAAGGGATGAGTAAGCAAGGGATGGATATGCCCTCTGCCGAGTATAAACTCCTGCTCGCCCCTTAAAAAGAATGCCACAAGATGTATAAGACTACATGCACAAGTATTGGAGCCTCTTTTTTCTGAAGGGGCTACATACAACTTAAATGTTTTATCTGACTTAGAATAGGTAAGCACAAAACCGTATTCTTTTACGGGATCTCCTAAAATTTCTATTGCCTCTAATAAAACTGACGCCATATCTTTATATTGCGGTTTAGCCGTGCCTGATAAGAAAGACGCATGCAGCGAGCCCGGTATCAGGCCTCCGGCGTCTATAATACTTAACACCGGCAATTCTAAATCCGGGATACTCTTTGATGTAACCAAAACCAAATCTATCCCTTTCGTCTCGATATATCGGGCCTTTATTTCGCCTTCGCCTATCGGTATCCTGACGAATCCGTGGTTATTGCCTTTGTTGTTATTATTTATACATCTGACCGGCGAGCTGGAGATAATCTGCGCTAATGGCACCAATTTCTGTTCTATCACCATTTGGTTTAATGAGGACTCTAATTTCTGGAAAATAAGGTCTTGTGGTTTTGCTGTGTAACTTGATGTCGGGGAAAGAGATTTTTGTGGCTTAGCGACAAAACTTAACCTCGCCTCCTGGCCGATGAGATCATTGCCTCTTAAAACCGGCTGGCGTACATACATAACCTCAACCTCGTGCTCCGCTGCTCGCTCGACATTTAGAAGGCCTATATGGCTGCAAGTCCATGATTCATATCTTGAGCTAAGGCGCTGGATAATATCTTCTCTGGTAATCGGTTTACCGTCGACTCCTTCGTCATACACAGAAACTAATCCTTTATCAAAATTCCATGCCACCGCTATCATTCTATTGTTTCGCAGCCGATTACCGTGAATAATAGCATTTGTTATCATCTCATGGGTAATTCTCTGTACATAGATTAGCATTCCTCCTTCAGGGCGCCTTAGTTGTGCAAGCATACTGGCAATTTTTTTGGAAATTCTAATTGGATCGTATGGTTGTACAGCCCTTAAGAATTTTACACAATCAGGAATATATACGGCGCCGCGGTTCCTTAACTGCGCGGAATTAACGAAACTATAGAAATCTTCCGCGCTTCGCAAAGTAAAAATATTTCCCGCGAAATTGCGTTCTATTTCTCTGCGCAATTCCACTCCTCTGTTTAGGCCTTTTTCAACTCTTGAGCGCGGATATACCTGGCGCTTAGGCAGTATTTCAGGACCCATCATAACCAAAGCAGATTGAGAAGAAACTTTTCTGCCGTTTCTGTAGCCTGCACGCGGATGCCCTGCCACCGGCGAGGAGGAGCGAAGCGGACTACTCATCGTGCCAAAAGAGGTAAATTCCTTTAACCTTAAAATCGCTGCTTCAAATTTTCCTTTCACACCGCTAGTGAGGACTTGCTTATCCTCTTGAAAACTCATTTCTATTTCCTGAACCAACCCCGACAGACCCTGCTTTACAGAATCCAATTTCCCTAAATCAACCTCGCCTGTTTTCACGCGGTTAATCCTTATTTCCCGAATTTCTCTTATTCTATCCCTAAGCCTATATTCAAATTGACTTATCAATTCGTGCTTAGAGTAAAATTGACGATTGTTAATTATTGCAATTAATAGCATGACGTCTGCTTCTGCTGTGATTAAGATTCTCAACTCAGGAAAATCATGGAAAATCTGTTCGGCTGTCTTTCTTTCTTCTACGCTTTTCTTAATTTCATTTGTAGTAAAACCAAATCTGCCGATTATGGTGCAAAGAGTACATGGCTCTCTAGTTATAAATACATTTCTACTTTTTATTCCTGCTATCCCACCGAGAATTTCTTCTGTTAAGCCTAAATACGGGTAAATCTCATGAAGCTTAGACTGAATACCAGGCATGTCTTCGTCTTCTATTAATTCCATCTGCATCGCTCTTTCTTGCGCCATCCCCAGGGCTCCCCATATACTATTTAATTCTTCCGGTGCAAATGCTGTTTCTCCGGATAATTTTCTGTACAAACAGTCCTCGCTCATTCCTAATCTGCTGCAAAATTCTTTTATAGAAAATCCTGCCAATGCGGTAACCTGGCGTAATCTTGTTTTGTCTATCGGCGAGGAGGATGTTTTGCGGCTTAAAGCAACCGCTTTCCCGGAGCTAAAAAATAAAATGCCCGGTGTAGCAAGGGGCGATGAGGCAGAAGCCGCTGCCAAACGCTCAACCTCAACAAAGATACTCTGAAGCGGCTCTTCCTCGTCATAATGAATCGCCCTAAATCTCTCTGTTGAGGATGGAATCCAATCCAAAGAAGATTCTGTAGTAATAACTACTGAAGGAATATTCAAAAGATAACCAATATGGGCGATAGAGGTGTCCATAGTAACTATACAATTTATCTTTCGTAAGAGCTCAATGGTTGCTGCCCTATTCTTCCAGTTTTCTTTTAACTCTGTTCTCCAGAATAATACCTGCGAAGATATCTCTGAGGACATTCTATATTGTATTGATTTGATATAGCTCCTCTCCCACGAATATCCATTATCATTGACTATTACTGTATAACCTTTTTTCGCCAAGCCTTCTATAATTCCGACCCAATCTATTTTATCAATATAATGCTTATTAATATTTCCTAAAGGATTGAGGAATACACATTTTTTATTTTCTGCACCATGATCAGACAACCAAGTGTGCGCTTCTATTGATGGTGTATCATCTAGGCTAGGCGTTAATAAAACAACTTCTTCATTAGGTACTATAAATCCTTTTCTGCGCAACGCCTCTCTGGCTGCCTGGCGATATACATAGCCTTGCGATAATAAATGTTTTATATCTGACCTAAGATCTAAAATATTTTTACCTATTAGGCATCTTGCAGATAGATTTATTACTAAATCGTAACTATCGGAAGAAGGATCTATATCCTCTGCCTTTTCTTCTAGAAAAACAACTCTTTCATCAACGCGCAACTCTTGATAAGAATCGAGATTAACTGGCTTAATCCTGTTATTAACTGTTCGTACGTTTGAAAGGGGACAAAGAGCATGCACTGCTAATTTGCCTTCCTCTCTTGAAGCCAGGCGAGGAAAACTATCCAAGCAGGCCCTGATGGTCACGGGGACAAGGCATAGCGCCATGCCCCAGGAAGCATTTCCCATATGAATAAGAACTTTTCTGGTGTTAGAAAAATCTATCTCCACCGGTGATGATGCGGCGCTCATTGTCGTTATAATTAATTTTTCGCGCCTTATTTTCTTCGATTTTCCTGAATGCGGCAAATCTTGCGGCCTGGCTATGGTAAACGTTTCGTTCTTTGACCTTACTAAAACAAATTCCTCATAGCTTGCGGTTTTTAACCCGGAACCTTCCATCGCAAACAGCATTGGCCTTTCCTGGCTTTCTGTTATGTAAACAGCGCAGAGCGCTTTAGGATTATCTTGCCTTAGAAATGCTGCCGCTTCTTTTATAAATCTGGTTAAAGTCCTGTAATCCGGATCATAAAATGCGTAATCCAATTGGGAAACACCGAAATGTTCCTGCGGTTTATTAAACCATGGTGGTGCGAATATAATTTTATCGAATAAATTCCTGTTATCCCTCAACGGATCAAATAAATCTCCTTCCAAAAGGTTTGACGGAAACCCAAAGCGCCTGAAATTTATCCTGGCAAGCGTTAGCGCCTCGGAATTTATATCCGTGCTTACAACATCACCCGCGCCTAATTGATACGACCTTATGCCTAAGATTCCGGTGCCTGTGCCCATATCCAAAACCCTGTCGCCGGGCTCGATTATATTTTCCAGCTTCCAGGCGAATAATTCTCCCATTTCAGCGCAGTAGTGGTGCGGATCCAAAGCGTGCGGGCCAACCTGAATTTTCCCTCCCAGAACAGGAATATATTTTTTCTGCCAAGAGTGGGAAACAATTAAAGGAGAGGAAGTTTTCAAAATTAGGCTCTCCCCTGTCATTTCTTTGGGCTGCTGTTCGTTTATAACGCCCATAATATTCAACATATGAATCATTGTGGGCGCGACATCGCTTAAACCGCCGCCTTGGCGTAAGGAAATCTTTCCTAAACGAGCTGCCGGATCAACGACAAAACACGGAACCGGCGCAGTGCTATGGGATGTATCTTCTTTACTGACTTTTTCTGCGTTGCCGTGGTCAGCAATACCCAATATAACGCCGCCGATTTCTTTATTGGCGTCCTTTAATATTCCAAAACATTTATCTACCGCGGCAATGGCCTTTATGGTAGCCGGAATACTTCCGGTATGACCTACCATATCGAGATTTGATATATTAAGGATAATAACATCATACTCTCCGGAGAGCATCCGCTCTTTAATCTGTTCGGTAAGTTCGTACACGGACATTTCGGGTTTCAAATCAAAGGTTGCCACATTAGGCAAATCAACACATATAGTATCTTCACCCGGGAATTGTATATTTCTTCCGCCGTCAAAGAAAAAGTGCACATGAGGATATTTGGTAGTATCAGAACCGCGCAACTGCTTAAGCCCTAATTTAGAAATAAATTCACCGAATGTATTGGTCAATATTTGTCCCACAAATGCCACCGATAAATTTTTAAAGGCATCGAACTTTTCATCATACACTGTCATCGTAACCCATTTGACCTTTGGTCTTACCTTACGCTCAAAACCTATAAAATTATCATCCATAAATGCCTCTGTTAACTGTATACCTCGTTCATTGCGATGGTTGACAAAAATCACCACATCATCATCGTGAATTACACATTCTTCGCCGATGAGCGTAGTAGGTATGATAAATTCATCCGTATCTTTATTTGTTTCCTTATCGTAAAAATATTCCAATACCTCTACAGGATCGTCTGTTTGTGCTCTATTTCCTTTTGCCTGAGTGAGCAAGTCATACATTACCTGTGTCCTATCCTTCCAGAATTTATCTCTATCCATAGTATAGTATCTACCGCTGAGTGTCGCAATTATACCAATTAATATTTGCCGTATCTTTTCCTTTAATAAACGCATCCTCTTTGCTCCATCTGTAGGCGGCGAATCACGCCCGTCGGTAATAGCGTGAATCAACACTTTGTCTTTATCAATGCCTTCTTTCTTGGCTAATTCCAAAAGGGCATAGAGATGCTCATCGGATCCATGCACGACTGCGCGGCTGACAAGGCTTATGAGATGAACTTTGCTGCCTTTTTCTTTTGCAAAACGCATTGCTTCTACTAATGCCGGATTTTTAAAGAATGACCCATCTTCGATTGCCCTATTTATCAACACCAAATTTTGCAGCGGTTTTGTGCCTGTGCCGATTGTCTTATGCCCGTCATTAGAATTACCCATCGCGCCCTTGGGAAGCCCGACTGCTTCGCCCGATGCCTGCAGTGTAGTAAAAGGCTGACCTTTCATTACGCTGTCGAGATTGGGTGTGAGGCCTTGCTTGCTCGCTAAGTAAATAGGATTATCTTCGGCTTCTGGCCCTATTCCCATACCGTCGAATATGGCTAAAAGAAGTGTCGGCTTTCTAGATTTTGTTACTGGTGAAGAAGCTACTCCGTTGGCATCGGCTCGCTCAATCTTTCCTTTTGCCACAATAAGCGAGCCTTCGCGCAAACCACTTTCAATAACACTATTAAAATATAATTCAATATCATCCTGGCCGGCTACTGCATCGACAGGTAACATCTCTAATCCCAGGCGCTTCAGTTCAGAATTCAAAACTTTCGATATTGCCTGATACATATTACGCATAAATATTTCTGCTACTTGCAATTTACCGTGATCAAGAAGAACCGTACAATAACGAAGAGGCGTGTAGCCTGTCCCTGATTTAAGAATTCTTTGTATCTGGCGGCCAACAGCATACTCAGATAGCTCTTTGTCGGTAAAATATTCATCGAGATTTTTAAGATAGGTTAGCATTTGTAAGACGCGCGTTGCTTTATGTATCACCTCACGATTAGTGATAGAACCTTTTTTGGTATTTTTATCGAGCCTTACGTGGGCAGTTAGACCTGTTTTTTCTACTTCTACTTCAGTTATAAGCTCTAAGAGTTTAATGACAAAATCTAATCGACCTTGATGCACAGAGACAACTCCTTTATCAGTTACTTCAGTAGCACCCTCAAATTCCGCGAAATCGACCTCGACCTTTCGGTCGGCGGGAGTTATGTCGACAAAAACTTTGGCTGTATGAACCCCTAAGTCAACAAAGAACCACGCTTTTGTCCCGGCAAATATAGTGTACATATTTGTGCCTCTAAGTTTAGGTTGAATAAGGGCCACTTTAGAAGCAATCTCTCTTCCCACTGAAAATTCGCGACTAATGGTATCTTCTAAATCGATAACACGCACGTGCTCTGCATATGGAATTTCCGTCTTATCTTCATCGACTATAATACTTAAAAGACGGCCGGATATATGCCCAAGTTCCTGGCGCATCTTCAACCAATCACCTCCTATGGCCTGACGGAACACCCCAAAAATACCTTCCAAGATTTCCCTGTGTATGGAATTAACGAAGTGATTTAATCTGTCGCGACTTACATCGGACTGAATTTTTTGTAATTCTTCAAATTCTTTTGCATACTTACTCTCAATGCCCGCCATCTTTTCATGCTGAGCAAGCATTTCTCTAATAATATCAAAGATATTATTATAATTTAATGTATCTGCTCCGATAAGCCGAAGCACTTGAGAATTTAATTCACAGAATGCAATAAAATTAGCCACCCAACCTTTTATTTTTGCTAAAGTTTCAACGGATGAATCTTCGACTACAACAGGTTGATAGGCCGTAAGGCAGCGTGTTAGTCTCGTAGTGCATCTTAGACTTTGTAACTCTGAAGAAATATCGTCTATAAGATAAGCCGGAAGATGAACAGGAGAAATATCTTCGGGGTCAGTAATAATATCCGTATATCGTAAAGTAGAAATTATATCATTTGGCTTAACTGAAACAGTTTTGCCTCCCACATACAAAAACGTACCTAATTTAGAAAGTTGGATTAATATACTAACTTCTTTTTTAATCCTCTCTGCCAATTCCTGGGCGCGGGCGATAGTTTCTGCATTGAGTTTTTTATTTGCGGCAATTTCAGCCTTGCATTTCTCGGTATTATCGCTAAGTGCCTGGAGGTATGCAAAATCCCCCTCATTGGCAGCGCCTTCTAATATATCTTTTGTGGCGTCGCTTAATATATCATTGATTGTTTCATAAGAATTGTATGTTGATTCGGCTAAGACTGCTTCAGTGTGGGTTAATCCTTCAATGTGTTCGAGGAGTTCATGAATAATAAGCTGGGCAATAATATGCGGATATTTTTTGCCTGCTCTATCGTAGTAAGCCTGCGTAATATTTATATGCAAAATAAGTTCGTTATTTTCTATAGTATATGTTGTGATTACGGGTATCGGCCTTCCGGACGATTTTGTAATAAATCCTTGCGGCGTACCATAAGGAATGAGATTAACGCGGAACTGTTTAATGCGGGGGTTTTCTATTTCTTGTTTATCGATAATGACGTTTCTTTTTACATCTACTTCCTCTGCGGCAAACAACCTTAAGATATTTGCAGGCGGGCCCTGAGGAATAATAATAGAGCCGACTAAATAGCTGATGATTTCGCTGTTTAAGGCAACTTCGCGTCCTTGGGCGCGGATAATCTGATTGATGTCAGCTACCAGTATATCTATTTCTCCCCGGACAATATCTCTGCCAATGGGTTTCTTGGCATCAATTCCATATTGCCTGTTTGGTGTAATCGGCGAAGAGGATTTCTTGGGAAAAGCAGAAACCACTGACGATTTTAATGTAGGATCAAACCCTCTCACATCCATCATTCCTATTCTAACTAATTCATCATCAGAGTAAGCCCTGTTAGTTGTTGAATTTCTTAAGAAATCCTTTATGGTAAAAGATTTATCAAGTTTACCTCTTAACCCACAGCCATATATATTAGCAAGGTCATCGGTAAGCAGGACATAGCCGTATTTTAATAGATGTATAATTGCCTGCCACTGGCTACCTGTCTGTCCTGTTATAGTCTTAATAATATGGCCAGGATATCCTATTTCATTCTTACCTTGTTTTTCTTTATTAAAAAACTGTATGAATGTCGGATCAACCAGATAATGCTGTTTTCCATCGCTTACTACGACAAATGCATGTTGTTCTCCCTTAAATATTTCTTTGGCCTGGTGTGTTCTAATCTTTATATTCATACCCGATAAGCAGGTAATGCTAATTAAAAACTCTAGGCTTCTGACAATGTATGACTGTGCCTCACCGCAATAATCCTCAAGACTTTCAGCAGAAAAGATAGAATGTTTTCCAAGATTAGCATTTAAAGAAGCATCTTGTTTTGCTAGAGAATCTCGAAAAGCCGTTCTAAAATCTGCTACTGCTTGTTTAATAATATCCTCAAGGCTAACTACCTTTTCAACACGAATCTTAGAAGTTGTGACTAAGAATGGTATTGTGTAGCCTTTTCTTTTAACTAATTCCTCAGTGTAAATATTAGGAGAATTCCTTATGGCGCTCGGCAACCGCATTAATATAGTATCCCAACTGGTTTCCTCTCTAAATTTTTCGACTATCCAGTCCATCCAGCGCTGGTTGGCTTCCACGCCAAAACCACCGGATAGAGCGCCAAGGTCTTCTCTTTCGCCTACGGATAAGAGCGTTATACCTTTTATGTTACGCAGCATATTATCATTGCCGCCTTCAAAGAGTTCGTTTCCGCAGAAGAGTATTGATTCTGGATTAAGGTTGTAGGTTTTGATGAAGTGCCTGGCTGAGCGTTCCTTGTCATTGCCGATTAAGACGAACTTTATGCCTCTGGCACCCGGGAATGGTATGTTTATGCCGGCCTTGCCAAGATCTGAGAGGCTGTTGTTTTCCAAGAGGCGTTTCTTGGCGTATTCGATAAGGGCTTTGCGTACTCTCTTTGCCTTGTCTGTCTTGTAGGGTTCTGCCGAGGTATCTCCTAACATCATCCAGCTGGTTGAGCCGCCTCTAAAGTAGGTCTCGGAGATGTCTTCGAATCCTTCTTGAACTAAGATCTTCTTCATCTCACCAAGGATACCTTGTTCTATATTGATAGGATTAATGCCTTGAGGTAAGGAAGAGTTATGTCTTTCCAGGAATTCTGTGCCTTCTTGTATGCGTTTAGCGATACGCTCATCTTCTAAGTTGTCTGTCTTGTATATGGCTGCCAGGGACTTTGCGTATTCGATGCTTCCGATGACTGCAATGGCCTGGGCATCACTGAACAAACAGGCAAATTCCTTATCATAAGTCCACTTGCCTTCCTGGAAGTCATAGTAGTAGCGGTGGCTGCCGTCTCCGCCATAGAACATGACGTGAGTTAGGACATCTTTGGGCAACCTGTAGAGTATGCGTTTACCGAGTTTTTCAATGGCAACACCGCTCATGGGTATCCAGGCAAGGTTATAACCCTTTAATATACGGATAAATTTGGCTAAACCTTTAATCCATTCATCGGTCGGAGAATAACCTGATTCAAGTACAGTATCATCTATGTCAGTAAGTATGGCGCCGGTAAAGGCTGGATGGGTTATGGGGGAGGAAGAAATTGTAATATTCTTCCCCCAGGCAAACTGAACTCTGTATGGATCTCTGGTTAAATCCGGAGCAAATTCTATCCATGCTAAATCTAAAATAGCCTTATTAAGAATAAAATCTGAAATTCCGCTTAAACGATAACCTAAACGCCACGGCGCAACAGCATACACAGAAAATGCGTGGCCCGGATTAAAATGCTGCCATAATCTTAGTTGGGTTACTGCCGGTGTAATTAAAATAGTTTTTATTCCTTGCTGGCGCGCGTAATCTTCCAAAACCAAAAGCAACATTCTAACCCAATCTTTATATCGCTCTCGTAGATTAGGACCTAATCTTCTAAAGATATCCGATTGGATATTGGTCGCGACAATCATATCGCCAATAATGCGAAATTCGACATACCCGAATGCGCCAGGCTTATGCCCCGAATACAAATCTTTGTAATGATCTTTCTTGCGTATAATCTTCAAATCCTCGTCAAGCGGAGATAAAACCAGTGCCAGGCGTTCATCGCGAGAGCCGCGTTCTTCAGGCAAAACGCTAAAACAGCCGCCAAAGAAATTTACATCGCCTTGCTTTTGTGCGCTTATTGTTTCCTGATAAAAACGGCTCCTAAACCAATCCTCATTTTTCATAAATGCCTCGGCAACAGAACCGACATATCCCGACGCAATATCCCACTGCGTGAGTAACTTACGAACAATATTTTGATTGGTTCTTTGAACTGCAAACGCTACATCTCTAATATACTCACTGGGAATACCCCACTCAAATATCAATTTTTCAACCATTTCTTTACCAACTGCTTGCACAGCTAAAGCGACACGCACCAGGCGCGATTCAGGTATTTTATATTTACTTTGCAATTCTTGGATAACATCTGCCCCTGCGATCTTACTTGCTTGGGCGGTTTCGGACTCCGAAGAAGATTTTCCTCCAACAAGAGGCCCTTTTCTTTCTTCGGACGGATATAATGCACAGGCAGCTTCAGCAATGCTAATTTTATTACTAATAATATAATCAACTGCTTCATCATTAAGGCCGGCAAGAGCAATAATTAACTCGCTTTCTTGTTCGGTATAGCCCGCCTGTATCAATCTGGCGCGCAGTTTAACAATATGTTCTATCGGACTGGAGGATAATTCATCTGCTTTTCCCGGCATCATCTTTAATATGTCATTCCACTTGGTTCCCTGTTGCAATTGTTCAATTATCCAATCCATCCAGCGCTGGTTGGCTTCTACGCCAAAACCTCCGTGTATGGCGCCCGGGTCTTCTCTTTCACCAACGGATAAGAGCGTAACGCCAGGAATATTTCTTAACATATTGTCATTTCCGCCTTCAAAGAGTTCGTTGCCGGCAAACAGCACTGACTCAGGTTTAATACCAAAATGTTTAAGCAGGTGGCGCGCAGAGCGTTCTTTATCATTTCCGATTAAGACGAATTTAATTCCTCTGGCGCCAAAGAACGGTAGGCTAATACCTACTTTACCTAAATCTGAGAGGTCATTATGTTCTTTCAGGCGTTTGCCGGCATAATCAAAGAGTTCTTTTCTGGTATCTACTGCGTGAGGCTTCTGGTATGGTTCTGCAGCAATATCACCAAGCATCATCCAGCTCACTGAACCGCCTCTGAAATAAGTCTTGGCATCTTCAGGTTTAAAACCGCGCAACTTTAAAATTTCCTTCATCTCACCTAATATGCCAATTTCAGGATTAATAAGTTTAATACCTTCAGCCAATCCAGCATTATGTTTTTCGATAATAGTAAGGGCTTCTTGTATAGCTTCGGTGACACGAGAGTCATTTACATCTTCTATTTTTAATATCTTGGCAAGTGCCTTGGCATATGCCTTTACGCCGATAACAGCAATGCCCTGTGCATGGCTGAAAATACTGGCAAATGATGGATCAGAAACCCACTGCTTGGTCTTAAAGTCATAGTAGTAGCGGTGGCTGCCGTCTCCGCCGTAGAACATTACATGAGTTAAAACATCTTCAGCTAATTCGGCTAACCTATATAAAATACGTGGGCCAAGTTTCTCAATGGCAACACCGCTGACCGGTATCCAGGCGATTTTGTGTTTCTTTAAAATGCGGATAAATTTGGCCAATCCTTCAATCCATTCATCGCTGGGCGTGACTCCTGATTCAACTGCTGTATCATCGATGTCGGTAAGCCAGACGCCATCCAACTTTACCACACCAAGCTCTCTTATTCTTCTCTTAAAATCAGCCTGTACACTATCCCTGACAGGGTCTTCCACGGGGAGGCCGCGGTCTGCGTAAGGGTCATTGATGCGCGCCAGGGCAGTATTAATGGATTCTTCCAGGCTACGTATATTATCAATAACTAAAGTTTCAGTGAGACCTGCCATCTCAACCAACCGGTCGTGACTCTGCCTTATGGTTACAAATTTAGCCTGGTAACGGCCTGCTCCGCCTCGGGCTTCTCTTCCGGCATAGCGTAAGAAATGTTCCTCCTCATTACTGATGCTGGAGATAATCCAGACGATGTTCGCCTTTTCAAAATACTCCTCAGGCAACAGCCCTGGGATAAGCGGCACACCTTCGATAACTGCGGATGTTCCTTCCTTGATAAGCCTGTCTAAGGCAGCCATGACATTAACCATGGTCATAATGGAATGTTCATAGTACCACTCCAATTCAGGCTTATTAAAAGAAGAACCGAATACTTCAGGGAAGGCTTTTTTGGCGCGGTCTTTGCCCAAAAGCCAAATTGACGTCTTTCTAAAACCTTCTCTGGCACCCACGTCAGTGGAGAAACATGTTGGAATAGATAATCTCTTGGCAATGTGAGAAGCTATTTTAGACTTGCCTGCGCCAGAAGCTCCAGCAACAAGTATAATGGTGGGACGGGTAAGGCTTTTTACTTTTTTAACAGGATAAAGTTTCAAAAATAGCAAGCGCACGAAATAATAAAACTCGTCCTGTGAAATCTGGCTGAGCACTTTACCGGGTATATCAGGATATTCATAGAAAGATTTTTTAGCCCATTCTTCTGTACTCCACCATTTCTCCAGAAAACCGTAGTAATCCTTTATCAATTTATCAACGCTATCCTCCCATGTTGATAAAGTCCGGCGCACATCTTGCACTTCATAAGACTTAAGCACATCTTCAGGCGGAAGCTTAACAATGAGACGTTCTAATGAGGCCTTTAAATCATCCAGAGTTTTATCATCGGCAAAAGCCTTCTCAACCAATGTAGATGCTATGCCATAGCGCTTCACTAAAACATCGCACAATTTCTCACGTGCCTCAGAAAAGAGAGTGCGTTTTAAATCTTGCCTTAATATTTCTAAATCGCGGACCTTAGCCCTATCCATAGTCCTGATAGCTTTATACGCCTGACGACGTGCCGTATCATAATTAGAGCCCCTAAGGACAGCGAGCCTTCCCAAGAGCTCACAGTGCATACGCCTTATCTGGCTAAGATACAAACTTATTTTCCCCAAGGTATTACTGTTATCCTGTAAAATCGCATGAATAACATCGCTGGGTATATCTCTGGCGGCAGCAATAAATCTTTGCACTTGTTCTTGCAGAAATTGTTCTCTCTGGGTTTTGTCGGTTAATTCCTCGGGTGGTTCTATGCGTAACAATGCAGCGAGGCTTTTTGTATCTTTTGCAAGGAACCTATTAATTTCTTCCTGAACCCGTTCTACGCCTGGATGTTTACCATTGGTAACTGGGCTGCTGGAACCATTTTTGCCTTCTTCTTCATCCTGAATATAAATCACCAATTCTTCCCGTCTGCGGTCCAAATCAGCATTTACACTATCCCTGACAGGGTCTTTCACAGGGAGGCCGCGGTCTGCAAAAGCATCGCTAACGCGCTCCAAGGCAGTGTTAATGGATTCTTCCTTGCTACGTATATTATCAATAACTAAAGTTTCAGTGAGGCCTGCCATTTCAACCAACCGGTCGTGACTCTGCCTTATGGTTACAAATTTAGCCTGGTAACGGCCTGCTCCGCCGCGGGCTTCCCTTCCGGCATAGCGCTCATAGTGTTTATCCGGATCGCTGACGCTGGAGACAATCCAGACGATGTTTGCCTTTTCAAAATACTCCTCAGGCAACAGCCCTGGGATAAGCGGCACACCTTCGATAACTGCAGAGGTTCCTTCTTGGATAAGCCTATCGATAGCGGCCATGACATTAATCATGGTCAGAATGGAGTGGCCGTAGTACCATTCCATGTCTGGCCTGTCGAATGAAGAACCGAATACTTCAGGGAAGGTTTTTTTGGCGTGGTCTTCGCCGAGAAATAAAGAGAAAACCTTGCGGACTGCTTCGCGGGCACCAGCATCAGTAGAAAAACGGGTAGAGATGGATAACCTGCTTGAAACAAGTACCGATATGGTACTTTTGCCTGTGCCTGAAGCACCAGCAATTAAAACTACAGTGGGACGACTAAGATCCTTAAGGCGCGGGACATGATGAAAGCGCGGGAACAACCACTTAATAAGATCATGTAATTCTTCTATTGTAACTTGCTGGCGTATTTCTTCAGAAACAGAAGAATCATTATAGAGCAATTCCATTTCATCTTTTCTGAAATCATCCCAAGCAGTAAGCAAAGAGGCATATCTTTCTATCAATTCATTAATTCCATCCTCCCAGCCACGGATGATAACATCGCACCTAAGCTGCTCTATTTTTCTTTCTCCTTTCTTTACCGCTTTATTGATAATTCTTTGGGTAGCTTCTTTAAGTTTTACCAGCGTATCGGCATCTTTAAGCTGGCTTACTACAAATAGCTCGGAAACATTGCAATCCTCAACAAAGAATTTGCTGAGTACCGCTTTTAATTCCGGCAATAAAATATTTTCGATATCCCTCAGCTCAGCTATGGTTCTCTCTACATCAACGGCCAATCCATTCTTTTCTTCTTTTTCGTCTTCTCCGTATTCTTCTTTATCTTTTTCCTCATGTTTTCCTTTTTTCTTTTCTAATACTTCTTTGGCAATCTTGCGCGCTTCATCATAATTATATTCTCTGAGCATTGCCAGACGCCTTACAATTTCATACTGAATAGCTCTAATCTTGATAAGGCTGTTTCTGGTATTTCGCAAATCGCCAATATGATTATTGAATAATTCCGCTATACATGTATCTGGTATAAGGCTGGCGATAGCGGCTTTTCTTTCTGACAATGCAGCAAAGCGGGCCTTTTCTTCCCTAATTCTACTTAGCGGCGGCGCCAAAATTCCGGCACCAGCCATTGTCTTGACATCCAATACGCCTTCTGTAAGAACAAGCGGCCTGACCTGCACAACATACAACACGCCGTTTCTCTTGACTGCCTCCAGTTCGACAGGTATGCCGTATAAACGGTGGTAGCCGCGTGCCACTTTTGCCATATGCACCTGTTCTTTGTCTGTCAACACTGGCTTGTTTTGTTCTCTGCCGGCAACAGGAACTCTCGTTACGCCAAAACCATTTTCAGTATTGAATACAAATCTTTCTCTCTTTTGCGGTGCGGATCGAGTATAAGCTGTCTCTGTCATCAAATTAACTACATATAAATCGCTGTCAACTTCTCCGGAGACTAATCCTATTCCGGCGCCGTATGCCGCGCTGATAACTGCTTCTTTCCAGTTTAATTCCATCGCGTTGATGGACGAAACAACCATACTGGCATCAGCCTCGACCTGATGATGGATAAGAACTGGCTGCGTAGCGTCAACTCTGCCCATCTCAACCCAATAATAAGCTGAACACTTAAGGATGTGTCCTAATAGCAATTTACTTCCACGTATATAGGGATACGATATAAAACGGCCTGCCATGGCAGCTTCTGGTCTGTCTTCATATAGCGAAGAAGACCTAACCACCACAAATACGCCGCCTTCCCTTAAATAAGCATCGTGCAGCGCCTTCTTAAGATCCTTTTTAACATTCAGCGCCTGAATGATTTCTCCTAATGTGGCTGGCTGAGCTTCGCCTTTTTTATGTTTATCTATGATGGCACTAATGACTAAATCGCGTTCCTTGCCTGGCTCGAATGCAATATCAATAAGCCTTCTGATTTCTTCTATCTTATCCTCTAACGGAATAAGGCGTTCTAATTCATGGTATTTTACGGCAATTTCTTCTTCTGAGGGGTTAACCATTCTTAAGCACAACTGCGTAATCCTAACAAGCTTTGCATTATGCGGAATGCTCTCTCTAAGAATTTTCTGTATCTCTTCCACAATCTTGGCATTCGTATCAAGAAGCTGCTGAATACCTAATCGCGTCATCACAAAACCATCAGGTATCTCTACGCCAAACTGAGTGGTATTGCGGATTTCCCCTATCTCAGCAGCTTTATTGCCAAGCAAGCCCGCCAAATAACTGCCTGCCTGCGCCAGACCTAATACGTTTCGGGATTCCGAAAGTTCAATCCGTGCGATTTCTTCTCTGATACAGGAGTCAACCCGCTCAGCCAACTGCCTTACTCCTTGGCCGCGATAAGTAATATAGGTATGTAAAGACTCCGACTGGCGGATAGCCCGTACTGCCCATCCAAAATCGCGCGGCTTAAGCTCGCCCCTGTCTAATTTTTGCTCAATGATTTTTAAATCTTCTATGGACTGCTCACGGAATATTTCTATCCTGTCTCTATAAAGATTTTGCACTGTTTCAATCTCGTCTGTGAAATCTCTGGGCGTAAACCCTAAGCGCTCTTTTAATAATCTGACCATTTTGTTAAAATCCCTTAAGTTGTTGCCTAACTGATAATAAGTAAACACAACCTCGGTAAGATATTCTGTTTTGGGAATGCGCATTTGTGCTAATCTTATCCACTCCTGGACGCGTTGTTCATAGATACTTAGGGCCTGTACAATGTAATCCTTAATTTGCTCTGCAAGTTGCGGCACTGGATGGGAAATAAGCCGTTCGATAATGGCAGCTTTATACTCATCATTGGTCAGTATATTCTCTATTAAAATCTGCTGAACAATAAACTTCATCAGTTCTATATTTCTTGTGGTAATGATAGCCAAAAGCAGTTGCTTCAAAAAGAAATTATGCTTTGTCTGTTCAAGGCGCACTAAGGCATTGTATATAGTTTGAACTCTGACCCTGAAATCCTGGGCGACATCAAAAGAGGCGCCAACCGCAGTCACTGACTTCTGGTAGGTGTTAATAGTAATTATGTCTCCTTCGTAAATAAACACTTTTACCTCGGCACCCGTATCATCCGTAGTAACAATCTCAAGGGCATATTCTTCGCCAACTTTTACCCATTGTGCCGAAGGAACAATGACGCTGGGCCTGCCAGCTGACTTCAGGGTTAATTGTGCGTGGTCTAATGGCGCTCCACCGCGGGTTAATGAACCTTTTGCCTCCATGGCCTTGCGCACATCGCCAGGAACTAATGTATCATCAAAGAATATAGCATCTCTAAAATCCTTAGGAAGTTTTTGACTGCTATTTCGCATAAGCCGACCAGTAGCAATTCCCCTAGATGATATAGTAACCTCGTGTATGGCTACACCTTTAGGCATTGACAGGCTGGCAAACGGTGAAACAAATTCTTTCCCAACCACAAAAGACGTATCGGATAAATAGCCGAATCCTTTCAATTTATTTTCTAAACGCGCGGCGTCATCGATAACATTTGACTTTCCGAAAGGCATTTCTAAATGCATGCCTTCCACAACAAAAGCAAATTCAATATCCCCCGATTCATAATCTCTTAAAACGTAAAATGTTGTTGTGATTGGTAAAGTTTCTAAAGAAACTGTCTCCAGGCGGCCTTCCGGTAATTCTCTTATAATCTTAAACTGATTTATGGATGGATCAATGCGGCGGGCGATTGCAGCACAAGATATAAGATGCTGTGTCATTGCTGCAGTGCCTAATAACTTTCTAAAATATTTAACCAGTTCATCTAACGACACCTGGCTTATCGGGCTGGAGGATTGCAAATTGCCTTTTAAAGCTTTAGGCCCTGTTACAGCAATAAAACCGCCATCTATATAGGTATCTTCCGGTATAGCCAAATCCTTGAATATTTCCAGGCCTTTCTTTTCGCTAAATTCCCATTTCGGCCTAAAGCCCAATGCGCAGCTAGCCAATAAAATATTGGCAATGGCTGCTCCTGTATCCAAGTAAACAAATAAATTCTCGCCGCGTTCCTTGGTTGTGGTGGAGTGTTGCGAAAGATCACCAACTCTCCCTGCTCTTTTTACGTTTCCGATTACATAAACACCAAAAGGAATCATCTTGGCATCCAAATCAAGAACACTGCATACACTTTTTGTCCTTTTTTCAGTAAGGATAAATTCCGAAGTCTGAAGATTTTTGGCAGTGGGCGCCCATCGCGCAGCTTCCAAAAGAAATAAAATATTCTTTTCAGATTCACGAGGATTGGAGTTGGCAAAAGCAGCGCAATGATTCATGAACAGACTGGAAACAAGCGCGTATCCGTCGCCCGTGTCAAAAGTATCAATACCATCCTGAAGGACCTTTCCAGTATGGCCATTCTTATACTCAAGCTGATTAACTTTTCTGGCTTCGGTTTCTACTGCGGATAAATCAATTACGGTATTTTCCTGCCAGGTTTCATGATGCGTTCTTTCCGCAATGTCTCTTCTCTTGGCTACGCGCATAGGCTCAGCAGGATAACCTAACGGTATAATCGCTATCGGAGTTAAATCCGGGTTCGTTTTTAAAATTCCTCTGACTCTCTCTTCATCAAAACTACTAATCCAGAGAGAACTCAGGCCGAACGATGTGGCCATAAGCAAAATATTCTCTATGTAAAGCCCTGCAGAAAGCAAGGTTCTTTGCTTATCCCTGGCCAATGCTCGTTTCTCGGCAAGGAATACCAAAGAAACCGGCGCCTGCGCTGGTTGCGGCTGTTTACCTTTCTTTATATCTTTGCCTAATTTTTCCCTGCTTCGTTTATTTTCAACAATAGCTATCTCAAAATCGCTAGGATAAATAAAATATGCTGACCATTGCCGCGCATATTCCAATATCCTTTTAACTACTTCCTCATCTACTCCTTTATCAGGATCAAATTTTCTCACGCTTCTTCGCGAGAGAATAACCTTGCCGATTCTATCTTTCAGCTGAGCCGGCGTAAATACATCTCCCGTTGTCTGCGTAAATGCCGGCATAGCCCAGCGGAATATACTCGACAGTACTTCTGATTCTTCTTCCAGTGCGCGCTTGAGAGATTTTCTATCCATGCCAAGTATGCAATCAACCCAGACGCCGAAATTACTTAGTGTTTTTAATGTAACTTCGGGAGTAACCCTAATAACATCAAAAAGTGAAATTCCTGAATCTATTATTCTTCCAATTTGATTAAATACAAAATCGCGATGGCTCTGTTTTATTTTCTTATCGTAGAAAATGTCATGGCAGAAATATCCGAAATAAGCTATATGGAAGCGGTAGTCTATGCCGCGCTTTGCATACGCCAGTGACCACTCCAATGACTTTAATAATACTTCCGGCCCCATATCCGAAAGTACATACCTATATATATTAAAATGAAGGAATGTATTGGAATCTCCAGTGCGCGATGTAACAATTTTCATATTCTTTCTTTGCAAAGTAAGTGCTATCTCCTGAACTAAATCCAATGCCCTAAAGAACTCTTCAAGAGTAAACCAACGGATATGTTTATGATATGGCTTTCTGATTGGCAGAAAATCATAGAGCAGAAGATAGGGGTCAAATCCTGCGCGGCTTAATAAAGTTGCGTTTTCGGCTATTCTGTTCCAAACCAGCGGCTGTTCGCTTTCGCTAAACTGACTTACCATTTCTTCGTAACCTTCTTCTGTATAATTACCGAACCGATCTCCGAGAAGTTTGCGTATCTGCTCTTTTCCATAAACGATATAATCCAGCGATACAAATCCATCAAAATGCGCGTGCTTAAGGAAGTGTTGTTTTATTTCGTCTCTTCCCATTGGTTTGTAGTTATTGTTGTAACCGGTACGCCTTCTTTCCTCTTCGGTCAATAAATTCAGGCATTCGTCATGGCTATAAAGCGACATTACGACTGGCGCCCTGGCAAAAATATCCATAAAATGTTCATCGCGCAGGAAGGGCGCGGTTCCTAATAAAAGCGAATTATGTCGGCCCATTAAGCGCGCGGCAATAAAACGTCCGTAGAGCGTATAAGCAAAAACCATGATGCGTGGATCATTATATTTAAACAAAGGCGTCTCTTCCACGCGGAAATAATCACTGATCATCTTAATGCTATAACTCAGGCGAGCTTCAGCAAACACTGTCATAAACACATTGGTATAAGCGCTGCCTGTTGAAGGATAATTCAACAATTCCTGCGCAGCGGCAACCGCGCTGAGTTCATATTTGGCAAATTCTTTTAATTGGCCTTCTGCGTCGCGGAAACCGGCTAATTCAAGTATTGACAAAAATCTCCTAAACTCATCGGCATAAATATGCAGGAATTCTTTTGTATTGGCATTGTAAGCAAAGAAACCGGGGACTTTTTTCATAAGTTGTAAAAATTCTTTGCTTTCTTTAGTATGCCCGCTTTTTTTCAATTCTCCTGCCACGTGATTAATTAATCCCTGGTTAATGCGGCTAATATGAGAAACTTTCCAGTGATAGCGGCTTACTTCGTCATAGTGTATTAAATCTTTGGCCAGCCCTCCCATTTTAATCTCTCTGGAAGAATCATTTATCGGCGAGCTGGAGATCCACTCTTTTATCCGCAAATCAATTGGTTGCTGCAATACTCTAATGGCTTGGGCATTATCATCAAAAGCTATTACATTCTTTCTGGTCTGTCCACACTCCTGGCATCTATAAACAATCATCCAGCGTTTCTTATCACTATTATATTCGACGCCAATCGGCTCCAATAATCCTTTGCATTCTGACGCGCGGTCTCCCGGCTTTAAATCATCAAGGTGCTTTGACCATAAACAAATCGTGCAATGATCCCTATGGAGCCCTCTTTTGAAGGAAGGAACTTCTCTGCCGCAATGCTCACAAATAAATGCCGTATTATTCTTTATCGGCGAGCTTGCGGCTAAATCTTTCACCACGCGCGTGCAGAGGCCGCCTTGGTCTATCTTTGATAAATTCTCAGGATTAGTGATTACGACTTCTTCAGCCGCTCCCAAATCAACCAATTCAATAGCCGCTTCTATTTTAGGCAGCATTGAGCCGGCGGCGAATTGATTTTGTTCGATATATTGTTTTAATTGGGCAGTTGTTACTACGAGGATTGGATCTTTGGTTGTCTTAAAATTAATGTAGGCGCAGGGGACTTCTGTGGAGATAATCAAACGCCTTACAGGCGGCCCGCGCTCAGCTAATTCTCTTACCAGGCGCGCGGTAGCCAAATCTTTATCAATGACTGCGGCAAGCCAGCTATTTACATTATTTATATCAACAGGGATTCCGCCGCCTCCGACGCAGATTACAATTTTTTCTTCCGACAACAACTTGCATATTGAATCAATTGCGACAGTGCGTAAAGGTTTGGGGCTGGCAACTCTAGGCCTTTCTATCTTCTTTCCGGCTATATCAAACCTCTGCAAACCAATTGGCTTTGTGGGATTGGTAAAACCTTTATCTTGGCTATCCACAGCTACGCGGGTAATTACTATACGTATTTTTTGCCTATCGATTCCTAAATTAACCAGCGCCTCCAAAATATCGCGGCCAATCCAGATTTGCGTCTTCATTACAACATCGGCCAAATTGTTATTAATAAATTCCTGGTCTTTTGCCAAATCAATCGGCCTTTCCAGCATTTTCTCAAGCAGCGCTCCTGCTTCTGGGCCGTTACCGTGAGTTACTATGCCACCGTTTCTTAATCCCCCGGCCATCTGTTTCACTGTTTCCAAAACTCTTTCTCTTTGCAGGCGTTTAATTTCAACCCAATGGCTATCCAACCAAGGATATAGTTTACTTACGTCTTCCGCCAATAACAGCGAATTCCCGCCCACAGTGTAAATTGTATCTACCTGCTTTAGCGGGCTGGAGTTTCTTGTCCCGCTATAACGTAATGTCTGTTCAACTATCTGATTAATATCGTCTGAATCCGCCATTACTAGATGAGTTATGTTGCCTTTTCTTATTATCCGATTAGCGGCTATCAATGAATTTATTTCCATTGCGTCTGAATAAGGATAAAGATCTAATAAGTCCGATTCTTTTTTTGTTATTGGCTTACCTTTTGCAATACGATAAAGAAGGTCGTGATGTACGGGGCTGGTCTTTTCTTTAATATGACGCATAATAGAATCATTCGTTGCTTCCCACAAGCCAAACTCCTGTAAGGCTTCTTTATATGGCATAACCACAATTAATCCTTCTTTTTCCAAAGGATAGAACTGCTGAAGCGTTGCATCAATAAATAAAACCTCCTGGCTATCCAAAATGAGCACTATCCAACAATGTTTAGTAATCCTTTCTATTCCGTGTTCATCAGGTTCCAAATACTTGAATCCTAATACCACTTCTAATCTATCTGGCTTATTCTTGCTTATTGGCAAACCAAATTTCTCCGAAATTATCCTGGCAAGGGCAAATGACGAATGCATGCAAACAAAGGGATACTCTAACTGAGGCGAGTTAAATGTTGTCCTTAAGGTCCAATGATATCGGGAAGCTATGGAAGCAAGAAATTCCTCTATTTGTTCAGAATAACCGTATTCGTGGACTTTGAGCGGTGAGGAGGATGAAGTTTTAATCCTTTTGCACACATCATCATGCAATTTCGCAAACTCTGCTACATAATGAGATAATGAATATTCCGTGCTTTGAATAATACGCATGGCTTCTTCACAGAGCGCTTTTAACCCGAATAATACTTCAACACTGGAATTTCCAGGTACCGCATCTAATCTCTCCTTTATATTTGTAAACAAAGAAACAAGTGTATCGAATTCCTCGATTTTACCGATTTGTATGTCATGGCATATATCCAAAAGCATATATGCAAATAAATCTATGCATAACAAGACGTTCAATTGATCTTTATCAAATTGAGCTGTCTTTTGGTATACAACATTTCCACACTTCAAGAATGGTAACCCGGCCAAGCCTGCTTTCTCTAGAATAATCTTGGGTTCTTGTTCAGCAGAAAAAGCACAGAAAAACTCCAAACCTAATATTGAAGGCCTGAAAAACACAGTTGGATGTTTGACATATCTAATTAGGAATAAATCTCCTAAACTGGCTTCAGCGATAAATTTCTTATAAAAAGCCGGTAAACAAAGTTGTTGGAGATGAAGATGGCCTACAGGACAATCCAGGATATAAAGAGTTGGCTGATTAAATAACGTAGCGTTATTCACGTCGTAATAATTTTCGGTTATGGCTTCAAATTCTAATTGCCTGCCTTTGGAACTAAAGAATATTCTGCCGTCTACAAGCGTAAAATCAGAACCCACAGCCTTGCCGAGATTATCTTGTAAAGCAGAAAGCGCACCAGAATCCACATCGTTAACAACAACCTTTTTAAGATTTGGCAATCTATCCAACAGCCTAACCAATGCTTGCGCGTCATCGCCAGACCCAGGATAATAAAGAATCTCTATGCTGTTTAACATAACACCTGTATTTATTTTCTTATTTGCATAATCAATGACTTCTGAAACCGGTGGAACAGAGGAAGGCATTCCTGTTTCCACAGGCAATATGCCAGAGGATTCTTCCGTAACAATCTGGGTTGGTAAGGGTCCTGTGATTTCTCTAGAAGAAGAAATTCCTAATGCCTCGTCTATTGAGGGTTGGTCTAAGGAAAATATCCCTACAGCTTTAACAGTTATTGGGCTTGAAGTAGAGTGTTCGGAGAAGAATTTTGATAAGTTATTATCCATTTCGCTTTTCTCCACCGGTGAGCTGGAGCGCGGCTGAGGATTGAGTTCCATCTTCATAAATATCAACGCGCCGCCTAAACCTGCGATTCTTTCATCGTTAACAACAGGCTCTTCTTTTGACCAGCGATAACCTTTTGTATAAATTACGAATTTATCAACACCTTCCATGGCTCTTAGGATTCCCATTCCATATCCCTGCCAACGCGTACCCGGTATAGTCGGCCTTACGACAAATCTGCCATTTTCTGCGATGCGCAAGACAGGTACGCCACTATTATCAGCATAAAAACCATCGCCTCTGTCCATAGCTGCCAGATATATCCAGCCATTTTCCCTGTCTATTCTGACGAATAATATGCCATCGTCACCGGCATACTTCCTAATATTCTCTGTTAAGCACATAATCTTAAACATTATGTTTTCTAGTTTTGTTGCATCTTTATAAAACCAGAGACGGAATAAGGCGTGTCTTACCACCTCATCCAATTCGTGCTTTTTACCTCTTAAAACAATATCCCCTTCTTGTCCTTCTGTTTTTATGGATTCGAGATTGCCATTAAATAATCTCCAGAGCTCCATTGCGTCGGAAATGAATCGGCCTTCATCTATGGGCGAAGAGGATTGTTCAACCCTAAACCTTTGAACCAATTTCTTAGTCCATTCAATGGCCTGTTCCTGAGGAGCAAAAAGCGGAGCAGTGGCAATTACAAATGCTCCGAATGATACGCCAAGGCCGGCCAAAAATTCTGTGAGGCTGTCTGCTTTCTTATCAAATTCTGAATCCCTGCGCTCACTGCCTCTGGTGGCATAATCCCATTCCAGGCTTCCGATGAGCTGGCTTCTTTCGAATCCGCGGGATTCCAAGAATGCCTTTAATTGACTTTCCGCTATTGTTATAACTGAAAATTCTCCTACTATTCTCATTGTGGGCTTAAGCGCCTCTTCTAAATAATTAACAGCTATGGATTGGTATTTATGCCACCTTGAATTATGTATTATCTTATAACGAGAACCTGATGATTCTCCTGCATTAAACTCTTCAGGATTTTCATAATCATCCGGCTTAACATCGATAATCAATGTGATAAAACCTGTCAGTAGAGAAGGTGTAATAAACCGCGATATGCCCAACAAAGCATTGTTATCTAGTTTCACAACCAATCTTACAATTTGATCCAAGTCCATTTGTGGAGAAATTATTTTGTCATCATCTAGCCAATTCATATCTTGGTGATGATCAAAGCGCACCAAGACATTGCCCTTAGACCTTAGATTTCCTAAAAGCATGGAAAGATTTACGCACAAAAGCTCTTCATAGTGGTGATCAATTAAATATGTATTCCCTAATCGGCCGACTTGCGGAATGAATACGCTTGCCACTAATCCTTTTGCAAAAGCGGCTGCCATAGGACAGGTAAGCCCGCCGCTCTCAAGGCCAAAGAACTTAAGCGAATCAGAGAGTTTTAAGTTTCCTTCGGTTCCTAAAATTAACCGTGGATAATTGCCTGCGAAATGCCATTTCTCATCTGCGCCGAGCCTGAAAAGCTGTTCAATTCCCAGCGGCGAAGAGGAATTTTCAGAAACACCGCGCGTATAAATTGAATAAGGTATCAATACCGGATATGTGCCTATTTCGATTTCTTCATATGAAAGTTCTGAATCATCAGAGATTATTTCATATTCGGCGAATACAATAAACCTTGCGCCTGGTTTTAAGCCTGTCGGACTTATCATTTTTTCTCTTAAAACTCTGTTGAATTCCCTGTTTGTTCCGTAAATAGAGGGGACTGTATGATAGAAATACAAAACATCGAATCTGCGAAGGTCTGCCTTTAAGAAATCGCAATGAACAAATTTGATATTGGCTACGCCTGGAATCTTACTTGTCAGCTGGGCTTGATTTTCTAAAGCAGCTTGGTGCAGAGAATTCTTCCATTCCATAGAAACAACACGGTCAAAATATCTTGCCGCCAAGAAAGCCCACTTGCCATTTCCGCCGCCAAGATCCGCTACATTTGCATCAGGATTAAGGGTTCTTATATAATGCAAAATATACAATGCCCATAATGTGGGGGTCAGCTTGAATATACCGTATTTCTTATCGCCGTGATTATCCACACACAACCATCTTGCCTGCTTTTCACATAACCGCTCTATAGTCCAAACCAAATAATGTGCGCTTTCACTACGCGCTTGCTTCACTATGGTGTCGTTATTTTCAACAACAGGCGAAGAAGAAATCTTTCCGAAATTGAATATACCATAGCCCCAGCCAGGGAGCTGAACCAGCAATTTCGGAGATTTGTCTTTCTCCGCAATGCCATATTTAACATTGGAAGAATGAAGCGCATCCAAAAGTTTTCCGGAAATTTGCCTTGGTGCTTTAGAGTCGTCTTTATAATAATCGAAAACCGTATCTAACCCAACCATTACGATTTCTTCGCGCGGAGAATAATTTACAAAAACCAAAGAATCCCTATCGGCCGTATGCCTTACAAAAGAAACTATTCCGTCTCCTGATTCATGCCTCGCCCAAAGATCACCTCTCATAACAATTTGTAAAACAGATCCTTCAAATCCATACGGATTGTCTTTCGGTATAATACTCTGAACATCTTCAAACCTTGTGCTATAGAGTTCTCCTTGCCTGAATACCGGCTGGGACAATAAAGGCAACAATTGTTCAAGCTCCGGTATAAATCTCTCATCTCCGGTTAATACATCCGGATATTTGAATGCATAAATGCCGGAATCAGGAGATTTGTCTTCCATTATCGCGCCTTCCGGAGTGCCCATACCCAACAACTGCCTCAAAGTCAAAAGCGGATAGCCTTCTATGGCAAACGAAATGACCGTTGCCGCCAATGCACGCTGTTTATTTCCAAATGCCTCGATAAACGGCTGCTCATCGTGATTTTCAGTAAAGTGGACGCACCTTGCCACAAATGCCCTTGGCGCATTTATAAACAAATACCCTCTTAAATCTCCGACATTTCCGCCTCGCAGAATATCATAAACTTGCTTATGGTATGGAACCATGCCGAAACTCTGGAATGCGCCAGACCTACCCTGCCATGGGCTTTGCGTACTTTCCTTACCGTATTCATATGTTTCCGTAATCAACAACGTCTCGGGATTACTCTGTCTTGCTTTTTCGCTCATTTCCAGCCAAGGCTCACAAGGCATATACTTCTGAATAAACTCCTCCCAGCTTATTCCTAATGGCTTTGCCCATAAATCATAGATATGATACCTGAAAGCGGTATGTGCTAAATCTGCGCGCAGACCGCCGTTCAGCGTTAACTTTGCAATCTTAGCCAACACTACATTAGCCATATATTGCCGCGCCACCGGGTCCATGTAATTTATCTGGGCCAAATTGCGCATATGATAATCGTTTACGCCTAAACGGGCATGGTGGATGACAAATCCGGGATTCATCCTCAAAATTTTTCTGCCGAACCTATAGAAAGGACAATTGCCTCGCCGCAACCAACTGGCTAATGACTTGTCTGAAAAACCCTGGATTCCAGGATATAATTTCCGCGCGACTTTGCAGAATTCATCAAAATCATAACTTAACACTAACCTTGGAACTCTGGAAATCTCCGGAGAATCAGCGGCAATATGATTGGTCACAAAATCAAATATAACGCTAATTCCTAATTCTTTCAGGTATTCGCAAACCTTCATAAATTCTTCATCGCTGTTTGCGAATACTCTGTCTAATTCATACCTGCGCACATCATATGCGGATGCCCAACGCTTAACCACCTGCTCATTGTGGCGCCTGCTGTAAACCTGCATAAACCAGTTGGACAACTGGCTCTTCTCCCATACTCCCTTAAACCAAATCACACCCACTCCCAAATCAGCGATCCTCTTCCAGAATTCCTGCGGCACATTACCGATTGTGCCGTAAGTTGCGGAAAGTGCGCGCGCATCAATTTCCAAAATTATTTTTGTGGAATTTGTTACGGGCGAACTGGCTCTCCCAGCATCTTCTAACTCTGAAGCCATTTTCTTAAACCAGCCCTTTTCTAATTTCTGGGCTGCACCACGAAGCATTAAATAATAAATCTGCGGCAGGAAAGATCTATGTTCATCTATGGCTCTGGCGATACTTTTAAAGAAGTTTCTGAATGGACGCGGGGTTGAAAACATCTGCGCTGAAATATTTCCGGTTTCCTGCGGCCTGTCCCATAAAGTGCGTAAATAGTCAACGGATTCTCTGCCTAATTTTTCTCCTATAAAAATATACAGGTCATAAAACGCGGTTGCCTGGAAAATCAGCCTCTCCCAGAAAAATGGCCTGCCGCTGGAAAGTAAATTAAGGTATAAAATATTTGCCAGATTATCCTGTCCGCTCACAACTGTAGGCAGGTCATCGCTATAAAGAAACAGTTCGCTGAAAAGTTTGCGCGGGACCGAATAATCCATAATGATTGTTACCTTGCTGTGTTTTGAAGCATTGAAAACCTTTAATTTCCTTGTCTTCTCGCTATAGATAACCAGATTATAGCCATTGCTTTGTGCGATTTCTTTGATTCTCTGTTGTAAATCAGTGTTGCCTCTTCCGCACATGACAAAGAATGTCTTGTCTCCTTTTGCAAAATCAGGATCTTGTCGTCTGGCTATCTCAAATACCTCAAAATAGCTATTAACAGTAAAGGTTTCATGCGTATAAATAAAACCCCATTCTGAATTTACTGCTCTTTCAAGGCCGCCTCGCCCTAACAATGATTCCAAAACTTCCCACCCTTCAAATTTCTGAAGGATACGCCTGCGTTCGCCACGGATTCTCTCGTCAACCCTCGGATACTTTTGGGAATACAATTTAGCACTCTGGGGTGACACGGGAGCCATACCAACGCAGTCATCTCCCAGCCCAATATGCGCATGGCCGGATTCCAAAGGATTCTGAAAAACATTCGTAAACCCTAATTCATGGACATAAATCTTTGTCTTGGCCCTGCCGCCCAATATGCTGTAATCAGTCCTGAATACTTCTCTTTCATTGCTTCCCAGCGCATAAATTATAGAAACGTCGTCTTTTCCAATAATCTTATTCTGGGCGATATACCATGGTTGACTCTCTAAATCTGTGTAGCCGTCTAATTCCGCTTCTTTTTCTCTAAATCCAAGGCTATATTTTTCTAAATTGATAATTTCTACGCCTTGAATATTTTGCCTTATTAAATCAGGATTGACCTGAGGCAACAGTTTTGTTGTACAAAAAAGCCTGAAATCTCCATCTTTGTGGAAAATCACTCTCACTTTTTTGTTGGGGAAAGCGTTATGTAACGCTTGTGCTGCGTTCACTACGAAAACTATATCTCCCAATCCGGCATATCGTTCATAAAGCACAACATTAATTGCCCCGAAATGATCTGAATTCAAAAACAGATATGGAGAATCATACTGTATCCTCTGGACCGCCCTAGAGAAATCCCATCCCAAATCTCTTTTGAATATCCTTAAAAGTTTGGCAGCCTGCATCTGTTCAGCATGTTGTAAGTGTATATGCAATTCTTTTTCTTTTATGCTGACAAAATCTTTCTCTGCGTCAAAATGAATAACAAGTTTATTAAAATTAGCTATATTTTCGTGCCTTAATAAAATATTAATTGCTGTGAGGATATTTTCGTAAGCTGGCAGTAAAGCCCTTGCGCTCCTGTCAATCCTTTCTTCGTATTTATCGGAGAGATTAAATTCTATAATCGGCGAAGAGCCAGATTCATGGGCGCTTTTATGTCCGCTATCATATTGTCTTTCGGACATTATCACAGGCGAGCTGGAGGACTTGATATATAAAGATAAGGGCAGCGGTTTTCTTATAAGCGGCAAAGTAGTTAAATCTCCTAAAGCCACTCTTTGGCCTAACTCATGTGGGAATTTCCACCACCAATCTAAACCTCTTGCCTCTGGCGACTGCTCAGAAGTAAATATCTCTTCATAGGTTAATATTTCTGTTCCTTTAGAAAAACCTAAAGGATGTACAAAAAATGCTGCCAATCGTATCAAATCATTTCCTAATAATAAATACCTATCCACTAAGGATAAATTCTTTATTTCTTTATCAGAAAAACCCTTAGCATATAAATATGAGTTTTCATAAAGCAAGCTTGTTCTCGCAACTAGGAGCATACTTTCTAAATCAGTCAAACCCCCGAAAGAATATCCAGCCCCTGATAAATTTTTATGAATATTATCTTGAGCGGGCCTTATTTCCGGGCAGCAATCAAATAATGAGGCATCTCCATAATCTCCCACAAAAATATTAAATACCACTCTTTTTTCTGGCGATATTTCCACACAGTGCCTGAGTTTTGCCATAATATCTGTAATATCCAACCCAACCACTCTGGGATATAAGAAGGAATATCTTATATGGGACTCATAACTCTTCATCGGCGAGCTGGAGGAAGAACTGCCGCTGATTATCTCGCCTGCTTGGCGAACCACGTCATACGGCTGTCGGCTGGTTGTATCTATGAAAGTAATTGTTAATCCCTCATATACGCGCTGGGCAAGATCAGCCATTCCTGTTTTATCGTCTAACTTGCTGACAGCCTCTGGCTTCATTTTTCTTCTGCTTGCCCTGACTTCGGGGCTGGCGGTTAACATTATATTTAAGTCCGCTTCTTCCCAGGGCTTTGTGCTCTTTATAATTACACCGTTAAACGCGCCGCTTGTTTTTACCTTCTCGGCTAATTCTATTACCAGGCTTTTTACCACAGTTGCAACGCTGGCGAGATTGGCAAACTTATAAAAGAGTAAAGTCATTCCTTCATTTTCGGCAATTTCCCTCTTTATCTTCATGCTCAATGAGCTTCCGCTTTCGTCAACCACTGCGGTATCATTGCCGTCTATAGTCAAAGGCTCAGAGCTCAAATCAAGCCTCCTGTCAACCAAAAGGAATTTCTCTACATATCTGGCTATCCCTGTTTCAATTTCAGGATCATTTATGTTATCGGTATTTATTTTCTTAAATAATTCTGATTCCTTGGCAAAATAGTAAAATAACACCCTGGCAATAAAACCAAAATTAAGATACCGCAGGCCGTATTCGGCAGCCAAAGCCTTTGCGGCTATCCTTCTGCCTGACGCCATAAGCCCGCAGGCGACAAATAACCTGCCTTTTTCAAAACCCTGCGGCAATGTTACGCCTGTTTTGGTGGGAATGCCATTGACCGGTAAACTCAACCTCATAGTAAATCTTTTTGCCTTATCGCATGTTGCCTCTACTGTGCCTGCCACGTCTTCAAAATCCTGTTTTAACGCAGCCAGGCCGTAGTGGTAAGATTTTATTCCGCGCGCATCTTTGCCTTGCTTTGCAGGAATAAATATTTCGTCTAATTCGCCTTTGCTCATAAATTCTTCGGCTAAATTGCTTACGCTTATCCATATCCTTCCGAATTTAATTCTTGCATTTATGGTTATTATTTTCTTGCCAGATTTATTTTCTGCGCAATGTTTCATAGCATTTAAAATTACCTCTTCGAGTTTTATGGATAATATATCTACGTATGTGAATAAATTCTCATCCAATACGCTGGGTTCAATGCGGACATTAAATTCTATATTGTAGTCTTTGACAAGTTGGTGTTGTTTGAATTTGTTTATTATGCCTTTTATAAGCCCTCTTATGTTTACAGTTCTAGTTGTGAACCCAAGCCAAACAAAAGAAATCTCTTTAATCATAGTTATAGTTCTTTCAGTTTCTTCCCTGAATATATCCAGCATTCTTTCTTTTATATTGGCTCTTTCTTTGTTTGCCTCGATCCACTTCAACAATTCCATCTGCGCAACAGAAAATACTTGAAGATTATTTTGTAAATAAGCCAATGCGGCCTCGGGGTGTATTGCGCCACCTAAAGCGTCCAACACTTGATCTTCTATCGCCTTATAGACATCGATAAATTCTTTCAATACGGATTCTTCTTCCGGAATTGCTCTGCTGAATGCGCCTAATGTAATCATGCCAACTGCCTGAAGCGGCTGCTTTATGTCGTGCAATAAATCTCTTAGCCTCTGTTCTTCCTTTATGGGGCTGGAAGCATTGTGTAATAATTCTATCCATTCCTCGTCCATCCAATCAAACGGCTCCTTAATTCCTAATTTAGCGATTAACTCTTTCTTGCTCTCTGTGGTTAACATATTGAGATGGCCATCTATAAGCCCTTCGTGAGAAATCATTACTTCACCGACCTTGGCAACAGTTCTCGCATGCGAAACAAGCCCTGCTTTTTCTAACTTATCGTAATCAAAACTTATTATTATAGGCTGACTGCAACGGATTAAATCAAAACCCTTACTAAAATTATCCGGAGAAAGGTAGTCGGCAACTTCTATTCTATCAAAACCGCCGCTCCCTTCTTCCACATAAGGCATGACTAAATCTCTTGCGTGCATTGCGGCAAAATCTTTGTTGGTACTGATTGGAATGCGGCCTTTATAAATCTTTCCATCTAAGAGAAGCGATCTCTGTAAAATAGGCGCTATCGTTCCATGGTAGTATATCGGCGAGGAGGAATTGTCGCCATCCTGGCGCTCGACTTTCATTCTGAACCTATAATCCATGGCTCTCTTCTCTACTTTTAATGCTGCAATTACATTCTCAATACCGCGATTAATTCGGGAAAGCAGATTTTCTAATCTTTCATTGATTACAGCATCATTAATTTCATTCTGCCTTACCAAACTAATGGCTTTGCTATGTAATCCGAGCGCCTGTTCGTATAAACTTAAAGCCCTTTCGTATTCAGCGCTGTCTAATTCCTGTTTAATGGCATCCTCGAGGATACTTTCTATTTCTTCTATCAACTTTTCAGTAGCTGCTAAAGGAGCTATAACGGCAAGGCCGCTGGCAATCCTTTGCTCTAACAATAAAACGCCTGTGGCATCCTCGCCCAAAACGCTAATCCTTGCCTGCGCCCTTTTATATAAAGTCTCCGCTTGCCTGTATTTTTTATCTTTCTGCAATTTTTCTGCCCTGACAGTATCGGCCATTATTCTTCCTAAAACCAAACGGCGCCTATCGCGGCCGGGGTATTTTCTGAAATTTAATATTCTTTGCTGTATTAACGGATGCGAAATAAGATGCCTTAAGACAATAACTGTATCCTCTCTCGTAAATTCAGATTGATCCTTTAAAGCTTCATATCTTAAATCACCAACCTCGACTATATATAACAGAGCCGCTAATCTTTCTCTGATTTTTACACCGTTTTCGCCATCAACAGTCCTCCACCAATCCTTAAATAATCCCTCCTGGATATCCGGTAGGTGAGAATAATCTTCTACAATGGCATTCCATAAAACTCTATCTGACGAATAGCTCTCCATTAATATGCCCCTTACTGCGGAATCTGTTAATCTAGCCTGCTTAGCCATAAGCCCTTGAGCCTTCTGTCTGTTGGTTCTATATTCAATAACCTTGGCTGCGATATAGGGAATTTCGGCAAAATTTCTAAGATAAAGCAGTGTTTCACGCCTATGAGTCGACATATCAGCACTACCTGCTACTTCCTGTCTTTCTAAGGCAATGTCGTTAATAAATTCGCCTTCGGCAATCCTTCTGAGTACTATACTTGCATCCGAAATTAATTTTAGTTGATCGTGGTAACGGCTGGGATTTATAGCTGCGGGAAATAGATTAATCCAACGCACAAGTTTTTCTCTTTCCGCCTCATCTTTATTCATCCAATACAAAACCCAGGCTATATTAGTCCAATCGCCATCCTGCAGCTGTTCTACATATTGCGTTTCTCCTTCAAACAAAGAGACAGCTTCCTGGTATAAGCCAAGAACTTCTTTATTTTCGGATAAAATACAATTTATCATTTCATCTAATGCCTTGTTAAATCGCGGCTTGCTTGTTTTAATTTCATAAGGCAATATGCTAAAACTTATATCGCGTAAATTAACGATTCCTGAAATAATCCTATATTTATATTCATCCGCAGTAAATAAGGCTTCTGCTGCTTTGAATAACTCAGGGTAGCGCTCAGACAATATCCTTAAAAGCCACATCATGCGGTATCTCTTAAGTTTTTCATCTGTAACTTTCAAAGGCGAGGAGCAAGATAATCTGAAATCCGAAGGTAAATTTTCGTAAAGCTTATAAGGCGCGGTGCGGCGCACAAAGCCATCAGTATCCAGTGCATACCCATGACGCTCAAAAAGTCTTTTATGCTTTTCTGTCGGTTTAACCTGTGCTGCATGAAAACCTGCCAGATACATCCAAATCTCTACGATATTTTCAATTCCTCTTAAGTCAACGCCGCGCAGATTAACCCGCTCTAAAACAATGCTATAAAATACCTGAATTTCTTTTAATATGGCTGCTATCTCCCCAGGCTCTTTTAACAACCCAACAATCCCTGCGTCGCCTATCCCGTATATTCTTAAAAAGGCGCTGAGCACGTCTACAAAATTTGAGTAGCGTTTTGATAAGAAAATCCTGCTGCTTGGGTCATCTGCGTGATGCAGCTTTAAAACCATCCCCTTAATATTTCCATCATCAATAAATACATCATTAATAATAATAAAATTCGTAAGACCAAACCTGCCCAAATCTCCACGGAACCCTTTTCCTATTGCATAGACAAGGCCCGGAATAGGCTCATTATTTCCGAAACAAATTAGATTATCCTTAAAGATTGTGGTTGATATACCCTGGGGATGTGACCATTTTAAATGTCCGTCTTCATAACATAAGACATATGAAGAATTGCCCAATAAAGACTCTATATGGCGGTCTTCGCAATCCTGGCAAGTACCTTCTCCCGGCCGCAATAAACTACTTTCAATTTTGCCTTCTGGGCCTAAGTAAATTCTCCGCGGATACTCATTTTCTGCCCGTTCATCCAAAAGCCCTAATACCAGCCTTGTCATTTCTTTAGCATGTTCTGAAACTTCCACCGGCGAGCTGGAGCATGGCAAGAATTCGCTTACAGATCTGAGGTCTTTCGGCATTAGCGACTCGGTGACATAAAGACCTTCTTCTTTTAATTTAACAGGCAATCTAACGGTAACTACAACACCTTTATTTTCATCACGACGATTGCCGATTTTAACACTGCCGCCTAATTCTTTTACAAAAATACGATAAACAAAAATAAGACCGAGCCCTGTGCTTGGATATTCTCTTACGCTAAGTCCGGGCAGGAAAAGCAATGAGGGAACCTCTTCTTCGCTTAAACTTCTAATTTGCTCTTCAGGTATAAGCCTTTCTTCTATAGCAGCTTTAATGACTTTTTCATTATCAATCTGTTTGCCGTCATCTTTAAACGTTAATTCAATTTGCAAATTATCTTTGTCATCAATCAGATTCAAGTCGATTTCAAGGCAAGTAGTATTTTTATCCCCCCAGAATGCGTTCGCTACCAATTCCGCTATGACATCTCTAATCGTAGCTTCGCCTATGCCAACCTGGAAACCCGATATGCGTTCATCAATAAACAATTTTATTCCATTATAATGTTGTTCTACGGCTTTTAAGAAATCGTCTAAATATGCTGTATTTAAATATTCATAAAAACCTTCTGCTATTATCCTTCTGGTTTTAGCTTCAGATGGTCCTATTTTTATCTTTATTATAAGAGCGGTAATGACTAACAAAATATTTAGCGACAACGCTGCGGTTAAGAAATAAGTAGCCGGCAATGAAATCGAAAGCACATCGGCAATATGCGAAAATACGCTGGTTAGCGGCGAGCTGGAAAATTTAATACCAGGCCCTTCTGAGATAATCTGGCGCTCGAGGGGCGAGCTGACAGACTCAAGGCTATGTTTAATTCTGCCTAGGGTTCCCAAAAGGACCTGGCTTTTCGCAAAAAGATTCCAGAACCTGCCACGGTAGGTGGAATCTTGCGAAACAAATCTATTATTTAAGGTAATTGATTTATTAAGATTTGATATTTGACTAATTGGGCTGGAGGAATTTGAATTGATTTCCTGACGGCTTGCCTCAATTGCGGAGGAGACGAGGCGGCCGCCTGGAATCACGCCTTCGCTTCTGGGGCTCAATCCTGTTTCTGCCAGATAATCAATTATAGGATTATGGCTTAGCGGCGAGGAAGAAACGGTAACTCTTACATCATCATAACCATAATCGCGCATCCAGTGATAAATTTCCAAATCCTGATCAATCTCTTTCATGCCAACCACGGATGCCCTTGCGGTGAGGCCGTATTGATTTTCTCCTGACAGAGGCGCGGGTAACTCCACTGTTGCAGTATAAACTCTCTGATTACCCTTTGCCGCGGATAAATACATATCTTTTATATCCCATGGCGAGCCGTAAATACCATAGTGCAGTTCTACTTTCAGCCTTTCCGGCTCCAAATCTGAATCGACACAGATACGGACTTTATACATAGACTGCGTTTCTGCGATTTTAACACGGGTTAATCTGTGCATGCCGAAAATCCTGGCATCCTGCCTTATAAAATCGAAAACCCTGTCATAGTCTCTTACCATGCGCGTAATTGTCACTCTTTCATTCGCCATTAAATAGGACTGGAGCATCATCTCAAGTAGCCTGGGATTACCTGTCTCTCTATGCGCGTAATAAATTTCGGAGGCCTCCTGTAAATATTCGGCCAACAGCTCCTGCGCTTTCTTTCTGAAAAATTCCACAATTTCTTCTTTCTGCGGAAATCCATCTTTTAGCTGCATTAATTTTACAATATCTTCAAACAAATATTTGCTTCCTGCGAATACATCCATAAGCCAGCCATTGACGCGGTGTATTATATATTCCAACGGACCTGCTGTGAATGTGGCAATATTGAGTCCGCCGCCAAATGCCGGTCTTTGATCACTGGTACCAGCGGCTTCTCTGGTTGTACGCGGCATACTTACCCACACATTGCTTGCCTGCGTAGCAAGTTTCATTATTTCAGTTCCTGAGCCGGCAATAAAAATGAACTTTCCTCTGAGCGTTTCATCTTGCGCTATTTCTTTAAATTTCGCAACCCATTCCCTGCCGACCTTATCTCTTCCCACGCCGCCTACTAAAAGATTCATCCCCAGACCATTTTTCATTCCCCACGGCGTTTCATATTCTCTGTCTCTGTCTCCGGTAATCCAATGTATAAGTCCAAAAAGAATCCTCTGCTCCTTATAGGCCACGAACCTTCTTACAAGGCCGACTAACGGCCTTCCTAAATCAGAAAAACCATAGCCTACTGCTCGCTCAAGGTATTCGTTTAATACCGGTTTTGCAGCTTCCCTTATAATAAATAAATCTTCGCCGGTTATATTTTCACCGCGGGACTTGCGCTCTCTTTCTTTTTCCTGTAATTGCCTGCTCTTCCAGATTTTGGGGTCAGAACCGTTAAGTATGCCAATAATCTTTCTGGCAAATTCCGGCAATATCGCTAACTTAGTCACTTTCTTGTGTTCCTGCGATACACAATTTATAATAACAGCGCGCTCTGCCAGTCTTCTTGCCATATCAACTCTGTTATCGCGCACAATCCAATCAGGAACCATATCTTTTCCGATATATTCTTTAAGCCAAGCGATATTATCATATACAGGCAAGGCAGCTGCTTCCGGCGTATGCGAAGTTAATTCGACCTTTGTATTTATGTAAATACTTTTTTCTCCTTTGCCCTTAAAGTAATCGATGTCATTCTGCATAGCCACCAACGCAAATAACAGCTGCGGTTCATTTAGCCTTAAAATATCGGGAGCAACGCCAAAATATTTGAATAATTCCACATAAACCCTGCCTATAAATGCGAACTGAATAGCCCTATCCGGCTCTTCAGGATACATTACTTTGAATATGAAAGGTTCATAGGCCAATAATACAGGAGCTCCGTCTCTTTCCCCGATATAGAAATATACAGTATAATTGCAGCCGTTAAATGCCACGTTTATTTTTAACTGTTGGTCTCTGTCTTTTACTCTGACCATTAAAGGATTAACGCCTTCCTGCTTATTCCAATCAATTAAGTGCAAATTTCCATCGGGGTCTTTATAATGGGCATAACAAATCATAAGCCCTAAGGCATTAACGCCTATCTGGCCATACCCGCCGAAAGTCTCTCCTGCCAGAAAACCTAATCCGCCGCTGGCCAAGGCCTGCTGCGCTATGGGATTGGTGATTTCAGGCAGGAACGCCTCAAGTGTTACATCCGCCACAAATCTGCCGCTTTCTAATATTCTGGTTAAATTTTCATTTGTTAATACAATTTTTTCTGATATCGGACTGGAGGATTGCACCTTTTCCACATATACCATTCTTAGGATTCTTTCTCCGCCAACAGAAACAATCTTAAGGCGGCGGGCTGAACCCAGCTTCTGCCAATCCCTGTTTGCTTCTTTAGCCAATTTTATTAGTTCTTTCAAAGTCAAACCAGGAATATTAACCAGTTCTCTTAATCTATCTAATGAGAAATCCAATAATTCTATCTCCAGCGAACCAGAAGGAAGTTCAATATCTGAAGTATTCAGTTCTATCATTGTCTCTAACGCCAGTATTCTATTGGAAAGCTCATCCGGCCTGAAAATTCTTGCTATTTGCGCCAGTCGCTTTGCACCAATCCATTTCTGCGCCATAACCATATTTACAGTGAGGCGTTGTTTCTTTGACTGCGAAATTATCAGTGAACGCAATGCCTTCTTTGCTCCGGGAGTCAGGGGCAATGAATCTATTTCTTCAACGGTTATGAGATTTATGTCCAATGGATACTTTTTAAAATATCTTATCTTAATACAATCGTTTATCTTCTGCAGCGCCTTTTCTTCAGTTTGGCTTACTGCTTCTCTTGTCATTTCATAACCTTTTTGCTGCCCAATCTCTTCTAAAGTATGAATAATACCATCCCTTGTGCCGTTTCTTAACTCCAGCACTTCTATTTCGCGCTGGCTTAATTCTGTAAGTTCGGTGGCCATTTCAATGAGTTTACGATAATCTTCAGGATAATTTTCAGATAATAGTTTTAACGTAAGCGAATCAACTGTGGCAAGGGCGCTTATGCGTATCGCCTTTACAATAGAAGCTATTTTTTGTGCATCTGTATCTGATTCTATCGGCGAGGAAGAATCCTGTTGCACAGCTGGGAATGTCCTGTAAGGAATAGCGTATCTTCTCTGTCCTTCGTCAAAAGGTATTTCTGTGACAGGGAACTGATATCTAAAGGTTTCTTTGTTGGCTGTGGCCCTTATTCCTGCCTTCAAATATAAAGGCATATCTTTTATCGCCTCGTACACTTCTTCTAATAATTGTTCTGACGCTAATGCTTCTCTATTAGACAGGCGCAGCAGTAAATCTGTACTCAAAAATGCTGTTAAAATAGTTTTGGCTCTTTCAAGGCCGGGGAATTCTATAATTCCTCTGGCATTAATATCTAATGCTATGCCTATATTATTCAATAATTCTATCTGCCGGGGAGTTAGTCCTTTTATATCGTAGTTATATGGCTGGCCTCCATATAACAATTTTACAATCGGCTTGTGGCAATCTTCTGTCAATGCCAATATCAGATAATTGACAAAAGCCCTGAATTCTTTCGATTGAGCACCTTTTCCAAACACCTTGTTTACACTCTGCCACAGAGATAAATCCCTCACGGAAAATTCTATACTGCCGTCTGCCTGGAATATAAATTCTACAGCATCGGGGCATTCATAATGTGGTATATCAATACCTTTTTCTAGTAAAAACTTCCTTGCCCTGCCTTCTTTCCAGACAATTGCAAAATCTGAACACGACAACTCTACTCCGCTTTTTCTAAACATCTCCTGAATTTCTGACCAAAGCTCAGCCGTAGCCGTGTGGAGATGAGCAAAATATCCGGCGGCGAAAACACGGATTCTTATATCTTTACGGATTAACGTTCTAATCACATTTACATATTGCTCTTTATAAATGGCTTTTGCTTTCTCTACGTCCCTTAGCGTTATTGGATAATAAAGATGAAAACTTAATTCTATGTTCATATCATAAGGCAAATTGGCTATGCGTTCTGCTGCGCGCTGGCTTATGAGAAAATTCTTTCTCCACCCCTGCGTAATAATATTTATTTTAAAGTTGGCTCGATGAAGACTTTCTACCACATCCGCTAAGTCCGCATCCAATACTTCATCATAATAATCAAAAGCGTCATTTGCATCATGAAGCAAAATATCGTAACAACGTCTTTCTTTCATTTTCTCTATCATCTTCAAAACAAAAGGATAAGGCATGCTAATAGCCTTACCTTTAGCATCTACAAAACAAAATAAACATCCCCTGGGGCATCCCTTTGTTATTGCTAATACAGTATACCTATTACCACCTAATGACACGACTTTAAAGAATGCCTCTTGTACGGCATCTGGTATAGAAGCCATAACATCCACAAAAAGCTCTAAATCCAAATCTGTCTTTGAGACGACTGAAACAATCAGTTTTTGTCTTTCATCTGTTATGTCTTGAGCGCTTAAGCCTTCTGTCTGCCACTTTATAAATTGCGCTAATAAGTCCTTTCCTCTCTGGCTTAATATATTCTTCTTATCGTATGCGCTTAAAATACGGATTCCTTCGCTGAGTTGTTTCAAAGAAGAATCTTCCAGCGGCGAGGAGGAACGAAGCGACGACGAAGCCTCGCCAATTTCTGTGGCGGGCGATGAGGAAGAGGGGTCAGAAAGATTTAAAAATGAAGAAGCATCATCATAAAGCTTATAAGGTGCGGCGCGCTGCACAAAACCATTTGCGTCTACTGCATACCCATAGCGCTCAAAAAGCTGCCTATGCTCATCTGTGGCTTTAATCTGCGCTGCGTGAAAACCTACCAAGTACATCCATATCTCTACGATACTTTCAATTTCTCTTAAATCCACACCTCTCAAACTAACCCTCTCCAGGACGCTCTGATAAAATATCTGGATATCTCTTAGTACTTCTGCAATATCCTCGGGGTGTCGTAGCAATTCCACAAGCCCTGCCACATCTTTATCATTTATACCATGTATTTCTAAAAATGCGCTAAGCACATCTACAAAATTTGAGTGGCGTTTTGCTATGAAAACGGTGCGCTCGGCGGGATATTCTGGCTTATGCAATCTAAAAATCATTCCTTTAATATTTCTGCCGTCAACAAATACATCATTAATAATGATTAAATTAATAAGGCCGTGTTTCTCTACGTCTCTATAAACGCCTTTTCCTATTGCATAGACCAATCCGGGGATTGGGTCGTTGTTCCTAAAACTAATCAGGCGATGTTCAAAATTTGCGACACCCATAACATCGCGCTGCGACCACTTTAAACGCCCGTCTTCATAACACAAAACAAATGACGAATCGTCTATAAGCGATTGGGCATGGCGATTTTCGCAATCTGGACACACATTTACTCCTGGTTCCAAAAAGCTCTTGTCAACTTTACCGGTTGGGCCTAAGTAAATTCTTCTTGGAAATGCTTGTTCTGCCCGGCTATCTAAAATCTGCAATGCCTCCATTATCCTTTTATCAACTGACTCTTCCAGCGGCGAGCTGGAAACAAATAAATAACTACCAGGCCCTTTTGAGCGCTTATCTTTGAGGGGCAAAGATAAGCCATCATCTTGGGTTCCCAAAAGGACCTGGTTTGCAAAGTCTCCATTACCTGCCACGGTAGGATGGAAACTTCGCGAAAATCTATCTGTATTGCTGACCGGCGAGCTGCCAGTTGTTTTTCCTGATTTTATTATTTGGGCGGGAGATTGTAATCTATATGACTTATGTTTTAAACTATCCACTTCTGTTACTAAAGCCAAGCACTCTTTTTCTAATCTTTGAATATCTCTTTTAAAATCGACCACTTCAGGGGCTCTTTCAATATCATCAATGATTCGCTGTTTGCACACTTCTATTTCTTGTTCTAATTGTTCTATGCGTTCCCTGGCATATGCACTATTGTTCTTTGATGTTTTTAATTGATTTAATCTTTGCCTTATCTTTGGTAATTCACGTTGATATTTTTTATTGCTTTCTCTTATGTTAGCTCTTGCGCCTTCTAAGCCAGCCCTTGCTTGTCTTAACAGCTTCCTCGTCCGATCCAATTGACCTTGTTTCTGTAAAAGTAAAATTCCCGTGCTAAAAATTGAGCCGGAGATTTCGGCATTGTGCTCATCCGTTGATTCGGTGATCGGCGAAGAAACAATTATGTCATCTTTGTACTGTTCGTAAAATCTGACAAAATTTAATACGCGTTTTCTCAGAAATTCTGCGCTTCTGCCTCTGGTAGCAGCAGCATCCAAGAAAGCACAGGTAATCAAGAAGGCAATTACTTCCTGGGCTCTGCCTGGTAATTCAATCCCTCTTACAAAATTCTGGACTATTCTGAAAGGTATCTCTCCTTGCGGCATTGCGTAGAGCGCGCCGTGGATCCTTATGACTTCCAATAATAAATCTCTATTTGGTAAATTGCTGGCTAATTCCTCGTGTTCCTCCAGCATCATTACTGACTCGGCTTCGTGTCCCGGATAAGTTATTAGCTTTACGCCAATCTCATTAGTGACTTCTGTGGGTTTAGTTCTTATCTTTCCTATATCATGTAAAACAATAAATGATTCGTAGAATATTCTGTTCTCCCGAGCAGCCAACATTAGCCTATATCTTAAAGGAAGTTCTTTGTATTTATCCTGGTTATTGAAAATATCAAGCATGGCCTGGAGATGGTCTCTGAGCAAACGCCCTTCTGCATGATAATTTAAAGGATGATTGGGTATATTAAAATCAAAATACCGCCTTAATATTGCCGGGATATGTAAATCTATTAATTCTGAAATATCGGTTACCGGCGAGCTCGACTGCGCATCCTGTTTTAATGCCGCCTCAATGGTAGGTATTAAGCTGGCAGTGCCTTTGAGTTCATAAATCTGTATGTCTCTTTCCATATGGATTATTGGATAGCCTGCGCTCTGCAATGTAGTCAGGATGATGTCGCCGCCGACTAATTCAGTGAACAGTGTTTTTGAGCCTTTTTCTGCTTCCCTGACATATACAGGTACGTTGTAAGTCGAAACATTCTGTAAGGCATCCAGCACAAAGGCATGGTTAAATGTGGCTATGGGCTGAGTTTCAAATTTAATGTCCTTGAGGATTCTCTGCAAAGCCAGGCTTTCCACAAAGACAACTTCTTTTGTATCCCTGTTGTAGAGTATTGTGCCGCCTTTTTGTATGTGTTTGGGATTTTGTTTGACGTATTCGCCTGCAGCATATAACTGGCCGTTGGCAAACTGGGGATGGACCATAGCCAAAAAGCCTTCGTTCCAGGGATCCTGACCCCAAGGCCTTAAGTCGCCGATGGTGCACTGGCTGACAAATTTAACTCCTCTTTTTCTGGCGTATTCAAGAGAGGAGATGTTGAGCTGATGCAGCCTTCCATCTTTAGGCATAATGATATAGCCTTTGCCAACCAGGGTTGTTTCAAGCAGAGGTACGCCGTTACCGCCTGCCTTAAATATGCCCGGGGCAATGCTTACTGCCTGGCGTGTGGCAAGCGTGGGCAAGAAGACGGGATTTTTGCCCTGGGGCTGGATGATAAAACAAGCCCTGTTATAGCCAACGTATTCGTTTTGGATTAGTTCTTGGGCGATCTTTTCTTCATCGCCTTCTGTGCAGCAGAGGATGAATGTCTGTCTGGCGCGGGCTGCTGCTGTATCAAAATAGCGGGACTTCTGCTCCAATATCCTGGCTAAGATGGAAATATTACGCAAATCATTTCTTCTGTCTTTTAATCCTCTTATAATATCTACCTCTTCGGGTTTGATTTCTCCCTTGGCTAAAGCTCTTTGGAAGGCTTTTTCCAAAGCCTCATCTGATTCAGGGCTTAAGAGATGCCTTATGTCTAACAATATCTTGGGTACGCCCAATCCTAACCTGGTGGCGTCTCCGCCTGCAGGAATAAGTACTGCCCATTCGCCACCGTAGAGGGATCTTCTGAAGGCAATCCTTGCTGCTTCATCGACCTGGCCTCTCAATACTGCGTCATTGCCGGGTGTACCTGCTAAGCTGACCAGGTTAGACAGCTGGGGATGTTCATTGAGTTCATCCAGATGATCAAAGATACCTTCGCCGTATTGTGATACCAAAGACACCAGGAGCGCCTGGGTGGCTATAAGCCATGATTTATCATTAGTGTAGGAGCTGGCTGAGATGACCAGGGGCGAGGAGGAGCGACGCGTATCGGGCATATTTGGCTGCAAATCTGATATTTTTTCACGAAGACGTATCTCGCTTTCTCTTAAATTATTTGCGACTAAGGCAGAAACCTCTTCACGTCTAAAATCTTTTAGTCCATCTTGACCTAAGACTGCTATTATCCTATCCCTATAAAACCAATCTAACCAATTTGTTTCTATGTTATTAACCACTGCGTCCAATAACCCTAAGTGTTCATTGTATCTGTCTCCGTAAAATCCGGTTAATTGCGGTTTGCCTGCCAGCTTCTTCTTTTCCAGCCCTAATTGCCTGAATACTGCAGTATATATAGGTACCAATCTACCTATCGTAGGATTTCCATAGTCCAATTCTATTTCTTCTGTCAGACTTAAAAAGTAATAACCGTGTGCATACTTGGTATTGAATTGCAACCACTGGCTTATCTGATAAGCCCTCAAATAAATCCTGGCTACAAATTCTGTAAGTAATTTTCCTCCTGTTAAATAGGACTCAAGCCAGCAAGTATGTATGCTGGCAGCTGCCCTATCTAAATTCAGATTGCCTTTGCCAATCAGTATAGCGCCTGAGAAAAATTCAACCGTTGCCTCAAATTCATCTTCTGATATTTTTGAGATATTCCACTGCTCATCTATAGTATGACTAAGAATTAACGGACGAACCTGTTCTGATGACTTATCGTCGCTCACCGGCGAACTGGACTGTCTTGCCTTTGCATCCTGTTTTAATGCCGCCTCAATGGTAGGTATTAAGCTGGCAGTGCCTTTGAGTTCGTGAATTGTAATCGGCCTTTCCATATGGGCAATCGGGTATCCGGCATTCTGGAGCACTGTAAGTATTATGTCGCCGCCGACTAATTCAGTAAACAACGTCCTTCTTCCTTGCGAATCCCTGTTTCCTTCCCTGATATATACAGGTATGTTGTAAGTCGAAACATTCTGTAAGGCATCCAGCACAAAGGCATGGTTAAATGTGGCTAAGGGTTGATTTTCAAATTTAACGGTTGCAAGAATTCTTTTCATAGCCAGACTTTCCACGAATACGACTTTTCCTGTAAAAGGATTGTAAAGTACTGTGCCGCCTTTTTGTATGTGTTCGGGATTTTGTTTGACGTATTCGCCTGCGGCATATAACTGGCCGTTGGCAAACTGAGGATAAACCATAGCCAGGAAATCTTCGTTCCAGGGATCCTGTCCCCAAGGCCTTAGGTCACCTATGGTGCACTGGCTGACGAATTTAACTCCTCTTTTTCTGGCGTATTCAAGAGAGGAGATATCAAGCTGACGCAATGTCCTGTCTTTTGCAATAATATAACCCTTACCGATCAAGGTTGTTTCAAGTAAAGGCACGCCGTTACCGCCTGCCTTAAATATGCCCGGGGCAATGCTTACTGCCTGGCGTGTGGCAAGCGTGGGCAAGAAGACGGGATTTTTGCCCTGGGGCTGGATGATAAAACAAGCCCTGTTAAAGCCAAAGTATTCGTTTTGGATTAGTTCTTGGGCGATCTTTTCTTCATCGCCTTCTGTGCAGCAGAGGATGAATGTCTGTCTGGCGCGGGCTGCTGCTGTATCAAAATAGCGGGACTTCTGCTCCAATATCCTGGCTAAGATGGAAATATTACGCAAATCATTTCTTCTGTCTTTTAATCCTCTTATAATATCTACCTCTTCGGGTTTGATTTCTCCCTTGGCTAAAGCTCTTTGGAAGGCTTTTTCCAAAGCCTCATCTGATTCAGGGCTTAAGAGATGCCTTATGTCTAACAATATCTTGGGTACGCCCAATCCTAACCTGGTGGCGTCTCCGCCTGCAGGAATAAGTACTGCCCATTCGCCACCGTAGAGGGATCTTCTGAAGGCAATCCTTGCTGCTTCATCGACCTGGCCTCTCAATACTGCGTCATTGCCGGGTGTACCTGCTAAGCTGACCAGGTTAGACAGCTGGGGATGTTCATTGAGTTCATCCAGATGATCAAAGATACCTTCGCCGTATTGTGATACCAAAGACACCAGGAGCGCCTGGGTGGCTATAAGCCATGATTTATCATTAGTGTAGGAGCTGGCTGAGATGACCAGGGGCGAGGAGGAAATGACGCTTGTTTTTTCAAAATCCAGAGAGCTGCTTGCCGTTCTATTCAAACGACTGGCGGGGGTGGTGCCAATGGCAGCCTCCGGATTATTGTTTATTGCTTTGAAATCTTCCGCCACGGTGGAATTCAAAACAACTGGTAAAAATCTATTTGTTAAATTATTATTGGTTATAGGTGAGGATGATGACGAGATGAATTCATTTGCGTAATCTGCGGTTATAATTCTGCGTTCTCTGTGGTTCTGACGGCCAGCCTCGATGGGTGAAGAGGCGCCGCCTGTAATCGGCCAGCCACGGGCTGAATTGCGTTCCGAAACCAAACCTTTATCAAATGGACTGGAGGATTGCACTTCCTGCTTCAGCACCCGATAGGCTTCTTCCACTTGCTGTGGAATATTAACGTACACGAGAAATCCCCTGCCTTGTGGGCCATATACATCAGGATGCAAACGATAAACTTCGCCGATAGCCATAGCAAGCATATATCTGAATTCTTTCTCCTCCATTGCTGCAATATTAGATATTTGCGGAGTAAAGCTGATAAGCGTTAATTTCTGCCATTTTCTATTCTCTGCTTCATTAATAATTTTATCAAACGTTGCCATTGCCCTTCTCTGGAGAGCCGGATGCTGCAAGACGACAATGCTTCTAACGGCCTCATTGCTGCCTTCCAGGAGCGCTAATGTATTGCGGATATTTTCTTCGCTGTTAGTTGAAGTGGTGTCAATGGCTACAAAATCTTCTTCCGGAATTCCATACAGATACAAAATATCCCGATAAATTTCTGCTTCTGATTTTTCTTGTAAGCCTGCTATTTTATCTGCATACTGAGAGCGCTGGATATTCTCTCTTAATAATTCGGTCTCTCTGCCAATGCCTCCAGCGATTAAAATCCTTCTCGTCAATCCTTGTTTGTGAATGCGCGCTGCTTCTTCGATAACTTCAAGACGGCTACTGCCCAAAATTAAAAGAATATCAGCGCTTTGTATGCCAAACCTTTCAAATAAAGCTTTTGCGCTCATCTGTGCAACATCCCGCTGCGTAAGAAAATCAAGTAACACCTGTGTCTTGACCCTTAAGTCCACTGTCGGGCTTGAGCTTGTGAAATTATTTCTATCATTTGCTCTGATCGGGCTGGAATTGGTAGAATCATTTCTGTTTTCTTTACTCTGATTTGTGAGCGGACTGGAGCTTTTCTTCTTTTCTTTATCTAGTAACTCCCGTTTCTTTGCTTTGGCTGCTCGCTTTACTGTTCGATCTGAATCGTTTAGCATAGCATCTGTGATTTCAATAGATTGGGTAGCAGCTTTGATCTCAACTATATCCAATATCTTCTTTACTTCTTGTAAAGCTTGTTTCAACTCAGCGTGTTTGCCGGCATTAAAGTAAATAAGCGCTTTGTGCATAAAAGAGTTAAACCTGACTCTATCGCGATCACTCATTTTATCTTTATTTTTCTCGTATTTGTTAATGAAATCTAGATTTAAGGCTGTTGTATATCTAAGAATATATACCGCTGCAGCATCTAAAGACTGCCTTGCATATTCATAAGACCCATCGCCAAACCTTATCAGTATATTATGGAAAAATGCCTGGAGAGTGTTTCTATCGGGATTATCCTTAACAGGCATATCATTTTCTTTGCTGGCGTAGTCTTTGATAAGCGCTATATATTCTTCTTTCAATTTATTGGCTGTCTTAAGCTCTATAATTTTACCTATCGCAATAAACACTACTATTAAACCTCCGACCACTAATCCTATATTGCCCAGCGCGTTCATAGATATTTCTTCTACTATGCCTGGAGCAGGAATAAATACAAATAAATCAGGCGTAGGAACTATAACAAAGATTAAAAAGGCAAACATGGTTATTATAAAAAACCTAAAGAATATCCAAGTTATTCTTGATAAAACTTTATCTTTTATTTTGGAAACAACAAATAACATAATTATTGCAGCTATTGCAACAGGCCCCAAGAATATTGCAAAGTTAGCAATTAATACGCTTAATAGTTTTGTAGAAATTCCTGTGATAATAGCTCCTCTCAGAATATAGAGTAAAACTCCGCCTAAAAACATGCCAGCTACCCCTACAACTGCATCTCCCCAACCCTTCCATATTCTCTTACCAGGTTTTGCTCCGACTAAGAATGGGCCGATAACCATAGAAATGCCGAAGAAGTAAGAAATAAATAAGCAGATGGCATTGGTGAAATCCAAGCCTACTGCGAAAGCAAATATGGTAATAGAGCTGATAAAAACACCGAGTATAACCTCGCCTCTGAGAATATTAAGGTATCCGCCTTTCATAAACTTACCAATAAAAGGAATTCTGCCGGGAATAGAACTGCTCCCAATAAGCAGACCTAAGGTTAAACAAATGGGGATCATAATAGAAACGATTGGCGCAACCGCACCGAATTTCATTGTAATAGCTATACCCGCGGCGAGACCAAAAATTGCGCCTACTATTGGCAGTATAATACTGCGCATCCAATCCGCCTTAGTTGGTTCTCCCATACTAGTATCTTTCTTGACTACCCAGTATTCCTTCAATACGTTGCAATTATCATAGCCTGCAATAGCTCCAGACGTTACAAATATCCAAGGCACTCCTTTATAGCTTCGTATTTGAGCCAAGGTTTCAATGGCAAAACGATGAGCGAAAAGTAATATATCTCCGGGCCGCTCACTAAACCAGCGGGCAGTAGCCATCCAAGAATTCGTAAGCACAAGACCAAAGAATGCGAAAATAATGATAGTGGGCCAGCTCGCTCCAACCACAAAAGCTAATAAGGCTGCTACAGTCATACCAACAAATGCTTTCCAGGTCTTTATGCCGGACATAGCTTTTGCAGTAGCGCCCAATCCGTTCAAAGCTGCTATCTGGTTAAATAATGTTCCGATGATAAGAAAGATAAATGAAATTCCTACGAATGGCAGTATATCTAAAATTATACCCACAGGTATAAAAATGATATTCAATAATGCCAATGGCATAATCGCATAGAAATCTTGCACATTGCGCCTTGCCTCTTTTTCAAACCACGACTCAGGCCCTAATTCGCCTATATTCTGCAGAATAAAATCGCTTAACATATTGGTTAAGCCTTCTGACCAGCGCACTGTAGCACTGCCTTCTTCGCCAGGGCTAAGCCATTCCCTTAATTTAGACCATATAGCTTCTGATAACGCGAATTCCGGCCTCTGGCCTAAACCAATGGCATTATGTGTTTGTGCCCAGATATCAGCGGTATCTTCGCTGGGATGCGGTAAGTGCGGGCCAAGGCCTATAATTCCGTAACGATACCAATCGGCATATTCAGAGAAATTATATATCGTTTGTGCATCTATTGTAATAGGCATAACAGGAAACATATAATTGAGCATTGCCGTTAAATATCCTTCCGGACCCTGATCCATCATTCTCTCGAAGTTACCCCAACCAGAGCACAACTTATCGTTTAAAGACCACATAGAATATCCGTGCCCGCCTTCGACTAACCACGACATCCTGCCCATATGCATAAGCCTGTTAGAGGTATTACGGGAACTTGTCGTTAGAATAAGATTGTCGTTGCTCATCATCCTCTTTAAATCCCGGATAAATGCGGGTAAATCCAGGCAGTTACTATTACGGTCCATAATGGCTAAAATCTTAAAATTCTTAACTATCTTGTGTGGCAATGTTTCCATGCTGACCATTGCTCCGGATTTAGCAGCAAATACAGTGAATGTATGTATAAAATAGCTGCTGCTATTATCATTGCCTAACAAATAATCCACCAGCTTCATCATCTTCATATAATTAGCAAACTGGGGTGGTACTTCTTTGCCTTTTTTAAACAATTTTTGCCAGTTTGAAGTAGGTATAAAACAGAAATTATTTCCCCAGCCTTGTGCCCTTATCTCTTTTAGCATTGCCATAATATTAACAAGCACATCGAATGAGCCCGCGCCTCCGCCTAACGGCTTTACACCGCCAACTTTGATAAAGAAAAATGTCTTTACAAAGAAGGCTATTTTAAGTTTCTCTTTTTGTGCTTTTTTAGTCTCTTCGTCGAATTCTTCGTCTAATTTGATTTTGCAATTCTCTGGAATTTTATCATCTTCTATCTGGTCTAAAATACAAAGATCAATCCCGGATGCTTTTTCTCTCTCGGCTAATAACTTAAGGCATTCTTCTATTAGCTTCCAGAAATCTTCATCTTTCATATTTGCCTGTAGGCCAAGCTTTATGGCTGCCCATTCTCTTAATTGTTTTAGCGCAACTTCGGCGCCCAAATCGTCGTTTTCTAATAACCAGTTTAAAGCCCTGATTATAGATTCTGTATCTGTGCCGGCTCCATCGTTGGCGAGGAAATGACCGACGTAATTTAATAAAATCTTTTTACCATCGCGTAAAAAGCCCTTGATTTTATCTTCATCAATCTTTACTCTTTTCATTGGGCCAAAGATTATACCGGTCAGATACTGTATCAATGACCATATACCATAATGCATAGTAGTCAAAATGAGCAGCGTAGTAAGGTTGGCGCCGATTAGCCTTGTAATCAAGCCGCTTGCGACGTGGTCTATAAACCAAGGCATACCCACCCAGAACATCAATAAACCCAATGCATTAAATATAACATTATGGGCGATAATCATGCCTATTGTCCTGTTTCTGCCCGGCCCGATTGTCGGTCTCCAATCACGATAGATAGAAAGGGCGATGACAGAATGTTTCCAGAATAAGTAACCATACGCTTCCAATGCGAATATCGTAAATAATATAGTTTTAAATAAGAACGCGCCTGTAGTTATCGCTGCCGGCAAATTAACGACTACAAGATAAGCAAATAACGCAAAAGTCAATCCTAAGGCTATCCTTAATAGTCTTAAGAATGCATTTTTACCCATACCTAAATATCTGAACCGGGAAAGCTGGTTCCACTCTACTATTGAGGTAATTACTATTAATACAAGCGCCAGAATTATAAACGGCTGGGAGATAAAACTTAAACCCATGGTATGAGTTAATCCCAAAAGAACGCTGCTGGTTAAACCAAGCATTAAGAAACGCAGGTATTTTGAAGCTATGAATAATGCGAAAGCATGGATGGACTTAGTGCCCAAGCCCAACATCCTCCTTATTGAACCAAATCTTAAATTTCCTAATTTCTTGAAACCATGCAAAGTAAAGAAGTTATTCATGTGCTCTTGGTTTACAGCGCCGTTAATAATACCCATTTCTGCAAGAACTTTTCCAAATAAGCCATTATCTTTTCTTCTTAAAGCATCTCTTAAAACTATGAAGGCATTGTCAAAATACGCTGTTAATTTAGCATAAATTTCGGGATCAGATGTGCCTTTAGCTTCATACACGCTATCTTTGGATCCACGCGAGAACTCAGCGCCTGCAATTCTTGATGCCTCTCGCAAATATTCATCAAAACCGGAAAGTATGCGTTCTTTCTCACTAGCGTCTTTTGTCTTAAGCCACTGTATGATTAACTTTAATACCTGTTCTGCGTGAGTAAAAAATTGGATGGTCGGATCGTTACAAACCACTGACTTCTTGCCAACCGGCGTAGATAAAGGCGACGATGACTCTGTCTTTACGTCAAGAATCTTTCTTATTCTCTCATGGGCTTCTTCTACGACATCAGGGTCTATGTCAGGTTTTCCTTTGTTGGGCTTGATTTGCGTCTCAACAAACTTCTCCCATCTTTTCTTATCTCTGAAGTGTTCTTTCAATAATATCAATATAGGTATAAGGACTGAAATTACTAACAAAATGATAAAGAATGCACCTGTTGTTATGGACTTTACGGAAGGAACAAGGGCAGGCACGGATTTGCCGTATTCGTTAATATGGACCATGCCGTTTTCCCAATAGTCACTGCCGAACCAAATATTAGCAGCTGACCAGTACTGATCCTCTCTGCCAGTTTGAGCATCATATTTTACCTTTAATAAATGAGCGATTGGCTTTCCGTATTCATTGTATGCATCCGAAGGTTTCAGATATGGCACGCTTAAATCATAAATAACTCTTTTCTGATAAGGCAAGAAATACCTTATTGGATGAGCAATCTTTTGTTCATATGTCTCGCCATATAAACGATTATATATAGTCACAAATTCCTGTATTTTTAAATTTCCGTTTTTAACTGAATAGAAGAACCCTTCTTCATTGCCTTCTCTGCCATATTTTTCGAAAGTTTTTTCTGTGCCTGGCTCAACCGATAACCAATTCAGATGGAATAATCTATTGCGATTTAACCAATAGTCTTTAATTTTGAAACTTTTGATTCCAGGCAATATTCCGAAAGGAGCTCTATTGACGGAATCTTTCTCAAGCCACCACTGATTAAATGTAAGTTTCTTTTCGCTTTCGCTTACTATCCTGTTAGTCATAACCGACCTGCCCAGCGGATCGCCTGGGATAAGATATTCAGAGGTGGGTTTTCCATGATAAATATCGGAGAAATATGTTTCGCCTGTAACTTCATCCGTTCCTTTGAAGAATGGCGTATCTCTGACTATTCTTAATTGCGAATTGCTTGTAATGCCTATCAGCGCTAAATCGCTCCAGATATCGCGGTTATATTCTTCAGAATAACTATTTACAACGCCAGAGGGTATTGCCTCTTGCATTCTTTCCATAGGCATTGCATCGTAAACATTGGATATCTGGTCACCCAAGACTACTCTATAACTACGCAATGAACTCCTGATATCCCAGTTTACCGTTACAGATTTGTAGAGCTCATGTTCTGAGCGGTCGGAAACCAATATCCTGCCGAACGGGTCGCCTGAAACTCTGTAATCAACCCAGTTGTTTGTTAATACGCCTTCCGGAAAATCTTGGCTATAGAAATATTGTGTGACTTCTTCGCGCTGCAATCTTGTCTGGTCGCCTATGGCCATACCTCTGTCTGTGGCCCAATCACTTCTAATGCGATAAGGCAAGTTAGCAACTGAACCCAGCACGCCTTCAACACTTGTTTCATTGGGATATTTTATTTCTAAGATAAGATTCCCTTCATAAGATACAGAAGCAGAATTTGGCAGTGTGGGATTATATCCAAAATGATTTTCTATAACCCATTCCCTAAAGCTACGCGTGAGCCTTAACCCCAAGAGATTATAGATATCTGTGCGTTTAATGTTCTCGATTAAATCTGTCGTCTCCCAAGTTGTCCTTCCGCCAACCATACCGCTGGTTCGTTTTGCTTTCTCAAATGGCACTAATTTTGGCGCCGGAATATTCGGGATATTGACGAAAACATCCAGGTCAAGGTATTTAGACTCGCTTGACCAGGCCATATTCAAGAATAAGGCAAATACTCTACCGTCATAATCATAAGTGGTACTACCGATAAGCCTGAAGTCTCCGGTTGCCGGGTTCCTCTGATAAGATTCTTCGCTAAGAACTGCACCTGTAGCCACATCAGTTATGCGCGCGAAGTTAAACATCTCATCGCTTGCGAGCTTTTTGACATTCCACTTTGTCTCGCCCATGTAAATTAGGTCTTCTCTGTTGCCTTCTTCATAAAGCTGCCAGTCGCCTGAAAATGCATCGGCAGAAGTCAATCCCTTGCCTTGGGCGCCTTGTTTATCGTAATAGTTCCATGACTTACTTGCGCGCCTCATATATTTCTGTAACATTATCTTTTCATAATCAAGTTCGCCGCTGGCGTCATAACAAGTATAATCATAAACGCTCTTTATGCGCATATTGCCTTGCTGGGTGATTTCCCACAAAGTCGCGCCTGTCGAGAATTCCGTTACTCTTAAGAATTCCTTGGCTAATTTTGCTGGCTCACCGGAAATTTCCGGCATCTCAAACTGCTGCACGCGCCATACAGTAACTTCGCCGAATTGAGCATCATTCATAATGCCGCTTATCTTTGTGGCTTTCTCAGCCACATACTTTTTGTCGCCCACAACAAAGAATGTCCAGGATTCTCGGGATAAATTAAATGCCCTGTCAGAGAAATCTCCTCTGGAGCTCATAGTCCTCTGAGAAACTCTATCGAATACATCTACACTTGCTCCCTCTGTTGGATTTACGCCGCTGTCGCCAAATGTATTTACTACCAGCCTGTGCATAAAAGGATGATTGGAATCGTCTAAGGCTTGTGGCTCAGGCAATTCAATTGCCTTGAGCTCATCAGGAATGTCTGTGTCGCGCTTATCAGGATGCCACTCTAAATACTGCCAGACTAAAGTCTGTTTGGGTATGGCGAACTTCGTATAAGTGCCGTCTGCATTTTCGCGCACCTGCATTCTGAAGTAACCATAGTTTTCTTCTCTGTCTGCGTCATGCTCGTAGTAGCTTCCGGCTTTATACCATTCGTCAATTGCCTCAAATCCGAATGCGCCGATTATCTTGCCTTGCCTTATAAACTCCTGCATTGTCTCCCACATCTCAATATTTCCTATTGCCTGGTCTTCTTCGCTGCTTAAGGATGTTTCGCCGAATTCGGGAATGTATACCGGCTTTCCGAACATTTCACTCAAACCACCGACCATATTTACGCTGCCGCCATAAATGTTAACGCCGATAATGTCAACATTGCTTAACGCGCCTTCTCTAACCAGCCTTGCTATTTCTCCGATATTTCTCGTGGAGAACGTAACGGATATTTTACGGCTGGAATCTATGGCCTTTATATTTGCTGCGGCTTCATTGATTCTTCTTAATCCTGCAGCCAAATCTCTGTTAAACCATGACTGCTCATTAGCTTCATTGGTAAGTTCCCACCACAATATTTCTGAATTGTTTATATGTTCTCTTACGTATCGTATATACCCTTCAAATAAAATATCTGCCACGTAGAACTGGCGGTCATCCATAAACGGGAATCCTACGATTACCTTGAAATTCTTAGCTGCCAATTCGGCGAGCAAATTATCTTCCGGAGCAAAGTATGTCCTGGTTGTATTAAATCCTGTGACTGCCAAGGCATTAATGAGTTCCGCGGGAATAACATCTGAATTCAGGCGCATATCTTTTTGGCCGGCGCCAATAAGAGTATAACTTAAGTTAATTCCTCTTAATCCACTAAATAGCTGTTCTGCCTCTACATTCTCGTCATTTGTGCCGCCGTTATTTTCGTGTATTAATGTCGTAGCCAAGTACGGATTGTCATTATCTGCGATTATGATATAGCCGTTAACGTTTGCGCCATAAGCGGTCTTAAGATAACCCTGTTTTAATTGTCCTGCGTTCACTATTTGTCTTAATTTGGCTTCGCGGGCTGGTTTATCTGCAACTTTATAATATGCTAACAATGCCACGACTACAGGATTGTCCATTGTTATTGTCGTGAATCTATCGATATCACCTGAATTGATTAATCTATTGGCTTCGTCTATAACATCCTGCTCTGTATATCCTGGCCGCGCTTTTGCGTGGTCATAAGCGAACAACATAGGAATGTTATTTAATATAGGTAAGGAATTATCCGTGTCATTTAATGAACGCAGTAGTAATTCCATATTGTTATCGGCAAATGGCGCGTTAACGGGCACATTGAGAGATGAATGCTGTCTCCTTCTTTCCTTATATCTTTCATAAGCGGACTTGGCATCTTTATTTCTTTCCTTAACTTTACCTAATTCTTCCTGAGTGATTCTTGCTTTTCCTCTCACAGCATCTTTCATCGTGCCAATTGCAGATTTATCGAGATTGACAAGCCATGCGCCGGTTAACATATCCTGGAATACAACTGACTGGGTGCTTCTGCCGTAAGCGTATTTGACTTCCCATCTCGTTGCCCTGTTGGCAAAGTCTATTCCTGTACGTTTTCCTTCTGATTCTTCTGTAGAATATTTTGCTTCGCCATAAGAAGCATTGCTCTTGAAATAAGAAGGCAAACTGGCTAATCTGTCTTCCAGATTGGCGTAACTATAATCAGTGACTGTTGTGGTGGCTCTTGGGCCAGAGACAAATATTTCTTTTCCTTCGACTGTTTCGCGCATTGCAGCGCCTGTCGTAAGTTCTCTCTCAACAGACGGATAGTGACGGGTAATGCCTTGCCTATGGTATCTGGTCACATCCCAATTGCTGCGGTTGTTCCTTACATCTATATCGTCTTTTCTCCTGGCTTCTTCATACTTGACGCCGTCCACGGCTACGCTTGTGCGGGAAGCAAGGTTTATAAATTTATTTATTGTATCTTTATTTTCATATTGATAAGTAACATTCAGTTTATGGCCTAACATCGAGATTTCTTCGCTGTCATAAGCACCTGTGAATAACTGATGTTTTCTTGTGATTGTCTTTAACGGCTTGTCTTCACTGTAACCTGAGTAGAACCTGTTTACATCCCAAACAACGAGCTTTGTGCCGTCTTTTGTTTCCAATGCCTCTCGGCGCGTTGCACGTTCAAGTTTTACCCTTACATTATTTTCATTATAGAAATCTGTGGCGGCTGTATTGGCAAGATTTACGAACATATCTATAACCTGCAGTTTGCCGTCTCTTACAAAACTGAAATCAACGATTACGCGTAAATCATTCTGTTTGGTTTCCAATGTCAAGGTTGCGCCGGTGACATAATCCTGGATGCGGCTGACGTCGCGTAATTCTTCGCCGTAGTAATACTGTTTGCCCTGCCACTGGGTCGTCATATTCTCTCTGTTCACGCCGCCCACGCGGTTCATCTCGTAGAATAATTCTCCGCCGATTGTGGTTTTAGCAAACCAGGCCAGATTGTCTATCTTTGCCTGCGTGTCATCATAGTATTCAAATGTTATTTCGATATCTTCTTCGCCCTGTGCTTTGGTTGTCTGGGTTAACACATAATCAATGCCTAAAGTTCTGTCTTCCTCTTCTGTCTTAATCGCTTCGCCTTGATAGTAAACAGTTGAAGTAAGATGCTGTACGCCGTTTGCGACAGAGTTTCTTTCTGTTAAACGGTACTTTATGGAATAATCTCCTGTTTCAGGATTAAACGCCATAACTTCCGCAGCAGAAGGCAACTTGGCAAACATATCCTGGGCAGTTGCGTATTTAAATTCTGTATAAGTGTATCCGGGAATTTCCAGATATGACCATCTTCCGGTATCCAATACGATTTCGCCGTAACGGGTTAAGCCGGTATTATTATTTACAGTCCTAATTCTCAATACGCCGTTTGTAAATTCCTGTGGCGTAATATCAGGGACACTGTATTGAAGCGCATCGCCGGATTTCTGTTGTGCATAACCGTTCCAGATATAAGTCTCGGTCTTTGTGCTGACGTTGCGGGCACTGAAAATTGCGTTATCATATTGATAGACATTGACGATCTGAGAGTATATTGCCTGGCCTCTGACATAAACCCTGTTTAATTCTCCTTCGTAGGATTCCTTGAGTAATCCTTTGCTGTTGTAAGCGGAAACTTTCTTTATTCCTGTAGTCTTGTCCGTATCTAGGTAATCCACGCCGCCAAATTCATTGAAGCCTCTGGCTGCGATTAACTCTGATTCTGAAATCTGAACGCCGGTAGAATTGCCCATTGAATCGCTTAAATATGTTCTTATCCTTGTTGCCTTGCCAAATGCGCCGAATTGATTTTCGAATTCTCTATCGTAATCATATATATTTATGTTGGCTGGAGTATTGCCTGTTTCTCTTAAGCCATTCCAGATTATGCGCGTCCTGCCTAAGAAGTCGGTTACTTCTTTTCTGTAGGTTTCTCCGGTTACATAATTTTTGCCTTCATATATTGCGCCGCCGAACTCGTAATTATCATTGGTTGAGAAATCCACGAATTGCAATCTCTGCAGCAAATTGCTTTCGTTGTCTCTTACGCTGATATCGCTTGCCATACCTAATACTTCATAAACACCGGCGCTATATTCCAGCGTTATATCTTTATCTTCGTCGGTCTTGTGCCATGTGGCGCCGCTTACTAAGTCAAGTTTTTCGTTTTCAACTCTTGCGACTTTGCCATTTCCGTCATAATATTTTACAGTTTTATAAACCCAATTATCGCCGCTTAAGTATTCGTTTGTAAATTCACTTAAAATAGTATTTGTACCGGCGATTAATGTCCTGCCTGAGCTGGGCACTGGAATAAGCGCAAACTGGCGTGAATCCATATAAGAATAGCCACTATTATATTCATAAATTGTCTCGCGGTTACCTCTTATCTGGCGTTCCAACCTTCCGGCAAATTCCGGCTTTGTACTGTAGTAATCTTTTTCGCTGAACAATAATCTTCCCTCGGGCGTATAGTAGCCTACGATGCGGCCGGTTTCATTTATGCCGTATAATTCGCTCAAATCTCCGCCGTCGCGCACTGATAATTTTACGATTGTATCCGACTGTTTGATTAAGTCGCTGTCTTGCGACGATCTGAAACGCACTTCTTCAAGTGTAATATTGGAAGCTACCAGCGTTACGGTTATAGGTGCTTCGTTAAATTGTTTTAATCCATTGGGCAGCGACACACCGTCATAGATAAATAAAGTTATTATTCCGCCTTGTATCAAATATCCGAAGCCGATATTTTCCGAATCAAATGTAAAATCATACCTGCCTAATTGTCTTAGCCTTTCGCTAATTAAATCTTTTAATTCATAAGCCTTAACGACTATTTCTACAAATGTCTTAATATCCGGATATGCCTTGTCGAATTCCCTTCCGGTCTTAATGGCGATATCGAATAATAATTTTCCTATTCTTTCTAGTCTTACCTGGTAATTTACTTGATTATCGGGATTGAGGCTAAATCCTGGTAAGATACCAAATTTATAGAAATGGTTTAACGCCTTGGCAAATTCCGGCCTTGTATTTACCTCATTGATTAAATCTGCCACATACGGCAGGGCGTTCTTATAATTGTTGAGTTTTTCCTGGCTGTATATAGGATTACCCTGGGCGTCCAGATCAAACATCCACCACTCGCTTACGCGGCCCTGTTCGTCCACATCGCCCACCCAGATAATGTTGTCGGCCAAAATCTTGAATGTATTCAAATGCAGGTCTCTGAGATTTAATTCCTGCATACCGTAAATTATTTGCAAGAATTCATTATCCCTTGCAGTGAAAGTATCTTTCATCCAGTTGGTTACCTTTAAGGTGAGTTTGAAATTATTGAGTTTTGCTTCGCTGTATACGGCATTTCCTTGTGAATCTGTGTCGAACATCCAGTACTTTCCGGTCTTAATATTTTTAGTCCAGACGATGTTATCCACCAATACTTTGAATGTGTTTATATCAAAATTATTCAAATTAAATTCAGGCATATCCAAAATATCGGCAATTAGATCATTGTATTGCGAAACATTATTTATCATCCAATCAACCGTTCGTAAAGTAAGTTTGAAATTGTTGAGTTTCTGCTGACTATATTCAGGTACGGGCAGCTCTGTAGGCGTGCCTGTGCCGCTAAACATCCACCAGATGCGGTTATCGTTCTCGTCTCTTCCAGCAGTCCAAACGATATTATCCACCAGGGCCTTAAATGTATCTGTATTTAAATTATTCAATTCAAACGCAGGCATGTCCAGGATGTCGGCCAAGAGTGAGTTATAACCGGAGACATTATTCCTCATCCAGTCAACTGCGTGCAGGGTCAGCTCGAACCTGCGTAATTTTTCCTGAGAGTAGATGGGGTTGTGCTGTTCATTGAAGTCAAACATCCACCACTCTGTTACCTGGCCATCCTCAACCTTGGCTGACCAGACAATGTTGTTTACTAAAGAGGTAAAGGAGTTTACATCCAGGTTAGCTATGTCAAAGTCAGTTATGCCTAAGACCTGGCCTAAGAGCGTATTATAGCCGGTGAGGTTAGACTGCATCCAGTCAACTGCGTGCAGGGTCAGCTCGAACCTGCGTAATTTTTCCTGAGAGTAGATGGGGTTGTGCTGTTCATTGAAGTCAAACATCCAC